>NZ_CP041038.1:0-1152559 GCF_006385615.1 Chlamydophila parapsittaci | reverse complement strand
AAAACTATCTCATCTAAATAGTTTTCTTATATCTTTTTTAATATAAAAAAGCTTTTTTTTCAGTTGTTACCTTTGCTTTTTCTTATTAACAGTGATTTCATTTTTAAGATGCTGTCTGTCTAAAATCTTATTAGTAACCCACTGCTGGATCAATCCAAGAAGCATAGAAGAAAACCAATAAATATTTAAACCTGAAGGGAAATTGTAAAACATGAAGGTAAACAAAAGAGCCATCATCGTCCCCATGGCTTCCTGTTGCCTTTGTTGATCTGTAACAGGTCCTTTTTTCTTCAAAGCTGAAAGCTTTTGCTGGACGAACATGACAATCCCTAACAGGATAGGAAGAAGATGAAATTCGTTACCAATAAACCAAACTGGTGTAGTCCAAGAGAATAAAACATCTGGAGCTGTTAAATTATCAATCCATCCTGGAATGAAAGAGGCACCACGAAGAAGGAACGAGGATTTCAATAAATCAAACATAGCTATAAGAAAAGGCAATTGAATCAATAAAGGCAGACAGCCTGTTATAGGATTCACCTTATTTGTCTTATATAAAGCCATGACTTCCATTTGGGCTCGCTTAGGCTCTTTCTTATACTTTTGCTGAATTTCCTGAATATAAGGAGACAGCTTTTGCATACGTCTCATCGAACGTATAGACCAAGCATTTAAAGGGTATAACAATAGTTTTAAAAATACTGTAAGCAGAATAATAGAAATCCCCCAAGAGCCCGTTATCATTTTGAAAAATTTCATAATGATAAAGAGTAAAGCTGCAAAAGGCTCGGTAATAAAAGCGAATAATCCTCGGAAAGTTATACAATCAAGATACTGAGGGTTTTCACCGTTAGGATTTGTATATGCCTGATCTAAAGCTTTTAACGTAGGTTCTGCTAAAGGTCCGGCGTAAACAAGAAAGCGATAAGTTCCTTCTTCTTTGGGTAAAGGAAGCAAGGTTTCATATCCTGGGTATTTAGAAGCAGGATATGCTTGATTTTTAGGATATAGTAAGGATAAGCGTGTAGGAACAGAATTTCCAGAAACATAAGCAGCAGCGTATCCAGCAGGTATATCTGTAAGTGGGGATAAAATAATACCGAAATATCCATTAGAATTGAGTATCCATTGAGGATATATTCCACTACGCAAAGATAAAGGATCTTTAGACTTAGGTAGTTTCACCTTATCCAACTGTCCTTTATTCTTTTTAATCACACGGTATTTAATAGCCGGACTAAATGTATTGGACATGATTTCAACTTCAGGAACGCCCGAAGTTATCCATATATCGTCACTAGAACGATTTAAACCAACAGCAACTTCAAAAGCATATGGTTGTTGCTCAGGAAGTGTATAAGTTTTCTTAATAGAGCCATCGTAGCTCTCTAATTCCAATACATTACCATTGAAGACAGAAACTCGATATCCAGAAGCTACTGGGTTGACAAGGTCTCTACCCGAAACAATATTTAAGGCATGATAACTAGCAGGCGTGCGTTTCTTCGAATCAGAAAGAATCCCTCTACGCAATAAGGGATAATATCCTCCTACAGTATCAGAGACGACTTGGTTATTTGGTCCTACAGAAGGTAGCCCAGGGAAAGAAGCCTCACTAGGAACTTGAGATTTCAAATCTCTATCAAAACCAATTTCATTAACTATACTCTTACTATCCTCTGATGAGAAAGGAAGGTTAATGCCTTCTACAGCACCACTCTCTTGAGAAATGACTAGTTGCATGTATTCATTGGACAAAACAAAATATTGCCCAGAATGCGTGTCTGTATTTGTTTCAAGAGAACTGCTAAAAATAGCAGCTTTAGTAATTGGAAGGTCTAAAGATTCTAATCTTTCTTCCTTAGAATTATAAATACCTAAAGGTAGGTATTCATTACCTGACCTCCAGAACACTAAAGAAGTTCCGTAAACTTGACTGTCTTTATTGTAAACCTTACCTTCATCCTGCTTGTATTGACCTAAGAAAACTATAGGTTCTTGATTATTACGAAATTCAACGACCAAAACAGGAAGGGCTTCGCTGGTTACAGGGAGAAATACCTTTCCTGTAGTTGAAGGTACTGTCGATTCACCTGTTTCACCATACAAAGCAACGTGAATATTATCACAAGCTGTTGTCTCTTCTATCAAATCCCAACGAGATCCAGAAGAATAAACTGAACTTGCTGAGTTCCCTTGATTCAATAGGAGGAGTCTATCTCCAACACACACTGCATAATGATTCTTATTTACTTCTTCATCTGGGTGTGTTGTCCAGGGAGAAACACCTAACCCCATAGACTTCGTTGCTGCAAGCACTTGTTCTGAAATTGTTTTTTGTTTCTCTGTAAGAGCTTTGCAAGAGCGAAAATCATTATAACCAAAAAAGATTTGGCATCCGACAAAAGCCATGCCAACTAAAGAAACAAACAACAATGAACGTTTATTCATCTGTTAAACTCTGAAAAATTAAACTAAAAAGCTAAAATACCATAATATCTATTTATCTCCCATAAGAGATTCCTAAAATACGTATGAAATTCTTTCTATTTTGCTGATGAAATAGAACTCTTATCTTTCTTATTTTTAAGGAAGCATACTACTCCCAAAGATAGACCGAGTACAAATAAAGGCAAGGACAATATTTGGCCCATCGTTAACCAACTATCAGGCCCTATAACTTTACCCTGATGGCTTTTAAAAAACTCAGCAACAAAACGAATTAACGATATACCCACTAATCCTAAGGATGTGGCCCATCCTGAGCCTAAACGAAAATAACGTTTATAACTTAAGAAGAACAGGATTATAGAAAGCAATAAATAACTCACTCCTTCATACAACTGTACTGGATGCGTAGGAACACCTAACACGCCTTGAGTAGGAGATGAAAAAATAATCCCCCAAGGAAGATTGGTTGGTTTTCCTACAATTTCCTGGTTCATAAAATTTCCAATACGAATCATAAAAGCCGCACATCCGAATACAGACGCACAAAGATCACAAAGAAATAAAAAGGTCAATATCGGAAGTTTTTTTCTATATATCCAAGAGAATATGATTGCCCATAGAATTAACCCTACCATACCTCCGTGGCTTGCTAATCCCCCATTCCACACTTTGAAAATCTCTTGAGGATTTTTGAGATAAAAATCGCCTCCATAAAATAAAATATAAGCTATACGTGATCCAGGAATGATAAATAACAGAGAATATAAAGCGAAGTTCTCCAAAGCTAAACGAAGTTGTTCCTTAGAGAATCGTGTTTTATCTTCTTCAGTATAAGAAGATAGCGCAAGACAAATCCCTAAGATAGAGGTAAGCAAAATCCCCACAGAAAAACATAGACCATACCAAGACACTCGGAGAGGCCAGTTTTCTGAATTCCATAGAAATTTTGAATGATTCCAGTATATCGCTGATAAGAAGATTCGCATTATTCAATCCAAAAATAGAAAAAAATATAAAATCCGTATAGAATGGTTAAATTGCAACAAGCAAAAGCTCATGACTAGTAATAAAAATTACCCACTTATTTATCTCCCAGGGATACTCTGGTTATTAGGAGGAATTAAATTGCTTTTAAAAGCCTCCATGATTGTTTATCAACCAGATTTTTCTTTCAAAATCCTTGTCCTCCTAGCTATGGGAGCATGGTTTGTTGCATCTTTAAAATACCGATTTTTATTGTTAAAATCTGTATCCGCTCAAAATGACCTGTCTAACCAATTACTCTTGGGAAAGATTTCAAAAAAAGTTTACATAATAAAGTCGTTTTTTTCTAAACGCTTTTTAATCTTGGCTGCAATGATTGTGATATCTCTGCTACTACGTAGATGTATTGATAATCCGGCCATTCTGTTCTTCATCCGTTCGACTATAGGATACGCTCTTATAAAAACAGCTCTAACCTACTTCGCTAAATCCCAAAAAAACCAATTAGAAAGCCTTTAACTATAGATTTCCATTATGCAAATTGCACATATAGGAACTGATATTATTGAAATTTCCCGAATCCGGAAAGCGATAAAAACACATAATCAAAGGATGCTCGATAAAATCTTCACAAAAAAGGAGCAGGTATATTGTTTAAGACTCATAGATCCTTGTCCTTCTTTGGCAGCTAGGTTTGCAGGAAAAGAAGCTGTAGCTAAAGCCTTAGGAACTGGAATAGGAAAGATTGTTGGTTGGAAAGATATAGAGATCCTTAAAATATCAAAACAACCCGAGGTCTTTTTACCAGAAAGAGTGTATCAAAAATTAGGAATCTCCAAAGTCTTATTATCAATCAGCCATAGTCGTGAGTACGCCACAGCTATGGCAATAGCTTTAATTTAAGAAGCGTTCGGCTTCTAAAGCAGCCATACACCCACTTCCCGCAGCCGTGATTGCTTGTCTATAATGTTTATCCTGAACATCCCCTGCAGCAAATACTCCTGGAATAGAGGTTCTGCAAGTACCCGGTTCAGTAATAATGTATCCATGTTCATCTAAAGCCAGCTGGCCACCTAAGAAGTCCGTATTCGGCTTATGTCCTATGGCAAAAAATACGCCTCCCGCCTCATGAGAAGAAATTTCTTTAGAAACATTGTTTAAAATATCCACAGAACGAACAAAGGTATCTCCAGAAATTTTTACTATTGAACTATTCCAGATGAAAGAGATCTTTTCGTTAGACTCTGCCTTTTTTATCATCGCTTTAGAAGCTCTTAACGTATCCCTTCTATGTACCACAAAAACACGTTTTCCATACCGAGTCAGAAAAATTGCTTCTTCTAAAGCAGAATCTCCCCCACCAATGACATACAAGTCTTTATTTTTAAAAATAGGAGAGGCTCCGTCACACACAGCACACGCTGTAACACCTTTTTGCCAGAATTCGTTGTCAGATGCTCCGGGAATTTCTAAACGCTTTGCAGAAGCTCCCGTTGCTATAATACACGCGTCACAGGTATATTTTTCTTCATTGGACATTACTACAAAAGGACGTATAGTGAAATCCACTGAAGTAACATCTTTTGGAAGAATTTGAGTTCCAAAACGACTAGACTGGGATTTCATATTATCCATTAATTTTGGACCTAGTATGCCTTCAGGGAATCCAGGGAAATTTTCTACTTCAGTAGTGGTCATTAATTGACCACCGGAAACACCGGAAAAAAAACCCTCGAATAAAATAGGACTTAAAAGTGCTCTTGAAGCATAAATCGCTGCAGTATAACCTGCAGGGCCGGAGCCGATAATAATTACTTTAGCGTAAGTCATTTATTTTTACCCTACCGAATAATTTTAGAAATAAATCTAAAACAAATAAAAAATTTTAAAGCAACAAATTAGAATAAAAAAACTGCTGCAAGGGAGATCTTGCCTTTTTTAAGGTTTATATTTACACTATCTTTTTTGACTTTGTAGTTTTTAGGAGAATAACATTAAATGCCAAAACAATCCGAATACACTTGGGGATCCAAAAAAATTCTTGATACTATAGATTGCCTCTCGGAAGACGTTGTTGAATTCAAAGATCTTCTCTGCTCAACACACGGAATTACTTCAAGCGATGAGGAACCTACCAGTGAGATACAACCTGGCGCCATCCTAAAAGGTACTGTAGTTGATATCAATAAGGACTTCGTAGTCGTTGACGTTGGGCTGAAATCCGAAGGGGTCATTCCAATGTCAGAATTCATAGAATCCTCTGAAGGCTTGGTTCTTGGTGCTGAAGTAGAGGTATACTTAGACCAAACTGAAGATGAAGAAGGAAAGGTTGTTTTATCCAGAGAAAAAGCTACTCGCCAAAGACAATGGGAACACATTTTAGCTCACTGTGAAGAAGGTTCCATTGTCAAGGGACAAATTATACGCAAAGTCAAAGGTGGTCTCATTGTTGATATTGGGATGGAAGCTTTCTTACCCGGTTCTCAAATTGACAATAAGAAAATTAAGAACTTAGATGATTATGTAGGTAAAGTCTGCGAATTCAAAATCTTGAAAATCAACATTGATAGAAGAAATGTTGTTGTTTCAAGAAGAGAACTCCTAGAAGCTGAACGAATTTCTAAAAAAGCAGAACTTATTGAACAAATCACTATTGGCGAACGCCGTAAAGGTATCGTTAAAAACATTACAGATTTTGGTGTATTCTTAGATCTAGATGGTATCGATGGTCTCCTCCATATTACAGACATGACATGGAAACGCATTCGGCATCCATCTGAAATGGTAGAACTCAATCAAGAACTCGAAGTTGTAATTCTTAGCGTTGATAAAGAAAAAGGTCGGGTTGCTCTTGGTCTGAAACAAAAAGAACACAATCCATGGGAAGATATTGAGAAGAAATATCCTCCAGGAAAACGTATTACTGGTAAAATTGTTAAACTTCTCCCCTACGGAGCCTTCATCGAAATTGAAGAAGGTATCGAAGGTTTAATTCACGTCTCTGAAATGTCTTGGGTTAAAAATGTTGTCGATCCTAGTGAAGTCGTCAACAAAGGTGATGAAGTTGAAGCTATCGTTTTATCTATCCAAAAAGACGAAGGTAAAATTTCTTTAGGTCTGAAACAAACAGAACACAACCCATGGGATAACATCGAAGAGAAATATCCTATTGGCTTACACGTACGTGCAGAAATTAAAAATCTTACAAATTACGGCGCCTTTGTTGAGCTTGAGCCAGGTATTGAAGGTTTAATTCATATCTCTGACATGAGTTGGATTAAAAAAGTATCTCACCCTTCAGAACTCTTCAAAAAAGGCAGTATCGTTGAAGCTGTTATCCTCTCAGTAGATAAAGAAAGTAAAAAAATCACTCTAGGAGTCAAACAGTTAAGTTCAAATCCTTGGAATGAAATTGAAGAAATGTTCCCCACAGGAAGCGTTATTTCTGGAGTTGTAACTAAAATTACAGCATTCGGAGCATTTGTAGAACTGCAAAACGGTATAGAAGGTCTGATTCACGTTTCAGAGCTCTCTGAAAAGCCTTTCTCAAAAATTGAAGATATTATCTCAATAGGTGATTCAGTATCTGCAAAGGTTATCAAACTGGATCCTGATCATAAAAAGGTATCTCTTTCTGTGAAAGAATACTTAGCTGATAAACAGCATGATCAAACAGATACAGATATAGATGATTTGGACTTAGAAGATTTAGTTGGTTCAGATAAAAAGAAAAAAGGGAAATAATATTACTTAAAAGGTTGAGCTTATGTTGTATAACATAAGCTTGCCTTGGTTTAGCACTCTGTCTGTTTCCTTACTTATAAGAGGAGTATAATGAATAAAGATCTTGTAGCTATTTTTGACTACATGGAGAAGGAAAAAGGAATTCAACGCCCTGTCATCATAGGAGCTATTGAATCGGCCTTAAAAATTGCAGCAAAAAAAACACTAAGAGATGATGCTAACGTTTCTGTAAATATTAATCCTAAAACTGGCGACATAGAAGTTTTCTGTGAGAAAGAAATCGTAGAAGTATGTGAAAACCCCAGTAAAGAGATTCCTTTAGACAAAGCTAGAGAATACGATCCTGAATGCGAAATTGGGCAGTACATGGACGTTCCCTTTGTTTCTGAGCATTTTGGCAGGATTGCTGCTCACGCTGCCCGACAAATTATCGGTCAGAAGTTACGCCATGCAGAAAGAGATGTTATCTACGAAGAGTACCGCCATAGGGTCAATGAAATTCTTTCTGGAGTCGTTAAGCGATTTGCAAAAGGATCAAACTTAATCATAGATTTAGGGAAGGTTGAAGGTCTCCTACCAGCTCGTTGTTATCCTAAAACAGAAAAGCATAAAGTTGGCGATAAGATTTATGCTCTGTTATACGAGGTGCAAGAATCAGAAAATGGAGGTGCTGAAGTTATCCTCAGCCGTAGCCATCCTGAATTCGTTAAGCAACTTTTCTTGCAAGAAGTTCCAGAACTAGAAGAAGGCTCTGTAGAAATTGTTAAAATTGCTCGTGAAGCAGGCTACAGAACTAAAATAGCTGTAAGTTCATCCGATCCAAAAACAGATCCTGTGGGCGCTTTTGTTGGAATGAGAGGTTCTCGAGTAAAAAATATCATTCGAGAATTGAACGACGAAAAAATAGATATTGTAAACTATTCTCCTGTAACCACAGAATTGTTGCAAAATTTGCTTTGCCCCATAGAAATTCAAAAGATTGCAATTCTAGAAGATGACAAAGTTATTGCTATAGTCGTTCAGGATGCTGATTACGCAACCGTAATTGGTAAGCGAGGAATTAATGCTCGTTTGATTAGTCAAATCTTAGACTATGAACTCGAAGTTCAACGTATGAGCGAGTACAATAAACTATTAGAAATTCAACGCCTACAGTTAGCGGAATTTGATAGTCCTCTATTAGATGAGCCGCTAGAGATGGAAGGCATTAGTAAGTTGGTTGTCCAGAATCTTGTACACGCAGGATACGACACGATCAGAAAGGTATTATTAGCCAGTGCTAATGATCTTGCTTCTGTTCCTGGAATCAGTTTAGAACTTGCTTATAAGATCCTTGAGCAAGTCAGCAAATATGGAGAAGGCAAAGTTGACGAAAAACCTAAAATTGAAGATTAAAAACGCTCAATTAACGAAAGCTGCTGGATTAGATAAGTTAAAGCAAAAATTAGCTCAGGCAGGATCTTCAGACACAAAAAGCTCTTCAGAAAAGCCTACGACTAAGGTTACTGAAAAAGTTGCTAAAGAAAAAGTCGTGAAGAAAAAGAGTGTTGTAGACTCTAGTGTACCTACGATGGCTGAGCATGTGTCTACTGAAACTTCTCCACGCAGAATTCGAGCTAAAAATCGTTCATCTTTTGCGTCTGAAGATTCAACCATTCCTTCTCCTGTTTCAGTAGACGCCGACTCTACTGCGTTCTCTCCTCCTGTTATAGAAGAAGTGGCTCCTCCTCTTGAGTCTGAGCCGGAGGTTGTAGAGCCAACTCCCCCTTCTGTAGTAGAAGAACCTGAAACAGTTATTAAGGAACCTCCTCCTCCACCGAAAGAGCCTGAAGTAGTAGTTAAAAAAGAACCTCCTAAAAGCGTTGTTTCTATCAAGTCGAATTTCGGGCCTACCGGGAAACACATTAATCATTTGTTAGCGAAGACTTTTAAAGCTCCTAAAAAAGAAGATAAGCCTGCGCCTAAAGAACGCACAGGAACAGTTCAGGCAAAGCCTCAGCAATCTTCTGAAGCTTCTAATGATAAACAACATTCTCCAAACAATCGCCAATCTCAGCCTTTTTATCGTAGGGATACGTCAAAGAGACCTGGATCTGATTTTAGAGACCGTGCGAAAAAAGAAGAGACTCCTAAGGCATTTACAGGTAGAGATCGTTATGGATTAAACGACAGTAGCGATGACGATAAGTGGAGAAAAAAACGTGTTCAAAAAACTAAAAAACACTATGACGAACACACGGTACAGCGCCCTACCCATATTAAAGTGCCTCTGCCTATCACGATCAAAGATCTTGCCGCAGAAATGAAGCTTAAGGCTTCTGAGCTGATCCAGAAAATGTTTATTCATGGTATGACTTACGTTGTAAATGACGTATTAGACAATGAAACAACAGTACAATTTATTGGATTAGAATTTGGCTGTACTATTGATATCGATTCATCAGAACAAGATAAGCTCTGTATCGAGAGTAATACTGTTAAAGAAGAAATACAAGAAACAGATCCAAGTCAATTAATCATTCGTCCTCCTATCGTCGCTTTTATGGGCCACGTGGATCACGGAAAAACTACTTTAATTGACTCGCTAAGAAAAAGTAATGTGGCAGCAGTAGAAGCTGGGGCTATTACACAACATATGGGAGCCTTCTGTTGTTCTACACCTGTTGGAAATATTACTATCTTGGATACTCCTGGCCACGAAGCCTTTTCTGCTATGAGAGCTCGAGGTGCGGAAGTCTGCGATATCGTTGTGCTTGTAGTTGCCGGAGATGAAGGAATCAAAGAACAAACTTTGGAAGCCGTCAAACACGCTCGTGCGGCAAACATCACTATTGTTGTAGCAATCAATAAGTGTGATAAACCGAATTTCAATGCAGATACCGTTTACAGACAACTTTCTGAAATCAACCTATTGCCAGAGGCATGGGGAGGTACAACTGTAACAATTAATACCTCTGCAAAAACAGGTGAAGGTTTATCTGAGCTTTTAGAAATGCTTGCTCTACAAGCGGAAGTTTTAGAACTCAAAGCAAATCCATCTGCTCGTGCTCGTGGAATTGTTATCGAATCCGAGCTACACAAAGGTTTAGGTGAAGTAGCAACTATTTTAGTGCAAAACGGTACCCTACATCTTGGTGAGGCATTAGTTTTCAATGATTGTTATGGCAAAGTTAAAACCATGCATAACGAACATAACCAGCTAATGAAATCGGCCAGCCCCTCTGTCCCAGCTTTAATCACAGGGCTATCTAGCATGCCCAAGGCAGGCGATCCTTTTGTTGTCGTTAAAAACGAAAAAACAGCTAAGGAAATTGTTAGTGCTAGAATTGCTGGACAACAGAAATTTGCTCTGCAGAAGAAACGTCCTAATTTTGACGCTATGCTGCAAAATAAAAAGATCCTTAAGCTTATTATCAAAGCTGATGTTCAAGGATCTATTGAAGCTTTGGCCAGTTCTGTCTTGAAAATTGTTTCTGATAAAGTAAGTGCCGAAATTCTTTCTAGTAGCGTTGGAGAAATTTCTGAATCAGATATTCGTTTGGCTGCAGCATCTAAAGCTGTTATTATTGGCTTCCATACGGGTATAGAAAGCCACGCCGAATCTCTGATCAAAAACTTAGGCGTTAAGGTGCATTTATTTAACATTATCTACCATGCTGTAGATGCTGTTAAAGAAATGATGACAGCATTACTCGATCCTATTGCTGAAGAGAGAAATCTTGGTGCTGCTGAAATCAAAGAAACCTTTAAGTCATCACAATTAGGTACAATTTACGGTTGCTTGGTTTCTGAAGGTGTAATGACTAGAAATCAAAAAGTACGTGTTGTACGTAATAACGAAGTTCTTTGGAAAGGTAACTTATCTTCTCTAAAACGTATTAAAGAAGACGTTAAAGAAGTTAAAAAAGGGCTTGAATGTGGTATTTTATTAGAAGGATATCAGAATGCTCAGGTAGGTGATATTCTACAATGTTACGAAGTGATATATCATCCACAAAAACTTTAGAATATTATGACTGAAAATAGACGCATACAAAAGGTTAATTCATTACTGCGCGAAGCAATTGCGAATGTAATTTTAAAAGATGTGAAACATCCTAAAATTTCCAATCGTTGGATTACGGTTACTAGGGTATGTTTATCTAAAGATTTACATTCTGCTCGTGTCTATGTTTCAATTATGCCACATGAAAATACATCAACAGAAACTTTAGAAGCGTTAAAAGCATCAGCAAGGTACATTGCTTATAAGGCTTCTAAAGGCGTCGTACTTAAGTATTTTCCCGAGATAAATTTTTATCTCGAAGATATTTTTTCTCCCCAGGATCATATAGAAAACTTGCTCTGGAAAATACGAGAACAAGATAAAAGTTAGTACCATCCGCTAGAAAGATCTAAACATTGACGACATCATTATGGAACTTGCTACAGAACTTAAAGAAGGTATTCTTCTAATAGATAAGCCTCAAGGAAGGACCTCGTTTAGTCTTATTCGTACTCTAACAAAATTGATCGGTGTAAAAAAAATCGGTCATGCAGGGACTTTGGATCCCTTTGCTACAGGTGTGATGGTCATGTTGATCGGCCGTAGATTCACTCGCCTTTCAGATGTTTTATTATTTGAAGATAAAGAATACGCTGCAGTTGCTCACCTAGGGACAACTACAGATTCTTATGATTGCGATGGAAAAATTGTTGGTAGGTCAAAAAAGGTCCCTACCTATGAAGAAATTCTAGAAGCTTCGCAGTATTTCCAAGGGGAAATTCAACAAATCCCCCCCATGTTTTCTGCAAAAAAAGTTAACGGGAAAAAGCTCTATGAATATGCCCGAAAGGGATTATCAATAGAACGTCGCCAATCTACGGTTCAAGTGAGCCTACAAATTACAAAATATGAATATCCCCTGCTACATTTTTCTGTACAATGTAGCAAAGGAACTTACATTCGTAGTATTGCTCACGAACTAGGAAACATGTTAGGCTGTGGAGCTTATTTGGAAGAACTCAGGCGTTTACGTAGTGGTAGTTTTTCTATAGATCAATGTATTGATGGCTGTCTTTTAGACTGTCCTGACTTTGATATATCTCCTTACCTAAGAGATTTTAATGGAAATATTCTATAGTTTGACATCGATTCCCCGCTCTGTGGATTCTATAACTATAGGTTTTTTTGATGGTTGTCATCTAGGTCACAAGAAATTACTGACTGTTTTATCTTCCTATCCAGGATTGTCAGGAGTGATTACTTTTGACTTACATCCTCATGCGGTTTTACAGTCACCCACTCCCAAGTTAATTACAAGTACAAAAGAACGCCTTCTCCTTTTGCAAGATTTTCCTATAGACTACTTGTGTATTCTTTCCTTTACACAAGAGTTTGCTAATCAATCTGCTGAAAGCTTCATACGTTCCCTGCATCAAACATTAAGATGTAGACGTTTAATCTTGGGATATGACTCTAGATTGGGTAAGGGAAGGGAAGGAAACGCTAAAACACTACAACCTCTGGCCAATTCTCTAGGAATAGAAATTATAGAAGTCGCTCCTCACAAGATAGATCAAGAGATTGTCTCTAGCAAAAGGATTCGTCAGTTTTTGATGGAAGGTGATTTAGATAACGCTAATCGCCATTTAGGGCACTCATATAAATATGTTGGGAAAATCGAGGCGGGTTATGGTTTAGGAACCCAGTTAGGGGTTGCTACAATTAATCTTCCTCAGGATCAATGTCTGCTTCCTCTCGGAGTATATGCATGCGAAATAGAATATCACACTACGATATATCAAGGGATTATGAATCTTGGGAAGGCTCCTACAGTGGGAAGAAATTCGTTATGTTTAGAAGCGCATCTTTTTGGTTTCTCTGGGAACTTGTATGGCGAGACTGTTTCTGTAATCCCTAAGAAATTTATCCGCAAAGAAAGAAAATTCTCTTCTCGAGAAATGTTATCTCAAGCCATTCAAAAGGATATAGAGAGTGCAAAAGCATTCTTCTCTACTAATTATGCAAGAAAAGCATAATATCGCCGTCCTGCACAATGTAGTCTCTACCCTCTGCTCGTAATTTGCCAGCTTCGCGGACTCCTGTACGGCTTCCATAGGTGATCATATCTTCAAGAGTCACAACTTCGGCTCGGATAAACCCTTTTTGAATATCGGTGTGAATCTGGCCTGCAGCTTCCGCAGCTGTAGATCCTATAGGAATAGTCCAAGCCCTGGTTTCTTGTGGTCCAGTTGTAAAATAAGAAATCAATCCCAGTGTATGATAAGCAGCACGAACTAAGCGATTTAATCCCGATTCTTTTAGCCCTAAACTATTTAAAAAGTCTTTCCGTTCCTCTACAGGAAGCGAAATGATTTCTTCTTCTAATTGTACACAAATAGGAACAACAGGAGCATTTTCCTTTCTGGCAATTTCTTCAACAACAGCAACATAATCATTGTGCATCGTTGCTATTGAATCCTCACCTATGTTCGCTATATACAACATAGGCTTTGCTGTTAAAAAGGGATAAGGTTTGAGTTGTATCTGCTCTTCTGAAGATAAATTTAACGTGCGAACAGGTTGACCACTTTCTAAATGTTTAATCACTCTATCAAGTAAAGGTAAAACAATCCCTAGGTCGTTCTTCCCCTTAGCTTGCTTCTCTAATTTGCTATAAATACTTGTTGCAGAAGAAAAATCAGAAAAGATCAATTCTAAATTTATCACGGAAATGTCATCACTGGGATCTATCTTTCCCGATACATGAGTAATATCGTCATTGTCAAAACAACGAACAACATGAGCCACAGCATGCGTCTCGCGAATATGAGAAAGAAACCTATTTCCTAATCCTGCTCCATCTGCAGCTCCCTTCACCAAACCAGCAATATCCACAAACTTCATATCGGCATAGATAACCTTTTGACTCTGACTCATCTTAGCTAAAATATCTAAGCGGTCATCAATAACCGGAACAATACCAATATTCGGATCAATTGTGCAAAAGGGATAGTTACAAGAAGCTACTTGCGCTCCAGTAAGAGCATTAAATAACCCAGACTTACCTACATTGGGAAGTCCTACGATGCCACATTCTGTATGCCCCATATGTTATCTTTTGTAGCTATTTTATTACCTTTACTAGGGAAGAATTCCCACAAACATGAGAATCGTTGATTCGATGCTTGTGGGAGCTTGCACTCGGTTCGTTAGCATTTTGAACCTAGCACCTTTAGTGTGATCACTAAAGACAATATAGGAATCAAAGTTTCCTGACTAATATTTTCTTAGCAACTTACTCTGAGATCTTTCTAGATCTTACCTAAAAACCTCTTGTTTCTCGACTGTAGCAAAATAGAGTAATTAAGATTCATCTCCTAGGCTTCTCTCTTGTGAAAAACACGCTTATAGGGTAATTTGCAGATTATTCCTATTTAATGCTATTTATCTAACTGTGGCCAAGCGATGGGTGAAAAAACAGAAAAGGCAACCCCGAAGCGTCTTAGAGATGCACGGAAAAAAGGCCAGGTAGCAAAATCCCAAGATTTTCCTTCCGCGGTTACCTTTATCGTTTCAATGTTCACGACCTTCTATCTATCGTCGTTTTTTGCCAAACATCTCGGTAGTTTTCTTGTTTCTATTTTCAAAGAAGCACCTATAAATCACGATCCCAGAGTTACGTTATACTATTTAAATAACTGTTTAACTTTGATCTTAACCACTTCTTTACCTTTACTTGGAGCCGTAGGGTTTGTTGGCATTCTTGTAGGATTTCTTGTTGTAGGACCGACCTTTTCTACAGAGGTTTTTAAACCAGACTTAAAAAAGTTCAATCCTATTGAAAACCTGAAACAAAAATTCAAAGTAAAGACGTTAATTGAGTTATTAAAGTCTATTTTGAAAATTTTCGGCGCTGCTTTGATTTTGTATGTCACATTGAAAAACCGCGTCCCACTAATCGTTGAGACTGCCGGAGTCTCGCCAATTGTCATTGCCGTTATCTTTAAAGAGATACTTTATAAAGCAGTCACATCCATTGGTATTTTTTTCTTAGTCGTTGCTGTTCTGGACTTAGTGTATCAAAGGAAGAACTTTGCTAAAGAACTAAAAATGGAAAAGTTTGAGGTTAAACAGGAATTTAAGGATACAGAAGGTAATCCAGAAATTAAGGGACGCCGCCGTCAAATCGCGCAAGAAATAGCCTATGAAGATACCTCCTCTCAAATTAAACATGCAAGTGCGGTCGTTTCAAACCCTAAGGATATCGCTGTAGCTATCGGCTATATGCCGGAAAAATATAAAGCTCCATGGATTATTGCTATGGGAATTAATTTGCGTGCAAAAAGAATCATCACAGAAGCTGAAAAATACGGCATTCCTATTATGAGGAATGTGCCTTTAGCGCATCAGCTTTGGGATGAAGGAAAAGAGTTGAAGTTTATTCCAGAATCAACGTATGAAGCTATTGGAGAAATCCTTCTCTATATCACTTCCCTTAATGCACAAAACCCTAATAATAAAAACATTAACCAACCCGATAATCTATAATGAATAAGCTACTCAATTTTGTCAGTAGAACCTTTGGGGGGGATGCAGCCCTAAATATGATCAACAAATCGAGTGACCTCATCCTTGCCTTATGGATGATCGGTGTCGTTTTGATGATCATCTTGCCCCTACCTCCGACTATTGTCGACTTGATGATCACTATCAATTTAGCTGTTTCTGTCTTCCTATTGATGGTGGCTTTGTACATTCCTAGCGCTTTACAATTATCGGTGTTCCCCTCGCTACTCCTAATCACAACAATGTTTCGATTAGGTATTAACATTTCTTCTTCTAGACAGATTCTTCTTAAAGCTTATGCCGGTCACGTCATTCAAGCTTTCGGAGACTTCGTAGTTGGAGGGAACTATGTTGTTGGATTTATTATCTTCTTAATTATTACGATTATTCAATTTATCGTTGTTACCAAGGGTGCTGAGCGTGTTGCTGAAGTAGCTGCAAGATTCCGATTAGATGCTATGCCTGGTAAGCAAATGGCTATTGATGCTGACTTGCGTGCCGGAATGATTGATGCACAACAAGCCCGCGATAAACGAGGCATGATTCAAAAGGAAAGTGAACTCTATGGAGCCATGGACGGTGCCATGAAGTTCATTAAAGGGGACGTTATCGCAGGTATTGTGATCTCGTTAATTAACATTGTCGGTGGTTTGACTATTGGTGTGGCTATGCACGGCATGGACCTAGCTCAAGCTGCTCACGTATACACTCTGTTATCTATCGGTGATGGTTTAGTTTCTCAGATTCCTTCACTACTGATTTCCTTAACTGCTGGTATCGTTACTACTCGAGTTTCTAGTGATAAAAACACGAACTTAGGTAAAGAGATTTCCTCTCAGTTAGTTAAAGAACCTAGAGCTTTACTCTTAGCCTCTGCAGCAACTTTAGGCGTGGGCTTTTTTAAAGGGTTCCCACTTTGGTCATTCTCCATACTCTCTCTTATCTTTGGTATTCTTGGTGTTATCCTTCTTGCGAAGAAAAACAGTGCTTCTAAACAGGGTGCCTCTGGAGCATCAACAACAGTAGGAGCTGCTTCAGACGGAGCTGCAGCAGCTGGAGATAACCCGGATGATTACTCCTTAACGTTGCCAGTAATTTTAGAATTAGGAAAAGACTTATCTAAGTTGATTCAACAAAAAACGAAGTCTGGTCAAAGTTTCGTTGACGATATGATCCCGAAAATGCGTCAAGCTTTGTATCAAGATATTGGTATTCGTTACCCAGGAATTCATGTGCGCACTGACTCTCCTTCTCTAGAGGGTTATGATTACATGATTCTTCTTAATGAAGTTCCCTACGTTCGAGGAAAAATTCCTGCAAACCATGTGTTAACTAACGAAGTTGAAGAAAATCTTAAGAGATACAATCTTCCTTTCCTTACTTATAAAAATGCTGCGGGTCTCCCTTCTGCTTGGGTTAGTGAAGATGCTAAAGCTATTCTAGAAAAAGCAGCTATTAAGTATTGGACACCTTTAGAGGTGATTATTCTTCATCTGTCTTACTTCTTCCATAGAAGCTCCCAAGAATTCTTAGGAATTCAAGAGGTACGCTCTATGATTGAATTTATGGAACGCTCGTTCCCAGATCTTGTTAAAGAAGTTACGCGACTTATCCCTCTGCAAAAGCTTACTGAAATTTTCAAACGTTTAGTCCAAGAGCAGATCTCTATCAAAGACCTACGTACAATTTTAGAATCCTTAAGTGAATGGGCTCAAACTGAAAAAGATACTGTATTGCTAACTGAATACGTACGTTCTTCTCTGAAACTTTACATTAGTTTCAAATTTTCCCAAGGACAATCTGCAATCTCAGTTTATTTACTCGATCCAGAAATTGAAGAGATGATCCGTGGAGCCATTAAACAAACCTCTGCAGGATCTTATCTTGCTTTGGATCCTGATTCTGTAAACCTAATCTTAAAATCTATGAGAAATACAATTACGCCAACTCCTCCAGGAGGTCAGCCTCCTGTGCTGTTGACAGCAATTGACGTAAGACGATATGTAAGGAAATTAATAGAAACAGAATTCCCTGATATCGCTGTGATTTCTTACCAAGAGATTCTCCCAGAGATTCGCATCCAGCCATTAGGAAGAATTCAGATTTTCTAATCTGTCAATTCTTAAAGAGGACATATGGCAGCATCTGGAGGAGCCGGAGGCTTAGGTGGTGCACAAGCTGTTGATGTTGCACAAGTACAAGCTGCAGCAGCAAAAGCTGATGCCCAAGAAGTTGTAGCGAGTCAAGAGCAATCTGACATCAGCATGATTCGGGATTCTCAGGATTTAACGAATCCTCAGGCAGCAACGCGCACTAGGAAGAAAGAAGAGAAATTTCAAACCTTAGAATCCAGAAGAAAAGGTGCTGCGCAAACAGAAAAAAAATCTGAAAGTACTGGCGATAAATCTGATGCAGATCTTGCTGATAAATATACCGAAAACAATGCAGAAATTTCAGGCCAAGATTTACGCAGTATCCGAGATTCTTTACATGATGATTCTTCTGAAGAAGACATCTTAGATCTTGTAAAATCTAAGTTTTCTGATCCTGCCCTTCAAGGTATTGCCTTAGATTACCTAGTTCAAACAACACCAGCGTCTAAAGGGGCTTTAAAAAACTCTTTAATCAAAGCACAACAAACTCACATGCAACAGAATCGCCAAGCTGTTGTTGGTGGTAAAAATATTCTATTTGCCTCGCAAGAGTATGCAAATATTTTACAAACATCTGCTCCAGGATTGCGTTCTCTCTATCTTCAAGTGACCTCAGATTTTCATACATGTGAGCAATTACTTCAGATGTTGCAGACACGCTACAACTATGAGGAAATGGGGACTGTATCTTCCTTTATTCTTAAGGGGATGTCTGCAGATTTAAAATCAGAAGGATCTTCTGTTTCCCCCATAAAGTTACAGGTGATGATGTCAGAAACTCGCAATCTTCAAGCTGTAATTACGGGTTATAGTTTTTTCCAGGATAAATTCCCTAATGTTATGGCATCATTAAAAGCTGATGGAGTGTCTATCCCCGAAGATCTCAAATTTGATAAAGTTGCTGATACCTTCTTTAAGTTAATCAACGATAAATTCGCTACAGCTTCAAAAATGGAACGAGGAGTTCGGGATCTTGTCGGTAATGATACTGAAGCTATTACTGGGATACTTAATCTTTTCTTTACTGCCTTAAGAGGAACTTCAGCGCGATTATTTTCTTCAGCAGAAAAACGTCAAGAATTAGGTACTATGATGGCGAATGCCTTAGATTCTGTGAATACCCATAACGAAGATTACCCAAAATCTACAGACTTCCCCAAACCTTATCCTTGGTCTTAATTTTTACGGATTACCATGCAAAATCAGTTTGAACAACTTTTGGAATCTCTAGGTACAAAATTAAACACATCCTTAGTTCCTGATAAAAACCATGCGTGTTTAATTCGCTTTAGTGCTACTCAAGTTCCTGTACAACTCGAAGAAGATAGTACTTCGGGAAACATTGCTGTAGGCACAATCCTTGGGACTCTACCAGAAAATGTATTCCGCGAGCGTATTTTCAAAGCTGCTCTTTCTGTAAATGCTTCCCCACAATCGAATATTAAAGGCATACTTGGTTATGGAGAGATTTCACAACAGCTTTATTTATCCGACGTTTTAAATATGAATTATCTAAATGGAGAGAAGCTCTTCCACTACTTAAACCTTTTTTCAATGCATGCAAAAATTTGGATAGCAGCTTTAGAAACAGGCAATCTTCCTGATCTACATGTCCTAGGCATGTATCATTTATAACGGTACATGGGTCTACACATGTACGCTCGTATGATTTATGACGCCATTTTCTAAAGCTTTACGCTATATTCAAGACTCTCCAGCTAAGCACAACTGGAAACCTTTAGGCACCATGCCCAAGCATGGAATTTGTGTTCCGTTATTTTCTCTACATACCAAAAATAGCTGTGGCATTGGCGAATTCTTAGATTTCCTTCCTCTGATTTCTTGGTGCCAAAAACATAAGTTACAGATCATACAGATTCTTCCTATTAACGATAGCGGTGAAGATAGTAGCCCTTACAACAGCATATCTTCAGTCGCTCTCAATCCTCTTTATCTTTCCTTAGCAAGCCTTCCCCACGTTCAGTCTATTCCCCATGCTCAGTCTAAGTTAAAGACAATGCAAGCACTATCTCAACTTCCTTATGTGCACTACCCACAAGTCAAAGTTGCAAAATGGGAATTTCTTCAAGACTACTATCAATACGTAGTAAAAATCGGTGCTTTAAAAGATGAAGAATTTCTGATCTTTTGTGAAAAAGAAAAATATTGGCTACGTCCCTATACAGTATTCCGTTCTATAAAATCCTATCTCAAAGGAGCTCCAATAAATAACTGGGCAAAAGCCTATACGGATAGGACAAACTTCTCAAAATTTGAGAAACAATTCCAAAAAGAATGCGAGTTTTTCTCCTATCTCCAATTCCTGTGCTTTCAGCAAATGTCTCAAGTAAAATCCTATGCTGATGATCATCAGATTCTACTTAAAGGCGATCTTCCTATTCTCATTAGTAAGGATAGTTGTGACGTTTGGTACTATAGACAATTCTTTTCCTCATCAGGATCGGCAGGCGCTCCTCCCGATATTTACAATATTGAAGGGCAGAATTGGCACCTTCCCGTTTATCATATGCACAATTTAGCCCAAGATAATTACACCTGGTGGAAAGCACGTCTCCGCTACGCTGAGAATTTCTACTCTCTATACAGGCTTGATCATATCGTAGGATTCTTTCGTCTATGGGTGTGGGACTCTTCAGGAAATGGAAAGTTTCAACCAGAAGATGCGAGTGAATATCTTCGCCAAGGCACAGACATACTGAAGCACATACTACGCGCATCCCGCATGCTCCCTATAGGAGAAGATTTAGGAAGCGTGCCTTCTGATATAAAACACACCTTGTTAAAACTAGGCATATGCGGCACACGCATTCCTCGGTGGGAACGCAATTGGGAAGGTGATGGGAGTTTCATTCCCTTAGATCAATACTCCCCTCTATCAGTGACTTCATTATCCACACATGATTCGGATACACTTGCTCTTTGGTGGCGACATGCCCCGAAAGAAGCTCGAAAATTTGCAAAATTTTTAGGAATACCTTTTACTCCTGTCCTCTCTGAGGAAGATCAAAAACATATCCTAAAAGTTTCTCACAAAACATCATCTATTTTTCATATTAACTTAATTAACGACTACCTCGCACTTTGCCCTGATTTAGTATCTGACAATCTAAAATACGAACGCATAAATATACCGGGAACAGTATCAAAAAATAATTGGGTATATAGAATCAAGCCTTCCATGGAAGAAATAGTCACTCATGATGCGTTCAATGCGCATCTCTCCGAAATATTTGCTGATCTTTAAACAACGAATTTTACTATTCTAAGTGAAATCAAGATTTTCTTATTAAATCGCTATAATTAAAATTTTTTGAAGAAAAAATCTTTCGGATATATCAGAAAATGTCTAACATAGATTCTTTTCAATTATATATGTCTTATTCTTGCGATAACGACGAAGTTAATGTAGGGAAATCATGTCAAGAAAGTGTCCACTTACTGGGAAAAGACCTCGCCGTGGCAATAGCTACACCATCCGAGGTATTGCAAAAAAGAAAAAAGGAATCGGTCTAAAAGTTACGGGGAAAACTCCACGTCGTTTCTTCCCTAATATGGTTACCAAGAGACTTTGGTCTACCGAAGAAAATAAATTTCTTAAACTTAAGATTTCAGCTTCTGCCTTGCGCCTTATCGACAAGCTTGGCTTAGAAAAAGTAATAGCAAGAGCTAAAAGCAAAGGTCTGTGATCTTTACAAATAAAGGGGAATAGCCATGTCTTCGTTAAGACACTTTGTTTCCCTTTTACGTTCACATCATGATCTTATAGACATCTTTGCTCCAGTAGATCCTTATTTAGAGCTCCCTGAAATTCATCGTAGGGTTATTCAAAACCAAGGTCCAGCTCTTTTATTCCATAATGTCCAAGGGTCCTCTTTTCCCGTTCTTACAAATCTATTTGGGACCCAGAAACGTGTCGACCTGATCTTTTCCAGAGTTCCTAACGATATAATATCTCAAGTTATTCATTTGCTCTCTTCCCCGCCTAAGTTATCTCAATTATGGGAAAAACGTCGGCTGTTGTTGCGTGGTTTATCTGTAGGCTTGCGTAAGCCATGTTTCTCTAAGCTACCTCATCATAAGATGTCTTCTGTTGATTTACATCAATTGCCTATGCTTACAAGCTGGCCTGAAGATGGCGGGGCTTTTCTCACTCTTCCTCTAGTCTATACCGAGTCTCCTAGTTCTAAAGTACCGAATTTAGGAATGTATCGAATGCAAAGATTCGATAAAAATACTTTGGGTTTGCATTTCCAAATCCAAAAAGGCGGAGGGATGCATTTTCATGAAGCAGAGATGAAAAAGGAAAATCTTCCAGTTACCGTATTTCTATCAGGCAACCCCTTTTTAATACTTTCTGCCATAGCACCCTTGCCAGAGAATGTCTCCGAATTACTCTTTTGTACATTTTTACAAGAATCAAAATTACTCTATAAAAAAGATCCTGAAACTCGCCACCCCCTACTTTACGACTCTGAGTTCATCTTAACCGGTGAGGGTATTTGTGGTGAACGCAGGCCCGAGGGTCCCTTCGGAGATCATTTCGGCTATTATAGCCTCCAACACGATTTCCCAATTTTTAAATGTAAAAACATCTACCACAGAAAAAATGCTATTTATCCCGCGACAATTGTTGGTAAACCCTATCAAGAAGATTTCTATCTAGGAAATAAGCTTCAGGAATACCTATCCCCACTATTTCCAATAGTCATGCCAGGAGTTCGCCAGTTAAAAAGCTATGGTGAAGCTGGATTTCACGCAATAACAGCTGCTGTCGTTAAGGAGCGGTATTGGAAAGAATCTCTGACCACTGCTTTAAGGATCCTTGGAGAAGGACAGTTGTCCTTAACGAAATTCCTTATGGTTACAGATCACCATGTAGACCTTGAGAACTTCCCGAAATTCCTTGAAGTCCTGTTATCTCGCATGGTTCCTGCACGGGATTTGATTATCTTTTCAGAAACAGCGAACGATACTCTAGACTATACAGGACCTGCACTGAACAAAGGTTCTAAAGCAATTTTCATGGGAATAGGAGAAGAAATTCGTGATCTCCCGCATAGGTATCGTGGAACCTCTATTCCTCATATTACAGATATAGGAACTTTCTGTGCTGGATGTCTCGTTCTAGAAACTTCCCCAGAACCATTCTCTATAGATGAACTGCTGCATAACCAAAACTTACAATCCTGGCCCTTTGTTGTGCTTACAGAGAATCTACAAGAAACACTAGCCAGCCCTAAAAGCTTTTTATGGAAGATATTTACACGCGCAGCTCCTGCTACAGACCTGCATGTACGTTTCAATAAGATCACTAATCACAGACCAAACTACACTTTCCCTATCCTTCTGAACTCAATGATGAAGTCCCACTATCCTAAAGAAGTTGAAGCTGATGAGAAAACGATGAAAAAAGTTTCCTATCGTTGGAGGGAATATTTTCCCGAAATGCCTATCTAATTTACTTTTTCTAATTTTTATTAAGTTTTCTTTAAAAAGAGTGATTTTTTTTGATACAACTTTTATTAAAAAATTAAAAAAACAAACTAAATCTAATTACATCTATGCAAAAGAAAACAAAATCGAAATTAAAAATCGCTTTAACTTTAGGCACTATTTTATTGTTTGGAGTCCTTGCAAAGTCTCAACCTCCTGATACTTTCCAAACATTCCTTGCTTTGCGTGAACCTGTAATTTATTCAAAACAGTGTGGGGATAACTCTCTTCAAGTGCTATGCGATGCTATCGATTCCACAAAAGAAAGTTTATTTCTTCGTATTTATCGTCTTACTTCTCCTGAAATTATGAAAAGTCTTGCGAATCAAGCTAAATCTCAACGCAAGGTTGTGATTCACTATGAAAAAATGAAAAATGTTGAAGAATTCCCCCAAAACGCACATGTCTCCTTAGTTAATCACCCGAGCGTAGAAAGAAAACTGATGCATAAAAAATCTCTGGCTATAGATGACAAATATGCCTGGTTAGGTTCAGCAAACTATACCCGTGTATCATTTCTTGAAGATAGTAACCTTATCATTGGATTAAAGAGTAAAGAACTTTGTCAGCATATCAAAAACGAATCTTCAGGAGAGTGTGTTATTCAAGGACAGAAAATACAATACTTTTCCTTACCTGGAGATCACGGGAAAGCTTTATCAGCGGTATTACAAACGCTAAGAACTGCGAAAAAAACAATACGTGTAGCCATGTTTGCCTTAACCTATCCCCCGATTTTTGAAGAGCTCAATGAAGCACAAAAACGTGGTGTTGATGTGAAAATCTTAGTTGATAAAGATTTTGCGAAACTATCGATAACGCAACTACAGGCATTAATAGACTCTAAATTAAAACTATATACAAAAACAACACGTCATCGCCTACACCATAAGTTTGCTATTATAGATCAAAACATTCTAATCACAGGGTCTGTAAACTGGTCGATGTCTGGGTTTTGCAGCAATACAGAAGATATGCTGATTCTTGATAATCTTACAAAGAAACAATTGAATAAACTTAATAGAATCTGGGAAGACTTAGAAAAACAAAGCGCCTTATCCTATCCACCGATTCGTGATAAAGAAGTAGAGATAATTAAACTACCTAAAGAACAGCGTGCAGCTTAACTACTTTCATCTTTACTCCAGAACAATAGAGAAGCCATATCCAACACACCTCTATTGCGAGCAATAACCCAGGCTTCTGCGGCATTAGCAATCGCTTGAGCTGCTGATGCCCCTATTTTTATCGGTTTTTTACTACCAGATATGTCAAAAGACTTTGCACTAACTTCTTCGTCCTTTTCTTCGGAACCTGCATTTTTCAAGCTCTTAAAGTCTAAATCTACATTGCATAATTGAGATAACAGAACTTTTGCTTGTTTACGATTGAGTATTTTAAAACGATGTTTTCTCTTTTTTTCCTCTTTTTCTTTATCAGCAATAGCTAACAAAGCCAAACGCATAGCTTCATTCTTAGCGATTTCATCAGAAATCTTCTGATTCAATGGTATATTGCTGTGCGGATCTTTCTGTGCTCCCTGAGGAGGAAATGCACCATAAGGATCAAAGGGTATTATGCGCATTTTAATCTCCCGAATCTATATCCGTAGGTTTACGTTTTTCATCTTTATTGGAAAAACGCCGATTATCTTGATTTTGCCCTGAAAAGCCTCCCCCCGATCCTCCTCCATCATCATGAACAGAAGCAGCTTCGGGTTTTCCTTGCACCCCAAGACGGGATGAAGAAGCAAAAGGTTGCGGAGCACGAAAAATTAGCGGCGGATCTATAGCTACGTTACGGTATTGATAAATTAAAGGATCTGGAGGTGCTCCAGGACCTTTGCGCTTTTCTATTTGGTGTTTATATTCAGATAAAGAACGTGGCAAAGGTGCTAATAAAGACATTCCCTGATGCGCAGGGAATAAATACGCGGAACTTATCGTGTCATATCCCGTTAATTCTGCCGACGCTTCATATCTTGGAAAGGAATTTTCCTCTGGAATAGGTAAAAATACTGCCTCAGTATTGGATAAAGCAGAAAAATTCGCAGTTCCATCCTTACTCAAGTTGGGAATATAATCCTCGGGAAAAGGATTCCTAGGGAAACGGTAATGACTTTCACTATGATCTATTGATAATGAAGAAGTTTCTACAATATTTCTAGATCGCTCTATGGAAGAAAAATCCATATGCCCTTGATTTTTAGAGATGCCCATAGGAACATGCTCGGATTTATTGTTATAACTCTGTGCAACTGTTCCAGAAAATTTTGGAGGGGGAAAACTTGTGCTTCCATCAGACCAAGAGGTAACAAAAGGCACATAAACAGAAGAGGGAACACCTGAAGAAAGTAGGCTTTCCATCATTTTTGCTAAAGCAAGCTGATCCTTCAAAAGATCCTCACGACTTTCTTTCTTCTCAGCTTCTTTAGCTGAAGTCTCTAAAATCCCCGATCCCTCTAAATCGAGATCTTCAACTCTTCCTGCATCACGACCTGAATCAATAATTTTGGTATTTTTTGAACCTTCGGCCCTCGTATCTGTACTCAAACTACGATTCTCTAAATCTGATAAATCAATAATCCCTTCATTACCAACCGAAGATGCTCTACGTAACAAAGACGAAGTCTCTATATTTGGATCTAATAAGGTGCTGATCATCTCTCCGCCCAAACGATTTATTGTCCAAGCGTTCACCGTAGATTCCGTTACTGATGTTCTCGCTGTATGAAATGCCCCGAAAGAAACTACAGCAGAGGTTTCTGAAGCACTAATATCATCTCTTGGAGCCGACAGTGAAGATAATGATGTAGAGCGTAACGATTCTAGTGAAAGCATAGAAATGTCTGATGAAGAGTCACTTATTCCCGATGCATCAAGGTAAAACCCTTGCATCTCCGGTGAAATGCGGTTCCCTTTCTTACTGACCATCTCCATATCACTGGGAAGCATAGACCTCCCCTCTCCATCTGCTTCTGCTCTACGCGCAGAAATTCTAGAAGCTCTCGTACCAAAACCAGAAAGAAAACCTTGAACACTCGCACGAACTTTAGAAAAAGCCCCTCTTAATTTTGACTTAGGGGAAGATGAAGCCTGTTCTAGAGCTTTTCGATACTTTCCCTCATTGATCTGCAATTCTGTCTCATAATTTGCACTAGCCCCAGATTGGATCATAGCCTCCTGCTTCTTAACAGAGGCTTCCTTGGTTTCGGAAAAGATAGATTCCTTGGGTCCTGATAACGACTCAGGCTGCTTCCCCATAATGGCAGGATCCCATTTATCAGGGCCTGGAGGAGAAATACTGCTGTTTCCAGAAATTGCCATAATTTGTTCTCAGAATTAAAAAAAACACCCATTAGTTATGCTTTAATTTTAAAATAAAAAATAATTAATTCAAAAAAAAGAACTTAGGGAGAAATTAAAAGAAAAAAAACGCAAGGTGTTACCCACCTTGCGAAAAAACCTAACGAATAAAGAAAAGGGGAAAGAGCGGGTAGATGCAAGAAAGTGCATCGCTATCGTTCCAGGTAGGTAGTACTTACCAAACTGTCTAGCAATATTAAAATTGTGGAGATCTTAATATTGCTACAGCTTCTGGAGCGCATAAATTAGCCCAGGCCACCCTATCCTTTATCACGGGTTTGTCCCGTTCTGCAAGTTTTTATTAGCTTTTGATATTCAGTCTTATAGCTTTATAGAATACCTTCCAAAATTATTCATATCAGTAAAAACGAAACCATCCTGATAGTTAAAAATTAAAACATGATTAGCATCATGAGATTGCCTATCTAATAGGGAACGTACTAAAGTATCATACTCTTCTGCACGATGACGAAGCTGCTCTTGGTCTTTGGAAATAAGGAACTTGGATTTCTTTTCTTTCAATTTTTTAGGTCTATTCAGAAGCTTCTCTGTCTTTTTCTGAATCACTCGAGACAAATCTCGTCGGTTTCTTTTCTTCTTTGTCCCACTCATAGAAATAATAATTTTCTAATCTTACCTATAAATTAATTTTAGTTAGAAAAATTTTATTAAACAAATTAATTAAATTAAAATTAACTAAGGGCATTAATTAGCAAGATGTTCGAAAAACAAATAAGAATAATAAAGAAAATATTAAGAAAGTAAAAGCCAATAATTTCGAATCTTGTTATGAATGTTAGTAACCCACTCTATAGCGACTTATGGACCGGTTAATATCTCTTCAGTGTTTATTCCTCTCTATATTGAGTTTTTTTCTATGTCCTCAATACACCCCACACTTATGCCCCATTTTCTTTGGTCCCTATCTTGTAGCGAATTTCTATAGACTATCGAAAGAAAAGGTCTTAATCCACGCACTGATTATCGGTCTATTTTGCGACATAGGTTCCTCTTATCTATTTGGAATTCATGCATTTCTATATGTGATTACCTCCTCTCTTCTTCACAAAATGCATACCATCTTCCTGAAAGATAGGTGGTTATCGATACCAATTATTCATTCTATGTTCGCTTTGGTATTCTCCTGCTTTTCCTATCCGACACTCGCCTTCTTTAACTATAAAATTCTCTGGAACTTCTCCTCTCTTCTAGTAGATGTGAAACATGCCTTCACGATAGATTTCCTCTATAGCGGAATAATTTACCTACTACCGTGTACAATAACTCAAGGAATCTTTAAGATGAGGGGCTTCTTAAGGAGTCGCTCATGTTATTAAAAGGTACACCCGTTGCCGAGCGGGTCTTAGAAAAAATCAAACAAGAAATCGCCAATAGCTCAACGCCACCAGGCCTCGCTGTAGTACTGATCGGTAATGATCCAGCGTCCGAGGTTTACGTCGGAATGAAAGTGAAAAAGGCTGCGGATTTAGGCATGGTGTCTAAAGCACATAGATTGCCTTCTGATGCCACCTTAACCGATATTCTTAAACTCATTGAAAGATTAAACCACGATCCTACGATTCATGGTATCTTAGTACAAATACCTTTACCTAAACATTTAGATAGTAATGCCATTATCCAAGCAATTTCTCCTGAGAAAGATGTAGATGGCCTTCATCCAATAAATATGGGAAAGCTTCTACTCGGACAGCTTGGAGGATTCGCTCCTTGTACCCCTGCAGGAATTATTGAGCTACTCCACTACTATGAAATTCCTCTTCTTGGGCGTCATGTTGCCGTTGTTGGGAGAAGCAATATTGTAGGTAAGCCGCTTGCTGCTATGTTAATGCAGAAACATCCTTCAACGAATGCTACGGTAACTTTACTTCATAGCCAATCACAAAACCTTACAGAAATTTTAAAAACAGCAGATATCATTATTGCTGCTGTCGGCGTTCCCCTATTTATTAAAGAAAGTATGGTCTCTTCCAATACTGTTATTATCGATGTCGGTACATCACGAGTCACAGCAAATAATGCTAAAGGTTATACACTAGTGGGAGATGTCGATTTCAATAATGTTGTTACCAAATGCAAGGCAATCTCTCCTGTCCCTGGAGGCGTGGGACCAATGACTGTTGCTATGCTAATGAAAAACACATGGGAAAGTTACCAAAAATTCTCCTCATAGTTCTTTTATCGTACATCTTTCAAGGATGTTCGCCACCTCTCACCTCTTTTGAAGGGGAGAGAATGACCATGCCCTACCGTATTATTGTAGGACAACACCTAACACGCCAGGAGACTGCTGAATTAAAAAATGAAATCGATGCAGTCTTTAAGGTAATTGATACTGTGTATAATAACTGGAATAGCGAGTCAGAACTCTCGAAAATCAACCGGTCTCCTGCCGGGGTAGCGATCCCCCTGTCTAACGAGTTGTTTGTATTCTTAAAAGAAATCGATAGATTTTACCACATATCCGGAGGAAGATTTGATCCCACCCTTGGCCCGCTGAAAAATCTCTGGTTACTTCATCTTAAACAACACTCTCTTCCTAACGAACAAACTTGGAAATCCTACTATAAAAATGTCGGTTGGAAACACATTACCTTAGACTTAACCAACAAAACCATCACCAAAAAACATCCTGATGTACAACTAGATCTTTGCGGCGCTGTAAAAGGTTTTGCCGTAGATTGTCTACTAGAAACCTGTCTACGTTTTTGTAAGAATAACTATGTAGAATGGGGAGGGGAAATCAAAACTTCTGGAGGCCACCCTAACGGACGACCGTGGCGTATAGCGTCTTCAGCAACCCCACAAATCCTAGAAATCCATAATGCAGCTGTCGCTACAAGCGGAAACTACTACCAGCAATGGTCTGTAAACGGTAAAATTTACACACACATTCTAGATCCTCATACAGGGAAGCCCCTAGAACTACATGACTACCCCATAATCTCGGCTACTGTTATTCACCCTAGTTGTGCGTATGCTGATGCCATGGCCACAGTACTGATGACATTTGCAACAAAAAAAGAAGCTTTAGCTTGGGCAGAAGAAAATAATATCCAAGCCTTTATTAACGATAACGCTTCATAGCGGATGCTATTTCTCTTTCTTTCTCTCTTGCTATGATTGTTTGTCGTTTATCATGAGATTTTTTACCACGGCAACAACCTAAACGAACTTTTACGTAACCACGAGAAAGAAACATCCCAAGAGGAATAATTGTTACCCCTTTTTGAGCAACTTTAACTTCTAATTTGTGAATCTCGTATCTATGAAGAAGAAGTTTACGCTTTCTTCGTTCTTCATGATTATAGATATTCCCAAAACGGTATGGAGCGATGCTGGCATTCAATAACCACGCCTCACCTTTAGAAATAGTCACATAGGCATCACCCAGATTTCCACCGTGATCACGCAACGACTTGATTTCCGTTCCGGTCAGGACAATCCCAGCTTCTAAAGATTCCAAAACCTCGTAATTATGTAAGGCTTTACGGTTAGAGACAATTTCCTTACTGGCCATAATTTTACCATTACCCAACCTAGACAGTTGGAGGAAAGTATAACAAAAAAAACAATTTTCTTTCCTGAACTTAACAAGTCCCTACCCTAGAAAAATCCGAGCAAATATCTAGAAGACCATAAAATCACTTTATAGTAATATCCTGCTTTATCCCAGGAAGATCTCTCAATGAGATCCTGAAAGGCCCCCTATCCTCTAGGGGCAAGATTAGATTTAATGACTTACAGTTGTAGGAAAATATGAAGTTCGTCGTATCCCGAAATGAGTTAGGAAATCTTATAAAAAAAATCCAAAGTGTTGTTCCTCAAAACACTCCTATCCCTGTGCTCACCCACGTACTTATTGAAACATGCAATGACGAGCTTGTTTTCACCGCTACAGACCTTACAGTAAGTACTCGTTGTGTAGCTCAAGCAAAAGTTTATGAGTCTGGGGCTATCTCTATTCCTTCTAAAAGATTTTTCCAATTAGTAAAGGAGTTAACAGAGGCGAATCTCGAGATCTCGGCAACTACAGGAGAAATGGCCAAAATCACCTCGGGTTCTTCGTGTTTCCGTTTACTTAGTATGGGGAAAGAGGACTTTCCTATGCTTCCCGATATCCAAAATTCCGTAAGATTTACTCTCCCTGCAGAACAGCTAAAAGAAATGTTACAACGCACATCATTCGCTGTTTCTCGAGAAGAAAGCCGTTATGTTCTTACAGGGGTTTTATTAACTATTGCTAACGGTACTGCTACTGTAGTTGGTACTGACGGGAAACGCCTAGCAAAAACTGATATCGAAGTCTCTTTAGATAAAAGCTTTACTGGAGATTATATTATCCCTATTAAAGCTGTTGAAGAAATCATTAAGCTCTGTTCTGAAGATTCCGAAGCTTCTATTTTCTTAGATCAGGCAAAAATTGCTGTAGAGTGCGGCAACACATTGCTAATTACTAAATTACTTTCTGGAGAATTTCCTGACTTCTCTCCTGTTATTTCCACAGAAAGTAGTGTTTTACTAGATCTTCACAGAGAAGAGCTTATCACCTTATTAAAACAAGTCGCTCTATTTACTAACGAATCTTCACACTCTGTAAAATTCACCTTTACCCCTGGAGAACTCACCCTAACAGCAAACTGTACAAAAGTGGGCGAGGGCAAAGTGAGTATGGCAGTAAACTATTCTGGAGAATTATTAGAAATTGCGTTCAATCCTTTCTTCTTCCTGGATATTTTGAAACATAGTAAGGATGAGTTAGTTCGACTAGGTATTTCTGACTCTTACAATCCTGGAATTATTACAGATTCCACACGTAGCCTATTCGTTATTATGCCTATGAGATTGCATGATGATTAATGAATATTCTTTCCTTACGCCTTAAGAACTTTAGAAACTATAAAGAAGCTGAGGTTTCTTTCTCCCCAAATATAAATTATATTTTTGGAGAAAATGCTCAGGGAAAGACGAATCTTATTGAAGCTCTGTATGTATTATCTCTAGGTAGATCGTTCCGTACTTCTCATCTTACAGAAGCCATTTTTTTTGGCTCTTCGTATTTCTTTTTAGAAATGACCTTCGAGAAAGATGGCGTTCCCCACACGCTTTCTACCTATGTAGACAAACAGGGGAAAAAAATCTTTTGCGATCAATCTCCTATAAAAACCCTATCACAATTGATAGGCATGATACCTATAGTCCTGTTCTCTGCAAAAGATCGTTGCTTAATTTCTGGATCTCCTTCAGATCGAAGATTATTTCTTAACTTACTTTTATCGCAGTGTGATCCACAATATAAACACTCTTTGTCCTATTATCACCGAGCTCTATTACAAAGAAATACCCTACTGAAAACTAAGCAAACCTCTACATTATCCGTTTGGGATGAACAACTTGCCACTTTAGGATCCTATCTATGCCTTAGTCGATACACTTGCTGCACACAACTCAATCAACTCATTCAAGAACTATGGAATAATTCTCTATCAGAACGCTTATTTATAAAGTTTAAAAGTCCTTTAATTAAACAATGTAAGATTTCTCAAGAAGCTGTTAAAAATGAACTGCATAAACAACTCTCAGCTTCTTTACATCGTGATTTAGAATTAGGAAATACTTCAGTAGGTCCTCATCGTGAAGACTTTACTTTGATGATTAATGATCTTCCTGTAGCACAATTTTCTAGTGAAGGACAAAAACAGAGCCTACTTGCTGTTCTTAAACTTGCAGAATCTCTCTACATAAAAAGCATACACAACGTATATCCCTTATCCTGTATGGATGATATCCATGCAGGATTAGACAATCAGAGAATCTCACAATTATTAGGACTAGCGCCTTCTCTCGGGCAAACCCTAATAACCTCAACAACCCTCCCTCATCAAACATTATCCGAAACTCATAGGATATTTTCAGTTAATCAAGCACAAATCTCTATTCATTCGCATGCGATTATTAAAGAGTGATTTTTTATTAATTAATAATTAATAACTTGATCATTTTTTAAAATGACTTAATTAAACACGCTGGTTTTTAATAAAAAACTTATTAAAATAATTATATCGGTGTGCAAATGAATAAATTATTATTAATTTTACTATTTCTAATATCTGGAACGTCTATTTTAGCGGATACCTCTATAATTCAAACACTTCCTTCAGGAATTGGTGGAATAAGAGAAACATCTCAACAAAAAGAATCCGTAATCTGCGTTCACGCATTTTTAAGATCTTACAGGTCATTAAAACCTATTGGTAATGTCTTAGAAAAAGAAAATTACGATGTATTTATCTGGAACTATGAAACTCGCAAATTCACATTAGAACAACATGCTGATCATCTTGTTAAACTAATTAAAAAGATTGCAGAACTCAAGCCAGGAGTCCCTATTAACTTTGTGACGCATTCTATAGGAGGCGTTATTGTGCGAGTAGCCCTGGCAAAACCAGATTGCCCTCAAGAAGCAAAGTGCGGGAAAGCTATACTGATGGCCCCTCCAAATGCCGGGTCGACATTAGCAAGACGTTACCGATCCTTAGCCATTGTACAGTTCATTTTTGGAGGTAAATTAGGTAGGCAGTTACTCACCTACTGCCCAAGAAAAATGCTTGATGTGGGTAAACTCCCTTCAACTGTAGAAGTTCTTGTACTTAGTGGAAATAAACGCAGTAAGTTTCTGCCTTTCCGTTTAGAATGCGAAAATGACGGAAAAGTGTGCACTGTAGAGACTCGCTTAGACACCCCACATAAAGGCTATGTAATTAACACCAACCATACCTATATCATCACAAATAAGAAATCTATTTTCCTAATGAGAGAATTTCTAAAATATGGAAGCAAAAGCACAGCTATAGAACAAGTTCCAGAGGAAATAGAACTCCAGGTAAAGGAAGATAAACAAAAAAGTTCTAGGTTGAATACAAGCAAAAACAAGGATATTTATATTATCCATTGTTTTGGCTCTCATCCTTATAACCTTTATGGATTTCCCAAAAGCTGGAAACCTAGCTCACAGCAAAAAAGCGAAACAAATCCTGAAACGTTAGGAAAATAAAGAAGGCTATTAATAATAAAGAAAATGGAATTAACATCCTCTCAATAAGTTTCATACTCAAACGCCGTCTTGTGATCATTTCCCATAGACAAAGTACAATATAACCTCCATCTAATACAGGAATCGGAAGAAGATTCAAAACAGCGAGATTGATACTTACTAGCCCTATCCAAAACAAAGCTTCTGAAATTCCTAACGACCAGCCCTTATGTAACATATGAACAATCCCTACAGGTCCTGATAACCATTGAGGATTTAGTCGGCCTACAACTAAGGCTTTCATAGTACGCAGACTATCCTTAGAAATATTCGCAATTAAAACATCCGGCCTAGGATTATACTTCACAGTCATATCCCTTAAAGGAATCCCTAAAGATAACCTTTGTTTTTCCAGTTCTATTCTCTCGAGATAGTAACGCTGCTGATCTTGATTCTTGAATCTCTTCGCCATTTCACGACGCTTATTCAAAAGATCATCGGAATAAATGCTAACCCAAGGTTTAGGATGAACGGGAGGCAATAACCGATATTGTCCCGCTTCACGTACTTCGTGAGCGCTTCCTATAGAATTAATAATCGCTAATAAGTCTTGAGCATTGTAGGAATGAATAAACCGCTTATCCGCAAGAGAGGAATCCACATCCTCTAATTGCTCAGGAGTCATTTTCTGAACAATAATAGATACCTTATGATTCTGCACTAAACGCAAAATGTCCGTGCTTCCACTAACGGGAGTACCATCGATAGCAATAATACGATCCCCCAACTCCAGTTTTTCTTCCATAAAAGGAAACGGTGACTCTGGATCTATGGGTTGTAATTCCCCTTCTACATAGCCGTAGCTATTAATCACGTAGGGTAAAGTATATAAAGAAGACCATTTCCCCTTAATCCCAGCTTCATACTGATTATCGATAAGTTCATTCCTTACATAAGGAGAAAGGTACAATGTACTAACTAATAGTCTAGGAATACGTACTGAGAATTCCCTATTGTGACGAGAAACCTTAACAAAAGCATAAGCCTCATTCAGTATCTGTGAAACTTGCATTGGAGAAAACAGTATTTGCCCATCCATCCATACTAAGCGATCACCTGGAAGTATATTCGCTGAATATAGAGGAGATTCCTTTGAAATAGGCTCCTGATGACGATATAAAAGATAACTCGCTCCTGCTAGAGGAATACCATTTTTATTAACATCGAATTCTGTATTGAAGGAAAAATCCTTAGAAGTTTCCGAAAGATATCCAGGGTGCACTCCCGTAAATGACAAACGCCCGTCTAATAAAGCTGAAGTAATCGCGTCTTTATCTGAGTAATAAGGCTTGCCATTGCACGTAAGAATCTCATCCCCAAGAGCTAAACCTTTCTCTTTTAAAATAGGATTTACCCAACCAACAATACGAGAATACTCAGAATATGCTTTATCTCTCCCTCCAGAAATATATAAGGCGCCAAAAGCTACAAAAGCTAATAAAACATTCGCTATAGGACCAGCAGCAAGGACGAAGATTCTTTTCCATGGAGATTTACTGAAAAAACCTTGAGGTATGTCATAAACCGAATCAGGGTCTACATCTACACCTTTTTCTCTTTTGTCCATGCCCTTAATTCGGACATACCCCCCAAATGGGAAAATACCTATACGATACTCTATATTGCCAATCTTCTTTTTATATAAGGTTGGGCCAAAACCAATACTAAAACTCTCCACAGCCATACCTACAGACTTGGCTGCCAGTAAATGACCCAATTCATGAACCAATACTAAAACCCCCAAAGCAAGGGCTGCGAGAATGAAATATATTATTGTCATATACGTACCAGGTTATATCTCTTGAGCAAGGGCTCGAGCTTCTTTATCAACAGAAAAGACATCATCTAACGAGGTGCACGAAGAAACTCTATGATTTTTCATAAGTCTTGTTAGCTTATCTAGAATATCGCACCAAGCAATTTCTTTTTTCAAAAATCTTTGAACTAAGATCTCGTTAGCAGCATTAAAAAATGGTCCTAAGGATCCTTTATCTTTTAATACTTGTCTCGCCAAAGCAATGCTTGGGAAACGCTCCTCATCTATAGGAAAGAATTCTAATGTGTGTTTGATAGAAAAATCCATTCCTTTATGAGGTGCTGGACAGCGTTTCGGGGTTGTTAATACATGTTGTATGGGGAAAAGCATACTGGGAGGATTCATTACAGAAAGCACCGTTCCGTCCTCAAACTCTACCATACCATGAATTAAACTTTGAGGATGAATTACAGCATCTATCTCTGCATGTTCTAATCCAAATAACCAATACGCCTCAATTATTTCTAAGCCTTTATTTACCAATGTTGAAGAATCTACGGTAATCTTAGCCCCCATATTCCATATAGGATGCTTCAATACGTCCTGAATAGTTACACGGGTTAATTCTTCTTTAGATTTGTATAATAAAGGACCTCCAGAAGCTGTTAAAAACAACTTTCTGACTTCCGAGGTATCTCTCCCTTCTAAACATTGATATAAAGCATTGTGCTCACTATCTATTGGCAAAATCCTAGTTTGATATTGCTTAGCAAATTTGTTAATGATTTCTCCTGCAGAAACCAAAACTTCTTTATTGGCTAATGCTAGGGTTTTCCCTAACTTCATAGCAGCAACAATTGCAGGTAAAGCGACTATCCCCGAAGATGCAGCAACAATAGTGTCTATTTCGTTAGCTGTAGCAGCAGCTAGCAATCCTTCTTCACCAAGAAATACTTGAACTTTAGGGAACTCCTTGCGAATTTCAAAATATAGCTGTTCATCGTATACAGAAACTATAGAAGGAGAAAATTCTCGAATTTGTTCAAAAAATAGATCTCTCTTATTACCGTATGAAGCAAGAGCAACCACATTGAACAAATGAGGAAGCGAGCGAATGATTGCTAAAGCCTGCTGTCCTACACTTCCCGTGGATCCAAAAATAGCTAAATGTTTCAAATAGTAACCTTAACAAATTAAAAAAATCATAACTCTTAGGTTAGAGAGTTGTCAATTCTGTATTCTTACTATCTTTTGAATAAAACTTTTTATAAACCAGCTTCTTGCCATAATGAAATAAACAAACGACAACATAGAAAGCCATTAGTATAAAAACCGCAATACCAGACGTCGACAATCCTACACCGTAAGATGTTAAAATCGCTCTAGAACAAGCAGGAGCAAGTACTGCAGTCAAAGCTCCAAAAATCAAAGACCAAACGAGCATCCCACGTACGGAAGAAACAAAAACTTTAGCTATGAGCCCTGGAATTAATAAAAATGCTAGAGCCATTAAAACTCCAACAGCTTTAAACGCTCCTACCAAACTCGCGGACAATTGCAAAATAATCACATAGTCTATGATTTTCACAGGAATCCCTAAAGAAAAGGAGAATACAGAATCAAAAGAAACACAAACGAAACTACGAAATCCAACCAAAGAAACAAGCAGATTAATGCAAAGGATTGTATATACAGGGAAAATATCACCTCGAGTTAAAGAATCTGCATTACCTAAAATAAGTTCTGTGCCTATGTGAGCATTACGTGTTAAAAATACTAAAAGAAGCAAACTCATTGAAAACAACAAAGAAAATACCAAGGCGGTACTTGCTTCTTCTGAGACACGAAAAATATTTCTTATAAAATAAATAAGAAAACCTGTAAGCAAAGCAGTTGAAACTGAAGCTAGGGTAAGAGTTCCTAACGATAATGCTGTTAACTGGTGCGTAAATAAACAAATACTCACAAGTCCAAATAATACTGTATGAGAAACAGCATTCGCATACATCGCCATCTTCTTCAACACTAAAAAGGTACCGACAAACGCTCCTGAAAGAGCAATGGCTAAAAATATGATAACCTGAATGTCATCGATAAATAAATGGCCCCGAAATAGCTCTCCAGAGAAAGTTCTTGAAAAAAAGACCTCGAGAAATTGCAAAAAAGATACCCCATGATATGGGGAAAACACTCCTATCATAGCTCCTCCATAGTCTGCGGTTTTTCTGGAATTATCTTATCGTGGGGATCATAATGAGGGTTATCCAATATTTCTGTAATGGCATAATCCAATTCATCTGTTAGGACATGCTCCATTTCTTCCGCAAACCCATGCACCTCTTCTTCTTTAAACTCTAAAGAGCGTACAAGATAGCATTCCCACAATCTGTGAGCTCGTACTAATTTTTTTGCTCTATTCTTTCCCTTACTGCTCAGACTCCAACGATAATCTCGACACTTTACCAAACCCTGACATTCAAGCAACCAAATTCTCAACCTAGGGAAAGGCTTGGGACCGAAATATTCTTGGTATTTGTGAGAACAAACAAAATCCCGTGCTCCCACTTCCGGAATCTGATCTTCTAACAAGTACCAAAATACTTTGAGTAAATGCTCTTGGTTCTTGGAAAATGCAAAGTATTTTCTCCGTATATATCGAGTTACCCACCCAGATTTAGGAGAGAAGATTAAACAAAGCAAAGTTAAACATCCTGATATCACAACAACAAGAGGGCCTGTAGGGAAAGTAATCACACCCCCATGTCCTGAAACATGGCAAGTGAAAGCTACTGAAATGTAACTTCCAAGAGCTCCGCATATCCCTCCAAATAAACAAGAAAGAAGAAAAATAATATTTAATCTATCAGACAATTGACGAGCTGCTAGAGGAGGCGCTACGAACATGGAAGAAATCAATATGATACCCACGGAACGCACACCGCTGACAATAACTAAAGAAATAAATATTAGAATAACGCTTCCAGAAACACGCGTACTCAAACCACAAGTAGAAGCATAATCTTTGTCAAAAATGGTCACGATAATCTGACGATACCACCACCATAACGTCGTTATGGATAGAAGAAAGACAAAAGCTGCGAGTTTAGCCTCTACATAACCTAAAGTAGCTGCCTGACCATATAAATACGCATTAATACGATTATATAACAAAGGACAGCTATCTTTGACATAGCTTGTCAAAATAACGCCTAGGCCAAAAAAAACAACGAGAACAAAACATAAAGAGGCATCTTTATGCACCCTCAGAGTTTTTTCTAAAAAGACTATAATCCCATAACCGGAAATAGCCGCAAGACAGCCGAAAATAATAACTAACAGTATAGAATCCGTAAAAAAAGAGACTTTGCAACTTAATAAAGCCCCTAAAAGCAATCCTGGATAAGAAGCATGAGAGAGACTCTCACTTAAAAGGGGCTGCCTACCTACAAGTAGAAGCGTCCCCCATAAAGCCGTTGTCATGCAAATCAAAGTAACTGCTAAAAAGCTTGATAAAAAAATAGAGTCGATAAAAATGCAATTGAGCATCTAATACGTTCCTTGTTGCTTCCCTCTAGATAATTTAAGAGTGCGATCCAATAGTTCTAACTCACAACCATAAGCTTGAAAAATGTTTTTATTCGTCAAACACTCTTCAACCGGTCCGGAACAAATAAGATGTTTATTCAACAATATGATATGGTCGAATAATTGACGCACATGACTAAGATCATGGTGAACGACAACAACCGTGCGTCCTTGTTCTTGCAGCTCCCGCAGAACGTCTACCACAGTCTGATATGAAGCCATGTCTATAGCAGAAAATAATTCATCCATGAGATAAAGATCTGCTTTTTGCATAAGAGCTCGGGCTAAGAACGCTCTCTGTTGCTGACCTCCCGAAAGCTTCCCTATTTGCCGATTTGCTAAAGCAGATAAACCTACCCTCTCTAAAATATTGTACGCTTCCTTACGGTCATCCGCTGTAATTCTTCCCCACATGCCTTTGTAGCCATAGCACCCCATAAGCACTAGATCTAGAACTGTCATAGGAAAATCCCAGTCCACACTTGCTCTTTGAGGCATATAAGCAACACGTTGATGTACTTTTTTAAACTTATTTCCAAAAAACAAAGTATGACCGGTGGAAGGACGAATCAGCCCAAGAGAAGCTTTTAATAACGTGCTTTTCCCAGCACCATTAGGTCCTAAAACTGCCGTCAATGTTCCCTTCCTTAATAGGAAGGAAACATGACATAAAACATCAGAATGATCATAGTTCACACATAGGTTATGAACTGACCAAGCAATTTCATGTTGTCTATTCAAGAAACAGTTCCTCCTAACTCTTCAGTAATTGTGCAAACATTGTGCTTAAAAGTATCCAAGTAATTATGTTTGACATTATCGCTATATAACGGACGATCCGCTAATCGGATGTTGTATCCCTTCCTCAAACACGAAGCGATTTTTTTAAGTGCGTCTTGATTCAAGGTATCTTCAGGGAACATAACAGTAACATTATGCTCATGAATGTAATCTACAACGAGCATAATATCCCGAATGCTAATTTGAGCTTCAGGAGATATACCCTCAGGAGAAATACATCTCTTACTCCAAACATTACTTGCAACTTCTTCTGGTGTTGCTAAGTAACGCCTTGCGAAGTAGCTGAATGCGTTATGACCAGAAACTAAATATCTTGATTCTTCAGGTACTGTCAATAAACAACGCTTAGCCCAAGCATCTAGCTCCAACATTTCTTCTACCAACTCTTTAGAATTGGAAGTGAACTCTTGTTCATACTCCGGGAATTCACTAATTAAAGCTTTGGTCACCTCTTTAGCTCCTTCCACCCAAATGCTCATATCTGTCCAAATATGGGGATCATAAAAACCATCTTCCTCTAAAGGAACGAATGCTCCGTTAGATAGTAAGCGCGACCCAATACTTACAGCCTTAGGATTCCCTTCCAAATGTTTGCGTAAGCTTGCTGTATGTTCTAATCCCAGGCCATTACAAAAAATCAATCGGCTCATAGCCATTTTATCTTCGTCACCTTTAACCATCTCATATGCATGGGGATCTATTGATCCATCGATTAAAACAATCGGACAAAGCTTATCTCCTACAATTCTAGCCACGCAATCATGTATCATCCGATTCATAGACAATACATAAATCTTATTATCATCATTTCGCACCTTAGAAGAAGAGCACCCGGAAACAATAAAAACTAAAACTAAGCAGATTAACAGTTTTACTCTTTTGATCATACGTGCCAACAACATATCCCTCCTTTTCGGAAGATTATTTTCAGAAATTTAATAAAGTCAGAACAATGAAAGGCATAAGGTATATAAAATGCAGAAAAAAATCTCGTTATTTATTTAGAATAATCCGAAGAATTAATAAGAGGAACAACGAAAAGAAATCAGAAAAACGCTTCTTCTCTTCTTACGAAGGTTTTATAAAAGAAATAAAATATGTTTCATGAGAATGAAAAGGCTTTTAATTATAGGAAGTAAATGTTACAGCTAAAGACTTCTTGTCCTTATGATTGTTTCTTTTAAAGTTATTTATGAAACAAAACGATCTTTTCCAGGAAAATAACATTGCGAAAAAAAGCAAAATCGAAGATAAATTACGTCTCTAAATAAACAGAACTTTAATTTTATTTTTCTAAACGTTAAATCGAAAGTATGCCAAATTCTTTCTTATAAAATTTGTAAAGTAAACATCGATTAATTTTTATGAAGATTTAGCAAGTTATCAAGGTGGGTTTCATGGCCGTAGAACAGTCGAATATAAATGAAGAAATAGAAAAACTGATCTCAAAAGCTATTAGAAAGGTCTGCGGGGATAAAGAAAACGATTTATGTCGCTATCTTCCAGGACCAAGTGGTGGCTATATGCACCATTTTACATTAAAAAAAATGAAAAGCGCCGCCCCCGAGCAATTTCTAAAAATGCTAAAAACATTTATTTTAGAATCTGATTCACCACGAGCCATTAATCCAAAACCTCGAGCTCCTAGAGGCTCTAAAAAGCGCAGAGACTTTATTAACTTTACTAAGACTGACATAGAACGCGTTTTAGAATTAGCGAGACAAGTAGGAGATAAAGATCTTTTAGCACGGTTTAGCCCAAAAAAACCTCTCCCCTCTTTAAAAAGAGAGCTTATTCGTTCTATCCGCAATGGTATCGTTAGCGTTGAGCTATGGAATGCCTATGTGGAGGCAGTAAGAACTAATTCTTCAAGTTTAGATTCTCCTCAGTCTTTTGTTTAAAAGACTTTACAATCGGCTAAGTAAAGTTAATATTTTAGCCGATTTGCTCTAGTCTTTCGAGTACTCTAAAAAGCCTTTAAGCGCCTCGTCTTGTTTTCTCTTGTCAATAGAGAAAGAAAATGATATGCTAAAAGGCTAAAAATATTAAATTTTAATTGTTTTAAAGACTAAATCATTAATAACTTATAAATTAATTAACTAAGCTATTTCAGAGGGTAAATATGACACAAACAGCGGAAAAACCTTTTGGAAAATTGCGTTCTTTTCTTTGGCCGATACACATGCATGAGCTGAAGAAGGTACTGCCAATGTTCCTAATGTTCTTCTGTATTGCGTTCAACTACACCGTATTGCGTGATACAAAAGACACTCTTATCGTAACGGCTCCCGGATCTGGTGCAGAGGCTATACCTTTCATCAAACTGTGGCTTGTCGTTCCTTGCGCTGTAGTCTTCATGCTTATCTATGCCAAATTAAGCAACATCTTAAGTAAGCCAGCCCTCTTTTACACAGTAATTGCTCCATTCCTTCTATTCTTTGCTTTATTCCCTACAGTAATTTACCCATTCCGTCACGTTTTACATCCAACGGATTTTGCTGATAAATTACAGGCCATCCTTCCTCAAGGATTAATGGGCTGCGTTGCAATGCTTAGAAACTGGACTTTTGCTGCATTTTACGTGCTTTCTGAGCTATGGGGAAGCGTTATGCTTTCTTTAATGTTCTGGGGTTTCGCTAACGAAATTACTAAAATTAGCGAAGCTAAACGTTTTTACGCTTTATTTGGAGTTGGTGCTAACATCGCTTTACTCGCTTCTGGCCGCTCTATTATTTGGGCTTCTAAGCTACGTGCTAGTGCTACAGGAAATACAGATCCTTGGGGTCTCTCTCTTTACCTCTTAATGAGCATGGTTGTTATTTCTGGTGGTATTATTATTCTATGCTACTGGTGGATGAACAAGTGTGTTCTTACCGATCCTAGATTCTATGATCCTAAAGAGCTAAACAAAGCTAAGAAATCAAAGCCAAAAATGACAATGAAAGAAAGCTTTGCTTACCTTGCAAGATCTCCTTACATGTTGTTATTAGCCCTTCTTGTTATTTGCTACGGTATTTGTATTAACCTCGTAGAAGTGACTTGGAAGAGCCAGTTGAAAATGCAATACCCAAATGCTAACGAATATAGCGAATTCATGGGGAATTTCTCATTCTGGACAGGTGTTGTCTCCGTAATCGTTATGTTGTTTATCGGTGGTAACGTTATCCGTAAATTCGGCTGGTTAACAGGAGCTCTTGTTACACCGGTGATGGTATTGTTAACAGGTGTCTTTTTCTTTGTTTTAGTTATCTTCAGAGATCAAGCTTCTGGTATCGTAGCAATGTTTGGAACCACACCATTAATGCTTGCTGTTATGGTTGGTGCTGTCCAAAACATTCTATCTAAATCCACAAAGTATGCCCTCTTTGATGCAACTAAAGAAATGGCCTACATTCCATTAGACCAAGAACAAAAAGTTAAAGGAAAGGCTGCTATTGACGTGGTTGCCGCACGTTTCGGAAAATCCGGAGGTTCTTTAATCCAACAAGGTCTCTTAGTAGTTTGTGGAAGTATTGGAGCTATGACACCTTACCTAGCAATAGCACTCTTTGTGATTATTGCAATATGGTTAGTTTCTGCTACCAAGCTAAACAAACTATTCTTAATTCAATCTGCTCTCAAAGAAAAAGAGCTCGCAGGAGAAGAAGCTGCTGTTTCTACAGAAGCTGAAGGATCCTCATCAATTCAGGGAACACCTGCTGTTGAGAACGCTTCTTCATAAGATTCAATGAGAGATCTTAACAAAAATCCTCACTTGGAAACAGGTGAGGATTTTTTTTATCTTTAAAAATTGTAAGAAAGTTTAATTATAACCTGTATCATCCCTATTTAGATGAGCTTCTTCCAATTTTTCATGAAATTTCATACGGTGATTAAAATAGTAACAGATAGTCTTCCAAGCTTGACTTGTTTTTTGATTGATTAAGCTTGTGTATCGGGAAACATTTTTACATTCAGAATACGTTGCTAAAGCAATATTCGACTCATACTTATGACTATTTTCATTAATAAAATCTCCTAAAAAAGACCTTGCAAGTATGCGCATACCTCCATGAGCAGCAGATCGGTCTACCCAACATAAAAACTGCCAAGAAGCAAGCGATGTTGATCGAATAAGCTGTAGTTGCTCCCAAGAAAAACCATGGGAACATATTCGAAAAATGAGTTCTTTTATACTCTCCTCTGTAAATGACACGCGTAGTTCTGACAGTAGTTCTACCTTATCTTTCTCAGCAATATATCTGCTATAATCTCCCTGAGCATGAATTAATAACCTATCTACTACAGCGGTTACTTGTTGATTATCCAAAGTATGATTTTTCACCTGATCCATTAAAAAAACATATTCCTCTTGGCTCAATTCTTGAACCAATCCATAAGATTGAAGGAGGAAAATCGTTCCGTGTTCTGTTCTTGGAGAGACAGGTCGACGTATTGAATCTAATTCACAAAACCAATAGGTCCCAGAATACCCACGATTGTATTTTTCTAAATTTTCTCTTAAGACATTCTTATTACCTAACTCTATAAAACGCTTCATCCAATATAGAGGGCAATTTTCTATTAATAAGTTATTTAAGCTTGGAAGATATTGTCCGTTAATTTCAGTATTGAAATTGTCAACGCCAAAATCTTCCAAAGCCTTCTTTAATTGAGGCGATAGTTTACATAGATTATTTCGAATTGATGTGTCGTTAGATTCTCTAAAATCATGAATATAAATTAATAACTCCCTAAAATTCGCAAATTTTAAGTCTTGCGTAGTTACTAAATCAAAAAATGCCTTAGGAAATTCCGATTTAATTACACAACGAAATCCAAAAGGGATGTGACTGTATTTAGGTTGAGAATATTTAATGATAATCTGGGCCGTAACAAACGATAAAATACACCAACTCACGCCTGCGCATAGTAGTGAGATAATGATATTTACGCATGAAGGTAATATTGATAAAAAAAATAAGACCTGAAATAATAAATAAAAGACTCAAAACAATTAATATTATTATTTGAGATTTTGTTGGTCTCTTTTTTTCCATGTATCGACAAACTACTTCTTGCTTTGGAAGTGTTTGGAAGGCAAAAAGATTGGAAGTTTCCATATGTCATACTAAATAAAAGAAACAAAATTATAATTATAAACGACATATGTTTATAATATACTACGGTTAGAAACGATAAAACGTACAAACTACAAACACAATAGCTATTCTACTTTTGATTTCTTAAATAAATTAAACTCACCTTCTTACATTTCAGTTCTAGTAGTATTGACAACTAACAATACTCAGTCTAACATGGCTCTCTCTGAAATTGACAAGACCCCTCCTGTATTTTGAAAGAGTATAAGCTAGAAAACATTCGAAACTTTTCTATTATTGCGCATATTGACCACGGGAAATCTACAATTGCTGACCGTTTACTTGAAAGTACAAGTACAGTCGAGCAAAGAGAAATGCGCGAGCAGCTCCTTGATTCCATGGATCTAGAAAGAGAGCGTGGTATCACAATCAAAGCGCACCCAGTGACTATGTATTATGAATACAATGGGGAAGTTTATCAGCTTAACCTTATAGACACGCCTGGGCACGTGGATTTTTCTTATGAAGTATCACGATCCTTAGCTGCCTGTGAAGGAGCTCTTTTAATTGTTGACGCAGCTCAAGGTGTGCAAGCTCAAAGTTTAGCTAACGTTTATCTCGCCTTAGAGCGTGATTTGGAAATCATTCCTATTTTAAATAAAATTGATTTACCAGCCGCAAACCCTGAAAAAATCCGAAAGCAAATAGAAGATTACATAGGGTTAGATACTACAAATGCGATCGCCTGCTCAGCAAAAACTGGGGAAGGAATCTCTGACATTCTTGAAGCAATTGTTGAGTTAATCCCTCCACCTAAACCTCCTGAAGAAACTGAATTAAAAGCTTTGATTTTTGATTCTCACTATGATCCTTATGTAGGCATTATGGTGTATGTCCGCGTGATTAGCGGAGAAATTAAAAAAGGTGATCGCATTACCTTTATGGCAACAAAAGGATCATCATTTGAGGTATTAGGCGTAGGAGCTTTTCTTCCTGAAGCAACGTTAATTGAGGGATCTTTACGAGCAGGTCAGGTAGGCTATTTCATAGCCAACTTAAAAAAAGTCAAGGATGTAAAGATTGGCGATACGGTAACTACAGTAAAGCATCCTGCTAAGGTACCTTTAGATGGATTCAAGGAAATCAATCCTGTAGTGTTTGCTGGTATTTACCCTATTGATTCTTCAGATTTTGATGCTTTAAAAGACGCTTTAAGCCGTTTACAACTTAACGATTCTGCTTTAACGATCGAACAAGAAAGTAGCCATTCTTTAGGCTTTGGTTTTCGCTGTGGGTTTTTAGGATTACTGCATTTAGAGATCGTTTTTGAAAGAATCATCCGAGAGTTTGATCTCGACATTATTGCTACAGCGCCCAGTGTAATTTATAAGGTTGTCTTAAAAAATGGCAAAACTTTGTTCATAGACAATCCTACCGCCTATCCAGATCCCTCGATCATAGAACACATGGAAGAGCCTTGGGTACATGTCAATATCATTACACCACAAGAGTACTTAAGCAGTATTATGAATCTATGTTTGGATAAGCGTGGTGTATGCTTAAAAACAGAAATGTTAGATCAACACAGGTTAGTGCTTTCTTATGATCTTCCTTTAAATGAAATTGTCTCTGATTTTAACGATAAATTAAAATCTGTGACTAAGGGTTATGGATCTTTTGATTATCGTTTGGGAGATTACCGTAAAGGATCTATCATCAAACTTGAAATTCTAATCAACGACGAACCCGTTGATGCTTTTTCTTGCCTTGTACATAGAGATAAAGCTGAAGCACGCGGAAGAAGTATCTGCGAAAAGCTCGTCGATGTGATTCCTCAACAACTTTTTAAAATCCCCGTCCAAGCTGCTATCAATAAAAAAGTAATTGCTAGAGAAACTATTCGCGCTCTTTCTAAGAATGTGACTGCAAAGTGTTACGGCGGTGATATCACGAGAAAACGTAAACTCTGGGAAAAACAGAAAAAAGGTAAAAAGCGGATGAAGGAATTTGGAAAAGTCTCTATTCCAAACACTGCTTTTATCGAAGTTCTCAAAATAGATTAGTAAGCCGTAAAGATATGTTACTATGCCCTTCCGATAGGAAACTTGAGGTTGGGATAAGTTACTTTTTTATATTCCTCTACATTCTACTCCAGAAACTTAGAATAGACCAACAAAAAGGGGCGTTGTAAGTTATCCCTAAAGATAACAAGAGAGTTGCTCAAAAAATCAACTTAAGTCAACGCTCTCGTATTTTCTCAAATTATTTTACTAGAGTTGTTGTTTTGGACCCTATCCAATCTGTATGATAGAACTCCCCTCGAGGTCTATCCTTACGTTCATAAGTATGAGCTCCGAAATAGTCTCTTAATCCTTGAGCTAAAGCTATTGAAGAGTCTTTTGTTCGATAACCATCATAAAATGTCAATGCAGCTGCTAAACAAGGGATAGGATATCCTGAACCCACGCCATAGGCAACGGTTCTTCGCCAACCTGGTTCGGAATTTTGTAATACCGTCTTGAAATAGGTTTGTAAAATTAACGAAGGTGCTTCCGGCTCATTTTCGAAACCTTTATGGATAGCATCTAGAAAAACACTTTGGATAATGCATCCGCCTCTCCACAATAGGGCTAACTCTCCGAAATTTAAATTCCATTGATGCTCTTCAGATGCTTGGTTCAATAACATGAATCCTTGAGCATAACTTATGATTTTCGAAGCGTATAGCGCTTGAAAAACATCTTCTATAAAAAGATGAGGGTCTCGAGGTTTTTCAAAAACGATAGGAATACCCGGAAGTTCTTGAGCTGCTCGCTCGCGAATAGTTTTCCAAGAAGAGAGGAAGCGGGCTAACACAGATTCAATAATTAGCGAAAGAGGGACGCCTGAATCGATAGCATCAATAGCAGTCCAACGTCCTGTTCCTTTTTGTCCAGCAACATCTAAAATGGTATCAATAACTGGGAAGCCATTGGAGTCTTTTAAAGAGAGAACTTCCACAGAAATTCTCATCAGGTAACTTTCTAATTCACGTGTATTCCATTCAGCAAAAATCGATGATACCGCTTCAGGAGATATATCCAAACGTGATCTTAATAAGCCATAAGCCTCACAAATTAACTGTATGTCTCCATATTCTATGCCATTATGTACAGTTTTTACATAATGTCCTGCTCCTCCGGGTCCAACCCAGCAGCAGCAAGGGTTCCCGTTAACCTTAGCAGAAATACTTTGGAAGATAGGTGCTATTTCTGGCCAGGCATCACTATTCCCTCCTGGCATAATAGCAGGTCCATGACGAGCGCCTTCTTCTCCTCCAGAGATGCCCATGCCTATGAATAATACGCCTTTTTCCTTAAGATCACGGCATCGTCTTTCTGAATCTTTATAATAGCTATTCCCTCCATCGATGATAATATCACCAGCTTCAAGATAAGGGAGTAGCGAATCAATACTTTGATCCACAGGAGTTCCTGCTTTAATCATCAGCATGATTTTTCTAGGACGTTTTAAAGAACGTACAAAAGATTCTAATTTTTCATGTCCTTGAAGTTCGGGGCTTTGAGAATGTTCTTGAAGAAACTCTCGAGTTTTCTCTGGACTCCGATTATAGACAGACACAGAAAAACCATGGTCGATCATATTCAACACAAGATTTTTCCCCATTACAGCTAAACCAATTAGCCCAATATCCGCACCTGCTTTCTCTGCCACCAATCCTCCTCCACACTTAAATTAGACGCAAAACGAGTTTTTTCTTCTTTCCCTGTGCTAATAACACATATTGATCGAAACATACCTGAGTTTCTTCACAAACACTGTGTTCATTCTCAATAGGTTCACTATTCACATAGAGACCTTTCTGCTCGATCAATCTTCTAGCTTCTCCTTTAGAACTACAGACCCCTAATGTAACAAAAAGATCTATCCACCGTTTGCCGAGAGCCTGAGCTCTTTCTAAAGAGACTCCCTGGCCCATAGCAATAAGATCTTGGAAATCCTTCTCAGAAACTGAAGATACTTTACCAGGATGCATACTTTGGGTGACTATCTGAGCTTCTCTTAGTCCATCTTCACCGTGTATAGAGGTTACTATAGTTTCGGCAACAAACTTTTTCACAGCTACCGGATCTAATAAAAACTTTTGATCTAGATCAAAGATTTCTTCATTACTCAATAAAGTTAACGTACGTGCGACTTTAGGCACTTCTTGATCTGGAAGCCGTAAAAAGTACTGATATAACTCATAGGCAGATGTTAGCTTGGGGTCCAACCAAATTGTTCCTGATTCTGTCTTCCCAATCTTCTTACCTTGGCTATTCGTTAACAATGGATAAGTCAAACCATAAGCCTGTCCCAATCCAAGACGACGAATGTAATCAATTCCTGAAGTAATGTTCCCCCATTGATCACTTCCTCCGCATTGCAAACATACTCCATGCTTCTCAAAGAGATAAGCAAAATCATATGATTGCAAAAGCATGTAGCTAAATTCAGTATAGCTAATGCCCTCTTCAGACTGAACACGCTGTTTGACTGTATCTTTACCGAGCATAGCGCCTAGTCTAAAATGCTTCCCTACGTCTCGCAAGAAATCTATCACAGTAGTTTCTTTCAACCAATCCATGTTATTTACTATTTGCAATCCGGGTAAATAGCGAGAAAGACATTCTGAGAGTTTCTGGCTATTATAAGCGACTTGGCTTTCCTCAAGTAGGGTACGTTCTATGCTTTTCCCTGAAGGATCTCCTATCATTCCGGTAGCAGAACCTACAAGAGCTACAGGAGTGATACCAAAGCTAGCCATTCTACGCAAAAAGCATATCCCTATCCAATGTCCTATATGAAGAGAAGGAGCGGTAGGATCAAATCCAAGATAGGCAGAAACTGGGGTACTTACGCTATCTAATCCTGAGGAAAAATTTTCGAGAATTCCCCGATCTTGCAAGTGTTGTATAAAATCCCGCATCGCAATAACAAAAAATCTTAATAATTGCAGGACTATCTTAACGATCAGTACTCTTATATGCAAGATTCCTTAGGAATTTACTCTAGAAAAAAAATAAACAGATAAAAATTCCACTTTAATTTAAAATAGATCAATTCTTTTACTTAAAGGTTATTTTAATAATGATAAGCCCAACTCTAGAAAATACTTCTTGTATCAGCCGTTTACAAGCCAAAGCAGTGGATTTTATTCACTCCAAAACTGTTTCTCGTATTATTTCTGTAGCTCTTATTACTCTAGCTATTGTAGCAACGGTAGGGAGTTGTGTGGCTATGACACTGACTTTGAACCTTTGGTTCTTATTACTTAGTGCTGTTGGGGGAGTCGCATTGTCTCTTGGAATTATGAGCATCTTCATGTTGAATGTGAAACCACAACCAGAGAGAATTTCTTAAAGAAAAGCAGATAAAGCCGCTCGGAGCTTGATCAGGGCTTTGGAATGAATCTGGGATACTCGTGATTCGCTAACTCCTAGAATCTTTCCAATTTCCTTAAGAACAAGCTCTTCATAGTAGTATAGAGCCATCACCTTTCTTTCTTTCTCTTCAAGGCCCTCTATAGCACTTGCTAAGAATGAAGAGAATTCCTTTTTATCAACAATGTCATATCCTGTTTCTGCTCTTTCATCAGCAATGCGTTCTTCTAGAGCTACACCAGATTCACCATCAGATAACGAGGGTCTTTCCTCGTTTAAAGAAATAATTAATGCGGGCCGAGCTGAAGCAAACCAGCCAGAAAGCTCTTGTTGAGAAATTTGGAAATACTCACAAAGATCACCATCCGTAGGCTCTCTCCCGAGTGACAGACGCAGGGCGTCCATAGCATCAGCAAGCTTATTTGCCTTTTGATGTACGCTTCTTGGCACCCAATCCTGCTTCCTTAAATCATCGATAATTGCTGCTTTAATTAAAAATAAAGCATACCCCTCAAAACGACGACTCTTTTCAGGGTTAAAACGTTCAACAGCTCGAACTAAACCCTCAACTCCGGAAGCATAAAGATCCTCGGTCTTTACATGGGAAGGCATACCTGAAATTAGGCGGTGAGCCACACACTTAACTAAGTGCAGGTAAAAATCAATCAGAGTATCTCGATACTCGATTTCTTGAGTCTGCCAATAAAGTTCCCAAATCTCAGAAATGTTCTGCGTATTTTGTGTTTTCACAAATTTTTTCTTTCAATAATTATTTTAAGATTAAATAAAAAAAATATTTTAAACAATACCTCAATTAAAATATTTTATTTGTTTTAAAAAGATAAATTTCACAATTAAAGTGTCAAAACCTCGTCAGAAACTGATCCTAGCAAAGAAATAGGGATTTCTTCTGGAAGTTCATTATGTGATAAAACAAGTAGATCTGGAAAGTGAGGTTCTATCATTTTCCTTAGTTCGAAACGCGACTCGCATCCCGTAATGATAGCACGAAAATCCCCTCCTGCTGATTGATTTAAAAGAGTCTGTACTTGGCCAATCACCTTATCACACATTAATGGATTAGATTTTGAATATAAATCACCTATCATACGTTCTACATGAGAATCTACTGTGATGATCTCTAGTGTATTTTTCTGATCCCAAAGAGCTCTTCCTATATGTTTCCCTAGGTATTTTCTAATTTTCTCGGCGAGTATCTCTGGATTTTCTTCTGGAGATCCATATAACGCTATTGCTTCCAATACCTTAGGGAACAACCTTAAAGATACACGTTCTTTGACTAGGCCTTTTACGAGAAAGAGTAAGGAATTTTCAGATATTTTTTTGGGAATAATCTCATCGATAGAGATACCCAAAACATTTTGCGCTTGTCGTACAAGCATTTTGACATACTTTCCGTGAATAGCCTCTGGGAGTAGATTTCTTAGTATTGGCAAAAGACGAGATAAAGAAATTTCTTCAAGATGAAAATGTTTTCCATAGCAACTCAAAGTTGCTTGTTTGCCACGATAAAAAATCTTCATCTCTTGATGTAAGAATACTCCTGTTTCATTGAAGATCTCTTCTCGTGCTTGTGCATATAGCTCGTGAGGGTTGACTCCTGTGTAATCTGTAGGAAGAGAGAGATGTATTTGTTGGAATATTTCAGATAAAGTTTCAGGATCCTGTATATCCTTGGGTTGTTTATATGCGATGAGCAATGCAATAGCAAAAGCAAGAACAGGAGCTTTAGGAGTCCCTGGGATAAACAGTAGTGAGGAAAATAAAAGAGCAATCGTTCGAAAATGCACTCGCGCTTGCTCGTAATAATCTAGCATATACTCAAGAAGAGATTCTTTTTGGCCAACCTTGGATATCAAGGTAGCTGCCGCACATGATGTCATGAGTGCAGGCACCTGGCTTACTAAAGCATCTCCTACCACGGTGAGCCATAAATTTGCTGATTCTCCATCGGAAGAACAAGCAAAATAGGCAGCTGCTATCGAATTAACAATGAGTAAAATACAACTAACAACAGCATCTCCTTTTACAAAGCGAAATACTCCCTCCATCGAAGAAAAAAAATCGCTCTCTTCAAAAAGATCTTGTTTTTGTTTTTCCACATCGATCGTAGAGGCTCGTCCAGATACAAGATCGGCATCTAGTGACATTTGCTTGCCAGGAAGAGCTTCTAAAATAAATCTTGCACGTACTTCGGCGACTCTTTCAGATCCCTTAGCAATGACAAGAAAATTTACTAAAAAAAACAGACAGCAGGCAGCAATTCCTGCTCCTAAACTCCCTAGGGAAAAAAAATTCCCCAAAGAAAAAATCATAGGTGATGCCCAACCGGAGGATAAAATTAATCGCGTTGAAGCAAGATTCAATCCTAAACGAAATAAGCAAAGGTACAAAAATAACGCAGGGAAGAGCCTAGCTTCAAGGCTAGATTTTAAAGAAAATACCCAAAATACAACGGTTAGCGATAAAATAAAGTTGATACATAGACCAGTATCTAAAAGTAGCTGAGGTAAAGGAATCAAAAAAGAAAGAAGAATACCTAAGGGAATGAGAGCCATTCTCCATAATTTCTCTTGTTTGCTTGTCACCAAGCGCCTCCCTTATGAGACTCTCTTATTTTCTTCAATAACGACAAAAAACATATATCTTCAAGAAAAACTCTTACGATAAAGATTCGTGAATTTTAGGTTATGTTTATCTTGTAGACTATTTTCTTCTGTGCTAACGTCTTTATTTCTTAGAGACATTTGTACGGAGTATAGCGCAGCCTGGTTAGCGCGGTTGCTTTGGGAGCAATAGGTCGGGGGTTCGAATCCCTCTACTCCGAATTGTTAGTCTCGTTATTAAAAGATTTTCAGGAAATCACAAATGGCAAAATTGATTATTGCATCCGAAGACGAAACACAAGAGTTTGAACTTCAAGACGGTTCTAGCATAGCAGAGCCTTGTGAATCTTCAGGGATTCCTTTTGCATGTACAGAAGGAGTATGTGGCACCTGTGTTATCGAGGTTGTAGAAGGCAAAGAAAATCTTTCTAATTTCACAGAAGAAGAGAAAGACTTTCTCGGAGATTGTGAAGACTCTAATGAACGTCTTGCCTGTCAGTGTAAAATTAACGGCGGATGTGTTAAAATTACCTTTTAAGCTCCATTCCTTAAAAAATTAAAAACGTTAAGACATTTTTATATACGGGCGAGGTATGTAAGGTTTGCTTTACATTCCGGGAAAACTTGCGTTTTGGGCCCGAAGTTCTTGAAAAAAAACTCTCTATACCCTAAGGCTGGAATACTTTAAAATATTAATAACTTTTAGTCATAAAAAAAATTAATATTTTATGTTTCAACCTATTCATAATCGTGAGCCGTCTCAACTCCTTTCCGAGACCTCCGCAATACCAGGTAATAGAAATAATACAGAAGTTAAAAAGGCAGCCCTTGCAACCATCGCGGGCTTAGCCTTTATTGGCGTGGTAACAACCCTTGCTTTAGCTATTACTTTTTCGATGCCAGCTCTTGCTGCTGCCGTAGTTGCTTGCTCTATCATAGCCGTAGCGTGTTGTATTCTTCTTAATAAAGAGCTTGTTGCTTCATCATCTCTTCCTCAAGAGACTTTCCCAGAAAGAGGATCAGAACTATCCATACCCGACCTTTCTCCACCTCTTTCTTTCCAATCAGAAGATCTATCAACACCAGAGTACACTCCTCCTCCTTCTCCAACATTCCAAGATCCTCAAGATATACCACCATCCTCAACATTCCCAGCTCCTCAGGATGTACCACTACCCCAAACATTCCAAGAGCCTCAGGATGTACCATCATCTCCAACTCCTCCACCTCAGGTTTTGCCTGCAGCTGCAGCGGCTCCTTTGCAAACTGTCCCGAATTTTACGGAATTACTTGACGGTCTGACGAAACTCGCATCCCGACAAGATATCCAAACCCCTCAATTTGATCCTATCGACCAAAACACCACTTTCTCGGGATGGCAGGTCCCTCATACTGAAACAGTACTTGTCTCTACATGCGGTGACATTACTACACCTAGATTCCTCACCAAAGACCTCACCCCTATGCTAGTAAATGCTGCCAACGATACTATGTACAGACATGGCGGAGGAACTAATTACGTCTTTACTCGAGCAGTTAGTCGTCGAGGATGGCAAAATTCCACCGAAGGCAAGGCACGTTTAAATATTGGCGAATGTACTGCGGGTAAATGGATAAATGCAAACGGCACAACCAATGACGGGGACTCTTCGGCTCCTGCATTACTCGCACAACTTTTAGGACCAACAGCCAACCAACTGAATAATGACGCACTCAGATGCTATGAGACCGTAACTAAAGCCTATGAAAATTGTTTAGCTAAAGCTGTGGAAAAAGGCGCCAAATATGTTCAGTTACCCCTTATCTCATCCAGCCTTTTCGCTCCTCCAGCAAATCTAGCAGGAGGTACTGTGCGAGCTGAATGGATAGATGCTGTGAAAGCAGCCTTAGTAACTGCTGTTACGAATTTTGCTACGCAAAATCCAAATTCTCAAATGATCATTGTTGTCACAGATATCGCTAATCCCCCCTTAGGCTAACATAAGATCACCTTGTCGTGGATCTACAACAAGTATGTGTTGTAGATCTATGGCATCATAACCCCAAGATCCTCTCTTATTGCTCCTAGAAGCAAAATCCCAAGACATTTTCTTATAGAAAACGTGCTGATGGTGTGTTTATATTTCTACCTATAAGTACTTTGAATAAACGTACAAAAGGGCTTGCAAGGCACATTTGAGATGAATTATAGCAGCTCAACTTCTGAATAAAATCTAAGTTGCCAACTTTGTTGTATTATCTTTACTATATCGATAACATTGAATAGCAAAACATAAACACTAAGAAAAAGATGTATAAAATTGAGAGCATCTTCGTCTCTACTTTAAACTGAGTATTTTTTCACGATATCGCGAAGACGGCTCAAAAATCCAAGCATCCTTCTCTACCATAATATGATATCCGATCTCACTGCCGCATCTTTCAAACACATACAATCCTACCCCGAAATATCCCCCAAAAAAAGTAGCATAGTATCAAGAATCCTCCCGATTATTATTATGCTTGTCTTCGCGTACTTAGCTATACTCGGAGCTATTATTTCTTCTTTAGTTACAGGAATATTCCCTCTGTTCTCTATTTGCGCCTTCGCAATTCCTCTTGTTATTGCGTCTCTATTTCTTCTTAGGAGAACCTCTCAACAGAAATTACAACAAAAAGATGTTACACCTCTTCTAGGTACGCCATTCTTAATTGAAATCAATGAAAACACAAAACATACAAAAATTTTAGAACAATACTGTGAAGTAGTGAATATGTGGAACACCTTACCGCGCATCTTCGGAGAAACTACCCCTTCCCTATTAAATAAGGTTTGAAAAATTAACAATTCAAAAACCGTTCTCTTTGCAACTACAGGAACCGTTTATTCCCCACGTGTGCATTGCTGTTGCAACCTCATGATCGTATTAGAACGGAATACACTCCTTTCAGACTTATGCACTTTAAACATCTCTGACGAAATTCCTATAGAGATGCAGGAAGGTCAATGTATCTCCATACCATGGAAAAACTCTGATGGCTCTAGCAACAAGAAACAACTAGGATTACCTAATTTCCTAGGCATCATTCAGGAGCTTGATCCTGAACTCTATAATCACCATCCCGTGATTGCTTTTGCCCTGGCAAAAGCTACGTATACTAATTGCCTAAACGAGGCTATCAGACAAGGTGTGGACATGATTCAAATTCCCCTAATTTCCACTGCGCCTACTCAGCTCTCCTCAAATCCTCAAGTAGCAGCTGATTGGAAGGCTGCTATACAAACAGGTTTGGTTGCTGCATTAATCAATTTTGCAACCTCACAGCCTGACACCATTATGAACGTTGTTATTGTGAGTTCCCCGGGATTAGGACTTCCATTGTGAAATACTCAATATTGTAAATCACTCATTTTCAATAGACAATAAATAATATAAATAAAACTATTACTTTTATTTAAAAAAATTTTTATAATTTTAATTATGTCACATGAAAAAATTCCCTCGGGTAATCATCCATTACCCCCACACCAACTATTTAATTTAAATCCTAAGGACAGATTCCCCGTAAAAGGCTATCTGAATAGGGTTTTATATAACCCAAACACTCGAGAGACTACTCGAAAAGTGCTTGCGATCATAGGCGGACTTGCTTTAGCTGGAGGAATTGCCTGTGGGATTACTCTCGGAGTGCTTGGAGCCCCTGGCCTAGTGATTGCTACAGCTATTGGCGTTACCTTAGGAACTATTTTATTAGGAGCCTCCATTGCGCTTCTACCCAGCAAAATGAAAAAAGATATTAGGGGGAAAATAGAAAGCGCTTTAGAAGCAAACAGGCCCTATGACTTCCTTTCTTCCGATCTTGCCAACTCTTTGAAAGCAAATTTCACAGAGAGCTCATCACTACCTAAAAATATGCAAGCCCCTGGAGTTGAAGATATCGACGTCTTTACAGCAAAAAACAACTCCAAAGTCAAACTCGTAACTTTTAAAACTCCATCATTCCTATCTCCTATTATGGATCGCGGCACAGGTGTATCGCGGGTATGTTTCATACCTCCAGAAGCAGATCTGACGCGTCCCGAAACTATGCGGAATAGTTCTTTAGATTTATTTAAAATAGAAATTGGAACTCGTGGTTGGAATACAAATTTAGCAGAATTTTCGCAAACACCGAAAACACCTGCAGGATGGTCACGCAGTTCGTGGAGCAATATCGCAGAATCTGCAACAGATGACAGTCCTCAATACCTGATTAGTGCGTGGAATCCCTTTGGAAATTACCCAAAAACAGATAATGAGCAACTCGAGCACACACGCCACCCTCTTTATGGGAGGAAAAGCTTTGACCGTCAAAAAGAGATGTTTTCTCGTTTCTTTCAGTCACTAGTAGCTAGTGGTGTGCACAGCATTAGCATTTACGGAAACGATCTTTTGTTCCCTAAAAATCAGCTTGATGCCCCCTATATTGACATGTTTGCACCACTTGATAGTGATTTTGAAAGTAGAGTTGCCACAGCACTATCCTCAGCCTTAGCTGAAATAGCACAAGACCCCGAGAATAACCTAACTGTGTGTCTCTACGGTATAGGAAGCAACCCTCTACACAAACCCAAACCTGTATCTTACAAACAAATTGATATTGATGATTTGGAAGACGATTAAGGTTTTCTTCTCAAAAGCAGCACAACCTCTATCTTTTCTCATCTCAGAGAATGGTTGGGCTGCCCTAAAATTCTATAAGTTCATCAATATGAGTTTTTTAAACTAATCAAATAAAAACTTTAAAAACAAAAAATGTGATTGTGAAAGTTAAGTTTTTATTTAATTTATATTTTTCTTTTTGATGAATACCCTCAAATAGTCTAGACTTGGTTTTCGGTTTGCTTTTAAAGCGCTTTTTGCCCTCTCTATAGCAGCCCTTTTAGAACTATTTTAGGTTTTTATGATCAATCCCCCAGCCCAAGAACAAGCTGTTAGACGTTACACGCATTCTGTCAAAATTGGGAATCTTTATGTAGGTAGCGACCACTCGATAAAAACGCAATCAATGACAACAACCCCTACAGCAGATGTTGACGCTACGGTTGAGCAAATCTGTGCCTTAGTAGAAGCTAGGTGTGAAATTGTTCGTGTTACCGTACAAGGAATTAAAGAATCTCAAGCATGCGAGCATATAAAAGAACGTTTGCTTGCCTTAGGCATAGATGTTCCTCTTGTAGCTGATATCCATTTCTTTCCTCAAGCAGCGATGCATGTCGCAGATTTTGTAGACAAAGTCCGTATTAACCCAGGAAACTTCGTTGATAAACGCAACATGTTCACGGGGAAAACATATACAGATAAACAATATGCCGACAGCCTTCTTCGATTAGAAGAAAAATTCTCTCCTCTTGTTGAGAAATGTAAGCGTCTAGGGAAAGCAATGAGAATTGGAGTGAATCACGGTTCTCTTTCCGAACGTGTTATGCAACGTTATGGCGATACCATTGAGGGTATGGTAGTTTCGGCACTTGAGTATATTGAAATATGTGAAAAGCTTGATTACCGAGATGTTGTTTTCTCCATGAAGTCTAGCAACCCTAAAGTCATGGTTGCTGCGTACCGTCAGTTAGCTAAAGATCTTGACGCCCGTGGCTGGCATTATCCTCTACATCTAGGGGTTACTGAAGCAGGAATGGGAATGGATGGGATTATTAAATCCGCTGTTGGTATAGGGACTCTCCTCACAGAAGGTTTAGGTGATACCATTCGTTGTTCTTTAACAGGGTGTCCGACACAAGAAGTCCCTGTTTGTGAAAGTTTATTAAAATATACAGAGACATACCTGAATCTTCCTAAGAGAAATAACCCTTTTGCTTTAGAAAATTCTGAAAGTTTCGTCAATGCTTCCAAGAAAATCACAAAAACAACCCCTTGGGGATCTGTTTATGGTGTTTTTGTTAAACTGAATGAAGATCATATCTTAAATACCACAGTTGAACATCTACTTGAGCAATTAGGAATCAACCCTAAAAATGGGAAAAAAGAGTTCACCGCTCCTGATGGTGTGGTTGTTCCAAAAAGTTTTATTGGCACTTCGATTCTTGAAAAATTAGAAGAGCACTTCATTGTTTTCCATCATCATGAAGTACCCTGCCTTTATGATTATAACAAAGAGATCTGGAACAAAGAGGAAGTGTTAAGTGCGCCTTTCGTGCATTTTCACGCCTCACCTCCGTTTATTCACAGTACAAGAGAGTTCTTTGAACATAAAGAATGTGAGCAACAACCTGTAAAATTGGTATTTTCAAAAGATCTCGATGATGAATCTGAAGCAGCGGTAGCTATAGCTACAGAATTCGGAGCACTACTCCTGGATGGTTTAGGAGAAGCTGTAATTTTGGATCTTCCTAATATTCCACTTACCGCAGTTCGAGAAATTGCCTTCGGCACCTTACAAAGTGCTGGCGTACGTTTAGTAAAAACCGAGTATATCTCATGTCCTGGATGCGGAAGAACTCTCTTTGACCTTCCTGAAGTGACAAAACGTATTCACGACAAAACACAACATCTTGTAGGATTAAAAATTGCCGTTATGGGATGTATTGTTAACGGCCCAGGAGAAATGGCAGATGCTGATTTTGGATTTGTAGGGTCTAAAACCGGAATGATCGATCTCTATGTCAAACACACATGCGTGAAAGCGCATATCCCCATGGAAAAAGCTGAAGAAGAGCTTGTAAGTCTTCTGAAAGAACATGGTGTATGGAAAGATCCTGAATGAGACATTTTTAGCTATGGCACAATCTACGACTACAGGTAACCACCTAAATAAACTAACTTTCCCAGAGCTCTCCGACCTCCCCCTACGTCATGGATTGTTCCCTAAGCAAACAGATGCAGAAGGCTACGTCTATGTACCTAAAAATGATGAGATCCGTAAAGCTCTAGGTGCTGAACGTTTTTGTGATCTCCATCAAGTGCATAGCACGAGTTTACGTCATGCTACATATACAACCCCTTCAGGATGCCCTGCTGATGGATTGTATACTCATGATCCTATGCTTTCTCTACATATCCGACATTCTGATTGCCAACCGGCTATTTTCTACGATCCAGAAAATCATGTCGTCGCTAATGTACATTGTGGATGGCGAGGACTTGTGGGAAATATCTACGCAGTAACTGTAGCTACATTAAAACGTGTATATAACTCCCGTCCCCAAGACTTGATTGTTGTGATAGGCCCTTCTCTAGGTCCGGATTATGCAATTTATCCCGATTATAGAGAGCTTTTTCCCCCGAGTTTTTTTGCCTTCATGCCAAAGGAAAATCATTTGGATTTCCGTGCTATAGCGAGAAAACAGTTGCTAGATCTTGGAATCTCAAGTTCTAAAATTACGATTTCTGAACGGTGTACATATACCGAACATGAGATTTTCTTCTCTTCTCGGTACCGCAACTACTATTCAGAACCTAACGTGATAGATACACCTATAAAAAAGAACAACGTCACTGCTGTTCTTCTTCTTCCTAGATGATCCTATGATTTTAAAAATCAAGTAACCCTTCTGGTTGTTCTATAGCATCTTTGATTTTGATAAGGAAACCAACCGCCTCTTTACCATCGATGATACGATGGTCGTAGCTAAAGGCAACATACATCATATCCGCAATGGCGATTGTATTATCGATCACTACAGGGCGTTTTTCTATTTTGTGCATTCCCAATATCCCCACTTGAGGAGGATTGATAATCGGCGTAGAAAGTAAGGAACCATACACCCCACCATTGGTAATAGTGAAACTTCCTCCTTCTAACTCTGGAAGAGAAATTAAACCATCTCGAGCTCTACTTGCCAAATCTGCAAGTTTCACTTCGATATCGCCACTAGAGAGTTTATCGCACTCACGAATCACAGGGACAACAAGACCGCGTTCTGTTCCTACAGCAATGGAAATATCGTAATACTGACGATAGACAATTTCATCGCCATCAATATACGCATTTACACGGGGATAAGCCTTCAGAGCTTCAATAACTGCTTTTATGAAAAAGGACATCAAACCGAGTTTCACATTATAGCGAGAAGAAAAGGCCTCTTGTTTTTCCTTCCGAAGTTGCATCAGAGGGGTCATATGAATCTCATTGAATGTTGTTAACATTGCTGATTCATGAAGAGCTGTAACTAAACGTCGAGAAATCGTTTTGCGTATGGATGACATACGCTCACGAACCTCATTTTTAGCTCCCGAACGTTGCGGTTCTTCTTGCATTTTCTCACGTAAAGGAACAAATGTTTTTCCCTCAGAAGGAGGATTGTGAGCTGTAGACCTCGGGAAATTAATAATCTCCGCATCTACTGTCTCCTCTACCGGAGTTTCCTTCGCTGTACTTTCGGAAACAGATTCATTAGCATCATAGATCTTAGCAACGATTCCACCGACGGCAACAACGTCTCCTTCAGCGACAGACCAAACGATCCTTCCCGATATAGGAGCATAGATAAGTTGATTTACCTTATCGCTTTCGATCTCCATAATACCTTGATTCTCCTGAACCAGACTCTCTGAAGTCACCAAAAGAGAAGCTATGGTGACTTCGCTTACGGATTCAGCGACATTTGGAATGCGTACTTCTGTGATCATACATTACCTAAAGAAAACAATGTTTCCATTAATGTTAAAAGTTCTTGTTGGCTAAGACGTGCAGAACCTGTAGCTGTTGAACTACTTCTTGGTCTGCTAACGCACTTTAATTTTTTAGGGAGAATCTCTTCAGTAGCCATGAAAATATAATCATAAGCACCCATATTCTGAGGTTCTTCTTGAAGCCAAACGTAATGCTCGACTTTAGAATACTTGCCAATCAAGGAAAGAAGATCTTCGAGATGTAAAGGATACAAACTCTCAATACGCAAACAAGCAAAGTCTTTCTTACGTTCTTGAGGTAAGGCACCTTTAAAATCATAATATACCTTGCCAGAACACAATACTAATACCTTAGCATCATAATTAGGCTCGGTATCTTCAAGGATAGGACGAAACCCTCCTGGTTCCGTAAACTCATCAATAAGGCTTGTACATTCAGGATGCCGCAAAAGCATTTTTGGAGTGAAGATCACCAGGGGTAAAGATAAATCTCGTTTTGTATGTTCACGCAGGATACGGAAATATTGTACCGGAGTAGAAGGAATCACAACTTGAAAATTCCAATTCGCAGCCAGCTGTAAATACCTTTCTATACGTGCTGAAGAGTGTTCTGGCCCCTGTCCTTCGTAGCCATGAGGAAGAAGAACAACGAGATCAGAGTGTAGATCCCATTTTTGAATCGCAGATGAAATATACTGATCAAAAATAATCTGCGCTCCATTGGAAAAATCTCCAAATTGCGCTTCCCATAAAACAAGAGTACGCTCTGCTTGCTGAGCATAACCATATTCGAAGCCTAGCACAGCATATTCAGATAATGGCGAATTATAAATATCTACAGAGCCTTGATCAGGAGATAAATGATACAAAGGTGTGTAAGTATCTCCAGATTGGATATCACTCCATAATAAATGTCGCTGGCTGAAGGTCCCACGAATAGCATCTTGTCCTGAAAGACGTAGGGAAAATTTCTCGATCAATAAAGAAGCAAAGGCTAGCTCTTCCGCCATCCCCCAATCATAGCCAATTTCTCCTTTAGCCATTTTCATTCTCTTATCAAGCAGAGCTTTTACCTTAGGATGGGGTGTAAAGTTTTCAGGAAGACCACACAATTTAGAACTTATATGAAATACCGTATCACGCGTTAAGGAAACATCGATATCATTCATTAATAACTCACCGAGATCCATACGATCGCAATGACGACAATCTCTTTTGGGGAGTTTGTGGTTTTCTTCTTGCTTTAATGATTGGAATTCTTTGTTGAGAGTATCCTGAACGCTTTTTTCAAGTTTCTCCAAACGATCTTCGGAGATTTCTTCACGATAGTTATCTAACAAATACTTCTTATAAATCTCGCGAATGGTCTGTTTTTTCTTAATTTCATCGTAGAGCAGAGGCGCTGTTATTGAAGGATCATCACTTTCATTATGACCGTATTTACGATAACAGCATAAATCGATAATTACGTCGCAACTAAATTCTTCACGTACCTTCAGAGAATACTCTATAGCCTGCAAACAAGCGAAAACATCCTCAGCATTCACACGAAATACCGGGATGCCCAACATCTTAGCAATATCTGTACAGTAAGGTGTGGAGCGTGATTCTCTAGGCTGAGCAGTAAATCCTATATGGTTGTTTACAACAATGTGTAACGTTCCCCCTGTGGAATACCCAGGAATCTGACTTAATTGTAAAGTCTCATACACGACTCCTTGTCCTGAAAATGCGGCATCGCCATGAACAAGAATCGCTAAACAAGAATGTTCCTTACCAGAATCCGCTTGATGTTGCAAAGCTGCCACAACCCCCTCAACAACAGGATCCACAGCTTCTAAATGGCTAGGATTTGGCAACATGACGAATGTCACTTCCTCACCATTTTTACCAAGAGATCTAGCTACATATCCCTTGTGATACTTCACATCACCAACTGTATCTAAACCTCGAGATTGAGGATTATCCTCAAACTCCATAAACACTTGGGAATAAGGCTTGCCTAAAACATTAGTTAAAACATTCAACCGCCCACGGTGAGCCATACCAAGAATGTAACTTGTGATATCTTGAGTAACACCGTAGCGAACAAGATGTTCAAGCATGGAGACCAAACTTTCACACCCTTCTAAGGAGAACCTTTTCTGCCCTGTAAATTTTATTTGTAAGAACTCTTCAAAAAAGGTTGCCTTACATATATCTTGATAGGAACGCAAAAGCTCTTCTGGAGATCGTTGAGGAGGCTTACTCTCCATGAGCTTCCATACATACTCTTGCAATTGAGGAGAACACGCAAGGGTTTCTACAGAGATACTACGACAGTAAAAGTTTTTTAATGCTTGGATTAAATCACGCACAGGAACTTTAGGCTGAGGGAGGAGACCTAAAGAAGGGACAATTTCATTAAGATCTATATTCTTGATCTTTTCTTGAATCAAAGGAGAAGGATTAACGGAAGTTAAGGGAGAAATCTGACTTTGTAAATAACCATAATAACGGTATATCATACAAAGGAATTGAGCTTTCTTTTCTTGCAGAGCAGCGTATGCTTCTTCATTTCCTGAAGATGCTGAGGCAGCACCTTCCTGACCTAATTGGTATCCTTCAAAAAAATATTTCCATGAAGGATCCAATGTTTCATGATTTAGAAATTTTTGAAACATAGCCTCGATCCAATCCATATCCGAAGAATGGACTTGTCCAGCAAACTCTGAATCCATATGATATTTGTTCTCGATAGATGCGATCTGAATTTCGTTTCATAGCAAATTTTTATTTTTCAAAAAAAACAATCTTTGTTTTTTTTCTATAGTTGAAAAAAAGCAAAGGATACATTACATCTGCTCTCTAGAATACAGGATGGTGCCCACTAGATGAAAAGTGAACGTCTAAAAAAACTCGAATCTGAATTACGTGACTTAACCCAGTGGATGCAATTGGGTTTGGTTCCTAAAAAAGAAATCGACCGTCACAAAGAAGAAATGCGTTCTTTAGAAAACAAAATCCATGAGGAGAAGGAGCGTCTGCAACTTCTAAAAGAAAGTGGTGAAGTTGAAGAGTTTGTTACTCCAAGACGCAGTCCTGCAAAAACGGTATATCCTGACGGGCCAAGTATGTCTGATATGGAGTTTGTGGAAGCTACGGAAACTGAAATTGATATTGATCCCGGTGAGACCGTAGAAATCGATCTTCATGATGAAGATCGAGAAGAAGGTGCTGCAGAAATCGATTACTCTAGTGACGATGACGAGGATCCTTTTAGCGACCGAAATCGTTGGAGACGTGGGGGCATTGTTGACCCCGATGCTAATGAATGGTAAATCGCCTTTAGCCCTTTATATCCATTTTCCTTTCTGTTCAAAGAAGTGTCATTACTGTAGCTTTTATACGATTCCTTACAACTCTGAATCGGTAAATTTGTATTGTAATGCGATTCTTCAAGAGGGTTTGCAAAAACTTTCTACGATCAAGGACACGCATTTCATAGATACTGTATTTCTTGGTGGAGGAACACCCTCATTAATTCCTCCACACTATCTTCACAACATAATTCAAACGCTCGCTCCCCACGCTCAAGAAATCACCCTAGAAGCTAATCCCGAAGATCTTTCTGAGGTCTATTTAAGAGAACTGCTTCTCACTGCTGTGAATAGGATTAGTATTGGAGCACAAACTTTTCATGATCCCCTTCTTAAAGCCTTAGGCAGGATCCACTCCTCAGCAGCATCTATAGACGCTGTACACCGCTGTTATGAACATGGATATAATAATATCTCCATAGATCTTATTTATGGTCTGCCAACACAATCCCTAGCAGATTTTATCGCGGACCTTCATCAAGCCCTGACTCTTCCGATTTCGCATATCTCTCTTTATAATCTCACCCTAGACCCTCATACATCTTTTTATAAGCACCGTCGTATTCTAGCTTCCTCCATTGCTAATGATGACATACTTGCCGCGATGAGCCTATCTGCTGAAGAACTCCTTACCTCACGTGGATTTTCTCGTTATGAACTCGCCTCTTATGCAAAACCTCAAGCGCAATCCAAACATAATCTGTATTATTGGACAGATAAACCCTTTCTAGGTTTAGGAGTTTCTGCCTCACAATATATGCATAAGGTACGGTCAAAAAATCTCTCAAGAATCTCTCAGTATCTACGTGCAGTACGTAAAAATCTTCCTGTTCATGAATCTACAGAGAGCTTACCAGAAAACGAACGCATCAAAGAAGCTCTAGCTCTAAGATTACGTCTTACCGAAGGAGCTAGATGGAAAGATTTCCCTGCTCCATTAATGGAGTCTCTTGCCTCCCTTCCTCTTATTAAAGAACTCTTCGATAGCAATAACGAATTTTTATTCTTAAATAAACAAGGTCGTTTATTTCATGATACTATTGCTGAAGAAATCATGAACATTTCTTTTTAATTTTAATAATAATTAATAATTGTTATTGGATTTTATTAAAAAGACAATTAATTGTTATTAAAAATATGAAAGATAAAACAGATAATAAAGTAAACGATGATTTCTCATTAGAAAATATCCAAAGCAGAGTACGAGCAAAAGTAGAGACTAACCCCGCTTTATTTACTCTAACGGGATCAACCATCACATCAACAAAACCCATTGATATGAATAATCAAAATATCAGTGGCTTAGCAGCACCGAAACAAAATTCCGATGCTGTATCCTTAGACTACCTACAATCCAACTACGTGTCTAAGACTGACCCTAATTCGGGGTACTTATCTACAAAAGGTGGGACCATGTCAGGGAACATCAATATGGGAGGAAACTCGATTACCAATGTGAAGATGCCTGATGCAACTGGAGAATCAAAGACTTTAGACCCTTCAGCTGCAGCAACTGTAGGCTATGTTATGGCAACAGCCAATACAGTAACAAATAACCCTGATATTAATGAAGCGGTCACGAAACTGTCTGGTATATCGAGTAAGGTGAGCGTCATTGAAGCTGCTTTAGGAATACCGCCGAGTCAGGAGGCTCCCCCGGAAGGAGAGGAACCCGAAGAGCCAGCTCCTGATACTTCACTGTTTGTAAGCATTTCTGGTAGCACCATGTCAGGTGATTTGGATATGGGAAACAACGCGGTTAAAAATATCAAAACTCCCACAGAGGCTAATCCTAAAGACGCTGCTAATGTCGAGTATGTGCAATCCAAAATCTCTACCCCTCAAATTGGTTTTTTAGGAAATACGATCACTGGATCAACATCAGTTACAGACTATTTTGACTGGAAAACCCCGACTCCACCACCACCACCTGCACCACCACCACCACCGGCTCCGGCTCCAGCAACCCCAGTTTCACCTGTTTCGGATCCTGATGAATCACCAGTAACACCTTCTCCCAGTATTCCCAAGCCAGTACCACCCGCACCAATAAGAATGGAGGCCTCTCAAGGTGGCGAAGCAGGAACAGAAGGAGCTACAGGACAAACAAAAGCTGATAATGTAAGCAGCACACCAATATCAGATAAGTACTTAAAAATTGAAGATTCTGATAAACAAACAATAAAAGTGTTATCCACTGGGATTTTAACACTATCTGTAACAGCTAATTGGAGCGAGAGTACTTCTGCAAACATTAGTGTTATATTAAATCCATCTGCAACAGGAACAGAAAGCTCGGAACCAGCTAACAGAACGACTAAAACTGACACTGTAGTCTATACCGTTTCAGCTATATCGGGACAGAATTTATTCTTCCAGATACCTGTACAAAAACCTTCTGACCTAAAACTGAAATTCACCCCTCCAGCAGCAAATGGTACTCCTTCCCGTGCAAGCAAGACAAGTCTAAACCTCTCTTCATGGTCATGGCAAACGACTTTACTTCCGTCCATCTTTCCAGCAGCAACTACCCCATAGTTTCTGTTGCTAAAATAAGGCTAAGTTCATTACTTAGCCTTGTTCATAATTTAATAAGCCGCGCCTATAAAAGTTATCGTCCAAGTACGTTTGGCAACCGCTGGACTAGATGAAACCTCAAAACTTAAATCTGTTGATACTGACGCTTGATCACCAGGAACAAAAATATAAGTCTTTCCTATCAAACTAGAGTTCGCTTTCCCCGTAACTTTATAACACTCATTTTTCTCCCCTTCTTTAGGTTTAAGGGATAATGTGCAACTGACCTCTGAGGATTTAGCATCAGGAGGCGTAGTAGGAACAGAAGGATCTGGAGGAGAAGGAGGAGCAGGAGGTTCTGTCTGAGTAAAGTCATAGCAAAAAGAAACACAGTAGATGCCTCTGCGCAATAGCGTAACGCCATCCCCATCTTTAGTCTGGATATATAGCTCAGAGTTTTTAGATTTATCATAATCTATGGGTGATGATCCATTAGCAGCTTGTTTTAAACAGACACATGGAATGTCCATTCCCGACCAATTGGGATACGCATTACTTTCAGGTGTTATACTCTGCAACGTTTTTGTGATATCATCTACAGAAACCATTCTTTGGAGATTATCCTTCGAAGTTCCCGTAGAAATCGCGCCTAAGGCAGCCGTTGCTTTGTTTTTTTTAGTTCCTGATATCACAAGATTAGTAATAGTAGGTTCTGGCGCCGTTGGCGAGCTTTGTTCGATTTTTTGAAATCTCAAATCTCCCTGCATAGAATTCCCACCGGCACGCACTAACCATTTAGCCTCCCCAGGTTTTGTCAGGGTGACATTAGGCGGTGTTCCTGTACTAGTCGGTGTGCCTAGATCCTTAATAATTTGATCTAAACCATTTTGAGATGTCAGTTGATTGATACGATTAATCAGATCGGTTACCTTGTGAGCAAGAGCACCTATGTCCTCCTCTACCATACCAACAGAGGCCACATTCGCAGAATCTACAACAGTGGTTTTATACGAAGTAGGTAGACCCACCACAGTATGAGCAGATCCCATGTCAATATCACCGATCATTAATCCACCGGTAGTTCTTAAAAAGATTCCCGCGGTGGTGATTCCTCCTTTTTGCAGGTAATCACTGAGATCGCTTTTTAAAGCAATACTCCCCTGAGGAGCGGGGTCATCAGTACCTCTGACTATGTTGGTAATTCTGTGATTGGAAACGTTCCATGGTTGACGCATGACATTCTTACTTGTGCTATCACTATTAACACAAGAAAATAGAATCTTCTCATCGGGAATCACATTCTGATTTTCAACAACCTCATTCTCATTATTGGAAGTTTCATTTGATTCCTCCGAAGTGGTAGCATTAGCATACTGTGTATTTATATTTTTAATTATATTTTTCATTTTTTAATTTATTAAAAACTTCTATTGATCAATTTTAAATACCAAATAGAATAAAATATTATTTTAAAGTATAGAAATTATTTTATAATAAAAATCTCGACGGATTTACAGAAGAAAAGCTAAGGTATATTGATCGAAAAACATGGAGAGTGTTGTGCCGCAACCAAGCATTATGTCAACGATCGTAAATTTGATCTTTTTTCTATCACCATCTATACCTGTATTCATCTTTTATAGAACGTTATTCAAAGGAGAGCCTTTAGCGCCTAAGAAACATTTTAGAAAGTACAAAACTTATCTATTCATATGCGCATTGATTGTGATCGCCATGCCTATCTTATTGAATATGCTTCAAAGTGTATCCATGGCTTCTGGGAAAGTCAAAATGCGCAGGGCTGTAGCTTTGAATTCCGAATTCATACAATTCCTGACTGCACCGCTTCTTGGCTTCTTTGTTTGGTCGTTAATCGAACCATTTATTCTTTGTAAGAAAATGCGGAAAATAAAAAATCACTACGCAAAACTCGCGAAAGAAGCAGAGCATGCTTCTATGAAATCTGAACAGCCTCCTGTTGCGAAATGTTGCTCAGAGCACTCCTGCTGCAGCAATCTCACAGATATATAGGAAGTATGTATTGAGGAATCTTACACAAAGATTCCTCTTTTAATTTCTCCATTCATTATCTCGGAGTATGGAAAAGAAAAATTGCAGGCGTTTTTGTAATTTTTTGAGTTACCTGATCGATATCTTTAGATTGTAACCACGTACCTACAGATCGTGTAGAAACAAATTCTTGATCACCAGTAAGGTCGATGCCTACGCATAGATCAGCATGACCCGGTAAAACTTCTAATAATGCTTGAAATGTATGGACATTCCGGTAGGGTGTTTCTATGCATATTTGTGTATGTTGTTTCCCAGCACTACTCTTTACACACCGTTCTCTCTCCCTAGGGTTTTGCGGAAGATAGCCTAAAAAAGTAAAGTTTTGCCCCGGTAATCCGGATAACATTAACGCTAATGTTATAGAACACGGACCCGAAAATGCTTGAATAGGTAAATTAAGATCACGAGCACGACGTACCAGTCCTGCTCCAGGATCGGCAATACAAGGAAGACCCGAGTCAGAAACCAATCCCCAGTTTTCTTGTTTTTTTACAATAGGCTCAAGATAAAAATCCCATGCCTTTACAGACCGGGCGTTCTTACTTAATACTGCTATAGGAAACTTGTGTATTTCCTGAACTTTCCATAAACTCAGGAAGGTACGACCACCACGGTCGCTCTCTGCTATTAAACCTTGGAGTTTAGGTAGAACTTCACTTATACCCGCAGGTAAAAGATCCACGCGTCGATTTCCTAAAGTATTCGGGAAAATATACAAAGTCATGTACTTGTCATCCTAATCAGCAAAGTTTCCATGGCTATTATAGGATCTTGAGTATTATTCTTAATAATACTCTCAGCATAAAATAAATAACTTAAAGCTTGGTGGAGCCGTTCTTTCCCATAGGCAATAAAAAAGCGATGTTTCCTATCCCCCGTTTCTTCTTCTAAACTACGCAATCCGTACAAACACTGCCCACGAAGAAAAGCTATTAATCCCAGAGGTTCTTCCCCATGTTCATGCAACAAAGCTTGAAGCATTGCCTGACTTGCAGAAGTATTCCTTTGAAGTACAGCATCGCGTAATTTCCATAGAGATACCTGTTCTTGTTTCACAACAAAGTTTTCAATATCGTTGTACTCTAGAACTTGCTTTCCCCCTAAACAGCAAAGCAACTTATGAAATTCCCCAAGAAGCGTATGCATCTCCGCTTGGGGAAATTTCTTAATAAACACTGAGGCCAAGGCTAAAGAACAGGAAATTCCTAAAAGGGAAGCTTTTTGAGATAGGAGGGTGGCCATACGCTTCTCCATATCCGACTGCCATTCACCAAATAACGATAGGAACACGGCAGAAGGAAGCTCCTTTCGCAAAGACTGGAAAAACGACTGCTTAGTGGTGAATAACATTAAGGTAAGATGAGGATGAGGATTTCTAGCATAACGAGCTAGAAAATCACGCATTTGCGGGGATAGCTTCTCTGCTTGGAAAATGGAAACAACTTCTTTAGAGGCAAATAACCCATAAGATTCCGTCCATTTTGATAAGTCACTGATTGTTAATCCCAAAGCGTCGATTTCCTGAGCTTTCCCAGAAACAAGCAATTCTACACACACTCGACGATCTTCTTCAGAATTTGAGCCAATGACTGTGAGGTGCGGAGCCTTTTCCTTGTAGAATTTGGAAAAATCTTGGAAGCAAGTATAGTCTTGCATCTCCTAAACCTCCTAGCACAGATAAAGGTAGACACTTACTATACCCATTACGAATCTAACTGTACAGAGAGAGTCGATAGAATCCTCAGTATAAACAAAAAAAACGGTAAGAGATCTATTCTATCTTCTTACCGTTCACCATCGCCTAATGAAATCAGTTCCTAACGAGCAACGAGTTTCATTAATTGTTGACGCCAGCCATGAGCTGTGCGAACACGGCTTTTAGAACCACAGCGTCTTTTTGCTGAAGAAGCGCATACACGTTGGCAAGAAGCTGTGTGTCTGTGATGCTTGTGGCATGACATAGCAGGTTTTGCTACTGCTTTTCTAGCAGCAGGCTTGCGAGCGGTAGTCTTCTTAGCAACTGTTTTGCGAACTGTCTTTCTAACCGCAGGCTTTCTAGTAGCAGTCTTCTTCGCAGTAGCTTTTTTAGCTACAGTCTTGCGTGCTGTCGTTTTTCTAACAGTCTTACGTACAGTAGTCTTCTTAGCAGCTGTCTTACGAACTGCCTTTTTAACTGCAGGCTTTCTAGTAGCAGCCTTCTTCGCAGTCGTTTTTTTAGCTACAGTCTTACGTACTGTCGTTTTTCTAACAGTTTTGCGAGCGGTAGTTTTCTTAGCAACTGTTTTACGAACTGCCTTTCTAACCGCAGGCTTTCTAGTAGCAGTCTTCTTAGCAGTAGCCTTTCTAGCAGGTTTACGAACAGCTTTAGTAGCTGTTTTCTTGCTGCTACGTTTTTTTTGTACTCCTAACATTTTCATTTCCCCTAATTAGACAGGTAATTACTTACCCCTTTTATCGGCAGGAAATTGAAAAAACTTTAATAAAACGCGCATTTATTTTAATAAATTAAAAACAAATTCGCGTTATTAAATCAGAAGGAGTTTAAAAAACAGTTACTTAGATAAAAACTTTTCTATGTAATAAATAAGACAACGAACACCAAAACCAGAAGCATATTTCGGATAAGCATCCTCATCTTTTTCACGATATGCAGTACCCGCGATGTCTAAATGAGCCCATGCCACCGGTTGATCTTCAAGAAAACGTTTTAAGAAAAGTGCCGCTGTAATAGCCCCTGCACGGTTACTGCCAATATTTTTCATATCAGCAATATCGGAATGCAAAGCTTTGTCATATTTTTCAACAAGAGGCAAGCGCCATAAAGATTCGCTAGTTTCAGCAGAAGCTTCGGAAAGATCTTGAGCTAATACATCATTATTTGAGAAGAAACCAGCAACATCCTCACCTAAAGATACGACCATCGCACCTGTTAGGGTAGCAAAATCAATAATTCTCGTAGGCTTGCAGTATTTTAAAGCATAAGTGATTGCATCAGCAAGTATTAGACGCCCCTCAGCATCCGTACTACCAATCTCTACTGATAGTCCAGACATCCCGACGTACACATCCCCCATCTTATAAGAGGCAGCATCTATAGCATTCTCTGTAGCAGGAATAAGAGCGGTAACATTTACAGGAAGCTCAAGAGCAGCAACCCCCGAAAGAATACCTAATACTGTAGCGGCTCCTGCCATATCTTCCTTCATAGTCAACATGGCTTTCCCGGGTTTAAGGTCTAAGCCCCCGGAATCAAAAGTCACACCTTTGCCTATAAGCACAGTATGATCTTTCGATTTTGGCTTACCTTGATAGCTTAAAACAATAAAACACGGGTCAACAGCTGAGCCCTTAGCCACAGCCGCCAACAACCCCATCTTTTCTTTAAGAATAGCATCCTTATTCAAAACCTTAGCGTCTACACTAGGGAATTCCTTAGCTAATCCTTTAGCAATATTTGCTAATTTTCCAGGAGTTACCTCATCTGCATTCCCATTTACAAGGTCTCGTGTCAGATAGACGCCTTCGAAGATGCTTTCTTCTTTTCTAAAGATTCTATCAGCAATCTTAGGTACAATTCCTAATACAGTAACCTTAGTTAACAAAGGATCTGTCTTTTTCGTTTCCTTAGTATACTTAGGGTAATTATAGTTCAAAGATAGGATTCCTGAAGTCAGGTTGGTCAAGAAATCCTCCACAGGAATACGCAACTCGGAAATTGTAGGAAGTACAACATTCACTGTTGTGCATTTTGCCTTACGTAATGCGCGTGTTACCTTAGCATAAGCCTCTAAAACATCCTGAGAAGTTAGCTCTTCATTCTTCCCTAATCCTAAAATTAAAAGACGCTTTTCCTTAGCTTGACCAGAATTATAGATAAACTCGATTTCCCCTTTTTCTCCAGAGAAGCTATCCAAGGCAACTCGATAAAGTGATTCATATTCCTTTGCGATGGAAGCTGCGCATTTCGGCTTATCCTTAACCTTCCAAAAAGGAAGAACAATCGCATCAGCCTTAACTCGTTTATTACAAGATGCTTGAGAGTGAAATAGAACCACAATTACCTCTTTATAAAAATCGTTATTTCGTTAGCCACTAAAAAGGCACATCTTCTGATATATATTGCTGACCTTGACCATAACCAGCATACATATCTTTATCTGCTATAGCTTCAGCATCCAAACTCTCTCCCTCAAACCCTACAGACACATTGTCATAAGACACGTGAGACACAGTATCCTCTGCTGCTGGAGAGCGAGTTTCGCTTCTACTAAAAGGACTAAACTTAATTGTATCGACACTAATTACCAAAGAAGACTGAGGAGTGCCATCTTTACTCATGTAACTTTCTACAGAAATATCTCCAGCAATAATTACTCCTGAACCTTTTTTTAAATAAGGGAGCATTTTATCGTAACGGTTATGCCAAATATTACATTTGCACCAGACGGTTTCATCTTTGGTTCCTACGCGAGATTTCACACCTAGACGCAACACAACTACACGTTTACCTTTTGAAGTCATTCTCTCTTCAGGATCTGCTCCTAAATACCCGACAAAATAACCAAACATCATATAATCACCTATTGAATTTTCTTAGAGCTAATGCTCTCTTGCTTATAGCGAGCAGAGGTTATGTTGCTATGTAAATATTGTGAAAATCAGACAAGCCTAAGAGATTGAAATCTAACGACTTTTAAGATTAGAACTCCAATAAGGCTTCTGTAAAATACCTCAAGGATATAGCTAAAGACGTTCACACATAACACAAAATTGAAAAAATCTCGCCACTTGTAATTTTGTCAATAAATTCAAACTTTCCTCTGGAATTTATTCGAGAGGCACGATGTATTCTTCACATGGGCTACTACAAAGTGTCTCTTTACTATCTAGTTGGGCATAGCCTATCACCCAAACCTCAATATCAGCTTGGTCAGCTTGTCTTAGAAGCTAATATCACGAGACAATGTGTTATACATCTGCAAAATAATATCGTCAATATGAGTCATTGGAAAACGAAAAAAAGAATGGCGAAGAGAATTTTCCTCGCACACGAAAACGATTATCTATGATGCAAAATCACAGAATGATTTAACTAAAAGGAAGGAGTTAGCAATGACTTCAAAACTTTTTATTTATAGAAAGTTGTGCAACTTAGCTAAGAACAAGGAGCGTCTTTGCCATATAGAAAAAACGCGTGACGCACCCGGGATGAAGTTACGCTTTACGCACGAATTCCTGTAGGAGGAGGTTGCATTCCGCCACCGGTTTGAGGCATTTGAGGCATAGTATCTACGGAAGGTTCCCTACCTGCACAAATATCAGCACAAACAGTCCGCCACTTCACAACAGTTTCAATAAACAACTGAGCGAATGCTTTTAAAAGGTTGGTTTCAGCATATTTCATATCTAAAACACAATGCATTAAAACGAGCTGTTCCTTAGTAGCAACTCCAACGCCACCACCAGCCATTTGTCCGCCAAGCATAGATCCCTCTAAAAGCTTTTCATATAAAGCTAGCTTTCTTTGGGTATTATCTGGCAAACCGTCTAACAAGGGAGCGTACACATACAAACGATCAGAATGTTCTTCGTAAGTGAGGTGAAGAGAAAATTCGCCGTCAACAAACAAAATGCACGTATTATTCTGATCAAAAGCTACGTCAGGTAGCTTTAGTTCTTTAGCAAAATTTTTTAGATTTTCCTCAGCATTTTGCCTAGACATGAGGGAATCTCCTTGTGATAATTGTTACTTCTTTAAGTTAACATATTGTAGATTTGTTAGTAAACGATTTCAAAGACTTGAAATCAAAAACTTTCTTGTGTTTCTCAACCCATTATGCTATCGGGTTAGCAATGGGCAAAATTAGTTTTTATCCAGGCTCTCCACTACCTTTGGGAGCGACTCAGCTTTCTTCTGACCGTTATCGTTTTGCGTTATTTTCTTCACAAGCCACTCAAGTTGTACTTGTTCTTGCTGATAAAAACTTCTATACGCAAGAAATCGTTTTGTCTCGCAAAGAAAACCGCACAGGAGCCATCTGGCACATAGAAGTGGAAGGAATTTCAGATCTATGGTCATATGCTTTTCGTGTAGATGGTCCTACAAGCTCTTTAGGCAGATTTGATTTTAAAAAATATCTTGCTGATCCTTATGCAAAAAACCTTCGTTCTCCACAAACTTTTGGGTCTACAAAAACTCCTGGAGACTATGCCTTTAGTTATTTAAAAAATGAAGAGTTTTCTTGGGAAGGAGATCGTTGTCTCAATTTACCTAAAGAAGAATCAATCATTTATGAAATGCATGTGCGCTCATTTACTTGGAATAATTCTTCTAAGTCACGTTATCCGGGAACTTTCCTAGGGATTGTGGAGAAAATAGATTACCTAAAAAAGCTAGGAATTACTGCTATTGAGCTGCTCCCTATTTTTGAATTTGATGAAACACATCATCCTTTTCGCAATGAGCATTTCCCCCACCTTTGCAACTACTGGGGTTATTCTCCAGTAAATTTTTTTTCTCCTTGTCGACGCTATGCCTATGGGTCGGATCCATGTGCACCTATCCGAGAATTCAAAACTCTAGTCAAAGCATTGCATCAAGCAGGTATTGAAGTCATTCTTGATGTTGTTTTCAATCATACCGGATTAGAAAATACAACTTGTCCTCTACAGTGGATAGATCTTCCTTCTTATTACATAGTGAATTCCCAAGGAGAGTTTGCCAATTATTCAGGGTGTGGCAATACGGTAAATACGAATCACACTCCCACCACGCAATTGATTTTGGATTCCTTACGTTATTGGGTTCAGGAAATGCACGTGGATGGATTTCGTTTTGACCTTGCCTCTATCTTCTCACGTGATCCTTCGGGGAAACCTCTTCCATTTTCCCCTATTTTACAGGCTATTAGCTATGATCCTATCCTTGCTGAAACGAAAATCATTGCCGAACCTTGGGATGCTGCTGGTCTCTATCAATTAGGTTATTTCCCCACTCTAAATTCACGTTGGAGCGAATGGAATGGCCAATACCGAGACACAGTAAAAGCTTTTCTAAATGGAAATGATCAGCTCATTGGTACTTTTGCTTCAAAAATTTCTGGATCTCAGGATCTCTATCCTTATGGATCTCCCTGTAATTCCATTAACTATATTTGTAGCCATGATGGCTTCACTTTGTACGACACGGTTTCCTATAATAACAAACATAACGAAGAAAATCAGGAAGGCAATTGCGACGGAAGTGATGCAAATTACAGTTATAATTTTGGAGAAGAAGGAGAAACTCAAAATCCACAGATCATAGAATTACGGCAACGTCAAATGCGTAATTTCTTACTGACCCTATTCCTTTCTCAAGGAATACCCATGTTACAATCTGGAGATGAATACGGCCACACAGCAAAGGGCAATAATAATCGCTGGTCATTAGATACTGATGCCAACCATTTTCTTTGGGATGAACTATCTAACAACTCCTCTCTTGTAGACTTTGTCTGTAATGCAATTCACTTTAGAAAAAAGCATAAGGAAATCTTCAATCAAGGATTTCTTACTCAAGACAATATTACTTGGCTGGATGCTACTGCCAATCCTATACAATGGAGCCCCGGCAAATTTTTAGCTTATGAACTGAAACATGCTCACTATAGCTTATTTACTGCGTTCTATACAGGAGAAGGGCAGATAGAAGTACATCTACCAAACTTAAGAGAGAAGTTTATTCCTTACCAAAAAATAGCTGACAGCTCTTCTGGCTTTGTTTCTCAGTACTTACCAGAAAAAATCACTTTAGACTCTTACATGATGCTAGTTGCTATGAGCTATGCCGATGACAAGCACTAGCTCATTTCATTAGCTTCATCATTCCAGGATTCTATAACTACAAAATCAGCATCTTTATAGAATTTTTCGAGGATTTGGCGTGCATTATAGCCTTCTACAGCAAGACGATCTACGTTAGCTTTGAGCAGGCCATCAGCATCAATAATTAATCCCTCAGGATTATCAACAATCAAGCGTGACGTCCAATCTACAGCATCCTCAACACCATAAAATTGTTTTGTCGCTCCGTAACCACAATAATTATCCTCATCTCCTGTAACATGCCAGAAGTCCTGAGGATTTTTAGCGAGCAGCCTTTCATATAAAGCTGTTCTTTCTAAGATTACGCATGCGGACAAAGCTTCTTTATCTAATTCCTTGAGATATTTTGTAGAAAGAATGGACTTAAGATACTCTTCGACAGTAAGCTCATTAGTTACAAGAATACAATGCTTATCTGTCTTATGGATATATAGAGCCCCTTTATACTGTAGTCCGTTAACAAATAATGAGGCAGAATCATCAATAGGTTCTATTTTCAAACATTGCACTCCTGGGAAGTTTTCTCCCCAGCGCACTCCTCCATAAAGTGCGTGAGCTGCACAACGCAAACCATGAGGCGAGGTTTGTAATAATGTATTATCGCCATAAAGACGATAAGGACCTTTGGCTTCTATCAAGGCTGTTGTACTTTCATTCAGAAGAAGAACCCGAATTTTAGGTTCAGAAACAATAGGTTGAACCGCAAAAGTATCAGAAACCTTAACTTCTGCGTACCCGGCTACACCCATACTGAAGGAAAGTCCTAAAAGGATGTACTTCAATATCTTCACTTTTCTTCTCCTAAACTCTGCAAATTATCTGAACATCTTTTCAAATGATTATAGGCAAGTTGGGTAACCATTCTCCCTCGAGATGTTTTCTTTAATAAACCTTTTAAAATTAAGAAAGGCTCATATACATCTTCTAAGGTTCTGATGTCTTCTCCTACGGCCACTGACAAAGTTTTAATTCCTACAGGACCACCCTGATAATAATCCATTATTGTGGTGAGGAGTTTAATATCAATCTCATTTAATCCCCACTCATCTATTAATAGCATAGCTAAAGCTTTTTCGGCTACGTCACTATTGATGCAATTCCCCTCTCGCATCTGTGCAAAATCACGCACCCAACGCAAAAGGTTATTGGCTAACCTAGGTGTTCCTCTAGATCTTCGTGCAATTTCGTATAGAGCAGAAGGATCTGCATCAATCCCTAATAAATTTGAAGATCGTCGAAGAATTGTCGCTAAATCTTCGTCGGAATAATACGACACTCTGCCAGTAAAAGAAAAACGTGCGCGGAGAGGTTCACTTAACATTCCGGAGCGGGTTGTAGCTCCAACCAAACTAAAAGGAGCGAGATCTATAGAAACAGACCGTGCACCGGGACCCGAATCAATGGTGATGTCAATCTTATAGTCTTCCATTGCAGAATATAAATACTCTTCAGCAACCTTTCCCATACGATGGATTTCATCAATAAAGAAAACGTCCCCTTCTTGTAAACTGGTTAACAATCCTAATAAATCGGAGGGTTTAACTAATTGTGGGCCTGAAGCTACAATCAGTCCTTTCCCTACTGTGTTCGCCACAATATGAGCGAGTGAGGTTTTCCCCAATCCCGGAGGACCAAAAAAAAGACAATGCCCAGGAACTTCTCCTCGTTGTATCGCGGCATTAAGAAACAACTCCAATCGTTCTGTAAGCTGAGCTTGGCCGCAAAACTCTTTTAAACCCTTAGGTCTTAAAGAAACATCGAACTTTTTATCTTGGTGTAAGACAGATACTTGATGTGTCATATATTACCGTATTTCCTTTAGTCTCACAAAGGATAAGAATTTCTGTCTTCTAAGAAATTTACACCAATCCTATGCGTATGATTTCTTTGAAGTCAGATCGAAGCGAAGCATAGCTTATGTTTTTTTTCGAATTTTCACCACGCATTTGATCATCACAAGCAACGTCCTTATACTCATGCGCATTCTATAGAGTCAACACAACTCATTTAGGAAAAAACTCAAAACAATAGCTTACAAAATTTTGAACACAACTAATTAAAGTCAATGCTCTCGAAAACTACGAAACTTATGCAAAGTACTATAATCTTTATCAGCAATAAAACAAATCTTAAGAAAAATAAGATTTGCCTTTTTCCTATGGTATTATCTAACATCCCGTAGAGTCGTATCAAACGCTATGTCTTTGTTTTTTAGAGAGACTAGAGATGTTGTTTCAAAAGTTAAAAGACCTTTGAATTTTTTAGGTATTTGCATATACCGACAAAAGATGTATTCTATTACTGTATTAAAGAACTGCATTTTCTGCATGGCAGGAAAGAATAGTTCTATGAAGTCAAAATACTACGAAAACGTTCTATAGAATCTAAATATTAAGGTTTCTAAATGAGCATTAAAGAAGATAAATGGATTCGCAAAATGGCATTGGCTCACGGAATGATCGAGCCTTTTGCTGATGGTCAAGTAAATCTCAACCCAGAGACTGGAGAAAAGTTAATCAGCTATGGCTTATCTAGCTATGGTTATGATCTTCGTTTGTCCCGAGAATTTAAAGTTTTCACTAACGTTTACAATTCTTTAGTTGACCCTAAACGTTTTACAGAAGACACATTTATTTCGATTACTGATGATGTTTGTATCATTCCTCCGAATTCATTCGCTCTCGCTCATAGTGTAGAGTATTTTCGTATTCCAAGAAATGTCTTAACAATGTGTATAGGGAAATCTACATATGCACGTTGCGGACTTATTGTTAATGTAACGCCTTTTGAACCTGAATGGGAGGGTTACGTTACCATAGAAATTTCTAACACAACCCCCTTACCGGCAAAAATTTATGCCAATGAAGGAATTGCTCAGGTATTGTTCTTTGAAGCTGATGAGATATGTGAAGTGTCTTACGCTGAGAGAAACGGTAAATATCAAAAACAGCAGGGAATTACAGTTCCTTTTGTTTAAAGTTTTACTATGCAAAAAGTTCACTGGCAGAAATGCCTTGAAGAAATTGTGGTTAACTCTTGGTGGTTAGTCCTCTGCATGCTTATTAGTGGGTTTATGTATGATCGTGCTATTCGTGAGTTAAAACAAGAAGAGAGTCGATTACAAAAGCGTGTATCGGAACTTCAAGAAAAAATTTTTTGTGCTGAAGAAGAACAAAAAGAGCTTCGACTGCATATTCAATGCTGGGATAATCCTGTAGTGATTGAATCTGCTTTGATTCGTAGACTAGGCTTGATTCCTAAAGGTTATACTAAAATATGTTTTTCTCCGGTTATAGAATCGAAGAGTACAGATTGAGAAGCGGGCATGATTCCTACTGCATTGATCCTTTTAATCATATTTTTCACTCTATGTTCTGGATTTATTTCGCTATCACAGATCGCACTTTTTTCTCTTCCTACGTCTTTAATTTCTCACTACAAGCGCTCTAGGTATAAAAACCAGCAGTTAGTAGCTTCGCTACTCTCTCATCCCCATCATTTATTAATCACTCTGATTTTTCTTGATATTGGTTTAAATATTGGGATTCAAAACTGTGTTGCTATACTTGTTGGAGATCAAGCATCTTGGTTACTTATTGTCGGTTTTCCCCTAGCGCTAACTTTAGTTCTTTGTGAGATTTTACCCAAAGCTGTAGCTCTACCTTATAACACACAGATCGCCTCTTTTGTCGCTCCTTTGATTTTAGTATTTACTAAAGTTCTTCGGCCGTTACTTTATTGGGCGATTAGCGGGATTAATTATGTTGTACAATGGATTCTTTCGTCTCAGAAAACGGATATTATCCAACCTCAAGAGTTGAAAGAAGTTTTACAAAGTTGTAAGGACTTCGGTGTTGTCAACCAAGATGAAAGCCGTCTACTGTATGGTTATTTATCTCTTAGTGATTGTAGTGTAAAAGAGCGCATGAAACCCCGACAAGATGTGTTATTCTACGACATTCAAACGCCCCTAGATAATCTCTACGATCTATTTTCTGAACAGCATTGCTCACGAGTTCCCGTATGCAATGATAATTTGCAAAATTTATTAGGCATCTGTACAGCAAAAGCTTTGCTACTCCACGGCAAGCCTTTGCAGTCTTCCGAAGACCTTTTACCCTTATTGAAAAAGCCTTACTACATGCCTGAAACGATATCAGCAAAAACTGCCTTATGTCATCTTGCTGCTGAAGGTGAAACTCTCGGTATGATTATTGATGAATATGGTTCTATTGAAGGGTTGATTACTCAAGAAGACTTGTTTGAAATTGTTTCAGGAGAAATCATAGATCAACGAAGTGAAAAAGTTCTTTATACAATGTCTGGGAAAGATGTTATTATTGCTGCAGGAACTTTAGAGTTAAGTGACCTTAGTGAGATTTTTAATATTAATCTTCCCACTCATAACAATAGTGCGACTTTAGGAGGGTGGTTAACTGAGCAGATGGAATCCATTCCCATCACAGGAACAAAGATCACTTGGAATAATCTTATGTTTCAAGTTTTGGATGCTGCGCCGAATCGCATACGCCGAGTCTATATAAGGAAAATGCATGACTGACTCTCCTTTCTTTTGGCTTGGAATTAATTTTCTATGCATTGTCCTTCAGGGATTTTATTCCATGATGGAAATGGCTTGCGTTTCTTTCAATCGCGTGCGCCTGCAATATTATTTAACCAAAGACCACAAAAAAGCTCGTTATATTAATTTTCTTATTCGCCGTCCTTACCGCCTATTCGGAACGGTAATGCTCGGTGTGAATATAGCGCTTCAAGTAGGCTCTGAATCCTCGAGGAACTGTTATAAAGCTTTAGGTTTTTCCCCTGATTATGCTCCATTTACTCAGATTTTCCTTGTAGTCATTTTTGCTGAACTTCTTCCGTTAACGATATCACGTAAAGTTCCTGAGAGACTAGCACTTTGGGGTGCCCCCATCTTATATTACTCCCACTATGTGTTTTATCCCTTAATTCAGTTTATAGGTAGTCTCACTGAAGGAGTGTATTACCTGTTAAAAATCAAAAAAGAAAAACTGAACTCCACATTAAGTCGTGATGAATTTCAGAAAGCCTTAGAAACACATCATGAAGAACAAGACTTTAATGTGATTGCGACGAATATTTTCTCTTTGAGTGCAACGTCCGCAGAGCAAGTATGTCTTCCTTTAGACCAAGTAACGATGTTGCCTTCTACAGCAAATGTGAAAGATTTACGCCGTAAGATTAAAAATACTGACATGGAATTTATCCCTGTCTATCACAAGGTACGTAAAAATGTGATAGGGATAGCGCTTCCCAAAGATTTTGTAAACAAACGCCCTGATGACGCTTTAATTCACAACCTCCATTCACCGTGGTTCATTACAGCAAAATCTAAATTAATACGTATCTTAAAAGAGTTTAGGGATAATCGTTCTAGTGTTGCTGTTGTTTTGAATTCCTCTGGAGAACCTATGGGAATTCTTAGTTTAAGTGCGATTTTTAACATCCTATTTAATACGACCAACATTGCTCAACTAAAACCTAAAACCGTCTCTGTAATAGAAAGAACATTCCCTGGAAATACGCCCTTAGAAGACCTACAAAAAGAGTTAGGTATTGAACTTACACGTTATGGAGTAGAAACCCTAGCCCAATTAGTGTTACAATTGCTAGATACCCCTGCTGAAATTGGAACATCGGTAATTACGGATAACCTTCTTTTAGAAGTTAAAGAAGTGTCATTATATGGCATTAAAAGCGTCTCTATTAAGAATCTGCTCTCGTAGGTCTTACCAAGCACTTTTTAATCGCGTAACTACCTTCACAATCTTCTCTATAGCCAACTCAAGATCTTCCTGAGATAACAAATGAGAGAAAGAAAACCTTAACGTGGCTACAGCAATATCCTGTTCCATGTTCATAGCAACTAGGGATTTAAAAGCTGTAGTCGCTCCAGAAGAACATGCAGAACCGTAGCCACAGGCTATACCTTCCACGTCTAAAGCTATTTGCATTACCTCACCCTCTAAAGGAGGGAAAGCTATAGCGGAGATATTATTTACCCGAGGTTGATGCTCACAATGAATTTTAATCTCAGGAAGATGTTCTTTCAGACGTTTTTCAAAGTAATTCCGATAATTTACAATGCTTTCGGCTATTTCTTCCTGCTTCTTATCTAACATGGTAAAAATATAAAACAGCGAAGCTATACCCCAGAGATTCTCTGTTCCGGAACGCACTCCTCCTTGCTGACCACCACCCCAAATTAAAGGAGAAATCTTCACTCCTGAAGAGACAAGAAGAGCGCCTATTCCTGAGAGAGCATGAAACTTATGCCCACTGAAGGCAACCATAGTCACGCCTTTAGGAATACTCACCTTCTCTCGACCTATAATTGCTGTAGCATCTACAATAAATTGTAAATTACGTTCGTTAGCGATACGTGCAATTGCCTCTATATTGATTTTTGCACCAATTTCGCTATTTACCCAACCTAAAACAATAGCTGAAGTCGTTGGGAGGATAGCAGCTTCTACTTGCTGAGGACTAACTACGCAGCTTCCTTGTTCAGGATCTAAATATGAAACGGAAAGATTCGCATGTTTTAAAGGCTCGATAATCGCCGGATGTTCACCACTACAGGTAATGACATGACTTCCTTTAGGAAGGCTAGCAATAGCAAGATTCAAACTTTCTGTAGCACTTGCCGTATAGATTACCTTTCCAGGAAAAGACAGAACTTTCTGAATTACACTTGTCGTGTCATGAATGAGTTTTCGAGATTTCTTTCCGGCACTATGGACGCTTGAAGGATTCGCATAAATGCCCTGACAAAACAGTTGCTGTAGAAAATCTAAAAGCCCTGGCTCTAAGGAAGCCATAGCGTTATTATCCAGATAAATCATTACAAAGTTCCTTAAGACGGATACTATTGTATTCGGACTAACACTATGGTAACGTTGTCGGATCCCCCACGACTATTTGCTAGAGAAATTAAAATATTCCCACCCTCTTCTAAAGTCGTAGTTTGAAGTAAAATATCCCTTATATCTGCATCGGAAACCATATTTGTCAAACCGTCAGAGCAAAAGACAAATAAATCTTCTTTCTCGTAAGAAATATCCCGAATATCAGGGGTAACATAGGGACGACTTCCCAAAACATTAGTCAGAATATGACGATAAGGATACACCTTATCTGATTGTTTAGAAAGTCCATAACGATTTTTTAACTGATTTGCTAGGGAATGATCTTCTGTTAAACAAGCCAGCTCATCACCCCTCAAACGATAAATCCGGCTATCTCCAACATGGAGTAACCAGGCTTTTTCTCGAAAAAACTGCATAAAGCTTAATGTTGTTCCCATGCCGCGAAGCCGTGTTTCCATGAGACTATGCTCATAAATCGTACCATTAACTTCGGAAAGGATAACCTTAAGTGCCTCGCGATATTGATCATCTTTAAACTCAGCTAAGTAGGGTTGTCGAGCATCTATCAACTCCATGAGACTGAAAATCGCTTCATGAGAAGCGACATCTCCTCCAGAGCATCCTCCCATGCCATCTGCAATAGCAACAGCTCTCAAAGAAAGATTTACCTGCCAAAAATCCTCGTTTCGGGAGCGAACCATCCCTATATCGCTAAGACCAAAATAATCAAAATCTACAGTATTTTGCATGAAAACTATAAGTCACTAAACACAAGTATAAATTAGAGATTTTCTGACACTTGATTAGGTCAATCAACGGAAAATTATAACTAAGTATTCTTCTTGGGATATACCAAAACAATAATATTTAGAAAATTTTTTATATTTAGTTTTCTACTTTTTTAGATACGAGATAATACTAATAAGCTAAAATAGAGAGGGTTGTGTCTTAGCGAACACCCTCGTAAGTTCGTGCATTCTGATCGTGAATTTTCAAAATACAACCTAATGAAGTAAAACAATTTACATGATTTGGCATACCCAATGTGCATCCAGCCATCACCACTAAAATTGTTAAAGGTACCTAGCCCTTCCCTAAATACACCAAAATCCTACTCTGGTTTATTAAAAACCCATGAGAAAAGCATCGTAGCATGCATTCTCAGTCTTTCGGCTGTTCTCATTTTATCCAGCATTATCTTTGCCATGGCCTATCCTTCAGCAGTATTTAGTATCGTGTTATCCCTAGCTTTTAGCTTGATGATTCTATGCTGTCTTTTGGATTTCATAAACATGAAAACTTCTTCCATCCCACCTCTACAACAGAGCTCTTTTAACTGTGGTGACCTGCTAACAAAAAAATACCCATATCAACCTATGGAAGTCCGCTCAGTTGTTAAAGCACCTACTGTACCTCCTAAATACAACGACTTGTTAGCTACTCTATGGACAGAAGCCCACTGGCGTGATCTACCTCACCGGATACGTCCCTTACCTGATAGCATACAGCAAGCTGTATGGCGGCTAAATCGCAATCCTGAAATCATTTTAATCTCTACGGTGGGAGATGTTACGCTACCAAGAACCACCTCTGAGTGCACATTAATGATGGTAAATCCTACAAATACTGAAATGACCAGGGAGGATATCTTTTGGGGACGTTATACCTTCTATAAAACTGTAAGCACGGATTGCTGGAACCGAGCAAAACGAACTTCCACAAAGAATGCCTATTTAACTCCAGGGACCTGCTCTAAAAAATGTCGCTGGGAAACTATTGACAAGTCTAAAAATCCTCCAAATACAGGTTTACCCTTTTGGTTTTCTCACGTCTATAATCCTCTATCTCCTGAATGCTATGATCCCTTACGGTCATTTGAAATATGTAAAGAAACCTATATAAAATGCTTTGAAGAAGCTATTTTAGGGGAAATCCCGGCCACCATGGTTCAAATCCCCTTACTATTCTCGGAGTCGATCCGAAGAGACCCCTATGATGATGAAGACCTGCCTTTTGATCATCCACATCTAAAAGCAGCAAAAGCTGCTCTCGTGGTAGCCCTCCAGGAGTTTTCTGAGAGACACCCTAACAGTTCCTTAACAGTAGTAGTAGTCAAGGAGCGGGGTATGCCTATAGAATACTCTTATCAACAAACTGATGATTAATGAAATTATACACTTATAAATAAAAGACTTAAAACCTACTTTATATTAAAATATATAATTAATACTTTTATTTTTAGGTTAGCATGTCTTTATCTCCTGCATCTTCGGAGACCTCATTAAATACTCTTGGGGTAAATCAACAATCATTCATCACTCCCCAATCATATGATAGGGGATCAAAAAAGGTACGAGCCCTTTCCGTTCTTTTGGTTGCCGTGGGAACACTTGTAGCTGCTGCGGGTATATCCGCTGCGGTAGTTACCGGGATAGGAGCTTTATGGGCTATACCTGTAGCTGCGTTGGTTCTTTCTGTAGTTTTAATCCTAGTTATTCAAAGGTCACGAACTAAGTTTTCCCTCATCCCATTTGGAGAATCTAGCAAAGGCCCAGTATTAGGGTTTGCTAATACAGAGCCTGATTTCGCTCAAGGATTAGGAGCAGAGCTTCTTAGACAAGAGTAAAACGTACATTTCCTGTTCCAAATGAGAAAGATTAATGAACCCAGACACCTTTCTGGGTTCTTTTTTTTGTCATCAAGCTGTTCCAGATAGCATCTCGCATACGATGAAATTTCGGGTATTTTTGCTTAAAAAACTCTCTACCCTCTTTCACTTATAGAAACAATAACTCACTCTTATTCAGAGACTTATAATTATATTTTTGCTAGCATGTCTCGGAAAACATTATTTGAGGTGAAAACTATGACAACTTCTATACCTGCATCGATAGAAAGTAACCCATCGATAAACCCTATAGTAACTTCAAACACACAGACTCCAGAATCTCTTAAAAAGATAGATAAGCTAACAATCCTCTCGATTATCACCATAGTGGCTACAACGTTATGTACTGCTGCTGGTATAATTAGTGCTACTGTAACTGGCATTGCTGGTTTGTTCGCACTACCTGTAGCGGCCACACTACTTGCTATAGCTGTGTTAATTGCAATTCATAAGCACCGTTGTAGTAAAGAACTCTCTATGCAAAAGCAACCTCCGAGTTTAATCGAAATGGAACCCATTCCCTCTTCAACAACTAGCGAGACTAAAGAAAGTAAAGAATCTAAACCTTACACGCTTGAAGATATCATCGGAATAGACTCTACAACTCCAAGAAAGATCAGTCTTGATGATGTCACAGTATCTGAATAGCCTTCCGAAGTACATGAAGAGAGCAGGACTGACCTCACTCAAGAACACTCAATATCAACGCAAAATAGCAACTCAGCAAGTGAATTCACTCTCTAAAAAGACTGAAACTGTTTAGTTGTTTGCGAAACATCTCATGTCCGCAAAATTGCGGGCATGTGGATGATCTCTTCACCTCATCTCCTAGAGATCTTAGCTCAGCACTCCTAGTTTTCTTGTAAGCAAATGTAGTAAATAGACTTTGCATAAAACCGTGCTTAATATTATGAATCGATAGAAAAAGACATTGTAAGGATAAGCATAGTAATGAAATGGTTTCTTTCTATTCTTGTATTCTCATCCCCTGCATTATTAATTCCCGGGTGTACGTTAATCCCTAAAGACTGGGAATGTCCCTGCGAATATCACAGTGCAGATTCTTCTTTATCAAAATAACAAAAATCCAAGGCATGGTGATCTCGAGTTTCCTATGATTGTGAGTCGGGACTTGTTTTTATTTTTTTCTTTGTTATAACTTAACAGAGGTAATAAGTTAGCAGCCCCATTCATGAGGAAAATATAGATCCTTGCAAAAGGAAAGAGGGCTTTATAAAATAAAATCCCATACCCTAAGGGTATGCGTCAATTTAAGGACAGCAACTATGCGAAAACTACTTTTATTAGTTTCTTGTGGACTTTTGTCTATCAACCTAACTAGCTGTTCTCTACCAGCATCAGGAAGCTATCACCCTAAGCTTTATAAATCAGGGAGTAAGGCAAAAGGTGTTGTTGCTATGCTACCTGTATTTTATCGTGCTGGCAAAGCCTCAGAAGCCCTTCCATGGAACTTACAAGCAGAATTCACTCAGGAAATTAGCAAGAGACTCCATGCCTCTGATAAAGTATTTTTAATTAAACATACAGCGTCTCCACAGATCATTTCACAGTTTTATTCCCCTGTGGTTCCTGAGTTTTCTCCTCAAGCAGTAGCAGAATTGCTCCCCGCCGAGTTTATTGTCGCTACAGAACTTCTGGAGCAAAAAACTTCTCAAGATATGTTTGGTCACGACTCCATAACAGCATCTGTTCGTGTTCGTGTTTTTGATATTCGTCACAACAAAGTTTCTTTGATTTATCAAGAAATTATTGAATCTAGCCAGCCTCTTGCTATCACAACCAGCGATTATCACCGTTATGGGTGGCAAACAAAAAATTTCGAAGCCACACCTATGGGTTTGATGCATCAACGTCTATTTCGAGAAGTCGTCGCCAGAGTTGAAGGCTATGTCTGTGCAAATTATTCGTAACTTATGATGCATTCTTGGTTATTCCTTCTTGTATTGCTAGCTTTAGCAGCGGTAGTATCAAGGAACTTTTTTGTTTGGCCAAAACCTGCAGAAAAAACCCCCATACAACTACGACATATTCTTGTTGGAGTTGTTCTTTTGTTTCTTCCAGGATGGATTCCTTTGTTTGCAGGATCGCACTCTGAAGTAACCACGCATTCATTTTATGGAATATTTTTATCATGCGCGTTTATCTTTTATCTCTTAGGTCTACCTATTGAAATTACAAGAAGCGTCCTTTATTCAAGCAACAAGCCTGAAGCTACTTTTTTTAAAGCTATAATCTCTGCTATCCGGATGTGGGTAATTGTTATTCCTGTTACGCAAATCATCGGTTTAGTGCTAAACAAAGGATTGATGCTCATCATACCTCTCGAAGCTATACAAGAACAAACGCTCACTCGAGAAGTTCAAAATACCTTAACATCAACAATGTATGATGGCGGGTTTATTTTCAGTTTAGGGGTTTTGATCCCCTTTGCTGAGGAGATATTTTTCAGAGGCTTTCTACAAACCTTTCTGAAAAATAAAATGAATAGAATTTATGCTCTTCTGTATTCTTCGGTAATCTTTGCTCTTACTCACGTAGAGCATTCCTGGGGGAGCTTAGTGTTCGTCCCTGTTCTTCTTGTCTTTTCTCTATTTACAGGATTTCTGTATGAAAAAGAACGTCATATTGCGGCACCTATAGCACTACACATATTATTTAACTCTACGAACATTGGAATGCTATCTGTGTAAGACAATCTAGAGAGAAAAAGAGTAAGCTGGAGAAACACTCCTAGCAAAAGAAAACACTTCTTAGGGCTGCTACCTTCCAGTCCTGACCCGGTTCGTAGGTCTCTTTTCTTAAAAGGTCCCCAACTTACTGCTCTTTGATAGCATACTTGGTGAATTTTACTAAAGAGGAAAGCCTTGGGAAAAACAGTCTATTTTTCTCGTTTTTCTTCAAGTTTAGCAAGAGTCCACGCCTTCCTTGCTTCTTCATAAGAAATTGTTTTACTCGTATCGAAAACATGAGGAGCTCTACGACGGATTTTAGCAAAGGCTTCATTAACAATAGCTCCGACAGAAGTCATTCCTAGGGACTCCATTTTAAAACACAACAACAACACGAGTGTAAGGACATCCCCAGCTTCGGAGGTGACCTCCTCAACAGGATGCCTTTCATGAACAGCTTCACAAAGCTCCTTACACTCTTGAAGAATATGATGAATTATGGAATCAAAATCCTGACGATCTGTCCAAGGACAAACACCATCCAAGACCATTTTTCTAACAAGCTCTAGCAACTGAGAAAAATCTATATTTTTCATGAACTTCAAACCTGTTTAAGCTCAGAATGAAAGATAGCACAAGGATTCTCTAATAACCAAGCCTTGATTTTCCTATGTCCAGAAGAAAAAGGTAAAGAATCCATAGTATCTAAAGGATAGAGAAGCTCTGATTTTGGTTCTGATTTTGCATGAAAAATTTTAGGAACAAGGCGTACCTTATAGTGAGTAAATGCATGACGTTGTTCTTCTAATTCCCCAGCAAAAACTAAAGGAGCTTGTACATACTCTTCCATGTTTTGAATTAATCTATCTATATCCGAAAGATCGTCAAAAGACTCAACCTCTATATAAGGGAATTCATACAAACCTGCCATCATCTCCTCAGGTTTTCTCTGTTCAAGAACAATAAAACCTTTATACAGAACAATCGCTACCCAACGAAATAGCGTAACAGTTTTTTTCCTAGCATGACGTACAGGAAGAGATTTTTGTCTTCCTTCTTTAAAAGCACCACAAATAGAGTTTAAAGGACAAATCTCACACTTGGGAGCACGTTTACAAATACACGCCCCTAGTTCGATCAAAGCTTCAGCAATCACCTGAGGATCTTGGGCAGGCAAAAAAGACAAGACGATTCTAAATACCCAGGCTTTCGTAGACTCTAAATCTATAGAAGCATTGATCAAAAAAACTCTACTAATTACACGTAGTACATTGCCATCGACCGCTGCAGTGCGTCTTTTAAAAGCAAATGCTAAAATGGCATGTACTGTATAAGGACCTAAACCTTTGATCTGCATTAAATCCAAAGGATCATCAGGAAGCTTCCCACCAAAATCTGTCATCACCATGCGAGCTCCCTGCAGAAGATTTCGGGCTCTCGTATAATATCCCAGGCCTTCCCAAGCCTTCATCACGTGCTCCTCATTAGCTGTGGCTAACGATTCTATGGTAGGAAATTTTTCCATCCATTCAATAAAATATTTTACAACAACCTCCGCTCGAGTTTGCTGAAGCATAACTTCAGAAACCCAGACGTTATAGGGTGAAGGATTGTCTCTCCAAGGAAAGCTACGTTTATTATCTGTAAACCATTGTTTTAACTTTCCTATAGGAAAATTCTTCGCCCTTTCAGAAAAAGCTATCTTTGTCATACAAATTCTCGTAAAATTTTACCTAAGTTTTAATTTTTGCCACACTTTATGAAAGAATTCTCATGGGTTGCGCATCACGAAGAAAGATTATCATCCTTCCTGCGTTCACGGCTGCCCGATCACAAAAAACACATCATACTGGATTCGATCCGTTACCACGGTTGTCGTGTAAATGGTCGTTTGGAAAGGTTCGAGTCGTATAGGGTGCAACCTGGAGATCGCGTTACTCTCACTGTGCAAACAAGATTAGAGCCACAAATCCTTTGGGAAGATGAACACTACTGCATTTATAACAAGCCTTCGCACACCTCTACAGAAGATCTGGCAAAAATTACCGGACTCAATATTGTCCATAGGCTAGATAGAGACACAACGGGGTGTATCTTATTCGCCAAACATGCCAGTGCTGCCCATGCCCTCTCAGAACTATTCAAGAAACGAAAAATACATAAACAATACACCGCTTTAGTTTTTGGTCATCCAAAAAAATCTTCAGGAACGCTAATTTCTTATACTGCTCCTAAATCTCGTCGTTGTGGCGCGGTAATTTTTGGAAATACCCAAAAAAATCATGGGAAATTGACGATTACCCAGTGGTCTATTCTTTGTGCTTATAAGCAGTACACCCTAATGCGCTGTGAACCTATCACAGGAAGAACACACCAGATCCGTCTTCATATGCACACACTAGGTCATCCTATTGTAGGCGATGTAGATTATGGCAGAAAAGAACAACCGAAACATGTATTTCGTCCCTTATTACATGCTCATGCCTTAACCTTCACATCGCCTTTTTCAAAAGAAAAGGTAGAGGTTACCGCTTCTTCTTTTGGAGATCCTCGAGAAGAAGCGTCTCATTTACTCATAAAACCCTAGTCTTTTCTTCTATTGTGACAGTATGAGAAGCTTTATTGACTTCCTCTCCTTCACTGTTGTCTTGAGCGTGTTGGTCCTTACGGCTATCTAGTTGATCTCCGTATTTATTTTGTACACTTCGAGGACGCGCTCCCTCTTGTTCATAATCGCGATCTGTTGTACTCAATCTAGACCGAGCCAACTGTAGCCCAGAAGCTGTAGATCGTGTTACTATAGGAGCTTGCTGTTGCCTAATGGGTTGTTGTGTTACAACAGAATTTTGTTGGACTCCAGCTAATAACATCCATTTTCTAGAAATTTTCTGTAAAATCTCTTGTTTGGATTCTTCACTAAGATTTTGAATGTTATCCATTTGCGCACTACGCTTATCAAAACACTTCTTAGCAAGATTAAGGTAAGGGTTTTCCTGTGGTTCTTGATTTAACTGCCTTTGAGTACGCTCATTGATCACACGACGATTATCGATATCATTAAATAACGTACGCATCTCTAACCTATCACATATTCTTGACTCTTCAAGAGGAATCTCATCAGATACAACGGTGATACCACGATAGGCTAAAATCATGCACATGATTGTCATTAAGTCGTTCACACCCAGCCAAACCTGTCTTCCACCATGAGATGCTTTCATTAAAACTTTCCCTAAATCCTGCATAACATAGGCAGATGTAACCACTCCTAAAGGTCCTATTTCTGAATGCCGACGAGAAATCACAGAAAGATCCGGAAGACTAAGAGCCAGTTTTTCCATATCAAACTCTGAAGCAGCCATAACATCTTCATCCCCTCGCCATTCATGAAGAATACGCACGCACTGCCCCAACTGTACACTATCGATATCACAAGAACTTCCCATTCCTGATACAAAAACTGATCGTAAAAAAGTATTTTTTAAAATACGGTTATAACTTTGTGCAGCACAACACCACATAGTATTTGTTTTGTCTTTCAAAATCCTGGGCAGGTCTCTAGAACATTTACTACATTCTTCGCGAATTTGCTCTAAAGAAGGCAAACGAACTGTGGAATTTCCTGACAAGAGAGCAACTATATCAACTCCTAAACGATTCAAAGCCAAAAGCAATATCGTACTAGAATACTCATTTTCTATACGTTGCAGCTCTTCCTCTAAATCTCTTCTAACATCAACTTCTACTCCACAAAAATTCCCAAATAGACCACACAAAAATCTTCCTACAACTCCACAACCATACTCTCCCTGGCTACATCCACATGCAGGACAACAACAATTTCTCTCACAGCACTTATGACAGTAATCATAACAGAACCTTCCGCTACGTCTAGCTCGTTCACTATTGACAGCAGCAGAAATAAGAGAGGCCAAAGAGACGGCAGCAGCACCTGCGGGTCCAGCTAAACCTCCTAACGCATCGACGAGGTGCATCACCTTCCCCACGCTAGAAGAACCTCTCGTGTTTCTACCTGCTAAGTGTATTAAAGCTGAAATCAATAGCTCCATATTTGCATGGTCTTGTCTATGGAGTATATTGACCAAATCTTGTGGGCTTTGTATCTGAGAAACAGGACTTCCTGCAAGGCTCTGAAGTAAAGAAATAAGTTGGTGAGAATTGTGACCTGAAGTACCACCAATACTTTGTATGATCATATCTAAAAGTGCTTGATTATTCGCCGCTGTTTGTACTTCGCCATTGGAAGCAGACTGCGTCGTAATCGTAGGAGGGAGCGTTGTCAATGTTCTAGATCCCTGACGTGAAGAATTTCCGAATATTCCTGAGTTACCATCATCAAAAGTAAAAGCGGGGTTTGTATTACCCCTACTTGTGGGTACTGTCATTTCTATGTCTCCTTGATTAAAATAACTAATAAAGGGAATTTAACCCGAAGTTGTTGACCTTACAAAGTTAGTACTAAGGAGCTTAGATAAGAAGACAAGAAATGTATAGAAAAAATTTGAATTTAAGAAAGTGAGCATGTAACAGATGCTCTTCCGTTCTCTCATTACTCTTTACGGCTTAAGAACTTAAGAACGGAATTGAGCTGAATGCTTACATGCTCGAAATTTGATTTTTTTAAAAAAATTATATTACACGGAGGTCTCGCGATACTCCTCAGGAATATAGATACCTCTAGGATTGTTGAGGGATCTGACAACAGGTTGGCCTACAACAGCACGTCCGTACTGGTCTGGTTTTTTTAATACCAATCCAGCAGCTCTCATCCATGGCATAGACATCTTGATAACTAGGTTATCCCTAACCTCAGTTTTTGCTCTGTCTTTCAAGGTGCGATTGCTATTTTCTTTCTGTGATACCTTTCTAGCTATATGAGTATATAAAACAGAAGCGTTCATACTCGCTCTAATATCACTACGCTTGTTTCTTTCTAACTGAACATATTTCTCTTGAACCATCTCCAATAGTTGTTTAATTTCCTAATCTCTATGTATTCTAGTTTTATCAGAACCAGTTTCATCTACTACAACAAGATTCTTATGAGCTAAAACAATACAAACTAAAGTCATAAGATCTTCCGTAGATAACCAAATATTATCCCCATACGATACAGCCGCAGAAAGAATCCTAGACACATGAGTCATAACACTAGAAGCATCAGAAGCACCTAACCTACGATGAACTTTTGCATCTGCATCTTCAGATTCCGCTTTCATAACTACAAGAGAAACAAGAGAACTGACCAATCTTTCAGCATCAAAGGGTTCATTAGTCGCAATAAATCCTTGTGATCCCCAAGAACAATCGATCATGACTTTTCCACGCAATTTATCGTTATTAATCACGATGTGATGATTAGATAATCCTGATATAATGCCTTCCTTAAGAAGCGGACGTGATAAAATATGGGCATAATTGCACGCAGCTTCTCCCCACATCTCTTTGCTTTTACTTTTAATAATTTTATTAAGATCTTTTGAAGCAAGGTCACATTCAACTTTAATTTGATCTAGAGTAGGCAAACCTACACGTTTACCAGCTAAAAGATCTACCGTATTTACTCCTAAGTTATTTAAAGCGACTAAAACAACAGCTGAGCTGTATTTTGTTTCTAGTTTTCTGAATTCATCTTCCGTAATCGCTCCTCTGCGGGTATCTAAATTAAAGCACCCTGCAAAAAGACCACATAACAATGAACCAAAGCCGCCGCAACCACCAGCTCCTTCTGCACATCCACAACCTACGCACCCACAATTTCCTGAACAAGAATCTGCGCAGCCATCATAACACGACTGCATAACACGTCGTGTTGTCTCGCTTTGCAATACCCCAGAAACTAAAGAAAGTATAGAAACAGCAGTCGCTACATTGGATACTCCATCCGGGTGGGTAGTTTCATATAAATTTTTAATGGCAATTAAGAAAGAGTTTATGCCTTCAGGAAGAGGCAAGCCTAATGTCTCTGTTAATATCCCCATTAACTCATGCAATACCACGAGAGTGATCGCTCCGCCTTCACCCTTAAAGAAGTTAAATAACATCTGCATCTCGTTAGAAGATTTACAGACAGGTGTTTCCATAATTATGTTACAGAACTTAGTAATGTCTCTTACAGAGGTGAAATCCCCTTCTTTAATCAAGTTCAGTAAATCACTATATTCTTCTCTAGACATCCCTCCTGAAAGGAGATTAAACAATGCTTCGATTTTCCCCCCACTAATGCTACCGTGAAACAAATCTTGTTTTAGGAGATCAATAAAAAAACTGAATAACTGCGTACGCAATACTGGAGATTTCTCTATTGACTCCCCTTCTTCGTTACTTGCTGTTAAAGGGGTGGTTGCTGAATCTGAAAGTGAAAGATCATCTAAGCACTCTATACTCGCACGTGGTTGGGTCAATATTGAAGATCTTGCAAAAAGATCTGCTCCAAGTGAAACCGAGCGTGTCATCACGTCTCTTACATGATCACGTAACACTACTGTCTCATTTTGTCTCTCTTTTAGATATTCCAAATAAGTAACTCCATCTGTTTGTGATGCACTATCACGTCTAGTTGGCTCCATATCTACATAAATATCTTCTAAACTTGAGTCTAAAGCTGATAAAGCTGCTGCTGCTGCTTCACCTGCATCGGCGACAAAAGCAGAAGAAGTAATCTCTCGACCATTTGAAGTTTCTGGGGATGCTTGTGAAGTTGAAGGTGTGGTTACACCAGTCAATACGGTTTCAGCAACAGTAGAAACCAATGATGTGTTCTCTGTAATGTTAGGTTCTTCTTGAGGTTCTCCATAACCTAAAAAAGAACGTATGTTCCCTAATGGAAATGCCATGATTTTTCTCCTATTTTAATTTCATCCTATTCACTTACAGATCACACTAAACATAGGATTTGACTTGCGAACTTGCGCAAGGGGCTGAGAATCTATATTCGAGAAACTAAAATGTAAATAAAAATTTTAATTGTCATTGAGAGGATTAAGAAAAAAAATCTATCGCCACAGAGCAATGAGAAGGGATTTTCAAAGAGTTTCGTAATAATCAAGAAATCTGCTACCCTCCTCTCAGAATATCAATGCAGACTAGAAATAAGGTTGACGCATGTTAAAAATCGATTTAACTGGGAAAGTGGCTTTTATAGCGGGGATTGGTGACGATCAAGGTTATGGCTGGGGAATCGCTAAGGCACTAGCAGAAGCAGGAGCCACTATTATCGTAGGAACCTGGGTACCCATCTATAAAATCTTCACGCAGTCTTGGGATTTAGGGAAATTTAATCAGTCTAGAAAGTTATCTGATGGCAACCTCTTAGAAATTAAAAAAATTTATCCTATGGACGCAAGTTTTGATAAACCTGAAGATGTTCCTGAAGACGTTGCAGAAAGTAAACGTTATAAAGGTATGTCAGGATATACTATCTCAGAGGTTGTTGAACACATTACTAAAGATTTCGGTCATATTGATATTTTAGTCCACTCCCTAGCAAACAGCCCGGAAATTTCCAAACCACTTTTAGAAACATCACGTAAAGGCTATTTAGCTGCATTAAGCTCATCAAGTTATTCGTTAGTGAGTTTATTAGCTCACTTTGGACCTATTATGCCTCGAGGAAGCACAAGTATTTCTTTAACTTACCTAGCTTCTTCTCGAGCAGTTCCAGGATATGGTGGAGGAATGAACGCAGCAAAAGCTGCTTTAGAAAGTGATACAAAACTGCTCGCTTGGGAAGCAGGAAGAAAATGGGGCGTCCGTGTAAACACTATTTCGGCAGGTCCTCTAGCCAGTCGCGCAGGAAAAGCTATTGGATTTATCGAAAAAATGGTCGATTACTATTTAGAATGGACCCCTATTCCTGAACCTATGACAACAGAACATGTGGGAGCCGTTGCTGCTTTCCTAGCTTCTCCGTTAGCTAGCGCAATTACCGGAGAAACTCTCTATGTAGATCATGGAGCAAGTATCATGGGAGTTGGTCCTGAAATGCTTCCTAAGCATTCTTAATTCTGTGGTATTGTGCCACCCCTGCCTCCCATGCCGAAAGAATCCCTAGTTCTTTCGCTGGGGAGGCAAGAAAATCTGCAATACTATGCATCGGCTGCGGAGCAGAGCTCATGACGATCTTAAAGTCACCACGCTCTATCAAATCAATATCATTAGCATCATCTCCCGAAGCGATAATAAAGGGCTTCTGTCCCTCATAAACTATGTCAACCACACGATCAACAGCACAACCTTTAGAGACGGATTTATCAGTCATGAACAAAATGGCATAGTCAAAATCAAACGGCCAACGCATGAATGTAATGGTCAAATTATTAACTAACTCTTTCGATTGGATAATCCTCTCCCGAACCTTGTCTACCTCGTTTTTCTTACCAAATATTTTCGCAACGGCAAACGTTGCATTGGGATAGTCCTGAGAAAGTTTTTTCGTTTCTACTAATCTCTCGCGGTCTTTCGTATTAGGGAAATACACAGGATTTAGGTGACGCAAAAGATCTTCCGCACTAGGACAATAAGCGTGGCGATAACAATGGTCTTGATACAGAGCACCCGATTCTATAGAACAAATGACATCACTATCCTCTATACACATTTCTAACTCGGGTAAAATTTCATGGGGAATATTTTGAAAATAAAGAAATTGATTCTCTACCGAAGACCAAACACAAGCACCATTTTGACAACCCAATAAATAGGGAACAGGGAAATCTTTAAAGAGATGATTCGCGTAGGAAAAATACCTGCCAGTAAGAAAAAATAACGTCCATCCAGAATGATAGAGATGGATTAAATACTGAATAATTTTAGGATCCAAATGACGCGGAAGATGAGTAATCGTACCGTCTATATCCGTAATGAGTAATTTATCCATAAGTAACTTTACCCCTCCCCGTAAACTTATTTTGCTCCTTTCACCGAACCTGATTCTCATGAATGAAAATAGGCCTATAATAAAGAACAAAATCAATATAAAATATGATAAAGAAAGAAACTATTAAAAACCCTTCTAGACCGATCTTAGTACATACCCCTTAAACTCAAAATTCATCATCTAAATATACACGCTGACAGGAACACATAAAGTTACAGTTTAATTTATTCTTGGAACTAATCAAACATTAACTTATAAAGAACGGATTGAAAACTATTCGTTCGTAAAACATCCTAACTTAAAATTGTTTCTTAGTTTATGACGACATAGAAACGCAACAAAGTCTCCAACATGCCTGATAAAATCTTGTCTTTCCTCATATTTTGTATAGACGACCTTGCTCTTGCTGATACTTCTAGCGAGCAAATGCATCTCCCAGGAATGTTTCCAGAAAATATGAAACTTGAAATGTTTAAAATGCTGGGTTCCTTAACACTACTGCTTGCTTTATTTGGCATCGGAGTTTGGGCTTTTAAGAAGTTCTTAAGAAGTAAGGGTCAAGCGCTAGGAAACTCTTCAACAATAAAAATTCTTGATAGACGCTCCATCAACCCGAAAACTTGTATCTACATCATTCGCGTTGTAAATAAAATTCTTGTTATTGCGGAATCTGGAGAAAAAATTACCCTACTTTCAGAATTTCCTCCAGATACGGACATTAACGAGCTCATGCAGCAAAATGAGAAAAAACGATCTTCATCTACCTCTGCTTTTCTTAGTAAAAGCATTCAAAAATTGCATAAGAATAAGAAAATAGACAACTCTCGTGTCTCTAATTTGGCTGACAAAGAAGTTTAATCGCATATTATGAATAATATGGAGTATTTTAAATGACAACATGGTCTTTAAATCAAAATAACTTATCACAATATCTCACACGTGCGGGATTAGAACCTCTTTTAGAGAAAGAGAGTGGTTTAACTTATATCAACATTCAAGCTGAAGATCATGAACTCCCCTTATTTTTTGTGATTCGCAGTGAAGGAGAAATCCTTCAGATGATATGCTACTTTCCCTATCAGCTATATGATAACCAAAAAGAAGCGACAGCACGGCTCCTCCACTTACTGAATAGAGATGTGGACATTCCTGGGTTCGGTATGGATGAAGAACAGGGACTCATTTTCTATCGTTTAGTTATTCCCTGCTTAAAAGGTGAAATTAACGAAACATTATTACGTGTATATATCGACACAATTCGATTAGTTTGCGATAGTTTTTCTCACTCTATAGGTTTGATCTCTTCAGGAAATATGAATCTTGATGAATTGAAAAAACAAGCACGTCAAGAAAAAAATGAATAACTTAGGGCACATTTGATGACAACACTCATTTTTTACGATACTGAAACTACAGGAACACAGATAGATAAGGATCGTATTATTGAAATTGCTGCCTATAATCATAAAACTAAAGAATCTTTTGTCACTTATGTAAACCCAGAAATTCCTATTCCTGAGGAAGCGTCGAAGATTCATGGTATTACTACATCTACAGTAATCTCAGCCCCTAAGTTCCCAGAAGCCTATAAACATTTCTGCGACTTTTGTGGGAATGAAGCTGTTCTTGTTGCACACAATAATGATAGTTTTGATTTCCCACTACTTGAAAAGGAATGTCGGCGACATGCCTTACCACCTTTATCCCTAAAAACAATAGACTCGCTTAAATGGGCTCAAAAGTACCGGCCCGACCTACCTAAACACAATTTACAATATCTCCGTCAAGTGTACGGGTTTGCCGAAAACCAAGCACACCGAGCTTTAGACGATGTCATTACCCTGCATAATGTATTTTCCGCACTTATTGGAGATCTTTCCGCAGAGCAAGTACTTGCCTTAATGGAAGAAAGTTACCACCCTAAAACATTTAAAATGCCTTTTGGGAAATACAAGGGTAAACCCCTAAGTGAAGTGCCTCCATCTTATATCCAATGGTTAGAAAACCAAGGGAACTTAGATAAAGATATGAAAGCTGCTATTGACTTAATGAAACAATTGACATGATACTTTCAGCTGCTTTTTCACCCTGCCCCAATGATATTTTCCTATTTCGTTCTTTTTTAGAACGGGATAAGGAATCCACCTTGTTAAATCAAATTAGGATAGCAGATATCTCAACGTTAAATGAATTAGCCTTACAGCACCGCTGTTCTTTAGTCAAAATATCAGCGGCACTACTCCCAAAAGTCACTGATGATTATATTCTTATGGAAGTAGGGACGATTATTGGCTACGGAGTAGGTCCTTTAGTTTTAGCTTTAGATCCTCAAGCACCTATCCAAACAATAGCAACTCCTGGAATCACAACAACTGCTCACCTTCTCTGCAAGATATTTTATCCTGAGGCAGAGCTTATCCCTATGAAATATCACGAAATTATCGAGGCTATTCTTCGTGGTACTGTAGATGCAGGGACTATCATCCATGAAGAAAAGTTTCACTACGCATCGCAACTATTCCCAAGAGCAGATCTGGGCAAGTTATGGGAAGAGAAGACACGACTTCCTCTACCTTTAGGGTGTCTTGTTGTATCAAAGACGGTTCCCCAAGATGTTGTAAATCGTCTGACCTTAGCATTGAGAAAATCCTTATTTCTTGCACTGAAAGACTCTGAAGGTTCTGAAAACAAAGCCTTAGAATACTCCAGAAATAAAGACACAGCTGTCATTAGAGAATTTATAACTACTTATGTTAATGAAGAAACTCTCGTATTATCTAACTTAGGGAAAAAAGCTCTGCACACACTAGCAAATTATGTCAGCTGTACCATCTAATTATCTCTGCAAAATTCTCCTTGTCTTAGCAGACAGAAGCGAAGCACAATCCTTACTTCAAGATTTTGCTTTCACAAAACTCACAGAGAATTTCTACCGATGTCCAGATATGCATATGTCTATATTGATAGATATGATTATCCTCGACCAGTGGGGAAAAGATGGTGTTATTCGAGCTTTAACAAATACCGTATTAAAAAATTATGATTCCTGTGTAAATGTGGGGTTTGCAGGGGCCTGCTCCCCGAGATTCCCTCTCCAAACGTGCTATACTATTGATAGAGTATCTCAGCTTAGCAAAGATCTTCCTAACCAACTCGATACTACACCTGAATTGACAGTCATAGCTCTTCCTAGCCTACCTAAAGCGACCTTAGTTTCTGCTCATGCTCCTTATACATACGGATTCCACGACACATTTCAGCTTGTAGATATGGAAGGATATGCTATCGCCGAGTTATGTAAAAACGTGAATCTACGGTGTATGATGTTGAAAATCACTTCGGATTATACCACAGAAGATGGCAGAGACTATATTAAACAGCACAAGCATGTGTTATCTGAAAAACTTTCCTGTGCTTTCGCCTCAACTATTTACGACATTATCGAATGCTCTATCCTATAGCAGGTCTACAGGTCTTCGCCGATTAACTGAAGGAAAGTGGTGTAATCAACTCTGGACTTACAGATGGGGAAGTTTCCCAGTCTTTAGTTCCCGATAATTCCCACATTTTTAAGAAAGCAGGACAAGACGACAAAAGTTCATCTTTCATTCCCTCTGCCACTTTACTACCGTGTTCTAAATAAATTACCCGATCTACATACTCCAAAGTGGAGAGCTTGTGTGCTATGATGATTTGAGTACACTGGCCTTTTAACTGCCCTATGATCTCTTTGATATAGTTTTCACTAATAGCATCTAGAGAAGAAGTCGCCTCATCTAAAATCAAAATCGAAGCATTTTTCAACAACGCTCGCGCTATTGTTAATCTTTGCTGCTGCCCTCCAGAAAGATTTTTCCCTGATTCTTCAAGAAGGCTATGCACTCCCTGAGGCATCTTCTGCACAAATTCATAAGCAGAAGCTTGCTTCAATGCATGGATGACATCTTCCTCAGGGATATCCTTACCACAAGTAAGGTTATTCCAAATAGTGTCATAAAACAAAAAGGGGTTTTGTAAGACACAACCAATATGATCTCTAAGAGAAGACTTGCTATACGACTTAATAGAAACGCCATCTAGAAGGATATCTCCTTGAGAGACCTCATATAACCTAGGAAGCAATTTACTGATTGTTGTCTTCCCACTTCCTGTAGGACCTACAATACCAATAGCTTCGCCCTTATTGATAGTGAAGCTAAGATTCTTAAGAACCTTCCTCTCATTATCATAAGAAAAAGAAACATCACGGAATTCTAAATTTCTTGTTAACCCCAGAAACTCTTGACTATCTTCAGACTCATTATACAAATCAGGATGGGAAAGCACCTCATAAAACCGTTCCGCAGCAGCGCAACCTTTCATAATGGTCGTGTTCTCATCTCCGAATTTCTTCACAGGGTCATAGATGAGATATAATAAACCACAAAATACAATAAGCTCTTCGGGAGCAATATGAAATTTATAAAGACCAATAATGACAACAAAAGCAAAAAATAATGAAGCTATTGTATGCAGTAAAGGACGTGGGAGGAGTCCGTAAGCAGTACTTTTTTCTTCTAAAGCGGCTATTCGACTATTTTGATCACAATATTTCTTAAATGCGAATGCTTCCGTACGGAAAACCTTTACGGTGACTATTCCCGCAAGAAAATCTAAAAGTACGGAAGAAAACTGATCTTGATTTTTTTGTATTCTCTTCGCCAAGGCTTTGATTTTCTTCGCGATGATCACAATAGGAAGAATCAATACAGGAAAAGCAATACACACTAAAAGAGAAAATTTCCAAGATATCGATAAACATACGGCTAAAGCTAATGTTAGAGTTATCGGCGCTTGGACATAATTCACCATCAAAGAATTTACTGCTTGAGCGATGCTGGTAGAATCTGTAATCACACGACTACTAAGATTTCCCATATCATGAGCATGGAAAAAGGTCATCGGCAACTTTTGTAATGCTCTAAAATAATCCCTGCGGAGATCACAACTCACGCGAATAGCTACCACTTGAGAGAGGAATCTCTGAAAGAATAGAGTCACGGCTTTAAAAATCGCCACAATAACTAAAAACAAAGCTAGGGAACCAAAACATGACAAATCTATATAGCGAGAAATAAAACATGATAATCTGCTAGTTATCGATGTTCCTCGCTTTCCATAACGAGAAATATAGGCATGTGCCTCTGCTGTGGTGATCGTATCGGAATTGGGAGAGATGTCGGACCATCTCTCTAAAATCTGTTCTTGGCTTAACTGCGAAGCTTTGATAAGTTGATTATTTTCCTTACGAGCGAAAAGAAGAAAAGCATCAGGTCCTGTTTTTGCAATAATACCTAGAGAAAAAATCTCTGCTTGAGACGACACGGTCAATCCTAAGATAGCAAGCAAAGAAAAACCTAATAGCGTGAGATGCTTTTTATGCCTCAGGACTGCTTTCAGAAGAAGTTTCATAGAGACCTATAGTTCGGAATTTCTGATATCGCTTTTCTAACAAATCTTCTATTGATAGGTCTTTGAGTCGTAACCATTCCCGAAGTATAAAATCTCGAACATCGCGATATACAGCAGCTGGGTTGTGGTGAGCACCACCTACCGGCTCCTTAATGACAACATCCACAATAGCAAATTGTTTGAGATCCTCACCATGCATTTTTAACATAGCAGCCGCTTCACTATTCTTTTTCGGATCCTTCCAAAGAATAGAGGCGCAGCCTTCAGGAGAAATTACAGAATAATAGGAGTGTTCTAACATCGCAATCACATCCCCGATCGCCATGCCTAAAGCCCCTCCGGAACACCCTTCTCCAATAACAAGAACGATAATCGGGGTTTTTAATCTAGCTAGTTGGAAAAGATTGTTAGCAATCGCCCATCCTTGACCACGCTCTTCAGCAGTAAGACCGGGGAAAGCCCCTGGAGTATCCACCAAAAAGACAATAGGAAGACCGAATTTCTCAGCCATTTTTGCAAGACGTAGCGCCTTACGAAAGCCTTCGGGGCAGAGCATGCCGAAGTTCCTATGCATGCGGGATGAGGTATCACACCCCTTTTCCTGGCCAATAAGCATAAATCTCTGGCCCTGAATCTTCGCTAATCCACCAACAACAGCAGGGTCATCACGAAATGTACGATCTCCACAAAGCTCTATAAACTCCTCACACATGCCTTCAATGTAATTCACTGATCGAGGACGCGAAGGATGCCGGCATATCTGCACGCGTTCCCAAGGAGTCAAATCTGCATAGATCTTCTCTTTTAACTTATCTAAGCGCCTTTCCAATTTTTGTATCTCTGAGGAGGACAGTAAAGAATTTTTTTTATTTTTTTCTTTAAACTCTGCTATCGTTTTTTCGTACTCTACTACTTGTTTTTCATGGGGAAGAAGCTCCATAACAACATTCTCTCCTCTTACAAAAAGGATAATTTTAATACAAATAATTCTTAAAAACAATTATAAGATTATTTTCTCTTCCATTTTCGAAAAAAAATAATAAACTATTAATTGCATTTTTCAAAAACAACCGAGACTTCGGCGTCTTGATAGGGAATATTAATCAAAAAATTACTTCCCCAAAACCTTTCTTTTCCTTGTAAAGAAAAAATTTCCATATAGAGACTTGAGGACAAGATACGCAAAGAGTCGCGCTCTCCATGAATAATGACATCGTTAGACGGCCCTTTATAAGAATCTAAGGAGCTTGACCGTAACCTCGGCCCCTCAACCACTTGGCAACTTTTTCCCTTACAAAAAATTGAAAAAGTGGATTTGCTCGGATCTTCTATCAAAGAGTATATCTGACACCGTCTCTCAGAAATCGTAATATCATGACGAACTTTAGAGCCTAGGTAGGCATCTTGTAAGTAAGAAAAACCTGTGATCCTAGAACAAGGAACAGACGAAGCTGAAAGAAAAGAAATTTTTGTAGTGTCGGGATTTTCTACAAAAGAGAATTCCTTAACCGTTCCACTCAGACCAAAGCCTTGACAATCACTAATATCACCGTAACATGGGCCGTAGTTGACTACACCAACATCTCCGGAATAGTAAGCTCCCACGCCACTTTTACATCCTGATCCAGAAACAAAAGTGGATGCTGATCGCGTCCGTTGCATCCAAAAACCTAAATTCGGATCCGTAAACCTATACTCACTAATCACCTGTTGGTCTAATTGGTATAGGAAAGACTTACTCAATGAGGTCTTTTCTTTTATGGATCGCGCGTGTTCCTGACTCCATAAAGCAGGGAAAATCGTAGCCTCATGCATAAATAATGCCTGTTGAAACTCACTCATCATCTTCGCTTGTTTCAAACTGTCATCATAAAACCTAGAGATTTGCAAAAGCAAAAGTCCGAGTTCTGCATGTTCTCCGGGATAAGGCAGTCCTTTCCAGGGGAAACCTCCACGACCAAATAAACGCGTAGCCCCCGAGTCTTCTTGATCTAACTTCAAGAAGTCCAATCCTAAATCCTTTCCCTCTTCCAAAGCGATAAGCAAGTACACTGCTCTTGCAATGTCATGCACTTTTAATAAAGGATGATAGCGAAAAAATTTAAAGACGAAATCGCGAAGTTTCTTATCCTGACAAGCATAGATTAATTGTCTAACCTGCAAATCAAAATTTGAATGGGGAAACACTTCGATACATTCTTGTAATCTTAGCTGTGATCCCATCACCATTCACAATTTCTTACTCAAAAACGGATTGCGCCCAGACAATAATAACAAAAAACTTTAGAGTCAAGCCTCTAAGTAAATCCTAAAAACTTGACCCTGATAAATTAGATAAAAGAGAAAGGCACGAAATTAGGAATGCTTCGAAGGAGTTTCGATTAAACGTTTCATTCTTTTTCCTGGAGTAAATTTGACGGCACGTCTCGCAGGAATGTGAATAGGAACAGTAGCGTTTTTAGGATTACGACCTACTTTAGGTTTTCGTTCTACAACCTGTAAAACGCCGAAATCTCTAAACTCTAACCTATCACCTTTGACTAGAGCATCTGTCATTTTATCCAAAAAATTTTGGATTACAGTACGCACATGATTCGGGTGAATCTTGTGATCCTGTGATATTGTACTGATCAGTTTTTTCTTGGTCATGGTAGCCATATTAGCCATTGCCTCCTAATTAAAGTGCCCTAAAGTAACTTGTTGAGTAGCCCTAAATAATAAACTTTTGAAGTATATGCGTATCATATCTATTCATCCTTTGGATTCAAGACATTTTTTAAAAATACGTGGTTGTTCTATATCGTTATAAGTAACGAAAATTCATATTTGTCAAAACTTATGATTTCTGCACCTTACAGTCCGACAAAAATTTCTAAGCTTTCCTATTCTAATTTAATAACGGCAAACACGTGACTTCTTTAATCCAACTTGATAAAGTACTGGTGTTCGTGTCCTCGTAGCTCAGTAGGATAGAGCGGTTGCCTCCTAAGCAGCAGGCCATGCGTTCGAATCGCATCGAGGACGACTTTTCCCCTTACTCTTTCTTGTTAAAAAAATTAATTCACCTTTGCAGAAAGTTTTCTGGCCTTCACATTCGCTAAACTTGGTTTCTGAAAGTTAGGACCAGTAAGAAATGTATGAACGCCCTCGGCTATGCCTTTGGCTATATGCATTCGGTAACGTGCATCCGAAAGTGCAGCTCGTTCTCTAGGGTTTGAAAGGAATCCTGTTTCAATTAAAATCGCAGGCATTGTGGTTTCTCGAATAACAGCGAAATTCCCATTCTTCGCTCCTCGATTTTTCAATGCGCCATTTTTTTGCATAGCATTTAGGACATCCTTAGCTAGAGCTTCCGAAGCACGACTTCTCGAAGCAACATTATTTTTGCCATTATAAAAATATACTTCAGTACCAAAGGCTGACGTGTTGGACGAATAGTTACAGTGAATACTGACAAAAATATCAGCTTTGTTTTGATTTGCTAAAGCCGCTCTTTTCCCAAGATCTACATACACATCAGATGTTCGAGTAAGAACTGGCTTATACCCCATTCTCTTGAGATAACTCTGCACTGAAAACGCAAGAGATAGGGTTAAAGATTTTTCCTCATAATGGAACTCTTTACTTGCAGTGCCCTGATCTTTACCTCCGTGTCCTGGGTCGATAAAGATCACTTCATTACGACGCACACGCTGTGGAGGCGCACTTTCAGCTGCAATTCCTCCCAAAGCAGTGCCGAAGACACAGAGAGTGAGTAAAGTGTAACGATTAAACATAAGACGACAATACCTCGAGCACGATTTCCTTATCATCAAAAGCGATGGTTTGATGTTTAAAGATCTGGTACGTCTCATGCCCTTTACCTGCCACTAACACTATATCCCTATCTGAGGCAATGGACAAAGCATATGTAATTGCTTGTTTTCTGTCGATTTCGATAGAAAAATTTCTTTTAAAAAAACCTGAACAAATTTCATTAATGATCATTTCTGGATCTTCGCCGCGAGGATTGTCCGTAGTCACAACAGCGAATCCATACTTCTCGACGACTTGAGCCATGATTTTTCTTTTGCTCTGATCTCGATCGCCTCCACATCCAAAGACCACGATAAGCCTTCCATCTTGGGGAAGTAGAGCTTGGAGTGTTTTGCATACATTATCTAAGGCATCGGGAGTATGAGCATAATCAATGTAAATAGGACAGGGGCCGGAAAATACAGGTTCTAACCGCCCTCTAGGGGTTTCTACATTGGCAACAGCAGAGATCAGTTGTTGTAAATCACAACCTAATCGTTGGTGAGCGACAGAAATCGCAGCAAGAACATTATAAATGTTGTGCTGCCCTATTAAGGGTGAGGAACATGCAAAGGTTTCCCCTTTATAGAGTAAGTCAAAATCCGTTCCGAACGGAGAAAAGCGCAAATTAGAAGCGCGATAATCTGCATGCTGCTCGATTCCATAGGTAATAGGTTGGGCTTGGGTAGCTTCAATAAACTGCGCAGCATAATGTAAGTCGTTATTCACTACAGCTAGACCTGAAGAAGGAAGCATCGAAAATAGCTTAAGCTTTGCTTGTTTATACTCTTCAAACGAAGAATGAAAATCTAAATGATCTAGAGTAATGTTAGTTAAGACACCAACATCAAAATGGACGTTAGCCAGTCTGTTGACAGCAAGACCGATAGAAGATACTTCCATAACTGCAGCAGAAAGATTGCTCTTCACCATCTCAGCTAAATACTTTTGCAACAAACAGGATTCAGGAGTGGTATACCCATCTTGAATACGACTATTTCCCAGAATATGCTCAATAGTACCTATTAAGCCTGCAGGCTTGTCGCAAGCATCAAACAGAAATTTTATTAAATGGGAAACTGTAGTTTTCCCATTGGTGCCTGTAATACCAACCACACAGAGTTTTTGCGAAGGATGACCGTAGTATTTTGCTGCAAGATCCGCTTCAAGCTGAGGAAGATCGGAAGAAATAATTTGAACAACAGGTAAAAAAGGATTGTAAATAGAAGAAGCTACAGCAATAGCTCCATTTTCAATAGCTAAATGGGAAAAGTCATTACCATCAGAGTGCTTGCCTTTACTGGCTATAAAGATATCTCCAACTCCAACATTACGAGAATCTCTTGTGAGATTTCTTACTTCTACAGAAGAAATTTTCCCATAAATTTTCGCTTTGGTATTGTGGAGGAGTTCTTTTAAATTCATTTTTTAGCCTGAGGTCCTTCTTCAAAAGCTAGACCACTTCTATATGCAAAATTGTTCCTAATATATCTATAAGCACTCTTATTTTCATTCGACAAAGAACAAAAATAACACCCGTATTCTATAAGTTATAAATAAACTTTCAAAAATTCGCCATGCCCATAAAAATTGCCGCCGAACTGTCTTACTTACAGCTATTAAAATAGTCTACCTATTTTTTATCGCATAAAAAAATATACTATTTTTAGTGAAAAGATTTTAGTGAAAAGAAAGTGTTGCCCAATAAAAATTACCTTCCCCGGTTCAGAGCACAAGAAGAAAAAGGGAAAAGATGGAGCAACATCTTCACTATGAGACTAGAAGCAAGAACTGCTTGTACAGAAACAATCAAGACTTCGTTGCACACGAAAGCTATTTCCCAAAAATCCTACGCTTAGGATGTATACGCAACCACCAGGGCATTATCCATAATGATTGGTTGTTGAATAATAAAAAAATTGTTTTAGAAACTCTTGCACGCGCTATACCCTTACTAGGTAATATTTTAGGAGCCTCAAAACTTTTTAGTATATTTGCCGTCCCTACAAAAGAAGACAGTAAAGTCGACATTGCAGTTCACACCTTTGCTGGAATCCTAGAAATGCTCGGCCTTGGTTTAATCGTCTTGGTACTGAAAATTATTTTTACAGTCACAGTCGTACTTGTCCGATTTTTTCAGAAACAGCCAGAATTTGCTCAATGCCCAATCCGCTACTACGGAAACATAGCATAAAACTATTTCCCCGAACGATTCCATTCCTCATACAAAGATTTCATAGCAGCAACCTCACTCTGATAACTGTATTTTTCTTTATCTTCAGGAACCCCTAGATAAGATAAAACACGATCAGCCACTCTTCCGAATACAGGAGCTGCACATCTTCCTCCCATATAGTTCTTTGTTCCATCCTCACGAACACGATGATCGGGATCATCTATAGAGACAAGCATGACCAAAGGAGCACTCCCCCCAGCCGAAGGATATATAGGCGTGATACCTATAAATGAAGAAATATGACGATGCTTATCATACTTTCCATTAACTAGCTTTTCTGTTGTTCCTGTTTTCCCTGCACTCGAATGCTTTTTAGGCGCAGCCCGGAATCCCGTGCCTCCAGGATATGTAGTAAAACGCGTAGCTTTCAATACCTCATCCACAATCTCCTGAGAAAGAATTCTCTCTCCACGAACTTGTGGATGCAAAACATATTCTTTTCCAGAAGTTGTGACGATTTTTTTTATCAAAGTAGGACGTACGTCATAACCACCGTTAGCAAGAATGGCATAGGCTTTAACCATCTGAACTCCCGTAGCCAGGATATTGTAACCCATAGCAAGAGAATAAGGAGTAGATAACGACCATTCAGGAACCCCATTAATATGAAAACGCTTGGGTGAAGGGACTAATCCTGAAGCTTCCCCCGGCAATTCTATACCCGTCTTCTTACCAAATCCTAATAACAATAACTTGTCCTCATACCAGTGGTTCCCTAGATGTTGCACTATAAGATCAGCAAGTTGAGCTACATAAACGTTCGAAGACTTTTGAATCGCCATGTACATATTTAAACGCCGATTCGATGAGATATCTTTAAGCGGAAATTGCTTTCTTCCTGGGAAAATCCTGCGGGTAACATCTATAGGTGCACAAGGATCAAATAAGGGCTTCCCTGATCTTTTCACCATCTCTTCATTCGCAAGCAACGCAATAGCAAGAGTCAGAGGTTTCATGATAGAGCCTGGTTCAAAAACATCACTTACCGATGTCACTTTTGTGTGCTCTATTTTTTCCTTATCATTGAAAAATTCCTTGTATTCCGAAGGATTAAAGAAAGGATATTGGGCTAAAGCAAGAATCTCTCCTGTATAAGCATTCATTAAAATCAGACGCCCACCTTTCGCTTTGGCTTCCTTTACGCCTTTTTCTAATTCTTCTTCCGCTATCGTCTGTATACAAGGATTTACTGTGAGATAAATATCTGAACCGTCTCTAGGAATCTTTGTGATTTTATCTAGATCTAAACGATTCAAAGGAGAACGTAAGAATTTTCGTTCCCCAGGCTCTCCTTCAAGGACGTGGTTAAAATATGCTTCTAAACCTCCTGTAGGAAAAGCTTTTCCTGTTTTCTCATCCTTGACTTCTCTGAGAGTATGAAGAACTTGGCCTAAAAGTTTGCCAAAAGGATAGGATCTTTGATAGTCAGTCATGAAAAACAAAGCATTCGAGGGTAGTTTAGCTTTTGCTGCGTACCCCCGCCACCAAGACAAAATGCGGTCATGTTCTGCACGATCTAACCAAAGAAATAATTTTCGATGTCGAGATTTTTTATCAAACTCCGCACGGAGTTTGTCATAATCACCTTCACCAATGAGACTAAACACTTTCTTAGCAATTACATCACGATGTTCTTCAGGAATAGCCACAGCATCTAAACAAAGATGAAATTTCGTAATATCAACAGCGAGAGGTTGTCGTTGCTCGGAATCCCCTTTACGTAAATTCATCTGAGAAAAAAAAGTCCCTCTACGAAAAGGGTCTTTTACGCGAAATTCATGTTGTCCTAAAGCTTCTGCTGCCCAACGCTTCTCCTCACAAATCTGAATTTTATAGTACCGTACGATAAGGAAAGAGTAGGAGAGCAGGACTCCACAGGTAATCATGGTTAAGCATTTACGATGATTCATAAGTTACAACACAAACACTATCTTCTGTAGGATATTGGAGATATTGATATTCAGGAAGGCTAGCTATATGCATGAGATGCTCTGGGCTCTCTATTTTATCAATAAGAAAGTGTAGAGATATATTCTCTTGTTCTCTCTGTCGCAACTTCGACCATAAAGTAGGAATCTCTAATCGTAATTTCGTCAGATCATTTTGTTTATTAATATAGGAGTAAAGTAACCCGCCTAGAAAACAAAAACAAAAAAATAGACGTACAAAACGATAATTATTCATAACAATTTCTTTTCAAAACAACGGAGCTTTGCCGATCTACAACGAGGATTTTTCCTAGTCTCTTCATAGGTAGGCATGACCACTTTCTTGGTCAGTATGGTTCCTAATCCCGATTTCTCAGCTTCTCTAAAAAACCATTTTACTGGGCGATCTTCGGAGCTACAAAACGAAATAATGATCAAACGCCCTCCAGGAGCAAGCCAACGCATAGCCGACTCCAAAAATACTTTCAATTGCAGGTCTTCTTGATTTACATACACCCGTAAAGCTTGAAAAATCAAAGTTAATGGATGGATTTTCTTTCGCAAACGATAAGAAGGAAAAACTTTTGCTGTTGCGTCTTTTAAATCTCTAACCGTGATGATTTTCTTACGTTTCCTAAAATGTACGACAGCACTAGCCGCATTTTTCCACTGAGGTTCCTCTCCGTATTCACGAAAAATTTTCCCTAACTCTTCTTCACGAAGCGTATTTAAAACCTCACTCGCAGTAATTCCTTTAGTCACATCCATGCGCATATCTAAATCATGATCGTCTCCTTGAAAACTAAAACCTCGGGAGAGATTATCAAGTTGCATAGAGGAAACTCCAAGATCGGCAAGTATGCCATCATAAACATGTTCCTTAGAATCTTTAGAAAGATCTTCAAATGATGCATGCCGAAAATGCACACGATCACCAAATTTTTCTAAACGCTCCTTAGCAAGAGACAAAGCGGCACTATCTCGATCGGATGCATCATAAGAAACTATAGAAGGATATTCTGAGAGGAAAGCTTCAGCATGACCTCCAGCTCCTACAGTAACATCACAGAAAAATTTGGGATTACGATTAGCAAATAAAGATAAACATTCATTTACCAATACCGGAATATGGGAAGGGGTTGCAGACACAAAAACGCCTAAATCATTCTAAAACCATCAATGCAAGAAAAAGATACACCATTAGAGAGAATGGGAAAAGATTTCTATTTATTCCTCATTCTCTATTTTAAGAATAATTAAGACTATTGACTTTTTCCTTTACCCTACTATGATTTAGAAAGTAGGGTTTTAAAGGCTGTATTATGGTAGAAATTTTTAATTACAGTACTTCTGTTTACGAAAAACACGCGTCTAATACTAAAATAGTGAATGACTTCCGCAAGGAAGTTCACATGGAAGGTTTGACGATCCGTGATGTGGCTAAGCATGCCCAAATTTTGGACATGACACCAAAGCCCTCAGCCTTGTGCTCCCTAATGCAAACGAATAAGAAAACCGATTGGGCTTTCTTTTCACCTCCTAGCAACTTTTATAAACAGCGGTTTTCTACTCCCTATTTAGCTCCTTCTCTAGGATCTCCCGATCAGCAAGACGAGGATTTAGAGAAAATTTCTTCCTACTTAAAAGTACTGACCCGAGGAAAATTTTCTTATCAGAGTCGTGCCAATTCTTCATTGTCTTATAAAGATCAAGAAGAAAGTAAAGACGACGAAGAAGCTGCGGATTCTGACGAAGACGTAATCGTTCAAGAAGGTAAAATTTTACTTAAGGCTATTGATCTAGGATTGAAGTCTTCAAATATTATGATCGACTACGTTATTTCCCGTATTTTTCAATTTGTTCAAGGCTAAGACATGTTAGATAACGAATGGAAAGCGATCTTAGGTTGGGGAGATCAAGAACTCGAAGAGCTACGCAATTCTGGTTACATATTTCTTCGCCAAGGACATTATCATAAGGCTATTCTTTTTTTCGAAGCCTTGGTGATTTTAGATCCATTAAGCATTTATGATTTCCAAACCCTCGGGGGATTATATTTGCAAATAGGAGAAAATGCCAAAGCTTTAGGAGTTTTAGATCAAGCTTTACGTATGCAAGGCGACCATCTGCCCACACTATTAAACAAAACTAAAGCTCTCTTTTGCCTAAATCGTATTGATGAGGCCTCCGCAATAGCTGTCTATCTGACATCTTGTGATGATCCTGTAATCGCTAATGATGCTGAAGCTTTGCTTATGAGCTATACAAAAAAAATCATCAAAAAGCCCGCGGCTCTTTCTCATTAATCTTTTGCCCACTTACTAAGAAGTGACGCATGCGATTAAAATAAATTTCTCATCTATTTGGTATCATCCTGCTGTTTTTTTGCAGAAAAACTATTGATTGCTTATCAACAGCAATGGTACATTGGCAATTTCTTCCTAAACGAGCAGGAATTGCCCGTCTGTAAGGAAATCCTCGACACATAAAAGAGAGCAGCATGTTAACCTGTAGCGATTGTAGTACTTGGGAACAGTTTGTGAATTATGTTAAGACACGTTGCTCCAAAACGGCTTTTGAAAACTGGATTTCTCCTATTCAAATTATAGAAGAAACACAAGAAAAGATCCGTTTAGAAGTTCCCAATATCTTTGTTCAAAACTACCTTCTTGATAATTATAAACAAGATCTATGTTCTTTTGTTCCTCTTGATGCTCAAGGGGAGCCAGCTTTAGAGTTTGTTGTTGCGGAAATTAAAAAAGCCCCTCCACAACCCCTAGCCCCTCGAGAGCAGCAAGAAACTCCTACAGAAACTTTTGAAGAATCTAAAGACTTCGAACTCAAGTTAAATACCGCTTATCGTTTTGATAATTTTATAGAAGGTCCTTCAAATCAATTTGTGAAATCTGCAGCTGTAGGGATTGCTGGCCGTCCGGGGCGTTCGTATAATCCTCTGTTCATTCATGGAGGCGTAGGTCTAGGAAAAACCCACCTTCTCCATGCTGTGGGTCACTACGTCAGAGAGCATCACAAAAACCTTCGTGTGCACTGCATCACAACTGAAGCTTTTATTAATGATCTCGTGCAACACCTCAGATTGAAATCGATTGATAAAATGAAAAATTTTTATCGTTCGTTAGACCTACTTCTTGTTGATGATATCCAATTTTTGCAAAACAGACAAAATTTCGAAGAAGAATTTTGCAATACCTTTGAGACATTAATTAACTTAAATAAACAAATTGTCATTACTAGTGATAAGCCTCCAGGACAATTAAAACTTTCCGAACGTATCATTGCTAGAATGGAATGGGGGTTAGTTGCTCACGTAGGCATTCCAGATTTAGAAACCCGCGTAGCAATTTTACAACATAAAGCAGAACAGAAAGGCTTACATATTCCTAATGAAATTGCATTCTACATCGCGGATCATATCTATGGAAATGTACGCCAACTCGAAGGAGCAATTAATAAACTCACTGCTTATTGCCGTTTATTCGGGAAAACACTTACCGAAAGTATTGTTCGCGACACGTTAAAAGAACTTTTTCGCTCCCCCTCTAAACAAAAAGTTTCTGTAGAAAGCATATTAAAAAGTGTGGCCACAGTCTTTCAAGTAAAGCTCCAAGATCTCAAAGGAAACTCTCGTTCTAAAGAACTCGTTTTGGCACGTCAAGTTGCTATGTACCTTGCAAAAACATTAATCACAGATTCTTTAGTTGCTATCGGTTCTGCTTTTGGAAAAACACATTCTACAGTGCTTTATGCTTGCAAAACTATAGAACAAAAAATAGAAAAAGATGAAACTCTAACGCGTCAAATTAGTTTATGTAAAAACCATATTGTTGGGTAATCTAGGAGAATTTCTCATGTTCCGTAGAACTGGAAAAAATCCCTTTGAAGATGTTCAAACGTTATATGAAGAAGAAACATCTTCGCATTCTAATTATTCTTCTTATCCTAGATCTGAGCGTTTAGATTCCCCTCCAAATCTTTTTGACTCTCCAAAATCTCCAGAAACACGCCCTTTGTCTCCTACCTATCCTCTAAATGAAGAAGCACAAAAGTGGGTCCCTGTATCTTCTGAAGTAGATTCTTTGCTCTCATTTTCTGAAGAGCCTGAAACCACTTTAGGCGAAGGTGTAACATTTAAAGGTGAGTTAGCCTTTGATCGTTTGTTGCGTATTGATGGTACCTTTGAAGGGATCTTAGTTTCTAATGGGAAAATTATCATCGGCCCTAAAGGTTGCGTGAAAGCTGATATACAACTTCAAGAAGCCATTATCGAAGGTGCTGTCGAAGGGAACATTACAGTCAGCGGAAAATTAGAGCTCCGTGGTGAAGCTATAGTTAAAGGAGATATCCAAGCAGGGACTCTTTGCGTTGATGAAGGTGTTCGTCTTTTAGGCTATGTAGCTATTGTGGGAGTTAACTCAGAATCTCAGAAAGAAAAAGACTCATAAGGATTGCTGGCTGTGGAGCACATCGCTCAATAGTATCTTGCCATTCACGTGGCAAAGGATAATCTGATAAAATACATATAGCTCCTTCATTTACGTAGTTTTTCAATCTCCGTAACTCTCTTTCTAAAGGCAAAATCCCTCGATAAGGAATTCTTGTCTCCTGGGATAATTGTTTAGCAATGTCTTTAGGTATTTTTGATATAAGATAAAAAATCGCTTTAGGAAAAATTTGGTGAAGTTCCCACTGTCGTTTGATCACCTTGGTAAAAAAATGAATAGCTGGTGCCTTCCCTAGGCAAGCTTGAGAATATAGAGCGAGTACTTTTGTTGAAGGAACATAAAGACAAAAAGTTTTCCGAGAAAACGAAGGCAAACAATCACGACAAGTCCGTGTTTCTCCTATACCTAAAACACTATAACAATGTGGACAACGCCCTGCGACCTTTTCTACTTTTAAAGTTTCTAAACATCCCTGACATAAAAACTCTTCGGGCTTTCGACAACCATAACAGAGTTTCGGAAAAATTAAATGAAGGAAAAAACTCAAGAATCTCTGAATCACCGAAAATTTTTATTCCTAAAATTTTAATTAATTTGCTACGTTCTTAAACGTAGAAGCTTCAACTTCCCTCTCAGTAGCAATGCTTAAACGATTTGTTAATTCCATCTGGGAAATTTGTCAAAAAGACAAGTTTCAACGCTTTACTCCAGTTGCAGACGCTATTGATACGTTTTGCTACGAACCCATCCACAAATCTTCATCTCCACCATTCATTCGCGATGCTGTAGATGTTAAGCGTTGGATGATGCTTGTGGTTATTGCACTCTTTCCAGCGACATTCTTAGCTATATGGAATTCTGGTGTTCAGGCTTTAGTCTATGGCTCTGGAAATCCCCAGCTCATGGAATCATTTTTACATATCTCAGGATTTCGCAGTTATCTCTCCTTTATCTTTAATGACATAGGCATGTTTTCCGTGCTTTGGACGGGATGCAAAATTTTTCTTCCCTTACTCATCATTAGCTATTCGGTGGGAGGAGCTTGCGAAGTACTCTTTGCGGTTGTTAGAAGACATAAAATTGCTGAAGGACTACTCGTCACAGGGATCCTCTATCCCCTTACCTTACCTCCCACAATTCCTTATTGGATGGCCGCTTTAGGGATTGCTTTCGGTGTTGTTGTTAGTAAAGAATTGTTCGGTGGGACGGGAATGAATATTCTCAATCCTGCACTATCAGGAAGAGCTTTTCTATTTTTTACATTTCCAGCAAAGATGAGCGGTGATGTTTGGGTAGGAAGCAACCCAACACACATTAAAGACAGCCTGCTTACCATGAACGCAACAGCAGGAAAATCCATCATAGACGGCTTTTCGCAATCTACCTGCCTACAAACATTAAACTCTACACCACCTTCTGTAAAAAGAGTCCATGTAGATGCTATAGCCTCTAACATTTTACATATGACACACGTCCCCACACAAAATGTCATACAATCACAATTTTCGATCTGGGCAGAGTCTCATCCCGGATTGATGTTAGACAAGCTAACTTTAGAACAACTGCAAAACTTTGTGACCTCTCCATTAAGTGAAGGCGGTCTCGGCTTACTCCCCACGCAATTTGACTCAGCATATGCTATTACCGATGTGATCTATGGAATTGGGAAATTCTCTTCGGGAAACCTTTTCTGGGGGAACATTATCGGTTCCCTAGGAGAAACATCGACATTTGCCTGTTTACTCGGTGCTATATTCCTTGTGATTACAGGGATTGCCTCATGGAGAACGATGGTGTCTTTCGGTATAGGTGCTTTCGTCACAGCGTGGTTATTTAAGATTTTCAGTATTCTTATTGCTGGAAAACACGGAGCTTGGGCTCCTGCAAGATTCTTTATTCCAGCCTACCGTCAGTTATTCCTAGGAGGTTTAGCCTTCGGTCTCGTATTCATGGCGACAGATCCTGTATCATCACCAACCATGAAATTAGCAAAATGGATTTACGGATTATTCATTGGTTTTATGACCATAATTATCCGATTAATCAATCCTGCATATCCTGAAGGAGTTATGCTGGCCATTCTTCTTGGAAATGTATTTGCTCCTCTTCTTGATTACTTTGCTGTAAGAAAGTATAGACGAAGGAGAATTTAAACTATGTCCTCAGAGAAACCCAAACGCTATCTGAATCACACTTGGTATGTTACCCTTTTTATTTTTGTACTAAGTTTGTTCTCCAGCGTTTTCCTTTCTACTGTGTATTATGTTCTTGCTCCTTTTCAAGAACGCGCAGCGACTTTTGATCGCGATCAACAACTGCTCACTGCAGCTCATGTTTTAGACTTTTCAGGAAAATTTCAAATCTATGAGAAGGGTTCCTGGAAACTGGCCACGTATGACAAAAAATCCCAATTACTTAAAGTTGCTGACAAAAGTGCTCCGGTTGTCACAAGCTCTGTTTTAGACTCCTATACACAAGGATTTGTCCGTCCCTTACTTGCAGATAGACAAGGACAAATGTTTTCTTTTGAAGAGAAAAATATCAATGTCTCAGAGTTTATAGAAAAACATCAAAATGGACATTTCTATCAGCAGCCATTACTTTTATTTTATGTAGTCTTAGCAAATACAGAGCAAGCTAGAGTGATGAGCGCTGCTGAAGTTGTGAAAAATCCTTCCGTAATAGACGCTATTGTCATTCCTATTTCAGGATTTGGCTTGTGGGGGCCTATTTACGGCTATCTCGCTGTAGAAAATAATGGTGATACAGTATTAGGAACAGCGTGGTATCAACAAGGAGAAACTCCAGGATTAGGCGCCAATATTGCCAATCCCCAATGGCAAAAGCAATTTTATGGGAAAAAGATCTTTTTACAAGATGCTTCAGGAAATACAGATTTTTCAACGACTCCCCTGGGTCTTGAAGTAATCAAAGGATCAGTGCAATCCGCATTCGGGACATCTCCTAAAGCTCTCTCTTCTATCGATGGCATTTCTGGAGCTACGTTAACATGTAACGGTGTTACTGAAGCTTATGCCCAATCTTTAGCTCCCTATCGCAGTTTGTTGATGTCTTTCGCTAAACTTAATAACCGGGGAGATCAAAATGGCAGCAAATAAATCATACAAGAGTTATTTTCTTGATCCTCTTTGGAACAATAACCAACCCCTTATCGCTATTTTAGGGATTTGCTCTGCGTTGGCAGTAACAACAACAGTAAATACAGCAATTACTATGGGTCTTGCTGTAAGTTTCGTTACGGGATGTTCTTCTTTCTTTGTATCTTTATTACGGAAAGTCACTCCTGATAGCGTGCGTATGATCACCCAGCTAATTATCATTAGCTTATTTGTGATTGTCATTGATCAGTTCCTAAAGGCTTTTTTCTTTAATATCTCCAAGACACTTTCTGTTTTCGTCGGGTTAATTATCACGAACTGTATCGTCATGGGAAGAGCAGAAAGTTTAGCAAGAAATGTTCCACCTATTCCTGCTTTTTTAGATGGTTTTGCATCAGGATTAGGTTACGGTTGGGTATTAGTTGCTGTAAGTATAATAAGAGAATTCTTCGGCTTTGGGACAATTCTTGGAATACAACTGATTCCTAAATGTTTTTACGCCTCAGAAGCTCATCCCGATGGGTATGAAAACTTTGGTTTGATGGTTTTAGCTCCCTCAGCATTCTTCCTTTTAGGTATTATGATTTGGGGTGTAAATATTCTGAGATCTAAGAAGGAAAGAAGGTAGATCTATGTGGTTAGGTGAGTATACATGGCTAAATGTCTTTGGTATCTTTTTACAAGCCACCTTTATCCAAAACATCCTACTATCCAATTTTCTTGGGATGTGCAGCTATCTTGCCTGTTCAGCACGAATCTCTACAGCTAACGGTTTAGGAATGTCCGTGGCATTGGTACTCACTGTCACTGGAAGTATTAACTGGTTCGTACACGCCTTTATCACAGGACCTAAAGCTTTAACTTGGATATCCCCTGCATTAGCTAACGTAAACTTAAATTTTCTAGAACTCATCATCTTCATCGTTGTCATCGCTGCTTTCACACAAATCCTGGAACTGTTTTTAGAAAAAGTATCAAGAAATCTCTACCTCTCCTTAGGAATCTTCCTCCCCCTAATCGCGGTAAACTGCGCAATCTTAGGCGGAGTACTCTTTGGCATCACACGCAACTATCCGTTTATTCCCATGATGATATTCTCTTTAGGCGCTGGAAGCGGCTGGTGGTTGGCGATCGTTTTGTTTGCCACTATTAAAGAAAAGCTCGCTTATTCTGATATTCCTAAAAATCTTCAGGGAATGGGAATCTCTTTCATTACTACAGGCCTTATCGCTATGGCTTTCATGAGTCTGACAGGTATTGATATCTCTAAACCCTCAGCCACAGTCGCGGTATCTGATGTCATAGAAACCAAAAAAGTCTCTTCAGCAGAAGTCAATGAGCTCAAACCGATAAAAAAAATACGCTCAGCTCAGCAACGCGCCGGCAAGACAAAAACTATAAATGCAAAAAAGGGAAAACCTCAGTAATTACGTAGTAGAAGCGTCTTCTATACTTCCCCTAGCAATTTCTGGAAATTGACATAACACGTGTTTCACTATAAACATAGCTATACACACAAGAGTACAGCAAGCAAAAAAAATTGCTGTATATAATGCTGCAGGAGTGATTGTAGGAGATTGAACAGTAAATATTGTCATCACGAGTATTGCCAGAGAGGTCAATAACACGGATAATACTCTTCGAAACGTTCTTAGCCCTTCGGATTCCCCTATCGGGCCTTCATGTAATTGATATAATAACGTCGCTGTAGTTGGAGTCTCTGCGGAGGGACGCTGAAATCTTTGGATACTAATGATCATAAGTCTTAATTCCTTTATCTAGTAGACTTCCTGCTACTACGTAAATGTTTTCATAACGACGAATCAGATGGTACTTCGCACACGAACAAATCAACGCCACAATAGTCATAGAAGTACACATAATCCATATCATTAACTGAATAGCGATTAATGGAGTTCCGAACAGTCCGTAGCAGGCAAAACCTATAACAGCTAAAGTTAATATTACCGTAACAAATGTTAAGATTTTAAGCTGCTTAGATAGCTGCAATCGGAGATTCGCCATCTCTGTAGGATTAGAGACGTTAACTATAGGCGAAGACATAGTGAAACTTGTTTTTTTATCTTTTAGGGAAAAATTTTACTCCTTCAAAAGATAAAAAAAAACTCTAATCCAAGTTCAAAAAATATAAACTATACAATATTTTTTTGAAAAGATAACCAGACTATTCTTTGGGAGAAAGATTTTGTATATTTAATTTTTGATCTAATTTAACGATTACAAACCAGCCAGCTTCTTCGGGAGAATGATTAAGAAGCCGTACGTCCTCTTTGAGATTCTCATTAACTTCAAGAATTTCTCCAGAAACCGGACTTAATACCTCAATAGCAGATTTCGAAGACTCCAAAATAACAAGAACCTCGCCTTCCTTACAGAAGCTTCCTGGATCCGGCAGGTCAATATGAAGGATTTGTCCCAGGTTTTCTCTCATCCTAGACGTCAATCCTAGACGTACAATATCCTCGTGTATGGGGTCGATCCACACATGATAATCAGAATACCACATTATCTGACTCCTTCATCAATAAAATGTTCTATATAACTACCAAGGATTTCTTCGTTTAAATGGTTTTTAGTCAGGAACAACTTTTCCACACTAGCAGGCTCAACACATCTTTGGTGAGATAAACATTTATAGAAAAATGGACCTTCGTCAGAGTTAAACTCAACACTAGATAATGCCCCCTCCTCCATAGACGCTAAGACAGGATAGGGCTGAGGAATATTTTGATCCCCACGAGTAAATATTTTGATAGATTTTTCAAGATTCCAAGAAAGAGTGCCCGGCTGATATGTACCCTCTCTATGTTCCTCGATGAGCGACCAAAGCCGCTTTTGCCATAAGTTACTGTTCTCTTCTTCTTGATATCGTGATTTTAAAGCAGCAACCACTCTATCTATATGCGAAATATGTTTATGAGAGGAAACCAATGCCTTGGCAAGACCTTTACGTAAAACTTCACGATAAGGAATCACTTCTTCTCCTTCAAAGCATGTATCCACTATAAAAGTGTAATAATGTTCGCCATCTTGACTATAGGCTTCTACCACCTCATTATCTAACAACAACTTGGCTAACTCATTTCCATCTAGAATGCCTTCTAAGACACTATCTTTCCCTGAAGAGAGGAAAACTTCATGATTTTTCTGTTCGCATTGAGCTAACCCCTCCATGATTCTTTTAGGAGAGGATCTGAGTATCTCTTTTCTTGTGAAAGAATAGATCTTTTCCACAAGGGAAGGTTTAAGAGTTTGGAAATCCTTGCTCGAACTACATGTCTCAATTTTAGGAAATTGTTGGAGTAGAACTTGGAAATTTTCAGGATTTTGCTGCCACTGGTGCACCTCAACCATAGGAACTTTGGTTTCCAGATCCTGAAGTTTCACGCTCTTGTAAGAAACTAAAAACCTCCGTCCTACTAACCTGGGCTCTTTAGCTTTTATCGTTTTAATAGGCAAAGTATACCGAGGGACACTAAGACAATCCTTTATAGGCTCGCCCACAAGACTAATGTAAATTTCAAAAGCTTCTAGATCCTCTTTATTCTTAAATTGATACTCCCGAGGAAGTTTGACCATTTCTACAGACGTAGAGTCTCTACCCATGGAGAAGAACTCTTGCAAAGGACGATAATCAAAAGTTACGCTACCCTCTAATTGTAAGAAAGCTCTCTTACATAACAGAATCTCACGATATATATTGAAAAATTCTGCTTCGCTGACTCCCATAAAATCAAAATAAGAAGCAACAAACTGATCAAAGCTTAAAGTCAGGCCCGCGTGTTTACTTAACTTCGTAAAAGCTTGTCTGGCTTTGTCTTGAAAATCTTGTTGAGCTTCTTTTAAGGAAGGCATAGCCACATGTTTTTTCTGCTCATTGACAAAACGCAATAAAGCTTCAACAGCAGCAGAAACATACGCATCACCAAACCAATCAGAAATGTTTCTATAACCAAATAAATGCAGATCCTTGCCCTGAGCTAAGGCGGGATCTTGAGGAAGATTAAACATCTGCCTACGATATTCAAGCATTTGTTTAAGAATATAATGAGGGAATTTCTTTTCTTCTAAAAACAGCTGAACCCTAGCGACAAAGCCTTCAGGAGATACAGGATCATGGATTTCCTGCAAAGCAATTAAAGCTTGATATAAACGTGGTGCTGAGGATTTCCACACCTCTTCGGAAGAAATAAAAGGAGTGTCGAATCGTCGATACGCCTGATAGTTTTTTTCTTTTTTAAAGGCTGGATAATTCTGAGAATATACTTTTAAAAACAGCTTTTCCCCTAACTTATTCGTGAGAAACCGCTCTGTTAATAAACCTTCATTTAAGAAGTTCCACTCTTGAGGGTTCCCTGTAAAAGGATAAGCTTCGTTTGTGAAGAATCTCTTAAAAGCTAAAAATTCTTTCTCAGAATATTTTTTACCCGGGACAGAAAAAACAACTTTCTTAGAGCCACGGGAAGATTCTCCTGGATAGCGTCCCCAACCTATGCCTATACCTGATACGCATACGCCAACAATAACCAAACCAATGAATTTTTTCTGATGCTTATAAAAGAACGCTAGCAAAGCCACCCTCTTGGAATAAACAGTAAAAAACTTAGTGTAAACTATTGATCGGAAAAAACCAAGAAGGATCCCCTGAGAACCAGAAAAGAGAAGTTCTCTTTTCCCAATAGGATGGTCAACTCCTATTTAAGCTGGCATAAAATTAATCTGTAAATGACCAAGAAGATTATACATCGGATCGAAATACCAATCGAGAATTTCAGAATGCTCTACAGGTTTGGATAAACTCAAATCTTTCTTAAAGACGACATTGGCTTTAGCAGCAACTTCTGGAGAATCAATTAATATGATACCTTCATAATCGAAAAGATCACTTTTCTTTCCAAAATTGTAGCTACCTATTACAAACACACGATCGTCTACAATCATACATTTTTTATGTAACTGTGTATCTCGAACGTAATATTCGTTTATAAATAGGGAAGAACTCGGCTGTTTTTTAGAAAAAACGAACTTTTTCCATAATGCCGGGCGTTCACCATAAGATAGAAAGAAATAGTTCATACGATTTCCCCAAGCATATACTTCGGTCAGTTTGGGACTATTTTCATTGGATCCATTCGTAATAACTTCTGTATGTACTTTACGACTCAAAGACGCTGATCTCAAACTCTCAAGAATTTTGTCGTTAGGAATGAAGTACATATTCGCAATTTTTATAGACTTCTTTGCGTTATCTATTAAGTCTATGTATCCTTGAGTAATCGCGTTGTTGCTCTCATCGGGTCCTGAAAAAATCACACGAATGTTTTTCAAATCTGTAGAGACTAGATCTGAGTTTTCTTCGATTTCACGACAATACGTGGCTTGAGCGTCTTCTATAGCAAGCTGTGGGAAAGGAAGAGCGCGAAAATCATCGACATTTTTATTAAACCAAGGTCTCTCTGCATAAGCACTCCAAAGCGCATAATGCGCATGATATTCCTTTCTTAATTCGGTACCGAGTTGTGCAGAACTCACGGTAATATCCTGGTCACGAAATGCTAAAGGTCTGTGAATGCCTCCGATAACCAGCCGAGGAGACTCTACCGGTTCAGGAATAGAATCCCCTCGGGTACACATAAAATCTTCAAAATTTGTCCCCCCCATAAAAATATACTTTCCATCGACGATAGAAATCTTCACATGACTTTCTATAACATTAGGAGAAAGAATACTGGGTCCAGGAGGACATCCCGTAAATAAGTAAAAGAAACGATCAGGCCAACGCGATTTTATACTCTCAAGAACACTCTTATCATCGCTATCAATAAATGTGGGTTGGATAAGAAGATAGGCGCGTAGTTCAGAAATGAGCGCCATACGTGTATCTATATGCTCGATGATCTCTTTTAATAAGTTCCCTCCTGCCATACAAGGAGATAATTCAATGTAATGATTCGCCACATCTATAGCAGACAAAATGCTTTCATACACTTCAACGCTATTATCATGAACAATAACACCCGCATGTTCTTTAGATTCAGGAAAATGCACTATAAAAGCAGGAGCATCTTTTGTGATAAACACAAAAACAAGTGCTATAATTAAGCTCCATCGCATTTTATTCATAAACAACCACGTGAAAATATTTGAATTAGCCCCTCTTTAATTTCTCTTCTTGCTTCTAAAAGATCTGATGAAGGTGCTGACAGACCTAAAGGAAAAAAGGCGCGTTTCTCAATTGCCGGGACGATAATATCAATGACCTCTGGCAAAAGAAATGTTTCATAAAACTCTAAAGAACTGCCCGATAAAAATACGGACCCTTGATGCAAAAATCCTTGTTTAACAGTACGCTGAGCTGCGCCACCTACTTTCTTATCTCCCATCAAAATATCGTATTTTGAGGCTCTAGCCATACAAAAATTCGAAGTTTTTGGGTGATGCATATCCTCATCAAAAGAAAGAGATCCTTTTATCCGGAAAACCCTACTCAAAACCTGTAATACCATCTGATTTACCGTATAATAGTTTTCTAATACTGTAGGTGCATACAGAGGATGTTCCGATGAGACTAGTAAAGAAAATGCATAATCTCCATGATGGAAAACAAACCCTCCTCCTGTAGGTCGGACAGCAGCATCCATACCGAGAGCGGCTCTATTATCAATTAAAAATTTTTCTGGACGCATGAAGAGGCCGTAAGTCAGAGGGTAGAGACTATCCCACTCATATAGGTGAAGAATTACCTCCCCCTTTTTGAGGTGTTCGAGTAAATACTTATCTCTGGCCATGTGAGTCTCAGCACTCCCTTTTCCAGAATCTACTATGCGAACGGTCATAACTAAAAAGGTGGGCATTCGTTAAAAATGTAGAAATAGTATAACATCGATGAGGATTCTTTGCTATTTTTGTGAAAAAAATTCTTTGGTCTCGGGAATACTCTATCCGTCTATCGAAGAGTTGCATCATTATTTTAAATTTCGTATATGCTTAAGGAAAGTTCTACCCGGTCTTTTAGGTTTTTATGTTTGAGAAGTTTACTAACAGAGCAAAACAAGTCATTAAATTGGCTAAAAAAGAAGCTCAGAGGTTAAATCATAACTATCTAGGCACAGAGCACATACTTCTAGGCCTACTCAAACTAGGTCAAGGCGTAGCTGTCAATGTATTGCGTAATTTAGGGGTAGACTTTGACACTGCCAAGCAAGAAGTCGAACGCTTGATCGGTTATGGACCAGAAATCCAAGTTTACGGTGATCCCGCTCTGACTGGCAGAGTAAAAAAATCTTTTGAATCAGCGAATGAAGAAGCTGGAATCTTAGAGCATAATTACGTCGGTACAGAACACCTCCTTTTAGGTATTTTAAACCAAGCTGACGGTGTTGCCCTACAAGTTTTGGAAAATTTACATATTGATCCTAGAGAAGTTCGCAAAGAAATTCTTAAAGAATTAGAGACGTTTAATCTTCAGCTCCCACCTGCATCTTCGTCGAATCCCAGAGGGAGTACTTCTTCATCTTCCAAATCTTCCTCTCTTGGTCATACTTTAGGTGGAGACAAAAGCGATAAATTATCGGCATTAAAAGCCTATGGTTATGATTTAACAGAGATGTTTCGCGAGTCTAAACTCGATCCTGTTATTGGCCGTTCTACAGAAGTGGAACGTTTAATTTTAATCTTATGCCGCAGAAGGAAAAACAACCCTGTACTTATCGGTGAAGCCGGTGTCGGAAAAACCGCTATTGTTGAAGGCTTAGCACAAAAAATTATTTCTAATGAAGTGCCTGATACTTTACGTAAAAAGCGTTTAATCACTTTAGATCTAGCCTTAATGATCGCGGGAACAAAGTATCGGGGTCAATTTGAAGAACGTATCAAAGCCGTTATGGACGAAGTCCGTAAACATGGCAATATCCTGTTGTTTATCGATGAGCTACATACAATTGTAGGCGCTGGCGCTGCGGAAGGAGCTATTGATGCTTCTAACATTTTAAAGCCAGCACTAGCACGTGGTGAGATCCAGTGTATTGGAGCGACAACAATAGATGAATACCGCAAACATATTGAAAAAGACGCGGCTTTAGAACGTAGATTCCAGAAAATTATTGTCCAACCCCCAAGTGTGGACGAAACTATAGAGATTCTACGTGGCTTAAAAAAGAAATATGAAGAACATCATAATGTTTCTATTACAGAAGAAGCGTTGAAAGCAGCAGCTACGCTATCTGATCAATATGTTCACGGACGCTTCCTCCCAGATAAAGCGATTGATTTACTTGATGAGGCTGGAGCACGAGTACGTGTAAACACTATGGATCAGCCCACAGAGTTAATGAAGCTCGAAGCTGAGATTGAAACAACGAAATTAGCTAAAGAGCAAGCTATTGGCACTCAAGAATATGAAAAAGCTGCAGGATTACGCGACGAAGAGAAAAAGCTTCGTGAACGTCTTGCCAATATGAAGCAAGAGTGGGAGAATCACAAAGAAGAACATCAAATTCCCGTTGATGAGGAAGCTGTTGCTCAAGTTGTTTCCTTGCAAACAGGCATCCCTTCTGCACGACTTACTGAAGCAGAGAGCGAAAAACTCTTAAAACTTGAAGATACTCTACGTAAGAAAGTCATAGGTCAAGATCAAGCTGTAGCGAGTATCTGTCGAGCAATTCGACGCTCAAGAACAGGAATTAAAGATCCTAACCGTCCTACAGGTTCCTTCTTATTCCTAGGACCTACTGGAGTTGGAAAAACACTACTTGCTCAACAAATCGCTATTGAAATGTTTGGCGGTGAAGATGCTTTAATTCAAGTAGACATGTCTGAGTACATGGAAAAATTCGCTGCTACAAAAATGATGGGATCACCTCCAGGATATGTTGGTCATGAGGAAGGTGGACATCTTACAGAACAAGTGCGTCGTCGTCCTTATTGTGTTGTGCTATTCGATGAGATTGAAAAAGCTCATCCTGACATCATGGATTTAATGTTGCAGATCTTAGAGCAAGGACGTCTCACAGATTCGTTTGGTCGCAAGGTAGATTTTCGTCATGCAATTATCATCATGACTTCAAACTTAGGCGCCGACTTAATTAAGAAAAGCGGAGAAATCGGTTTCGGTGCTCGTTCCAATTTCGATTACAAAGTGATTCAAGAAAAAATCGAAAATGCTGTGAAGAAACATTTAAAACCGGAATTTATTAACCGTTTAGATGAAAGTGTGATCTTCCGTCCTTTAGAAAAATCAGCGTTATCTGAAATCATCCATTTGGAAATTAACAAACTCGATTCTCGCTTGAAAAATTACCAGATGGCATTAAGTATTCCAGATTCTGTGATTTCTTTCTTAGTAACGAAAGGACATTCTCCGGAAATGGGAGCACGGCCTTTACGTCGGGTTATTGAACAGTATCTTGAAGATCCTCTTGCAGAACTCTTGCTGAAGGAATCTTGTCGTCAGGAAGCGCGAAAGTTACGTGCCCATCTCATTGAAGATCGTGTAACTTTCGAGCGCTATGAAGAACAAGCTGAGAATGTTGCGGCAACTATACCAAATGTGGAGTCATAGACACTTCTATGACCCCTCCCCCCAGGCATCTCTCCCCATCATAAAATGCGATGGTTTGTCCTGGGGTGATTGCTTTAACAGGAGAAGCAAAGCGCACGCGCACTTTATCTTGTTCTCCCGTATGTAGAATTTCACATTCTTCATCTTCGGAACGGTAGCGTACCTTAGCACTACACCTCGTTATAGATTCTGGAGAAACAAACCAATTCAATTCTTTAGCTGTAAGTTCCTGTTGATAAAGTAGAGGATGATCTTCCCCTCGTACGATATAAACAATATTCTTCTCCATATCCTTGCCCACAACATAACAAGGTTTTTCAGAGCCGCCAATATCTAAACCTCGGCGTTGCCCTATAGTGTAGTAATGGGCTCCTTCATGACTCCCGACGATTTTCTGAGAATCATAATCTATGATATCTCCCTCTAAATTGGGAACAAACTGTTCAAGAAAACTTTTAAACGGCCGCTTCCCTATAAAACAGATACCCGTGCTGTCTCTTTTTTGAGCTGTTGCCAGTCCGGCTTGGGCAGCTATAGCGCGTACTTCAGTTTTTGTCATGTCGCCCAAAGGGAAAAGGACATTTTTCAAAGACTCTTGGCGCGTGCCACAAAGGAAATAACTTTGATCTTTATGTGGATCCTTCCCACGAAGTAATTCTACTCCTTGCCTCCTTACATCTAATCGGCAGTAATGTCCTGTAGCAAGGAAATCCCCTCCTAGCTCGACAACTTTCTTCTGAAGTAAATCAAATTTTATTTCACGATTGCAAAGAACGTCAGGATTGGGTGTATAACCTTGAGAATATTCTTTAAGAAAACGTGAGAATACCCTTTCACGGTACTCTCTAGCAAAAGATACCGTATAATAGGGAATGTCCAACTGCTCAGCGACTCTTTCAACATCTTCATAATCTTTAGCTGTGGAACATAAACCATTGCTATCTTCTTCTTCCCAGTTCTTCATAAAAATCCCTAGGACCCTATAGGAAGTCATTTTTTTTAAAAGATAAGCAACTACGGAGGAATCTACTCCTCCAGACATAGCAACAACAACAGTTTTATTCATAAATAATTAGAAAACAAAAGAATTACTTTATGTTACGTGTTGAATAAAATGAATACTTTCTTTAGATTTTTTTGCTATATTTTAAGGAATTCTGTGGTATTAAGTCTTTCTAATTCTATTCCCCAAACGCTTCTATCTTTACCAAACCAAAGTTCTCTTCTTTTCAACGCGGAAAGGGATGCTACTGTATTACAAAAAAAAGTTGCTATTTTCATTGAGCAAAGCTCTTCTTCTTATATTTTAGCTATTATACTTTTGATTGGTACCATGATAGGAGGCAGTATAGTTGTTGCTTTTGGATGTATTTCTAAGAGTCTTCCTGAAATGATTGGAGGGATGACTGTGATGGTTGCATCCTTAGTCTGTATATTTCTACTTATTAGCATGATTTATCTGATCAAGTGTTTACCATCTAAAGTGCAACAAACCATCACTCTCGTGAATAACAAAACGTCGTCACTTTCTTCTTTTCAGTTACTTCAAGATGCCTATTCAAAACTGATTTACTCAATTATAGATAAGGAACAACGTATAGAACGGCTAAAACAAGAAGAACACCGCTTACTACTCAGATTGCAAAGATGGCAAGAAATCACTCATGCAACTCAGGAAATGCCTTCTTCTCCGTCGAATAACCATAATTTAATAAGTTGATTTTCATTGTCATGATACTCTTGCCCATATCTTCAGAAAATAAAACTGTTCTTCTCATTCCCTGGGATAATTATCGTACGAGTCTCATATTGCGTACTACAGTCTGTTTTACTATAGCAGTACTCACATGTTTAGGATCGATTGCTTTGATGAGCTATGCTATCATCAATGGAAATTGGGTATTTTTTGGAATGAGCTTAGGTATAATTCTCTTGCTTATTTCCGTTGCTCTTATTTTGGATTTACCGGTGAAAAATAAGTTTTTTGGGACTACATTAACTAACGAAATCTCTCAGGATATATCGAATGTAGGTGTAGAATCTATTGAAAAATGTCGTGTCGCATTCGCGAATATACGCAATACATTTATTCCAAATATGCGCGATTTGCATAACAAACTATTAAATGACTATGACACGGTGATCTCTAACAAAGAAGAGCAAATTCGCAATCTCTCTAGCAGTTTAGAGTCTCTGGTGCATGATAAACAGCAAGAGTTGTCCAGCTGGATAGAAAGAAATCCCCAGGCTTATCAAACCCAAACATTACGCGAGCAGTTAGATCGTTGGAATTCTTACGAACAAAAAGGTACCCCCGTACGCAACAAGATACCTTCTTGCTAATGTTATATTATGAAGATTCCGTTAGGTCATGTTCTACTAATGAAACTAATCGCATTTGCATTCCAACTAAATGATTAAGAATTTCATGACAATCGCTGGATACGTTATGCCAAATATCAATTATCTGGTCTGCAAATAGCTCAATCCGTTGTTTTCCTGCTTGAAGCTCTTCGAAAAGATTTTCAATGCGCGCAATATCTGCTTTCATACGTAGTATATCATTTCGATAAGAGCGAAGGACTTTGTTTACATCCTCATTTAAGATGAGATAATCTTCCTCATTCATTACTGTGGGTTTTGCCGACCACATAGTCTCGAGAGCACGTTTACCCGAAGGACTCCACCCATCACCAAATGCTAGCTCATCTTCATCTAAGTATTGAGAATAATCACCTAGGGAAATTTCCCCTCGTTGATCTTTTTGCTGTCTTTCTCGAGCGGCTTGTACCCCTTTAGCGACCATCTCATCAAAGCCTGCTGTATCGCTCAATAATCCTGCGCGATCAGAAGAAGGAACTTGAGGATAGTACATCTCTCCCTCTGAAGCATTCTTAAGATCCGAAAGTTGAAGTATGGTTTTTTCTAAACTATCCGCACGTCTTTGATAACTTTCACTTGTATGTTTGTATTTAAACTCTATTTCATCAAGATGTTCATTTAACATCTGTAAAGCATCACGGACTTTGTTGTAATCCTGATAAAAATCTTTATGATCTAAAGTCATTCTTTGATCAGCTTGTAATGAAGTTCTCAACATGCCCATAAGAACATGTTGATGACGGGTCATATCTTTAAGCGCATCGATATCTATTTCTGATTTTAAATCGTTGAGTAACTGTTTTTTGTTTGTCTTGGATCTCTTTAATATTGTTTTTATTGCGTAAGATAATCCCAGAATGGCTAAACCTATGCCTATTGCTGAGGCGAGAATTAACGGAAAAGCTAATATCCCCCCAGGAATGAATGCAGCAATAACACCAACAGCAGCAATACCTCCAGCTACTAAACCTAGAGTAACCCCAGTATGAACTTTCGACATTGTCTTACTTAGTGGCTGTAATTTTAAAGAAAAGACCCCGCCACCCTGAGACAACTTGGAAATAATACTATTTCCTAATTTGATTAGGAGATCATTCTTTCTTATAGAAGTTGGATAACTATCATCTCTTTGTGCGTAATCCTCTTCAGAATAGACTTCTTGGCGTCCCTCTAGTAAACTTGTACAGATGATATAATCTCCGGTAATCCGGTCTAAATTTTCAATCAGTTCAAGTCCTTCTTCTCTGCCCATCTGTTTTAGGATGCTTCTTTCATGCTTACCTATGCGCATGTTTAAATTCGCAAACCTATCCACCATCTTATTGTACTTAGGCCAAATGCTTTCGTTTGTCTGATGTCCTACCTCTATCTCCTCAGATTTTTCCTGGATTAAGATATTCTGACGCTTCTTCTCGATAGCAGCCTTCTTCACGCTACTGGCCAAAGAGTTGATAGAAGTAAAAAGCGCACTTCCTCCTATACCGAGCAAAACTCCTCCTAATGCCATAGAAATAGGCAAACCTACGGGAGTAGCTACCACCAGAAATACTGAAGAAACTACAGCTAAAATAGAGAGGATAATTCCCACAATCTGAAGCGCTCGAGCAACTTTAGGATTATGATCTAGAAAGGATTTTCCAATCTCGATCTGGTTTAACCTAGAGCTCTGATGTATTGGATGTTGTTCAGACATAGTTAAAACAAAAAAAAAGAATGATTAATTATATAATTAATTATCCTACCAGAATTAATTAACTACAAAATTAAATAAACAAACTACGGAACAAACCAGATTTACAGACAAAAAAAATAGACAGAACCCCATGAAGTTCTGTCTCTTACGTATAAATCTGCTACCTTAAGTGGATTTTAGGGAGCTGGTGATGGGTTTGGTGGAGGTGTGGTTCCACCACCGTTAGTGGTTGTAGAATCTGAAGCATTAGCGATGATGATAGCTCCTACGATCATAGCAATCACAGTAACAACCATAGTACATACGGAAATGCTTGTATGCGTACGACGCTTAGCAACACATGAGGAGCATGGCCAGTCTGTTTCGGAGGAATCACAACTATACTGTTTTGCAGTTAGATAGCTATTGATGTTTGTATTTCCAGCTGCTGAAGTTACACCATAATAATCATCGGCAGGTACATTGCCAGCAAGTTGATCTTGCTTATCAGAAGCATTAGGCTTAGAGTGTTGAGTCGAATCTTTTTGGTTATGTTCGCTACGAGAGTTTCTGCGTCCATTTGATGCTTTTTGAGCTCGCACCTGAGAATTTACTGACGAATTACGTCTAACCTTAACAGCTGCAGCTTTTTCAACATCATAACGTAATGTAGAGGTAACCTTCCCATCTCTGGGGATTTTATTTTCTTTTGCTCGAGCTTCTAGAGCTTCTCTCGCAGATCTTCTCTTTGCGATTCTTTGCTCTCTAGCTAAATCTTGTATCAGCTTATTTCTCTCTTCCTGAGCAACTACTTTTACATCAGGACGAACAAAAATAGGTAATACAGGACCGTCTTTGATATTGTGAACAACTTGAATTTCTTCGTTGTTCTCTGGAGCAACCGCTGAATCTCTATTTACAATGATGGTCTTTAGCAAAGACTTTGGTGATTCACTACGAGGAGCTGCACGAACTATTGTACCCGCTCTTTTTCTAAGTTTAGCTCTTTCTCTTGCTGACAAGTTAGGTAGCGAACCAGCGGACTGATTTTCTTGAGCAGTTTGTTCACAATTACGAAATTTATTGTATCTTTGTGAATATTTCCCACCGCGAGTTAAAAGATTTCCCGCTCCACGATGAACAAGTTCTTCACAGCAAAGATCGATACTCTGCTTAAGTTGTTGAGCTAGGGAACGTTGCTCTTCCTTAAGTTCTTGAGTTTTTGAACGGTATTGCTCTTTAAAAGAAAGGTGTTGTTTCTTACGTTCTTGACAACGAGCTCTTTGCTCCTTGCCGAACTTATTAGAGAATAAAGATGTAATTTTATCGAGTTTTTTAGGCTGACTTGCTACATCTTCGGTATTTTTTTGCTCTTCCGAAGATTCTTTTAATTTCTTCTTTGCAAGTCTACGTTCTTTTATCTTCTGAATTCGTATTTCTTTCTTGCTTTTTGGACTTTCCGAAGCAACTAAAGAAGCTTCAGAATACATGGAGCTAACTTCAAAAGGAGCAACTGTAGCACTTGCGTAACCAACAGAGTGAGTGAAAGTTAACAAAATGGAAAGCATTGCAAGTTGCGAAGTACGCTTAGAACTCATCATGCTGCTATAATCTCCTAGATCAGCCTATGAGATCACCATAACAACAATAGGACTTTTTTCACAACTTGGACTTGCAAATCTTTTATAGAGATTGATAGTTAATGAATTTGTGATTCCCAATTCTTAATGTAAGCAAGAAGCTGGTCTTTTTCTGGATAACTTGTCAGGAAACTGCGTGCTTCCAAAGACATACCGAGATGGACTATTTTATTTATTAAATTTAAATGACTTTTATCCTGAGAGGCAAAAAGGAAAAACAAAACCCTCACAGGCTTCCCATCAAGAGCACCAAAATCAATACTGTTGGATAGGAACATAGGAACAACAACATCGTAATACGCGTTGATTAAAAAGTCTTTAGCATGAGGAAGGGCTATTCCTTCTCCGATACCTGTAGACATGAGACTTTCTCGATAAGTAAGCATTTCGAAAAGAACACTCGCATCGAGATTAAATTTCTCGGCGATGTATGAAGAAGCGTATTGCAAAGCTTCGGCTTTATTTTTTACTGAGACATTGCGGATAACGCCCCCGCGATAAATCGCTTTATATAAGCTATACTTCAAAGAGAGGTCTCGAAAATCTTTGTCTGTTTTTTCTTCTTTTTCTAATCCTAGTAGCGCTTGATTATTTAGGATCCAATCTTCTATTTCTTCTCGATTAAATCTATATTCATTATTCATACTGTAACTAGGAATAGCTCCCTCATCCAGCCACCGACGGACTGTATTTTCAGAAATATCCAACAAAGAAGCCAGCTCTTCTAATTTCAAATCCATAACACTACATTCCTAAAAATACATTCATAACTTCTTCAATAGTCGTTACTTGGAGCAACTTTTGACGTCGAGATTCATCTCTGAGAGAAAGAGTCAATATAGATAACAATTTGAGATACTCAGCTTGGGCATTATCCGGCCCCCCTATCAGAAATACCAAACGTACTAAAGCCCCATCTATAGCATCCCAGAGAATTCCTTGAGGGTGGATACCGATAGCGATAAAAAAGTCAGAACAACTCGGCAATTTACCGTGTGGAATTGCCACGCCCATACCGATACCGGTAGACATAATATTTTCACGGGTTACAAGTGCTTGAAAAAATTCTTCTTTATTCTCAAGTAAACCGGCAGTACTAGCAAGATCCGTAAGATCTTGGAGAATCTCCTCCCGTGAGGTTTTATTCAAAAACATAATCAAGTTAGGAGATAAAAGAGAAAACAAGGAAAACTCAGGTTGACTCTCGCAATAGAAAGGCATGTCACTTCTCTCCGGTATGCCCAAAACCTCTACTTCCCCGAGACGTTGTCGTTAGTCCTTCTTCTTGATCCACGGCGATAAACTTTGCCTGGACTACGGGAGCAACTACAGCTTGAGCGATGCGCATCTTGGGTTCGATAATAAAAGTACTCTCTCCAAAATTTGCAAGTATAATGCAAATCTCACCACGATAATCAGCATCAATTGTTCCCGGAGAATTAACAACCATAATCCCATGCTTCAATGCCAACCCACTGCGTGGACGCACTTGAACTTCATAGCCTTGCGGGATTTGCATTTTTATTCCTGTAGGAACCAGTATACGTTGTCCTGGCAAGACAGCAATCGGCTCTTCAATATTCGCTCGAAGGTCGGCTCCGGAAGCACCTTCGGTAGCATATTCTGGAAGATCTACTCCAGATTCTAATTCACATAATATAGTCATAGGAACAGCGCCGTGGTTACTACGAGTAGCGGGTATGATGTTTCATTCACTGTCATCTGTCAACAAAAAAATTTCTTTAATTGTCTTAGATAAATCCCTAGGGGCTTTATCTTGGCCGCCAGTGTATTCTTGAGAACAAAAGTAATCAAGTAAACTCTGCAAAGTACTCTTTAATTGTTTTCTCTCTACCACTTTATCAATCATTCCGTGTTCGAGAAGAAATTCAGATTTTTGAGCACCTTCGGGAAGATCTTCACCAATCACTTGAGCGACAACTCGAGGACCAGCGAAGCAAATAAGAGCTTTAGGTTCTGCAATAATGACATCCCCTAAAGAAGCAAAAGAAGCTGTAACCCCTCCGGATGTAGGGTTAGTCAACACGGAGATATAAGGCAGGCCAGCTTCGTGTAACTTTGCTAATGCCGCAGATGTTTTTGCCATTTGCATTAAGGAGAACATGGATTCTTGCATCCGAGCGCCTCCGGAGGCACATACAATAATCACGGGGAGCCGAGATTCTATAGCTTTTTCTATAAGGCGCGTTAATTTTTCACCAACCACCGCACCCATAGAGCCTGCCATAAAACTGAAATCCATCACAGCCAAAGCCACAGGATGCTCTCCTATGGTACAAACACCCACGAGAACGCCTTCGCTTTCTGTATTATCTTTTCTAGCTTTAGCCAAACGATTTGTGTAGGTGTCTGTATCGACAAACTTGAGAGGATCTTGTGATTTTAGATTTGTGTACAAAGGACGCCAAGAATCTTTATCAGCGAGCAATTTGATGCGTTCAGTTGCGGTAATACGATAGTGGTAAGAGCACTTAGGACAACAATTAAAATTCTGTCCTAATTCATTTGCATGAATCATTTCATGGCAATGCGTGCACTTTAACCACCCGCTAAAACCATCAGCTTTTATTTTTTGCACTTTAATCTTAGGTTTATCGTAAGAAAATAAACGCACAAGCTACCTAATCCAACTTTTTAGCATAAGTAATTTTAAATTAAAGTTATTAACTCTTCAATTAAAAATACTCTTTTAATTAGTTATCTCAGAAAATCTTTTTTCAATATATCCCCAATTAATTACTTGAGGAATTGCTTTTAAATAATCTAATCTAACATTTTTATACTGGAGGTAATACGCATGCTCCCAGACATCTACTCCGAGAAGAGGCACCTTACCAGTGGTGGCTTCTAGAGGATCCTGGTTTGCTGTTGCGTGTAGCATAAGCTCCTGTTTTTCGGGACAAAAAGCTAGCCAAGCCCACCCAGACCCCTGAATCGGAGCGGCAAATTTAATAAATTCTTTTAAAAAGTTGTCAAAAGTTCCCCAGAATTTCTCAATCAGCTTCAGTAAGCCGTGCTTTGGAGGGACCCCTCCGCCTTGACCTATCGGGGCGAGCATTTCCCAAAATAGGGAGTGGTTAATATGTCCCCCACCATTAAATCGTAGAGTAGGCTCCAAAGCAATCAATCGCGTAAGGTCTTGTTGTGTATCAGCCAGATCTAACTTCTTCAAGGCCTCATTCAAATTATTTATATAACCTTGATGATGCTTTTGATGATGTAGATGCATAATCTCAGCACTAATTACTGGCTCTAGAGCAGAATAATCATAGGGCAATGGGGGCAAAGTATAGGGAACAAAGGTCATAAGAAAGTCCTTTATATCTGTCTTGAGTTATATCAAGAACATTGTTTGGTGATATTCTTTTTCATCGATGTATTTTTGCTTTCGCCTCTAACAACAAGAGATCCTGAAACAAAAATCACCAATTTGCTACTTTGCCAGTGTAGATGCGCTGAAGATATTACTACAAGATGATTTTGATTTTATTATTCCGCCTCTATAGAGAAAAATTTCTCTTTAAATTCCGCAATAAACTTCTCTAATTGTGTCATGCTTTCCTCTTCTCGTTGTCTTTGCTCGCTTTTATTTCCTGTGATTACATCGTAATGATTTACAAGCTCAAAATAGAGTTTGATTTTCGGTTCTGTTCCTGAAGGACGAACGATAATTTTTCCGCCATTTTGATAGTAATAACACAACATGGCCATCTTAGGGAGAGTCAATGTATACGCAGTCCCGGAGGCAATATGGTTTCCTATTCCCTGATAATAATTTTCAAATGTGACAACGGCATATCCTCTTAAGGACATTGTAGAAGGATCGAGCCTGGCCAACTTTTCTATATGTGATTTCATCACACTTTCTTGTCCTTCTTCAAAAGACAACGAAAGCGTTTTATTCATGAAATATCCATGGGTTTCATATAGGTCTAAAATAGCATCTCGAAGAGTTTTCCCTTGGAGCTTCTGATGCAAAGCAGCCTCGGTAATTAATGCCGAAGTACTCATTGCATCTTTATCTTCTACATGTGTGCCATACAGATAGCCGTACGATTCTTCGGCACCAAATATGTATCTTACCCCACTCCCTCGCCAAGCTTCTATTTTCTCTCCGATATATTTAAATCCTGTCCCTACATTCACGATATCGCCGCCATAAAATTTTACGATTGCGGCGAGCATTTCTGTAGTGACTAAACTTTTGACTACTTTATCTTCCTTTCCTAGGGGCTCGCGAGCAGATAAAGCACGTAAAATATGATCCGCAAGTAAACAGGCTATTTGATTTCCGTTAAATCTATAGGGTTGATTCTCATGCAAACACACAACGCCTAACCGGTCTGCATCAGGGTCTGTAGCTATAAAAATATCGTCTTGATTTTTTATCATTTGCTCAATCCCCAAAGTGAGCGCTTCAGGATCTTCGGGGTTGGGCAGGTGTACTGTGGGGAAATCGCCATCAGGAATCGCCTGTTTTTCAACAAGCTTGACCATAGGGAAATTCCAATCTCTTAAAACTCGAGGAATCATGGAGACTCCAGTTCCATGTAGTGGAGAATAGCTTACATGGATCGCTTGTCCAGAAATACGATTATCTTCAGGATAGAGCTGCAGTTTATGCACAGTGTCGACATACAGCTGCTCATATTCCTCCCCTATAAAATGAATATAAGGATCTTGTAGCGAGCCAACAATGGCAATCTCTTCTACATGTGCCGAGGCGTGTATAATTTCCTGATCCAAAGGAGGGAGTACCTGTCCTCCCGATGCCATGTACACTTTGTACCCGTTATACTCTGGAGGATTATGAGAAGCTGTAATCATGACTCCAGCCAAAGCGCGTTCTGTTCTTAAAGTGAAGGAGACAAGAGCCAGGGGTTCAGGGTTTTTAAATAGGAGAACGTGAATTTGATTTCCTGCTAAAACCTTAGCAGTCTCTTGAGCAAAATCGAAAGAATTATGGCGTGTATCATAGCCTATAACCACGCGAATGGGATCTTCAGAATGGGAATGATGTTTTTTTAATACTTGAGCCAATCCCTGTGTAGCACGTCTTACAGTAAACACATTGATTCTATTGGTACCGAATCCCATAGGGCTCCGCAGCCCCCCTGTACCAAAGGAAAGAGTTGTTCCGAATAGCTCTTCAAGACGTTGCGGATCATTTTTTAGAAGCTCAGCTATGGCATCCTGATCTTTTTTATTACAATCGTTAGATAACCAGGTAAGGATATTCTTTGTAGTGATGGGACTGCAAAGAGCTTCTATTTTCTGCTGAAGATGCTGCATAAAAGTTCCTAAAAACACATCGCGATCTTATGTCGTCATAACATAAAAATCGCTCTAGGCAAACAATTTCGTGCTTTTACAATAAGGAAATTTCTTTAAGAAATGGGAATCCCTGCAGAAGAGAAGGAAAGAAGCAAGGCGGTTTCATTTTCTTGAGGAAAATAAAGCTCTGTAGGATAAGATCCGGTAAAAAAGACTCCATGCCCTATCTTCTCTCCAGATAAACACAGGAGTAGCTGACAATCTTCTTCTCTCTCTACGATTTTATCTCCGGGGAAAACCCAAAAATCTCCGACCAAAGATAGTCGTGGACGATGAACAAGATTTGCTGCAAAAACATCCAACCGCCGCTTTTTAACTAAAGCGGAAACTTGGGGAAGGGAACGGAATATATTTTCTCTCCAGCGCACATCTTTTGTATTTTTAGAAACTGATTCTACGAAATGTTTTAGTTTTATTTCTAAAGCAAAACACTCATTGCTAGAGACCAGATCTTCGAATAATATACTACCTTGATTTTGAAAATGGCGCAGATGTTCTAAATGTAGAACGAACCTCATACTCATCCATTTAAGAGAATTCTACCAAAAGTACTATAGACTTTAAGCCCTTTTCCGCCTATAAAAAAACTCCGACAACTAATGCGTTATATGTTAATAGGGCAACATTTCATAATTTTATGAATAATCTGATCAATATTAAAGAAGTTGAAGCTAAATTAAATTTTACATTTACTCAACCGAAACTCTTAGTTACAGCTCTCACTCACCCTTCTTATAGGAACGAGACTGCAACTATTACCGAAGACAGCGAGCGTTTGGAATTCTTAGGAGACGCCGTGTTATGTTTAATCGTAACTGAACACTTATTCCTATTATTCCCTTCTATGGATGAGGGAACTTTATCCACGGCACGCGCAGCTTTGATAAATGCTGTTTCTTGCTGTCAATATACGGACGCATTAGGATTAGGAGAATATCTACTTATAGGTAAGGGAGAAAGAATTCGAAATGAACGAGGCCGAACTTCAGCCTATGCAAATTTATTCGAGGCTATTTTAGGTGCGGTGTATCTAGATGGTGGTTTAGCTCCGGCAAGACAAATCACTGTGCCTCTATTGCCTTCAAAAAAGGATATTCTTCCTCTCATGCTTGGAAACCCGAAAAACCGTTTACAACAGCTCACACAAAAACACTTACGTACGTTACCTGTATATCAATGTGAGTCGTGGACATCACCACAAGGTGCTTCGGGGTATCATATTCGCGTAATAGTGAATAATGAGGTTTGGGGTGAAGGATTTGCCTTATCAAAAAAAGAAGCAGAGAAACTCGCTGCTCAACAAGCTTTAGACACCCATGACTATGAAGATAAAAACGCAATGGACTTGTAATGAATGTGGCACTCAGGCTCCTAAATGGTTAGGTCAATGCCCGGGATGTTTACAATGGAATACATTAGTTGAAGAACATGTTTCTTCTCATCAGAGCAAGAAAAGGCTCGAATCGCAAGCGACTGCAGTGTCTTTGAATACCATAGAGCTGCGAGAGGAAGAGCGTTTGTGTATAGGAGATTCTGGATGGGACCGCATTTTAGGTGGAGGTGCTGTTCGGGGAAGTCTTACCCTATTAGGCGGCGACCCTGGCATAGGCAAGTCGACGTTACTTTTACAGACAGCAGCGAAATTCGCCCATCACGGTCATAAAGTCCTGTATGTTTGTGGTGAGGAGTCTGTAACACAAACATCATTACGCGCGCGTCGCTTAAAAATTTCTCATGCGAATATTTACCTTTTCCCTGAGACGAATCTTGATGATATCAAACAGCAAATAGCGACACTCAAGCCTGACATCTTAATTATTGATTCTATTCAGATTGTATATACTCCTACCTTACATTCTTCCCCGGGATCTGTAGCTCAAGTACGTGAAGTCACTTCTGAGCTGATGCACATTGCTAAGCAATCCCAAATCACAACTTTTGTTATCGGTCATGTAACAAAATCAGGAGAAATTGCAGGTCCTAGAGTCTTAGAACATCTTGTAGATACTGTTCTGTATTTTGAAGGGAATTCGCATGCAAATTATCGCATGATACGTTCTGTGAAAAATCGTTTCGGCCCGACAAATGAATTACTTATTTTATCTATGCATTCTGAGGGTTTAAAGGAAGTCACTAATCCTTCTGGGTTATTTCTACAAGAAAAAATTACCGAAACCACAGGTTCTGCGATTATTCCTATTATTGAGGGTTCTGCCACCCTACTCATTGAGATGCAAGCTTTAGCTTCATCTTCTCCTTTTGCAAATCCTATTCGAAAAACCTCAGGATTCGATCAAAATCGATTTTTATTACTCTTAGCTGTCCTAGAAAAGCGCGCTCAAATAAAATTGCATACTGCTGATGTTTTTCTTTCCATAGCTGGGGGATTAAAAATTACTGAACCTGCTGCGGATTTAGGAGCAGGACTTGCTGTAGTCTCTTCTTTGTATAATCGTCTTTCTCCCCAAAATTACACCTTTACTGGAGAGATAGGCCTAGGAGGGGAAATCCGCCACGTCACGCATTTAGAGAGGCGTCTTAAAGAAAGTAAACTCATGGGTTTTGAGGGTGCTGTAATTCCTGAAGGTCAAATCGCAGGACTATCCTCAGAAATTAAAAATAGCTTAGATATTCGAGGGGTAAAAACTATAAAAGATGCTATCCGCTTGTTACAATGATCCTTTTCTTTCTGATTTTTGTTTAGGAAGACGTCCTTTACGCATAGCGTCTCGAAAGTCTACCTTAGCACAAGCTCAGGTACACGAATGCGTGCGTTTGCTGCGTTCATGGTTTCCTAAACTTTGGATTCAAATACACACGATAAGTACTCGTGGAGATAAAGACAAAACCACTCCCTTGCGTCTTGTAGAGAATTCCCAATTTTTCACAGATGCGGTAGACAAGCTTGTCATTCGTGGAAATTGCCATCTTGCTGTACATTCTGCAAAAGATCTTCCCGACCCTCCTGCTACCCCTGTTGTAGCTATAACTAAGGGCTTAGACCCATCAGATCTCTTAGTTTATGCCGAACGCTACTTATGGAAACGCTTTCCTAAAGTCCCTAGATTAGGGAGTTCTTCTTTACGTCGTGGAGAAACACTAAAAACGCTGTTTCCTGAAGGACGAATTCTTGATATTCGTGGAACTATAGAAGAAAGGCTAGAACAGCTAGAGAACGGAAAATATGATGCTATTGTTATTGCCAAAGCAGCTATTCTCCGACTCCATCTACATTTACCCTATACCAAAGTACTTCCTCCACCTTACCACCCTCTGCAAGGACGATTAGCGATTACCGCAGGGAAAGATATAGAAGCCTGGAAAACCTTTTTGCTTCCTCTAAATACCGCAACCACAAGTCAGGAAACTCTCCTCAGCCCGAATGTAATCTGAAGCTACGACTTATCATTGCTTCTGCAGCTTTTTTAATTACTACTATGAAAACGCGTGTTTGTTTTTAGAGAAACGAAACACTCTACACGCATAGGTTATGAATTCGTGAGGCAAGATGAGATTTACTTCATCCGTTATCCTACCCAGCCATATCCATACAGAAACTCAAAACACCTTTGTTTCTGTTCCAAAAACACATATTACAGTGTGTAACACGGTGTACTTTCCGGAAATAAGTATGCGTTTCTTAGTTCTCCCCATTCTCGGGCTTGTCTTTAGTGTTTTTGTAATTTATCGTAGGTTTACGGTAATGCGTGCCGTGTATTCAAATTTAAACTATACACCGAATAAACAATGTGAGAATAAGCTCTGTTCTCGTATACATCCTGAATATTACAAATCTTTGATTATTTTCGGGATTTTTGGAGGTATAGGAGCGTTACTTCCTTTTCTTATCCTAGGAATCACTCTATATCTGGTTATGCGTATTCTAAAAAAACGCTTTGTTTTTATGTGACTTTATGAGATAATTTGTTGCCTTGTTTTCTACCAGACCGATTCCGAAAAAACTTTTTTTAAATTGAAACACCCTTCTCCTAACTAGCAATAGAGAATAGGCTCCTGGGTACAAATCCTTAACAAACCCACAAAAACTAAAAATTTAACCAAGGTGTTTCTATCATGCATATGGTTAGTACGATTATTCCGGCACACACACATGTGTCAAAAAATGGCGCTCAAATCCATCTACAAACTTCTCCCAATCTTCACGTGCCAAAAAACCGTCTTGATCCGAGCACCACGTCAGCTCGTGTAGAAAAAATCCTGTCTCTTCTTCCTGTAGTTGGTTTATTTGTTGCAGGTTATCTTATCTATCAAAAACATACCGTGATGAAAGATGCTTATTCACGGTTAGGTTACACACCTAATGAAAAATGCCCTAATCTGACGTGTTCAAACCTTGATCCTTCCCGCTTGAACTTCGCTATTACCATGTCTATATTTGGCGGCTTAGGTCTTTTATTCCCTATCGTAGGGCTGTTTGGTCTTGTCTGCTTAATTATGCATATAGTTTTGAAAATTATTGGTTGTTGTTATCAACGCTCCCAAACTGACTCCATGTTACCAACTTAATTCGATATACGAAAACCCTTCCGCACCCAAAATCTAGTGTAGTGGAGGGTTGTACTCTTATCAAAACACCTGGGTATAGTATGGCCAATAACATGTGAAACTCAGGTGTTTCTTCTATTCAGAGTTTTAATTCCTATTCTTTATCAAAAGATCTTAAACAAAGCAGGACACATTTTTCATCTTACCTGTTTCAAAAGTTAAGATTTCTTGTTCTACAAAAAAAATTAATCGAACTAATTAATAAACGGTAATATAATTCTCTTTCTTAATTTAAAACATTAATAATTGAAAAAGATTAATTACAACCCTTTATATTTTCAATTAAGTAATGATCATGAGCACTATAGAAATTCCTAGACATACACACGTAAACTATAACGGTAGCATTTGTGAAGTACCTACCACTATCTTGCCAGACGTTATTCATGGATGCCCTATAGTTTTGCATGGTGTATTACGTCGTCTACAACATCTTCCTATGATTTTGATCCCGATTATTGGTCTAATTTATGCTGGAGTATTTTGTTATAGATACGCCAAAGCTCAAGCTGCCATCCACAAGACATATAACTTTACACCAAACGCCAGGTACCCCGAATGCCGAAGCACCTTCTACACTATGTGGTCACCTATCATCTGTTCTATGCTTGGAGGCTTAGGCCTTATGACTCCCCTGCTTATTCTGCTTATTCCCATTCTTTTAATTGTGGGTCTAGCTAAAGCTTTTATAGGTTTAGGAACATCTATAGTAGGGGCAATGAAAAGTTGCTTAAAGAAATAAGTTCTCGTTAAAACGTATCTTACACACAAGGTTTTAAGGCCATTTCAGGATATTTTGCACGAGAATGCAAAGCACTATAAAGAGTCTTCACCATAGTTTCACAGATAGTGGTTAACTCATCTAAAGTTATCGGAGAATCTGCAAACTGTCCGTCATGCATTTTTGCTGATACAATCTTTTCTACCAGCTCCCTTAAAGTGATCATGCTTGTCCCCTCTAAAGAACGGGCTGCAGCTTCAAAAGAATCTGCAATCATAATAATTGTGGATTCTTTAGAGGAAGGTTTCCTTCCTGGATAACGGAAGAGCTCCTCATCTGAGGCTCCTGTATTAGGATTATTTTGTAGATGACGATGGTAAGTGGAAAGGATAACTGACGTGCCGTGATGTTCTTCAATAATACGAATAAATGAATCGGGGAGACCTGCTTTTCTTGCTAACTCTACCCCTTCGGGAATATGCCGCATGATCATTTTCGCACTTTCTATAGGAGAAAGATTACTTACTGAGGTTCCAAGCATTTGGTGATTCTCTAAGAAAAACCCGGGATTAATCAACTTACCAATGTCGTGATATTGCGCTACCACGCGGCAGAAAAGCCCATCAGCATGAATAGCGTTAGCTGCTGATTCTGCAAGGATCCCCACCAATACAGAATGCTGATACGTACCTGGAGCCTCTTCGAAGAGACGTTTTAATAAAGGATAATCGGAATCTAGATAGGCTAATAAATGGTTATGGGTACATGCACCAAATGAGGACTCAAAAACAGGGATCAACGCACCTACACCTAATGCAGTCATTAAACTATAGACAAAGCTTCCCAAGCAATCAGCACGGAAAGCCGTTATAGAAGCAACATCAGAGAATATACGCAATCCTGTTAAAATTGCCGTGGATACCCACCACAATTTCATACAGCACCAAAATAGAGAAGATAGACGCGTAACTCGATTTAACGTGAATAAAATCCTCCAAGAACTCAGCAGGTTCATAACAAGAAACCAGCTGTTATTCCAAATATCTGATTCTAGAGTATAGAGCATCCCGAGTAATGTACATGAAACTCCAGCTAGAGGAATGCCCACAAGATGCCCTAGAAGAATAGCAGTAAAAGGAAGAATTAAAGGATACGAAAGATAAGCTTCCCAGCTTTGGGGCCCTAGAGCACAAAGAGTCTCTGTAATTTTTGCTCCAATTAAAGATAGAGAAAAGATAGCAATGTAGAGTGTGTAACGTTTTGGTGACTTCAGTAGCTCTGGACAAAACGTAACTAATAAGCGGTATCCCCAAATTAAAATAATGGCAACTAACAGAAGAACACCGAAGGCTCCGCGATAAGAAAACAACGTGGTTGAAGATAAAAGCTGCTGACGTAAACAACGAAGAATCTTTGCATCTCTAGCACTAATTCTTTGATACTGTCGGATGATCGGGCTGCCCTTACGAAAATACTCTATACGCCGCGTCCCTAACAAGTCTCCTTTAACATAGCCTGATTTTTCCTTATCCACGGCGATATCTAAAGGTTTGTCCTTGAGGTTATTGATAATGAGTAATCTACATGATTCCGGACAGTTTTCAGATTTGAGAAAATTATCCACATGTTCTACGCATTGATGAATGACTTCTCTAGAATCGGCACTGACCTGAATCCCTAATAGACGATCTCGTTCTTTTAAAGCTGAGGGGCGCAAACGGAGATCTCGCAGACAAGTTTCTGTAGAACTATCTATAAATCCTACAGACCCAAGAAAATCTTGAGTTTTTTTTAACCACCGACGAGTTTCTTCTTCTTCTGGATCTTCAAAACACGTAGTTTCACAAATGCGATAGACTTTTCCAAATACTTCTGGGATGGCGGCTCTCTTACTGTAAAACGCGTGCACATTCCAACTGATAGAAAAATCTATAGGAGAGTTCAAAGATACCTGAGCAAAATCCCCTTCCTTATAGACAGGGACATGAAGAACTCTAAGATAAATAAAAGAGAATAATGTGAGTCCAAAAATCCCTGTAATACCAAAACATACAAGATACCTTGACCACGGCCGACCTACTTCAGCAGTAGTGCAACTCCGATAAACTTGCCTACGGTCTTCCATTTGCTTGATCATACGCTCAATTCAAGATATATCTATTCTTTTTTTAGCTATCACACCAAAGAACAAAACGCTATTTTTTATTCAAAACCAACTTTTCATTCTCTTCACAAACAACCTCTGTCACTTGCAAATAAGAAAACTCTAAAAATCTTATAACAAATGACATCACTTAAAGTGTATTATCTAAGTCGTGAACTTTGCTCTATTTCAATTAAGGATTTCATACTATTGACCATAGCTTAATATATAACAAAGAAAAATGACGCCTATTGAGGGGATCCTACTGTTTCCCTAGAAAATATTATCTTCGTGTCTAATCGACGAATATGTGTATTAAAGAGGGACAATTTCCACCCCGTATACTATAGTGAACGTTAAAATGATCTTTTCCAACTGTGAATGTGTTAACCTGTGGATTTTTGGGATACCCAGTCTAGAAATCCTAGAAAAAATAGTCACCTGAATTAAATAAAAAAACTCCTCGCAATCATTTTTAGAGGCACAACAAATGACATCAGCAACATACCAAGTTTCTTCTAGAAAATACCGCCCTCAAACATTTGCCGAAATGCTGGGGCAAGATGCCGTGGTCACTGTTTTAAAAAATGCTTTGCAGTTTCAACGTGTCGCGCATGCGTATTTATTTTCAGGGATTCGCGGAACAGGAAAAACAACTTTAGCAAGAATCTTTGCAAAAGCCTTAAACTGTAAAGAGCTGACTCCTGAACATGAACCGTGCAACCAGTGTTGTGTTTGTAAAGAAATCTCTTCAGGAACCTCCTTAGACGTGATCGAAATCGATGGTGCCTCGCACCGAGGTATTGAAGATATCCGTCAAATCAATGAAACCGTGCTCTTTACTCCTGCCAAATCACAATATAAAATCTATATCATAGATGAAGTCCATATGCTGACTAAGGAGGCATTTAATTCCTTACTAAAAACTTTAGAAGAGCCTCCGAGCCATGTAAAATTCTTCTTAGCGACTACAGAAAATTATAAAATACCCGGCACTATTTTAAGTCGTTGTCAGAAAATGCACCTAAAGAGAATTTCTGAGACAATGATTGTAGATAAGCTAGCATCCATATCTCAAGCAGGTGGGATAGAAACCTCTCGAGAAGCTCTTCTCCCTATTGCTAGAGCAGCGCAGGGAAGCTTACGCGATGCTGAATCTCTTTATGATTATATCATAGGGTTATTCCCTACATCTTTATCCCCAGAGTTGGTTGCAGACGCATTAGGTTTATTATCTCAAGACACCTTAGCTACATTATCGGAATGTATTCGCACGCAAAAATACGCTGAAGCTTTGCTTCCTGTCACGACAGCGATCAATTCTGGAGTCGCGCCTATCACCTTCCTCCATGACCTCACTGTTTTTTATCGCGATGTACTGCTAAACAAAGATCAGGGAAATTCTCCTCTATCGGCCATCGCCATGCACTATTCCAGTGAATGTTTATTAGAAATCATTGATTTCCTTGGTGAAGCGGCCAAATATCTACAACAAACTATTTTTGAAAAAACATTTTTAGAAACAGTCATCATCCATCTTATTCGGATATGCCAACGTCCCTCTTTAGAAACTCTGTTTTCTCAACTGAAAACATCCACTTTTGATACAGTGAGAAACGTACCTCAGCAGCAAGAATCCTCGAAACCCAGTATACAACCTGAAAAACACTATCAAGATCAGAACTTCTTAACTTCACCTTCTCCCACGCCAAAAGTTCAGCATCAAAAAGAAGCCTCCCCTTCTTTAGTGGGATCAGCTACTATAGATACGCTTTTACAATTTGCTGTTGTTGAGTTTGCCGGAATTTTAACCAAGGAGTAAATGCATGGGAAGTGGGTATGCAAAAAAGAAAAAAGAAGCAAAAATGATGGAGCAACAGTTTCTAGAAATGGAAGCTTCTTTAGAGAAAAAGCACTATGAAGGACAAGCTGGTAATGGACTCGTCTCCATAGTGATCAATGGTAAATGTGATATTGTCTCTGTAAAAGTGAAGCCTACCTGTCTTGATCCTGAAGATCCTGAAGTTGTTGAAGATCTTTTCCGTTCAGCATTTAAAGAAGCTAAAGATGCTATGGACAAAGAATTATCTGTAATGCGTGCTGGCATGCCTTTTTAAGCTAACAGGGCCTGAACTTCTGCACAGGTCCTGGCTTTTAATAACTTTTCCGTATGTTCTACACAATCACTGAAATTTAAAGATGCTATTCTTTCTCGCAATTCTACAATTGCTGTCATAGCCACTGCGAGTTCTTGGACTCCTAAGCCTAAGAAAAATGGTGTTAAGGAAAGATTTGCTGCAGCCTCTCCACAAATAGATACGTGAACATCGCGCTGCTTCGCACTAGAAACTACATGACGAATCATGCGCATCACCGAAGGATGCAGTGGATTATCAAGATAATGAGGAAGTACCGTTTCTCGATTATTCCCTAAGGTATATTGCATGAGATCATTCGTTCCTATAGAAATAAAATCACATTCCTGAAGAATCTCATCAATCATCAATACTGCTGAAGGAAGTTCTATCATGCTTCCCCAGACGATATTTTCTATGGCATGATCTTTGTTAAAAGAACGACGTATATTCTCTAACCGACGTTTCACTTCTATGATTTCTATAACATCAGCAGTTCCAGGAATTAACACTTTCAAAGAACCTGATACCGAAGCTGTTAAAATAGCACAAAGCTGATCGTCAAGCACATGCGAGTTTTTCAATAAATAACGTATGGAGCGCTCTTTGATCGGCTCGTGACCAGGACAGAGCTTATCTTCACCAAAATCAAATAAACGTAATACCGAGACCCGCTCAGGAAACAAGGCTAAAGATTTATAAACTCCTGCTTGTTCTTCTACTGTAGGTAAACGATCTTCAGCTATAGCGAGAAATTCAGAACGAAATAACCCAATAGAAGTTTGTGGAAAGAACTCCGAAAGCATGCGCAGCTCTTCAAGGCTTGCAGCATGCGAAGATACTATCGCGCGTGGGGACGGTTGAGGATACGATTTTACACTATATGAAGTACTCTTTTGCCTATAACAATTTTCAAGAGTTTTTGATTTAGGATTAAAAATAATCTCGCCACGAATACCGTCTATCAAGACAAGTTTTCCGGTATATCCTTGAATACGCTCCCAGTTTTCCTGAGAAAAATTCGCTAAATAGGGAATATTTTTCGCTCTAGAAACGATAGCTGTATGCGATGTCGGCGCCCCAATAAAAGAAACAAATCCACGAATATATGAGGGATTCGCACTAGCGACTTCTGAAGGAGTAAGTTCTTTAGAGAAAACAATGATATTTTGATCTGCATCACCTAAAGAACTCTTATGCTGACAGCACAAATGCCCAATCACACGATTAGAAATATCATGGATATCCTGAACACGATCTACAGCTAGAGAAGTCCCTTGAACTGCGGTTAATGACTCCTCTATTTTTTCCATAACAGAAGAAAAGACGTATTCGGCGTTTTTACGATCTTTTCTGATGGTATTGACAACCTCTTCTGTCAAAATAGGATCTTTAATTATCTCCAGATGTGCTTGGAGTATGGAAGAGATTTCTTGTTGACCTTGCTTACCCTGGGCTTCTTGTTCTAAGGCAACGATATCAGATTTGGAACGGTTTAATGCTTTATAATAACGGTGTATTTCGTGTTCCACCTCTTCTTGAGGCAAGGTAAGTTCATGAATTTGCAGAGGAGAAGTACCTAAGAAAAAAGCTTTTCCTATAGCTACCCCAGGAACTAAAGTCATGCCAGGAACTCGCCATTCCTTATTTTGCTCTAGAGAAGGTGTGGGTGTGTTCATTTACAACTCTCCAAAACCTGAGTCAAAGGCATTCTGCACTTTTTGCAATACCCGACTTGCATCTTTCCCTTTAATACGCACGAAAATCTCTCCATTTTGTGGAGCCCCTAGTATAAGTATGCTCATGATACTTTTGGCATTTACCGTCTTCCCCGCATAGGTAAAATTTACCTCACATTCTTCGCCATCAAACAACTTTACAATGGCCCCCGCAGGACGCACATGGATTCCAGAAGTGTTTTTTACAACACATACACAGGTTAATTCTTCTTCATTATCAAAATCCACAGGCTCTTCCGGATTCTCGATATCTACAACACACTCTCTACATTCATCCACTATACACCTCTTCACTATGTAAGTAATTTTCTAGCCAAGAAATAAAAGAAGGATAGTGACTTGTAGTTAAATGTAAAAGTTCAATACTTCCTAAAGTTCTATGCTGTAGGCTTTCCGTACTTAACAATACGTTAGGAGAGGGAAAATCCCTACGCACTTCCGGATCAAAAAGAAAACACTGGTAAGTCAAGGGTTCTTCATAACCATAAAAAGGGAAAATCCCCAAAGATGCACAATCGTCGTCATGAGGAATCTTGCCCAGACGGATGAGGAGCTGCTGCAATTTATGTTGTACCTTAGCGAGAGAACGGTAAGAAAAAATCCCTTCATCTTCCCATTTACCAAATCCATTGTGGATGGTAAAAAATTTGTAATACCCGTCATCCCCTAAACTAGGGAAACAGTACCCCTTCATATCTAACAAGGGGGGCTCACCTTGAAATCCACAACGCCCATCACTAAAAGTGTAGAGCATTTTGACGCCATAGGGCTCATTAGCAGAGCGGTAAATATAGACATCTAAACTATCTAAAAGAGAAAAAAAACGACAAATACCTGGGAATTGATTATCATCTATTCCCAAAACAGTAAGCCAATACTCTTGGCAAAAGTCTAATCTATCTTTTTTCGATAGTCCCATGAGCTCGTACCAACCTCGGGGCAAGCGCGGAGCCTTCTTGGAAATTGCTTCCCAAGACATTTCCTCTCGTAATTGTTCTACAGAATATACTTCGAGCTGAGGGAAAGAATGAGTTGATGCTAATACGTTTTGAAACTTTTTCATCCTCTGTCCTTGTTCACACCTTACACTCCCTATGGATACAGCTAATCCATTCTTGCCGATACTTTCAACAACAACATCCTTTATTGATTAGTGCATTGTATTGGATAACGGGGATAATATCGCGTCCTTACCCTCTATGTGGGGCTATACTCCTTGTAGCTCTTCATCCATTTATCCCCAAACAACTGAAACACCAACTGTTTATAGGAGCTTGCTGGCTTATCCCTCTAATCATGCTATCGGAACCTTCTTCTATTATTCATGGAGGAGTCGCGTCGGGAAGCTTTGTCATTAAATCGGGGAAAGAAAATCGATATTTTGGAGAAGCTATTCACTTGTCGTATCCTTGTGGACAAAAACACCGTCATGTTCCCTGTACTATTCTTGTAGATGCGCACTTAGAACTAAATAAAAAATACCATCTAAAAGGAACGACGTTAAATCATACATCCCAAATTATTTTTAAGTCTAATGGTTGCTATAAAGAAATACAGCCTTCAAGAATAGCACTACTGCACCACAAACTACGAGAAACATGTCATCGACGCATTCTCAACCTTTTTTCTTCTAGAGAATCAGGATCTTTTGCATCCAGTCTGCTTCTTGGCACTCCCTTACCCAAACACTTAAAAGACATTTTCAAAAAGAAGGGGTTGGCTCATATTTTTGCCATTTCTGGGTGGCATTTCTCCCTATGTGCTTCATTGTTGTTTTTCTTTTTCTATATCTTTCCAACAAAAATAAAATATTTTCTTACCTTTATTATACTTCTGGGATTCACCCTATTGTTTCCAGGGACTCCTTCAGTATGGCGTGCTTGGATTTCCTTATCTTTACTTTGTCTCTCTCCTTTTTCTTCTGGTGTATGCTCAAGCTTCAATCGTTTAGGCATAGGCTGTATTCTCTGCACATGCGTCTTCTCCCCGCTTACTCCTGCATTCGCGTTAAGCTTCTTAGCTACTGCGGGTATTTTACTTTTCTTTTCTCACCTTTTTCGTTTCTTCTATACACCGTGGAAGCAAATAGCACCAAAATACTTACTTCCTTTCCTTCGCTATATTTGGGGAGCCTTATCCCTAGGACTCTCCTCACAAATCTTTCTCTTGTTCCCTACTGTAAACTTTTTCGGGTCCCTACCTTTAGATGGTCTTATCTTTAACCTCTTCTTCCCTCTATGCGTCCTTCCTATCTTCTTTCTTATTCTCTTTTCTCTTGCCTTACCGTGCCTGGTACCTATAACAGAATTCTGTATCTCCTGGCTAATTGGACAGCCCTGTCTTCATGGTCACAATGTCCTTATCTCTTTAGCACCTTCACCCCTATCCCCTTGGCAACTCACTCTATTTCTCATTTTCGTATTCCATATCGGAGTGAGCTTAGAAAAAACAAAAACCCCAGAAAATCCATCCCTACACTCAATTTCTGAGTTATAAAACATGGGTAAACTCTACCTTCTATCAAAACTTTATTGTGAATAAAGCATCCTTATTTCATCATTTTTAGATAAATCTTTTGTGTTGTTAAGCTTAGGTTGTATCTATGCTCGTGGTGTATGACACGGATAAAAGTCCTCATCTTCCTTCATTAAGTCATGAGTACTCTCTGAGTCACAAGGTAACGCAGTCGCGTATTCCCTATGGGATTGCTGCTTTGAGTATAGCCTGTATGCTTGGAGGGGTACTCACAATAGCTATAGAACCATCACTTCTCTTATCTCTACCCTTATTTATTGCGGGTGTACTTTTTATGGTTCTTTGCGGGATGATTTTAATAGTATTCAGCAAAAGTCAGTCTACCCCTTCGATTCAACTTACAGACTTGACTTTATCAAGCGTTGCCCACCGTTTGAGGACGACCTTTACACTGGAACACGCTGCACCCCGAGCCAACAAAATACATAGAAATACAGAGTGTGTATATCTACATAATCAGAATACACATCTGCGACTCTGTTTTCATAAAGGCCACCCTCTAAACGATCCTCTATTAAAGAATAAGAACTCTGCTATACTTCTATGCATAAATTCAGAAAGAAATTTCAGCTATGCGATTAACAGAACACTCGCTTTAATCGGACGCATAGAAAAAGATTGTTGGAATGAGATCACACAACCAGGTTCTAGAACATTCCCTCCTGGAGAGATCGCCTACGGACCCTGGGTAAATAAATCACAGATAACAGCTCCCGCTTCTTATCTGATCTTCATCAATCCCCCCACCATAGCAACACTGATTCATACGAATAAACACGTGTCCAAAGCAATGACTTGGCAAGATTTTAACTACGAGAAAGCTTTTGAAAATCTGGTGGATGCGTACCTAAAATGTTTCCATATCTGTCGCCAAAACGGTATTTCCTCTATACAGATGGAGCTTTTAGGACTCAGCGATATGAGCTCTTCTCAAGAAGAATGCGAACGCTGGTATTCTCTATGCGCTCTAGCCTTATTAGAAGCCATAGACATAGAAGAAAAAAACAAAGACAAGACAGTACTACAAATTACTGTAAACCACCTAAAAGAACTTCCACTATTGAACATCTTACAGAAAGCATTTAATGAAAGTCGCAACTAAAACTCGGCTAAGCTTTTTGCTGCTTGAAAGATTTTCTCCTTCTGAGGAAGAACTTCGTTTTCCAGTATTTTTGAATAAGGAACTGGGGCATGTAATCCCGCAACACGTCTAATAGGTGCATCGAGATATGCATACGCTTGCTCGGCTACAGTGGCAGCAAGCTCCCCACCAAACCCACAAAACTCTGACGCCTCATGAGCTATAAGTAACTTACTCGTTTTCTTAACTGATTCTATAACAGTAGAAAAATCACAAGGTACTATCGTACGTAAATCTATAACCTCTACAGAAATACCTAAAGCTGCCAATTCCTTAGCTACTTCCATACTCATAACTAAAGACATTCCCCAAGAAACAATGGTCAAATCTGAACCTACTTGAGTGATAGCCGCTTTACCAAAAGGCAAAACATAATCCGAAGAAAATACCGGACATGCACTAAAAATACGTCGTTGATACAACGCCTTATGTTCTAAAAAAACTACAGGGTTAGGATCACGAATAGCTGCCTTTAACAAAGCTTTTGCATCTGCAGCATTAGATGGATAAGCCACCTTGATGCCCGGGCAATGTGCTAAAAACGCTTCTATACTTTGTGAATGGTAGGGGCCACCTTGTATGTAACCTCCACAAGGAGCACGAATAACTAAAGGCACTTCCCACTCACCAGCAGAACGGTAGTAAATACTCGAAGCTTCAGAAAACAATTGATTAATACCGGGCCAGATATAATCTGCAAACTGAATCTCAGCAACAGGCTTATGGATCCCATCCATGGCCATACCAATAGCTGTTCCTATAATGGTGGCCTCTGCTAACGGTGTATTAAAACAACGCTCGATTCCGAACCTGTCTGTAAGACCTCTAGTAACACCAAAAACCCCACCTTTATCTCCAGCCACATCCTCACCGAAAACAACCACACCAGAATCACGACTCATTTCTTCAATGAGCGCTTCTGTAATGGCATCACGCATAACTTTTGGTTGAGTGTCGCGCAAACGCTGAGCTTCTAAAGAATTTTCATAGTCAATTAAAGAAGTTGTATGCGGAGAAAATACATCATGGCTCGTAGAACCTTTACTAGGGAAGGGCATACCCTCAGCGATTTCACAAGCACGAGTAACTTCGAATTCAGCCTCTGCTTTTATATCTAAAATCTCCGCGGGTGAAATGCCACATTCATCTATCATCAGCCGTTCTAACCGGACTAAAGGATCATTACTCTTACAATGATCTAAATCTTCACGACTACGATATTTCTCATGGTTATCAGAGTTGCTATGCGGCTCTAAACGCATAACATTGACGAGAATTAACGCGGGAACCGAGGCATGTCTAGCTTGATCTACAGCTTTAGAAAAAGTATCTACGAGCTCAAAGTAATCACCACCATCTACCTCATAAACAGATAGACCTTGATAACTCTCCCCTAAACGTACTAAATCTGTAGAACACTGATCTTTAAAAGGAACGGAGATCGCCCAAGCATTATTCTGTATGACTGTAACTACAGGTAGCTTATGCAACGCAACATAGTTTAACATCTCATGAAATTCACCTTGAGAAGTTGATCCATCCCCTCCAGAGACGTAAACTACTTCGTTAGATTTGGTATGTTTTACAGCCCATGCACGTCCCGCTGCCTGAAGAAATTGCGAACCTACCACACTCGATTGGCAACAAATACGGAGTTTTTTATGGGAATAGTGGTAGGGCATCATCCTACCAGAAGAATGATTCGGAGCTAATCGAGCAAGAAAGGAAGCAAAAATCTCAGAAAGGTCACACCCTAGACCTACAGGGAATCCTTGATCCCTATAGTAGGGGAAAGACCAATCCTTCCCAGGAATGAGGCTTTTCCCAGCAACGACTCCAACAAGCTCGTGACCAGCACAAGACAACTGGAAGGTCCCTCCAGAATCGCTCTGGCGAGAAAAAAGGAGCATCTTATTTTCAGCAAATCTTAAACCCCAGACTAATTTCAGAACTTCTTTAATAGAAGATCCTAATTCATGCTGTATTGCTACCATATCTGCTCCTGGGATAGATCCGTGCTATCCTTATCTATACGGTGAAGTCAGAAAAAAAACCCTTTATTTTATCCAAGAAACTACGTTTCTTAGGGAAATTTTCTGCTTTTTCCGTAGCTGCGAACTTGCGAAGTAATTCTTTCTGTTCTTCAGAAAGATTTTGTGGAGTTTCTACAGAAACTCGCACAAGCAAGTCTCCACGTCCTCTGCCATGGACATTAGGGAATCCTTGATTTTTAATCTTAAGAATCGTTCCGCTTTGAATCCCTTCAGGCACTGTAAGACGACAAGCACTCTCTTTTAATAAAGTGGGAACTTCTTTCTTCATTCCTAAAGCAGCGTCGACAAAGCCGATAGGCAATTCTAAAATTAAATCATCCCCTCGTCTCTCGAATACAGGATGTGCTTCTACATCAATGAAAACATAAAGATCTCCGGCAGGAGCACCATTTTGACCAGCATCTCCATAGCCTTCCATCTTTAAACGCATTCCTGAATCTACACCCGCAGGGATTTGTACATGAACACTGCGTTTATCCTTGATTCTTCCTTGTCCTCGACAATTTGAGCAAGGGTCTGTAATAATACGGCCTTCTCCACCACATTCAGGACATGTCGAGGCCATAGAAAAGAAACCGCGACTCTGAACAATCTGTCCAGAACCTTTACAACGGTCACAACATTTGATTCCCTGCTTACTCGCGGCACCGCTACCGGAACAAGTTTCACAGGTCTTGTATCCAGAAACAAGAAGTTCTTTGTTTACACCGCGAGCGGCCTCTTCAAATGTTAAAGTGATGTGAACCTTCTTACTAGCTCCCTGACGAGCTCCTGCTGGATCTCCACGCATGCCGAAAGCTTCACCTAGACCACCAAACAGGCCTTCGAAAAAGCTTCCGCCACCACCAAATTCTCCGCCAAAAGCTCCCATAAAGGTGCGCAAGGCATCTTCCATATTGCCCATGCCTGCACCACCGAAGCCACCAGCTCCGGCAAAAGGTCCATCCTTACCGTAACGGTCATAGGACTCACGTTTTTGAGGGTCGCTTAACACTTCATAAGCTTCTGAAACTTCTTTAAAACGTTTCTCAGCTTCAGCATCCCCTGGATTTTTATCAGGGTGATACTTAACAGCCAACTTACGATAAGATTTTTTAATCTCCTCAGGAGAAGCAGTTTTAGAAACACCTAAAACATCATAGTAATCCATAAATCAAACACCACTAGAGAGGATATTTTCTAACGACTGCGGTATTTAGCTGCGGCTTTAGATTTCGCACGCTTCTTTACTGAAGGTTTATCATAAAACCTATGAGCTTTAGCGGCCTTTAAGATCCCTTCTTTATCGACTTTCTTTTTCAAAATTCTCAGAGCTCGATCTACAGGCTCACCAACTCTAACTTTAACACTGGGCATGCATTACCTTATTTTGCATAATAATCACTGTTAAGCCTAAAACAACACAGGTATACGTCTCACTCTGCCATGTTAGAGGCGCCTCGATTGTACCATCAGATCTATTACCCTTCAAGAGTTAGTTGACTCGCAACGTGCTGAAAAAGCGGGATGATGGATTTTATCCGCTCCCCCTATCTAATGAAAATGATGTTAAGGCTAGAAAAAACAAGAACAACTGCGGTAATCTGGCGTCAATTGCTGACTGCACTCTAGAAGCATAAGTTGAGAAACTACGTTTCTTCTAATGTGGTCTATAGAGGGTGCTGCTTTTTCTATCCGAATTCTATTTGAAAAACTATCAATAAAAAGTTGTGGATTAGGAGAGACAACGTGGTAACAGTTATTGGCCAAACAATACTTAGAGGCCTCTTCATAGGGCAGTAAAATGCCGGGACCCACCCCATTCTTGTCATGAATAAACCCATCCTCTGAGAGATCTGAACTAAGAGTTAACACCCCCCCCTTTTTTCCTAAAGGAAGCATCAAAGCTTTCCCTTTATCCTTAGGAGTCAAATATCCCTCTAAAGAACTGTAGCCTATCATCGGGACCTTTCTAGATAACGCCAACCCCTGAGCAAAGGACAATCCAACACGGGTTGCAGAAAAGTTCCCTGGCCCAGCAGCCACTCCGATCCCTTGGAAACTTAAAGAACTATTTTTAAAAATAAATTCTAAAACTAGTCCCTGGTCCGGACCGACAGGTAGATCCCATTGTTTTAACACTTTCTGATGATCTACATAAGCTAAAAACGGTTGATACCCTGATGTATCAATAATAACGTATCTATGAAAATGCATAACCCAAATTAGAATCGAACAGAAAAAAACTATATCAACTAAAAAACTTTTAATCAAAAAAAATAACAAATAAGTAACTTTTAAAGATGTAGAATTATTTAAATTCTGAATATAAACACAAGATAGATTGGTTATATTCACAAAAAAAGCAAAAACTTTTTTTAATCTAAAAAAGACCGTGATTTTTGATTAAACGATCGCGCATTCTCTTTGCAGAGAAAATCCAGCAACACCATGCACTCGCGAGAAAACTGATAAAAAATTCGCGAATTATCAGAAAATTTTTTACGAGCTCCACACAATCCAAGTAATTAGTAACGAAGGTGATCCCGATAATCTGCAAATCATTCTAAATTAAAATCTGATAAAAAAACATGAGAAATTATTTAATATGAAACATGTAGGAAGAAATATCCAGTGATTATTTTTTTTAAAATCAGGAAAAACGATTTGCGTTAAACCCTCGTCTTTTTTAATTCTTATTCCTTAGCTCTGCTATTTCCCTTAGTGGTTGTGTAGGTGCACGAATTTCGATTATTTTGTAATATATCGAAAAGAGGATCTTTATTATTGAAAGTGCTACTATCAATAAGTTATCAGAGCAACTTAGATAAAAGTATCCGACGATTTTAGTATAAGGACAATTGTGGACTCTACAATAAATAACGACTCTCAGATCTTGGATCCTAATCCTGAAGAAGTAGAAAAACTCTTAGATGAATCCGAGGAAGTCGAAGAAAAATCAGATGATCGCTCCTTGCCTTCCGATTTATTTATTCTCCCGCTAAACAAGCGTCCCTTTTTCCCGGGTATGGCGGCTCCGATTCTTATAGAATCGGGACCTTATTATGAAGTTTTAAAACTTCTAGCTAAATCCTCACAAAAATACATAGGTTTAGTTCTTACTAAAAAAGAAGACGCGGATATTTTAAAAGTAGGTTTCAACCAACTTTATAGTGTGGGTGTTGCCGCGCGTATCCTTCGTATTATGCCTATAGAAGGAGGCAGCGCACAAATATTATTAAGTATAGAAGAGCGTATCCGCATTGTAGAACCTCTTAAAGATAAATATCTCAAAGCACGCGTCTCCTACCATAAAGATAACAAAGAGCTAACTGAAGAATTAAAAGCGTATTCTATTAGCATTGTTTCAGTAATTAAGGATCTTTTAAAGCTCAACCCTCTATTTAAAGAAGAACTTCAAATCTTTCTTGGCCACTCTGATTTTACAGAACCGGGAAAGCTTGCGGATTTTTCTGTAGCGCTGACTACTGCCACGAGGGAAGAACTCCAAGAAGTTCTTGAAACAACCAATATGCATGATCGTATTGACAAAGCTCTGATTCTTCTAAAAAAGGAACTTGATCTTAGTCGTCTGCAAAGTAGCATCAATCAAAAAATCGAAGCTACAATCACAAAAAGCCAGAAAGAATTCTTCTTAAAAGAACAGTTAAAAACGATCAAAAAAGAGCTGGGATTAGAAAAAGAAGATCGGGCTATTGACTTAGAGAAATTCATGAACCGGTTGAAAAAACGTCAGGTTCCTGATTATGCGATGGAAGTTATACAAGACGAGATAGAGAAGCTTCAAACCTTAGAAACATCGTCCGCTGAATACACTGTTTGCCGCAACTATCTAGACTGGTTAACCATTATTCCTTGGGGCATCCAAAGTAAAGAGTATCACGACCTCAAAAAAGCGGAGATTATTCTTAACAAGGATCACTATGGTTTAGAAGACATTAAGCAACGCATCTTAGAACTGATCAGTGTTGGTAAATTATCCAAAGGTCTTAAAGGAAGTATCATTTGCCTAGTAGGCCCTCCAGGCGTGGGTAAAACAAGCATTGGCCGTAGTATAGCCAAAGTTTTACATCGTAAATTTTTCCGTTTTTCCGTAGGCGGAATGCGAGATGAAGCTGAAATCAAAGGGCATCGACGCACGTACATTGGTGCTATGCCTGGAAAAATGGTGCAAGCTTTAAAACAAAGCCAAGCGATGAACCCGGTTATTATGATAGACGAGGTTGATAAAATTGGAGCAAGCTATCACGGCGATCCCGCATCAGCTTTGTTAGAAGTTTTAGATCCAGAACAAAACAAAGATTTTTTAGATCATTACCTAGACGTCCGTGTTGACCTATCGAATGTTTTGTTCATTCTAACTGCAAACGTTTTAGATACTATTCCTGATCCACTTTTGGATCGTATGGAAATATTGCGACTTTCTGGTTATATCCTTGAAGAAAAACTGCAAATAGCCACGAAATATCTTGTGCCTAGAGCACGCAAGGAAATGGGATTAACAGCTCGAGAGATTGTCTTCCAACCCGAAGCTTTAAAGCATATGATTAACAACTATGCTCGAGAAGCTGGTGTGCGTACATTGAATGGCAATATTAAAAAAGTCCTAAGAAAAGTAGCGCTTAAGATAGTTAAAAATCAGGAAAAAGCACATCCAAAGCACACGCAATATAAAATTAATGTAAAAAACCTTCAGGACTACCTAGGCAAGCCGATTTTTTCTAGTGATCGTTTTTATGATCATACGCCTGTAGGTGTTGCTACTGGGTTAGCCTGGACATCATTAGGCGGTGCAACTTTATATATCGAAAGTGTTCAAGTTCCCTCAATGAAAACAGACATGCATCTCACAGGGCAGGCTGGGGATGTTATGAAAGAGTCTTCTCAAATTGCGTGGACATATCTTCATAGTGCATTAGAGCGCTACGCTCCAGGTTATAGCTTTTTCCCAAAATCTCAGGTACACATTCACATTCCTGAGGGAGCAACTCCTAAAGACGGCCCTTCAGCAGGTGTAACCATGGTCACATCGTTGCTTTCCCTGCTTTTAGATACACCTATTTTAGAAAACTTAGGTATGACAGGAGAAATTACTCTAACTGGTCGCGTATTAGGAGTTGGGGGCATTCGAGAGAAACTCATAGCCGCTCGTCGATCCCGACTCAATGTGTTAATTTTCCCAGAAGATAACCGTCGTGACTATGAGGAGCTTCCAGCTTATCTAAAAAAAGGACTGAAAATTCATTTTGTGGCTCATTACGATGATGTTTTCAAAGTAGCCTTTCCGCACATTAATTAGCTCTCAGAAGATAATTTAGAACCGTTTTTGTTTAATTAACGGTTCTAAATTATCATTACAAAAAAACTGTATATTTACAAATGTTATTAAAATTTCTAAACTACGCGCTTTAAAATAAACCTGCGTTGTAGTTTTCATGACTCCGTCTAAACTAGTCCCTGATGCCACTGTTCCCAAAAATCAAACTAGCTGTACCATAACCCGAAATTCAGAACAAAAAACAGAAAGCTCACAAAAAAATAGACTGATTATTTCGATCTCTATACTCATCCTAGCTTTACTCGCTGTGATCATGATAGGAGGATTTATAGCCGCCCTATTCTCTCCTAAAGGAATATATATTGGCATCGCTGCCCTAATCTCCCTTCTCATTGGCATCATCCTATTTCCTTTAATAATCACATGCTCATCCAAACCACCTGTTGCTCATATACGGCCTAGAGATTTAGACCTCTCTAAATTAGATGTACGATACAATCGCTTACTTCATGAAACCATCAAAGAAGATGAGAAAAAATACGCGAAAGAACAAGAAGCAAAACTACAAAGAAGACAAAGAAGAAGTTTGAGAACCCTTCCCCGAAGAAAGCAAGTAGAGGCAAGTTCATCTGATGAAGTACAAAAACCTCGCAGAAGAACATCCTCAGTCTTAAATCTGATTCGTCCTAGAAACTCTTCATCTCCATCTTCTAATTCATCTTCTCTTGATTCGGATGACAGTTCCAGTGATCACAACACTCAACAGCCTATTGTACTACCTAAACCTGTGTTCCCTAAAAAATATGAAAATTACATGCATTGTATAGATTAAATTAAAAATAAAAATTCACCACACTCTCTGGCAAGTTCTAGTAGAGTATTTTTACTAGATTGGTTTATTCTATTCCTTTTCCCGAACACTTTCTCCTAAATTTATGAGCTGTAGAGAATTAGTTATTTTAGGTTGTTCCAGTCAACAACCGACGCGAACTCGCAATCAAGGAGCCTACTTATTTCGATGGAATAACGAAGGTTTGCTTTTTGATCCCGGCGAAGGAACACAAAGACAATTCATTTTTGCTAATATTGCTCCTACTGTTGTCTCTAGGATCTTTATTAGTCATTTTCATGGTGATCATTGTCTAGGTTTAGGCTCTATGCTGATGAGATTAAACTTGGATAAGGTTACCCATCCCATACATTGTTATTATCCAGCTTCGGGGAAAAAGTATTTCGATAGATTACGCTACGGCACGATTTATCACGAGACTATCAATGTTATTGAACATCCTATAGATAAAGAAGGGATTGTTGAGGATTTTGGAAATTTCCGTATCGAAGCGCGTAAACTCAATCATCTTGTTGATACTTTAGGATGGCGAATCACCGAACCCGACACGGTAAAATTCATTCCAGAAAAGATCAAGGCTGCGGGATTACGTGGTCCTATTATGCAAGATCTTCTTCGTAATGAACAAGTCACAGTAAACGGGAAAACCCTATATCTCAAAGACCTAAGCTATATTAGAAAGGGTGATAGCATTGCTGTTATCGCAGATACGCTTCCCTGCCCATCCATTGTAGACTTAGCTAAAAATGCAAGAATTATGTTGTGTGAAAGTACTTATCTTGAAGAGCATCGCCATTTAGCAGAAAGTCACTACCACATGACAGCCAAGCAAGCAGCTACCCAAGCCTTAGCTGCTGGAGCACAACAGCTCGTGCTTACACACTTTTCTGCACGCTACTTAAATTCTAAAGAGTTTGAAATAGAAGCGGGGAAAATTTTCCCTAATGTTACTGCAGCTGAAGAATTCCGTAGTTATCCCTTCCCTAAAAACCCTTCTTCTAAATAAATCCCTATATAAAGGATACTGCAGAAAAAGTGTTTAGGAACATTATGGTCTCAGCTTTTTATGCTTTTCTTGATTATCTAAAAAATATAAAAACTGCTTCCCCTCATACGTTAAGAAATTATTGTATCGATTTAAATGATTTTAAAAACTTTTTAGAAAAACATGGTGAGCTCACCCCATCCCCTCCCATCTGTTTAGTCACAAAAGAAAGACAGGAAGCTGAGCTTCCTTTTTCTCTACTAACAAAAGATGCTGTGCGTCTCTACATTTTAAAACTCATGCAAGAAAACAAAGCAAAACGCACAATCAAACGTCGACTTTCAGCAATTAAAAGCTTCTCACAGTATTGTGTGAAACATCGTATTCTTCCTGAAGATCCTACCGAAACAATTCAAGGACCTAGATTACCTAAAGAACTGCCTTCACCTATCACTTATGAGCAAGTAGAAATACTCATGGCAACTCCGGATCTATCGAAATATACAGGATTTCGTGATCGTTGCTTATTAGAATTATTCTATAGCTCAGGATTACGTATCAGCGAAATTGTTGCTATAAACCACTGGGATATTGACTTCACCTCCCATCTCATTCGCATCCGAGGGAAAGGAAAAAAAGAACGTCTTGTTCCTATGACTCCTCATGCAGCACAATGGCTACAACAATACCTCACTCATCCTGCGAGAACAGGCATTGAAAAAGATTCACAAGCAATTTTTTTAAATCGTTTTGGGAAAAGATTAACGACTCGCTCTATTGATAGAAAATTTCAAAAATATCTTCGCCAGTCGGGTTTATCAGGGAATATTACCCCCCATACCATCCGCCATACAATTGCTACGCATTGGCTAGAGAACGGCATGGATTTAAAAACCATTCAAGCTCTGCTCGGTCATAGTTCTTTAGAAACCACAACTATTTATACTCATGTATCTATGAAGCTTAAAAAGCAAACACATGATGAGTCCCACCCCCATAGCTAAACCTTAGGCAAACCTCTTGTGCTCTAAGCTCCTCTTTGTTATGCTATGCGCTATGAGCATTGTACTTGACAAAATTGGCAAAACCTTAGGCACACGTGTACTGTTCGACGACGTGTCTGTCGTCTTTAACCCTGGCAATCGCTATGGACTAACAGGACCCAATGGTGCAGGAAAGTCTACCTTACTAAAAATTATCACAGGCTGTGTAGAACCTACTCGTGGCTCTATTTCTTTACCTAAGAAAGTAGGTATTCTACGCCAAAATATAGATAGCTTTGGTGATGTTTCCGTTTTAGACTGCGTAATCATGGGTAACGCACGGTTGTGGGATGCTTTGCAAAAAAGAGATGCTTTGTATCTTGAAGAGTTCACTGATGCTATTGGCATTAAACTCGGTGAAATGGAAGAAATCATTGGCGAAGAAAATGGTTACCGAGCGGAATCTGAGGCTGAAGAACTACTTACAGGAATTGGAATTCCAGAAGCATTATTTAACAATAAAATGTCCACGATTCCTATAGACCTACAGTTTCGTGTGCTTTTATGTCAGTCTTTGTTTGGTCATCCTGAAGCTCTTCTTCTTGACGAGCCTACCAACCACCTGGATATTCACTCTATCAACTGGCTAGGGAATTTCTTAAAGGATTATGATGGGACTGTGATTGTTGTTAGCCATGACAGGCACTTTTTAAATACCATCACTACCCATATTGCTGATATTGATTATGACACTGTCATTATCTATCCTGGAAATTACGATGCTATGGTAGAAATGAAAACAGCTTCTCGAGATCAAGAGAAAGCAGATATCAAATCCAAAGAAAAGAAAATAGCCCAGCTTAAAGAATTTGTGGCTAAATTTGGAGCGGGCTCTCGAGCAAGTCAAGTACAATCACGCTTACGAGAAATTAAAAAGCTCCAGCCTCAAGAATTAAAGAAATCAAATATTCAGCGTCCTTACATACGTTTCCCTTTATCAGAAAAAGCTTCTGGTAAGATTGTCTTTTCTCTAGAAGGTATTACCAAAAGTTATAATGACGAAGCTCACCTATTCCAACCTTTCTCTTTAGAGATATATCAAGGAGATAAGTTAGGAATTATTGGGAACAACGGCCTTGGGAAAACGACATTAATGAAACTGTTAGCTGGTGTAGAGTCCCCTACTCAAGGATCTATAAAAACTGGTCATCAAGTTGCTTATTCCTATTTTCCTCAAAATCACTCTGACGTCTTAAAAGATTGTGGAGATGAAACGCTATTCGAATGGTTACGTAATCGTAAAACGGGAATTAACGATCAAGAGATCCGTAGCGTTTTAGGGAAGATGTTATTTGGTGGCGATGACGCTTTCAAGAAGATCAAGGCTCTATCCGGAGGAGAAACAGCTCGTTTGCTTATGGCTGGGATGATGTTGGAAAACCACAACACACTTATTCTTGACGAAGCCAATAACCATTTAGATTTAGAGTCTGTTTCTGCACTCGCTTGGGCTATCAATGATTACAAAGGGACATCCATATTTGTTTCTCATGACAGAACCCTCATCGAAGAATGCGCAACGAAATTATTGATTTTTGAAAAAGGTAAGATTACTTTCTTTGACGGGACAATGGCGGACTACACAAGCAGTAGAAAGCTATAGCCTAAGGAATGTAAGTCTAGGATATATTTTATTGAGGGCGTATGGAACCAAAGCTCATCCTGGGTTCTTCTTCTCCACGAAGAAAATCGATACTAGAATACTTTCGTATTCCTTTTACCTGTATCTCCTCAAATTTTGAAGAACATTTGGTTCCTTATCATGGTGATCCTATAGCGTATTCTCGCGAATTGGCTGTAGGTAAAGCCGAGTCTATAGTGAAGGATCATCATCCTGAAGGTCTTATTCTTACTGCGGATACCGTTGTGGTGTATGAAGGGAAAATTTTCAATAAGCCGGGTTCTTATGATGAGGCTATTGAAATGTTAAAAACATTAAGTGGTCAAACCCATTCCGTAATTACCAGTATAGCGCTTCTGCAAGATAAGAAATTAGTCACTGGAGAAGAGACCACATGGGTAACATTTACCCAACTACCCGAAGCGTACTTGGGAAGGTATGTCAAAGCATTTTCTACCCTAGATAAATGTGGAGGCTACAGTATTCAAGAAGGTGGTGGCTTGATTATTCATAATATCCAAGGATGTGCATATAATGTCCAAGGTCTTCCGATTAAAACACTGAAACACCTCTTGTTGGAGTTTAACGTTAACTTATGGGATTATCTCGTTTAATCATACCCCTAGGACTATGTTTAAGTTTTCCTAGTTTGGTTTTTAGTAGTTTTCCTGATCCTGTAAGTCATAAGATCCTTTATACGAGCCAAAAATCTGTAGAACAAGCTCTTACCGCCTATCTAGACACCTTAGAAACGCAAGGAAACCATGATTTTGCGTTATTAAGAAAAATCTCTGAGAACTGTTTAAAACAGGGATTACGCTCTGATGATCCCTACATTCGAAAAAGCACCATTATTGGCGCGGGTATTGTAGGTTCTGCAGAAGCATTTGAGATTCTCTCGCAAGCAATGGAAACCAACGATCCTTTACAACAATTGTTGGTATTATCAGCGTTATCTTCACATTTAGGGAAAAGCTCTGATGAACTTTTATTCAAAGCTCTAGCCTCGGCCTATCCTGTAATTCGTTTAGAAGCTGCTTACCGCTTGGCGGGATTAAAAAATATTAAAGTCATCGATCATCTCCAATCTTTTATTTATAAGCTTCCTGAAGAAATCCAATGTCTCTCGGCTGCTATTTTCCTAAGATTAGAAACTGAAGAAGCGGATACGTATATCCGTCAGTTACTCTCTTCAACAAAAAGTACGACAAGAAGCTATGCAGCTCTGTTGATAGGAGAATACCAACAAAAACGGTTCTTACCAACACTACGGCATTTATTAACCAGCGCTTCCCCTTTAGATCGTGAAGCTGCCGTATATGCTTTAGGAATGTTAAAAGATGGTCAAAGTTATAACGCTATAAAAAAGCTTTCAGAGAAACCCGATCCCGATTTATCTTTAGCCTCGGCTCAAGCGTTACTTGCTATTGGTAAAGAAGAGGATGCGCTTCCTATTTTCGAAAAGCAGATACAAGAAGAACACCCTAGAGCTTTATACACAGCACGATTACTCTCTAAAGAGATAGGGATTCCTTTAGTACTTCCTGTATTTTTACATACTAAAAACAGCGAAGCAAAGTTAAATGCTGCTCTAGCTTTGATACATTTAGGCTGCGATCATCCAGAACTTCTTGCATACATTACAGAATGGTTAGTTCAGCGACAATATAACCGAGCATTAGTGCCTACATTTTCCAAAGGTCGTGCGACACAAGGGTGGAAATGCCAAGCAGTAATCCTCCCTCAAAATCCTACAGAACGTGCTAAAGCCTTATCTGCTATTCAACATGCTGAAGAGCAGATCCTTGTTTCTCTTTTACAACTACCTAAAGAGGCGTATCTTCCTTATATAGAGAAAATACTCTTAAGTCAGAAAACAGCGCTGGCTTCTAAAGCCATCTCTTTTTTAGCACATTCTTCTCATCAACAAGCTTTAGATATCCTTTCACGAGCATCCCAACTTCCTGGAGAGCCTGTAATCCGTGCTTATGCCGATTTAGCATTATACAACTTGACTAAAGACCCTGAGAAAAAATTATCCCTACATCGTTATGCTCAGGAGCTCATCCAAGAAACGTTATTGTTTATTGATACAGAAGATAAGCAACCCCACCCTGATTCTCCTTATCTTCGTTATCAAATTACTCCAGAAATACGTGCAAAACTCATGTTAGATATTCTTGAAACTCTTGTGGTATCCAAGACACATGAGGATATTCGTTTACTTATTCAGCTAATGACACAAACAAAAGCAAAAAATTGTCATATCTTAGCTGGGTTATTGATGAAAATGATAGAATAGTGAAGACATATGAAACGTTGTTTCCCCTATTTCCTTCTATCAGCACTACTGTCGTGTTCATTTTCTTCAGAGGCGTTAACTCATAAAGAAGCTGCAAAGAAAAAAGTATCCTATCTGAGCCATTTTAAAGGGCTATCTGGAACTTTAGATATCGAAGATGGCGTCCTCAATATTCATAATAATCTGCGCATACAGGCAAATCGTGCCTACGTAGACAATGTTCCCGAACGTGGCATGAAATTAATTGCTCATGGAAATGTCATGGTCAATTACCGAGGAAAGACATTAGTTTGCGACTACTTGGAATACTACGAAGATACGGATTCATGTCTTTTGACCAATGGGAGATTTGCAATGTATCCTTGGTTTTTGGGCGGGTCTATGATGACGTTGACTCCAGAAACTTTAATTATCCACAAAGGATACATCTCCACATCGGAAGGTCCTAAAAAACATATTTGTCTTTCGGGAGACTACTTAGAATACTCTTCAGACAGTGTACTTTCTATAGGGAAAACCACATTCAGTATTTGTAATGTTCCTTTATTATTCCTCCCGAAATTTTCTATTATGCCCATGGAAATTCCGAAACCTCCGATTAATTTCCGCGGAGGTACGGGAGGATTTTTAGGTTCTTATTTAGGGGTGAGCTACTCACCTATTTCTAAAAAGCATTTTCTATCTACATTTTTTTTAGATAGCTTTTTCAAGCATGGCATAGGTGTTGGCTATAACATGCACTTTTCACAAAAAGAGAAACCTGAAAATGTCTTTAATATGAAAAGTTACTATGCCCACCGCTTAGCGATTGATATGGCAGAACCTCGAGATCGCTACCGCTTCCATGGAAATTTTTCTCTAGCACATAAACAGACCAAGTTATCCGGGGAGTATCATTTAAGCGACAGCTGGGAAACGGTTGCTGACATTTTTCCAAATAATTTCTCTTTAAAAAATACTGGTCCTACACAAGTGCGCCTTACCTGGCATGATGCGCTATTAGACGGCCAACTCTCTTCTTCTGTGAAGGTAAATCCGTTCCAGAATGTGAATCAAGAACTTCCCTATCTTTCTTTGAAGCAACACCCTGTGAATATTAAAAATACAGGGATTTTCATTGAGAATCTGTTTGAATGTGGCTATTTAAACTTTGCTTTTAGCAATAACATTGCTGGCTCCAATTTTTCTTCACTGAGAGCTGCGGCCTCTCCTAAAGTATACCGTGTGATTCCCCTACTTATAGGGACACTAACCCCCACGGTATCAGCATCAGCGATTTATTACGGCAACGTCCCCAACACCTCCCAACGTCATTGCCAAGCTTCTGCGCAAATAAATTTAGATTATCGTTTTTCAGCATATAAGAATTACCTACACACCAAGCATATTGTAGAGCCTTTTATTTCATTTACATCGGCAACACATCCATTAGCAAAGAACCACGAGCACTATATCTTTTCTATCAATGATGCTTTCTCTTCTCTACATTTATGTAAGATAGGTATTGAATCCTTTATATTAAATCGTGTTTCTCCTAGTGCTCCACGCGCTTCCGCCAAAATTTGGACAACACAAATTTTTAAAAATACATTTGCAAGATCGACATTTCCCAAAACAGCATGCGTGATTTCCTTACCTTTAGATCGTAAGAATACCCTATCTCTAGATGCTGAATGGATATGGAAAAAACATTGCTGGGATCATATGAATCTGCTTTGGCAATGGGTAGGAAGTGATAATATCGGTTTAACTTTAGAATTCCTGCATAGAAGCAAGTACAGCCTTCTTAAATGTGATAAGGAAAACTATATTCTAGATGTGAGTCGCTCTCCTGAAGAACTTTTTAATTCTCCTTTATCAGATCGTCGGAATCTCATTTTAGGGAAGGTCTTTGTTCGTCCGCATCCCTGTTGGAATTATCATCTGACGCTACGATATGGCTGGCATAGAACCGAGGCACCTAACTATCTCGAATATCAAATGGTTTTAGGAACCAAAATCTTTGAGCACTGGCAGCTATACTCGGTATACGAGAAAAGAGAAGCGGATAACCGCTTCTTCTTTTACCTCAAACTCGATAAGCCAAAACATCCAAGTAATCAGTAATCTTTTACTCAAATGGTTAAGGCTTCTTTTGAACTTGAAGAAATCAATAAGACAAGCAAGCTTTAGACAATACAATACGACTAAGAAGCTTTATCTGTTAAATGATTATTATAACGACGGCGAATTTTCTCTAAGGTAGACTTGAACTTCTTATAATCCTTAGGCTCTTCCATCTTATCAATGTATAAAACTCCATTGAGATGGTCATTTTCATGCATGATAATACGCGCAGGAAACCCTTCTAAATGTTCCGTGAATTCTTGACCGTCGAGGTTGATTGCTTTTACGGTAATGCTACGCGGGCGGTAAACATCAGCTCGCAACCCAGGAATCGATAAACATCCTTCCCTACCTAAAACAAGATCCTCAGAAACATCAGAAAGTACAGGATTAATATACACCTTGGGGAAGTCACAAAAAATCAGATCCCCATCTTCTGTTTCTCCCTCAACACACATAACAAAAAGTCTTACGCTTTCCCCTACTTGAGGAGCTGCTAAACCTACCCCCTTATGAGCTACCATAGTCTCATACATATCTTGAGCCAACTGACGAATCTCATCAGTAATGTCAAGAATAGCATCAGCCTCTCTACGTAACGTAGGGCTACCGTAATATTCTAATTCTCTAATCATGATTTATCACCCCGCAGATTCGCTACGCATGTGCCTCTTCTATTGAATGAAAGGGACAGACTGTAGGCAATGGCGAAGGGTTCTCCATCTCTTTTTGAACTTTTTCTACTGAAAATATTGTAGAGCCAGGTAGTAGACCATAGAGACAAAATATATAAAAGACTTTTTTCATAAGATAGTGACTGTTTTAATTTTACTTCCTAAAAATAGATAATGTGCTTTAGGTAAAAGTCGATAACCTCTAGCGAAGCTTTCTATTCGCTAGAGATTTCTTCTCCATCTGAAGAAACTTGTTCTAGAACATGTACAGGAGGTTCTTGAGAATTTTTCCCCAAGTATGTTGTCGCAAAAGATAGAAACAAACAACTAAAGCAGAAAACTACTGCCAACCAAGCAGTGACTTTCTTTAAAATATCCGGGGTAGATACACCAAAAACGGAATCTCCTGAATCCACGCCAAAAGAAGAACCGAGTCCCATACTCTTGCTTTCTTGAATCAAAATCAGTCCGCAAAGAATTACGCACAAAAGAAGAAAGATAAATAAAAACGAATAAAACAAGGCGGTCACAATGCTTCTCCTAAATCAAAAAACCTATCTGAGGTGAATTCCTAGCCCTTTAATTCATTAGGATCTTAAAAATTTCTTTCTAAGCCAGTGTCTCTATAAACTGTAAAAATCCCTAAAAAGGCCCTGGAAATATTCTCGTATAAAACTAAATTAATCACCATATTGAAAAACATTTTATTGATTTGGAACACTGTTCTCAAACAAAACCTTGGTGTAAATTCTATGAAAATATTTCACACAACATGGCCAAAAAGCTAATATAATTTTTACTAGCTAACGATGAAAATTCGCGACAACATCGGCAAAAACTTTAGGATCTAAGGAAGCGCCTCCTACTAACAACCCGTCTACATCAGGACAACGAGCAAATCCTTCAGCATTATCTGCCTTTACAGATCCCCCATAAAGAATGGAAATCTCCTCAGCTTTCTCTTTGGAAAATATATTCGCAAGCACCTCTCGACAAAAGGCATGTGCCTCTTGCACATCAACCGCTGAAGCTACTTTACCCGTACCAATTGCCCATACGGGTTCATAAGCAATGATTACAGAGGCAGTTTCCGGAAGTTGCGCAAGCCCCAACATCAACTGGTTAGATAACATAGCTTCCGTCGCGCCTTTTTCTCTAACTTCTAGAGTTTCTCCGATACACAGAACGGGAATAATGCCTTCACGAGCTGCGGCACCAACCTTAAGCGCAATGGTCGTATCTTCTTCATGAAAAATATGACGGCATTCGGAGTGACCTAAAAGTACAAAATTGACATCAAATTCTTTGAGCATAGGCAAGGAAATTTCACCTGTAAAGGCTCCCGAGGTATCCTGATGGACATTTTGCGCTCCCAGCCACAGAGGACTGTGAAAAGACTTTATAGATTCACAGCAAGCATGTAACGCTGTGAATGCGGGGGTGATACCCACACGAGATACAGAAGCAACTTCTTCAAGGAGAGGGCAGAAAACAGACAAATAATCTTTAGCCTCTTTAGCTGTCTTATGCATTTTCCAATTACCGAAAATATAACGCTTACGTTCCATCTACGTCCTCTATTTGTTAGCTCGTTCATCTCCCACTATAGACATGATTTCACGATTCTTGCTAGTTTTTTACTAGGAAGGTGCTTTATTTTAAAATAATAGAACTTGAAACCTTTCTGTATTCTAGGGCATGGCAACTTCATCTCCTCCTCAAGCGGTAACGACTCTTACCGAGTCTATAAAAAATCTACTCGAGTCAAATTTTTGCCATATTGTGGTTAAAGGAGAATTAAGTAACGTCTCTTTACAGCCGAGCGGGCATCTCTATTTTGGTATTAAAGATAGTAAATCTTTTTTAAACGGTGCTTTTTTTCATTTTAAAAGTAAGTATTTTGACCGTCGCCCTAAAGATGGCGACTCGGTGATCATTCACGGGAAACTGACTGTTTATGCACCGAGAGGTCAATACCAAATCGTAGCCCACGCCTTAGTTTATGCTGGGGAAGGTGATCTCTTACAAAAATTCGAAGAAACTAAGAAGCGTCTTGCAGCCGAAGGGTACTTCTCTATAGAAAAAAAACAACCCCTTCCGAGAATTCCAAAATGTATTGGCGTGATTACCAGCCCAACAGGAGCCGTAATTCAAGACATTTTACGTATTCTTTCTCGTCGTTGTTATCAGTATAAGGTCCTAATTTATCCTGTGACAGTACAAGGAGCTACAGCAGCAAAAGAAATATCTCAAGCGATTGAAGTAATGAATAGAGATAAGCTTGTTGATGTTCTTGTCATAGCTCGCGGTGGTGGCAGTATTGAAGATCTTTGGGCTTTTAACGAAGAAATCATTGTCAAGGCCATAGATGCCAGCACAATCCCTATTATTTCTGCTGTTGGACATGAAACAGATTATACATTATGTGATTTTGCTGCTGACGTGCGTGCGCCCACCCCTTCAGCTGCTGCAGAAATTGTCTGTCAAAGTAGTCAAGAACAAATTCAAATATTTAAAAGTCATTTACGCTATTTGAATGCTCATGCACAGCAACTGCTTGCAGGGAAAGCAAAGCAAATTCAGCAATGGAAGCGGTACTTAGATCACGTAGATTTTTTCCGTCCTCCCCATCAATCTTTAGACTATCTTCGTGTCTCTATAGAACGGTCAATACAAACAAAACTTTCACAAAGCAAGCAACGCTATATGCAATATACGCGCTGGTTGCAAAGTGATATTTTACAACGTATGACGTACCGTCTCCAAGATCTTTGGAAAATGATCAATCTCGCTTTCCAAAATCGTTTGCTGGCTTTAAAACACCACTGTGTGCATATTAAAAAAAATCTTGTTATTCACAACACGCAGCAGTATAGGCAGAGATTCGATCCTTGTAGAGATCAAATTCACAGAGCTTTATCTCAGCGTTTAGGATATTTTCAGCAATCTTTAGCTCACAAGCAAACGTTATTAAAACATTTTACAACCAAAATTAATCAATTATTTATAAAAGAAACATCTGCCCTTAACCTCTTAAAAAGACGGTTAAATAAAGCTTTCGTTTATACAGTATGCGAACGTAGGGAGCATTTTTTATACGCTAAAGAAAATCTCTTCCTTTCCCTAAACCATCTTGTGGAAAGACATCGAGCAAAATACCACACTGTTTCCAAACAGTTAATTTCATTAAATCCTAAAAATGTTTTAAAACGCGGGTATGCTATGCTCTTTGACTTTAATGAAAATTCGGCTATCATTTCGGCCAAAAGTTTACATAAACATAGTTGTGTAAGGGTAAGACTACAGGATGGAGAAGCCACTCTTACTGTGACGGATGTTCAGAACTTTGAAACTCAAGAGTTTTAAACTATGGAAGAAATTCCCTTTGAAAAGGCTATGGAAAGGTTAGAAGAGATCGTAGATCTCATGAATCAACCTTCGACATCTTTAGATGCTTCTTTAAAATTTTATGAAGAAGCAGATGCCCTAATGCGTATATGTGAATCACGGATCCGTAAAGCGGAAGAGCGTGTACGTGAGTTGTCTGAAAAACGAAATGAAGATTTTCTTTCAGAAGAAGAGTCTTTCGTACACTAACTGTAGAGAGAGCGATGCCTTGTAATGATGTAGATACCCTAATTCAAGAGCTGAGTTCGTTACAAGATCATTTAAGCACTCTCGACTCTCTTGATGCTATTTTAGTTGTATATGAAAAAATGTTTTCCCTGATACATCAGGGTTTAGATGAGATCTTAGTCAAAGATCAACAATGTTATCTCCTTTCTGTTCAGCCTAATGGAACTCTTCTAAAAGATGCATTAGATGAACCTGTTCTACAAACATTTTCTATGACTACACAACCATGACTTCTTATACTTCCTCTATTTTAAGTCAAATTTCTTCTCCAGAAGATCTTAAGAAGCTTTCTTTTTCTGAGCTTTCTCTTCTTGCTGAGCAAATACGTCATAAAATTATTTCTGTCCTTATTAAAACAGGAGGACATTTAGCTTCTAATTTAGGAATTATTGAATTAACGATAGCTTTACATTATGTCTTTTCTTCTCCAGAAGATAAATTTATCTTTGACGTTGGGCATCAAACATACACGCACAAACTGCTTACAGGGAGAAACATAGAAGAATTCGAGCGCATTCGTCATGATGGAGGATTAAGTGGATTTACCTCGCCTTTAGAAAGTGCTCACGATTTATTCTTTTCTGGTCATGCAGGCAACGCTTTATCTTTAGCTTTAGGCATGGCAAAAGCTACTGAGAAATCTCAAACACACGTTCTTCCTATTCTTGGTGACGCAGCTTTTTCCTGTGGATTAACCTTCGAAGCTTTAAATAATATTCATACGGATCTATCTAAATTTATTGTCATTTTAAATGACAATAACATGTCGATTTCTAAAAACGTGGGTGTAATGTCCAAAAGCTTATCACAATGGATTCACCACCCTAAATTTAGTTTGCTTTCGCGCAAACTAGAAAGATCATTATCCAAGATTCCCCGCTACGGCAAAAGTATCGCTAAGTGCTCGCATAAGATTTCCACGTGTTTAAGGTCTTTAGTTTGTCCGATTCCTATTTTTGAGCAGTTTAACTTAGCGTATATGGGTCCTGTGGACGGTCACGACATAAAAGCATTAGTCTCTTTATTTCAGAAGGTACGTGACTTACCCTTCCCTATTCTTATCCATGTCTGTACAAAAAAAGGAAAAGGTTTAGAGATAGCTCAGGAAAATCCTACAAAATACCATGGAGTCAAGGCGAATTTCAAACTTACAGCGGAAGATAAGTTACTTCCGACGATTCAACCGCAGCTGACTTATCCTGATATTTTTGGGAAAACTGTATGCAAACTTGGAGAAATCTCTCCGAATTTACATGTGGTTACACCGGCGATGTCCTTAGGATCACGGTTAGAAACGTTTAAAGAAACATTTCCAGAGCGTTTTATCGATGTAGGCATTGCTGAAGGTCATGCTGTGACGTTTTCAGCGGGAATTGCGAAAGCGAATACTCCTGTCATTTGTTCGATTTATTCGACATTTTTGCATCGTGCTATGGATAACGTTTTCCATGATGTATGTTTACAAAATCTCCCGGTGATCTTTGGTATAGATCGTGCAGGTTTAGCCTATGGAGATGGTTGTAGCCACCACGGTATTTATGATTTGAGTTTTCTTCGTGCTATGCCCAACATGATTATCTGTCAGCCGAGAAGCTCTATAGTGTTCCAACAACAGCTACAATCTTCTCTACATTGGAAACAGCCTTCAGCAATTCGTTACCCCAATATTACAGCGCTTCAAGGTGACCCTATCGCTACCGATATAACGATGTATCGTGATCCAGGATTAGGAGAAATCCTGAGTCAGGGTGAAGATGTTTTGATTGTAGGTCTGGGGCACATGTGTAGTGCGGCATTATCTATAAAATTGCAGTTACTTAGCCATGGAATTTCTGCCACTGTCGTAGACCCTGTATTCATTAAGCCATTTGATAACAATCTCTTTAGCATCTTATTGATGCACCATTCCAAAGTTATCATTATAGAAGAACATTCTATTCGCGGAGGTTTGGCGTCGGAATTTAACGATTTTCTAGCTACCTATAACTTCAAAGTGGACGTCTTACACTTTGGCATTCCCGATAGTATCTTTTTGCATGGAGATAAAGAGAGTTTATTAAAAAGAGTAGGACTAGATGTAGATAGTATGGTGAAACGTATTCTCACATACTTTAACTTCCGTACAAAGAAGGCTCCATCTAACAAGTTAAGTATTGTCTAGTCCTTTAGCAAAGGATTATGTGTTCTTTTTTCCGTACTTAACCTGTTACAGAAGCTACAAATTTAGTTTCCCTGCAGCAACGACTAAACGGTGATAAGTATAACGTAGGAAGACACTGATCCGCTTGCAAAATGACGGGAGATAACACCGGAAGGCAGGGAATATAATTACGTGTACGCACTTTGCAATAGTATAACCAAGTCTCCATGAAAGATTCCTAGAGTATGTATTCTGAATATTTACTGACCAACAGCATTTAGGGAAATCCTCCCCTCTCTTCTGTTAATCCTGACGAGAAATAATACCATATTAGACTTTCAATTTCTTGTTTTTTCATTAAAAAAAACGCCTTTATAAAAATAAAAAATCTCTTATAAGAGATATAAATTAAAATCTTCTGCGTTTAATTTATATTTTTTCTCTTATATAGAAAAAGTCTGCTTTAACAATAGCCTGAGATGCACTTAGGCGTGCAATGAGAGAAGTTCAAATAGTTTGAGATAGTCATCGAGAGACAGGGTCTCTGGACGAGTTTTATCAGAAAAATTTAGTTGGCTTAAAGCCTCAAAAACACGTTCTTTAGGATAAAGATCTTTAAGAGCATTCGCCAAGAGTTTTCGTCTCTGGCCAAATGCCGCTCTAGTTAAAGAAAAGAATTTCGTACGGAGAGGTTCTTCAAGAGGAAAGCGATCTTTTACAGTCATATGAACAACCGCTGAGGATACCTGCGGTTTTGGTAAAAAGCATCCTGGGCTCACTTTAAAAGCGTAGCGCACATCAACGAAAAATTGTAAAAAGATAGTTAATGATCCGTATTCTTTACCTCCGGGTTGCGCTGTAATACGTCGCGCGACTTCATCTTGGATCATTACCGTAACCGTTTTCCACTGGTTAGGAACTTCTAAAAATAACTTTGTTAATAAAGGTGTGGTAACATGATAGGGCAGGTTAGCAACAACGCGTCCTTTTCCTTGCCATCCCTTATCTTGAAGTTGTGACAAAGGATATTTACAAGCATCTGTGATTTCTAGATGTATGGGAAGTTGCTTTAATGTTTCCTCAAACATAGGATCCTTTTCTAAAGCAACGACATGAGCTCCTTGATTCACGAGTACTTCGGTAAGAGCTCCGAATCCGGGGCCGATTTCTAATACCCAATCCCCTGCCTGTACACAAGAAACAGCAAGGATCTTCCTTAGAATATTCCCATCTATCAAAAAGTTCTGTGAAAGGCCTTTTTTAGGATGGCCATGAACTTCAGCTAAAAAGCGGGTAAGTTGTTCAGGAGAACTGCGTGACAAACGATCTCCTAAAGTAATGAAAATAGAGGTGGGGCTTCTTCAGAAAGCAACTTAGCAATCATCGATGAGTCAAAGCCGTAGCGCGCACGCAATTTCCTTTTATACTGACTTTCTATAGTCTCAGCATAATGCATAAATAATGTTTGCTTAATCTGAGTTTCTATTTCTTCCAAAGGCTGCATAGGCAGTGTTGATTTCTCAAGAAGCACATAGAGCTTATGCCCTGATTTATGAGCTTTCGGTTGACTACAGATAGCCAAGGGATAGTTCACACTAGATAATTCCATTTTATGAGCATCTGACAACTCTTTATCATTACGTATAAACTCTTCGGAACAGACAAATTGTCCCCCCTGAGATAGAGCTAAAGCAGATAAGCGCTCTTTATTCCAACTTTGTGTTTCATTTAACCGTGCGCATATCTTATCGGCAATTTGACTAGATAAGGATTCTGTCGCGGCTTTAATCGTGACTACGCGGTATTTCCATAGTTTAGTTTTTGCCGCTTCTTCAGCCAACTGGTTGTAATGCTCCCGGATTTTCCCTGGAGTCACTTTCAACATGACCTTAGAGCGCACCATCATACCCATCACTCTTTGAGCTATCAATGTACGATGCACGACTTTAAATATATCTTCAGGAGTCATATCGAAATGCACGTAAAAGAAAGATAAATCTCTACCAAACATTGCTTCGATTTCCTGATTGACTGTAGTAGGGTCAACTTGGATTTTTTTCGCTTTAGCGTCGGCAACCATAAGAAATTCGTCAATGACAGATTCTAAAACTACCGGCCACATAGCTGTGTAGTACTGTGAACGTGCTGGGTAGGACTCTAGAAGTTGCGGGTAGGAAGAAGCAAAAAGAAGATTTAATTTCTGGATAACATCTAAAGTCGTGACAACGGTATCGTCATCGATTTTAAATAACACACGATCATGAATAGCTATTCCTGCAGGCTCCTCAAGGATCTTTTCATTATGGTAGGGATACTCGCGCTGGTTAGTAGGAAGGGAGCCTTCATACCCTAGTAAACATCCCGGTAAACACACCAAACCGACCAAAGAGAAAACGCTGAATGTTTTGTTCTTCATGATTTGCTACTCCCTACTGGTTGACATGTCTAGGGACTAACTATAAGAAATTGACCAAATTTTGACCACTTCGAGAAGAAATCTTCTCACAAATAAATGAAAGACAAAGAATTATTTTGAATTCATATAGGTGCGAAACTCTTCAATGTTGGAGAATTTTCTCCCTACCCCCGATTCTAATAAGCAAATCACTGTGGATGTTTGCCCTTCTTTAGGGATCAGACAGTGTTCATATTCAGGAAGAATCTCTTCTAATGATTCACGCTCTTGTTCCCGCATCCAAACAATAGAGATATGGGGCAGGAACAGTCCTGCTAAGCAGGATAAAAGTTTCTCACGATCCTGTTCATTAGCTAAAGAAATAAGGATTTTTTGATGATTACGCGAAAAATATGCTTGTGCGGCCATGAGATTCCCTAAAGAAGAAAACTTATGGGTATGCCATCGGGCTTGGGCAATTTGTAGGATATCTTCCGCATAGGTAAGGTAATGCTTCTTTTCTGTAAGCATATGCAGTTTGATCAAAGCCTGGCAAACAAGAGCATTTCCCGAAATGGCTTCACCATCAGAGAGATTTTCCTGTTTTAACAGTAATGCCGAGTCTCTACCATCTGTGGTGTAAAATCCCCCACTTTCCGAACGAAAGGATACAATGACCTCTTTCATAAGATCTTCAGCTAGTAATAACCACTGAGCTCCACAACCAGTTTCGTAAAGAGCTAGGGCTCCTAGAATTACCCCGGCGTAATCTTCCAATCCTCCGGAGTATTTGGCGTCGCCATCGCGCCACCTACGCAATAACATGGGGCGTTTGCATAAATTTTTACAAATAAACTCGCCACACTTTTGAGCAACACCGATGTAAGAGAAATCACCGAGGATTCTCCCGGTATACGCTAGTGTGTAGACCATCCAACCATTTTGAAAAGCAAGAGATTGGTCATCTTTGAAAGGCCGTGCTTTTTTCTTTCTATGTAGGAGCAATTTTTCTTTAAGCCTATCGATAATCTCATGGAATTCTTCTATTGTGCAACCATACTTATCCGTAATTTCTTCGATATCAATATGCGAAGGAATATGAAGAATGTTTCTCCCATTACAAAACCCTTCTCTAGAAATCCCGTAGTATTCACAAAAGATCTCGGCATTTTCTCCCAGCACTTCGCGGATTTCCTCTCCGGACCAGGTGGCATATCTTCCCTCAGTATCCCCCCAACGTTCTCCATGTTCTGAAGTATAGAAGGCTCCCACCTCAGGATCATAGAGTTCAGAAAGAATATAATGGAGCGTTTGCTTAGCTATAGAACGATACTCAGGTTTTTTCATACAGACCCAAGCATCCAAATAATCTAGTAACAAGAAAGAGTTATCGATCAAACGTTTTTCAAAACAGGGAATTAACCATTTATCATCAATGGTGTAACAATAAAATCCCCCGCCCAAATGATCGAAAATCCCTCCTTGTGCCATCATGTGCAAAGAACGATCGACAAAAAATAAACTTCTATTATCTTGGTACTCTACACCATAACGCAAGAGAAACTGGATCAACAAAGCTGGTGGGGTTTTGGGAAACGCTTTTACTCCTCCATAATGGGGATCGATATCATGATATATGGCCTCGACTGTTTTTCGGAGGATACCCTCTTCTAACATTTCTTTTCTTGCGCATCTTTCTATAAATGAAGCAATCTCAAGAATCTTATGAGCTTGACGAACAAGCACATCTCTTTCCTCAGGATTCTCCCACATCAAATTCAGCCTTTCTATCGTCTGTGAAAACGACGGTAGCCCTAATTTCCCTTCTGCCGCCAAATAATTTGCGGAGAAAAAAGGCAGAAGATCTGGAGTTAAAAATACATTTAATGGCCAAGAAGGAGAACTTTGATGTTCTTCTGATATCGAAAGCATTTGTGCGAGATCAAAATAAAGATTCGCCACATGAGGCAATTCTTCTTTATCTACCTTAATATTAATAAAATTCTCGTTGAGTATTGCGGCAATTTCAGGATTTTCGAAGCTTTCCTGAAGCATAACCTGACACCATCGAGAATGTGCACAACCAATAGAAAGAAAAATGGGCTTATCCTCTTTCACAGCCAGGTCAAAAGCCTCGCTACACCAAGGATACCAATTTACCGGCGTATGAGCATAAAGAAGCAAATACGGTGATTTTTCAGTAATAAGTCTGTTCGTATATAGCGGCTGCGACATGATAAAATAAAAAAACCAAAAATCTATACTCCATTTTAGATCAAAAAACGTACTTTTAATATGATTTTATCATTCAATTTTTATTAAATTACTTATACATAAAGCCATAATTCTAATTAATTTCATTTCAATTTAAGCAAATAATAATAAAGATTCCCATCTTATTGATTTTCAATACAGTCGCTCTTGAGATGACTGTAGGACGTCTCCAACACCATGACAAGAGATCGCAAGGCACACTCGCGTGTTTTTAGCGTTTTAAGAATAGAAGAAAATTATGGTTGGGCTTGATTTCCTAGCGAGGAATACCTACACTAGTGCTCTCAAGGAAGAGTGGCAGAGTGGTCGAATGCATCTGATTCGAAATCAGAAGTTCTCTTAAAGGAACCGGGGGTTCGAATCCCTTCTCTTCCGTTATGTATTTCTTTCTGAAGAATTCAAGTTTAGGGAATCAGCCCATGGTTTTATCCTAAGGGCTTTTCCCTAACTTTTTTAAAATACTATCCTTGCCCCTCTGGACCAATGACATAGGTCAGCAAAGACTGAAAATACCTATCGGAGAGTTGGTTACATAATTGCAACCACTGCAGGTTAGCAATGTCAGATTTATAGCTCTTGACCCGTTTTACCGCAGGATTATAGAGCATCCCTATAAAATACACATTTGCTTGTTTACATGCTGCTTCTGCAGAAATCAGGTTCTCCTTATTCTGATCCAAATAGATCACTTGTTGAGGCAATGTGTCTAAAGTTGAAAATAAAGTAGAAAGAACTTCTTCCATGGTGATGCCGTTAACCAGCCCTCCAGTAAAGAGTATTTGCTCTTCTATAAACATAGCATGTTGAGGTCTACCGAATGTTTTAAGATGTGGCATCCACCCATCACTCCGGGCGGGTAAGCAGGAAGAAAACACTAGACCTAAAGCTTGGGCAGAACGAAGCAAATGATTCGCCATAGGAATAGGAAATTGAGACACTCCCATGACCCAAGCTTCGGATAAAGCTAAACTTTCTATAGCTTTAGGAACTTCAGGATGAATAAGCTCATACTCTACAGCAAAGGACACAGCGATTCTTTCGCAAAAAGCCTTAGCAAGAGGATCATAATCCGACTGTTCTTTTTTTAGATTTTCTAAACGTTCGTTAAACCAAGAGCTGGTTCCCAGCATTTGTTTAGGGAAGACGAGCGTTTCGTCCAGGCCTAATAAAACCAACGAACCTTTTCTCGCGTATTTATTCACAGCGTGTATATCAGATACTTTGATAATACTTGCTTCTAAAGAAAATACTGAAAAGAAAACTGAGATAAAAAATATTACCTTCATAGCAATGCTCTCAAAGACAAAAAATTGTTTTATTGTACGGAGCATCCCTTTAGGAATAAATAGTTTTTTATATAAAGCAATCTAAGGATTCAATATGTTCGAAAACTAAAAAAGGGCCCTAAGCACCCTCTCAGGGGGACAGAGAGGATACTATAAGGCTTGTTTCAAGTAAATAATGTTAACTCTTTTGATTAAGAGAATCTAGCGATAATTGCGCTGTAGCATCGGAGATCACCGCCAACGCATGTTCTTCTTGAATCTCAACCGCTGCCGAATAAGGGTAAACATAGGAAAATATGCTTTCTGCAGCAGGATAATATACTAAGCCAAAAAATTTGATCCCCAAATCTATACATTCTCGTCCTAAAGTTTTGATTTCTTCAGGATCATCAGTTAAAAATACTATGTTCTTTGGCATTTTATTTTCATAGATAAACAACAGCTTCATCGCTTCTGAAAACCCTAAAGTACTACAAAATAAAACACCCTCTTGTACTAATGCAGACGTACTGCACCTCTGTGTAGTTTCCAAAAAAAAGTCTTCTGTAGAAAATGCTCGCGAATGCAATTCTATACCGCATTCTTTTAAGCTCTTTAATGTGGAAGAAACGGATTCGATACCTAATGAAGACATCGCCAATAAAGAACATGAACATTCAGCAAGTATCTGAGCAAACCGCTCTGCCACATTTAACTCTAAACATTCTTTACTTATTAATGTATCTATGAGCACCTGTTCTTCAGCCACCCGTTTTTTTGCCTTAAAAAAATCTCCAAAACGCTTAGAAAGCTTTGACAACCTGTTTTGATACCAGCCCGGAGAACCTAGATATTTATGCTGAATTACACTATCTACGTTAATACAAAATAAAGTATCCTCTTTGTTTTTTTTTAAATGTGTAAAAACCTCGTCAAAAGAATAAACCATTGTCATCGGCACATGTTTTTTCTTTGCTGCCTCAGCTGTAGTCAATGTACCTAAGATAGCTACTATAAGTATGGACACCTTAGGAAGATATTTCAGCAGACTTGTCACGTTTGTCACATCTTGGTTATATAAGTGAAAAAGTCATAAGAATTTTTTGAAATAAAATCAACAAGAAAGATTTTATCCGCCGAAAAAAATTCGTCCCACACTCCTATTTCAACGCTATTTCCTTGTTCATGATAACCACGGAATTCCTTCGGAAAATTCCGTATTTCCCTTGTTCACTCGTGCCTGTCCATACGGTACTTATAAAAAAAATTCAGAACAGCGTCCTATAGAGATCAGCCTCATAGTCTTTGTTTCTGTATCTGCAGAAGGTGTGAAGAACATACATCCTCAGGATGAGGATAGTGCAGCACAAAGAATCTGGGTGCCAAACACCGCCAATGTCAGTGCATGACTTTCTGCGAGAACAACATGGTAGACAGAAAATGGGGATGGACAATCTTAGAAAGCAGCTGTGCATCATACAGAAAGCCTACTTATATTCAAAAATTTTTTTATAGACTTAAAATATTTTTTTGAAGAACATCTGCCCCCTAAATGCTTTTTAGCACATAAAATGAGGATAATTCACACATTTGTTGTTTCTCCAAGATTAACAATGTCATCTATCTATTTTACATAAGAGTCACAACTCTTATCCACCCTCTCCACAAGATGTCAAAAGTGCATAAATCCATTTAGCAAAAGAATAAGAACCATCAACAGTATAACGGTTCTTAGTAAATCACATTGTTATTTATGGAGTAAATTATATGCTGCCCTGGAATTAGCATGAGCTGCCGCTCAAGTCAAGATGCCTATGAAGAATAAACTATGTCTTTAAATGGGATTACAAAACAACCTGGATCCACTTCAGAATTTAGTTTAAAATTGGGTGATCCGTCATTACTAGATACCATTCGTGCTGCTGGAGACCTTGTCTTTGATGCTTTAAATTCTGCAAGAATACAACGCACCAGCCAATTCTGCCAAGATTCTTGCAGGCCTTGGTGTGCAGACAATTGCTGGAGTCCTTTCCTCTGTTTCTTCGATTGTCTTTGTACCTGCATGATTACTCCTGAAGAACAGCTAGGATCTGAAGCAAAATACGATGATTTAACTGATTTTATCCAACAACAAAGAGATGAGTTTGGCCCGATTTGCGTGGGTCTCGCAATGAAAAACGGTCCTTGGGATATTTCTAAACTACTCTCAGAAGGGTTGACTTTATCTGCAGAGCAGAAAACTCTATTTTCAGAAAAATGTGAAGAAGCAAAAAATCAGTTAGGTAGATGCTTAAAAGGAGGCTCTCAACAAGAACTCTTCAAAGTTGCTAATGCTGCCATCAACTTCCTTTAAAAGGTTCTACAGAGCTAGAAAATGTGAAAAACTCTTTAGAAGAGTCTATCAACATCTCAACTCCTCCTTCTCTTCCCATATGTTTAATTCTTTATCCTTCTGAAAACCATGACACAGCTGCGAATGAACAAAGATCTGGGTACTCTCTGAATATCCAAAGGTTACAGCACCAACTTAGCCAACTAGAAGTTTTAGATGTGAATTCTCAAACGACCGGTTTCTTAGGATTTCAAGCTCGGGCTGCTGTAAATTATTTTGTTACTCACTTTAAATAAGTATGTAAATGAGGAGAAAAATATCTTTGATCACCCAGGATTTGGATTGAGCATCGAAGAATCAAAATACCGTACTTTACTTATTCTTTCCTTACTAGCTTTAGGTTTTGTTCCTTTATTCCTTTAGGTGCAGAACAAGAGGTCCCTACGTCTTTAGAACAACTAGAAAATACAAGTAAAGAACTTCGTACAAAAGAGAAACATACGCCCGTATCTTCTGTAGATTCACGATCTTTCGGAACGGAAGTCAAAGTCAACGCAGGAACACTCCATCCTCTGCCTAAATACGGACAAAGAGTTGTTCTTAACGGTCGTTTGACTGAAAATGCTGGAACATCGTGTGCTGACGGGGTCACACCTGGAGACACAAGTGATGCTCAGCTTTGGGATTTCACAAATCCTAAATCTCAAGAAGCTCTTCTCAAAACGGCTAAAAACATCACAGCTATGACTTCAAGTCTATTTTTAAGATAATCATCAACACACGATTAGGGGCGGCTTCCTCCGCCTCTACTATCCCAACAAGTCCTTCAACTTATACAGCGATCTCACAATCTTGACTACGTAAAAACATGAAAACTTTTACATGATTCCGCACCAACCACAACTTCTACCGACTCTTACCTTATCCCCCCTATATTCAGACACCTAAAAAAAAAGAAACTCTTGGCAAAAAACAGCACTTTTTGAAAACATGGAAGGCTGTTTTAATCACAAGAGATAAGATGTAAGCATCTTAGCCCCTCTTTTATCATCAGGAGATATCGTATGTGCTGCCCACCTGCTGGATGCGGTTGCAAGTTGACTGTGCAAGAAGACAGCTGTGGCCTTCAACAAGAAAGCGCCCCACTACAACAACTACCGGTTACCCAACAACCTGGAAGGCAGGTTTCCTTGGAGGTTCAAGTTGGAGACCCATCCCTAGTGGAAACCATACAAAAAGCAGGAGCCATAGCAGCCTCTGTGTTAAATGCACCTCAAACACAACGCGGTGCGAGTTATTGCCATAAACATTGTAGCCCTTGGTGTGATAGCCATTGCCCGAATTGGCTTTCCCATTGCTTTCAATGCCTATGTACCTGCATCATCAATCCCCCCGAGGAACCGTCAGGAGTTAATCCTGATCTTCTGGACTTCTTAGGTAGTATGAAACAGAAGCATGGCCCGATTGTTTTAGGGCTGGGAATGGAGAAAAGCGGTATTGATTGGTCTTCTCTTCTTTCTGAAGGGCTCACCCTAACTGATGGGCAAAAAGACGATTTCGATCGTTTGTGCGTTGAAGCAAAAAAATTTTTAAAGAAACTCTTGGCAGGTGGAATACAACAAGAACTCTTTGATCTGGCTAATGATCCCAACAAAGTTCCTGAAGTAAACGACGTCGATACCTTGATGGCAAAACGTGGTTATGGTGATTTCCGCCATCAAAAATACGATATACCTCCACAATGTTGGGTTATCTATAACAAGAGGGAAGCTCAGGGAGAGCCTTCAGGATCACTACAAAGTGAAATACATTATGCTAAACAGCTCGATTATCTCAAACTGCGCTCTCAGCTCTACCATCTTACCGTGGTGGATCTAAATAATAGAGACGTGTTCCCTCTAGGAGGAAAAGAGGGGAAAAACGCCTTACGGATATTGCAAAATACGATAGCTTGTTTAGTTGGACACGCCCCATGCTTCACTTTTGGAATTCCAGGTTATAGCCTGAGTTTAGCACCCGAGGCCTTGTTAAAGCTGATTATTCTTGCACTTCTCGCATTAGGTTATGCCCCTACAAATAATAGAGGGGAAATTCCCGCAACATTTGATCAATTAAAACAGGTATCCGATTTCTTCAAAACGCAATGGGATACGCACGGACTACCATTTATCCCAGAAGATGATACTGATCCTTATGACGATGGTCTAGAAATAGATAGTGGAAGAGTGATTTCCGGACGCAATTCTCAACCAAAGCGTCCGGCACCAGATCCCTTCAACATACAATGTGGTAGGGGCGGTCAACAGCCTATCCCAAGAAATTATACTGATCCTTATGACAATGATGTAGAGACAGATGGTGGAAGAGCGGGAGCGGGGTCCAGAGGCCATACAAATGTAGCAAGTCTGAGGGATAAAGATGAGGACGAGGATGAGAACGGATGGTGTTCAAACCATCATCAGGAGCAATTACTCGGATTATGTAATAAAGTCTCCAGCTCCATAGCGTTTCTAGGGTAGCAATTTGAAGATAGGTAGAAATCCAGAGGGGCGAATTGTCCCCTTGTACTTGAGCAGAGGTTATCTACCTATTAGAAAAGAGAAAGTAGGGATCCTAACCACCAAATCGCCATACCACTGAAGACGATAAGTCCAGCCCACCAAAGATTAGACAAACTACGAATGGCTTTTTCTGGGGAATTTCTCCCTCCCATAGATTCTAAATCTAGCAGCATCTCCATATTATGCTCTGAAAATTCTTTGAAGATTTTCATAACATAAGGATGGTCTTGGAGAATGCGCTCGCCATCTAGCCCTAAATAGGCGGCATATTTCTTGATAAATCCCTGAGCGTAAATGGGAGAGATGAGCTTGCCTAAATAGCCGTTTTCTATAGCTTCTAAACAAGAGTAGCGTATGGATGTCGCTGCTTCTACATCTTTTAAAGATAAGGACTGTTCTTCGCGTTTTGTGCGAAACACCTCTCCTAAATGTAAGAGCTCTTTATGAATTTGTTCTGCCATGGAGATTCCTCTGCGGGTACCTAAATGCTAAACTCTAGATCTTTCTAGAGTCTTCTCGCCTTATTTTCTGTACAATAAGACTCTTTCCTCTGTTTCAAGATCCTGCTCACTTGCGGGAATATACAGGATTCACGTTTAATTTGTACTTCAAAAACTGCATTATACACTATATATCCTTATGCTATGTATAGCATAACAATAAATATACCTAGTAAAAACATACATAGGGATAGAGATTGCCCATCCTAAGTATGCCAAAAGAATTCGACGCTTATGTCCACACCGTTTGTTACTACACTCTCTCCTTCTCTCCACGGCTTACTGAAAGATCGCCTTGAGGAAAAGGGTTTTATTTTCACACAACCCCAGCACACGATTTTCCAAGCACGTTCTCCTTCGGTAAGCTGTACTCTCTACAATTCAGGGAAACTCGTTGTTCGGGGGAAAGGTACACAAGAGTTCATTGATTTTTTCTTAGAACCGGAAATTTTATTAACATTTACCCACAACCTTATGGAGAAGGATCTGCGTCCTCGCCTAGGTGTAGATGAATCCGGGAAAGGAGATTTTTTTGGTCCTCTATGTATTGCGGGAGTCTATGCTCGCGATGCGGAGACTTTGAAAAATCTGTATAAAACAAAAATCCAAGATTCAAAAATGCTCAATGACAACCAAATCCTAGCATTAGCAAAAACCATTCGAGCATGTTCTACATATGATGTGATGATTCTTTATCCTGAGAAATACAACGAACTCTATGCAAAGTTCCATAATCTGAATCTTCTTCTAGCCTGGGCTCATGCGACGATTATCGATCAACTTGCTCCGCGTCCCTCTGGAGAAGTCTTTGCTATCTCAGACCAATTTGCCTCATCAGAAAGTGTTTTACTTCAAGCACTAAGAAAAAAAAGCACGGATATCTCGGTAATTCAAAAAGTCCGTGCTGAGCAAGATATCGTTGTGGCTGCAGCTTCTATATTAGCAAGAGAAGCCTTCATTCATACTATAACCAAACTCGAACAACGTTTTTCTATAAAGTTACCTAAAGGAGCCTCGGCTCATGTGAAATCTGCAGGGAAAACTATATTAAACACCCAGGGAAAAGAGATTTTATCGCTTGTTTGTAAGACGCATTTCAAAACATTCTATGAAATTTGTGACTCTACAGATATATGACAAGGCGTTATGGAAAACCAAGCACAAACTTTAGAAATAAAGATCAGCGGATCCCATGCTCTTGTGAAAATGAGTGGTAATCTATCCTATGAAAGTATAGTCTAACTTTCATTAAGATAGGTCAAAATGGCTAACGTCCGTCTTCAAAAAAGACAACCTCTCCTTCTTAAAAAACATTACTGAGAGGATAGTTTCTTGTAGGAGTTGTAAATAGAGATATGTTGAAGTTGTTATTTCATGTGATGACTCTAGCTGGTCATCTTCTCTCCACACCCATCTACATTATTCATGATGCTTGCGGTATCGACAAAGAAACCCGTGAAGCTTCTCCTAAGCCCCATCCTTTTTCCTTACAAACTCAATACCTACAAGTAGAAAAAGCTGGCTTTAAAAAATTAGCCAATCAATCCCTGGGCTACCGTCAATTTGACACGACTGTACTGTGTACACTCCCGATCACATCACAAACCGGAGCCATCTTTTCTACAGGGTATGTAGGAGCGCGTATCCTTTGGGATAATGCTCAGCCTGTAGTTGGAGATCCTAACTCTTTAGGGTACTATACCTTCCAAAAGAAATCGTATTATAGTTATATCTTGCTGTCTGCAGGGGTGTACACCTTGTCATTAAAAAATTGGCAATGGTCTGCAGTTGTATCCAGCCTGATCGATCCGGAAAATATTGAGGCAGGCTATAGCCTCCACCAAGCGGTAATCTCTGGGAAATATCAAGCTACACAGCAACTCTCTGTGATTTTTGGTGTCATTAATGAAACAGGATTGCATCAAGAAAAGGCCTGGCCTTTACTGGGTGCCACATATAAGCCTAGTGACAAACTTACCATCAACTGCATCTATCCGGTCAACTTCTCTGTAGAGTATAATTGCACCTCTGTTTGTGATTTTGGTGCTGCCTATCGCCTGACGCGATTAAGAAAAAAACTCCATCCCAATGATCTTCCTTCTTCTCGGGGTATCTTTGAATACCAAGGCCGGGAAATCGAGGGCAATGTTAAACTCTATCCATGGCCAGGCAGCTTCCTGAAGTTATTCTATGGATGGTCTATCGGTAGTGATATCTCACTCGCTGATAGCCACAACAATAACGTGACGAGTTATCCGTTTAAATCTTCAGCTTTCTTCGGTGGATCTGCCGTACTTTCTTTTTAGAAGAAAATCTCCAGCATCTATTTTTCACCGTATAAATCACGGGGCTGTTACTGATGCTCTGCCAGAATCCTCCGTGTAAGTTGGAATTTCGATTGTAGTAAATTTTACAACTATCTAAAATGTTCGCATTCTAAAATGTAGACGCATTTTTAAGGTGAAAATGAATTGTCGTGAAGTTTGTAAAGAAAGCTCACAGATTTATTTCGATTCTACTTTTCCTGAGAGGGTGTTAGCGCGTCGTTGTCAAAATAAAGCGGAGCAATATCCCAAAACAGCTATGGCCATTGAAGTATTCGCCGCTGTTGTTTTTGGGACAATTAAAATTATTACTTTCCCTTTAATGACATTCTCTAACTTATTATCCATTCCCCTTACCTTCATAATCACAGCCATCCGATCAAGAGACTGCAGCCAAGCTCTTTCTTATTTCACTGCTTGGATGATGAGTTTGCTAATTTCTGCGGTGATCATCTGTACTGTTTTCGGTTTAGTGATGATCTCTCCACAAGTAGTTTTCTTTATGATCGGTGTCTTCGGAGCTCTGGGTGCCAGCACTACCCTTTTAAACATTCACCGGGAATTATTTCCTGTAAGATCTTTACACACTCCAAAGATTAAAAGAACTGCCAGCTTAGAAGAAAACACCTCGTCTCCATCCGTCGTGGAACTCTCACCGACACAGAACCAGCAAAATTCTTCTGAAGCCGCAAACCTCGATGCGTAAACTCTAGAAAACGAAAATATTGAATTTTTCATTTTGTTCTTACTAGGTCATATCTCGGGAAATCCTCATCTGAAGTTTTGCTAAGGAGAGGATCTTTACCTAAAATTAACATAGTTAAAGAATAAAACTATCACAACTAAATGAAGATAACTTTTATAATATAATTTACTAGTTGCTAACTAACGCATTTAAAACTGTTTTAACAACTAAAGACTATACAAAGAAAAATAGAGCTAAATACATGGTCAATCCTTTAGGGCAATCACACCAACCGATTCCAAGAAATCACGTGCCTGCATCGCCTACGAGCATAGGTAAGCGTATCGGAGCGACTTCCACAGGATTTTTTGGCAGGCTGCTTTCTCTTCCTGATCGCAATCCCAAGATGCGTTACATCTTTGACATAGGGATAATTGCTATTTCTGTGATCTCGATCATTGGTATTCTTGTCGCCTCTCAGGGGCAAGGTTTATTACTCTTTGGATTAATTCCCGGGTTTATCTTTGGTGCTTTGGGATTGACTATGCTCGTTTCTGATCTTGCTGACACACCAAAGTCACAAAAAATTGCCGATACGATCACAGCTGTTCTTTTACCCTTTATTCTTCTAGGTATTGCTTCGGCTTTAATTGCCTCTGCCTACTTCACTGCGGGAGGAAGTACGCTTATTCTGGCGAATCCTCAATTCCTTATGGGCTTTATGACCATAGGTCTGGCATTAGTATCATTGAGTAAGGTCACGTTCCAACACTTTAAAACTCAAGCTTTAATCAAGGCTCAGCAAAAAGTTATAGACATTTCCGAGCAGTCTATCACTCCCAATGCACCTTCTGAAAGAGATGCCAGACGTGTTTCTCAGGAAAGAAGACGGGATTTTGCTTCCGAGGCTCGACATGAGCATGCAGATCAAGAAAATCGCACGGATGCCCGGCATAGATATATCAGACAAAACTCCCAAGGAGTGCTGTATCGTGCATCTGGCAATCACCTAGAAGCCTCAGAAGCGGATTCTGACTTTATATCCTTAGAAAATGAAGAACACTCTCTATTTTCACCTAGGGACTTCTCATTCCTTCATGACTTATATAATCCATTTTCTCCTAACTACTACCAAGCTCCCTCGTCATCATTACCTCTAGAGGAGTCATCGTCTGCTGTACAGAACGCTCCTTTAGGTCAGGCTGTGACTGGCGAGCCTGTAGGGCCGGGGCCTCTTACCTCCACACCACGGAGGGTAAGTCGCGTAGAATCAGTAGCTTCAACAAAATCCCGTAGTAGAGACGAAGAACAACAAAGTAGAGATCATAGTCATAGCGATGACGAATCTTCTGATGCGGAAGGTTCGGAATTAGAAAACCCACCCAATAGGAAAAAACGCAAGAAGAAAAACTAAGTTTTTTGGACGTCTACGTAGGCAAAATAAAAGAGCTCTTTTGACGTTAAAAACGTCAAAAGAGCCTCCGTTCCCTTAGATACTCAATAGCATAAGACAAGCGATAAGATTTTTCAATTATTATTTACTTAATTCCACAAGTAAAAGTTCATTTACCCTATTTGGAGGGGCCTTGCCCTGGGTACGTTTCATAATTTGCCCAACTAAAAATCCTAACGCTTTGGTCTTACCACTTTTGTAGTCTATGATAGAATGCGGATTTGCGGTAATCACCTCGGAAATAATCGCCACCAACGCACTTTCATCTGTCATAGGCAACATTTCAGGATTTTCTTTGAGGATAGTCTCAGGACTCTTTTCAGGAGATTCCATCATCATGTCTGCGATATCCTTAGCGATCTTTCCGGTAATCACGCCTTGATCAATAAAATTCACAAGCTGAGCTACACTACTGGGCAGGATACCTGAGAAAGCGAGATTCTTACCCTTGAGTTTACAACGTCCGGCAAACTCAACAGTTAACCAATTAGAAAGGGCTCTGTAATTTTTACATTCCTGAGCGGCTAATTCAAAGAAGTGAGCACTATGCTTATCGCTAATTAAAATGGCAGCGATGTCTTCGGCAAGAGCATATTCGTGCAAATACCTTTGGTATTTGTTGAAAGGGAGTTCGGGAAGCGTATGACGAATTTCATCAATATACGCTTCTGTTAATTGCAATACCGGGAGATCAGGCTCTATGAAATACTTGTAATCTTCAGCTCGTTCCTTAAGACGCATCAACACTGTTTTTTTCTTTTCAGGATCCCAACGGTATGTCGCTCCCGGAATAACAGTTTTGGGGTCTGCATTTGGATTGTCTAAATATGCATCGATCTGACGACAACGCTCGGCTTCTAGAGCTTGGGCCATAAACGCAAAGGAGTTCATATTTTTAATTTCTACTTTATTGCGTAGTTCTTCGCTACCTTTAGGACGTACGGATATGTTTACATCAAAGCGTACCGAGCCTTCTTCCATATTACAGTCAGAAATGCCTATATAGTCTAATAAGAATACCAAAGCTGTGGCATAAGCAACAGCATCATCAGCACAAAACATGCACGGCTTAGACACAATCTCTATTAAAGGTACACCAGCGCGGTTATAATCTACTCCAGCAAATTCTCCGAAATGTTTTAGCATACCGGCATCATCTTCGATATGCGCTTGAGCCAGTTCAAAATGACGTTCTTCACCGTGAACGATAGCTTTTATATGTCCTCCTCGCACAATAGGATGTTCAAATTGGGTAATTTGAAAATTCCTTGGGCTATCGGGATAAAAATAGGACTTTCTATCAAAACGGCTGAGCAAAGCTACTTCGCCTTCAACAGCACAACCAAATAAAACAGCCTTTCTCACTGCTTCTTTATTCAGTACTGGCAGTGACCCAGGCATGCCGGTGCATACAGGAGAGATGTTTGTATTAGGTTCGTCTCCAAAACGGTTACGTGCACAACTGAATAATTTAGATTTTGTGTTTAATTCTACGTGGACTTCAAGACCTATGACGGATTCCCAATCAGCATAAACGTCGCTCATTATTTCACCTCTCCATCAACAAGTTTGTTACATCCTTTAGGGTATAAATTCTTAATTCCTGAATGTTCTTGGAAGCTATAGCCTACCTGGCATACCTGCTGATCCTTACCTTTTTGCCCAATCACCTGAAATCCTAGAGGCAACCCTTCTCGAGAAAACCCGGAAGGAACTGCGATAGCAGGGAGGAAGGCTAAGTTCATAGCAACGGTATAGATATCCTGGAGGTATAGAGAGGTAGGATCAAGAATTTCACCATCGGCGAATGCTGGGCATGAGCATACTGGCATCGCAATAACATCACACTTTTCATAAGCTTTTTGGAAAGCTTGAATGATTTTTGCTCGAATCGCCGAGCCTTTCTTATAATAGACACTTTGGCGTTCAGCTGATAACACATAGTTACCCAACAGAATCCTACGCATGACTTCCTTACCAAAACCTTGCACGCGGGAGATCGAATAAATATCTTCTATACTATAAGCTTCTGGAGAACGGTAGCCGTAACGAATACCATCAAATCTTGCGAGATTTGTTGCGGCTTCTGCAGAAGCAACAATGTAGTAAACAGACACAGCGTGATCTAGGATGTTAAGATCAACTTCAACAATGCGGCTACCTTGACGCTCTAAAACATTTAAAGATGCAAAGAAATTCTCTTTAACATCATCACGTAAACCGTCTAAAAATCCCATAGGCACGCCGATCAAACTCGGAACTTCTAAAGACAACGCCTCTTGGAAAGATCCTGTAAAAAACTTCTGAGAAGTTGCATCTCTGTCATCCTTACCTGCGAATACGTCCATAGCTAAGGCGACATCTTCAACAACGGTTGTTAAAGGGCCTATTTGATCTAATGACGATCCGAAAGCGACTAAACCGTAACGGGAGACTGCTCCATAGGAAGGCTTAAATCCAACAACTCCACAAAATGCCGCTGGCTGACGTATAGATCCCCCTGTATCGGAACCTAACGCTATAGGACAAAATCTTGCGGAAACTGCTGCGGCAGATCCTCCTGAAGATCCTCCTGGCACGCGGGAGAAATCCCAGGGATTTTTCGTAGGATGAAAAGCAGAATATTGTGTTGTAGATCCCATGGCAAACTCATCCATATTGAGTTTGCCTAAAATCACCCCATCTTCAGCCTCTATCCGTTCGACTACTGTAGCATCAAAAGGGGCTATATAGTTTTCTAACATTTTAGAAGCGCAAGTAGTGCGTAAACCTCGAATATGAATATTATCTTTTATTCCCACGGGGACACCTGCGAGTTTCCCTACAGGTTCTCCTCGTGCAAGTTTCGCATCTATGATAGCGGCTTTCTCATAAGCTCTTTCTTCACAAAGAGAAAGAAAAGCTCCTATCTGATTGTCTTCTGTTTTTATTCTATTATAAAAATACTTTGCTATTGCTGTAGCTGAAGACTCTCCACTAACTACGGCATTTCTTAACTCTAAGGCACTCTTCCGATACATATCTTCCTAAAACTGCGATCTCTACTTAATTACTGTGGGTACTTTTACTAATCCCCCTAAAGATTCGGGGACATTAGTAAGAAACTCCTCACGAGAGAAACTTGAGGCAACGATATCTTCTCGTAAATCTTCGGGACTGATGACATGGGATAAACCAACCTCGACAACCACGTCTGTTACATCCATAGCGATGGACGCTGCCATAGTTTTAATGACTTCATTCAAAGAACTTTCATACTCTTGAATAAGCTCTTCGCTTAATTCCAGAGCTGAACTCTTTGCCAAAAGTATAATGTCTTCTCTAGTTACATAGGGTTGTGTCATTTTCCTAATCCCGGTATTTCATTCCGATGAAGCTAATATTCACTTTTAGTTTTTATAACAAAAAACTTCTTGCACAACTTAACTCCTTGTATACAAAAAGTCAATGTCTCCCCAATAGCCTGAGAACAAAAAAAAACTTTATTAAATTATAAAAAAGATTAAAAGATGGAATTAAGTATACATCACTTAGGAGAAAAGCAATGCTAGGCAAACTCGTTCGGGGACTATCCTCTCTTATTGTTGTTCTTGGTGCATTGAACGTAGGAATTATAGGATTAACTCATCATAAAGTAAACCTTATTGCTCGACTATGCGGGGGCGCAAGTGCAACAGCAACACAAATTACTTACATTGTTATTGGAATCGCTGGGGTAATTTCTTTAATAAGTTTTTGTAGTTGTCGTGCTAAAAAACACCAAAATGGGGATTGCTGCCCTAAAGGACATTCATCTCACCATTGCGATCCTAAAAATTAAATTCCCTTCTTAAGCAAATCGAGATTTCTTCCTAAAATAATTCTCCTAGTTTTATAGAAGTTAAAGAGAAAAATCAAAAGCTGCGTGATTTTCCGTAGCTTTTGATATTTTTCATTTTCAATATCTCCAGGTATTCCCCTGTTTCTACTCGTCTAATGTCTCTTGATTTTTTAATTTCCACCACCTATTGCGTTGAGCAATCCTTTTTATCACCAAAAGAACCTTGTTATGAAGTCTTCCGTTCCTTGGTTGTTAATCTCATCAGCGATTACATTCCCCCTATCATCTCTTGCTAATGAACAAGCAGTATCGTCCTCTGCATCTCAAGAAACAGGAGAACAAACACTAAGCTCGAGTGATAATTACGATGGAAGCAGTTCACCCGAAGCGCCTTTTACATGTAAAAATTCCTCTAATTCCACAGGAACTACTTATACTCTTACCAGTGACGTATCCTTTACCAACGTAAGTACAACTCAAGCTGCTAAATCACAGCAATCCTCTGAAGCACAACAAAATAACTCTGAAGATACAGGTACGCAAGGGACTAGCTCTCCATCCACCCTAGCCACACCCCCAGTCTCTGATGATAAAAAAGAGAGCACGGATTCTAAAGAAGAAAATCATCCAGCCCATGTTCTACCAGAACTCTCCCCGACAGTGGGTACAGGTGAAGAGGCCAACTCTCCTAGTGGGGATACAGGAGCTGCTGAAAACACACAAGATAAAGAACATTCTGAAGAAGCAGACGGTACAAAAGTAGAAGAAAAGACAGAAGCAGATAAAGAAAGTAAAGAAGAAAAGGAAACTTTAGAAAGTTCAATACCCCATACACCATTATCTTTCACCGCATCATCTGATGTTGCCAATGAGAATGGCGCTCCAAGTCCTGAACCCAAAACACCACCGACTGCAACAACATCTCAAGCCAATGGGGACACTCCTTTAAGTTGTTTCTCCAATACTGATGGCTCTCTTGCTTTCGTGGGAGGCAGTCACTCTTTAACTTTTAGCAATATTAGCGTAACAGCCAAAGGATCTGCCATAAACAACAGTGCGGGATCTGCCCTCACATTTTCAGGATTTAAAGACTTATCTTTTATTTCTGCTACAAACCAAGATCAAGCACAAGCGGATAGCGCAATCTATGTAGGCCCCAAAGCAGCTAGTAGTGAGAGTGGACAAAGTGTAGACTCAAAGCAATCCCAAGCAAATTCACATACTGAAGGTAGTGTTAACACAGAGGCTTTAGTCAAGTACGCAGGAATATCTTCGGATGTTGCTACTATAACTGGAGAATCTCAAGAAGACTCTGGTAAACATGTTGCAACTGCCACTCAAGGTGGTGCAGAAAAAGAAGAGGTAGCGGCACCTTCCCCTGACATTATCCTTCAACAAAATGTAAATATCACATTTAGTAGCAACTCCTCTAAGAAAGCAGGTGGAGCTATCTGTGTGTCTGGATCAGCAACCATAGAAAATAACACTGGCACATGCACTTTCTCGAACAATAATGCTAAAGATCAAGGCGGGGCCATCTCTGTTAACGGCAACTGCAATATCACAGGGAACAAAAACGTTGTCTTCTCTGGCAACCAAGCTAAAGAAATATCCTCCCCTTCAACAGTCACTGTAGAAAAAACTGTTATTTCTGAGTCAGTTCAAGAAGTAACTACAGGAACTGGTGGGGCTATTTATTGCTTAACAGCGACGCCTTCTCTTCCCGCTCTTACTAACATCCCAGAAAAACTACCTTTAAAACAAACGCTTCCATCTTCAGAAATAGTCTCACTAGTAGCAGAAACTAATGCTAAAATAGCACAACAAGCAGAACCTTCTGCTGATCCCTGTTTAACTATCTCAGGCAATACTTCAGTTACCTTTAATAATAACTCGTCTACAACTACAGGCGGAGCTATTCATGCTAAGAAAGTAGTTTTGTCCTCTAATGGAAATATCACTTTCTCTAATAATTCCTCAGGAAAAGGAGGGGCTATTTATATTGCCGATGACGGTGACATCAGCATTACTGCTGCTACAGGATCAATTACCTTCCAAGGCAATAAAGTCACAGCAGCTGATCAAATTACTCTTCCTACAAAGACAGAAACAGCTGTGGCTTCTGTACCTACTAGAGAAAAGCAACAAACCGGTGACCAAACAGATTCTTCTAAAGCAAGTGGTAGTGAATCTGCAAAAATTCCCTCAGCCTTTGTGACTTTGGCTAACAAAGCTGAAATACAAGCTGAGTCGGAAGCTGAAGGAAATAATACACCTACGTGCAACTCTATTCATTTAGCTAGTGGCGCCACAATTTCACAGCTACGTGCTCAAACAGGACAAACCATCTTTTTCTATGATCCTATAACGACTACTGCACCAGCTGCTGCTACCGTGGCACAACCAGAGGTCTCCGTTGCTAAAGCGACCTCTAGGATCCCAGCCTCGGCGTCCGCAGTAACTGCGCCTGCCCCTGCTGCAGTAAAAACTCCTCTAAAAATCAATGCTCCAGACACACCAGCTCCAGAAATACAAAAAGTTGCGGTTGAAACAGCTCAACAATCTACGGTATATAACGGAAAAATTGTATTTTCAGGAGAGAAGCTCTCAAGTGAAGATGCTCTGAATCCTTTAAATACAACAAGTGTTATTCATAACGATGTATCTCTTGAAGCAGGGACTCTTGTTTTAAGCCATGGTGCAGGTCTTCTTGTTGATTCTTTCACTCAGAAAGAAGGCTCTTTAATCGTTATGGATGGCGGAACATCCATTATCACTAATGTGCCTGCTGCTAGCTCAGGTTTACAAAGTAGATCTATGCTGTCAAATCCTAAAACTCCAATTCCTGGAATCAGGGCGGTATCACAACGCATAGCGTCTTCTTTAATCAACTTCAAAGAAAGAAGCTTCTCTGCAACGGGAGACGTGGTTCCTACAGTAGAAGAAAGTCCCGATGGCTCGATTACCATTAATAACCTTGCTGTGAACTTAGATTCTTTAGAGAATGGAAAAGTCATTACCCTAGCAGCTAAAGGCGGAACGGGAAGTGTTACCTTAACTGGGAATTTGCAATTCCAAGATAGTAACCAAAATTTCTATGACAACCCCTTATTAAATAAGAATTTTACATTAAACTTCTTAGATATTTCTGCGCCTACTACAGATAAAATCCATACCGAGGGCTTCAATATGATCCCTCAAGGGGCTACAGGCTCTGATCTTGGTTATCAAGGAAAATGGGAAGTTACTGAAATTAAAGACTCGAGTGGAAAAGTCTCATTCGAAATCAAATGGGTATCTGCAGGTTACATACCGACAGCTAATCGACGTGCAACCCTCGTCCCTAATAGCTTATGGTGTTCTGCTATTGATATGCGTGCGTTTCAAAAGCTTGTTGAAGTTAGCACCGAAGGTGAAGACTTCCACAAAGGCTTATGGATTTCAGGGATTTCCAACTTCTTTCATAGAGACTCTATGAAAGAACAAGAAGGATTCCGTCATATCAGCTCTGGATATGTTGTTGGTGTAAGCACACAACCTATCTCGGATAAAGTTATTGATCTTGCTTTCTGTCAAATGTTAGGGAAATCTAAAGATTACCACCTTGCAGATGCTCGATCTCATGTCTACGCAGCTTCTGTCCATACAAAATTTGAGAAGTTAGTTAACCACTATAAATTGTCGAATAGAAAAGGAGCTATACTTACACGCAAGCCTGAGAAGTCCCCTGTAATCTTTGATGCACAACTAAGTTATAGCTTAAATCATAATTCTATGAAGACAAAGCATACGCCAAATCCTTCATCGAGAGGAAAATGGAACAACCACTGCGTAGCTGGTGAACTTGGAAGTTACCTTCCTATACTTGTGGATCATCCGGCAATTGAAGAACTCTTTCCTTTCGTGAAGCTTCATATCGTCTTTGTACAACAAGAAGATTTCAAAGAAACCAAAGGAGGAACTGAAAATAGGAACTTCCAAAGTGCGCACTTTATCAACGTTTCCTTGCCTCTTGGTGTGAAATTTGAAAAAACAAACAAGCTCAACACCTACAATATCAGGCTTGCATATCAACCGGATATTTATCGCGATGCTCCAAAATCTAAAGTCTTTTTACCTTCTGTAAATACTGCTTGGTCTACGGGAGCAACAAATTTATCGCGACAAGCCATGATCATTGATGGTTCTGATCATCACCATTTAACAGACAACCTAGAGGTATTTTGCCATGGAGCTTTCGAACTCCGAGGATCTTCTAGAAATTACAACGTTGACATAGGAGGCAGGTACAAATTCTAACAGGCTGTCCTCTCTAAAACTTCGGGGCCTCTTACCAAAAATGATAAAAACATGTCAAGTCTTTTCTGTATTAGACTTGCTTTCTTTTGTATCTTTGAGTATTTAACGAAACTGTTTTTTTCATTTCACCACAAGTGTATAAAATGAGGCCTTCTTTATATAAGATTTTAATATCGTCAACTCTGACGATACCAATATCTTTTCACTTCTCGCAATTGCATGCAGAAGTGGCTTTAACTCAAGAATCTATTCTCGATGCAAATGGAGCATTCAGTCCGCAATCTACAAACACTGCGGGAGGAACGACTTACAACGTCGAGAGTGATATTTCTATTGTAGATGCAGGACAGACAGCTGCTCTTGCTTCTTCAGCTTTTGTTCAAACTGCGGACAATCTAACTTTCAAAGGGAACAACCATAGCTTATCCATAGCCAACGTGAATGCCGGAGCTAATCCCGGAGGAATTAACGTTAGCACTGACGGTAAGATTCTTACTTTGACAGATTTTTCTAAGTTGAGCTTCACGGCATGCCCATCTTCTCTAGTAAATAATGGGAAAGGAGCTATGCAATCCGGAGGAGCATTAAACTTGGCGAATAATACCAGTATTTTGTTTGACCAGAACCATTCCGCTGATAATGGTGGAGCGATCTCTTGCAAAGCTTTTTCTCTAACCGGCTCGAGCAAGGAAATCAGCTTCACCACTAACTCTAGTGCGAAAAAAGGTGGAGCGATTGCTGCTACGGGAATAGCTCATCTTTCGGACAACCAAGGAACAATCAGATTTTCTGGAAACACTGCGATTAATTCTGGGGGAGCAGTATATTCAGAAGCTGCTACGACTATTGCGGGTAACGATCGTGTTGTTTTTAACAACAACGCTGTTTCCGGTTCTGCTGATGGTTGCGGTGGAGCTATCCATTGTAGCAAAGCAGGTTCATCACCGACCCTTACTATAAGAGATAACAAAGTCTTGATTTTTGAGGAAAATACTTCTTCATCAAAAGGTGGGGCTATTTACACCGATAAGCTCATATTGACTTCGGGAGGACCTACGTTATTTATCAATAACAAAGTTACCCATGCTGCACCTAAAGGTGGAGCTATTGGTATTGGTTCCAATGGAGAATGTAGCTTAACAGCTGAACATGGGGATATTACTTTTGAAAATAACCTTATAGCCACACAAAACAACGCTACAATAAAAAGAAACGCGATTAACATTGAAGGCAATGGAAAATTCCTCAACCTACGTGCAGCGTCTGAAAAGACGATTTCTTTTTATGATCCTATAACAGTTGAAGGTAATGCTGCTGATCTTCTCACTTTAAATAAAGCTGAGGGTGATAAGGTGTATAATGGAAGAATTGTTTTCTCTGGGGAAAAGCTCACTGAAGAACAAGCTGCTGTTGCTGATAACCTTAAGACAATATTTACACAGCCAATAACTTTAGCTGCTGGTGAACTTGTGTTACGAAGGGGCGTTGAAGTAGAAGCAAAAACTGTCTCGCAAACAGCAGGATCTTTGATTCTCATGGATACAGGCACAAAGTTATCAGCAAAAACAGAAGATGTTACACTGACGAATCTGGCTATTAATCCGAATACCTTAGATGGGAAAACATTCGCTGTAGTCGATGCCGTTGCTGCGGGGAAAAATGTGACTGTATCAGGTGCTATCGGCGTTGTTGATCCTACGGGAAAGTTTTATGAAAACCACAAGCTCAATGATACGTTAGCTTTAGGAGGAATTCTACTTTCTGGGAAAGGTGCCGTTACAACAACAAACGTTCCTAGTCATGTTGTAGGTGTTGCTGAGACACACTATGGTTATCAAGGAAACTGGTCTGTCAGTTGGATCAAAGATAATAACTCTGATCCTAAAACACAAACCGCTGTCTTTACTTGGAATAAAACAGGATATGTTCCAAATCCTGAACGTCGTGCTCCCCTAGTACTGAATAGCCTTTGGGGATCCTTTATGGATTTACGTTCTATTCAGGATGTTATGGAACGTAGTGTTGACAGTATTCTTGAGACACGTCGTGGTCTGTGGGTCTCTGGAATTGGGAACTTCTTCCATAAAGATCAGAGTGCTGAAAATCGCAAATTCCGTCATATCAGTTCGGGATATGTGTTAGGAGCCACAACCAATACTTCTAGAGAGGATTCTCTTAGTGTCGCTTTCTGTCAGTTATTTGCAAAAGATAAAGACTACCTTGTAAGTAAAAATGCTGGAAACGTCTATGCGGGTTCTATTTATTATCAACATGTGAGCAAGTTTGATGACCTAACACGGTTATTTAATGGGCCTAACACATGTTGTTCAGGGTTTTCTAAAGAGATTCCTATTTTCTTGGATGCGCAAGTTACCTATTGTCATACCGCCAACAACATGACAACGTCCTATACGGACTATCCTGAAGTGAAAGGTTCCTGGGGTAATGATACTCTTGGCGTAGCTTTGTCAACTAGCGTACCTATCCCAGTATTTAGTTCTTCTATCTTTGATAGTTATGCACCGTTTGCAAAACTACAAGTTGTCTATGCTCACCAAGATGACTTTAAAGAACCAACAACAGAAGGCCGAACCTTTGAAAGCAGCGATCTTCTCAATGTTTCTGTACCTATAGGTATAAAATTTGAGAAACTCTCCTATGGAGAGAAAACAGCTTATGATCTTACGCTTATGTATGTACCTGATGTGTACCGTTATAATCCCAGCTGTATGACAGGATTAGCGATCAATGACGTTTCCTGGTTAACCACAGCGGCGAATCTTGCTAGACAAGCTTTCATAGTTCGCGCAGGTAACCATATTGCCTTATCCTCTGGTGTTGAGATGTTCAGTCAGTTTGGTTGCGAATTACGAAGCTCTTCAAGAAATTATAACGTAGATCTTGGAGCTAAGGTCTCTTTCTAAAAATCTCTCCCCTGCCCAGCTCTGGGCAGGGTTCTCCCTTACTCTTGCCCACACAATCCCCTTGACTTTTAATGATTTTTATGATCGGTTTAGGGTATCTCAAATCACCCAAAGCATGAATTTATGAAACATCCAGTCTACTGGTTCTTAATATCCTCGAGCCTACTTGTCTCGAACTCCTTATGCTCCGATGAAGCAGAGCAAAAAACCTTAACCTCTGCTGATAGCTATAATGGGAATACGGCAGGGGATCAAAAATTTGCACCAAAAGTAACCAACCAATCTGCGGGAACAACATACACGTGTACAGGGAATATATGTATTGCCTATGCAGGGTTAGGTGATACGGGCTTAGACAATAGTTGCTTTACTGATACCACGGGTAACCTTGCCTTCGTAGGAAATGGTTACACATTGTGTTTTGATAATATTAATACGCAAGCAAGTAACCCCGGAGCCATTAATGTTAAAGGTAGCGATAAAACCTTAAACGTCTCAGGATTTTCGTTATTTTCATGTGCTCACTGCCCTCCAGGCACAACCGGTTACGGGGCTATTAAAGCTGTAGGGAATACCACTATCAAAGATAACTCTAGTCTTGTCTTCCACAAAAACTGTTCGAACACAGATGGTGGTGTCATTTACTGTAAAGGAAGCAGTACCACTGAGTTAAAAATAGAAAATAATCAGAATCTCGTTTTCTCAGAGAACTCTTCTAACACCAAAGGTGGGGCTATATTTACTCAAAAACTCACCATAACTTCCGGTGGGCCTACGTTATTTTCTAATAACTCCGTATCCAGCAATTCATCCCCTAAAGGCGGAGCTATTTGTTTAGATGATACAAATAGCGAGTGTAGTCTAACCGCGAACCTTGGAGATATCACCTTTGATGGGAACAAAATCATCACAACTAGTGGTAGAAGCGGTCCCGATGTAAAAAGAAATTCCATTGACCTCGGCAATAATGGGAAATTTACAAACTTGAGAGCTAAAGATGGATTTGGGATCTTCTTCTATGACCCCATCGCTAATACAGGGAACAATAGCGATGAAATTGAGCTAAATAAAGCTGAAAATTCCACTACTTATACAGGCAAAATTGTCTTCTCTGGTGAAAAATTATCCGATGAAGAAAAACAAGTTCCGGCCAATCTACAATCATATTTCAAACAACCTCTAAAAATCGGTGCGGGTTCTTTAGTCCTTAAAGATGGTGTCACTTTAGAAGCAAAAAAAGTCACACAGACTGAAGGCTCCACTGTTGTCATGGATTTAGGAACTACGTTACAGACGCCTTCCTCAGGTGGAGAAGCCATTGACCTAACTAATTTGGATATCAACATCGCCTCGTTGGGGGGGGGGGGGGTACCTCTCCTGCTAAAGTCGCAGCAAATACAGACAGTAAAAAAGTCACCATCACGGCTGTCAATCTAGTCGATGCTGATGGCAATACTTATGAAGATCCCATCCTCTCTTCATCCAAACCTTTCACAGCAATAACAGCAAAATCTGGTTCTAGCGCCACTACTACTGCACCCACAACCAATCTAGAAAACTATACCCCTCCTACCCATTACGGTTACCAAGGAAATTGGACGGTAACTTGGAAAGAAGGATCAAGCGCCCAAGAGCAAATAGCCACTCTAACTTGGGAACAAACTGGTTATTCTCCTAACCCAGAACGTCAAGGATCTTTAGTTCCGAATACCCTTTGGGGATCCTTCTCGGATATCCGGGCTATACAAAACTTAATGGATATCAGCGTCAATGGTGCTGACTACCCTAGAGGTTTTTGGGTATCCGGTCTAGCCAACTTCCTACACAAAAGCGGTTCTGATACGAAACGCAAGTTCCGTCACCATAGTGCCGGATACGCTTTAGGCGTCTACGCGCAAACTCCTTCAGAAGACGTATTCAGTGCGGCTTTCTGCCAACTCTTTGGCAAAGACAAAGACTATTTCGTCTCCAAAAATAGTTCTAATATCTACGCAGGTTCTCTTTATTACCAGCATATCTCTTATTGGAATGCTTGGCAGAATCTACTACAGAGCACTATCGGTGCTGAAGCTCCGTTAGTCCTTCATGCGCAGTTAACTTATTGTCATGCCTCGAATAACATGAAAACACACATGACAAATACATATATTCCCAAAAACGTCACACTCTCAGAAATCAAGGGCGATTGGGGAAATGATTGTTTCGGAGTTGAGTTTGGAGCTATGGCACCCGTAGAAACGCCAGTCTCTTTCCTATTTGATAGGTATTCACCTTTCTTGAAGTTGCAACTTGTGCATGCACACCAAGATGACTTTAAAGAAAACAATAGTGATCAGGGAAGATATTTCGAAAGCAGCAATCTCACCAACCTTTCTCTGCCTATCGGCATCAAGTTTGAGAGATTTGCGAATAACGATTCAGCTTCTTATCATCTCACTGCTGCGTATGCTCCGGATATCGTAAGAAGCAACCCTGACTGCAACGCTTCTCTGTTAGTGAGCCCAACCACGGCTGTTTGGGTAACGAAAGCCAACAATCTTGCGCGAAGTGCTTTCATGCTACAAGCAGGAAACTATTTGTCTTTAAGTCACAACATAGAACTCTTCAGTCAGTTTGGTTTCGAGCTCAGAGGTTCTTCTCGAACCTATAACGTAGATCTCGGATCCAAGATTCAATTCTAATCTCATCCACCTCCCCTGCTCCGTATGTGCGGAGCAGGGCCTCCCTTTGTTTACCCCAGCCAGCGACCTTGACTTTTAATGATTTTTATGATCGGTTTAGGGTATCTCAAATCACCCAAAGCATGAATTTATGAAACATCCAGTCTACTGGTTCTTAATATCCTCGAGCCTTTTTGCCTCAAGCTCATTATGCTTCGCTGACGCAAAAGAAGAAACCCTATCACCTGCTGATAGCTACAATGGGAAGACAGCCGGAAATCAAGAATTTAAACCAAAAACAACTACTGAAGCCAATGGAATAACATACACGTGTGTAGGAAATGTATGCATTGCTTATGCAGGACTAAGTGGAGAGGGTTTGTCTAGTAGTTGCTTTGCTGATAGCTCTGGCAATCTTTCTTTTATAGGAAATGGTTACACACTGTGTTTTGATAATATTACTACTACTGCTAGTAACCCCGGGGCCATTAATGTTAGTGGTGACCAAAAAACCTTAGATGTCTCAGGATTTTCATTATTTTCATGTGCTCATTGCCCTCCAGGCACAACCGGTTACGGAGCTATACAGACTAAAGGCGTATCTACTTTCAGCGGCAATAACAAACTCATTTTTGATAACAATTGCTCTACAGGAGAAGGTGGAGCCATTAAGTGTGCTACAGGAAGTAATGCAGAGCTCAAACTGGAAGGAAATGGCTACGTAGTCTTTTCTGGAAATTCTTCTCAAAGCAAAGGTGGGGCTATCTACACAAAAAAGCTGACAATTACTGCTGATGGGCCTACGTTATTCTCTAATAACTCTGCATCTCATAATTCGACACCTCAAGGCGGAGCTATTTGTTTGGATGATACCAGTGGTGAGTGTAGTCTAACGGCGAATCTTGGGGATATTACCTTTGATGGGAACAAAATCATCACAACTAGTGATGGAAGTTCTACAATCAAAAGAAATTCCATCGATCTTGGCTCTAGTGGGAAATTTACAAACTTGAGAGCTAAAGAAGGTTTCGGGATTTTCTTCTATGACCCCATCGCTAATCAAGGTAGTACTAGCGAAACAATAGAGCTAAATAAAGCTGATGGAAGGAGTTCTACTACTTACACAGGTAAGATCGTTTTCTCTGGTGAAAAATTATCCGATGAAGAAAAAACGATTCCAGACAATCTGCAATCATATTTCAAACAGCCCTTAAAAATCAGTGCGGGTTCTTTAGTCCTTAAGGATGGTGTCACTTTAGAAGCAAAATCCTTCACACAGACAGCAGGCACTGTTGTCATGGATTTAGGGACTACGTTACAGACACCTTCCTCAAATGGAGATACTATTACCCTAACTAATTTAGATATTAACGTCGCCTCGTTGTTGGGGGGGCTCCTCCTGCTAAAGTCACATCACAAACCTCAAGTAAAACCGTTACAATCAACGCTGTCAATCTAGTCGATACTGACGGTAATGCTTACGAGTATCCGATTCTTGCTGCATCTCAACCTTTCACAGCAATAGTAGCTACCGGGACTAGTCCAGTGACTATACCTGATAGCAATCCAACAAATTATGTTCCCCTACTCATTACGGTTATCAAGGAAATTGGACTCTAGCTTGGGCCCCCGGAGGCGAAGGTAACACTCAAACAGCCACGCTAACTTGGGAGAATACCGGCTACATTGTGAATCCAGAACGCGAAGGTTCGTTAGTCCCAAACACTCTTTGGGGTTCCTTCTCGGATATCCGTGCCATACAAAATCTTATAGATGTAAGTGTGAATGGTGCTGATTACCCTAGAGGGTTCTGGGTATCCGGTCTAGCCAACTTCTTACACAAAAGTGGGTCTGATACGAAACGCAAGTTCCGTCACAATAGCGCCGGTTATGCTTTAGGCGTCTACGCAAAAACTCCTTCTGAGGATATCTTCAGTGCGGCTTTCTGCCAACTCTTCGGAAAAGACAAAGACTATTTCGTCTCTAAAAATAGTTCCAACGTCTATGCGGGTTCTCTCTATTACCAGCATATCTCTTATTGGAACGCTTGGCAGAATCTGCTACAAAACACTATCGGTGCTGAGGCTCCGTTAGTCCTTAATGCACAGTTAACTTATTGTCATGCTTCAAATGACATGAAAACAAACATGACAAATACATATACTCCTAAAAACGTCACACTCACAGAAATCAAGGGTGATTGGGGTAACGATTGTTTCGGAGTCGAGTTTGGAGCTATGGCACCTATAGAAACGCCATCTTCTATCCTCTTCGATATGTATTCACCTTTCTTAAAACTCCAGCTTGTGCATGCACACCAGGATGACTTTAAGGAAACCAATAGCGCTGAGGGAAGATATTTCGAAAGCAGCAATCTCACCAACCTCTCTATGCCCATCGGTGTGAAACTGGAGAGATTCTCTCACGAGGATACTGCTTCCTATAACCTCATCCTAGCTTATGCTCCGGATATCGTAAGAAGCAATCCTGACTGCACTGCCTCTCTGTTAGTGAGCCCCAACTCCGCTGTCTGGGTAACAAAGCCAATAACCTCGCACGAAATGCTTTCATGCTACAAGCAGGAAACTACTTGGCTTTACGTCACAACATAGAACTCTTCAGCCAGTTTGGTTTCGAGCTCAGAGGTTCTTCTCGAACCTATAACGTAGATCTCGGATCCAAGATTCAATTCTAATCTCATCCACCTCTCCTACCCCGCTCTCACGGGGTAGGGCCTGCGGTCTTTATCTTCCTTATTCTCTTGACTTTTTTAATATTTTTATGATCGATTTAGGCCATCTCAAATCACCCAAAGTATGAATTTATGAAACATCCAGTCTACTGGTTTTAATGTCCTCGAGCCTATTGGCCTCACATTCCTTGGGCTTTGCTGAAGAAGTTCAAACAACCTTAACTCCCTCGGATAGCTATAATGGAAATACAGCGTCTTCGGATTTCGAAGTAAAAGACACGTCAACAGGCGTGATATATACTTGTGAAGGCAATGTGTGTATCTCCTATGCAGGTAAAAGCTCTCCTCTAAAAAAACAAGTTGTTTCTCAGAGACTACAGGAAATCTTTCTTTCATAGGAAATGGTTACACATTGTGTTTTGATAATATTACTACTGAAGATAGTAACCCAGGCGCTATTAATGTTAGTGGTAGCGAGAAAACCTTAGACGTCACAGGATTTTCCTTGTTTTCATGTGCCCACTGTCCCCGGGTACAACCGGTTACGGAGCGATACAAACCAAAGGCATCATAACTTTAAAAGATAACTCTAGTCTTGTCTTCCATAAGAACTGTTCAACAACAGAAGGTGGAGCCATCAAATGTCAATCAGACGGCTCTAATGGTAGAGTGAAATTAGTCAATAATCAGAATCTGGTTTTCTCAGAGAACTCCTCCGCTGTAAAAGGTGGCGCTATTTATGCTGATAAACTTACCATTGTCTCAGGTGGACCTACGTTATTTTCTAACAATTCTGTATCCCATGGTTCGTCACCTCAAGGCGGGGCTATTTGTTTGAATGATACAAATAGTAAATGTAGCATAACAGCGAATCTCGGAGACATTATCTTCGATGGAAACAAAATCATCACAACTAGTGACAGAAGTAGCCCCGATGTAAAAAAGAAATTCCATCGATCTTGGAAGTGGAAAATTTACAAACTTGAGAGCTAAAGAAGGTTTCGGGATTTTTTCTATGACCCGATTGCTAATACAGGAGATACTGAAACAGCCTTAGAATTAAATAAAACTGCAAACTCCACTAACTATACAGGAAAGATCGTCTTCTCAGGAGAAAAATTATCCGATGCAGAAAAACAAGATGCGGACAATTTGAAATCGTATTTCAAGCAACCCATCACATTATCAGCAGGATCTCTTGTACTTAAAGATGGTGTCACTCTAGAAGCAAAAAAAGTCACACAAAACAGCAGGCTCTAATGTTGTCATGGATTTAGGGACCACATTACAGACACCTGCCACAGGTGGAGAAACCATCACTCTAACTAATTTAGATATTAACGTCGCCTCATTGGGGCACTCCAGCTCCTGCTAAAGTCGCAGCAACTACAGAAAGCCAAACAGTTACAATCAGTGCTGTCAATCTAGTCAGTACAGATAGTAATTCTTACGAAAATCCCATCCTTTCTTCATCCAAACCTTTCTCAGCAATAACAGTAATATCTAGTTCTGGACAGACTACTAATGCACCAGATAGCAATCCAACAAATTATGTCCCTCCTACCCATTACGGTTACCAAGGAAATTGGACAGTAACTTGGAAACAAGGAACAGGCACCGAAGAGCAAATAGCCACTCTAAATTGGGAACAAACTGGCTACTCCCCTACGCGCAGAACGTCAAGGACCTTTGGTTCCTAACACTCTTTGGGGTTCCTTCTCGGATATCCGTGCCATACAAAACTTAATGGATCTCAGCGTCAATGGTGCTGATTACCATAGAGGATTCTGGGTATCCGGTCTAGCCAACTTCCTACACAAAAGTGGTTCTGATACTAAACGCAAGTTCCGTCACAATAGCGCCGGATACGCTTTAGGCGTCTACGCAAAAAACTCCTTCTGATGATATTTTCAGTGCAGCTTTCTGCCAGCTCTTCGGAAAGGACAAAGACTATTTAGTGTCGAAAAACAACGCCAATATTTATGCAGGTTCCCTATATTATCAACACATCTCTTACTGGAATGCTTGGCAGAATCTGCTACAAAACACTATCGGTGCGGAAGCTCCGTTAGTCCTTAACGCACAGTTAACTTATTGTCATGCTTCAAATGACATGAAAACCAACATGACAGACACCCATGCTCCTCATAAAACAACGTATTCAGAAATCAAGGGTGATTGGGGTAATGATTGTTTCGGAGTCGAGCTTGGGGCAACTGTGCCTATCCAAACAGAATCTTCTCTCCTATTCGATATGTATTCACCTTTCTTGAAGTTACAACTTGTGCATGCTCATCAAGATGACTTTAAGGAAACCAATAGCTCTGAGGGAAGATATTTCGAAAGCAGCAATCTCACCAACCTTTCCCTACCTATCGGTATAAAGTTTGAGAGATTTGCGAATAACGATACAGCTTCTTATCATGTCACTGCTGCGTATGCTCCGGATATCGTAAGAAGCAACCCTGACTGTACTACTTCTTTGTTAGTGAGCCCCGACTCTGCCGTTTGGGTAACTAAAGCCAACAATCTTGCGCGAAGCGCCTTCATGCTGCAAGCAGGAAATTATTTGGCTTTAAGTCACAACATAGAACTCTTCAGCCAGTTCGGTTTCGAACTCAGGGGTTCTTCTCGAACCTATAACGTAGATCTCGGATCGAAGATCCAGTTCTAATCTCATCCACCTCTCCTACCCCGCTCTCACGGGGTAGGGCCTAGGGATCTTTATCCTTCCTCAAGGATCTCGAACGAAGTACCAGAAAAACAAATACTTGATCTAGTGTGTACCCATTTCTTAATTACAAGGGTAAAAATCTGCTCACTTGCAAGACCAACAGGCATATCTTGTCCTGCTGTATCTATTCTGCATGCATAGCAAGAGATAGGAAAACGTTATCACTATCCGTGTTGTTAACGCCTTGATCTTCTAGAAGCTTCTTATCTTAGATCGTTATCTAAGCAGAGGATATCCTCTGCATTTTCCTCATCAACATACAGCAACTCTTGCTTTATTTTCCTCTTTCCCTTATGTCAAGTAGAGCCGCAAAATATGCAGGGAATACTAATGAAAAACTCTATTTATGGGGTTTTGCTGTTTTCCTCTTTTGCCTTATCCACTGCTACCAAACTTCTTGCAGATGCCGACTCTGTCAACCTTGCAACTGGATTCAACGGCTCCACTAGTGAAACTTTCAATGTTAAACAAACCAATAATGCTGATGGGACAACATATACTCTAAGCAGCGCGATTACCTTTGAACACATAAATCAATTAAAACCAGCAAATACTAGCTGTTTTGCGAATACAGCTGGGGATCTAACTTTTACTGGGAATCGACGACTTCTCTATTTCAATAATATTTCATCGACAGCGAAAGGTGCTGCTATTAGCACAACTGCGGATGGCAAGACACTCACAATATCAGGGGCCTTACAACTGATTTTCTACATGTCTCCGCGATTAGATACAGGGAATGGCGCCATTTATTCGAATAGCTCTGTACTCATAGAGAATAATTCTCAAGGAAGCTCTGGAATGAATCGGTCTGCAGGGAAAGGCGCCTTCATTTGTTGTGAGAAAAGTACGGATGCAGGAGCTACATCACCTACATTAACAATACGGAATAACGGAGAGTTTCTTAATGTAGGTAATATAGCTACCGGTTCTGGAGGAGCGATTTATGCTGAGAAAATGATCTTATCCGCAGGAGGATATACAAAATTTCAATCCAATATTAGCTATGATAAAGGCGGGGCAATTGCCATTGCTGCTAATGGAGAAATTAGTCTATCCGCGGATAGAGGAAATATCATCTTTGAAAGAAACCTTAGAGTTGTCAACGACCAAGATATTTCCAATGCTATTCACCTAGAAGACAATGCGAAATTACTTCAATTACGTGCCGCTAAAAACAAAAGCATATTTTTTTATGACCCCATTACAACCACGGGATCTGTTGCAGATCGGTTAATTATTAACAACTCGCAAGGAGAAGCCTCTACTTACGAGGGGTCGATTGTATTTTCTAGTCACAACTTTTTCATTCATTCCCCTGAGTGTAAACTCTCTTCATTTTCTCAAGATCTCACTTTAGCGGGAGGATCATTAATTTTAGACGAGGGAGTATGTATACAAGCTCCGTCCTTTGATCAAAATCCTCACTCCATACTCTTCATGCATCCTGGGACGAAGTTACAAACTACCAACAACATCTCAGTAAAGAATCTCCATCTCGATCTTAACAAGATAACAGAAGAGCCCGCATATATCACCACAACAGACGATGCTTCTGGTGTGGACATTCGCGGACCTGTAGTTATGCATATAGATGATGAGATCTTCTATAACCAGATAGCATTAGCGAATGAGTTATCTGTAGAGTGTTTAAATCTCAGCTCTCCCCATCTCGACAATATCACTATTGATGACGTTCCCAAAGCGCCTATCCTTACGTTAGAATCGCATCGTGGTTATCAAGGTACATGGGAAATCTCTTGGAAAGAGCAACCTAAGCGTACCTTTGGGAAGGCGACTGTCTCACCTAATAAGCAGATGCTCCTGATTTGGAAACCTTCCGGTTACGTTCCTTTCTCAGGAGGGACTGGAGAGTTTACGACATCTTTAGTTCCTAATAGCTTATGGAATCTCTTTTTAGATACCCGCTTTTCTCAACAAGCTCTTGAGAAACATGCGTTATCTTCGGGTAACGGTATTTGGATTTCATCCATGACCAATTCTTTTCTTAAAGGTTCTACTAACAACAACCACGGCTTTCGTCATAAGAGTTCAGGATATATCGTAGGAGGGAAAATCCACACACTTCAAGATGACATCTTTAGTGTAAGTTTTTCTCAGCTCTTTGGGAGATCTAAAGATTTTGGATCTGCAACATCTAAGGATAAATTCTTATCAGCTTCTTTCTATGCTCAGCATTCTAGACGTTTACTTCCTATTATGAGATTCCTTGCAGGAACATCAAAATATCAACCGCGATTCTTATTGAGTATCCCTAGGGATCTTCCTGTCAATTTTGATGTCCTTGTGAGTTACAGCTATGACAACAACAACATGACAGTCAAAAATGCTGACCGCACACAAACAAGAGGCTCATGGAACACCTATGGGTATAGCGCGCAAATCGGCAGTTCGATTCCTTTTGTTTTAGATGTATCTCATACCTTGTTCCAATATGTCTCTCCTTTTATCAAACTGCATTGGCTATATGCTCATCAGGTACAGTTTCAAGAACAAGGAATAAAAAGACGTGCTTTTAACAACAGTAATTTAAAAAATCTCTCATTGCCCATCGGTCTTAAAATCCAAGGACAATCACTACATCGTCTCTCTTATGAACTCACGGGGATGTACATTACTGATCTATATCGTTGCAATCCTGAGAGCGTGACTTCATTAATCTCTGGAGGCCTACTCCCCTGGACAACAACAGGGACAAATCTTAGCAAGCAAGCAGCTCTGTTGCAAGGATCGAGTAACGTGTCTCTTACATCACACATCAATGTCTTTGCGCAAGGAACTGTGGAATTCCGCCGTTCCTCTTATAGTTACAACATGGATTTTGGCAGCAGGGTGCATTTTTAACTGTGTATACCCCAACCACTTAGGAAGGGGCATGCCTATGTCATAGCAACCCAACACTGAACTAATCTGCTTTTTTGGTTCGGTATAACTTTCCAAGTTATCACCATTCCTAAAAGAAGAAACATTTTTTCCTATAAAACAACAGGGAATGTATTATGAAAAACTCTATTTATGGGGTTTTAATCCTTTCATCTTTTACTGTATCCATAGCTTTTGCAAACGCTGAAAACTTAGACTCTTCGGCGAGTTTTGACGGTTCTACAGGAGCCGGGCAATTTACTGCTAAGCAATCCTCACAAGCAGGAGGAACTACCTACACTCTAACTGCAGATGTTACTATCGAACATGTCAAATCAACCACACCCGCAAATACCAGCTGTTTTAAAAACTCTACTGGCAATGTAACATTTGTTGGAGCAAACCACTCCTTAATATTTGAAGATATCGCCTCTACAGCTCAAGGAGCTGCTATCAGTACAAATACTGATGGCAAAACAATCACGATGTCTGGGTTTAATGTTCTATCCTTCATTTCCGCTCCCCAAGCAATTACTGGAAATGCTGCGATTTATGGTATAGCTTCTATAACAATCAAAGAAAACAAGCAGCTCGTTTTTGATACCAACCACTCTACGGCAGCGGGCGGCGCTATTCATTGTTTAAAAACAGGGGCAACAGCAACAACACTCACCCTAGAGAACAATGCTTCTATGATCTTTAGGAATAACTCCTCAGCAACTAAAGGCGGAGCTATTCATACGGATAAACTTGTACTTAAAACTGGGGGAAATACTTTATTTGAAAATAACCATGCCACGCAAAAAGGTGGGGCGATTTCCATTGCTGATTCTGGGGAGATCAGTTTATCTGCGGATAACGGTAGCATTATCTTTAAAGGGAATACCTACACAGACGGAGGGAATAGAGTCAACAATGCGATTTATGTCGGGGCAAATGGGAAATTTGTAAAACTCGAAGCGAAAGAAGCACAATCTATTCTATTTTACGATCCTATTCTTGTTGAAGGGGCAGCGGCTGACAACCTAGAAATCAACAAAGTGAATGGAGCCACCACTTATACAGGATCTATTATCTTTTCAGGCAGGCATATCAATAGTCCTCATAAAAAGATGAAACATGTTTCTAAATTCACGCAACCTTTGACTCTTTCTGCAGGATCTTTAGTTTTAGAAAAAGGGGCTCATTTAGAAGCCAAATCGCTAACACAAACTGAAGGCTCTAAAATTATCTTAGATCAAACTTCGAGCATAAAAGTTCAAGAAAACGTTGATATTAAAGAACTGTGGTTAAGCCTTGATGAGTTTGTGGAACCTACAGCAGCAAATATCTCATCTTCAGGGGCTGCTCATACCGTAACAGTTAAAGGTCCTTTGGGGATCTTCGCTGATCAAGAGGCTTTTTATAATCACCATGCTCTTGCTAATAACGTTGATCAAGAGCTACTACAACTTGCTGACCAAGACATTACAAAAATCTCTTTAGTGGATGTTCCTGAATCTGTAAGAGAAAATCTTAACACCCATCGTGGATATCAAGGCAGTTGGACTGTAGATTGGAAAACGGTTCCTGGTTCTACATCTGGAGGGGTGACTACTCTTGGCACGAAAACAGCCACTGTACATTGGAGACCTACGGGATACATTCCTTTTGGTGGTGCGCAAGAAATTACCACACCTTTAGTTCCTAACACTCTATGGGGAAATTTCTCAGACATCCGCAATTTAGAAAGAACTGTAGAATCTCTAGCTACGAATTCTCTGTGTTCTGAAGGATTCTGGGCTACAGGAATTAAAAACTTTTTCTATGCTAATAGTGCAGAAAAAAATTATGTTTTCCAACATAACAATGCTGGCTATGCCATCGGCATAAATAAACATACGCTGTCAGAAAATGTATTTTCTGCAGCATTTTCTCAACTCTTTGGTAAAGATAGAGATGATGCTAAAGGTCAGGTAGAACACCAAACACTTTCAGGATCTTTGTATGCACATCACGTAGGTACTGTACCTATGTTACGATTCCTCTGTGGTGGCTCTACAAATTGCGTTCCTGAACTGCAAGCATCTCCTTTCATTCCTGTTATTCTCAGTGCTCAACTCAGTTATAGCCATAGCAATAACAATCTTACCATAACTCACGAAGATAAAACCAAAACGACAGGAAACTGGTCGAATTACTCCCTAGCTACAGAATTAGGATCTACATTTGTTTATACTTTGAGTAAATGTCCCTCTATATTCAAAAATGTATCCCCATTCATCAAACTCCAAGGGGTGTATTCTGAACAAAGGAAATTCACAGAAGAAGGCTTACGTCGCTGCTCATTCTCAAGTACATATTTAGCTAACCTTGCTCTTCCTCTAGGGATAAAAATCCAAGGTACCTGTCCTCGAGAACTTCTTGCTTATGATCTTTCTGCCATGTATGTTCAGGATATCTTCCGCATTAACCCTGAAACTATGACGTTATTCTTAATTGGAGGGTTAGCTCCATGGACAACACCAGCAACAAATCTAGATAACAAAGCTCTAGTTGTTCAAGGATCTGGACGATTCGCTGTTCGACCTAACATCGAAATCTTTGCCGAAGGCAACTGCGAACTCCGTTCTTCTTCCCATAGTTATAACTATGATTTCGGTGCTAAAGTACATTTTTAGATCTTCCTCCCTCCCTGTTCTTTAAAGAGCAGGGAGTATCCCCTATTTCTCCTTATCCTCTCTGATAAACTTGAAATTTTTTATTTTTTTTTCTATGTGGCGGGTTAGACATTTGTAACCCAAGATGCCTCATGAAACTTTCCGTTTATGGGTTTTTACTCTCATCGTCGCTACTCTCTACCCATATTATATTCGCTGAATCGTTATCAGATTCTGTCTCTGAAACATCCGCAGTTGCTAAAGCAGCAACAGAAACAGAATTATCAACCGGTTTTGATGGATCTGGACAACCATCTTCAGGATTTACATCAAAAGCAACAAGTAATGAGGCAGGAACTACATATAAACTAACTACTGATATTTCCTTTGCGAACATTACCACTATTACTACAGAAGAAGGACAACCTCTAAGCATTAAGAGTGATAATGCTGACGGCAGCTGCTTTACCAACACCAAGGGGGATCTTTTCTTTGCCGGTAATTCTCATTCTCTAGCATTTACTAATATCTCCCTCACAGGACAGGGTGCTGCGATTAGCCATACAGCAAAAGATAAAACATTAAATTTATCTAATATCTCTGACCTTACATTCTCCTCATGTCCAGGGACTGGTGCTTCAGGTAAAGGAGCCATCTTTTGCCAAGGCTCCTCACTACAAGTCAAGGATAACACTAACGTTATATTCTCAAATAACCACTCTACCGATAACGGCGGGGCTATATGCTATACACCCCCCCCCGAGCCGGAACCTGAGCCGGAACCGGAACCTCCTTTAGAAGGAGCTACCTCTTTAACTAAACTCAAGGACGCCAATTTAGGATCAATTCCATCCCCTGTGGGGATAATAATGCACTCGAAGGCTAAATCAGCAGAAGTTACTGATAATAGCGTCTTTACCTTTGAAGGGAACTCTGGGTTAACATTTTCTGGGAATTCTTCAAGCAAAAACGGCGGAGCGATCTATGCTAAAAACCTCAAGATTGTCTCTGGTGGCCCGACCTTATTTACCGATAATACAGCCCAGGAAGCAGGTGGGGCGATTGCGATTGCTGATGGTGGGACTCTCTCCTTAACCGCAGAATCTGGAGACATTATCTTTAAAGGAAATAAGGGCAAAGATGATGCTCCGAATGCTATAAATATAGGATCAACAGCTAAAATTACCGACTTGCGGGCATCCCAAGGAAGCTCCATTATTTTTTATGATCCCATAACATTTAGCTCGGGTGCTGGTACTGAAATCGCACTTGCTAATGCTGGTACTCAAGAAACACTAAAAATCAATGCTCCAGACGCGTTGCCAGAAAAAACAGCTCTTCCCACCATGGGGAAATTGATGATCAGAGCCGAAGGTGATGTTCAATCAACACCCAAAAGCTATACAGGGAAGGTGGTTTTCTCTGGGGAAAGTGCTACCAATGTTAAGGAAGGCACCCCGACCTTCACGTTTCCCACCCCTGTGGAACTCACTGCAGGAACATTGGTTTTATCCGATGGTGCTTCACTCTCTGCAAAAACCTTCAAGCAGGCAGATGCCGGCTCTTGCATTCTATTGGAACAAAACACAAAGCTACAAGCTTCAGACTCCATGGATCTGAAAAACTTGTGGTTAGACATTAAGGACCTGAATTCTACTACATTGGCAACAGTCAGTACTACGGGCAGTTCTGGAAATATTGACATTTCAGGTCCGGTGATTGTTGCTATTTCTGACCCTGATTTTTATGAAAACCCTGAGCTGGCACAACAACTCAATAGAGAATTTTTAAAAGTATCCGCTACAGGGCAAGTCACTGTTTCCAATGGCGATGCGACCAATGACAAAGAAGAGGCTCACGCAGGTTATCAAGGTATATGGAAATTAACCTGGGAGGACTCTCCAGCAGGAGGCTCTGGAAGTGCCAAGGTTGCGAATTTAAATTGGCAACCCTTAGGATACATTCCTACGACTGCAGATACACAAAGCTACACTGCTTTAGTGCCTAACAGTCTCTGGGGTATGTTTGCTGATGTCACAGCGATCCAAAGATTAATTGAGAGTGAAGCCCACTCTGCTACTGGTAAGGATATCTGGGGTGCCGGATTATCTAACTTTTTCCAAGCAAAGAAAACGAATAAAAATCGTAAATTCCGTAATTTTAGCTCTGGCTATGCTGTAGGAGTAAGCTCGGAATCTCGTCATAAGTTTAAATTTAGCTTTGGTTTGAGCCAGCTATTTGGACGAGCTAAAGATTATGGAGGTGCAAGGATCCATGAAAAAATCCTTTCAGGCTCTCTATATACCGAATACTCTACAGAATTGCTGCCTATTCTAAAATTCCTTGCAGGAACTTCAGTGTTTAAACCAAAATTTTTAAAACAAGTTCCTGAGGATTTCCTAGTAAAATTCCAGTCGCAATGTGGTTATTTTTATGGGGATAACTCCATGAAAATAAAATACGCAGATGCTACACAAACGCACAGCTCTTGGGAAAATCACTGTTATGCAGGAGACATAGGTGCATCTATAACTCTACCTATAAAAAGTAAAGATGGCATTCTGCAAAAGGCTACGCCATTTGTAAAAGTACAAAGCGTATACATATATCAAAAAGGCTTCCATGAAAAAGGCTTGAGACGAAGAGCTTTTAGTCATACCTATTTGACGAATATCTCTATACCCTTAGGGCTACGCATTCATGGAGATTCTCCATCTAAAGATCTCCATTACGAACTTTCTGCAGCATATATAGGAGATGCTTACCGCCATAATCCTAAAAACACAACGACACCGCTTGTGACCAATGTTGTTACCACACCATGGATAACAACAGCTACAAATCTACAAAGACATGCTGCACGATTCGAATGTTGTGGAGATTATGCCTTAACCTCGTATATCCATCTATTTGCTCAAGGAAGTATAGAACTACGTAAATCTGCAAGAGGCTACCACGCTAACGCAGGCAGCTCTATCCACTTCTAAATGTGTTTCCCTGCTCTTTATGAGCGGGGAACATCTTAACGAAAATCTATTTTTTTCGATTCCCTTGTGTGTAAACACCTTCCAAAGAATGTCCATTATTGATCTTGATTAATTTCAAAAAATTGCCTATGAACTAAAAGGCTTTTCTCTATTTCCCTCCCCTAAGCAAAAAATATTCTGAACATATACATTTGAAATAACGTATGACGCAAAGACTGAATCTATGGATTTTTTGCTGCTATGCTATGTCCTATATGTGTTTTCCCACAGCAGATTCTGCTGTGTTAAAAACACTCTCCTCTGCTGATAACTTTAACGGCATAAATAATGCGGCTTTCCCTATTAAATCTTCTGATAATGATCAAGGTACCACGTATATCTTATCTGATGACATTCTAATACAAAATGTAGCGGCGACAACACCAAACAACTCTAGCTGTTTTAAAAACACCAAAGGGGATCTATTATTTAATGGGAATAACCGCAGCTTGACCTTCGATAAAATCACGACGAGCAGTGAAGGAAAAATGATTCTTCATGACGTAGAAAGCTTCTGTACACTTTCATGCTTTGCTCATCTTAAGTTTTTGGAACCGCTAAGTTCAAGAAAAGGGAAAAGTGCCGTTGTCTCTAAAGGATCTCTCATGTTTCGCTCCAATGATACGATTACCTTTACAGGATGCTACTCATCAGACAAAGGCGGAGCTATCTGTTGTATACCCAATCCAGGTTCAAAAAGCCCTTCTTCTCTTTCCTTTTATAGAAATCGAAAAATCACCTTCTCTAATAACACTTCAGTAAACGGTGGAGGGGCTATCTATGCTAAAAACTTATACCTCACCGCTATGGATGATAGCGTATTCATTGATAATACAGCTGTTGGTGATCAAGATTCCCGTCCTGGCGGAGGGGCAATTGCCATTGCTCCCGAAGGAGAGCTGGGGTTATTCGCTGAAAAGGGTGATATTATCTTCGCAGGGAATAGTACGATAAGAGGAAGGCATATCGAAAAAAACGCTATCCATTTAGAAAATGGTGCCTTCATCAGCCATATAGGCGCCAGAGAAGGCAAATCTGTGCAATTCTATGATGCGATTACTTCAACATCGCGCTCCACAGTCCCTCTACTTATCAATCAAATCCCCGGTGGAGGCATACATCATGGCACCGTATTGTTCTCTTCGACAAATTGTCTTTATTCCTGTTCTACTCTGGCAACCGTAAATATGAGCAGAATTTCACAAGACGTGGTACTAGCAGGAGGAACTCTAAAATTAAACAGTGGCGTCATCCTCGGAGTTTTAAACTTTATCCAACGTCCTAACACCACACTCATTCTCGATCATAGTAGTATGATGAGAATTCACGAAAATGCCGAGCTCTCAAACATTACCATACCATTAAAACTCTATGCTTTAGATCCCCTACCAGAAAATTCGAAAATAAAATACCGCTCATTATCGTCTAGAGACCCCGGGCAAATCTTCCTTTTGTCGGCAGACAAAAAACTATCGTTTTCCGGATCTATACACGTCCATTTGCAAGATGAAGATTTCTATGAGAATAAAGAATTAGCCACATCTCTTAGAATTCCCCTAATTAAAATTGAATCTGACAAACTAGAAAATACACATATCAAAGTAGATCACCTCACAGTTCCAACTCAACCTTACGGATATCAAGGATCTTGGGATCTTGAATGGGTAGACACTGCACCAAAACAGTTAAATACTCATACAGTATCACTTGCAAAAACGATAGGAGAACTCGTATGGACTCCCAAAGGCTATCGACCACGCCTGATAGATTGTCAAGGGAATTCCCTAGTTCCTAATAGCCTATGGAATGCCTTTGTAGACATCCGCGGTATTCATAATCTTATGGACACCATCTCTGATGGCAGCCTATACCGCAATGGCCTGTGGGTATCAGAAATTTCTCGATACTTCCATAAGGACCATCATAAAGATAACCAAGGATTTCGCCATACTAGCGGAGGCTATGCCTTAGGGATCTCAAAACAAACTCCGTCCAAAGATATCTTCTCGATAGGCTTTTTCCAAATGTTTGGGGTTTCTAAAGATGCGTCCCTAGCCAAAAACCATGAGAATATCCTTGCGGGATCTATGTACCTCCAACATAGCCTACCTGTAAAACCTATTTTAAATTGGTCCTTAGGAAACTTTTTCGTTCATCCTGAGTCCTTATCTAAAGTCTCTGCTGATCTTCCTCTAATTTTCAGTGCTCAAGCAACTTATAGTCATAGTAAAAACACCCTCACAATAAATCGCAAATCCTCAGAAATCACCCAAGGGTATTGGAATACCCATTGTGTAGGTGCAGAACTCGGGTCCTCGCTTTCCTTTGACTTCCATGAAGAACATAATATATTCCAGCACATCCTCCCCTTCATGAATCTTCAGGCAGTCTATGCCTACCAAAGGAAATTCAAAGAAGAAGGAGTGAAGAAACACGAAATTACCAGTAGTACGTTAGCGAATCTTTCTTTACCTATGGGTGTCCGTTTAGAAGGCCATGCCTCACACTACCCTATTTTCTATTCAGCTTCTGCAACGTTTATCTCAGATCTATATCGTAAAAATCCTTCTGCTACAATTACAGCTACCTATGATCCTTTCCCCGTATGGGAAACCTCAGGAACAAATCTCTCACGACAAGCCTTATCCGCACAACTTTCCTTACATTGTGCAATTTTAGATAACATCTCCCTGTTTTCAAAATTTTGCACAGAACTACGGAAGTCCTCGCAATATTATTCAGGAGATGTGGGAAGCCAATTGCTATTTTGATATGTAGGTAGAAAACTTAACTTTGAGAAATTCAGAAACCTTATCAAAAATCGCTTTCTGAATTTCTCTTTTTTCTTTCAGACAAGCAGATCTGCTTACATCACATAATCTGTTAAAAAGAGATATAAAGCGTTTAATCCTAGTCTTTTCTTTGCAATTTTTCCCTATCCTATTGTTTTTTTAATACTTTTCGTTTATTAGCAAGATCAATCTTGTTGCATCCTGTCTAGCAAATGAAAGCGTCTTTCCGTAAGTTCTTAGTTTCTACAACGCTGACTCTTCCTTGTTCGTTCCAAGCCTTTTCTTTGGAAATTGTAGTTCCTAACGGAACTTATGACGGTTATCTTAGAGAAATGTTTCCCTACACGATTACGTCAAATCTAGAAGGAACAACAGCGATCCTGTCAGGAGACCTAAATATTTTAAATCTCGACAACTCCATGGCAGCAACTCCTTCAAGTTGCTTTTTTAACTCTGCTGGGTCCATGACAATTGTAGGAAAAGGTCATAATTTAACCTTTACTAATCTTCGCACATCGGTAAACGGTGCTGCTTTAAGCTCTATCCCTACGTCAACTCCTGAATCGTTCTCCTATACCATCACAGGAATCAAGACCTTCTCTTGCTCTAATTGTGCAGTATTAATCGGACGTACCAATAGTAGTACTGTAACTACTCCTAAAGGCGGTGCGGTATATTCTAAGTCACCTATATTCTTCAAAGACATTCAAAACGTCCTATTTAAGAATAACCGTGCGGGAAATAATGGTGGGGCTTTATGGGGACAAGTAGTCGACATTAGCAATGTAACAAAATCATTACAGTTTCTGAGTAACGTGGGCGCCAACGGAGGTGCTATAGGGGCTTCCACAAGTCTGAATGTTACGCGTTGCCCATCCATTCTTTTTAGATCCAACTCTGCGGAAAAGCTCGGTGGTGCTATCCACTCTGTGAATCCACAAACTCCCCCACCGCCTGCTGAAAATGGGGTTATCAACACTGTTGTTAACTTTTCAAACAACGGCTCTGTACAATTCGATGCGAATAACGCTAAATCTGGCGGAGGTATTTACTCTAAAGGGAATATTAACTTCTCGAACAACGCACAATTAATCATGCAGAACAATTCTGCATCTCCTGAAATCGGGGATTCTGGTGAGGTACTAGGTCAAGGGGGAGCAATCTATTGTACCCAGGCAACTGCGGCAACAAAGAAAGAGAAAGAGGAAAAAGAAAAATCTAAATCTGAAGCCGCTCCCATTGAATTTACTGGGTTAACTATAACGAACCAACACGACATCTTCTTTGCTAATAACTTCGCAGCAAATGCAGGCGGAGCTATTTATGGAGAAAAAGTTAGCATTACTTCTTCAGGAAAAACGGTGTTTACCAACAACACCGCAAAAACCGGTGGAGCGATCTATATTGCTGCTGGCGGAGATCTCAGCCTATCCGCTGACTACGGCAATATGATTTTCTATGACAATCTCAACACCAATGATGGATCTCTCAAAAGAAATGCCATTACTCTAGATAAGGGAGCTACTATTAAGTTGCTTGCTGCTTCCGGAGATCATAAACTCTGTTTCTATGATCCTATTGTAACTACTCTTCCTGAAACAGCCCCTAATGGCACTAATACTCTAACTATCAACCCAGATAGAGGAGATTCTGCTCCCTTTACTAATTATATTGGAACAGTTCTCTTTTCTGGAGCTCACACAAACTCCACAGAAGATACTCCCAACGCATCAACTATTTATCAGAAAGTGGTTCTAGGCGGCGGGAAACTCGTCTTAGCGGATAAAGCTAGCCTATCTGTGGTTTCCTTTGATCAGGAATCTGATTCTATCCTCCTCATGGATAGTGGTACCTCATTATCAACTACCACTAACTCCCATGCCACTCCTGCTAGTGTAGAAGCTGGAGCAGCTGCAGCAGCTGCCAGGGTTATGGCTACTGCCGAGGCAAGTAGCGCCACATCGACTACAACCACTACAGCCTCTGCGACCAATCAACCCAATACTGATGGATCAATCTCAATAAAGGATCTACACATCAATCTTGGTTCTCTGACACAAGCTGGAGAAGGAGCTAAAATCGATGTAAAAGGTTCGAATGGTACCATTAAAATCACCGGACACATTTCTTTAGACGATGTTTCTGGGAATGCCTATGAAAACCATGATTTATTCAATCAAAATACAGTCACGCTCAAACTCCTTTCTCTATCAACAGCAGGTGACAGTAAAATAACGAACAACGATCTCCAACTCACCCCAAGAGGAGATGCAGATCCTCAATATGGATACCAAGGTTCGTGGAAACTCAGCTGGGAAGACGGGACAAATGGAGATGCCAATAAAAAGAAAGTATTAAAAGCTACTTGGACAAAAACAGGATTTATTCCCAGCCCTGAACGTCAAGCTTCTTTAGTTCCTAATAGCTTATGGGGGGCCTTCATAGATCTACGCTCTATGAACGCACTCGCTACAGCAAGCTGTGATGGCTTTGGCTACAGCAAAGGATTATGGGTAGCGGGAATCTCTAATGTTTTCCACCACGATCGCAATTCTGTATCTCATGGTTTCCGCCGTATTAGTGGTGGCTACGTCATTGGAGCAAATTCACAAACACTATCGGATTCTGTATTTGGCGTAGCTTTCTCTCAGGTATTCGGAAAATCTAAAGACTACGTGGTCTCCACAACAAAATCACAAGCTCTAGTAGGTAGCGCTTATCTATCTATAAAACGCCCATTAAGCAATACGATCTTCACAACGTTCGCTGCAAGAATCAACTACAGCCATACTAATGAAGATATGAAAACACGCTATACCTTCATCCCTGAAGAAAGCGGTAATTGGGATAACAATTGCTGGTTAGGAGAAGTAGGCGGAAGCTTGCCTATTGTTCTGAACACTGGTAAATTACACCTAAATCAATTCGTTCCTTTTGTGAACGTGCAGATTGGTTACGCGGAACATGGCTCCTTCAGAGAACAACTCGCTGAAGCACGATCTTTCTGTTCCTCTCGTTTAATTAACCTAGCGATTCCTTGTGGTTTTAAAATAGATAGACGTTCTCACTCCTACCCGGATTTCTACAGCTTAGCTGTATCCTATGTTCCCGATGTATGGAGGAGAAACCCCGGATGTACAACGTTATTATTAGCCAACGGCGCTAGATGGAAAACCCTAGCAACAAACCTAGATAGACAAGGTCTGTTAATAGAAGGGTCTACACATACAGCCGTAAATAATAATATTGAAATCTTTAGCCATGGTAGTTGCGAGCTACGTAAATCTTCTCGCAATTACAATATAAATGTAGGAAGTAAATTTCGATTCTAAATATTACTAACGATAGGGTTGAGGCATGCCTCTTTCTTTAAGATCTTCTTCTTTTTGCTTTTTGGCTTGCTTATGCAGCTCTGGGTGGGTTGCTGCCCAAACCATAAATCAAACTAACCTTACGCCTCCTTTGTATGATATAGGGGAAGCTTTTTACCTTACCTCTAATTGTTTCATCGAAGATGTCTATGGAGCAAAGTTCCCTTCATCTTTCTTAGGATCAAGTTCAAACCTTAGCATATTTGGGAAACGGCGTTCATTAACATTTACGCAATGTCATGCTCCTGCAAAAGAAGGTGCTTCATTAATCTCAGCTACAGAAGCTCTTACCTTATCCAATCTTTCCAAGCTTGTACTTAATGAAAACATCTCTACGGGAAAGCATGGGCTAATTTCCGGAAAAAATATCTCGATTACCTCCTCAAAAGCGGTAACCGTAACCAATAACAGAACCCCCTACACTCCTGTAGTTACAGAATCTTCGCCTCCTGATTCACTTACGGTAAACTGTTTTTGTGGTTCCGCAGTTCATACAACAACAAGCTTAAATATTACGAATATTCGTAATCAAATTACCTTTGACAGCAACTCAGGAAACTTTGGATCAGCACTTCTTAATGATACAGACGCATCCTGCAATATTGAAAATAACTCTGCTGCTATCTCGTTTTCTCAAAACTTTGCTGCTTGCGGTGGTGGAGCTATTTATGACGGAACTGTCACATTTAAAAATAACTCCGGACCCATTGCCTTATCAGGCAATACCGCAGCCAATGGTTTGCTAACTAAAACTCCAAATCCTCCTAAAGTCATAGGCGCAGGTTGTGGAGGAGCCATTTGTGTCCCCACAAAATCTGTTTCCTTTGTGGGCAATACTGGCGGTTGTAATATTTGCTGCAATCTTGCTCAAAAAGATGGCGGAGCTATTTATGCAACCACATGTACCTTTTCAAATAACTCCCCTACACATATCACGAAAAACTCCGCCAAGGAAAATGGTGGGGCTATTTGTGCCAAAGTCCTGACAATAAACGCTCAGGGCCCTATGGTGTTCTTCAATAACAGAGCACAAAAAGGTGGGGCTATTTATATCGATTCCGCTGTTGGCAATACCTCGGATCCTGATACTTCTACCCTAAGTTTAACAGCAAAATCTGGAGATATGGTCTTTATCGGCAATATGCTCAATGGTTTCCCAGGAGTACGCAATGCTATCCATGTGGGGGAAAATAGTAAGATCACAGCTCTTAATGCTTCCGGTCTCTCTAACCTGATCTTTCATGATCCCATCACCGACGTAGGACCTGCAACAATGGCTCGTGCTGGCTCGCCAGATACAATCACTGTGAATTCCTCGGGTCATTCTGGATCAGTAAAGTTTACATCAGAAACTCTGACCATATCGGAGAAATTACATCCCGCAAATACGACGTCATCTCTCTTCGGAAAAGTAGTTATCCAAGATGGACAGCTTATTGTAACTAACAACGCTAAGCTCAATGTGCTTGGTTTAACTGCTGAAACAGGAAGGTTAACTTTAGGTTCTGGAGCTAGTATCGGGTTATTATCAACAACAGGTGATTCTCCAGCTGCTGAAAACTTCACGATTAAAAAGTTAGGATGCAATATACAATCCTACCTAAATCCTGACTTTGTTCCTGCTTCTGTAACAACATCTAACAGCAAGACAATTACATTATCCGGCTCCCTAGACTTAGTCTCTGAAAATGATTCTGAGCTGTACGATAATCCCCTATTACAAGAGGCAGTGTCTTTTCCTTTTGCTACCTTCACAAGTAACGATACTGATCCAACCAAAAGTGACTTCACTGAAGGGCCTCTCACTGTTCCTCAGCACTACGGCTACCAAGGAGTTTGGTCATCCTCATGGACAACACCTCTACTTGCACCTACGCCTAGCGGAGGTATTCCCTCAGGAACAAATAATCGAACACTTTATGTTGTATGGAGACCAGAACCTACACACCGTGCTCCCTACATTTTAGCTCCCGAACGTCGTGGTGAAATTGTATCGAATACGCTGTGGACCTCCTTCTTAGCAACTCAAGTATTTTCAGAAGCTTTAGAAGAGACCTTCTTAAGCCAACACGAAGGTGTTCTTGTTTCTGCAAAGGCTATAGGAAATTATATCCTCCATCCTATACATAACGGTCATGAAGGATTCAAAGGACGATACGGAGGATATCAAGCCTCTATCGGAATCAACTATCCTGACGAAGCTTCTATAGGACTCGCTTTTGGTCAGCTCTATGGTCAAGTAAAGAGTAAACCTTACGATACACATAGCACAGAGCAAATCAGCTTATTCGCTTTCTTCGGGAAGTTTCCTGTAGCTACAGAAAATACGGCAACGAGTATCTCCTGGGAAGCCGCTTATGGTTACACAGTAAACCATATGAAAACAAATTACCTAAACCCTATCACCCAAAAAACGAGAAAATCTAAAGGACGTTGGCACAATAACACCTATTATGCCTCGGTATCTGTAGAACATCCGTTCTTAACCTGGTGCACACTCACACGTAAAGTGGCTCGTGACTTTGATTTCTCAGGGTTCATATCCGCAGAATTTATGGGTGGTTGGCAAAATGCATTTGCAGAACAAGGATATCTGCCAAGGAGTTTCTCCCGAGGTCGTGGTCATAACATCACACTACCTATAGGATTCACTTCAGAATGGCATACACCATTTAAGAAAGCTCCTTCAACACTCACATTAAAACTCGCTTACAAGCCAGATATTTATCGTGTGAATCCTCATAACGTAGTCACCATTCTAGCGAACAACGAAAGCATTCCTATATCAGGAGCGCATATCACTCGTAATGGATTCTATCTACAGATTCATGACAGTGTAGAGCTTTCCGAATATACAACAGGATTCTTAGACTACGTCTTTGACTCCAAGAAATCTTTCGCAAGCCATCGTGTCATCACAGGTTTGCAAGGAAAATTCTAAATCAACTACCGAGAGAAATTTTCTTTGCCCTAGGGGAATTTCTCTCCTTTCCTTTAACAACTCCTTCTGTACACCATCCTCCACCTCAGAATCCTATCCCAAGCGTTTTCCAAAGAAACGTTCTCTGCATCTAGACACGTCAATCAACATCTGAAAGCCCTCTCAGCACTATAATAGCGAATCGTCTGAAACGAAAATAACGATAAGCTGCAATCAATATAAATCTAAAGTGGCAAATACTTTTAAACTCATCGATATACACAATTTAAAAAACTTTTAATAAACAATGCTGCTTAGAACAAACAAAATATAATCTATATATTCCCAAAATGTTTGATTATCTGTAGATTGTTTAAGAGAAATCCCCCAAAACTCACACGACCCTCTCAGCACGACTATCCACAACACGATTATCTAAGGGGATTACGTTGATAATTTACATAAGCCCTAAGAGAACGACATGAAATCCACAATTACAAAATACTTAACATCTATTAGTCTGACTTTTGCATTATGCACTAATCTATACGCTGATGATGCCTCTCAAACTTCCGAAATCCAAGAAAATCAAGATACACAAATACAAATCGATCACAAAAGTGATTCCGTAAGCAATATCTTCTGGCAATCTACTTATGCAACCATGTGTGGAATGAATGCTGGTAGAGTATCTGTAGACTCTCTGAGCGATCGTGCTTTTAATATTGAAGGTGGTGCTTTAGGTCTCTGTCTTTACCAAAAAGATGACATAGAAAAGCGCGGATTCCATATGGATGGGACCGGATTCTACACAGGAATCTCTGCAGAAGCAGCTTCTCGATATAAAGTTGGCTTTCATTTTGTAGCTCAGAATACTCATGCCATGGCAAACGCTAGTCATAATGAAGTCACAACAGATTACCTATCTTTAGGAAGTCAATGGCAAATCAACTGTTTCCAAGGGAAACTCATCCTAGTAGGAAATTATCTCTATACCCTGGGAAATCATCAGATAAATCCTACGGATAGTCAGCGTGTAGAAGATTGTTGTGATGCCTTTGAAAGTCAAACAATAGGAAACTCACTTTCCTGTTACTTCCCTATAAAAGCTAAAACAAATCATCGCCTCACTGTCACTCCTTTTGTCTGCTATCAAGCGTTTTCCTCTAGGCTAAACAAAATCCAAGAACAAAGCACTTACCTACAGACTTTATTAGCATCTGATGTTTTTCTTGATGTGAGCTTACCCTTCGGATTACATAATGCTCTCGTCTTCCACGGATGTTGTCCATCAGTTTGGGAACTACAAGTTGCGTATAAACCTACCGTCTTCCGCACAGTACCTGTCGTTGACTCGATAGTCGTTGCAGATAACAGCTCTTGGACTTCTTCACCTATAGACGTAAGCTACCACGCATTTTCTATAAATTTCAGAAATAATATCCAACTACTGAAACACCTGCATATCAACTGCAATTATCAGTGTGATATCTCCTCGTCTACATGTAACCATTATCTACTTGCTGGAGGAAAACTCTCCTTCTAAAGTCTCTACAGACTCTAAAAAAGACAGAATCTTTAGCCTGTATTGAAAAATACGAATGCAGGCTGTCTAAAAAAGTTTGTTTTGCGGAAAAACAAACTTTTTTTATTTGCTTGAATGCTATCCCCCATGAATAAGGCACCGTTCTTGATAACAAGAGCTGATTCAAAGTGCCGAGATCTTTCCACACGATACTGAAAAGTACAGATTATCATAGCTCTATAAAAAACTAGACAATCTTACATTCATTGCAGTATAGGGAGAATATGTGTGGTCTCTGATCTTTGTTGTCCCAGTATGTGCCCCTATCGTCGTTCTTTATTTTACTTGATCAGTTTTAGTCTTTGCTCGTACGAGCTCATTTGCCTTGCTAAGGATAAAACCATCCCCTCTTCCTATACCGTCTCCAAATCTGGCTACAGCCATCCGTTGTCACCATTTTTTGGAATTGACGGGAGTATCTATACGCCTCCGGCAAACTATGGCCTTCTCCATAATGCGGAGATGGACATAGATATCTCAAACCAAAAGTATTTTTACATTAACTACCAATACTTCCAAGACAATGGAGGCGCGGTCACAGCTAAAACTCTAAACATCTCCAAGAATACCGGGCCTCTAGTATTTCGAGAAAACACTACTAACAACAATGGCGGAGCTATATTCTCTACAAATTGTAATATTACAGATAATAAACAACAGTGTTGCTTTATCAATAATGCGACTACTGTAATCAGCTCACCATCTAATAAATCTGGAGGTGCTATCCAGTGCTCACAACTCAGCATCTCTAATAATCAAGGCCCCTGTAAGTTCATAAATAATGTTAGCATGCAACAGGGGGGGGCTATTTCTTCTAACAACGTACAGATTACTGATAATTACGGCCCGATCATTTTAATCAGTAATAAATGTACTATGAACCAAAGTAAAGGGGGGGGCATCTATGGTGAGAATTGTTATATTACGTCGAATCATGCTCCTATAACATTTATGGACAATCAATCTGGTTGTAGTGGGGGGATTTTTTCAGAAGAGGATTGTAATATTTCATACAACTCCGAAATTATCAAGTTCCTCTATAACTCAAGCCTATACCAAGACAAAATAGGGAAGGAAACTGGGGGTGGGGCCATTTTTTGTACTTCCTGTACCATTACCAATAACCTTAAAGGAGTTATTTTTGAAAATAACGATTCAAAACGCAGTGCAGGAGCCATATTAGCTCAGAATCTGACCATCCAAGATAATGGTCCCGTATTATTTTTAAACAACACGGCCAGATGGGGGGCGGCTCTCCAAAGTCATGGAGACGCACCCAAGTTTTATCTATCAGCAGATTACGGAGATATTGTATTCAAAAGAAATATATCGTCAAAACCTGGGACAGTTTATAGAAATGCCCTCCACTCAACCCCTAATATGAATCTGAAAATAGGGGCTAGACAAGGTTATGAAGTCAAATTCTATGACACTATTGAAAACGAACATCCTAGCACATCAGTTGTCATATTTAATCCAGAAAATTACCATTTAGGAACGGTTTTATTCTCAGGAGCGGATCTCTCTCCAGATGAAACTAATGAAAGAAGCTATTACAGCTTCCTAAGAAATACATATCAAATCGCCCACGGAGTAGTTGCTGTAGAAGATAAAGCTGGTTTAGGAATTTATAAAATCTCGCAAGAGGAAGGTATTTTACGCCTAGGCAATAATGCAGTAATTAGAACCTTAAAAACCGGTACCAGTTCTGATTCGAACAATGAGACATCTGTTGGTTCTGTTCTAAGCTTTACTAAACTAGCTTTAAACCTGCCTTCTATTCTTGTTCAAGGTGCGAATGCTCCAAAAATTTGGATGTATCCCAATAACCAGACAAGCAATGGAAGTACAACATACGTTGAAGACAATAACCCAACAATAACCCTTTCCGGCCCCCTGCTTCTCCTTGATAGCGATAATCAAGACCCTTACGATTCTCTAGATCTTTCCAGTGGCATCACACGTGTCCCTCTGCTCTATCTTTGTGATAACGAAAACAAAAAGATTAATATTGAAAATCTAGATATCCAAGCCATGAATGAGACACATCACTATGGTTACCAAGGTATCTGGTCTCCATATTGGGAAGAATATACAACTGAAGCAAATAACACATCTCCTGAAACAGCAAACACAAGCCATAGATACCTCTACACAGATTGGACACCCACAGGATACATTCCCAATCCCATATATCGCGGAGATCTTGTTGCTAATGCTCTTTGGCAATCCGCCTATAATGTTACAACAGGCTTACACACTTTAGAACACTTCCCTCACAAAATACCAAATAGAGAAATTTCTGGAGGCGGTTTAGGTGCCTATGTCTTACAAAAAACACGCAACTCCCAACAAGGATTCCAGCTATTCTCCAAAGGTTACTCTACAGAAATCGCAGGATCTACAGAAACACATCATAATTTCGCTTTGAGTTTCGCTCAATTCTACAGCGAAATAAGAGAAGCTAAATTCAAAAATAAGGTCTCCTCTAATTGTTACTTTGCTGGAGCACAAGTACAGATCCCTCTATTTGATGAGAATATTCTCACTTCTGCTTCTCTAGGTTATGTCTATTCTCATAGTCATGTAAAAACAAAAAACCCAACACTCAAGACAACTTCAGAAGGGCATTTTCATGGCCATACTATAGGAAGTGAAATCTGCTGTATGCTTCCCGAAAGTGACATATCTCATCTACAGTTCCGGCCTTTCATAAAAGCTCTTGGCATTCATGCTATACAAGAAAGTTTTAAAGAAACTGGAGAACAAATCCGTAGTTTTGAAATAAAACACCCTTTAATCAATGTGACTCTTCCTATAGGAATCTCTTGTCAGACACAACATGAAGCCAATCTAAAAACTGATTGGAAGTTCCAACTTGCTTATACCCCAACCATCTACAGACAAAAACCTGAAATTCTTACTACACGATGGATAAGTAAAGGCTCATGGACAACTTCTGGAACGCCTGTCGATTACCATGCAGGTTCTATAGCTATAAACAACACCACAAGCCTCTTTGACAGAATAAGCTTGAGCATCAATTATCGTGGTGATTTTTCTAAATCTACATTATGCAACTTCTTAAACATAACAAGTGAACTACAATTTTAGACCTAGAAAATAAGTATCTCTATGGAAATTAAATCATCTACTCTCTTTAGCACTTGTCTTCTTACTTCGCTCTTATCTTACTTACCACTATTCTCAGAAGTCGATCTAAAAGATATAGATGCTTTAACTGCCCAACTTCTCGGATATGAACAACTTTTTGATCCAGGAATATTCTCTGATATCCTGGAATCACAAAACACTCTAAATGGTTCGAGATTTTCTTCTGATGCCTGTATTATTGAGAATTACAATAACATTGTCTGTACGAAACAAATAACTAATTCAAGCGGAGCTGTTTTCAATACATCATCTCTTACTTTAAGAAACAATACCGGCGATATAAAATTTATCTATAATATTGCAAATAATAAAGGCGGTGTTATCTATACTACAGCAAGCTGTAGTATTCGTGAGAATTCATCGACACAATACTTCATTGGTAACCAAGCTATTTCTATCGAATATGCTGAAGACCTAGGTACTAACTTTGGTGGATCTATATGCTGCAACGGGTTTGAATTAACCAAAAATTCTGGTCCCATTTGCTTTGCCTATAATAAAGCAAGAGTAAAAGGCGGCGCCATATCTTCAGATTCTTCATTAAAAATAAGCGAAAATTCTGCGCCGATTTTATTCTTAAATAATCGTTCTTTTTTTCATGCAAAGAACTTACGTTCAGCAATCACAAAAGCTATAGGCGGAGCCTTATCCTGTACAAATTGTGAGATCTCAGCAAACTCCGCCCCGTTGTACTTAATTGCTAACTCTTCCCCTCTTGGAGGAGCCTGTTATGTCGAGCAAACCTGTACAATTAAAAACAATACGGATTTGATTCTCTTCGCGAATAACTTTAGTTCATGTGTATATTCTCGATCAGATATTAGCTCCGGGGGAGCTATTACTTGTGCACAATTAACAATAGAAGATAATCCTGGATCTATTTCCTTTAATAACAACTCTGCAGACCTTAACGGTGGAGCTATATATTGTAGTCAGTTAATGATAAACAATAGCGGCCCTATTCAATTTACTAATAATCAAAGTACATGGGGCGGAGCTATACTCATTAAACAAAACGGATCTTGCACTATATCAGCAGATCATGGCGATATTCTCTTCACCAATAACTCTGGTATTAAATCCTCGGTATCACATAGAAATGCAATACATTGCACTGAAAACATAACACTAAAAATTGGTGCTAAGAAAAACTATGCTGTGAGATTCTATGATCCTATTGAATGCATCTACTCAGCGAGGAGTATTATCTTCAATGAGCAAGAAGATCAGCAAGGGACTGTTCTCTTTTCATCCAAGTTTCTTCCTTCTTCTGTAACAGAAGAAAAGAGTTATACTAGCTATATATCCAACCCTATAGAAATCAAAAACGGTGTCTTGGCTATTGAAGACGGCGCTCATGCAGCTGTTTATAAAATTACTCAAGGCAAAAGTATTTTACGTCTCGGCAATAACGCAGTTATCCAAACTAAAGCGGCAACTACAACTCGAACAGTATCCCAAGACGATCCAGCAGAAACAGAAGCTGAGGATGGAGCGGTTCTCAGTATCCTCCCTCAACCATCGGCACTACCACGATCTCTAACAGCACCAAAGCAATCAGAACCTAGTCTACTATCCGTGGGTGCTGAATTCCAAATTAAGAGTCTTGCTTTAAACCTTCCTTCGCTTTTACAAAAAGGTGCTAAAGCTCCAAAAATTTGGATTTATCCTGTAGCGGTTTCTACAAATGGTACAACCTCGTACCAGGAAGACGCAAGTTCCTCAGCGACAATTTCAGGACCCCTGCTTCTCTTGGATAGCGAGAATCAAGATCCTTACGATTCTCTAGATCTCTCCAGTGGCATTACACGTATCCCTCTCCTCTATCTTTGCGATAACGCAACTCCGAAAATTACAACTACAGATTTGGATATCCAGGCTATTAACGAAAAACAGCATTATGGCTATCAAGGAGTCTGGTCTCCGTATTGGGAAGAATATACAACTGAAACAAAGGGAACGTCTCCCGACACCACAAATACAAACCACAGATACCTTTATGCAGATTGGACGCCTACCGGCTACATCCCTAATCCAAAATATATAACCCCTCTGATTGCCAATGCTCTCTGGGGGGCGTTTTATACTACCCTTTCAGGACTACGTACGCTAACTTCTGCAATAACTGAGCCTAACTATTTCGCAATGGGCGGCCAAGGCTTAGTCATGGCTACCCACCAAGCACATCGCTTAGGTATACCGGGATTCCGCATGAAATCTGCAGGATATTCCGTAGGAACAACAGCAACAACAACAAATAACCATAGAATCTCTTTAGCCTTCGTTCAACAATCCGCTCATATAAAAGAAAAAGATTCGAAAAATAAGCTCTCTTCAAACAATTACTTCGGAGGCTTGCTCATACAGCTGCCTTGGTTAGATGAGAGTATAATTACATCTGCATCTCTAGCCTATAATTACGGATCCCATACAGCAAAACATTTCTATATCGAGGACAACAAAAAGTCCGAAGGAGATTTCTATACACACAGCATTGCAGGAAGCGTTAACTGCATCCTAAATCTCATGAACAAAGACTTTGCAATAACTCCATTTATAGAAGTTCTTGCATTTAGAGCGACTTTATCTAGCTTCGTAGAACAGGGTGATTTCCCCAGAGCATTCACCTTAAAGCGGCCGTTAACCAACATTTCCCTAGCCTTGGGATTCATGATACAATGGACGCGTAATGCCTACCTACCAACGATCTGGCAAGCGCAACTCGCGTATCAACCCGTGGTATTAAAACATTACCCTAAAGTATTAACAACACTACTTGTAAGTAATGGAACATGGCCTTCCTTAGGGACGCCAACCTCACGACATGCTTTTGCATACAAAGTAGAAAACGAAACTATGATTTTCCCCTATCTGAAAATCTTTCTCAACTATCAAGGAGATCTCTCCTCTTCTACTTTCTCTCATTACCTAAAAGCAGGCAGTGCATTAACCTTTTAGAAATAAAAAAATAAGGCTATAGAATTTGTTCTATAGCCTTATTAAGATCCTTATTTACGTTTACCTTTCCATACATTACTCATACCACTTTGCAGCCGGCGTACCAATTGCATGACCCGATTATTTCCATAAGGACTTGGTGGTGGTGTTTCAAGAGGAGGTAATAGCGGTAAAGGTCGATTTTCCGCAGCGTAACGTCTTCGCCCTTCTTCAAGACCAAAATCTGCAGAACTCGCAGTTGTCCACATCCCTTCGCGAATCCTATCGTTCTCCTCAATTAACCTATCGATATACGATGCTGAGTAAACAGCTGATAAAGCATGACCAAATCCAGGAGTTACGCCAAAAACACCATCTCGCGCAGAATTTGGTATCATATAACCGTTCTCATCTGATTCACTCGGGGTTGAATACGATCTAGGAATATCATATAGACCCGGAGCACCTCTTGGAACTTCATATAGAGGAGAAGTTCGTGGTGTATCGTATATAGACTCTTCCTGAGGAGAGTCTTGTAGCCCACTCATATCTTCATAAATCACACTATCTTCCTCTAAAGGCAGATCGCCAATTCCTCTAGGACGCATCGTTTGATAGAACGAATTCTCCTGCATTTTTGGCATAAAATCTTTAGCAGGAATCTCTTCATAAAGACCTTCTTCTTCTAGTCGCTCTGCTTCTTCACCGAATCCATCCCCAACACGAGTCATGTAGACAACTTCAGGAATTCCGTCTGCCCAAGCCTCTACTACACTCCTAGGGATAACACAATTATCCCCAGATGAATCTGAACTACTCGAATCGGTATACTGCGTAAGCAACTCTCCTACTCCTGGAGAGACATCATCCTCATCGATGAGTAATTGATAATCACTATCTTTTAAAGTTCCGCGACGCCTTACAAATTCTCCTAATGCTCTTAGTCCATTTCTCACTAAACGAGATAAACCAATTAAACTATTCCTAATCACAATAAAGAGGTTTTTGATTCCTAAGATGAGCTTATCAAGAGCTCCGCGAATTCGTTCTCTTAAATCGGGTGTGACATTTTCTGAAATCCCTGCATCAAACGTGGCACGCATACTCTGCGCTTCATCTAAGACTCTCCGTACTTCAGGGCTGAGCTCACCTAAAACACTATCAGCGTCATGTCCCGTATCTATCATACTCACAAGATCTTCTTCAGGAGTTCGGGATAAATCCTGATAATTATCTACAAGTATAGACTCTCCAAGTTGATCCACATGTTTTGCCGAAGCTGTCTCATCAAAAGAACCATCTAGTAAGTTGTATCTATCAGAAGGCAACTCCGCTCCTGCAGACACCATCTCTTGGATATAGCCTTGATATGTGTCCACATATTGCGCAAATAGAGTACGCTCGCTTTCATTATCCGTTTCATCCATCATCTTAGTGAATCGTTCCACCATATCTTGTAATTCACTAAGACTCAAACCGACTCGACCATCGACAGGAGTTTCTTGTTGTTTATTGGTGTAATCCCACCAACCACGAACACGCTTTGCTAATCCGTGATTTTTGGAAGTCTTCGATGACGATTCTGCATCTGAAGAATGTTCTATATCTACCAAATCCCCGACTACAGCATCTCCTTCTATATCTGCAACATCTGTATCTCCTGAATCGATCCCTAAGCCCTCGCCTTGAGATTGAAAATGGGTGTGTACAGCTCTAGCCTCGGGGAGACGTTTACCATATTTTTTATAACCAGGAATTTCGGGAGAGGAAATCGTTGTAACAGATTCCTTGCTGGTTTTCTTTCCGAATATTCCCTTTACGGCATCCCACATACGTCCGAAGAACCCAGATTTTTGGCCTCCTTTTTGCGAAACAGATGATCTCGCTTCGACCTCTTCAGGGTTGTGTACTTGAAAACCACTTTGCATGAGCATATGAGCTCTTTCTTCTATTGAGCTAGGGCCGTGTTCTCCAGATTCACTTCCATAAACTATATCATGCCCTCCGAATTTACTCGACTCAGAACGCTTATCATCATCGCTATCAGGAGGAGGGATGTTGCTCGGTCCTCCTCTACCTCCAATTCCACTTACCCCCGCCATATGTATGCCTCTTTTAATATTAAAGATAAAAAATGAATTATTATTATTTTAATTTTATCAATATTTAATTATTAAAATAATAAATAGATAAATTTTATTATAAATAGAAGAGAATGACCCACTTATACATAGATAGAAACTCGGGGGAAGGATACGCAAACTCTATCTAGATAAGATGTAGATAAGTCTCTAGTTACCAAAAGCATTGGCAAAAGTATCGTCATTCCCATCTCTATCCAAATCTATATCGTCGAAGTTCGCATCGACGATAAGATCTTCTGTAGAAATTTGCATTTTTCTGGAGATATCGCTTAAGTAGTTTCTGCGTGAGTATAAACGCTCTCTTAACGTCACCAGATGATTGTACAGCCATGTTGTGAACTTTTGTAAATACATAGCCGCTCCTATGACCATCAAAGTTGATCCTATAGCCAATACTCCAGCCATAATCGGAGCTAAAGCAGGAATAAGAGTAAGAAGCATAATCCCTACCCCAGCGATGACAAAAATCCCAGCGACAATCACGCTGTTTACACCGCGGCCTTTTTCAAAATTTGCGATTTCTTCACGGATAGCACGATCTGTCTCAAGGATCGTATCTTTTCCAACACGTAACCAAGCTTTATTCAGCTCTGCTTTAGAAAAACCTATGCCCCCCATGAGCTGTTTTTTAAATTGAGATTTTGCTTTGGCTTCTTTCCAACGGGCTTTAGCAATATGTAATCGGGCCTTGCATTGAAAGACATTATACACCAAGCCCGAAGAGGCCATGGGTAAAACAGTAGAAGCTACCGAAGATCCTACAGTAGCAACAAGGAGAACTTGTAATGCGGGCATGCTGACAAATCCTGCAGAAACAACAGCGGCTAACCCAGCAAGCACTAGCAAAACAGAAAGAGCAAAAATCACTTTTTGTCTGGGAGTTAAAGATAAACGCTTATCTATTTCCTCAGCAGTAATTCTCTGATCTGCGACAATCTTTTCCGTTTTTATGAAAGTCGAGGTCTTCTCTTCTATTTCTATCTCTTTCTTAGTGATTTTTTCTAACGACTCTTCAACAACCTCGTGAGTTCTAAGATCTTCATCACGAATATTCTTCAACCCTGTATCCAGGAAAAGGGCTTGATTCTTTTGAGAGTCTAAAAAATTCTTCCACTTTCCGATGCTACTGTGGAGTAACGTTTGTAAAACTAAGCCTATTCCTATGGAAATAAAAGGAGGAGCAAGCACAATCAATGCTGTGGCAGCAGGCGCTCCTCCTAAAACTACAGTACCTACAATAGCAAGAGCGATCCCTAAAGCTGCAAAGCCAACACCTACGACTAAAAGACTCAGGCTAATACGGTGTAACTTCTTAGCCTCTTGCATAATTTCTATACGTGTTAAAGGCTCTCCGGAAGCCGCCTTTTCAGAACGTGCAAATTTGATGTATAGGTAATGTGCTATGCTTGTAAAACCTGATTGGCTCCCCTTAGAGTAGGCCGCTCCTCCCAAATTCCCAACAACGCTACCGTAACCTCCAGGAATAAAATGAGCTCCTACCTTCATAGCTAATCCTAATCCAGTAAATCCGATTCCTATACCTGCAGCACTTTTTATCCTTTGTTTCTCAGACATTTTAGGAGCAAAAAGATCACGCACCTTATTGACGATGTTTTTCATCACAGAAAAACCACCTAGAGAAACTCCAGCTAAAGCTATTGCCAATACAATACTCTGAGGAACTCCAGGAGCAATGCAAGTTAAAGCCACAACAACAATAACCATAGCTAACCCAAAGACCATCAATCCTGCTAATAACCCTACAGAATGAGAGAAACTCCTTTTATCTGCTACTTCATCAGGATGCAAAGCCTCATGTATAGGGGAGCCTACCTTTTTATACTGAGATACTTGAGAGAGACCTCGGGGCCCTAAAATCTCCAAACTTTTGTGATCATCGCCAGGAACTCTAGAAATCGACATAAATTAAAAAATAAAAAATAAAATTCACTATTAATTAATTATAATCACAAATCTAGATATCAAACATTGATCAATTTCTTAAATAAATCACAACAAAAATAAGCAAAATTATTTAAATATAATTAAACAAGAGATTGTTTATTTACAAAACGAACATAAAAAATCAAAGTTGCTAGAGGGGGCAGCTCGATATCCACCCCCCAAGAGACATGCTGATCTATGCAAAGAACTGGCTGACGGTTGCCTTTCCCTGAACCCCCAAAGCAAATATCATCGCTATTAAAAAGGAGTTGGCAGGTATTTATGTCCTGACAATGTAGAACGTAAGAAGGAAAATATCCCGAACTAAAATGGTGGATACACAGTAAAGCGCTACTACGATTTTCTCCTGCAAATCTGTAGTAAGCTATAACATTATTTTCAGTATCTTTGAAGTCTACCCAATGGAAAGACTCCTGCTTACCATCTCCTTTCCAAAAATAAGGAAGGTCACAATATAAAGCATTCATCCGTGCTACACACCTGTGTAAACAAGCGTGATAGGAGTTATCTAACAGATGCCAATCTAAAGAGCTATCCGGAGCCCATTCTTTTCCTTGAGCAAATTCCCCACCCATAAACAGCAGTTTCTTGCCCGGCTGGCATATGTGATAGCTTAACAGCAAACGCATATGGGCAAACTTTGTCCATGGATTATCACCAGGCATTTTTTGTAAAAGGCTACCTTTACCATGGACAACCTCATCATGAGAAAGAGGAAGGAGGTACCTTTCGTTAAAGGCATACCAAAGGCTAAAGGTCAGATCATTATGGTGATACGAACGGAACATAGGATCGACCTGAATATAACGAAAGGTATCGTGCATCCAACCTAAGTTCCATTTATAATCGAACCCTAACCCTCCTTGGGCGACCGGCTTGGTCACGTTCGGGAAATCTGTAGATTCCTCAGCAAATGTCCATACCCCGGGGAATTCCCTATGCACTACAGAATTCAAGTGTTTCAAGAACTCGATAGCATCGAGATTCTCTCTACCTCCATAGATGTTGGGGGACCACTCTCCTTCTTGACGGCCATAATCTAAATACAACATCGAGGTTACAGCATCGACACGTAAACCATCTATGTGCATTTTATCTAACCAAAATAGAGCGCTGCCTAAAAGGAAATTCACGACTTCATTGCAGCGATAATCAAAAGTATACGTATGCCAATGGGGGTGTAATGGCTCTTTATGTTCTATAGATTCATACAGGGCTTCTCCGTCAAAATGAGCTAAAGCAAAGCCATCCGTGGGGAAGTGCCCAGGCACCCAATCTAAAATCACCCCGATATTTTCACTATGAAGGTGGTCTACAAAAAACTGAAAATCTTCAGGTGATCCATACCGAAATGTAGGTGCGTAGTATCCTGTTACTTGGTATCCCCAAGATTCATTTAAAGGATGTTCTGTAACTGGCAACAGCTCAACGTGCGTATAATGCATCTCTTTGCAATAGGCAGCGAGTTTCTTTGCTAACTCTCGGTATCCTAAAGGTTTACCCTCATGCCACTGCCATGAACCTACATGCACCTCATAAATTGCTAAAGGCTGGTCTTCTCTGTTTTTACGTTTTTCCATCCACTGGGCGTCATGCCATGTATAGCGATCACTATGCACAACGCGAGATACTGCATGAGGAGGAGCATCAAAACTTTTCCCATAAGGGTCAGTTTTGATAAGCACCTCTCCGGAAGCGCTAACAATTTCCCATTTATACAGGGTTCCTTCTTCAAGACCTGGGATAAATAATTCCCAAACTCCTAAATCAGAGACTTTGCGCAAAGGATTAACAAGACCATTCCAAAAATTAAAATCACCGACAACAGATACGCGTTGTGCATGTGGAGCCCAAACCACAAAAAGCACCCCGGAAATTCCCTGAACATCATAGGGAATCGCTCCCATACGTTCGTAAATCTTATAGTGCGTACCTTGATGAAATAAAAAAGAATCTACTTCTCCCCACAAAGGAGAAAACGCATAAGGATCGTGAGCTAATAGGCCATTTTGATGATAGATACGATAATCCTGAGGGAGAGTCCCCTTAGGAGCAGTTAGAGAAAATATCCCCGAATGATGGTGTTGTGCATGCGCTATATTTCCCTGCAGTTCGACAACTACAGAATGGGCCCCAGGACGAAAGAGAATGATTCTATCCTGTGAGGAGTTTTCAGAAACAATCCCTAAAAACTTATGAGGATTACTCTGCCTTCCAGAAATTAATAAGGACACGTCTTCAGAGTTGACAATCCTTTCGACCATGGAAAAACTATCTTATTTACGGAAACAATCCCATAAATACGTAGTTTGGTTTTTTATCTCCATACTTTCTCCTAGAGAAACTGTAGAAGAGCTCACCAACTGTTTCTTTTCCCATTGGCGTAAACGACAACTAGATAACTCTGAAGAAAAACACAAAAGAAGCTCGGCTGTTTCCTCAGCGTGTAAACACACACGCCGTACTGTCTTCTTACTCCATTCTAATGAAATTTTTCCAATTCCCTTAAGGTGCACATGGATCAGCCTCCCACAAGGAAATTCTGGAGGTAATGAAGGAAGAATCTCCACAATTTCTTTATCCCGCATAATAAAGAGATCGCGCAACATGGCTAAACTGTAACTAAATAAAGAGAACGGTACCTTTTCTAGCACATCCTTGTTTGGCATCTCTTTAAGAATCCCCTGGTATTCTGTATCATAAATCCTAGGTAAGAGATTCTCGGAAAAGCCTGCCAAATATAACGAAGATAGCGCAGAATAAATTTCTGTTTTTTTTCTTTCTTGAATCTTTTGGTATGCAGTAACGAGAAGTTTTCCACTCCCCTTGTTCAAACATTCTGCATCTTGTACATCTGTGGGAACAAGAGCACTTAACCGCAACCATAAAGGAAGGATCTCTTTTAAATCTCTACGACAGCGTATTTTATGTAGATCTGCATGTTTATGCACGCCTAAAGAAAGTAACGGCTCTGCAGAATCTGCAAAAGGTAAGAGCCCTTTCAAAGAATCGACTTTTTTCCCAGAGGGAAGAATGTAGTATTTGTATTGTTCACAAACAACAGCAAGACCTCCACGATGCAAATCCTGAAATACAGCAAAGCGCTTTAAAGGTCCCTGAGCATCTACATAACCCTCATCAAGAAGTTCATGCGAAGCCGAAAATATGCGCCATACTGTAGGAAATACTTGAGCATACAATGCCGATCCGGGAATAGGGAGGCACATTCCAGGAATTAACGTATATGGTCTAAAACTCTGTGTTATTTTAATCATACACGTTTTCCTTTTAGAACATCTTCTTCGACACTCTCGATACGTACATCGATTAATGTATTCACAGAAACCTCAGAAGGATCTGCAGGGAAACCTACCATATCAAAGTATGAAGAATGGCCGTAGGCAAATCCTCCATCAACTCTTTCAACAAGTACCGAAAGCGTATCTCCTATACGGCGCATCTGCTCCCTATGGGCCACCTCTCGAGCTACATGAGCAAGATGCTTCTTCCGTTCGTTAATTACAGATACGGGCAGTTGAGAAGAAAAGGTATAGGATTTTGTTCGTTCTCTAGGGCTAAAAGGAAAAATATGGACTTTAATAAAACCCACGTCTTCTACAATGCGCAAAGTCTCTTCAAAATCCTGATCTGTTTCCCCAGGGAAGCCCACGATGACATCTGTTGTGAAAGCATATTGAGGATCTACAGAACGTAAAGCATCTACACAATCTAAAAAATCTCCCCGTGAATACTTCCGATTCATCCTTTTTAAAATCGCATTAGAACCTGATTGCAAAACAAGATGCGAAGAATGACACGTATGCTTTCCTGATAATAATATATCACGGAGGTCGTCCTGAACATCCTCGGGATCTATAGAAGAAATCCGTATTCTTTCTATACCTGGGATCTCGTCTACCTGACTAATAAGATAAGCTAAAGATTTTCCCTGATCTTGATAATCACCAACATTAATCCCAGCAATCACAACTTCACGATACCCCTGAGTAACGAGACCAGAAATCTCCTCAAGAATTTCCTGAACGGGACGGGAACGCGACCTCCCGCGTAAGTAAGGGATAATACAATAGGAACAAAACGAGTTGCACCCATCCTGAACTTTGATAAAAGCTCGGGATTTCCCTGAAAAACTACGAATGCGAAATTCTGGAAGATCTTGAATCGAGGGGAAGATCTTTTCCATTAACAGGTGCTTTTCTTTGTTAGAAACGAGAAGACATTGTCTGTCTAAAGAATTAAAAAATTCCTTATCAGCCTCTCCTAAACAACCAGTAACAACTAAAAAAGCATCGGGATTTTGTCGACAAACTTGACGTACAGCGTGACGTCCCGAGCTTTCTGCGGATCCGGTAACTGCACAGGTATTCACAATACAAAGATCACATGGAACTTCAGGATCTGTGATTTCGCGGTATCCTAAGAAGTTTAACTGATCGCGGTAACTCTGAATTTCATATTGATTTACACGACACCCTAAACAAACAAGTTTAAATGTTCCCTTTACTTCTATAACTGTCATAGGTTTCTAATGAAATCTGAAAAAAAACACGAAGACAGTATTCTAAAGTATCCCTACTTTTCCTCACTAATAAAGATTCTCTTTTTTCTTATTGGCTTGTAAAGGAATTCTCTAAACGAAAAACTCATCTTCCATTTGCTTTTGAGAAGAACGTTTACGCGCAATAAACGGCCCGTAGCGTTTTTCCAGCTCTTGGGGTAAATAAGCTTCTACAATTAAAATATCATCTTTACGACGATGCGATAAGACCAAACCTGCATCATACAGCTCTGTAAACTTGCCATAATCCTTATAAGAAAATTTTAATGTAACTTCAGGAAAGCCTTCAGTAATGACATCAGTCATTGCCTCAAGAAGATTTTGAATTCCCTCTCCGGTTTTGGCAGAGATGAGTACAGCACGTGGTGAGAGCAAACGAAGTTTGGTAGATGCCTTACCATGGGGAAGCGCATCGATCTTATTTAACACTGTGATGATTTTAGGATGGTCTACCCCTAATTCTTTCAAAATCTCTTTTGTAGTTTCTATATGCTCAAAAGCTAAGGGATGCGAAGCATCCACAACATGAAGTAAAACATCTTCATGTAACGCAGCTTCTAAAGTACTTTTAAATGCTGCAACAAGAGTATGGGGCAATTTCCGGATAAACCCCACGGTATCTGTAACAAGAACACGTTGCCCACTAGGAAGAACACACCTACGTGTTTTAGGATCTAAAGTCGCAAAAAGTTTGTCCTCAACGTAAGTTTCCGCAGAAGTTAAAAGATTCAACAGAGTACTTTTCCCAGAATTGGTATAACCAATCAAAGCAAACGAAGGAATCCCCCGTTTCTCTTTAGCCTTACGCCGCTCTTTTCTTTGCTTTTCTACCGACTTAAGATCCAAAGTTAATTTGTGAATTCTTTCACGAATCATCCTTCTATCTAGTTCGATTTGCTTCTCCCCTTCTCCCTTAACAAATCCTCCGCCACTACCACCTCCGGATTTTTGACGCGATAGGTGACCCCACATCCTTTTTAAACGAGGGAGAAGGTAACGTGCTCGTGCTAATTCTACCTGAAGTCCCGCTTCTGCAGTAAACGCTCGATTAGCAAAAATCTCTAAGATTAACTCTGTACGATCTAAAACCACGAGTCCTAAACGCTTTTCTAGATTCCTCTGCTGAGATGCGGTGATTTCTTCATCAACAATCAATGTGCCAATCGTAGGAAATACTTTTAAAATCTCTTCGATTTCTAAAAGCTTGCCTTCATTTAGATATGTTGAAGAAGATGAGGATCGCAAAATCCATGAACGTGTTTCTAAAACCGTAATATCACAAGATTCTGCAAGAGAAACGAGCTCTTCACTATGTTCTTCCACACGCTGTTGCTCCTCTTTCCCTGAGTAACAAGCAACTGCCAATGCTTGAGAAGGATCCTGCTCTTCACGGGGAAGAGAAAAACGCCATCCTAAAGCACTCTCTCGACTCTTTTTCTCTTCTTTTCTCTTTTTTTTCATTGTCTACCTAACGAACGACCAAGAAACTTCCATACCATCATAAGCCCACAACTTATTGGGATAATCTACCAGCTCTTTTTGCAGGTGATGGCTAATATGCGTAAAAATTAATTTTTTTGCGCCTACAAGAGAAGCGAAGTCCTCTGCTTGACTCATAGTCAAATGTGCATGACCTAGTCCAGCAAACGCCTGAGGAGGCCGCGTAGAAGAAACCGAGAGAATCAGAGTATCCACTCCAGAAAGATAACTAAAAATCTTATGATCATACCGATTCATATCAGTAAGGTACGCAAGATTTCCAAAACGGTACCCCATAACCTCGCAGGACTTCTGATGATAGGTAACATAGGTAAAAGGGAGGTCCAAAAATGTACTCTCGCCATAATCTTCGTTTAAAATAGTAAAATTTAAAGCAGCAGAAAGCGAGGCATCTCTATCTGGAGGCAAAACAAGATGCTCACGCGCCTTGCAAAGATATTTATAGGTAAAAGAGGAAAGAACGACAGGGAGAGACTGCTGATGGAGTACATACCAAACACGCAAATCATCCATACCCCCTATATGATCATAATGAGGATGGGTGAGAAATACACCATCAAGTTTCTCAATATTATTTTCCAACATTTGCTGACGGAAATCGGGACCGACGTCGATAAGAATATGCTTCCCCGCCCATTCAATCAGCACGGAAGAACGCAAACGCCGTATGTGTTTTCCCTTGCACATCTCACAGGGACAAAAAGCAACGGGAATCCCTTCGGGATTTCCTGAACCTAAAAAGGTTAATTTACCTGATGAAACATCTCCGCGTACACCTTTTTCCACAGACAATCCCAAAACATGCGTAAAAATGAAATTGTAACTATCTCGAAAATTAAGAAAAAGAAGAAGCGGATTCTGTAGTGAGAAGTTCAGGAATAGGTAAGGGAAGAACAGTTGGATGAAACGGCGGAGCCGCTAATATAGGATCTAATAAGTGGCACGAAGGAGGAAATTCTGTAAGTACCACATATTTTTCTGTACCAGCTTGTACATGCACCAACTCACAATGTTGCACATAATGTTGTGAAAGATCTAACCATTCCCGTACACGAGCCTTTGAAAAGTAACTGAAAATGGCTCCTATCAAACATAGGATCAAACCCACTCCTAATAAAATTGCTGGGAAAAACCAATGATGCACGCCGGGGATTACCGGGGAAGCAACAATGACACCAAGAGTAACTCCGGCAAAAAATAGTATACCCGCGCCGATAAAATTCAACAAAGCACAGATATCTAGGTTGCGGATCCGGAAATATACGCTTTTCATCTTTTCCTGTGTGCGAACAGCCTCTTCATCCTTAGGGTACAACCCCCATAACGTTGTTATTGGCCCGGAAGAACACATGCCGTTGATCAAATGACTCTGACATCGCAAAACAGGAGCAATACCACTAGCCTTCCCATCACTACCGACAACAAGAACAGAAACTTCTCTGGGTTGCACTACCCCTTTGCAACAAGAACAATAAAAATGCGTGTTTTCATAGTCCGGGTTATCCTTGAAACCAGGGCAACAGGGAGATGATCCAAACATATCCGGCACCTTAAAATAATTAGAAAGAAAATAACAAAAGGAATAGAAAAGATCAAATTATAAAAGTGTATAAAAACAAACGCATTCTTATATAACAGAAAATAATCTGATCTATTTAAAATACTGATCGAAAAATAGAGAGAAAGAGTCTTCTTAATAAAAAGGTGTTAAAAACCCTGTTTATCTAATCCCCATTTTTTTTCTAATTTTAGGATAGTTCCATCAGCTTGCAGCTCATCCAAAGCGTTTTGAACTTCTTTCACGTGCTCAGGACGATCTTTCGCTATACCTAAGCCGCACCCTAAAACCCACTGATCTTCAGGTAGATCTACGGTTGTCGTATATAAATCAGGAAACTCTTTTAGTACCACACGAGCAACAGAAGGCTCAAGAACAGCTATTGGGGATTTCTTACAACCCACCTCCATTAGAACCTCTAAAGTGCTATCAAAAGAACGCACACAGACTCCTGGCAAAGATAACAGGTAATCCTCATGGAAAGTTCCCGTTTGTACAGCCACCGAAGAATATTTAGATAAAGGAAGAACAGTATCTTTATTTACAGGCTGTTTAGATACAACAGTGAGCTCACGGACGCCCTCTCCATGATAAGGAAGCATAGCAATTTCTTTTTGACGCGATTGCGTAATTGACATCCCTGCCAAAATCGCATCTATGCGATGTTTCTTTAGATTGAGAATCAATGCATCAAAAGAGAACTCCACAACCTTCAATTCTTTACCAAGTTGTCGGCTAATCGCTTCCGCAAGATCTATATCAAAACCAATGGTATTTCCGTTTTCATCAATAAATTCAAAGGGGGGATAGGTAGCATTCGTACCTACTATCCAAATTTTATCTCTCTTAACAGAAGAACTGCAACCTACTAAGAATAAACAACACCCGAAAAACAAGATTCGAAGGTAAGAAATCAACTGTTTCATAAAAACTATGCTATAATAACTAAAAGTATGGTATACTTTACATACACAATAATAAATCATCAAACTCGAAATATGATTTTAAATTAATTGACATCGAAAGCGAGTAAGTATGTGACCATATAAAAAAATTCAATTATGAGCTCATCTTCTTTACCCCCCCCTTCCTGCCCTACTCCAGGAAGAAATAATCTTTATCATTTACAAGTCAATCCACAGGATCCCTTGTGTATTAGAGCCTTGAGGCTAGTTGCCTATGTGCTGTTGCATATCATTACTTTGGGTCTCCTGCTGCTCTTTCACTACTGTACTCGTCACACAGCACAAGTGACCCCACAACCTATAATTCCTGTTGTACCACAGACTCCCAGGTCCCAACTCCCTCTACCACAATTGCCTAGAACGCCTGTCGCGGGCTCACCTGCATATCTTGAATCTTTACGAAGAAGAGCTCCATTACAACCGCCTCAACATCCTACTCCCCCAGCTCCTGTAAATCTCCCTGCGGCTACACCTATCCCAACAGGGACAACACAACCGCGTCCACAGCCGATCACTCCTCCTCCTGCTGCACCTACCCCACCCCCTCAGCCCAAAACAGAAACTCTACGACTACCTCAAGTACAACAAAGACCTCTACTCCCAGGATTACCTAGTCTATCTGAAATTATTGGGCGCATACAAAGCTTAGGGGTGTTACCACAAGGTGTGGATAATAAATCTTTAGAAGCTATGGTTCATTTTAATGAACAAGGGTTAGCTCCTAACAATGCGCGTTTAACGATTACCTCTGCGCAAATCCTTAATCCTCTATTCATTGCTACCTATCCTAAAAACATTCGCTCGACATTCCATTTAATGATGCATGATCTTGAAACTGTCGTCCGCACAGGTAATCCTCAAAATGAACACACTCGCGTCTCTCGTTTGCTGTTATCCCAGTTAACCCACCTGAATGACAACTATTACTCTGTTGATGTTCCTGGAGACGGCAACTGCTTTTACCGTTCTTTCCACATAGGGTGGATGTGTTCATTAATGCGTTCAGGAGATCCGCAAGCATTCGAGAAGGAAGCTCAGCGTATTATGGGATTACCTTTTGCCCAGTCATCGGCGAGAAATCTTTTACTTACGGAACAGATGGCTACGGTGATTAGACAATGCCAGGACTACAACAATGTGAAAGATCTGTACGATAACATTCTTCTTTCCCCCATACACACACCTAAAGCAATTTCTTATTTACGTAACCTGGCTCTTTACACTTTAGATGAAGCACGTTTAACCAATCTGGGAGGGGAACAGAACGTTCGAGCTTTAATCTTAGGTCAGATGACCGATGCTCCGGAGATGTTAGCAGAAGCTCTGAAAAATATCATTCAAACAGAGCCTTCGAGCCCAATTTTACAACATATCTTCCGAGGCGACGTATTGCCTATAACGGGAGCTGCAAATCAATTAGAGTTGGTTTTAGAGTTCTTATCGCACACGCTCCTCAGCCATCAAAAAATCCAACAGCTACCTCAGGAAAAACAGCAAGAAGAAACTCTTTTTCAAACAACGTTAGATGAGTTACTCAATACGGTGAGTGCTACCCTAACTGCTGGAGATCTAACCGAGGAAAATACTCTCCCGATCATCACCTCGCTCCCTGTAGAAATTCAAGGACATTACCAGAAATTCACTCAATCCCTAATGAGAGCAAGGCCGGATCAACAGATCCCTACCCCTGTAGCTTTCCTTGCTTTCCTACTCTCTCATCCTTCATGTGCAACAAACAATACGGTATGTAATGATTTCTTAACACATGCAAAAACTACATTAGCAGGGATTATAGGCAATAACTTAGACTTAGAGCACGCTCTAAATTGGCAAGGAGAAGTAGCAGATATTCTTAATACAAAACTGCAAGCTTCTTGGGCTCAAAAACAAGCAGGAAGCTTGATTGAAGTGGCTCTCTCGCTTTGTGATGGGTTTAGATCTTCGAATATGATTGTACAATTAGGTCACACCTACAGGCTCATCGCTAAATTGATGCAAGCTACGCCACAAAATACTCCTGTAGAAGAATTACGCAGATCTTTAGACACAATTTTATCTCATATCCAACATAATCCTAATCAAGTAGCTTCCTATACAGAAATGATGAATTCTGAGATATTTAGGGGATTGGAATTAGAAGCTTCTACAAATGCTAAGGATAAAGTTTATGCGGAGGGGATAAAAATGTTCTTCTTCCTTTTACAATATCCTTCCTTACTTACCAATCGCGTAACAGCGAATGCAGCAAAGAAAATCATGTTGTTGTACCAACCGCATTTACAACAAGCTTTAAGGAATAAGCCCAACACGTACCGTGTATTGTCTTTGGGAGGAAGTATTTTTGGTGCCTTCTGCTGGCATCCCCCTGCATGTGGAGATACTATCACTACACAAACCATTGAATCCTTATTATCCTTCCTATCTAGAGATCCTTGTGCTTTGTCTCTTTGCCCCAACATGAGAACTAAGTTCTTCCAAATCATGGATTCAGGAAATGCCGAGCAAACGACCGCGTTACTTCAGGATACACGAACAGCCCACCCTCTCTTATGGGAACAATTTATTTATCAAATGGATGTCGTGGGTCATAGAACCACCCCACAAAGAACGATTACACCGTTTAGTCAGTCCGTTCCCAACGACGTTTTACTTTACAGCTTTTTGCAAACGAACGCACAGCTGTTAGATGAGAATACAGAGTTGGCAAGTAGACTCAAGACCTATGCAATGGAACAAACTATCCGAATAAAAACGGACATAACAGAACATCTCGATATGTGGACGACATTGTTCTGGTCAAATATTGACAGACTAACTACGTATAACAACTTACAACGTGCTTTCCTCTTCTCTTTAGTACGTAGGAACAACCCACATCCTGAGGCGTATCAATCCCTTATTCATGATTTAAACACTATAGATATCCGAGAGCTTATGCACACATTTAACTCTGTAAACACTCAGGCAGAAGATGAGCATATTAGTGCGATTTCTTCAGCTTTAGGTTCATTAGCTCTTTGCCAATACCTAGGAGATGCGAGTTTAACACAAACCGTAAGACAACTCAGTCCGTTAGCGGCGACTCAAGGATTTTTCCAAACGGACTATGTTCCGGAGCAACAGGCTAAGATTTTTGTATTACGTGCAAACAACCACTACAACTGTTTGTTACCTAAAGATGCTCATGACACATCAAGAGTAACAAACCAAGGAGATGCGCAAAACCAACCATAACTCAAAGGATGCTTTCTTATTCTTACGACTACCTATCCTCTCCCACACACGTTAAAACAATCTGCTAAGGATCCGAATTTTCTTCTTTCCCTATCTTCTGATATCGTCATAGGGAAAGGAGAGCCTCTTCTTATAGCAGGCCCCTGCACTCTAGAAAGCTACGAGCATACTGTGACTATCGGTCTTGCTGCCAAAGCAGCAGGAGCTACAGTACTGCGAGGATCGATAAGAAAACCTAGAACAAGCCCCTTCACTTTTCAAGGCTGGGGGAAAGAAAAGGTGATTTGGCATAAAGAAGCTCAGCGTATTCACGGCCTACTTACGGAAACCGAAGTCTTAGATGTTCGTGATGTAGAAATTACAGCAGAAAACGTGGATTTTCTTCGTATCGGAGCAAGGAATATGCAAAACTTTGTCCTGCTTCAAGAAGTCAGCAAAAGTCATCGTCCTGTTATTCTTAAACGTCACCCTTCCGCAACTATAGAAGAGTGGCTATCCTCTGCAGAATATCTTCTGAACTCTCCCTCCTGTCCTGGTGTCATTCTTTGTGAACGCGGTATACGCACTTTTGAAACGTCCACACGGTATACCCTAGACCTGAACACTGTGGCTTTACTTAAAGAAGTGAGTCCTCTTCCCGTGATTGTAGATCCTTCTCATGCCGCGGGGAAACGCTCTTTAGTGCCTCCTTTAGCAAAAGCTGCTATGGCGGCGGGTGCTGATGGCTTAATGATAGAAATACATGAGTCTCCAGAAAAAGCTCTCTGTGATGGGAAACAACACATCACACCTGAAGAACTTAGTGATCTATTCGCATCCATAAGAGAGACGTACTCTATCTGCCAAGGAAGCCATAGATAGGAATTTTCCTCTGCAAAATCACAACCACGAAAAAACGTGGAGGTGATCTTAAGGGCTACTTTACAATTAAAAATAACTAATCAATGAAAATATAAAAATCTTTAATAACGATTCGTTAAATTTATTTTAAAAAATTATATTGCAAAGTTTTGCATGTTTAACTATTTGATTATCAAATAACAATGAAGGAATAAGAGTATTTTCTTCATGGAGGTATATGGTAAAACAAACATGCAAACTCTACCTTTTACAATGTCTATTTTATGCTTTATACTGGCTAATTTATTATTGTAGAAAAATACTCCAAGGCATCCCTAACCATCCCGACGAACCTTTATTCCAAGCCTTCTTATCTTCTTTTATAGAACTCCTTTCTAGTTTAAAACACCTTCCGAATCCTGATTCAAGACAAGCTTAACTACGCAACTCACCTTCTTGTGAAAACAAGAAGGTGAGCACAGACACCAGGTGTACAGAAAAAGATCATCGAAAACAGAGAATCAGACTTTCTCTTCAGAAGGCTTTCCGATGTACACGTATAAAATTTCGATAAAAATAAACGCTGTAAGAGAGCTTAACCAAGCGATGACATCCCTAGAGAAAGGCACGGTGATGAAATATCCACTAATATACACGCTTCCTCCGGTGAGCACTGCTGCCCAAGCTGCAGGAGTGCTAGCTTGATAGCGAGTGAGAAGAGCCGCGCCTAGAGGAACGGAAAGGCAACACACGGATAGGCCGTAGCTTAGCATCAACAAGTCCACAATATTGCTAAAGCCTAAAGCAGCAACGGGAGCGAATACCGCAATCATGCCAATCAAGTAACGGTAGTTTAACGAAGATAGTTGAGGCACTTCTTCACTAATTAGATGAGCAGCAGCACTAATCAAAGAATCTGCTGTAGACAGTATGGCCACACCAATGGCTGCTGCCATAATAGCGGCTAATGATGGTCCGCTTACATAAGCTACGGTATCGATGAGGACACAGCCGGGAGAAACTCCTAATTTTGCTCCCAGAGAACCTAAAAATAATGGGATAAGATTAAACAAAAGGATGACGATCCCGGCAAAGATGGCTGCCCATTGGAGTCTGCGCGGTGATGAGGCCGCGACACAACGTTGTGCCATATCCTGCTCGACAATCATAAAGATCATAGGCATGAAAATCCATCCGGGAAGCTTGCTTGTGGGTAGGGACTCAAAAACAGAGTTCGATAAGATGGGAGTAAACTGAGATGCGCCGTACCAAACAGAAACAGCACAAGTCAGCACAGCAATCAGGAGAAATCCCGCCTGCACGATATCTGTTCTGACAACACCACAAAATCCTCCTGTAGAAGTATAGAATACTAAGGTGATCCAAAAAATGGCGGTGAGATATTTGCCGTAAGTGAACACGCCGAATAGCTTATCCAAAGCAACTATCTGCGCTACAAGAATAAAAAACAAAGATAGAGCTGAAAGAAGAAAAGCCATTTTTCGTAGCTTTTTTGATTTATACACGCTCTCGAAAAGCGTCACTACGGTAGCAATCGATCCCAACGCTAATTTCTTTCCTGGCCCGACACCAAGAAATATCAAACCTAAAGCCACACCTAAAGGATACAAGATCACTGCATAACCGTAACGTGCAGCTTCTTCAGCTGCGCCAAGTAGTACCCCACCGCCAATTTGTGTAGCGATAAACGTCATCGTTAAAGAAAACGTTTTTAAGCTCCTTCCTGCTAGGAAATACCCCTCACGATCCTGAACTGTAGAGCTGCCTCGACGACCTATACATAAACACAAGGCCTGAATGCCAAGCAAACAACATAAAAATAATCCAAAATTCATTGCAAAACTCTTAACTGTAAACATACCTAGGCCGAAGAAAAACTCTCGAGGCAGATAACGTTAACCCCTATCCTCGGCAAAAAATTTACTTGGAAAACAGTGAGATTCGATGGAGATAGCGACCAGAATAACAGAAACTTAAAGAGAACAAGGAGGCGCGAAGCATTTTCAAAGACAAAGGTTGTGTGAGCATAGTGAAAACATCCCTGCACTTTAAACTTTTCTGCTAGGTTAAAATAAGTCTTCTTAAAAATCTATAAAAACTACCAAAATTCTTTTTTTATATTAAAATTTTTTAGAAAACTCCTTTTTATTTTAAAAAGAAACTAACAAACAAAACAAATTAACTATGACAAATAAAAATACTGAAAAGAAGTCTATTATCTATTTAAAAAAATTTATTTATAACCTGGTCCACTTTGTTGATGAATTTTTCGCCGCCTTGGAGACATATTCTTCATCTTTATTATCTAAAGAGGAATGTGAGCAAGCGCTATCTGCACTCATTGAAGAATTAGAAAAGTACAAAATGCATTTAGATCAGCTGGTGATTGACCCAGAGCATCCACTCAACAATTTAGTCAAACTCAAGGAAACAGATCTACTTAAATAGAGCAAATAAAGCCCCTGCGGCTGCACAACGCAGCGAAGGGGTTTCATGGGAACAACATTCCAGAAGGAAATCCACGCCCTCGAGATTTTCCGAAAAAGCGATACCTTCTAAAATAGCAAGTTTATCTTGCCAACGACTTTCAGGATAGAGCTCTATAGCTTGATGCAAAGATTCGCTATTTTTTTTCTGACACAACCTAGCTAACGTGGACTCTAACTTAGAAGCAAAACTTTTATCCGCAGTCCATATCTGCGCCGTGTGTTCATCCCCTTCTTCCCAGAATACTCCTGAAAAAAAACTCCAGCCATGTTGTTGCCGATTAGAAAGAAAATCTCCCGTCACTTTTTTGACTTTACTATATTTTGCTACCGCAAGCAAACGGATCAGCTTTCTCCCTATCTCTCTTTTTACCATATCAAAATAGAGAGGCAGAGAAGCACTTTTAGGGTTCCATTGTGAACTCCAAAGAAACTGTTCGATCGCCCAACACATCTCAGGATCACTGATAAAATCCGCTATAACATCACCAGCTCTTTCCACATGCGTACGACTGACAAGCAGTAAAATCGCGAGATTTGCTGCGGCCTTCCTGGAGACCACACGATGCAGATACTTATCAGCAAGATCTTTTCCGCCTATGCCTAAAGAACATACGGCAGCAGATGCTGACTCACAAATCGAGGCGAGAGGAGAAAGTAAACCTTGCACTAGCAAATCTTCCCCTAAAGGATCTCCTTGAAGATAGAGAAGAGCTGCTGCCTGTAGACGGACTTTAGGGAAGGGAGACGTTTGAGCCATGGCGTGCACTTGATCAGCAATTTTTTTTGATTCACAGCTCACCTCGCGTCCACAAGATAAGGCTGCGCGTAATGCCGATTCTTGAACTTCCGGGTACTGAATAGATAATAAATCTAGGAGCACGCTCTCCTCTTTTTCTTCTCCCAAATGATGCAAGAGTTCGCAGGCAAATAAAGCCTGATCCATATCTTCGTGTACTCTAGATTTAGACAGCCCATGTGGGGTCAGCATGAGAGAAGCTTTCCACGCCTCCCGACGTTCCTCACCATCGACAAGTTTGTTATTTGCACGTTCTTGAAGATAAGGAAGGAGTTCTTCAATATCTAAAATCGCAGCAATTTGGTAGGCCATCATACGCACCTGCATAGAATCATCGTGGCGCGCAATTTTACAGACAGCATCTTTTAAACTCTGAGATCCATACTGCAAGACGACCTGTAGGCCCAGGGTACGCACAATCACGCTATCATCAGACAGACTCGCTAGAACAAGAGGGACTAAACGAAAGTCTCTAGCTAAGCCTATAGACAGTATACTCACTGCGCGTACCGTCATTGAAGGATGGCGCATACCATCCGAAAGCACTTGTTGAGCAAAATCTTCTAAGGTATCGCGATCTTTAGCTAGTTGCGGGTAGCATTGACGAGCTTTAGTAAACTCTCGATTCCAGGAGTCGTAATCCTTCCCTTGGGCTAAGGCTTTTAGAGCAAGTCGGGTTTCGGAAAGTGAACATTCGGAAGAGGACAAAAGGGCCTGAGCTTCCTGAATAGCTCGAGGGAAATCACCAATAAGCAAATGCTGACGCAAAGATTGGGATCCATGAGCCACATGAGCTAAAGAGTAAAAAAAAATTACGCAATAGCCCCCAAAGAACTTCCACCTAAAAGATGAATATGTAAATGGAATACGCTCTGTCCCCCGTCAGTACCATTATTGATTACAACACGATATCCCTCAGCAATACCGAAAGCTTCCGCTAATTGCTGAATAATTTTTCCTGCTTCAGCAAGTAAAGAAAAATCCTCATCCTGCATATCTTGTAATTTTTCTATGTGCTTTTTAGGAATAACCAAGAGATGAACAGGAGCCTGGGGGAAACGATCTTTTATAGCTATAAAATTTTCATTTTCAAAAACTTTTTCGCAATCTATCGCGCCTTCTATAATCTTTTCAAAAACGGTCATACTAATCCTCGATTTTCTAACACCAACCGCAAGGCGCGCCGACAATGTTCTTTGCTATCCCAAACAGACAAAAACAATCCCTTATGGCAAAAAATGGCTCCAGGAATACCACTGATTTCTTCGAGCTCTTTGCCCAGCAGTCCTGCCCAACTTTCTGGGAAGGGCACACGTACTTCCATACGCCTATCTAAAGTGGGAGGGATTCCCCTAAGAATCCATTGATCACAAGCAGGGAAACACACAAATGCTGCAGGGTGTTGCTCACCACCTAAAAAAAAGAAATTTTCTTGCCATGCCAACGGACGATCAAAAAATAAACAAAATTCATCTTTTTCCATGGCAGATCGGACAACATCTCTACACATGCGATCGTAGCGAAACTTATTTCTCAAACGTTTCAATAAGTCGATCGTAAATTTTAAAGAGAAAAAGAAATCCGCATCCGAAGCATTTCTCCCTTCTTCAGGATTGTAGATTTTAATGATATCAGAAAAAGAACAAAAGCCTTCTTTCGAAAAAAACCTTCCATTATCTTGTTCATCGATACCATGAATTAACGTATGATTTAGAAAATGATATTCTTCTAGATCGATAAGTCGTTGTTCCTTAAGATAATCCAATACCATTCCTGCGCTACTCCAGGGTCCTTCATAGGCTACCTGGTGGTGATCGAATCTTTTTTGCTCTGGAGAATAGACCCCACCGACATCACATACATATTCGCACTCGGCGAGCTTTTCAGAATTTCGCGTACGGACGATCTTATCTTCATCAACAAGGTCGAACAAAATAAGTAAAGCACACGCTGTAACCTCATCAGCATGAAAAGAACCGTCGTGTGTACCAACGCTTCTTGGAATTCGCATATTTCCCATCCTTCTTAAAAACCCTCCATTGTATCCAGAGAAAAATAATTCTCAATCGCAAAGACATTTCTTTGCATTTTCTTAAAAATCTTTTTCATCTAAAACAAGACTCTCAAGCTATAAAAGCCTATTTTTTTGGAGGATATATGTATAACTTATTCCACAGGAACCACGACGCCATTTCTCCTGATGGGTACCTTACGTCTCCCTTGCATATGCTATCGCCGAATACATACGAGGGGGAAATAGAAATACTACATATCCCCGAGTACTTCTTGGGTTTCCATTTACCTAAGCATTGCTTACATCTCAATCTAAAAAGCTCACTAGCACAACTGGGAGTGGATGCAAAAATTAAAGAAATAGAATTAAGTAAAGAATGTTCCCGAGCACGTTTACTTCTACAAATTAGCAGTCATGACCCTGTCGCTTCTGTGATGCTCACCCTATTAGAACCTGGGGATTACATTGCAAAATTATTCGCTGCCGATGACCGTCGACTCGTACGCTCCCCCCAATACCTAGAAAGAATGCTCAAACATACCGATAAAGCAGGAATGCCTTTGTTATGTTTTGGGAAGAAATTAGAACATCTCATTTCTTTAGATGTTATTGATGACCGTCTAGTCGTGACCCTGCCGACTCTTCCTGGTGTCATTCACTATGATCATAAGATCTACGGCCTCCTTCCTTTAATAGGAAAAGCCTTAGGCCAGCCAAACATGAGAGTACGCAATTTCCTATCCCTGTACCAACATAAAATAGAACGTGAGAAGCTGCCCCTACGTGATCGTATTTTACTGATAAAAACGGAGCCTTTACATATCCGTACGGTATTTGCTCGTGTTGTCGACTCCCTCCTTCCCCAGGGAGTACAACATACAGCAGCAAATATTTTAGAGCCTACCACACAAGAATCCGGAGATATTTACGAATTTTATGGATCTTCCACAGTTCCCGTCGAAACGATTCCTTTAGAATTCTTCACTATAGAACCGTATAAAGAACACTCTTTCTTCTGTTATCGAGATTTCCTACAATCCTCCCTAGAATCCGAGCAATGTCTTTTCAACATTTTTGAAACGGCACCAGGTACCCAAGAAAAAGCGGCCACATTTATTTCCAAAGGTAGTGAAATTCTCGAGTTATCACACAACTCTTGGTTGATAGGATCCGCCAAATCCCTACATGACAAAAAACATCCATATCCCGAAAACCTACAAGAATACATCGAAGAACAACCCTGCTTCCCCTTCCTACATGCTATGGAAACAGGACACATTACCAGCCAGGGCGTACTGTTCTCTCGTTATTTCCCTTCTTCGTGTCTCAAAGGGATGTTGCTTTCCTATCATGTCAACTACTGTCTGAAACAAATCTATTTTCAAGTACCCTCCTACAATTATGGCGAGTATTTTTCCGAGCATGACCGCACTTTACTTATGGATTTATACTTTGCTGGGATCCCTACGTTCTGGGTAGACCAAGTCTCTAAACACGTATTACAATACGTCAAACGTCGTGGAAAAGATTCAGGAATGTTCGTGCCTATAACACGCACCCACGAATTTCGCTCTGCTTACTTTATTGGCATCCACGGCTCTTGCATGATTGCAGAGGGGTATAAAGAAGATCTCAAGGAATTATTACAAGGCATACACAATCTTATCCAAACCCTCCCTATTCCTGGATTTACTCCTCCTACCCCCTTAGCCATCATCACCGGAGGCGGACCCGGAGCCATGGCCATAGGCAACGAGGTGGCCACAGAGCTCAACCTTCTGTCTTGTGGCAACGTTATAGATTTCGAACAGTCCCCAATGAAATACCAAGATAGCAATCCCTACATACAAGCGAAAATGACCTACAGGCTCTCCTCTTTAATTCAACGTCAAGAGCACTTCCATGTGGATCTCGCTTTATTTGTCACTGGAGGTATGGGAACAGATTTTGAGTTTTGTCTTGAGCTTGTCAGTATAAAAACAGGGAAAAAACCTCCTGTTCCTATATTCTTAATCGGTCCTGCTGCCTATTGGAGAGAGAAAGTGACCCCCATCTACCAAACCAATTGCACAACGGGAACTAACCGAGGTTCGGAGTGGGTAAGCAATTGCGTATTTTGTATTTCTTCCCCTCAAGCTGGTATAGAAATTTTCCAAAGATATATCGACAACACGTTGCCTATAGGTCCCGAATATCCTCCTTATCCCGAGGGATTTTTAGAGGTATGACTAGAAGCCGTAGGTTAAGCGAAAGCCGTAATAATTACACGGCTCTCGCACAAACTGTCCTTCTTTAGAAAACCCTTGATGGTATTCGACAAATGCACGGATTTTTCTGCCCACATCACGAAATTTTGACCACTCCATACCTAAGATATAGGTCTGATCTATGCCAAAATGCTGTTCTTCCCAGAAACGAAAATGCATAGCGAAAATCGGCTGAGCATGTAAATTCCCCTCGCGCAATCCAAAAGGACGTAATTCTGCTCCTGCTTCTATGTATAAAGGGCGTTCAGGAAAAGTCAAATCTCTACTGATAATGTAACCGACTCCCCCGTACAGACGTATCTGCGGGTTATAGTGCAAGGAAGCAAACACATCGATGCCCTCGTCACTGAGGTTAAATCTTGGGAAATCCGGATGCGTTAAAAGAAATTCATCTCCCAAATGTGAAGACAGATGCCAAAGGCGTAAACGAAAACTCCATTTATCAACAGCGAATCCCAACAAACCGGCGACGAAAAAGTCCGAGTTGACCATGCAGGAATCCGGATGATCTAAATCAAAAACGGAAAAAACTCCCCCTTGAAGGCCAATATCTAAATCCCCATGGAAACGAGAAACATCGAAAAGGCGCAGCAAAATAAAGTCGCCACCAAAAATCGCAGAACCTACGCGGTTCCCGATAACCTTCTCATTAAAACGAATGCCGGCACTATTTGTCACCTGGCGAGGATCGGCAATTAACGGTGCAAAGAGTATGGTATTTTGTGGTAACCAGAGACCTTCTTTACCACAGACAATTTCCGCTCCTAAAACCTTCTGCTTGGGTAATATAGGACGATCTTCTCTATACCCCTTACAACACTCTTGATAGGAGCGAGTACAAATTTCTACAGAAGCAATAAACGGTAAATCTTTGATAAAATCTATAATCGCATGAGAAAGTACCGTATCGACAGGAAGGGAGAATACATAAGCAACGTTATCCTCAACAACCACTTGGGTGCAGCTATCTAAAAAATGCATATCTACGAGAGCTTGTACATACCCCGTAAGATAACAACCATTTTCGGATTCTTGAATATTTTCAGGTAGTTGATCCGACCGATGAACAGCTTTTTTAAAGCTCTCACAATCAGGACAACGCCCAACTTCCTGAGCTCCTGCAGTTACACAAGATGAAAAATAGCCAATAAATACTAAACTGCATAGACAGCAGCCATATCGTAACAGTCTTCCCATGGTATCCACAATCTATAGAAAGAGATGATTTATTTAGCAACACCTCACACATAGATTAAGAAAAATCCCTGTAGATACACGTTTTCTTCCGAAATACCTTGAGAAGAATATATGCTTAATAACCAGAAATATTAGAACACAAATTCATTAAATTAAAAAACAGAAGGACAAAAATAGAGGAATAATTATAAAGAGAAGTACGAGTTTGGAATACTTACATCGTAGGAAAAGCCCGCCTGCGAACCCTCTATCACTCCTAAGCTTGTGATTCTAAATGTCAATTTAGTCGTCACGTAAAAAGAAAACTTTCCCTTTCCCATCCAGTTACCCCAGTGAACTGGGTGGGACCTTTTTAATATAAAAAAAACTGCACCTTACAATATGAAGATGCAGTTCTTCTATGCAAAATAAAGCATCAGATCAAACCGAAAATCTATTGTTCGAGATTCTTCCCTTCCTGGTCTGCCCAACGAACGCCTCCCTTCTTACCGGTTTTAGGAGTTCCAGGTTGTTTCAGGATTCCCTTGGTCTTTTGGTCGGCTATACGTTGAGATTTTCTCTCCCCCTCTGGAGAACTCGCCCGAGGAAGTTTCACCCGATCTCTACCAGCTATTGCCCCTAAATCTGGGCTAAAAGTACCCCGATCCTCAGCAGAGGGTACCTCAGTTTTCGCCCGCTTCAAAGGACTTTCTGTAACATCCGATTTACCAGCACCTAGGCCCCTCTTACCTCCAGCAGCTATCTTCCCGACTCTCGCCACAGCTTCTTTAGCTAAAACTTTCATCTGTGACTTCTGTGGAGTTCCCTGGGACTCTTTCTTACCCTTGACAGCTCCTTTCTGCCCCCCTATCTTATTTTGGATCTTGCTTTTGACTTGGCTTGCCGTTTGTGCAAGAATTTTTCCAGCTTTGGAGGCAACTTGACTGATCGCCCGGCTAGCTTTAGCTCCGCTAGCTTTAATTCTTTCACCAATTTGTCCCACTCGACTCGCAGCCTTCTGAGCTTTTTCACTGCCCCGCTTACTTACCTTGGATTCGAGATATCCTTGACACCCACGCTCACCTTTACGGCCGCGAATCGCTCCCCTTCTTGTGAACTTTCCCCCCACGCCACGGAGAGGATCACTCTTGGCTCCTCCTTCTGCGGGACCTTGTGATGGTCCAGGAACTGAACTCCCATAAGGGTTAATCGGATTCATAATTTAACCTAAAATAATTAATTCCTTTTAATTAATTATAAAACTTTATTTGAAAATAAACTCAAACTAAAAGACATAAACAAGAGTGCATTTATATTAAAATAAAGAAATCTTTATTGTTTTGTAAAAGGCGGAGGGAACTTCTGCACTAGAGCGCCTTAGGAGACCACCAGCTTTTGTATAGAAAGAATAGAAAGGTATATAAAAAAAGCAGGGCCTTTCTTAAGATGTCTACCATATGCTACAGATAACGAAACAACCGCAATGCGAAGAAATACAAACTTTTCCAATTTAGAAGCCAACTATCTGTTCTCTGGTATTCGTCAAAAAATCCAAGCTTTCCGTAAACAACACCCCGAAGCTTCTATTATAGACCTATCTATAGGGGATACCTCCTACCCACTACACACATCAGTTATTCACACCTTTACGCAATCTGTAGAGAAGTTAGGAAATCCGAAAACGTATCGTGGATACGGTCCAGAATTGGGGTTACCTGCGTTGAGGGAAAAACTCTCAGAAGTGTTTTATCATGGTCAAGTTTCCCCTGAAGAGATTTTTATCTCTGAGGGAGCCAAAATGGATATTTTCCGTATATTTTCTTTATTTGGTCCGGGGAAAACTATCGCCGTGCAAGACCCCTCGTACCCTGTCTATATTGATACTGCTCTGCTCACAGGAAGCCGTAAAATCATCAAGCTTCCCTGTACAAAAGAAACGCATTTTTTTCCTGAAATTCCTCAAGACGAAGCGATAGATATTTTCTGTATATGCTCTCCCAATAATCCTACAGGCACGGTATTGAATAGAGAACAACTTAAAGAACTTGTTGACTACGCAAATGCTCAGGGGAGCATAATCTTGTTCGATGCCGCCTATAGCGCGTTTATTTCTGATCCTACCTTACCCACAAGCATTTTTGACATCCCCGGAGCGCGTTCTTGTGCTATAGAAGTCAACTCCTTTTCGAAGTCTTTAGGTTTTGCAGGAGTACGTTTGGGATGGAATGTCGTTCCTAAGGATCTTCAATATAACGATGGTCTCCCCGTAATTCGCGATTGGGAACGTCTGCTATTTACCACATTTAATGGGGTATGTTTACCAGTGCAAGAATCTGCTATCGCAGGAGTTTCTCTATTCCCGAACTTAGAGGCAATCTCACATTACCGCTACAATAGTTCTCTTTTACGTGAAGCACTACAAAAAGCCGACTTTTCAGTATACGGTGGTGAGCAAGCTCCGTACCTCTGGGTGGAAGTCCCTGGGCATATCCCTGATGAAGATGTCTTTGATTTCTTCTTACACCACTATCATATTGCGATTACTCCCGGTAAAGGATTCGGCTCGTGTGGAAAAGGGTATGTGCGCTTTTCTTCTTTAGGGAAAACAGAAGATATTGTTGCAGCTTGCCAACGTTTAACTCTAACATCTGTGTATGATACAATGGTGTTGTCCCTATGATTCTTCGTAAAATTGCTCAATATATTTTTTTCCTTTCCATTATCTGCTCCTTTATTTCTGTAGTTGTCTCCTCACCGAATCCTGAGCAAGGCTCTCCCAAAGTCGCCGTGTTCTTATCTTTCTCTCACTCCATACTCGAAGATTGTAGTCAAAGTTGCATAGAGGTTTTAAAAACATTCGACAACTCTCCCGAAGTGGTTGTCGTTAATGCCGAAGATAGTGTAGTCAAAGCCAGGAAACTCGCGCGCACATTGCACAGCGATCAAAATATCGTTGCTATTGTTACCCTAGGCTCGATAGCAACAAAAATCATGAGCCAAATCGAAACAAAAAAGCCGATTATCTATGCTGCAGTTCCTGAAGGAGAGACTCTAGTTTTCCCCAAAAAACAAACGAATATCTACGGTGTTAACGATTCCTTAGATATCAACCAATGTTGTTTTGCTATACAAGCTGTAAGAACAAACGCCGAGTCATTAGTATATCTACAACCTGCTGAGCCTTTTCCATCCGCTCTACAACAAGAAATTGAGAAAAAACTCCACGCTTCAGGGATTTCTGTTACAGAAATTAGCGTAACACCAGCAAATTTCAAAACTCGTATTCAACAAGCCATCGACAAACGTCCCTCTGCCATTTTTATTCCTTTCTCGTCGCTAGCTCATAAACTCGGCACCGCATTCATTGAAGACATCCTTAAAGAAAAAATCCCTATCATTACCGATGACTTCTCTTTAGTCGCTGAAGGAGCCTGCGTCGCTTGTGGCGTAGATTTTAAAAAATCCGGCAGACAAGCGGCTCAAATGGTTTACCACCTACTGAACCAACAGCAAGATATCGAAGGATTAAAAAAAATTATCGCCGAGCCGCTACCACAAACAACAACATTTAATGAAGATGTTATCCGTCGTTTAGGTTTGAAAATCAACAGAACAGAACGCAAACAATTCCGTTCTATAATCTTTAAAGATAATAAAGATAAAAAAGCCGCGGTAAAAAGCGATAAACCAGACACGGATAAAAACTATAGCCCTGCGTAAAATCCCTTTTCTCTCCACTGAAAGACAATCGATTCCGTAGACTTCGGTAAGAGGATTCTTTTTTTCCTGGAAGTATCTCCAGAAATTAACGTGATGTCACGCTTAGGCAAAGACAATGCTTTGGCTAACAAAGCAATAACTGCTTCGTTAGCCTTACCTTTTTCTGGGACCTCAGTAACACGTATTTTTAATACCTCGCCTTCAAATCCCACAATTGTATTTTGTTTAGACTTTGGGGTGACCTTCACCTCTAAAATCCAATATTCTTGATGCAAAAGGTTACTCCTGAGATATGACAAGATGGCCGCCAGTTTCACTTGCCCAGGCAGCTAAAGAATGTAGACAAATTCTAGGAGCCCAGTCATGCTTTAACACTGCTTGGGAAAATCCCGGACCTGCAACATCATACTTTTCCTTTTCAAAATGCTTGGCAACGCGACAACGATCTAAATGAATAAAAGGTTGGCTACTCACAAATAAAATCCGTTCCGAGCCGTCTCCATGATACGCACGAAGTACTTTTAATGTATCATGACGCGTTCCATACTTCTGACCTTCTGCAGGCTCAGCAACTAAAAACTCTACTTCAATACCTCCTGAAGGATCTCTCCAAGAAGAAGGAACAACCATCTGCGTCCAAACAAAGCGAGCAATTTCATCTTCTGACGAAGGAAGCTTATGCTCGGCAGGATTCCAGCTTTCTTCTACAGGAAATGGGTTGTGACGATGATCGTAAAATTGATCCGCATCTTCGACTTTGGCATAACGCTCTCTTCTCCCAGATAGGAAAATGATCTTTTGGAAACGCACGCCTCGATGCCATTCTCGAACAAGAAAATCCAAACGCTGACGAATCGTAGCGAGCGTGCCACCAAACACAACAGCACTACCATAAGTAGCTGCATAAGCAGGAACAACCTGTGTCATGCGCAATAAAGAAAGATCATTATAAAAAGCATGATCATCCTTTACGGGTAAAGAATCAAAGTGGGCAGCCATACGCTGCTCCCGAGTCAAAAATAAATGCTTGGTTTCCTCGACTAATTCCTCGGGAGTTTCCACTTCAGGTAAATCACAAAGTTCTAAAAGATGACTTACGATGGGAAGATACTTTTTAGGAGAACAGCAGGAAGTCGGTTTATCTGCAAAGGGACAACACCCCGTAATGAGCAGAAACACGAACCCGAAACACACTAACAGTGAGCGTTTTCTTTGGATATTCATAAATAAAGATGTCCTAAACAATCTATAGTAACAAGGGTGAACATACTAAAGAATTTCAAAAAAAACAACTTTCAAACAGATTGTTATCATCCTTATTTATTTAATTTTAAAAGTCATCAAGATACATTTTATTATTCTTTTCATCTTGATTATGAACATTTTGTGTATCTATAGTATTGTCTTCAGGACGCCGGATCATCTCCTCATCTGATAAATCTCCCCTTCCAGAAACCGAAGCTCTTAAAGAAGATGTATTTTCACGAGATGCAACACTTCCTGAAGTCGATGCAAAGGGATTTTCAAATTGAGGATTTTTCTCATTCTTAGCCACAGAAGAAGATCTCTGGCCACCTCGAAGTTTCTTGCCAATCCACAATAGGAAAAAGAGCAGTTTGTCATAAAGAGTGTGAAACATCTGTACTAAGGTGTTCCATAACGTTTTCAGCCTATTGATTATGGCCTGAAAGCCAGAAGCTCCCGCCTCTGTCGCCGCTTGAATAAACTCTTCTTCTGTAGGAATCACCAGTTTTTCTAAAGCAATACGCTGATTTTGAATTGCTAAAGCTAACTTCGGCACCGCACCCGAGGAATCAATTGTCCAACCTTCGTCTCTACGGATCAATCCCAGTTTCTCTAGATACGCACGTACACGATCACTCTGATCTCCAAAAGTATCATGAAACTTCTCTAAAGACATAGACCTCAACCCACGGTGCACGTATCCTAAGGTAGCTAATAACCTATGAGATAAACTCTCTAACTCGTTTACCTTACCATTCAATGAGGCGAGTTCGCGACGCATGTCAAGATACATCTCGTCTAAATCCAGACCTTTACTAAGTTGAGATCTTTTAACCACCTGCTTTGCATCCAGTTGTACTTTCTGAAAATCCTCGATCCTTTTCTTGAGATCATCAACTAACACCCTACTATCTTGAACTCCAGTAAATAAGCTGGCCACAGCTTCGTCAATTTTATCAGAATCTTCCCTATCCAGGCTATCTTCATAAAAATCCGTGACTGATTCTGCAGATAAAGCCGCCGCCTCCGGTGAATTGGGAGATAAACTCGAAGGAGCACCTCCAGCAATGACGGAACCAGCAACAGTCTGTATATCCGAGATCGCAGCATCTATATTCGCCAACTCACCAATAGATAAAACCTCGATACTCAACCCTGTCTCAGTAACACCACTTTCTGCTTCCTCTTGCTCTTTCGAAGTATCCGTTTGACCCAAACAAGTATGGAGATCTTCCGGGAGGGGATTAGGATTTTGACTGGGATTTCCACTTACTGATGCCATAGAATTACCAAACAAAAATAAAAAAAATCTTATTTTTAATTAATTATATTTATATCTAATTGCGTATTTATTTTTTAAAAACAAAAGTTCGGTGTAAATAATTTTAACTAAAGCCAATGTGTTACTGTTAACTCTAGTAATTGATCAAGAAAAGACGCTGTGTTAAGATTGGCGGTTCGTCAAGACCAACATATTTCGGTAAAGAACGTACTATCTACTTCGGTGTCTACCGGTTAAAAACCAAAAATCCACGGCTGTCACTCCTTATGAAAACTTCCCAGCTTTTTTACAAAACTTCTAAAAATGCCAATAAAGAAGCCTCCGTTTTGTCTTACGAGCTATTGGAAAAAGCTGGTTACATTTTCAAGACAGCAAAAGGAATATATACGTACACTCCACTGTTTTGGCGCGTCGCCCTCAAAATGATGGATATAATTCGTGAAGAACTTAATGCTATTGGCGGTCAAGAACTGGTTCTTCCTATCCTGCATCCTGCGGAACTTTGGCAAAAAACAGGACGCTGGGAAGCCTTCCGCTCAGAGGGTCTTCTCTATACCGTGAAAGATAGAGAAGATAAGGTATTTTGTCTTGCCCCCACCCACGAAGAAATCGTCTCCATGTTTGTTTCCCAATGGCTATCGGGAAGAAAACAATTGCCCATCCACCTGTATCAAATTGCGACAAAATTCCGAGACGAGATTCGACCAAGATTCGGCTTAATGCGGGCTAAAGAATTCCTCATGGAGGATAGTTACACATTCTCGGATTCCCCCGAACAAATGAATGAACAATATGCTAAGCTCAGACAAGCCTACCAAAATATCTTCGATAGATTAGAAATCCAATACGTGATTGTCGAAGCTGACGGAGGAAAAATCGGTAAAGGAAAGTCTGAGGAGTTTCATGTTCTCAGCTCTTTAGGAGAAGACACCCTTTGCGTTAGCGGTCATTACGGAGCGAATATCGAAGCCGCAGTTGCCCAGCCTCCGCACTATACTTACGATAAAGACTACCTACCTATAGAAGAAGTAGACACACCTGATGTACGCACAATAGAAAATCTCCAAGACTTTTTCTCCGTTCCCCCCTACCGGATCATGAAAACTCTCGTAGTGAAACTCTCCTATGGAGAAAAAGAGAAATTCACAGCTATAGGCATCCGGGGGGATCGACAAATCAACCTCACTAAAATAGGTTCCAAACTTAATGCGGATGCCTGTTCTCTCGCTTCAGATGAGGAAATACAGAAACATCTGGGAGTAGAAAAAGGATTTATCGGTCCTTTAAACTGTCCTATAGACTTCTATGCTGATGAAACAACGCAATGCATGACGAACTTCATCTGCGCAGGAAACGTCAAAGACAAACATTACAAAAACGTCAATTGGGATCGCGATATTCCTCGCCCCGAATATGCAGACTTTCTCCTTGCTGAAGCCGGAGATCTCTGCCCAGCAAACAATCACGCCCCCTACGAAATTTTTGAGGGAGTAGAGGTAGCCCATATTTTCAACCTAGGCACACGCTATACAGAGTGCTTTGACGTTGTCTTCCAAGATGAGCAAGGCAAACCACAATCCTGTTGGATGGGAACTTACGGCATTGGTATCGGCAGAACCTTAGCGGCATGCATAGAACAACTTGCGGATGATCGGGGTATCGTCTGGCCTAAAGCTATCGCTCCTTTCGATATCTCCATTCTCTACAATGGAGGCGATGCCGCCTGCGAAGAAGCCGCTGAAAAAATCTATAAAGAATTACAAGGCTACGGCTACGCTCCCCTATTAGACGATCGCAATGAAAGACTTGGGTTTAAATTAAAAGATAGCGATCTTATTGGGATTCCATATAAACTCATTCTCGGAAAAACTTTCCTTAACTCAGGGATGTTAGAAATCGAATCTCGATCCATAGAAAAGTTTTCTGTTGAACCGAAAGATTTTGTCCATTGGTGCAAGAAACATCTTCCCAACCCTCGGGTTTTTTCCCCTATTCCCTAGAGATAAGTTAGCATTCTTTGAGGTTGAGTGCCAAATATCCTTGACCTCTGGAAACCATTTCTCTATAATGGTCTCCAGCGAACATAGTACTTATATTGGAAATCAGGTATGTCTAAGTCGTGGATCTCGAAACGAGAATCTAAGCTTCTTTACATTCTCTTAACAACGACAGAGCTGTATTTAAAAACAGGTCAACCCGTCGGATCAAAAACTCTGAAGGAATACGAGTGTTCAAATTTAAGCACTGCAACTATCCGCAATTATTTCGCAGAATTAGAAGCTGAAGGTTTCCTAAAGAAAAATCACGTCTCGGGAGGAAGAATTCCCACAGATTTAGCCTTTCGTTATTATGTAGACCACTGTGCGGATTCTCTGCAGGATGATCTTCCCGAAACTACCATCCACCTGTTAAACCAACTCCCTGAAGAAAGTCAAAACATTGTTAAAGATTTACAAAAGGCATCCGAACTCTTAGGAGAAGCTTTACAGTTACCTACATGTTTCTCTTCTCCGAGATTCGAAAACGACTCTGTAACCAATATCCAACTCTCTTTGGTAGACGAACAACGCGTTGTGGTTATTCTATCTACCGAATTTGGGCAGATATTTACAGATACCCTCTGGTTAGCGGAAACATCCAACTACGCGTCTTTAAAGCGTATTGAAACGTTTCTTCAAAATTACCTGCGTAAACAGCCTCCCTCAGAGACCCTCTCTCAAAAAGAAGAAGATCTTGGGATGGCCCTCTATAACGAAGTCGTAGTCCGCTACCTCACACGTTACTGCAATTTCAGCGAAGAAGATTTATACCAAACAGGATTATCTAAACTTCTGAGATACGACGCCTTCAAAGACCCCGATATGCTAGCTCTAGGGTTATCATTTTTCGAGAATCGTCGCCATATGTGCAAACTTTTAGATATTGGTATGCACAGAGACCGCCCCACGGCATTTATTGGAAGCGAGCTTTCCGATATTTTTGGTACTCCTAATCCCCATTGTGCTGTTATCACGACTCCTTACTACATGAATCGCACTCCATTAGGGGCTTTTGGCGTGTTGGGACCCATAAATCTTCCCTATAAGGAGATTTATAAAACCCTCACCATATTAGCAGATAAAGTTAAAGAAAGCCTGACGCAAAGTTTTTATAAATTTAAATTATCCTTCAGGAGACCTTGCCCCTCCGATCCTAAACTCTCCAAAGAACCTACGTTGTTAGCAAGGTACTCTTCTATAAAACTCTTACCCCCTAAGGAGACGTTATGACAGATTCCTCTAACGCACACGAGGCAGAAAACCCAACAGTTCCTACCCCCGATAACGAGATTCAGGATCTCCAACAAGAAATCGCTACACTAAAAGCTGAACTAAAAGAAAAAAATGATAAATACTTGATGGTTCTTGCGGAATCAGAAAATGCTCGAAAACGCATGCAGAAAGAACGTCAAGAGATGATGCAATATGCTGTAGAAAATGCTCTCATAGATTTTTTGGTTCCTATCGAAAGTATGGAAAAAGCTTTAGGTTTTGCCTCACAGATGTCGGATGAGGTTAAAAATTGGGCCCTAGGATTTAATATGATCCTACAACAATTTAAACAGGTATTTGAAGAGAACGGCATCGTAGAATACTCTTCTGTAGGACAAAAATTTAATCCATTTTTACATGAAGCAGTAGAAACAGAAGAGACGACAAAAGTCCCTGAGGGTACCATCGTAGAGGAATTTTCTAAAGGCTACAAAATCGGAGATCGTCCTATACGCGTTGCGAAAGTCAAAGTATCCAAAGTACCCGCACCCCAAGGGACAGAAGCAGAAATAGAAAACAACAACGAATAAACCCCCTAGAAATTAGGTAAGAATTATGAGCGAACAAAAAAAATCTAGTAAAATCATAGGGATAGACTTAGGAACCACAAACTCCTGCGTATCCGTAATGGAAGGTGGGCAAGCGAAAGTCATCGTCTCTTCAGAAGGAACACGTACAACACCATCGATCGTGGCATTCAAAGGAAACGAAACCTTAGTCGGAATTCCTGCAAAAAGACAAGCAGTCACCAATCCTGCCAAAACCCTCGCTTCTACAAAACGTTTCATCGGAAGAAAATATTCTGAAGTGGAATCAGAAATTAAAACAGTTCCCTACCAAGTGGCTTCAGGATCTAATGGTGATGTTGTCTTCCCTATTGATGGGAAACAGTTCACACCCGAAGAAATCGGTGCTCAAGTTCTTATAAAAATGAAAGAGACCGCAGAAGCTTATCTAGGAGAGCCTGTCACAGAAGCGGTGATTACTGTTCCCGCCTACTTCAATGACTCACAAAGAGCTTCTACAAAAGATGCTGGGCGTATCGCCGGCCTAGATGTCAAACGTATCATTCCTGAACCTACAGCTGCAGCTCTTGCCTACGGGATTGATAAAGCCGGGGATAAAAAAATCGCCGTTTTCGATCTTGGAGGAGGAACTTTTGATATCTCTATTTTAGAAATTGGCGACGGTGTGTTCGAAGTGCTCTCTACAAATGGGGATACCCACCTAGGCGGAGACGACTTTGATGAAGTCATCATTAAATGGATGATCGAAGAATTCCAAAAACAAGAAGGCATCGATCTCAGCAAAGACAACATGGCTCTTCAAAGACTCAAAGATGCTGCTGAAAAAGCAAAAATCGAACTTTCTGGCATGTCTTCCACAGAAATTAACCAACCGTTCATCACTATGGATGCTAACGGACCTAAACACCTAACCTTAACACTCACACGTGCCCACTTTGAAAAGCTCGCATCTAACCTCATTGAACGTACAAAAGCTCCATGCCAAAAAGCTTTGGCAGACGCTAAACTTTCCGCAAGCGATATCGATGACGTATTGCTCGTTGGAGGTATGTCCAGAATGCCTGCAGTACAAGAAGTGGTAAAATCTATTTTCGGTAAAGAACCAAATAAAGGAGTTAACCCTGATGAGGTTGTTGCTATTGGAGCGGCAATTCAAGGGGGTGTGCTCGGCGGCGAAGTGAAAGACGTTTTACTACTCGACGTAATTCCTCTTTCCTTAGGTATCGAAACTCTCGGAGGTGTTATGACTCCCCTTGTAGAGAGAAATACCACGATCCCTACACAGAAAAAACAAATTTTCTCCACAGCTGCCGATAACCAACCCGCAGTAACTATTGTTGTCTTACAAGGGGAACGTCCTATGGCAAAAGACAACAAAGAAATTGGAAGATTTGATCTTACAGATATCCCACCCGCACCTCGAGGACATCCTCAAATCGAAGTGACCTTTGATATCGATGCGAATGGTATTCTTCACGTATCTGCAAAAGATGCTGCTAGTGGCCGTGAGCAAAAAATTCGTATCGAAGCAAGCTCTGGATTAAAAGAAGATGAAATCCAAAGAATGATCAACGATGCGGAGAAAAATAAAGAAGAAGATAAAAAACGCCGCGAAGCTTCTGACGTAAGAAACGAAGCTGACAGTATGATCTTCAGAGCGGAAAAGGCGATCAGCGATTACAAAGAGAATATACCCGAATCTCTAACAAAAGAAATCGAAGAGCGCATAGAAAAAGTACGCTCAGCTCTTAAAGAAGATGCGCCTACAGAGAAAATCAAAGAAGCTTCTGACGAACTGAGTCGTCATATGCAAAAGATCGGAGAAGCTATGCAGTCGCAATCCGCATCAGCTGCAGCAAACGCTCAAGGTGGGCCAAACATCAATACAGAAGATCTGAAAAAACATAGTTTCAGTACGAAACCACCAGCAGGAAACTCTTCAAGTGCTAACAACGAAAACATTGAAGAGGCCGATGTGGAAATCGTAGATAAACCTAACGATTAATATCCTGAAAATCTTATCTTTGGTTCCCTATTTCTCTAAGAGGGATAGGGAGTTTCCTTTTTAATCCTATCCATAAAAATATCTTTAAATTAAAAACATCCAACAAAGGCTAGGTGAACCCATGAAAATCATAATACCAGAGGTGGAGCAGAGTTGGTGAAGAGAATCAGAAAAAAACGACCGCAAAGCTTTAGAAGAAACTCGAAACAAATATTCATTTCCGGCGTCCTATTTGTTCATGCGAAAAAAGGTTTCGGGTTTGTAACACCCGACCACCCGGAAGAATATCCTTTTGATATTTTTATTCCCGCAAGAGACCTTAAAGGAGCCTTAGATGGAGATCACGTTGTCGTCTCTCTTTTCCCCAATTCTAAAGAAGGAGAAAAAAGAAAAGGTGGTATTCACCAAGTCATCTCTCGAGGAAAAACTGTTCTTGTAGGAACAATAACCTCGCTCATTGACGCCTCAACGGCATTCGTCTGTGTTAATGCTTTAGGCCCAGAAATCCCCGTAAAAGCAAAACTTATTCCTAAACGAACGTATAAAATCGGCGATCGTTTACTCCTCAGCACTCCTGTATGGAACGCAAAACCTGAATCCAAAGAACCTCCTCCATTAGAAGTGCTCGAATTTATCGGGAATATCTCCAACGCTAAGTCCGATTTTCCCTGTATAAAAGCTGAATACGGAATTAAAGAAGAATTCCCAGAAGCCGTTATCGAAGAAACTCACCATTTCTCACAAAAACACATTAGCCAAGCACTACGATCACGAAAAGATCTTCGCGATCTCTTGTGCTTTACTATCGACTCCATAACTGCAAAAGACTTCGATGATGCCGTATCCTTAACCTATGACAATAACGACAATTACATCCTGGGTGTCCATATTGCGGATGTCTCCCACTACGTCACACCCCACTCCGCTCTAGACCAAGAAGCAAGTAAAAGGTGCAACTCTATCTACTTTCCCGGGAAAGTGATTCCTATGCTTCCCCCCGCTCTTTCGGATAATCTTTGCAGCTTAAAACCTAACGTCGATCGACTCGCCGTTTCTGTGTTCATGACCTTTACGAAATCCGGTCACTTATCCGATTATGAAATATTCCGTAGTGTCATCCGTAGTAAATACCGCATGACCTATGATGAAGTGGACGAGATTGTAGAAAATAAACAACCCCACCCCATAGCAAAAACTCTTCTCGCTATGGCAGAACTCAGCGAAAAATTCTCCGATATCCGAGAAAAACGTGGGTGCATACGTCTTGTTCTTCCTTCATTCACCATGTCTCTAGATAACCTACAAGAACCTGTTACCCTTATAGAAACACGACAAACACTATCACATAAACTCATCGAAGAGTTTATGCTCAAAGCTAATGAAGTCGTTGCTTACCATATTTCCCACCAAGGCGTTTCTCTTCCATTTAGAATCCACGAATCTCCGAATGATGAGAGTTTGCTCTCCTTCCAAGAGATCGCCAAAGCTATGGGTTTTGATATTATCATGACCCCAGCTCAAGAACCGGATTTCCAATATCTATTACAAGAGAGCTCCGCAGGACATCCTCTAGAACCCATTCTACATTCACAATTTGTTCGTAGTATGAAAACCGCCTCGTACTCAACCGAAAATAAAGGTCACTATGGTCTCAAATTGGATTTCTACACCCACTTCACTAGCCCAATCCGTCGCTATATCGATCTTATTGTTCACCGACTCCTTTTCCACCCCATGTCTATAGAAGAAACACGCCTAGAACATATTGTAAGAGCATGCTCTACTCAAGAGCGTATAGCCGCAAAAGCTGAAATTGCTTTTGAAAACCTTAAAAAAAACCGTTTTCTACATAAGTTCTTAAAAGAACAACCAGACACAATTTATCAAGGTTACATCATCACAATCACTCCCGAAGGTCTCTCATTTACCGTTCCGGAATTCTGCCAAGAAGGCTTTATTCCCTCCGCACAGTTACCTAAAGAATTCTCGTTGAAAAAGAAAACATCCCCCGATGATCTACCTCCTAAAATGCGCCCAGGAGCCCCCATACAAGTCAAACTCTCCGAAGTCAATCTCCTCAATCAAGTGATTACTTGGTCATTGGTAACAAAAACACCAAACACAGTAAAAAAACAACCCACGAGTACGAAAAAAACTCAAGATAAGAAACCAAGAACTCGAAGAAAAAGGAATACAGAATAATGCTTCCAGAGAGCTTCTTCTTAAACGATGATGTTCTGTATTTAGCCAAAGAACTCCTAGGTCATGTTCTCGTCACTCACCTAGAAGGACAAAGAACATTAGGAATTATCATAGAAACCGAAGCTTATCGTGGGCCTGAGGATAAAGCCTGTCGTGCCTACAACTATAGAAAAACACAAAGAAACCTCCCTATGTATAGCCGTGGGGGTATTGCGTATATCTACCGCTGCTATGGCATGCATTCCCTGTTTAATGTCGTAACCGGACATCAAGATCTTCCCCATGCCGTACTGATTCGCGCTATCCTTCCCTACGAAGGCGAAGATATCATGGTCCTAAGACGCCAATGGCAAAATAAACCCAAACACCTCCTCACTAACGGACCAGGAAAAGTCTGCCAAGCTCTCAACCTCACCCTAGAATACAACAGCATTCCCTTTCCTCTCCCCAAATCCACATTAGCAGAAAGAAATTTTCAGGAACAATTACCCAAAAACCACGTATAGGCATAGACTATGCTCAAGAATCCCGCGATCTTCCTTGGAGGTTCCTACTCAACATAAAAGAGTAAAAAATTTTTTTAGAAAAAAGCGCTGCAAATTGTTAAAAAAATTAAATATAAGGAGTATAAGTACTCTAGTTACTGAAATTACAGAAAAAATCTAATAAAATACTCAGGAGTCATATCATCAACTCTACTCGTATGTTAGATGCAACTCAGACTAGCAATTTCCTAACACAACAATAGCGATTTATGAAAAAACACTTTATTACAGGCCTGGTTATTCTTCTCCCCTTAGCAATCACTCTTGCTATTGTCGGGATGATCATGAATTTCCTTACTCAACCATTCGTTGGCCTTGTCTCAGGATTTTTCGAACGTATTAGTTTTTATTCCAAACATAAAGCCCTGCTGAAATTCGTTTTACAAATCATCTTGCTCTTTGGCTTATTCTTCGCTACCGTCCTTTTAGGATTTCTTGCCCGCTTGATGATCTTTAAATCCCTACTCTCAATCTATGATAAAATCCTTCACAAAATCCCTATCATAAAAACTGTTTATAAAGCTGCTCAACAAGTCATGACAACTATCTTTGGATCTCAATCTGGATCCTTTAAACAAGTTGTTATGGTCCCCTTCCCTAACGCAGAAACACGCTGCATCGGCCTAGTTGCAGGAGATGCACCAAATATTTGCTCCGATGATCCCCTCAACCCCATGATCACCGTGTTCATCCCCACAACACCGAACCCCACTTCCGGTTTTCTCACCCTATTTAAAAAATCTGATATCACTTTTTTGGATATGAAAATCGAAGACGCTTTCAAATATATTATCTCCTGTGGCGTGCTAACTTCAGGATCCAATACCTCCTGCTCCCCTATTGCCGAAGCTTTAAGCCAGAATCCCCAGGGATAAATGGGTCATTCTATTGAAAAAAAACGCTTCTTTGATTATTCTTTTTCTTAATTATAAGTCTCCGGCCTTCTTCTCAAATACTTCGGGGAATTAAAAAGTTAAATATCGAGTTATCTTATGACACGCATGAGTAAACAAGCTCGTCGAAGAGCAATGAATCCAAAAAAACGTAAACCTGTTTATGCCATTGCTCGTCCACAACCTGCTCCAAGAATCGCTTATAAAGCACACAAAAACGTTGTAAACAGCGAAAGCGTTTTTATTCCGCAAATTAGTTAATTACTAGAGTACCAGTTATGTCACGACATCGTAGTTACGGTAAATCCATTAAAGGAGAAACTAAAAGAAACGTTCTCAAGCGTTTTGAACGGATAGATCTTTTGCGTAAGTTAGGCCGTTGGAATGATGCCACAGCAAAAAAAGCTACCGGGCTTCCTAAGACTCCTGTAATAAAATAAACAGTTTGCGCTCTCATCTTGAAAAAGGTTCCTTTACAAGTTTGTGTTTCTAACAAGCAATGTGATGTCCCTATTCGGATACAATCAGTAAAAAAGTTGGTTCTTTGCTGCTTGCAATACTGGAAAGTTTCCACAGATCAAGTGTATGTTTACTTTTTAGATGATGAAGCTTTAGCCAAGCTCCATGATGAGGTATTTTCAGATCCTTCATTAACGGATACGATTACACTACCTATAGATCCTCCGGGAAGTACTTCTCGTCCTCACATTCTTGGCGAAGCTTTCATTAGTCCTAAAGCAGCAATACGTTTTTTACAAGACCGTGCTGAGGATTCAGACCTCCTATACGAAGAAATTTCTCGCTATGTTGTCCATTCTCTCTTACATATGCTCGGATATGATGACCAAACTCCCGAAGAAAGAAAAAAAATGAGAGGTAAAGAAAATCAAGCGCTATGTATGTTGAGAGAAAAACACGCGCTTTTATCAGATTAAAATGCTTTATTCCCTACTCGCAATTACTACCCTCTTTCTTTTATTCTCCACGGGACTGTCTCAAAAATCTATCAAAACACAAGAAAACGATGACAAACTGCAGCGAGAACCCAGCCAGTCGAATACCCCCGCTCTCCTCGCTTCCGTATTACTCAGTTTTTATGGAATTCTAGGCGTTTCCATCTACTCCCAATACACATGGAACACCAGAAGTCTATCTTTGGTTTTCTGGGCAACGTATATACTTGCTGCCCCCCTGGCTTACGGCTGTCTTCCCTATTGTATAAAACTTCACAAGGGAACAAGCTCAGTTCTGTGTTTTATCTCCTCATTACTCCAGGCATTTTTTCGCCCCCTCCAACGTTATATTCATCACGGTGAGGAGCATCCTAAAACATGTAACTCAGAAATGGAAAATCAACTCTCTGAAGCCGTATCGTCATTTGATAAGTTGATTGTTCGAGAAATCATGATCCCCAAGGTAGACATCTTCGCTATTCAAGAAGACACCCCAATTCGTAACGCTTTTCCCGCAATCATAGAAGAAGGGTATAGCCGCATTCCTCTATACAAGAAAAACATTGATAATATCACCGGAGTACTCCTGGTCAAAGATCTACTCGCTGTCTATCCTAAATCTGTAGACTCTTCACTACCAGTCTCTTCAGTTGCCAAACCTCCCTTATATGCTCCTGAAATTAAAAAGGTTTCCTCTTTACTCCAAGAATTCCGTCAAAAACATCGCCACTTAGCAATCATAGTCAACGAATATGGCATTACTGAGGGAATCGTCAGCATGGAAGATATCATTGAAGAAATTTTCGGAGAAATTGCCGATGAATATGATGTTCAAGAAGATATTCCCTATAAAAAAGTTGGGAACTCTTGGATCGTAGATGGGCGTATGAACATCTCCGATGCCGAAGAATACTTTAATCTAAAGATTCACCATGAAAATAGCTACGACACACTAGGAGGACACGTTTTTCATAAAGTCGGTGCTGTTCCACAAAAAGGGATGAAAATCCATCACGAAAACTTTGATATCGAGATTATCACCTGCTCAGAACGCAGCGTAGGTAAACTCAAAATCACTCCAAGAAAAAAGAAGTTCTCTCCTTCGTAAACTCCTACAATATACAGAGAAACAAAAGAATAGAAAAATCTCTTTGCAAAAAACCTATAGATTTACCAGAGTTAGGTCTTGAGAAATCACCATAGGTTTGGGAGCATTATTGATAATGAATAACATCCAAAAAGAAGAGCACGGAACCACTGCTGTCTTACATCTTCAAGGAAAACTTGACGGGATCTCTTCTCCGGAAGTACAAGAAAACATCTCACAATCCCTATCTTCAGGAATCAAAAATATCGTTCTTGATTGCACAAACTTAGATTATATGTCCAGTGCGGGCATTCGTGTCCTTTTACAAAGTTACCACCAAGTAGGAAAACACTCAGGGAAAATCGTTCTTACTTGCGTTCCGAAAACAATAGAACAAACTCTATATGTTACCGGATTCCTTTCATATTTTAAAATGTTCAACACTGTGCAGGAAGCATTACAAGCATTAAGCAAAGACGAAGATTGAGAAAAACATTTTCCTCGTGTATGCTAATCCCTTTAGTTGATTCCAACCCGCTATGTTGTACTATGCGCAGATCTGTTTGTTATGTTAATCCTTCCGTAGCTAGAGCTGGGCAAATATCCACATGGAAGTTTCTTTACTCTTTAGTCGACTACCTCCCCGAAGGAACAAAACTCAAATTTGACTTAGGCTGTCAAGGTAGACCTATAGACTGGGAAATTCCCTCCACAGATCTCCAACAACCACGGAATACTATCTACTTAGAAACACCTAAAGGGGATATTCTTCCTGCTGTAGCCATTCCTATCCCCAATAGTCCTGTTCCACAGTATGAATTTACCCTTCCCTACGAACTAGAAGCTGGAGAAACTCTCACGATTGTTCTCGGGCCCTCCCCCGATTACCCACAAACAGATGAAGCAGGAAACGGAGCACAACTATTTACTCAACGCCGTAAGCCATTCTATCTCTATGTAGATCCTGAAGGCAAAGGGAACTATGACGAACCAGATATCTTTTCCATGGATATTCGTGGTAACGTTCTTAAACATATTCAAATTTTTACCCCCTCTTACGTCGTAAAAAATAAACGTTTTGATATTACCGTACGCTTTGAAGATGAGTTTAACAATCTCACCAACTTTTCCCCAGAAAATACACGTATCGAACTCTCTTACGAGCACCTCAGAGAAAACCTAAATTGGCAATTATTCATTCCTGAAACTGGATTCGTTATTCTTCCCAATCTCTATTTCAATGAACCTGGGATCTACAGAATCCAATTGAAAAATCTTTTAACCAATGAGCTCTTCGTCTCTGCTCCTATAAAATGTTTTTCTGACACTGCGCCAAACCTTATGTGGGGTCTGCTGCACGGAGAATCAGAACGCGTGGATTCTGAAGAAAACATCGAAGCGTGTTTGCGACACTTCAGAGACGATTGCGCATTAAACTTTTATGCATCGTCATCTTTTGAAAATCAGGAAGGATTAACTCCTGATCTTTGGAAAATGATCAACCAAACTATCGGAGATTTTAACGAAGAAGACCGCTTCGTTTCCTTATCAGGCGTACAGTACTGTGGAGAACCTGGAGAAGAAGGCATTCGACAAATTCTCTATATCAAAGAAAATAAATCTTGCTCTAAACAGAAAGATTGCAAGATTGCTTCTTTATCGAAACTCTATAAAAGTGCTTCGACTCACGAGATTATTTCGATACCATGTTTTACCGCTTCAAAACATTACGGTTTTGATTTTAACAATTTCCATCCGGAATTTGAACGTGTTGTCGAAATTTATAACTCCTGGGGTTGTTCAGAAAGAACAGAAAAAGAAGGGAATCTTTTCCCCATCAAAGGAAGTGATTCTGAAGTAGAATCCGGGACATTAGTGGAAGCGTTGAAACGCAACCTACGCTTTGGTTTTGTTGCTGGAGGTTTGGATGATCGCGGTATCTATAGCAAGTTCTTCGATGCTAACCAACAGCAATATACTCCAGGTCTGACTGCGATTATATGTAATAAATACAGTCGAGAATCTCTCGTAGAAGCGTTATATCAACGTCATTGCTATGCAACTACGGGGCCAAGAATCATCGTCAGCTTTAACATTACCTCAGCTCCTATGGGGTCTGAGTTATCAACAACTACCAAGCCTGGCCTTGCTGTAAATCGTCATATTTCAGGATATGTTGCAGGAACGGCTCAACTCAAAACTGTTGAGATTATCCGTAATGGGGAAGTCATTAAAACCTTCTTCCCTGAGAGTAGTAACCTAGATTATGAATATGACGATATGGAACCTCTATCTGAAGTCACTCTTAAAGACCCCAAAGGAAAGATTCCTTTTGCCTTCTATTATCTAAGAGTAACTCAAGTAGACCAGTCTATGGCATGGAGTTCGCCTATTTGGGTAGATCTCCATTAATATTACCGATTTTTCTCTAAGGCTGGTCTTCTTATGATGACTCTTTTTCTTGTTATTTGCTGTGCTACAGCATTATTGGGAGTAGGCATAGTCATTTTACTCATAGGTTCTTATCTCTTAGGAAGACCTTTATCTAAAGGTTGTGGAAAATCAGACTGTTGCCGTAAAAAAGCATGCAATAAACAAACTGAATCTGATTCTACAACCAAGGCATCACTCCATGACGATAACACCCCCTCGCATTCTGCCTAAAAATTCTTGGATGAAACATTTATTCGATGATTACACGGAAGGAGTTCGTCTTTCTAGAGAAGATGCTCTGCGTCTACTCCTCTTAGAAGATGAAAGTGACCAGCGTGCTTTATGGGCTTTTGCTAATGCAGTACGTCAAAAGTATGTAGGAGATGTTGTCTACTACTCCTCCACATTTTATTTATATCCTACTAACTTCTGTGAATTCAATTGCACGTTTTGTGCTTTTTACGCGAAACCAGGAGATGCTAAAGGCTGGTTTCATACACCTGACCAACTCATAGAAAAAATCCGGGAATTAGAAGTTCCGATTACAGAAACACATATTGTGGGAGGATGCTTTCCAGATTGTAATTTAGACTACTACACAGAACTGTTTAGCAAAATTAAAACAAACTTCCCTCACATCCATATTAAAGCACTTACAGGAATAGAATATGCCTACTTGGCTAACCTGAACAATATTCCTGTTGCTGAGGTATTAAAAATCCTAAAAAATGCAGGATTAGATTCGATTCCCGGAGGAGGATTCGATATTCTGGTTGATGAAATACGTCAAAAACTCGCTCCAGGGCGTTTATCTTCTCAAGAGTTCTTAGAAATTCATAGAACCGCACATGGTCTGGATATCCCCACTAACAGTACAATGTTATGCTACCATAGGGAACGCCCCGAAGATATCGTCACACATATGGATAAATTACGGAACCTTCAAGATGATACTTTAGGCTTTAAAAACTTTATATTATTGAAGTTCGCAACAGAAAATAATGCTCTAGGGAAAAGACTACGCAAATTAGGAACTTCTCATCACATCCCCCCTGCATCTATCATTGCGGTTGCAAGACTCTTCCTGGACAATTTCAGAAACATAAAAGCCTTGTGGAATTACTTAGGAATCGAGCAAGCTTTACACTTGCTATCTTGTGGAGCTAACGATTTATCCTCCACACATATTGGAGAAAAGGTGTTTCAAATGGCCTCTTCTAACCAAAATATAAAAATGGATATTGAGGGAATGGCAAGCCTCATAAAAAAACTAGGACGCATACCATGTCTGACAAATTCGAAAGACGTTTAACTTTAGGTTGTGTAAGCTACATCAACGCTTTCCCTTTTTCTTTAGAGCTTGCAAAAAGAGACGATATTCTCCTTCATACTGCACCGCCATCCGATTTACTCGAGAAACTTCTTAATGGGGACTTACAATTTGCTCTTACCTCTACAGTAGGGTTATTAACCCATCCATTAGGAACAGTTCCTGGATTCGGTATAGCTGCATATAAGAAAATCCTCAGCGTAAATCTGTACGCAGCTCCTACGTTTTTCACCTCTGAAAAACCCCGTATTGCTGCTACAAAAGAAAGCCGCTCTTCAATAATGCTATTCCATATCCTCTGCCGACATTTATGGAACACTCCTATGCCGGAAATTATCCAACTTCCATCTGATGATGTTATAGAAAAAGCAGAAAATTATGACGGTCTCCTCTTAATTGGCGATAAAGCCTTACACCATCCTCACATTCCAGGGTTTGCAACATACGATCTTGCTCAGGGATGGTATGAACTTACCCAACTTCCTTTTGTCTTTGCTGTTGTTCTTTCTAATCATCCTGAAGGTAGCCATAGAATCCAAGAAGCTCTAGAAAACTCTCTAAGCCATTTTGAAGCCCATCCCGAAGCAGCGATAGCAAAAGCTGTAGAACGTACGCAGCTTTCTGAAGTTGTGATCAGGGATTACTACTCCTTATGCCGTTATCGACTAAAAGAAGAAGATTACGAAGGCATAGAAAAATTCCGAGAATATCATGCTACTATCTACCAACAAGCCTAACCTACAGGAGATGTTTGATTCTCTAGCTCCTAAATACGATAAGATAAATTCTATCTTATCTTTAGGAATGCATCATTTATGGAATCGTACGTTTTCAAAAATGTTGGGAAAGTCTGATCACCTGATAGATCTTTGTTCTGGCACAGGAAAGGTTGCCTATAGGTATATCCGTGATTACCCAGGATCGAAAGCAACTCTCGTGGATTTTTCAGCAAACATGCTTCATATAGCCAAACAACGCTACCCTTCAGCTCCTTTTACTTTTATAGAAGGGGATATTGCTCAACTTCCTATAAATGAGGAGTCGCAAACACTTGCATCCATGGCCTACGGATTAAGAAATCTCCCTAAACCTAAAGACATCCTAGAAAATATCCATCGTATGTTAAAACCCCAAGGGACTCTAGGGATTTTGGAGCTTACCTCTCCTCCCCATAGTCATCCCCTATATCTAGTACACCGACTATACTTAAAATCTATCGTTCCATGGGTAGGGAAACTGTACTCTAAACATACACAAGCTTATGCATACCTAGCAGAAAGCATTAGAAAACTACCTAGCGATCACGACCTAGAACAACTCTTCAGTGGGGCTAAATTCCAAATAAGAAAAAAAAGGAAGCTAGCTTTCGGAGCTGCAACTATTTGGATACTTAAAAAGATCTAAACCGTTAGGATTTCTTACGACCGCGTTTAGCAGAAGTTTTACTGCTCTTAGGTGCCGGCTTCTCGTCATCACTATCGTCGTCGTCATCCCCGAAGAAATCCCCTGTAGATAGGGAGTCATAACCCAATTTCGCCGAAAGTTCTTTCAACGAAGCAAATCTCTCAGAAAGATTTGCAAGATTTAACTGATCTTCAACACGGCCAGAACCACGCAAATTAGCTAAGAATTCTTCTTCAGTGTCAAATTTCTCAGAAAATGTAATCGAAGATGCCGAAGTAATCTCCGGAAGGAAAAGGAAACGTCGCGCTACCGCTGGTACCTTTGTGTAAATATCACTCGATATTGTAGTCTCAGATTCCACTTTCGCTGACTGTTTCGGAGGACGCCCCCGCTTAGGACGAGGATTCAATGCTTCATTAGAGTAATAGACCTTAGCCTTGTTCACCAACAACTGACGCGCTTGCGCAAGTTCTTTGGATACTTTAGTATCAAAAAGATGAATTTTAAATTGTTCTAAAATATGCTTTGAAAAGTCTAAATCTTCTTCGAAGACAAAATGAAATTTATTATTACGTAACCACTCAATAATACGTATACGAGAACGCTCTACATAAAATTGCTGCCACTTCTCCAACTCAGATTCATGATCGTAGATACACTCTAAAAACTGCTCACGAGCATTTTTAGACTGCAAAATTTCAAGAAATTTTTCCTTTGTATCAATATCATAAATTTTTTCATTGATAAACGTTTCCATGATTTTCTTTACTTCATAGAACGTTAACTTAGGAATTAGACAATAGCGTTCTGCATTCACCTCTAGTTCTTCATAAATCTTATCTAGATCTTCTTGATCCTTATCTAAATCAATGTAGAGAATGAACCCTTCAACTCGGTCTAAATAAAAATCCCTCTCGTCATCCGACTTAGAGAATGCATCCATAAGACGCAAGGCGCGTAATAAAAGAGGATTTTGTGGTACAGGATACGTAGTCATAAATCAAGAGTATAAAAGAATTGGAGTTAGAGGGCAAGAGATCTATCCTTAAAAAAACCTCTGATCTCTCTTCCTTCCTTTAACCATTTTTGAATCTATTTTTATTCAAATTCAATAGAAAAATTAGAAAAACTCTAGTAAGACCTTTCTTTATCCACAGGGCCCTCAAGATACACACGATCGCCCTCTAAAGAAATTTTAATCAAAATATCACCCCAGGTCCATATAGGTATTTGGGTATTGGATAAACCGTAACGTTGTGCTACAACCAACGCCGCTGCAGTAGCTCCCGTACCACAAGCTAAAGACTCTCTTTCCAAACCACGTTCATAAGTGCGTAGTTGAAATTCTCCGGTTTGTATCTCCTGGATAAAGTTAACATTAGTCCCTTGAGGTAAAAAGTCTTCGTGGCAACGTAGAAAACTCCCCCACAAATCTACAGGAACACAAGATACATCTTCGACAAAAACAACAAGATGCGGCACCCCTGTATGGATACTAAAAACTTCTCTAGGAACTCCAGGAAGTGTGTGTGAAAGGGTGTGACAAGTGTAGTTCCAATCCGGAAGCGTCATATCTACAACAACCCGCTCCCAAGAATGAAACCTCCCAGAATACCTACCCGAATCTGTCTCTACAGAGATGTGATCTTTTTTCAATACCTCAGACAAATGAGCTACAACACAACGAAGACCGTTGCCACACATGTGAGGACGAGAACCGTCATCATTAAAAATAATAAGTTTAGCATCAGCAGTGGAAGAAGGAAGAACAAGCAAAAACCCATCTACTTGATATTCCTTACATAGACTAGGAATTATTGTAATATCGGGACAAGTTTCACTTAGGATAAAGCGATTCCCTGCCCCAGAATATAAGCTTGGCTTATAAATCATTGAATGAGAAGAGGATGCCATCTAATAAACCAAAATCCTTGGCTTCGTCTGCTGTCATCCAAGTGTCTCGATCGATGGCCTTTTCAATCACTTCTCGAGACTGCCCGGTCGCCTCTAAATACACATCAACTATACGTTTCTTCGTTTTTAAGATTTCACGAGCATGAATATCTAAATCGGTAGCTTGTCCAGTGATTGGCCCGCCTATAGATGGCTGGTGAATCATGATACGCGAATGAGGAGTGGCGAAACGACGTCCTGGAGCTGCACATAAACTTAATACCGATCCCATAGAAGCAGCTAATCCTGTAACTACAGTAGTCACTGGGGATGTCATCATTTTTATCTGATCCCACACTGCAAATCCTGCGTCTACCGAACCTCCAGGGCTATTAATTACGAATACTATAGGTTGACCAGGATTGGTAAGTTCTAAATACCATAACTTCTTAATAGCATCTGCTGCGCTCTTATCCGTTACAGGCTCAGAAAAAAATACCCGACGGGCATCTAAGATTTTTCTCTCTATAACATCTCGTAACTTATTCTCTACTTCCCCATCAGCCATAGAACAACATATCTCCTAACTAAACTAAAGTTTCCAGATCGATTTCAGGATAAAGCGGGAACCGAGATAATAAGTCTGCGACTCGAGCTCTTGCTTCTTCAGCAATGTTTTCTGGAAGCTCTCCTTCACTTTTACTAAAACTATCATTAGCATTACGTCTCAAAGTAATATTTCGCAATACTTTCACAATAATATTCGCAACTTCTTCCATCTCATCACTGCCCATACCGAGAGTTGTTAAAGCAGGTGTTCCCAAACGTATCCCTGAGGTGTCCCACTTCCCTACAGCATCCGATGGTATGGTATTGCGATTCACAGCAATACCTACAGAACTTAATATGTCCTCACCAATACGTCCGGATATCCCTAGAGAAGTTAGATCTATAATTAACATGTGGTTATCTGTACCGCCAGTAAGCAAGCGTAACCCCTGTTTTTGAAAATGCTCGGCTAAAGTTCTCGCGTTGTCCACAACCTGATGCGCGTACTTTTTAAAGTCCACAGTTAGCGCTTCTTTTAACGCAACAGCCTTGGCTGCAATAACATGCGGCAAAGGCCCTCCCATCATCAAAGGACAAGCGCGATTAATCACTGCATCATATTCTTTGGATGCTAAAACTAAACCTCCACGAGGTCCTCGCAAAGTCTTATGAGTTGTCGTAGTAATAATGTCAGCAAACGGAATCGGATTTTCCTCTTCGATAAATACACCGCCAGCAACCAGACCAGCAAAATGCGCCATATCTACCCATAAAACAGCTCCACAATCATCAGCTATTTGTTTTAGGGTGGAAAAATTCAATCTTCTGGAATATGAAGAATACCCAGCAATGAGTACCGTAGGTTTATATGTTCGTACTAAACGTGCTATCTCCGAATAATCGAAACACTCCGTCTTTTTATTCACTTCATAAGGCACACAACGCATCAACTTGGACATAATATTTAAACGTACAGTTCCATGGGTTAAATGCCCTCCGGAGTTCAGCGAAGGTCCTAAACAGACGCGAGAACCTATCTCAGCTTTTAATTCCGTATATTCTTTATCCGTAAGATCATTAATCGTTTTATATCCCAAACGCTTAACGGCAGGCCCTTGAATTTTCTGAGTAATAATTGCCATGACGGCTAATAAATTCGCATCTGCACCCGAATGTGGTTGTACAAAAGCACTTTCCGCTCCGAAAAGTTCTTTAGCCGTTTCCACACATTCCCACTCGATAGCATCTACATTCTCACAACAAGAATAGAACCGCTTAAAGGGGCTCCCCTCGCAATACTTATCTGTAAGCAAGTTCCCCATAGCAAGCTGAACTGAAATAGAAGCATAATTCTCAGAAGCAATCATCTTTAAGCGTGAACGCTGACTCTTCAATTCATCTATAATGCTTTTCCCAATCGAAGGAAAAGAATGTAAAAGATGATCTAATGCAGCTAAGTATGCGGTAGAAGCTAGATCCTGCCCCTTCTTCCCCGAAGCATTTTCTAAAAATTTATGCAACAATGAAGCCATTGCCGAACCTCTATTATCAACTCTACGAATGAAAAACTATAATACAAAGCGAAGCTCTCTGCGTCTAACCTAAGAAAAGTCAAAAACTCTTACGATTTTTTCATTAGGGAAAAAGCTAAGATCCAAAAATGGACATCCTAGCTTGCACATCGAAAAATGTCAATCAGCTCCTCATACAACCTAAATACGGCTAAAAACAAGTAGTATACGTTGATGTGGACTCTGTAATTATCGGAACGATTTTCTAGATGCAAAACAAACTCCCCCTATTTAAACTACACTTATGGGATACATTCTAGAAAAAGAGGATGCGATGACCCTATACCTAGGATTAAATCAAGAAACAGCAAACAGATACTACGCCCGCTTTGTTCCGATTCTTGAGATTGTTCCCTTTGCAAGAAGCTCTCCTCAACTACGCTACGCTCAGCGTTACCTAGAGAAAACTTCTCATGTCCTGCTCACAAGCCCCTCGTCAACATCACTATTTATCTCTAGAATGCGTAGAAAAAATTCCAAAAAGACATTATCTACCAAACATTACCTGTGTTTAGGAGAAATCACAGCACGTCGCCTTACAAAGCTTCTCCCCAAAGCCCGCTATTCCTTAGCGACCGTGGAAACAGGAGAGGGTGTCATCCCCCTGATCGCCTCTTTACCTAAACACGCTCGTATCCTCTACCCACACTCCGTCTTGTCGCGTCCTGTAATTAAAGATTTTTTACAAAAAGAGCGCCGAAGCTTTTTTGCCTATGCCCACTATACCATTCGAGAACGTCAATTTCCCCTCTCTGTATTCAAGCAATGCAGCCGTGTCATTTTAACCAGCCCCTCTGGAGTTAGGGCGTATGCTAGGCTCTTCCCCGAGCTCCCGAGGAGAATACACATCTGCCAAGGCCCCATCACACTTAAAGAATTTAAGAAAATGTACAATCATCCTGGGGAACTTCTGCAAAAAAATAGCCTTACCGAAAGCTGATGACAAAAAATTGTTTCTACAAGTAAAATCTCTCAGAGTTTAAGCTTTTATTCTACAGTATCCTGCATGCTAATTTCAGCAACATCAGCACAAAGTTCCGCATGCCAAGAACCTCTGAACTTATTTTCTAAAGGAAGTGTTGGGAGAAGCCAACTTACGCATGTTGTTGTCCACTGCATCATTCAAGTCATCATTCTCATCACGCTAATTACCGGGATCACGGTTGTAGGCTGCTGCGTCCACCCTCTGTTTTTTGTTTTTCTATTAGCCATTACGCCAGTATATATCTCCCTTAGGCTCTTAAGTGGTGTTAAACTTAGGGAATTATTTATCACCCTTCGGGTTTATCCCGCTGAAAATCAGCTTCTTAATATAACTATGTTACAAAGTAAAAAAGAAGAAGAATAAAACGTCTAGAAAAAGCCATATATTTTTTATAAAATTAATTATCAAAACTAAAGATAATTATAATTTATGGCTAACACGAACCCCTTACACAACCAAAGTACCACAGAGGTAAGTCCCCTATTCTCACCAAGAGAAGTCTCCACAAAAAAATGGGATAAGATATTGAAAATCACTTCTTTATCTATTCTCGGTACACTAACGATTGGGACCGGAGTAGCAGGGATTACCTTAGCTACTGTTTTGGGCATGCCCGTCCTGGCTTTACTAGCGGTATCCTCAGTGCTGTTAGCTATAGTTACCGTAGGGGCGTACAAATACTTCCAACAAAAAGCCGATGGAGATTGGTCCGGAGCTCTAGACCAATCCTTCAGAACACTCCCAGAGTCATCTGCACAAGCGAACTTCTTAGTCAGTCCGGGAGCCCGCCTATCTTTCCATCAAAACAAGCACAATCCCGGGGTAAAACTCGGTATTCAGGAGAGCACCACACCAGGATTTACCATCAAATTCCTTGCGCTCCCCAGATCCAACACGTTCAAAACAGTCACAAGTCAAAGCGGAATCGCATTCAATGCTCTCCTTCCTGCTGCACAGACGTTAATCTCCCAAAACTCAAATCAATCTCGACTATTCTTTAGAGAACTCCTAAGTCTTGGGCAAACTAGCCAATGGAGTGCCGCTCAGTACCAAGGAGACACATCGATTAAGCTCCCCTTCGGGCCTACTGAAGTGCGCTCGACAAAATTAAGCATCAAAGACAGCCCGACTATGACACATCCTAAAAAAGAAAGTTTCCCAGAATACATAGGACATGTTCGTGGGCCACGGCTTGAAGAGTTCTCTGGGGAAGATGACGAAGTCGCACACGACTATTATAACCGAGCACTTTTTGCCTATGAGAACTGTTTAGAAGAGGCGATCAACCAAGGCTGCTCGATTATTTCCGTTCCTCTGTTCTCGTCGGTTTACGAAGCAGAGCATGGAAATGAACAGCCGACACCCAATAGAAATTATTCATGGATTTTGGATTGTCATCAGCTGTGTAAGAAAGCATTAATTGAAGCTGTTGATAAAACCGCTCGCTCTAATCCCCATTCTTTAAGACTCCTCGTGCTCTTACAAGATCCCTTTGCCCCGCTCGCTTAAAGTAGAGAGTAAAAAGAGGAGAATTCCTTATCAGGATCCTCTCCTCTTCTGTGTAAATATATTATTTTAAAAAGAACCTTTTATTTTTTTCTAACGTCATTACCCTACTGTTAGATTTGAATACAACAACCTTGTGAACTCCGTATTTAGGAAAGAAAAGTGTGAGAGTTTTGAAGTAGGGAATCACCTTATGATCAGCGGACAAATGTAAATCATCTTTCAAACTCGTTCTTGAGCTAGGACTGGTAAAAATTCATTTACATACTAGACGCGGTGGTGAAACTTTTCGCCCATCTTAAGTTGCTGTTCCTTAGGAATTTCTTTTATTGAAAAAAACGTTCTTTACTTCTTGCGAAAAAAGCAGTAAACTTGCTTTCTTCTTCAGATGTATTCATTCCTAAATTCTATGATTTCGCATCCGTATTTAGGACCACTAAGCCAAGCAAGGAATAGTTTTCATGCATGAAGCACTCCAGAGTATTTTAGCCATTCAAGAGCTCGATATTAAAATGATTCGCTTAATGCGAGTCAAGAAAGAGCATCAGAAAGAGCTCGCTAAAGTCCAATCTCTTAAATCTGACATTCGTCGAAAAGTTCAGGAGAAAGAGTTGGAGATGGAAAACCTAAAGAATCAGATTAAAGAAGGCGAGAATCGGATTCAAGAGATTTCTGATCAAATTAACAAATTAGAAAGTCAACAAGCAGCTGTGAAAAAGATGGATGAGTTTAATGCACTCACCCAAGAAATGACAGCAGCAAATAAAGAGCGCCGTGCGTTAGAGCACCAACTTAGTGACCTTATGGACAAACAGGCGGGAAGTGAGGACCTGATTGTCTCTTTAAAAGAAAGTCTCACCTCAACAGAGAACAGTAGTTTCGCTATCGAAAAAGAAATCTGCGAAAGTATTAAAAAGATCAACGAAGAAGGCAGAGCCCTACTGCAGCAACGTAGTGAATTAAAAGAAACTACGGATCCAGAAATGTTCCTTATTTACGAACGTTTATTAAACAACAAAAAAGATCGTGTTGTTGTTCCAATAGATAATCGTGTCTGTAGCGGTTGTCATATTGTTCTTACTCCCCAGCACGAAAACTTAGTCCGTAAAAAAGATCGACTTATTTTCTGCGAACATTGTTCTAGAATTTTATATTGGCGAGAAGCAGACGCTCTTGCTAACGACAGCTCTGCAGCAAAACGTCGTCGCAGACGTGCCGCTGTATAAACAAGTCCATCGGAAGAGAAAGGCAACCGCTTTTTGTACCTTTACTAAGGTATATTAAGAGGAAAGTCTGGACTTCATAAGAAAAGATACTGGAGAAACTCCAGGGGCCGTAAGGCTACGGAAAGTGCAACAGAAAACATTCCGCTATAAAAGGGTCTTTTTATAGACAGGCTGAAAATTCCTATTTTAAGAATAGGAGCTATTAAGGTGACTTAGTAGACGTGCAAACCCTATCTGAAGCAAGAGAAAAAGTTTTTGTTTCTGCATAATGAGGAATGGTATTCCTCATGAACTTTTTCATAATCGCTTGAGGGATATAGTAATATATCCCCTAGATGAATGGTTGCCCTCAAGATGGGTTTTCTCATCTTGTAGACAGAATCCAGCTTACCCTCTCTTCCGATATTTTTATCTTTTAGATGAGACCTGCTTTTGCCAGGGTATGCATCTGAAGCAATCCCACCACATACTTCTGATCCTTAGCATCTACAACAGGTAAAATGGTCACAGGACTCCCTGTTTCCATCATTTGTAGGCCAAGAAGCACATCAGCATCTTCACTAATCACTCGAGGATTGGGTGTCATGACATCTTTAAGTCTCTGAGAGAGAATATCGCCTCCATGACGAGTTAATGATCTACGTAAATCTCCATCTGTGAAGATTCCTAATATTTCAAACTTCTCATTTACTATACACACACAGCCACAACCATAAGAAGAAAAGATATCCAAAGAATCTGCGATTGTATCCTCTGGAGAACAAAAAGGAACTTCTGTTTTTGGGAACATATAATCCCGAATTTTTCCAATAACCTTGAGACCAATCTGACCGCCTGGATGATTCTTTCCATAATCAGCGAGAGAGATTTGCCTACTACGTAATAAGGTAATAGCTAGAAGATCACCAAAAAGTAGTTGGCATGTTGTTGATGTTGTAGGAACAAGATTAAAAGGATCTAATTCTTCGATCATAGGTAAGATAACTACGTGATCACAAAGAACTGCTAAACTCGAATACGTAGCGGAGGTAATTCCTGCAATGAATACTCCCCGCTCTTTTAAATAAGGAATACATTCTAAAAGCTCGCGAGTTTCTCCACTTTTAGAAAAAAGACAGACGATATCTCCAGGACGGACAACGCCAAGATCCCCATGCAGGAGATCTCCAGAAGCTAAGAAAAGAGCGCGCTCTCCAAAAGACTGTAAAGTAGCAACGATTTTCCTTGCGATACAACCACTTTTTCCTACACCAGAAAAAAATATGGAACCTTGATGATTTAATATCTTCTCAGCTAATACCCAAGTATCCTCACACTGAAAAGTATCAAAAAAACGTTCTAAAGATTCCCTTTGCTTACTGACAATATCTTGGCATAGATCAATGGATGTTGTGGGAGAGCGCATCCCTTTAGTCCTCAGAAAAAATCGTAGTGTGTTAGCTCATCGTAACAGACTCTAACCGATTTTTCAATGAGGTTAAAAATTCACTACCGTAAATACCATCCAATACCCTGTGGTCAAACGTGAGGGTAACATAGACCATTTTGCGAATAGCTAAAGAATCGTCATCACGCACAACAACACGTTTTTGTATCGTTCCTATTCCTAAAATAGCTACTTCCGGATAACGAATTATTGGCATGCCAATTAAAGCTCCCGTCATACCGAAATTAGTAACGGTGACACTACCATCTTGAGTTTCTGAAGGATCAAGTTTATTTGCCCGAGCTCTTGCAGAAAGATCAGCGAGAGTTTTCGCAATGCTTACTAAACCACGATCCTGACAATTATGAATAACAGGAACAACAACGCCCTCTTTATTCAAATTAACAGCAACACCCACATTGATTGATTTCTTCACAACAATTGTATCGCCGTCTAAAGATCCATTCAATAACGGGAACTGCTCCAAAGCCTTGGCTAAACACTGGATAATGAAACTAGTAATTGTGAGTTTCACACCATGCGTTGCAAAAAATCTATCCTTCTCTTCAGCAATTAAATTCATCAAATCTGTGACATCAATATCCACAATAAGAGAAGCATGAGGCACTTCATCTGAAGATTTAGATAACGAGGAAGCTATAGCTCTACGTAGTGGAGACATGGGAATGCGATTTTCATTCGCATTCGCAATATTTGGGCACGAAGGTTGGCGCATTTCAAGGATATAGTTTTCTAAATCCCTACGAGTGACGCGCCCATCATTTCCTGTTCCAGAAATCTGTTGTAGTTGCTGGAGAGAAACACCTTCACGGTGTGCCAAACTAAGAACTGCCGGAGAAAACCATGCCGAATTCTTCCCAGAATCTTGAGGACACGAAGCATTGGGTGACAGTTCTTCGACAACGACCTCTTCCTCGACAGCAGACTCCGTATCTATTAAGGCTATCACTTCTTCGGCAGCAACTTCATCACCTTCTTTTACGAGACAGCGAATTAATTTCCCTGCTTTAGGAGAGGCTAACTCCGTAGCAATCTTGTCAGTAGATACTTCAATTACAGGCTCATCTTTTGCAACGTTCTCTCCCACCTGCTTGAGCCAACGAACTACCAACCCTCCAGAACCAGTCTCTCCTATTTTCGGAAATCGAAATTCAAACATGCGTAAACTCTCCTACACTGTCTCTGTACTCTCTTCTTTCAAAGCTACCTTTTCTTTCAAAGATACCTTTTTCTCCTCCAAAGGTGTGGACAACTCACCTTCTCCGGAAGCCACATAAACAGCGACCACAGCATCTCCGAGGATGTTCATAGGAGTTCCTATGATGTCTCGCAACCTATCAATACCTGCTAAAACAGCAATTCCTTGAATAGGCAACCCTACAGAGGCTAATACAGACCCCAGAGTAATCATTCCGCCCCCGGGGACGCCTGCACTACCCACCGCAGAGAAAGTCGCTGCGATAACGATTAATAACAAACTACTGAAAGGTAATGGACAGTTATAGGCCTGAGCAATAAATACTGCTGCCATACCTTGAAATATCGCAGTACCATTCATATTGACAGTAGCACCTAAAGGCAAAACAAAACCAGAAACTTCCGAAGAAACTCCAAGATTTTTAGATACGCAACGCATAGTCACAGGCAGTGTTGCCGAACTACTCGAAGTGGATATTGCACAAGATATGGCATCCATCATTGCAGAAAGGAATTTAGAGAAGGACATCTTGCAGCCCATCCGGATGATACCACCAAAAACAAGCACAGCATGAAATAGACAGGCAAGATAATAGGCAAAAATAAATTTCCCTAATTGCCAGAGAATAACCAAACCGTGACTTCCCGAAATCCATGCCATACTTGCCCCGACACCATAAGGCGCAAAGGTCATGATCATATTGATCATGCGCAACATAATTTCAGAAAAACCTTCAATAAATTTAGCTACAGGACGTCCTTGTTCTCCAGAAAGACGCATAGCTATTCCTAAGAAAATAGCAAACACGATGATTTGTAAAATATTTCCTTCAACGAAAGATCTGACAGGATTTGAAGGAAAAATTTGAGAAATCAAAGACAAGAAATACGTACTACTTCTCTCAGGAGCCACTATGTGCGTTTCAGTGACATTCTGCGATAGGTCACAGCCCTCTCCAGGACTGAAAAATTGAGCAAAACATAAGCCTATAATAATCGCTAGACATGTTGTCCCTAAATATAGGGCGACGCTTTTCATTCCTATGCGCCCCAGCTTCTTCATATCACTAATAGAAGCGATACCCAACACCATGGAACAAAATACCAGAGGGTAGACAACCATGCTCAATAGGTTTAAGAAAATATCTCCTATAGGTTTAAAAAAGATCGCTTTATCTTCTAAAATTAAACCTAGGGTAACCCCAACAAATAATCCTATAAAGATTTTCATCCATAGTTTCATTAGTTACCTCTTACCATTATGTATCCGATCTATTTTATCCAGTAAGGCGGCTGTAGCACCCTCCTGATCGGTAAAATCAAATTCCATTTGAACCTTACCAATCGGAAGAATCCCCGGCTCGTGAATCAAATTTCCGAGCTTTATGCCATCCTTTTCTGTGCACAATAACCCCTCTCCCTGACGCATAGCGATCTTTGAAGAGAAGTAGTGCAATTCTTTTTTCGTTATTCCTGCGTGGTCAGGCAACAAATACGTTCCTAATATTTTCACTCCGGCACGTTTTAACATATCAAGAAAGCCCTGCGGGAATCCTAGACCACAGAACACACCGGCGGCTAGCCCAGACAGGCTATCCAAAGAAAGTTTCTCCCCTCGCGAATCCCAAAGTACTTGAGAAATGTGTGGTTCAACAAAAATTTTTGGTGATGTACACCAAGTATGCAAAAGCTTCTGGCTCTCTAAACAACAAGAACCATTAACTATGATAAAATCGGCCTCTTGCAATCTTTTAGGAGAATCTCGGAGTCGCCCTCGAGGGAAAAAAGCTCCTCCTCCTAAAGGATCTTGACCGTTAACTACAACAATTTCCACGTCTTTGTGTAGTTTGTTATTTTGGAAACCATCATCCAAAATCAAAATATCAAAATCTTTAGCGGCTTCTTTAGCCGTAAGTCTACGATCTTTGTGCACAAAAACAGCACCCTTGGAGAGTTTCTCCGCCATAAGTAACGGTTCGTCTCCTACATAAGCAGCGTTATGTATCTCAGGATCGACTATAGTGAACTTTCTCTGACCACTACATTTTCCTTTATATCCGCGAGAAAGAATAGCACAGGAATACCCTCGCGTTTTTAGAACTTCAGCTAACCATAATACCGTAGGTGTCTTACCCGAACCACCGAGAACAATATTTCCCACACTAATTACGGTAGAAGACACGCGATAAGGAGCTGAACAAAATAACTTTCGTCGAAAGCTTATGGTGCCGGCGAATATCCAAGAAAGTATCTTCCCAAAACACCCCCAACCCAGGATCTTTCCCAAGCTAATAGCTACGGTTAAGCGGCGATAAAAAATAAAAAAGGGCGAAGGAAAGCGCGTTTTCATCGAACTTCGTTATAACTCACTGATCATCCACTCAGAAAATTATGATTGTTTAAAACCACAATCTCCGCCGCATCCTGGAATCATCTAGCATCTCATAAAAAACATTAAGAATCAAGTTTACATAGGAAAATTAAAAAAATTTTATATATAATTAATCATATCTATTTTTTAATTTATTCCTTTTCTCGTGATAAACAAAGTAAACTATTTTTGATTTTGTAAACGATGTTTTCTTTTGATTATCTACTAGACTAGGCTTCCCAACGTTGCCGAATAACTTCGTAAGCAACTGCAGATACGGCCGTAGATAAATTTAAAGAATCAGCTTGACCTAGCATGGGTAAGGAGATTTTTGAGAAATTTCCCTTGAGCCAAGATGCAGTGAGTCCGTCTTTTTCAGAACCAAAAACCAAAACTAGCGGTTGATTGTAATTTTCACAAAAATACATGGTTTTTGCTCTAGGGGAGGTGACAAAGGCTTGCCATTTTTCCTCAAGAATGACTTGCAATACCTGATCCAAAGTGGCAGACCAAATAGGTAAGGTAAATACAGTACCTAATGAAGAACGAATAACATTAGGATTATACACATCGACGACAGGATCGCATAAAATTACTCCATCCGCCCCTACCCCATCGGCTATTCTAAGTATCGCCCCCACATTCCCAGGCTTTTCAACCTGTTCTATAATCAAATAAAACGGTAGAGGATTTCTCTTCTGAGCTAAAAACTCTTCTCGAGACCACCACCGTTTCTTCATAACAGCAATAAAATTGTCGTGATGTTCTTTATAGGAAAGTTTGGAAAGAGTTTCTTCTAAACAGTAGACCTTTTCTATAGGGAGTTTTTGGATGGCATTCAAAAAAGATTGTTCTTTTTCTGAGACGCGCGTTCCACAAAAGATCCGTTCACACTCATATCCCGAGTCTAGAGCTTTTTGAATCTCTCGAAAACCCTCTAAAAGAAAGACGGGGCCTTTACGAGAGCGGTTATGTTTTAACGCGACAGCTTCTTTTACCTTAGGGTTATTTTTTCCTATAAACTCCATTTAGCAAACACTCCTGAGGGTAAAGCTTGATCTCCTGAGCCGCAAAAGCTTTCTCCTGAGGACCAAAACTGTTTATCTAAAGCAAAGGCACGTATAGCTAAACTCTGCAAAAAAGCAGGAGTATGGCCGGGAGTATGAGAAGTGATCAAAACATAAGAAGAAGAATCTGAAAGTAATTTTGAGCACAAAACTAATAATGAAAAGAAATCCCTATCGATTTTAAAAATCTCTCCATTAGGTCCCCGGCCATAGGTGGGAGGATCGAGCAAAATGATATCGTACTTTTTCCCTTTACGTATTTCTTTTTGCAAAAAAGAAAACACATCTTCAACAACCCAAAATATCCTTTTCTCGGGCAGGGCATTGTTTTCTACATTCTTTTGCGCCCACTTTATCGCGGGTTTTGAAGCATCTACATGACAAACCTTCGCTCCACACTTTGCAGCAAATATCGATGTGGAACCGGTATAAGCAAATAAATTTAACACCCGGCATGAAGAATGCCGTTCTATGCTCAATTTCAATTCCGGCCAAAATCCACTATGCTCTGGGAAAATCCCTATATGACCGAAAGAGGTGAGCTTTAGCGTGCAATCCACAATGTCAAGGTTTATGCGCCAACTTTCAGGAATAGAGGCTGCACAACGCCATTGTCCCTCCTCTCCTGATCTTACATATTCCGCATGCGCCTTTTTCCATAAGGACGGTGTGGTCTTCGGCCAAATTGCCGTACACGAGGGGCGGATAAGAGTTATGGGGCCAAAGCTTTCTAACTTTTTCCCTTCACCGCTATCTAGTAACTTATAAGTCATATATTTGTTTATTTATCGAGAGTATAAACGCCTTAACGTATCCACTTGTGTTTTGGTCGCCATATCCGGCTCTATATTTACTTTGGATCCTTCTCGTTTATATCCCAAGGTCGTTCGAGATAATGTTTCGGGGATCAATCCAACCGAACACACATCCTCTTCTACAGTAACAAGAGTCAGGCTAATGCCATCTATAGAAATAAATCCTTTTTCAAAAAGGTATATAGATAAGGAACTTGGCACACGGAAATAATACCGATTTTTCTCTATAAGCACAATCTCTCCGACACCACAAACATGACCAGAGACCATATGCCCACCAATTTCATCGCTCCCTTTTAAAGATCGTTCAACATTTACACGATCACCTACTACCTTCTCCCCTATTGTAGTACAGGAAAGAGTTTCGGGAATAATGTCGAAAAACATTTTACCACCCTCTTCAAGTTTAACTACAGTAAGACAGACACCATCGATGGCAACACTACAGCCGATTTCAAGTCCTGAAATACATGAGGAAGAAACTTCCACGCCTATAGTTAAACCTTCATCTCTCGGCTCTATACTAAATATTTGACCGAGTTCTTGCACTATTCCAGAAAACATTCTTAAATCCTGAGCATCTAGTATTTACAATAAAACAGCTTTTCGACAAAATGCTGTCGTTTCGCAAAGGTAGCGAAACTATATCAAGCAATCTGTCTTTCGCGGTTTTTAATTTTATAAATTAGGAAAAAAAATTTGCAACTTATAGTCGCATAGATTTATTCTGCACTAAAATTATTATTTTCTTAGACTACCTTAACCTTAGGAGGTAGCTCCTGTGCAGTGTCCTTTTTGCAATCATGGGGAATTAAAAGTCATAGATTCAAGAAATGCACCAGAGGCTAACGCGATTAAACGCCGAAGAGAATGCTTAAATTGTGGACAAAGGTTTACAACCTTTGAAACCGTTGAGTTAACTCTGCAGGTGCTAAAACGTGATGGTCGTTACGAGAATTTCCAGGAATCAAAACTAATTAATGGATTAAATGCCGCCTCTAGTCATACACGTATAGGTCAAGATCAAGTGCACGCAATAGCCTCTAACGTAAAATCTGAGTTATTAGGCAAACAAAATAGGGAAATCTCTACCAAAGAAATTGGCGAACTAGTAATGAAATATCTAAAAAAGGCAGACATGATTGCTTACATTAGATTTGCTTGCGTCTACAGAAGATTCAAAGATGTTGGCGAATTAATGGAGGTTTTGCTATCTGCAACTCCGGATATGGAAAAATAGTTATTATTTTAGGTTAAGGAGAAAAAACTATGCCGTTGTCTGAGGACGAAATAGCCAATTTTAAACAAAGGCTTCTAGAGATGAAATATAAGCTGTCTCACACGCTAGAAGGAAATGCTCAAGAAGTCAAAAAACCTAACGAAGCTACTGGATATTCTCAACACCAAGCTGATCAGGGTACCGATACTTTCGATAGAACAATCAGCTTAGAAGTAACAACGAAAGAGTATGAGTTATTAAGACAAATTAATCGAGCTTTAGAAAAAATCGAAGAGTCTTCCTACGGTATCTGTGATGTCAGTGGCGAAGAAATTCCTTTGGCTCGGTTAATGGCAATCCCCTATGCTACAATGACGGTCAAAGCTCAATCACAGTTTGAGAAAGGCCTACTTTATGGAAACTAACCCCAATGTCTAGTCGCTCCCGATCTACTTTCCTTGCTATTTCATTTTTTGTCCTTATGGATTGGGTGACTAAATTAGCTGTTTTGCTGTATCGAGGGAACCTGCCTGATGCTAACCCCATACTATATCAATATAGTTGGGGAAAGCTGCTGTTTTGCATTTGCCCTACTTTTAACGAGGGCGCAGCTTTTGGGTTATTTTCAAAATATAAATATTTCTTATTCTTTATACGTATAATAATTATTTTATCTATTCTCGCCTTCCTTTTCTTGAGAAAGAAAACCACCTCCCTTTCTCTCCGTTTTGCCCTAATTCTCCTGTGTTCTGGAGCTATTGGCAACGTGGGAGATATTGTATTCTACAGACATGTCGTAGACTTTATTTCTATTGGTTATAAGCGTTGGTTTTTCCCAACATTTAATTTCGCCGATATTTTTATCTCTTTAGGAACTTTAATCTTCATATATGAGCTTTATTTTCCTACTAAACAAAAGATAAAATAGAGATAATAGTTTCCCTATCTTCTTAATGAAGAGCTATGTTTAAAACATTTAAAAAAATTTTTTACAATGAATGCAATCCTGTCTTTACTCGCAGCTTTTGATGACTTCTTTTGGTCCTATGTGGCTTTCCTTATGATTCTCTTATTGGGGATAAGCTTTTCATGGAAATCTCGTTTTGCTCAATTCACTAAGTTTCCACAATTCTGCAGGCTATTTTATCAATACTCTCAGGGGACGTCTAAAAATAAGACAGAAGAACGAGGGGTGCATCCGTTAAAGGTATTTTTTGCATCTGCAAGTGGGAATATCGGTATTGGTAACGTTGTAGGGATTGTTACAGCTGCATGTATTGGTGGTCCTGGAGCATTGTTCTGGGTTTGGATCGCTGGAATTTTAGGTTCTATAGTCAAATACTCTGAAGTGTATTTAGGGATTAAGTTTCGTAAAGTAGACAACGAGGGTGTTTATCAGGGTGGGCCGATGTACTTCCTGGATAAAGCCTATGGAACAAAAGTCATACCGATTATTGTCGCTGTTTTACTCTGTATTTATGGTGTAGAGATTTATCAATTCTCTGTTATTGCTGACACCATTTCTCACTGCTGGAGCATTCCGAAATTATTTACTATTTTTGGTCTGCTATTTCTTGTTCTCTACGCAGTTCAAGGAGGATTACAGCGTATTGGGAAAATCTGTGCTTGTGTGCTCCCATTTTTCCTTACTCTATACTGTCTGTTATCCCTATATATACTTGTGAAAGAGTTTCACCAGCTGCCTTCCCTATTTTCTGCAGTATTTTCATCAGCATTTACAGGACATGGTGCCATCGGAGGGTTTGCAGGATGTACTTTAGCCACGACTATCCACCAAGGGATCTCTAGAGCGGCTTATTCTGGAGACATCGGTATTGGATTTGACTCCATTATTCAAAGTGAAAGTTCTGTAAAAAAACCAGAAACGCAAGCTCAGCTCAGCATTATAGGTCTTGCTATAGACAATCTTATCTGTACTCTAAGCTTACTGATGGTCCTTGCATCCGGGTCTTGGTCTTTGGGTCTCGACAACGCTTCTCAAGCTGTGGAGCACGCCTTAGCGACCTACTTCCCTCTGGTAAAGATTCTACTCCCCACCTTCTTTTTCGTGACAGGCTATACAACGATTATTTCGTATTTCCTCGTAGGGAAAAAATGTGCAAAGTTTCTTTACGGAAAGGGAGGATCGAAAATCTACACGATTTACGGAGCTACGATATTGCCGGCATTTTGCTTTCTCTCTCAAAATACCGCTTTGTTGGTCATGTCGGTATCGGGAGCCCTCCTCCTATGCTTCAACCTATTTGGGGTCTTCCTAATGAGAAAAGAGGTAGAATTCCCAAGGTCGGATAAAGCTATAGAGATCCCCTCCTCCGCAGAATAAGCATTTCCGGGGGAGCCTACCCCCTGCTTTTTTCCGTATCGCTCTCATTACCAACTTCATATCCCTAATTCTTATTAGGGATTTTCTTTTCTTTATCTTTAACTTATTTATTAGAAAGTATTTTCTTTAATTTTTTTTAAAATAAACAGAAAATAAAAAGTGAAATTAAATAATAAAAAATAAAATTGTTTGTTCGCTTTATATGAATACTTACCTCACGGGAGCAATTATTTTCTGTTGCATCTTGCTATCAACGTGCATGGTAACAGTGTTCGTTTTAACTATTAGCTTGTTACACAGGCTGAATAAGATAGTTAAAAATATCAGTAAGATCACGACGATTTTAAATTTTGAAGCTAAGATCCTAGCGCCTTTATTGTTAGGGAAAAAGCTGATTTTCGGTTGGTTACGCAAACGCAACAAGCATTTACCAAAAGATATTGAAGATTTCATCAGTGAGGGAAGTAAAAGCAACTGGATGGGAAAGATCTGCCGAGGAGCAAAGTGGGCAGCTGTTGCCATGCTCGTTTGGTGCATGTTCCGCAAAAAAGATTAATCTGTCTTAGGGGGAAGAAGGTATGTTTAGAAATCACAAGCACAATAAGAAAACTTGTAAGCGTTGGCGTTGGCTCAGAGGTGTAATCTTCGGAGGGTTTATCGCGACATTGCTTACCTGTTTATTCACTCCGAAAAGTGGTGTGCAGTTAAGAAAGAAACTCTCAAGAGTAAAAACCTCAGGAACAAAAAAAGGCAAAACCCTGTTTAAACATTCTAAAGAACATACGAAAGCCTTTGCACAACAAACAAAAGCCTTAGCGAAAAATCTCACTAAAGAAATCAAGGATTTCACAAAGGCAATGATCGAAGAAACGAAAGATTAATTTCTCTTTGTCCATCCCCCCTATAGCCTCTAAAGAGAATGCTCTCAGTATCTTTAGAGGCATATTCTCAAGACAGTTAAAAAAAATACAATAGACTTTAACTATTCCGTACTGATTAACGTACGCTTGGATCAATTTTTTATTTCCGTGTATTTATTTTATTCTTCTATGTAAGTTAGATCTCTTACTCTAGACTGCGAAACGACTAGGATTCTGAAACATGAAGCAGACGTTCTTTTGGAAATGCATATTTCTTTCTTCACTCGCACAAGTTACTCAGTTATCAGCTACAGAAGTAGTTCTTCCTTTATCTGGAATACACACAGGTGAAGATCCTGAATTATTTACGATGTTAACGACATCGCCTCAAGGAACCCACTACACACTACGTGGTGAGTTTACTCTGAAAGATTTTCTAGGTCTCAGTATCCATAAACCTGGAGGAGCCTTCCGAAACTTAGAAGGAAATCTGACATTTACAGGGAGCTCTCCCTTAGCTGTATTAAACTTCACGAATTTACAACTAGGGAGTCAGGGTGCTGGTGTATTTTCTAAATCCCTTCTTAACTTCGAAAATTTAAAAACCATACGCGTGCAAAACAATCAAAGTACCGGAGGAGTGATTGCTTCTAGGCAAGATATGTTTTTCACCAAAAACACACAACTCCTCTTTGAAAACAATGTGAGCTATGGTCCTGGAGGGGCGATCCTCCTTACAGGAACTCAACCAAACCGCGTAGTGTTTAGTGAGCAACGTGGAGTGATTTCCTTTATCAATAACCAAGCAGAAGTAGTGAAAAATATCTCCCATTCAGGAAATGGTGGGGCTATCAGTAGCGAAGTCGCTGGATCTGCTATTCTCTTCGATGGAAATCAGGAGATTCTCTTTCAGAAGAACCAGGCAAAATTTGGTGGTGGAATTTACAACTCCCAAGGATCTGTAGAGTTTAGTAAGAATAGAAATACAATTACCTTCACAGAAAATCAAGCTTTAGAATCTGGGGGCGCTATTTATGCGAATCTGTGCAGTATAAATAAACAATCTGCTCCGATGTGCTTCAGAAAAAATCATGCTAACCACCTTGGCGGTGCTATTCATTCCCATCAGACGATCGTGAAAAATAATGACGCTGCTATTCTCTTTAGCCAAAACTCCGCAGAAGGAGGTGGGGCTATAACTGCGATAAGTTGTCACCTTATAGCTTCCCAACCCATTATCTTTTCTGAAAATTCTGCAGGGAATCTTGGAGGTGGTGCTATTTATTTAAGTGGGCCGCAACCTCAACTCTATTTACATGCACAAGCAGGAGACATTATATTTACAGGCAATGTTGCTAAGATATCTACCAAGCACTCTTCAGTCATAAATAATAATGCGATTACGATCAAAGGTTCCCCTGAAAACATTCGGCTCATTGCCAACGAAAACCAATCCATTATTTTCTATGATCCGTTTCTTGCGACGTCACAAAGCTCACATCCTATAAATATCAACTCCGTGGATAATATTTTTCACTGTGGTTCTGTGATTTTCTCTGGAGAGAAACTCCCTCTAGATCGCCAAGATAAAACGAATAAGACGTCTATCTTTAACCAACCTGTCTATCTGCATAATGGGACTCTGTCCATTACAGGTGGTGCTATTCTTGCTGTTCAGGAATTCAAGCAATTCGGTGGAGTATTAAATCTTAGCCCTGGATCGATGTTAACAAGTTACAACAGTTCAGGCAAAGATGTCGTCATTTCCAACATTAGTTTTGGTTTAGATGCTGCCCACTCGCATCTTCCTGCTGAGATCCGCTCAGGAAATTCCGAAATCAAACTATCGGGATCTCCGCAAATTCATGATCCTGACAATATATTCTATGACAACCATAGTTTGGCATCCCAGCCCTACCAGATGGAAATCATTTTCAAATCTGACAAAAACATTCATACGGAGAAATTTGTCCCTGAAGAAATCGCCGTGCAACAAAATACCTATGGCTATCAAGGGGTATGGAAATTTAACTGGTCTGAAGAAGATTCAAAAAGACACAAAACATTAAGAGCATTATGGATCCCTACCGGGACGTTCGTGTTAAATCCCGAAAAGGAAGGTTCTTTGGTTCCATCTTCTGTATGGTCAACATTTACAGGGATGCGTGCTTCCAACGATGCTGTTCTGGATAACTACCTAAATAATAATACGCTGCTTCCCATAAAGCATATCTGTATTTTCGGTGGTATTGTCTCTAGTATTATGGAGCAAAGTACTGATAACTATAAGAACTTCTCTACGACACAAGCGGGTCATAATCTTGGGATTAAGCTCCCATTTTCTCCAAATACTGTTGTTTGTGCTACATTTTCGCAACTCCACGGTTCCAGTTCTCAAAATAACATTCCGGGGAAAAGTCATTCGCACATGTTGATGGGTACGGTGGCAGCTTTTAAAAACTGGAAAGCATTATCGTTTCGTTCTTCTGTAAGCTATGCGGAAGAGTCTCATGTTATGAAACATCGGTTTTCTAAAAAGGATATCACCCGTGGGTCGTGGAAAAACCAAGGAGTTCGGGGCAGTGTAGGTTTATCTTATGCCTACCCTAAGGGAATTCGCTGTCTTAAAATCACACCTTTTGTCAATCTTGAATATACTACAATTAACCAAAATCCTTTCATAGAAACAGGATACGATCCTCGGTATTTTGCTTCTTCACGGTTGAATAACCTTGCTCTTCCTACAGGGGTCTCTCTAGAACTACGTTTATTCGGAGCCAAATATTCCCTTCTATCAGAATTTAGCATGGCCTATATTAAGGACTTATTCAGAGAAGATCCTTTAACTACAGCTTCATTAATCCTGAATCAGCATTCTTGGAAAGTTGGCAGTGTCTTTATGGGACAAGAAGCACTCAACCTGAAATTCCGCACCACCTTCAAATGTAAACTGGCTAGGGCATATTTAGGAATCTCAACCATGCAACGCGAAGGGAACACCTTCTCTGGCGACGCTTTTGGTGGTATATCTCTAAATTTTTAATTTTTCCTTGACTATGAACGTTGTCAGAGATTACGAATAGCATGCGTCAAGGTATTATAGATGAGCTCTTGTCTCCCTAAAGCTCATTTCTAATATCTTGATCTTTCTTGCTCTCTTTTATTATCCCTTGCCTAATTTGCCTTTCTGATTTATCTAACACATATCTAGACAGTGAATATTCGCAGTAGGTTTTTGTTCTATGAAGTGGCTATCAGCTACAGCTGTTTTTGCTGCCGTACTCCCCTCGATTACAGTATTTAGTGAACCTCTTTCGAAAGAATTAAACTCCAGCTACAGAGGATCGGGATTAAGTGCTTCGGATTCTTCATCAAAGAATTTCACGCAGCAAACAAAAGATGACAGCGGAACAACATACACCATCACTGGGGACGTCTCTTTCACAAATTTCACGAATATTCCTGAAGCTAAATCGACTCGAGTAGTAGAACCTGCTCCTACTCCTCCTCCTTCTCCTGCTCCTGATACACAGAGTAGTGCCAACTCAAGCAAACAAAAGAGCGAGAGTAAGCTAAGCACTTCAATAGGATATGAGAGTGCTTTTACACAACCTCAAGAACAGTTGTATCATAGCCCAGATGACCAGAATGTTACATCATTTGCTTCGCATGTGTTAGATGGGGATCAGGGAATTTTCGATATAGGGAAATTCACAGATGAAAAACCTAACTCTCTAGGTTTCTCATTATCTTCAGCATCTTCTCCTGCCGTTACTACCTCCACAACAGATGCGTCTACTTCTACTCCTGCTCCTAAAGGCGGGGGTGCGTTTTACAATGACAAAACTGGTCCTATAACATTCATTACACATGCAGGAAACCCAGGATCCTTATCCTGCACCCTGATTAGAATGACAGGACAAGGTGGAGCTATATACTCCAAAGGTCCTATATCTTTTGATGGCTTAGAAAACCTTACATTCCAGGATGATCTATCCCAACAAGCGGGTGGTGCTTTATTTACCGACTCCACACTGACAATTAGGAATATCCTTAACTCTATTGCATTTACAAATAACGCGGCTCGCGTTCCTATTCCTCTGATTCCTGTTCTACCACAACCAGCAGCTGAATCTGGAATTGGCGGTTTAGTTCCTCCTAAATTCAAGGAAACGCATCTCTTCCCTAGATACTTCTCTCAAGAAGCAGCAGTAAAAGAGGAAGGAACTCAAACACCTACATTCCCCACCTACACGACAGAAACTGCAGGGAATGGAGGTGCCATTTTTGCTAAAGGCGCTATTGTCATCTCTACTTACAAAGATATGACTTTCCGAGGAAACTCTGCAGAATTTCCTCTGATTATTGATGTAATTAAAGAAAAAATTGATGCGCAGAAAAAAGCAGCAGCATTACCCTCAGCTTCTGAAAGGGTTCAAGCCTCTGCACAGGTGGCTAAACAGCAACCACAAGAAGCTCCTCCTGTGATTAAAGGCTCTGGAGGCGCCATTTTTGGCTTGGATACCATTACCATTCGTGATGGCTCTGAAGACACCCTCTTTATATTAAATACTGCTACCGGAGCTGGAGGTGCCATTTATGGAGATAAGGACATCTCCCTAAATAACATTGCGAACTTAAGGTTCCAAAGCAACTCCGCAGATACGCGAGGCGGAGCAATTTATTCAAAAGGGAATCTTACAATACAAGATTCCACCATACTCACACAATTTAATGCGAACAACGGGAAAACAGGTGGTGGAGCTATCTATTCCCTAGGGGACGTAACCCTAACTAACCTTTCTCAAGTCCGTTTTGGTGTTAACAAGGCTGGAAACTACGATCTCAAAATTACTATTCCAGATACAGAAGCATCCGCTGCCCAAGCACTGCCTTCCTCAGTAGCAAAACAATCAGCTCCCGTACCTATCGTACCTCCTTTAGGGAAAGGCGGCGGTGTCTACGTCGAGAAAGCTCTCACAGTTTCTAATATTACTTCTATTTTAGAGTTTATCAATAACCAAGCCACAGATCATGGTGGAGGTGTGTACGTCAAAGGAGCGTTAAATTGTAGCAATTCTCATAGAATACAATTTACCACAAACACCTCAAAGGAATCTGGGGGTGGGCTGTATTGCGAAAGCGATGTGACCTTTACCAACCTCACAGGAAAAACACTCTTTCAAGGCAACACAGCCGAAGAAAATGGTGGGGGTATCTGTCTAGCTGACCAAAAATCTCTAAACTTATCCAACCTAGAGAACTTTTGTTTAGTGGACAATACCACCAAAAAAAGTGGTGGTGGAGCATACATTCCTAAAGCACTTTCCTTTACCTTCTCTAATCCGGATACTGTCTCTTCTACAACACCCGGTATAGTTCCTGTCTTTGGAAGTGCTGTGATCACTGGCAACACAGCCACAGAAAATGGTGGCGGTGTATACACAGCTCAAGCTTCATTAACTAACCTTAAATCAATCGATATCGGTCAAAACTCTGCTAAAAATGGAGCTGGACTGTGCACCACAAACATTCCATCAGTAGTTGCTGCAGGAATAGCAGCACAATCTGCTGAAGATTTAGACTTTAAGGTTGATTATGTCGTTACAGCCAATGTAACAAAAAACACTGCTACAGAAAGTGGTGGGGGCGTTTATGGGGGAAAAGGAAAGATCTCTCGTCTAGACCACCTAAATATTACTGGAAACTCTGCAGGAAAATCCGGTGGTGGGCTGTATTTCACAGAAACACTGACTCTTGAAGGTATAGAAATTTCAAATATTTCAGATAATACTGCCAAAGAATCCGGTGGAGCTATCTATGCCAAAGCACTTACCTGCACTAACTTCCCTGATGGACTAACTGTAAGCAATAACAAAGCGCAAGTTACCTCAACTACTAGATCAGAACAACGAGCATCCAGTGTTCCTACTGCTATCACAGGTGGAGCTTTCTATGCTGAAACGTTGACCATAGAAAAGTTGCACGGAAGTTGTGCCTTCTCTGGGAACAAAGTCATTGATGATAACAAAACAGCAAGTCCTGAAGATCCTGCTGATCCTAATATTCAAGGTGGGGCCATCTATGCTAAGACGAGCTTCACACTTAAAAATAGCTCAGGTAGTTTAACCTTCTCAGGAAACTCGGCAACAACAAAACGATCTACTACAACAGGACAAATAGCCGGTGGAGCGATTTATTCTCCTAAAGTAATAATTCAAAATTGTTCACAACCCATAAGCTTTGTAGGCAATTCTGCTTTATGCACTCCAGCAGAACAGCCTGCTGACGAAGGTCTTGCAAAGACTGGCACGCCAAAGGCAACCTTTGGTGGAGCCATTGCAGGAACAACCAGCATTACATTTACAGGGAACCAAGCACTATTTTTCAAAGAGAACTCTGCAGATAACGGCTCAGCTATTGGTTGTAAAAACGGTTCCAATGGCACAGTAACGTTCTCTGACCCTGTGTTCTGCTCCTTTGAAGGGAATATAGCGAAAAACCGTGGGACTATCTACGCAGATACGTTATCTATTCCTCAAGGATACATGAACTTCTCGAACAATAACTCTGCGAACGACGGTAGTGCAATTTACTTCACAAAAAAGGCAGACATCACAGCAGCGGCTTCTATTCTGTTCCTAGATAACAAGGTCACTCTAGCTCAAACTCCCACGCTACAACGCTCTCAGATTAAAAACCTAGGTGCAGCGATCTATGGGGAAGGAAATGGCAGCTCTGACGCTATATTAAATCTTACGGCCCTAGGCGGTAGCATTACATTTAAAAATAACCAATGCGCACCTAATGGCGAAAAATCCAATCTATCTTTTTGCAGTATTACAGGAAAAGTTAAACTCACTCTTAACGCTGCTGCAAATCAATCGATTAATTTCTATGATGCTGTAAGAACTCAAACAGTTAACTCTTCTGGTAATAACTACGAAACTCTGGATATTAATAAAACATCAAATGGAGATAATCCTCCCAAGTACACAGGAACGGTATTATTTTCTTCAGAATACCATGAGAATAAATCGGTCATTCCCCAAAAGGTTGTCTTACATGACGGGACCTTAATCTTAGGGAAAAATACAGAGTTAAATGTGGTGTCCTTCGATCAAAAAGCTGGATCTTCACTTGTGATGGGACCAGGAGCGGTACTTTCTACTCAGCAAAAGACTGGAGGATCGGGGGCAACTGGAGGCATAGCGATCAACAACCTCACTATTGATTTTAGTAATATTGTCTCAGAAGATGGAACAGCCACCCCTCCTGCGTTAAAATTAGGTGTAACTCCTGCAGCGGCAGCAGCAGGACCTAGAGCTCGTATGGCAAAGAATGACTTGCTACCACGAGCAGATGTACCCGATCCAGATGTAACTAAAGAAAAAGTCTATTTAACAGGCACAATTACTCTTATCGACCCTGCGGGAACTTTTTACCAAAATCCTTACTTAAGCGAAGATCGTCAGATTGAGTTACTTAAGCTCCCAGATAGTAGCAAAGTGGATATCTCTGACTTAACTCTAGAAGGAGATACCAAACCTCTAAAAGGGTATATTGGCTCTTGGACACTAGGAGCAGGCGATCAAAACGGAACGCTCAAAGCCAATTGGAAGTTTGAGGAGTACCGCCGCTGGATCTACATCCCTAGAGACAACTACTTCTACGTGAACTCTATCCTAGGTTCTCAAAACTCCCTCGTTGCTGTAAAGCAGGGTATTGTGAACAACATGCTGAATAATGCACGTTTTGATGATGCAGCTTACAATAACCTTTGGTTATGTGGTATAGGCTCGTTCTTGCAAAAAGAACAAGGAGAAGAATCCAGATCCTTCTCCTATCATAGCCGAGGGTATTCATTGGCTATCGATGCTAAACCACGCCCTGAGTTTATCCTTGGAGCCTCGTTTAGCCAGGTGTTCGGTCACTCGCAATCAGAAAAAGCTGTAGATAATTACAAGCATAAAGGTTCTGACCACTCCTTCCAAGGGACATTATACACTGGAAAATCTTTCTATTTGCCTTATAGACGTACGCAATCCCCTCAACCTATATTGCTGCAAGGGGTCATGACCTATGGCTATATGAAGCATGATACAACTACCTATTACCCATCCATTCATGAGCGCAATCTTGGAAATTGGGAAGATCTTGGTTGGTTGTTTGATATCCGTATGATTCTCGACTTAAAAGAGCCTTCACAAAACTCTACAACAAGATTTTCTTTCTACTCTGAAGCAGAGTACACAGGAGTACGTCAAAAGCAATTTACAGAGCTGGACTATGATCCTAGAACATTCGACTCCTTCGCTTATAGAAATCTTTCTATACCTTTAGGTTTCGTGTTTGAAGGTGCATTAATGCAATATGATATTCTTATGTATAACAAATTATCCCTTGCTTATGTACCTGTGATTTACAGAAACAAGCCTAAATGTAATTACAGAGTGAACTCTACAGGACAAACTGGGCAAGTGTGTGGTGTCATTCCAACCAGAAACACTGGAAGAGCGGAATATAGCTCACAACTCTATCTTGGCTCTTACTGGACGTTATATGGTACATACACTGTAGAAGCAGGCATGTCTTCATTAGTCCAGATGGCCAACTGCGGTGCACGTATGATATTCTAAGTCACCAGCTCAAAGAAAGCGCGCTTTTTGTAGAGAACATGTTGTGTAATTGAGAATCTAGATCGAGGTTCTACAATTACACAACTCAACAAGACTCAGTTCTCTATTTGATGTAGCGTTTATCGATCGTAGTATTGACGCATCCTACTAAAGTCAGAAGCACACAACTCGTCAAGGAGATAAGCCTTAAACAATCCGGGGCCTTCACAGCACTCACGAGCCAGCATGCCGCACAGAGTGAAGTATTTTATACCTAATTTCGTGGCTTCAAAAGAATCGTCTATGACCGATCTGAACGCAGCGAGTACTTCGGTTAAAGAACATCCCATGCCCACAACATAAGACATGAACGGATCGCCAAGTTCTACAGTTGTATGACGCTGCCCGTCAGTAATAAAATCTATAGCTCCGGAAACAGCAATAGCGCAACCGCACAAACATTCTTTCGCTAGAGCGATGGCCTCATCTTTAGCGTCTTGGATAGAGTGAGTAGAGTCTACACCACGTGTTTTCATCGTGACATCCCCGAAAGAAAGGATCTCACTAGCATTTCCTCGAACGATTGTCGCGTGGGTCAGTAAGTGATGAGACACCTCTGTTCTAATCTTTGTAGCTACTGCAGCCACAGGATCAAAAATCATAGGTTTATTTTGTCTTACAGCCAGGTCTACAGTTCTGTACGCTCGTTGAATAAATAAATGATCGAGAGTGCCGATGTTAATATACACGGCCGAACTCAACTCTATTAACTCTTCCAACTCTAAATCGGACACGCTCATAATAGGCGACGCTCCGATGGCTAGAAAACAGTTCGCTAGGAAATCCATAGAAACGTAATTCGTAATGTTTAAAATTACGGGCCTTTCCTTTCTTAAGCGTTGCAACGCTTCTTGCATGCGTTCTAGCATCTCAGTCCTCGATCAACAATTTCCCGTAGGGCTTTCGTTACTGAGCTAGGGTTTTGTGCGCTATGGAATACTCCTATAGCTGCTATACCTGCAGCGCCAGCGTCAATGACTTTAGATGCGTTGCTTTCGTTAATACCACCGATAGCGACAATAGGATGCTCACAAAGAGAAACCGCTTGTTCTAAACCAGAGAAACCCCAAAGATTCGTTGCATCGGGTTTATTCTGCGTAGCAAACATGGCACGCAATCCCAAATAATCAATAGGCAGAGTATTCGCATTGAGCAGTTGATCCAGGGTATTGACATTCCACCCGATGATTTTATCAGAACCTAGAAGCTCCCTAGCCTCGATAACATCACCGTCTGTCTGTCCTAAGTGGACACCTGTAGCATCCAAATCTAAACACGCCGACACGCTGTCACTGACAATTAAAGGTATCTCCAAAGGATCTAAAATAGACTTTAATGCTTCTCCAAAACCCAACAACTCTCTGTATGAAAGTTCCTTTTCATGCAATTGTACCGAGGTCACTCCAGATTGTACACAAGCACAAACGAAATCGAGATACTCCTCTACCGAAATCTGTTGTTTATTGGTGATGAGAATCAGTTTGAAAAAGTTTTCTTCCAAAGGTTTTCCCCCTACATATGCACACGTTTACGCAAGAGAGAAGAGGTTATGAACTATCCCTAAAGAAAACCCTTAAGAACAAAAATGAACGCAACTCTCTTGGCAAGTATTAACTCGAGCAGGTTCTAAGAACTTTTTTCATCTAAACAGCAAAGATGCATACGTTTAGAGGTTCTAGAGAATTAAAAAATTAGGATAAGTTAAAGTAAATATCCTTGTTATACAAGAATAAAAAATACGTAGGGACATTTCTCAACTTTTATTTTTACTTAACAAATTGATGTGGTTCAGGGGAAAAACAAGCTTTCGGCAAACTGGCGGAGAGAGTGGGATTCGAACCCACGGTACGCGTTAACGCACACACGCTTTCCAAGCGTGCTCCTTAAGCCACTCGGACATCTCTCCAGAAAGCCAGATTAAGGATATTCTGTAGCAATAGCTCGCTTCGAAGATATCTCAATATATCCATTTTTATCAAGATTCGTCTGAATACAAGGGATTTTAAAAAAATCAACCAAGCGACTTTGAATTCACTCTTTATTAAAATTACTGGTCAATAGGATAATGATCGAATTCATTAATCTAACTAAATCATGTATAGAATATTCCTCTTTCTTTTGTTCTTCTTTTCTTGTTCTCCTATCTTTGGAGACTCTAAATCAGAAGAAAAACACGTACTTGTGAGTATAGCCCCGTATAAATTTTTAGTTGAACAGATAGCAGGGAACACCTGCAAGGTATGTTCTATAGTGACCAATAACTATGATCCGCATACCTATGAGTTATCCCCTAGGCACATGGAAAAAATTGTGCGTGCGCAACTATGGTTTCGTATGGGAGAAAATTTTGAGAAGTCTTGTGAAAAAAATATTTCCTGCCCTCAAGTAGATCTGACAAAAAATATTGAAATCATTTCTGAGCATACAGGATGTACTCACCAATTTCACAGCTTCGATACCCATACTTGGCTAAGCCCGAAAAATCTAAAAATACAAGTCATGGCGATCACAGAAGCTCTCTGTCTACATTTCCCGGAGCACACCGCACTATATCGAAGTAACGGAACCAAGCTACTCGAAACCTTAGAAAACTTAGATGTAGAAATTCAAGAAATCACAGCAGCTGCTAAGCAGCGGCATATTTTAGTTGCACACGGAGCTTTTGCTTATTTCTGTAGGGATTACAACTTTTTCCAACACGTCGTTGAGAAAAGTAACCACATGGAGCCCTCACCTAAAGATGTTGTCCGTGCTGCTCAGAGTATTCGCAAGCATGGAATTTCCTCTATGATTTTACTCCGTCATGCTGGGAAGCGCAGTAGTGCTATGCTAGCAGAACGCTTTCATATGGCTACAGTAAGCTTAGATCCGTATGAAGAAAACGTGATAAATAATCTAAAAACTATAGCAACAACTTTTGCTAATTTATGACAGTACAAATACTCGTTAAGGATCTTTCATTTCGCTATAGCCCGAAAAGCTCTTGGATTATCAATAACGTGTCCTTCACAGTTCATGAAGGGGACTTTGTTGGCATTATAGGCCCGAACGGTGGGGGGAAAACAACCCTAGCCCTACTGTTGTTAGGCTTATTGCAACCTACTACAGGAACATTAAACACATTTCCTTCATGTGCAAAAAAATCTGAGCTTACCATTGGATGGGTTCCGCAGCACTTCTCTTATGATTTTTCTTTTCCTATTTCTGTAAAAGAGGTGGTTCTTTCTGGAAGGTTATCTTTTCTACGTTGGCATGGGAAATATTCGAAACACGATCATGCACTTGCTGAACAAGCTCTCGAAACTGTGGATCTTTTACATCACAAAGATACGTGTTTTTCTCATCTATCTGGAGGGCAAATACAGAGGGTACTGTTAGCTAGAGCTCTGTCCTCACAACCTAAACTCCTTATTCTAGACGAACCCACAGCAAATATAGATCCAGAAAACCAACAACGCATTCTACAAATTCTCAAGGAGCTGAATACTCAATGTACTATCCTCATGATCACTCATGATTTGCATCATACAACCAGTAATTTCAATAAAGTATTTTACATGAGCAGAACTTTAACAACGCTAACGAATATGCCAACAATACCCCAAGAGTTCTGTTGTGACTCCTTCGAAAAAAAGGCTGATCTATGATTTCTTTTTTTAATCATATCCTACCTTCTCTACTTTTTCCTTCTTTACTGGCGGCTTTAGGAGCCTCCATTGCTGGCGGTGTTGTAGGAACATACATCGTAGTCAAACGTATTGTTTCCATTAGTGGCAGTATCTCCCACTCTATTTTAGGAGGGATTGGCCTTACCCTATGGATTCAGTACCGATTGCATATTGAGTTTCCCCCTATGTATGGTGCCATTATCGGAGCGATTATCCTCGCACTCTGTATTGGGAAAATCCATCTCAAATATCAAGAAAGAGAAGACGCTCTTATTGCCATGATTTGGTCTGTAGGTATGGCTATTGGTATTATCTTCATTTCGCAACTTCCTGCTTTTAACTCAGAATTAGTCAATTTCCTTTTTGGCAATATTCTTTGGGTAACCACCCAAGATCTCTTTAGACTAGGAATTTTAGACGTTATTGTTCTTACAATTGTAGTACTCTGCCACACCCGTTTTCTTTCTTTATGTTTCGATGAGAAATATATGATGCTTAGCCGGTATTCTGTACAAACGTGGTACTTCCTGCTGCTTATCCTAGCAGCAATTACTATCGTCATGTTGATTTACATTATGGGCGTAATTTTAATGCTAAGCATGCTAGTTCTGCCTATATCGATAGCTTGCAGGTTTTCCTATAAAATGATCCAGATTATGATGATTTCTGTTCTCTTGAACATCTTATGCTCATTTTCCGGGATTATGATTGCCTATGCTTTAGATTTCCCTGCAGGACCAACAATTGCGATCTTGATGGGGATGGTTTACACGGCGAGTTTATTTGTGAAAAGACTATTTAGTAAGTCGACTCCCTCTCCAGTAAGTCCGGATACTAATACAAACTGCTCAGAGGGAAAGAGTTTTTGAAAACTTTCTAGACGTTCTTGCCTTTCATCGGGAAGGAGATCATCAATCTTGTTTAAAGCTATGATCCTATTTTTATCTGCGAGATCGGCTCTATAATGTACAAGCTCATCCATAAGAATACGTAGGTCTTCTTCTGGGGAGGATCGCTCACATCCGCAAATATCAATAACAAACAACAATAATCTGGTACGTTCAATGTGTCTCAAGAAATCGAGCCCTAAGCCACGATTTTGGTGAGCGCCCTCTATGATCCCAGGAATATCTGCTATAATCCAGGGTTTCTGGTAGAGTTTTTCCTGGCAGGGAACCAGCCCCAATACAGGCTGAAGTGTAGTGAATGGATAAGCGCCTACCTTGACTTCGGTTCTTGCAAGAGTGTTGAATAATGTAGATTTTCCTGCATTAGGGAAGCCCACAAGGCCAATGTCGGCGATAAGCTTGAGCTCGAGTTCAACCTGGCGGATTTCTCCAGGCTTACCGGGAGTTGCTTTCGTAGGAGCACGGTTTGTGGACGTTTTGAAAAACGTATTCCCCTTACCTCCTTTACCTCCACGACAAACAACTAAACGCTCTCCACTTTTAGCAAAGTCGTGTAGAATTTCTTTAGTTTCTACATCTCTGAGTAAAGTTCCTTCGGGAACGATTAAGACGAGGTCTTTACCGTTCTTCCCAGAACGGTTATTTGTGGCTCCTGGTCGCCCGTCTTCAGCTTTTAAAAAGCGTATATTTCTATAGGATTCAAAAGAGTACACATGTGTAGCCGATTCTATAATGATAGATCCACCGACACCACCGTTACCGCCATAGGGACCGCCTTTTGGCAGATATTTTTCCTTTCTCCAAGCGACAACACCGTTACCGCCTTTTCCAGCACGCAACTCTATGGTAATCTGATCTAAAAACATTGTGTATTTATCCCCTAAATCGCAGACGCTGTTAAAAATAGAAAAGCCCCATTTTATGCATCAGCAAAAAATAGAGCTTCCTAAACAAACTTAATTTTTGAAGAGTCTGGTAAGACTTATTCTGGAAGAACAGAAATATATGTACGATCTGTCTTTCTAGTGACAACAATACCATCGATTAAAGCGAATAGAGTGTCATCACGACCTCTACCTACATTTTTCGAAGGATGCCACTTAGTGCCTCTTTGTCTTACAAGAATACTTCCTGTGGAAACCCTTTGTCCTGCGCCCACTTTCATACCGAGACGCTTTGACTCTGAATCGCGACCGTTACGGCTTGCTCCCTGACCTTTCTTATGTGCCATTTCAAAATCCTTTAGTTTTCCACTAGTCGATTACATCACTAGATTGCTAATTTTTACCCTAAGATAGTTCTGACGGTGACCGATCTTACGGTGATAATTTTTACGTCTTTTATACTTATAGGCGATGACTTTCTCTCCACGAACTCGAGATAACAATTCGCCTTTTACTACAGCATTCTTTACTGTAGGAGTCCCTAAAGAAACTTTAGACCCATCAAAAGTAAACAACACTTGATCGAAAACAACTTCTTGTCCTTCGGAAACACCGTCTAATAATTCGACGTCAATTATGTCTCCTTCAGAAACCTGATATTGCTTGCTTCCGGTCTGAATTATTGCGTAAGACTTCATTAAATCTTCCCTTATGATTCTTTATTCTGTGATCAGGACTCAATACTGCTAAATACTTTAACAAACCGTGAAATTATAAAAAATACAAAGTCCTGAATTTTAGTTTTTCAAGAAAAACTAGCCACATTGAATTTTAACCGAGTATGGCCGGAGCCGGGGTCGAACCGACGACACAAGGATCTTCAATCCTCTGCTCTACCAACTGAGCTATCCAGCCATTTTCAGTAGGTTATCATAGGGAAATATTCGCTTTAAAGCAATGATATTTCTAAGAACATGAACTCTAATCAAAGAGTTTACGAAAAAGTGAGGTCAGAACGCTAGGGTATTAGTTAGAGTAGCTTTCAGCGATATGAGGAGCGGACAAGGTTCTAGAATTTGGTTTGCTACAACAATGGAGTGCAAATGTATAGAGAAGTTTCAAGATTAGAGTCAGGATACCTAGACCACAAAACTCCATTAATCCTGTGACAGTGTATACAAATACTTTCTTTGCACTATCCTCTCTGAGATTAACTGACCACACACTCACCAGTTTAATCAATCCCACGATAGAACCGACGAATGGAAATGCTGCCAGTAAAGAATTTCTACAAGCTATTGGTTTTGTAAGATCCCAGTCACAAGAAATATCCCAAATGCCTTCATCATCTCTAGGGAACATCATGTGGACATTTCTGGGTAATCCACTGATCCTTTGATCGAATTCTTCACTTGTTTGGTATCCAATCTTCATGGATAAAGCCCATATTAAAAATAAAAACTGTAATATAATTAACGATTTGAACTTAAAAAACAAATTGTTTTTTAATTAAAATTCTAGATTTATTGAAATAATGTTTTCATCCCGAGTTAATTTTGTTTAATAGAATAATTTTATATATGTATAGGTGCGTGAATTCTAGTGATTTTGTATAGTGCTCAAAGAGATTTTCAACTGTATTAAAATCTTGAAGATTAGGTATGCGTAAATTCCTTAGATTCAAGATGGTTGTTTCTCAATAAAAGAACATTAAAAACGGTACAATAAGTATGAACGCAGAAAATGACTCTTCCTTGCCTAAACCGCAGTGGATTTACCGTGTAGGAATCGGGCAAGATAGCCATCGTTTCCTCTCTGAAAGTTCTGCAAAACCCTGTATTTTAGCTGGAGTTATCTTTGAAAATAGTCCCGGTTTCCAAGCAAATTCGGACGGAGACATTATTTTCCATGCTATTTGCAACGCTATTTCTTCTGTCACTCATAGAATCATACTAGGAGAAGTTGCTGACGAGCTTTTCCATACTCGTGGGATTACAGACAGTAGCGTGTATTTATCTGAAGCTATAAAATCTTTGAAATCGAACCAAATGATTTCTCATGTGGCCATTACTATTGAGGGGAATCGCCCAAAATTCCTCCCAAAACTCTCTGCAATGCGACAAAGTATTGCTTCAGCCTTGAACATTCCCTTAGGATCTGTAGGCATTACTGCGACTTCAGGAGAGGGATTAAGTGATTTTGGTTGCGGCGATGGTGTTCAATGTTTTTGTATACTGACAATTATGGAGTACTGCGGTTAATACACATCAGCAACATAACGGTGCTCTTCCTTTAATTGGGAGAGCTTATTCTTTCCTAGGATATCTGCTAGAGTTTTTTTTATTTCGTTTCCTAATACCTTACTTCCACATACAAAGAAGTAGGCGCCCTCTTCATAAGCTTGGAGAACAAGGTCTGCTTGTTGTTTGAGTAGATCTTGCACATAAAGTTTATGATCGCCGTCACGAGAAAAGGCGAGAAATAGCTTTAAAAACTCATTTTCGACGGCTTTTTTCCAGAAATCTTGGTAATAGAAATTTGCTTTTTCGAAACGTTCTCCAAAAAAGAGCATGTTCATACCAGCATCGTTATTGTAGATACGTTGTTGTACGAACGCTTTATAAGGAGCGATTCCTGTTCCTGACCCAATCATGACAATAGGTTTATTTTGTATATCATCTGTAATAGTAAAGTGTTTGGTTGGTTGTACAAACACATTACAGCTCTTGCCTAACTCTAATTCCTTACACAAAAAGAAAGAACAGACACCGTAGCGTTGCTCATATTCTCCTGAATAATTCACAAGTCTGACCAAGAGTTCGATTTGATTCTCATTAGGATGAGGAGCTGAAGCTATAGAATAAAATCGTGGCAATAAGGGCAAAACACTCTCTACAAACAATTCCACAGGAATATGGGGTTTGTATTTTTGTATTGCATCGTAGAAAGTCATCGTCTCTTCTAGATCAGGGAAAAAAGACTTCAGCTTTGGGGGTAATTTATTTACATTCGTATGACATCTCAAGAAATCATAGAGGGAAATCTGAGAAGATGCTCGAGATTGTATTAGTTGTTTTGGAGAATAACTTAGACACTCAAGGATCTTCTCAACAACATGCACGGGATTCTTTGGAAATACACCAAGAGAATCCCCTACCTTATAGGACAGATTAGAGCCTGTTGTGTTAAAGAGCAATTGATAAACGTGGCCTGCATCAGAAGAAGCAATAGCAGAATCGCAACAAGAAATGAGCTCCCTTGAGAGAAGAGATACTCTCTGAGCTTTAAATTTCTCTAACAAATGCATAGCCGAGTCAGATGAATTTATGCAGCTTTGATTTTAATATCAACTCCTGCTGGAAGAGCTAACATTTTTAAAGCATCTATAGTTTTTCCTGTAGGATCTAGGATATCTATCAAACGCTTATGAGTACGAATTTCAAACTGCTCTCTAGATTTTTTATCTACGTGAGGAGAACGCAGCACGGTGTACACTTCCCTCTTTGTAGGCAACGGAATAGGACCTGCTACACGAGCGCCTGTTCTTTTAGCAGTCTCAACAATATCTGCAGTTGATCGATCTAGTTGCCCTTGATCAAATCCTTTCAGACGAATACGGATTTTCTGTTTTTGCTGCTTCATATATTCCTTACTTCTTAACAATCTCTTCTTGAATTTTTTGAGGAACCTTAGCAAAGAAGGCAGGTTCCATTGTTGATGTTGCTCTTCCGGAAGTCAAGGATCTTAAAGATGTTGTGTACCCAAACATTTCACTGAGGGGTACTTCGGCATTTACTTGTGCCATACCTCGAGAAGATTCTTGACCTAAGATTTTTCCGCGACGACGATTTAAGTCCCCAATAACGTCTCCTAGATGATCTTCAGGAGTAATTACTGCAATTTTCATAATAGGTTCTAGAATGACTGGAGCAGCTTTTCTACAAGCTTCTTTAACTGCCATTGAACCACATATCTTAAACGCCATCTCACTAGAATCCACTTCGTGATATGACCCGAATACAATGTTCACTTTAACATCAACCAAACCATAGCCGGCAAGAACGCCTGTATTTAACCCTTCTTCCACACCTTTGATAACGGCTGGGATATATTCTTTAGGAATGACGCCGCCAACAATTTTACTGACAACTTCATTTCCTTTTCCTGGTTCATTTGGTTCAATCTCGAGGCAAACGTGAGCGTATTGACCACGACCACCAGACTGTTTTACATACTTTGTTTCACTGCTGCTATTTGTAGTAATCGTTTCTTTATAAGATACTTGCGGTTTGCCAACGTTAGCTTCTACTTTAAATTCGCGGATCATACGATCACGAAGAATATCTAAATGTAGCTCACCCATTCCGGAGATAATTGTCTGTCCAGTTTCTTCATTTGAACTTACACGGAAAGTGGGGTCCTCTTCGGAAAGAGCACTTAATGCTTGAGCTAACTTCTCTCTATCTCCTTTGGACTTTGGCTCAATAGCCATGTCAATCACAGGCTCAGGGATTTCGATACGTTCAAGAACAATTTCTTGATTTTCTTCGCAAAGTGTATCCCCTGTTACTGAATATTTTAATCCTACGCAAGCTCCAATATCACCGACTGTGAATTCGTCTCTATCTGTTCTCTCATTCGCGTGCATTTCCAATAAACGAGAGATACGCTCTTTCTTATCTTTAGTAGAATTCAGGATTGCTGAACCTTTTTTAAGAGTACCAGAGTAAATACGAATAAAGGTAATACGACCGACGTAAGGATCCGTCATGATTTTAAACGCAAGAGCGGCTAGAGGCCCGTCTTTTCTAGGTTCTAGGCAGACTTCTTCGTTATTTTTTAGGTTAATTCCATGAATTGTTCCGCGGTCTTTAGGAGATGGCAACCACTTGACGATAACATTAAGGAGTTGTTGCACCCCTTTGTTTTTAAAAGCGGTTCCGCACAATACAGGGTTAATTTTATTTTCAATAACCCCTTTCCTCATAACGCTATGAATTTCTTCTTCTGTAATCGAATCTGGATCCTCAAGAACCTTCATCATGAAAGCTTCGTTGCTCTCATCTACTGTAGCAAGCTCTTCGAGAAGAGCGTAGCGAAGTTTGGCACACTTTTCTTTAAGTTCTTCAGGAATTTCACGCTCTTCCCACTTAGCACCTAGAGTTTCATCTAGGAAGTAAAGAGCTTTTTGAGAAATAAGATCGACCATCCCGACAAATTGACTCTCTGAGCCGATAGGACAGTGCACAGCAACAGCGTTAGCACCAAGCTTCTCTTTCATGGATTCTACGGCTGCAAAGTAATCAGCACCCATACGATCCATCTTGTTTACAAAAGCGATCCGAGGAACACCGTATTTATTCGCCTGTCTCCATACAGTCTCGGACTGAGGCTCAACTCCTGACACTGCATCAAACACAGCTACAGCACCGTCTAGAACGCGTAGAGATCGTTCTACCTCAATGGTAAAATCGACGTGGCCTGGAGTGTCAATAATATTAATTTTGCAGTCTAACCAAAAAACAGTTGTTGCAGCAGAGGTAATAGTAATACCTCTTTCTTGTTCCTGCTCCATCCAGTCCATGGTGGCGCCGCCTTCATGAACCTCACCTATTTTATGAGTCCTTCCGGCGTAATAAAGAATTCTTTCTGTAGTTGTCGTTTTTCCCGCATCGATATGTGCCATGATACCGATGTTTCTGATCTTGCTTAAATCGAATTCTTGATCACTCATGAACTTGTTACGCCTCTTTCGAACCGAGATTAAATATTATTTTACCACTTATAATGAGCAAACGCTTTATTTGCTTCAGCCATACGATGAGTATCTTCACGCTTCTTGATAGTAGCTCCTTGCTTATTGAAACAGTCAACAAGCTCGGTAGCCAATCCTACCTCCATGGATTTCCCTGGCTTTGCCCTAGCAAATTTAATAATCCATTGCATAGCCAAGCAATCCCTACGACCTGCCGCAACTTCTACAGGAACCTGATATGTAGCCCCTCCAACACGACGAGACCGAACTTCAAGCAAAGGCTTTGCATTTTCTAAGGCTTCTTCAAAAGCTTCTAAAACATTCTCAGCGCCTATTTTCTTAGCAAATCTTTCCAAAGCGTTATAAACAATTTTTCTAGCGACGCTTTTTTTGCCGTGCATCATAACTTTATTAATGAATCTTTCCAGAGTCACACTTCCATAGATAGGATCTGCTGGGATGACTTTTTTCTCAGCGGCATGTCGTCTTGACATATAAATTAACCTCTAACTTCTCATTCCTAAATAAAGAATAGTCCTACTTAGGACGCTTTGCTCCGTATCGAGAACGGCTTTGTTTTCTATTTTTGACAGCAGCGCAATCTAGGGCTCCGCGAACGATGTGATAACGGACACCAGGTAAATCTTTAACCCTGCCACCTTGAACCAACACGATGCTGTGCTCTTGCAAATTATGGCCCTCACCACCAATGTAGGCGATGACTTCTTGACCATTAGACAAACGCACCCAAGCAACTTTACGTAAAGCTGAGTTCGGCTTTTTAGGAGTCTTTGTCTTTACTTGTAGACATACACCACGTCGTTGTGGGCATGTCTGCAAGGCTGGAGATTTCTTTCTAGACGCGCTAGATTGACGCTTTTTACGTATTAATTGATTAATGGTTGGCATGTATCCTTCTCAATTCAACCTAACTACTATAAGGGGGAAAATATAGAGTAAGGATCCCTTTGTTTGCAAGGGCTTATTTTTAGAAGAGAATTAGAGTATAATCATCTGATATTCAAAAAAATTATTCTAATATGGAAAAGTTATTTTTCAGTTTTAGAATTACAAAAACAGCTTCCTGAGCTTGTGGAGAAGAAATTAGGCATTTTCTAGTAAGAGATCCCCTGCATGAAAACAGTAATCCATTACATTATCGTTGATATAACCAAAGAGAAACGCGAAAATGATTTGTTGTAATTCCTGTGTGGAGGAATACAGGGTTTCTTTACCATGTTGGATAAAATAGATTTGCGACTTCTCTTCCGCTATGTTTTGTACAAACACCGTCGGAATCATACGGGAAAGCAGGCGTCTACCTAAAATGGTGTTAGACATCCCTGTTAACGACTGCGTTGACTCTTCTGATAAAAAGAGAACGTCTATATAGGGAAACAAGGACCAAACGCGGTCTCTATATTGATGGACGATATGAGGATTATTAAGATCGAGTAGGATTTTGTGGTTGAGACTGCCCGCTTTTTTCAAAAAACTTTCTATGTAGCAACCATAAATTAATAATTCGCTATCAATCAAAGTATATCCCAGATCCGGGGATAAAGATAGTCCTGCCAGGGATTGGGGCGTTTCGTCAAGAAAGTAGCAGAAGGTATCTTCTTGATTTGGGCAACGAAGAATAAGTCGGAGATGATCCCATGCATTCAGTGCTGGCCCATATTCTGCCTGTTTTGAGTAATTAAGATAAGGCGGCTTATTAAGTAAACTTCTACAACCTAGATTAGCTAGCTGATCTTCCGTAAGGCTTAGAGGTTCTTTCCTTGTTACTGTGATCGGATTGTCGGGAAAGGTTTCTCTGTACATCAAAAAAATCTTTTTTACATCTGAGCTATTTATATTTTGTATCTCACCTACTTTCACATCACATTTTTCAATAAATTCCTTAGGAGTTTCGAGGATAACATCGACAAATGGGCTGCCGAGCACAGTAAGAGATTTAGGTGCTATCCAGGGGAAAACTTCAGAGCAGGCAACAGGAGCAGCTCGCCCTGTTAAAAAAGAAATTATCAATATGAAAAAACAAAGATAATACATAAAAGCATCTAAGTCACAACAATAGATTGAAAACTTTTATTTAAGTGTTTTCTTATCCTATTTGTTTTATAATATTTTCTTTTTAAGTCCAAGGAAACCTATGACTACGGAAATTCCGGCAAGTTTTTTACATGGGCATTTTCAACAGCGGGTGCATGATTCTTCACGTAATGTTGTGATGATTGCAATGGCTACGGTATTCTTTATTCTTGCTTTGCTTTTATCGGGATTAAGTTTCCTACCGCAAGCGACACTCCCCTTTTCAGGGGCCTATTTTATCATAGGTTCTTTCCTAGTTTTCATTGCAATAGGGATATTATTGATCAATGCGCTTTGTGATATAAAAAATTTTTTATGCGCTCCATCCCCGGCATCTTAAGAAAGAATATTTTTCTTACCAACCTGTTTATTCTGAATAAGTTTTTCTTCGGAGCAAAAATCTTCGCTCAAGCCTGAGCATTTTATGTCGATGTTACAAGTATCCACGATCAACAAAGATATTTGTAATGATAAAAATACTACGTCTTTGCGCTCTTGTTTTAACATGCCTTCCTAGTTTCTCTTTTGCATCTGAATTACTTCATGAAGAAGACATACGAAAAACTGTTGATAAGCTGATTGAGTATCATGTTGATATTCAAGATATATCTTCGGATATTTTAGTACGTTCCTTACTAGGTTACTCTCAATCTTTTGATCCCCATAAAGCTTATCTTACAGAACAAGAGGTAAATAATTTTATCTATTCTGCAGATATTAAAAAACGCCTGTTAAAAAACTATAAAACGAACAATTTCTCTATTTATCAGAATTTGAATCGTGTAATTAAAGAAAGCATTGTTCGAGCACGTCAATGGCGAGCTGAATGGTTATCCAATCCTGAAGCTTTGGTGAAGGAAGCTTCTTCCCATCCTCTTATAAAGAAACCTAACCACTGGACACGCTCTATCGAAGAGGCAAAGGAGAGGCAGCGTTCATTACTCCTCTCTTATATTTCTGTGTATTTATCGGATAGTTCCAAAGATAGGTACCTAGGGAAGGAAGCTTCTTTAACCCAACTCTGTGTACGTCAACTTGAAGCATATGAGAATCCTTATTTAGGGATTAATGATTATGGGGAACCTATGTTACCTGAAGAGGAATCCCATCACTTCCATGTTCGTGTAGTGAAAGCTATGGCCCATAGTTTAGATGCGCACACCACGTATTTTAGTAAGGAAGAAGCTCTAGCCATGCGTATTCAATTAGAAAAGGGTATGTGTGGGATTGGCGTTATCTTAAAAGAAGATATTGATGGGGTGATTGTAAAAGAGATTATTCCTGGGGGACCTGCGGAAAAAACAGGAGAATTGCATGTTGATGATGTGATTTATCGTGTTGATGGTAGAAGCATAGACAACCTTCCCTTTAGAGCTGTGTTAGATTGTCTTAGAGGCTCTCAGGGTTCTGAAGTGATCTTAGACGTCCGTAGTAAAGACCAAAATCGTACAGTGAAGTTAAAACGCGAAAAAATCAGTATAGATGATCGTCGTGTTGATGTTTCTTATGAAGCTTATGGTGATGGGATCATTGGGAAGATTACGCTGCATTCTTTCTACGAAGGGGAAAATCAGATTTCAAGTGAACAAGATCTAAAACGTGCAATTCAAAGCTTACAGGAAAAGAACCTTCTAGGTTTAGTTTTAGATATCCGAGAAAACACAGGAGGTTTTCTCTCACAAGCCATTAAAGTCTCTGGTTTATTTATGACTAATGGTGTGGTTGTTGTATCACGTTATGCAGATGGGAGTATCAAGCGTTACCGTACGGTTTCTCCGAAAAAATTCTATGACGGTCCCTTAACCATTCTTGTTTCGAAAAGTTCTGCATCTGCAGCTGAAATTGTTGCGCAAACATTACAAGATTATGGTTTAGCTATCATTGTTGGTGATGAGCAAACTTATGGGAAAGGCACAATTCAACATCAAACGATTACAGCAGATGCGGGTACGGAGGGCTTTTTTAAAGTTACTGTGGGGAAATACTATTCGCCTTCTGGGAAATCGACACAACTTCGTGGTGTACGCTCCGACATCCATGTAGCTTCTCGCTATTTCGCAGAGCCTTTAGGAGAACGTTATTTAGAACACCCTCTACCTTCGGATAGTTGTGACAATGTCATGAATGATAATTTAGGGGATCTAGATTCCCACATGCGTCCTTGGTTTCAAAAATACTACATACCGAATCTACAGAAAGAAGAGACTGTTTGGAGAGAGATGCTACCTCAGCTTACTGAGAACAGTCGACAGAGATTGAGTGAAAATAAGAACTATAAAATCTTCTTAGAAGAAGTAAAAGATCCTTCAGAAGCTCTTCGTCCTTTTGGAAGCAACGACTTACAAATGGAAGAATCTGTGAACATTTTAAAAGACATGATCCTTTTAAGAGATCGTAAAGCGGCTGTTTCTTTAGGAGGTTAAACACCTCCTAAATGTCTAAGATATTAAAAATGCCTATGTCTTTATTTTCCTATGATGCTGAAGCACTTGTCGACTCAGAACTATTCATAGTAAAAATCGTATTTGATTGGTTAATCTGACCATCATCTAAAATATCTTCAGTTGTTGCCAATAGACGTTTGCATAGACGCCATTTTTCTGGGGTACAAGGTTTTTCCGTAAACACTGAGGTTGCTAGCAACTTAACCAAACCAATAACTGTAGGGATCAAGAATAAGAAAGCATTTTTCCCCAATTGCCCTTGCAATACAAATGTTAAAGCTAAACCAGCTATAAGTAAGATAATTCCCAGTACGATCATAGTAATTTGGAATGCTCTTGATTTGACGATTTTTGATGATTTTACAGGGTTGATTATGTGTATTCTACACCAACCTAGTATAGAATTAATCAAAGTTACCTGTACCTCTTCATCCTGTATTACCTGACCTAATCCAGGTTGGATTAAGTTGGTAATATCGTTACCCACACTATTTGTACTTTCATCTGCCATACGAAAACTCCTTCTCTAAACACATTAAGACAAAAGAGTTTAACCTAGCCAGGTATTAATTAAAATTTTTAATTTAATTTTTGCAATTTCCCAGGATGGGTCTACAGAAAATCGTTACGGTGACAAAGAGAAACAAAAAAGCCGTCCTAGACAACTCTAGGACGGCCTTTTTTCGTTTACAAATCTTTTAAAATAAGCAACGTAAAAGATTAATAAACGTGCGTATTTTCTGTATCAGCAACGGGTACCGTTAAAGTATCTGAAGAAAGAATAGCCTCTCCTCGTGCATCTCCAGGGGCAATCCCTTTTAATGTTACAGAAAACTCTACGGATTCCTTAGAGCCTAATTTAGGCAGAGCATCGAATACGACTGTATTTCCTGTAATGGTTCCTTTTGTTGGGCCTGAAGAAGAAACGGGTTGCAGCTCCTTAGAAAACTTCAGGATTAATGAAACGTTAGTATCTTCTGCAGAACCACGGTTTGTTACACAAATACGGTATACAGTATTTTCTCCTACGCAAATAGGATCATTGGTATCGATTACGCACATATGAGTAGCTGCTAGACCTTTCCAATGGGTTGTAGCTTCTGCACAAGAAGTGCAAGTTCCACAATCGGAGTTTGTTTTGACAACAACTTGATTTGTGAATTTACCTGGGCTTTGTGCTTTAGCAACAACTTTAAATTGTAGAGTCTCTCCTGGGCACATCTCTTTGATGCACCATACAGCTTTGTTACAGCGGATTTCAGCTCCATCGGCTTCTAAAATTGTAGCTCCTGAAGGTGCGGTATCTTCTACAACGACATCGTAAAGTTTAAGATCACCTGGGTTGGACACAACGATAGTGTATTCTACAGGCTTACATACATAAGACCAGTCAGCTCCAGAGATATTGACTTGTACGCAGGGTTCGTTAACTACAGTAGTTACGTTCGCGGAACATTTATGTCCTCCGCAGTAAGATACAGTAGCTACGTTAGTAATTTTTCCTCTTTTTTGCGGGCAAAACTCCACAGCGAAGCATTTAGAATCCCCGGGACGCATATCTCCTAAGTTAAAGGAAAGAACGCGTTGTCCTGAAGCGTGAGTATAGCCATCGGGAACAGGGTTATCGACGACAACATTACGGGCTATAGCAGAACCTGTGTTGCAAACTTCGATTTTGTAACAAACTGGGCAACGTAAGCAAGCACACTCAGGGCCTTCTTGCTTAATACAAATAGCTGGTTGTCCGCATTTGGTATAAGAGCGAAGTTCTGGGCAAGCGCATACAGTAGCCGCGGTGAAGCAACAACCTTCTTTAAGAGGTTTTACCCAAACGGTAATTTTGCATTTTTCACCTTGACCTAAGCGATCAATTGTCCAGATTAATTTGCTATCTGAGGTTGGTGTTGTCGCAGGATCACTGCTGACAAACTCAACTTCGCAAGGAAGCTGTTGAGTGATCACAACATTAACGCAATCTTTTTTACCTACAGCAAGAATTTCAATAGGATAAGGAGATCCTACTGTTGCATATTCAGGTACAGCTTGGCTAATTTCCACGTTACAGTCATCGTTAACACGGACACAATACATTTTGCCGTAGCAAGATTCTTGTGTAGTATCGACGGATTGGCACTGACCACCTTCGCAGGGATAAAATTCTTTATCACAGAAAGCACCGGTATGTTTTTGTTCTTGTCTTTGATTTTTGTTACGACCAAATCTAACTTTCTTAGCTGTTGCTTGTAAAACATTGTCATTTGAGTTTTCGGTACTGGCAATGAATCTTGTAGCAAGAGACTCTGCAGCAGCGGCCTCTATCTTCCCGCTGGCAAATGAACTCGCCATACTAGTTAGCGCGAGGACCGTAACTACTCGTCTGATGAGTTTGGACATAGGGATCTCCTATCGCGTGTGTTATTTTTTCTTCTGCCATCGGGTAGAAAGTTGTGAACTCTTACCCTCAACATTTAAGTTTATTTTTCATAAAGGCAGTTAGCAGGGAAATACTTTACCTCCTAACTACCTAACCAATTTAAGTAAACAGATAAGAACTGTTACCTATTGTTTGCATCTACCGTCTAGAGATGTACAACCTTTAGCTTGAGGTCCTTGAACTCCTGAATTGCACTCAGAGCCGCATGGCTTGGAGCAAGAAGGTGTATAGGTACCACAAGGGCTACAGCCTTTATCTTTCTTGTTGCCACAAGGATTGCATGGCCTAGGTGCACAAGGATCTTCAAAGCAGCAATCTACAATACGGCAACAACTAGTCAAGCCAAGAGCACCACAAAATACTGTAGCTAGTAAAACAGCTTTCTTCATAAGTTTATAACTCCTTTCTAATTAGAAAACTTAACGTGCTTGATTCCTTATTAAAAACCCTTTCAATTTTTAATAATTAATAAAGCACTTTCCCATAAGCAATATTACAATAGAAAATAAAAATTTTATCAATTCTTTTTTCTATTTTATATTTTTTCTTAAACTAATTGTTTTACCGGTAGAAAAAAACAAAACTAAGGTTAAACTAACGCGATTGGTTAAAGACAGTTGTATAGCGACAACTGTGTGATAAAGAAAGCCTGAAGAACTTGATTATAAGCCACTTGCTCAGGTCATTGTGATGAAGAAGAACTTTTTTTCTCCCCTTAAATCATTCATATTCATAGATGTATGATTTTATTATAAAAGTCCTACTGATAATTAATAGATAATAAAAAGAAAATTATTCTAACATTTAAACAAATAGGGAGTTGAGAAATGAGAAGATTTTCTTTTGTATATGGTATTTTCTTTTTATCTCTCTTTGTATCTAGCTGTTCCTACGCTCCCCCTCCTCGTAGCTATATTCTTGCACAAAGACGGGTCCCTCTAATTAAGCAAGCGAATTCCCTAGACTTTTCTGTAGCCAAGTCCATTTTCCATGCCTCTTACCCACAAAACATCTAGTTCTGTTGGGTAAAATCTCATTTGTGAGTGATGGCTAAGTAAAAAGTCTTAAAACTCGAAAATCTTACTTTCTAGATCTTCTTCTTTCAGAACTTTATCGATGGTCGTTTGGATTTTCTTAGGTACGCCTCCAAGGAGATTTTGCGCATGAACCAAACGGGCGCGTGTACGAGGTTTTCCTAATAACTCCATAGAGTCAAATAAAGGTAATCCCTGCTTCTTTCCTGTAATCGCTACATAAAGTAAAGAGATAACGACCTTCTTATGGTCTACTTGGAAAGCTGATGACAGCCATTTTGACCCTTGATAAAACAGGTCTTTTACCCATAGATCGGATTTTTCTAAGTATTTGACATAACTATAAAGAAGAATAGCCGCCTTCTCCTGAGAAATCGTTGTGGGTAACAGCTCCTCTTTTGAATATTCGGGGAGAACGGAAAAGAAAAATCCGGTAAATCCGATGAACTCGGCAAGAGTGGTAATGCGAGACTGACAGAGTGGGAGAATTTTCAAGAAAAACTCATCATTGATCAGCCAATCTTTTAGCTTAGCTAATAGGCTTTCCGACGACCCTTCATGAGTGAGGTAATGCTTATTCATCCAATCTAGTTTTCGGGTATCGAAAACTGCTCCCGACTTTCCAATACGTCGAGGGTCAAAGTTTGCGATAAGCTTCTCTAGAGAATAGATCTCCTCATCCCCCTTCATGCTGTACCCCATCAGGGTAAGAAAGTTCATGAAGGCTTCTTTGATGTAACCAGCGTCTCGGTAATAGAAGATGGACGTAGGATTTTTTCTTTTAGAAAGTTTTGTCCCGTCAGGATTAAGAAGTAGTGGCATGTGGAGGAAAGTAGGAGCTTTCCAACCAAAAGCTTCGTAAAGAAGCTGGTGCTTAGGAGTAGAACTCAGCCACTCCTCTCCACGCAGGACATGAGTGATGCCCATGAGATGATCATCGACGACATTAGCAAAGTGGTATGTAGGGAAGCCATCGGATTTGATCAAAACCTGATCATCTACGTCTGCCCAGGGGAAAACCACCCTACCCTTGCAGTAATCGTCAAGAACGCATTCCCCGGTAAGGGGAACTTTCAAACGAATAGTGTATGGTTGTCCTTCTCGAGTACGAGCGTCTACCTCCTCAGAGGAAAGATAGCGGTACCTGCGATCATAGCCTCCGCGATATCCTAGAGTGGTGGCTACAGCTCGCATTTCCTCAAGTTCTTTAGGTGTAGCAAAACACTTGTAAGCGTAGTCTGTTTTTAAAAGGAGTTCAGCATATTTTCTATAGATTTCAGTACGTTCTGACTGCCTATAGGGGCCGTAGGGGCCGCCTATATCGGGTCCTTCATCCCACTGAATCCCGCACCACTGCAGCGCGGAGAAAATATTTTTTTCATAATCATCACGGCTACGTGTTTGATCCGTATCTTCGATTCTTAGGATCATCTTCCCATTGAATCGTTTTGCAAAGATTGCATTAAACAAAGCCATATAGGCTGTCCCTACGTGGGGATCCCCTGTAGGCGACGGCGCAACTCTAACACGTACGTTTTCCCAAGCCATTCTCATTTAATCCTAAGACGAAAGAGACTTGATACCTTGAACCTAGTTATTTCTTCAAGAGAAATCCTTCTCTAGGTTGTCTCAACAAAATTAGAGACGAAAAAAACAAACTCTGCATCCCTAATCAAGCTACAGAGTTTTTATGAAAAATCACGCAGACCTGATTTATCTACATCTAAACAGAAAAATTAAAAAAACACGAGATGTTAATAAGGCGAAAGAGATAAAAGCAGTGGCTAAGAAGCAGAAGAAGACAAATTATGAACTAGTTGTTCTCAAACGGGAGAGTCTCGGAAGAAACTGTTTCTTCTGGTTTCGCTGTAGCATGCTCAACAACTGCAACGCCTTTAACTTTCTTTGCTGTTTGCTTATTTAAATACTCGCTTTTGTATCTATCGATCTCTGATTGGCTAATAACCCAAGCAGCGCCTTTACGCTCTCCTCGCATAGTCCCTGTACGTGTAGCATAGTATACTTTTTGCACAGGAATCCCTAACATATCTGCGACTTGGTTCACAGAATAACAACCCTTATCATTATCAAAGAGTAGTTCACCTTGATAAAGCGACTTCTTTCGTGAATACCGATTACGTTTGTAGTCTTCCAAATCTTTCAGATCGATTTCCCACCGGGTTGTTTTAGAAGCCTTTAGTTTCTTTTGTTTGATTGCTACATAAATCGCTTGACGTGTTACATTATGCAATTTTGCAGCTTGTGTAATAGAAACCATCTCGGTTCCTTCCTGTTCCTTAATTTGCTGCGCATCTTCTCTGTCGTCTACATCGAAACAGCTTCCATGTTGTATGCATTCCATATGTTAGCAAACCTCCCCCTCAACATATTGTAAAATTAAAACAACCTTAATAGTTAGTAGTTCTTCCTTGTTTTTTAGAAATTTTTAAATAAGCATTTTCCTAAGAAAAGCTTTATTAATCAAGTTTTTTTGTTAATGCAAAGTTGATGTTTTTGGTTTAAAACTTAATAAAACCAAACTACTCTGTCTTTTATTAATATTTCTTAACATTAAAACAGGGAGGTTTTAACAAAATGAGTCCACCTGAACGCAGGCCGCTCCTCCCGAATATCTCACAGGGAAGCGATTTTAAAAAGCTGTGTGATTTCATTTTGATCTTTCCAAGTCAAAAGTTTTTATTTATTTAGAAAACTAGTTCAACTACTGAAAATTAAGTAGACAGACCAGAAATAACCAGATTGTATCATAATAATTTCAATCCTCTATTTTAAATATGATAAAGTATCTGAAGCACCTTTTATCAGGCTTTGACTGCTTTATGCGAGCATTAGCACCTTAATTTTGAAGACAAATCTAGGGTAGGGACAACAGTGCCATAGAGAACCTTTTACGTAAAAGATTCTCTATGCAGGAACAAATACGTTTTCGTGTAGTTGAAGTTAGCTAGCATCAACTGTTGTTTCGGTTAGTTAAGTCTTCCGAATTAAAATGATCCTTAATGTGTTCAGCAATCTGTTGTATAGTGCTCTTACATAGGGGACCTAGATGACGTAGAAAATATTCTCCTACAGGGATCTTCCTACCAGGAAGAACAGGGGCGTTGGGATCTAAAAATGGTGCTGCAAAACAGTTATCCCTGGTGAACACGCCATCCCCCATTAATTGTAATTCGAAATCTACTCCATGTATAAATAATTCTGGGCAAACAAGAGACTCGCTTAACTTCGCAGAGTTTATCTCCCAGCCTAACAACTTAATCGTCAACGCTCCTAGTTTCCCTACCCATTGAAGGGCAATTGATGAAACCGACTTTGGTCCACGATCTTTGACGACAAACCAGTGAACACCGTCGCTTCCATCAGTGACTTCGTTACTTAAAGCTTGAGCCTGTACTAGGGTACCTAAAGAATAGCCGTAGGCAATAACTTGCGTGGCTTTTGGCCCCTCAGCGTGATCGCGAAGATAATGCACACAAGCTCGGTAAGATTTACCTAAAGATTGAGGTGAAATATGCCCTTTACTATGCATAACTCCTGGGTAGTTAAATACCAAAACATTGGATTGAGCTTGTTTGGCGATATCTAGCATCCAATCATCGCGATAATGAAGAATCGTTCTATTTTCAAAACACTCACCATTCCCTAAAGAGACAAGCATCCACCTATCTGTTCTGGCCTCTGGGAAGGTGATTTTCATAGCATCAATAAATAAATCATCACATTGAATAGGCACACGTGTCACAGAACTTGCATAGCCCTCGTTTACCCAACAGTTCGTTTGGATCTGAAAGGCCTTCTGTAATAACTTTCTGGGATAACACAGAGGCACGACGAAAGCCCCACCTGCAGCAGGAAGCAAAATGTTCTGGCATATCTTTCCCAACACCCAAAGTAAACCTAGGGGAATGAATAAAATAACTCGAATAATGAACTTAACTACAGCACTAATAACATCAAGTAACTTGTAAATCACAGGACTACAGGCCCTTCTCTGATATGCCTTAAGAGCAGGTTCGGAAGAAAATATAAGGATTTCAGGTTTGGGGCTCATCGTACACAACGAATTACCTGTAACAGATGGTTGAGTGACTGAAAACATGTCTACTGACGAGTATAAAAGTTAAAAGCGGATATTTTAAAAAAAATGTGGAATAAAACAAAGAAAATGTTCCTATTCATGTACTTAAATTAAATATTTCTTTTTAAGAAGAACGAATTTAAAATAAAAATTATGAAAAAACTTTGCTTTAATTATCTTTAGAATTCCATAAAAAACCCGGGAAAATTACTCAGGACAACTACTCTTCTACCTGCCTAGAATCCCCTGATCTCTTCGTCTCTTGTTACGGGGTAATAAGTTAGAAAATGTTTACTTTGGATTATATTCAGAGATATGTTCGCTGACACAAATATCAGGGGAAACAAACTTAGAGAGGTCCTGCCTTCAATAAAATTGGGTGAATCATTTAAAACTAGGCTAGAGAAAAACTCAAGAAAAAAGTATTATGAAATCTGAAAAACGCGGTGCAGAAGTTTAATGTTCAAAAGATTAAAACTTTGCTGTTGTGTCCTTGTAATTGAGTGGAAGAATATGAAAATCACGCACTAACAAATGGATGACTCCTCCGTTAGCAGATTGGGATAAACGTGGTGTATAGGCAAGTTCTAAAGGTTGATTCCAACTTGCTTTTAAAGCGCCGATTCTATCACCTAATCCAAAAGCTATGCCTTCCAAGTTTCTTTCTCCGTAATTCAGGTAGAGTTTCAGATGATTACCTGGCAATAACTTTGGGTAACGCACCTGATGTACTATGGTATAAAATATGGGTACGGGATTGCCTTTACCAAAAGGTTCGAACAGATCGATGGAAGAGAGTAAATCGTGATCGATCTCATCAAAATCTGCTCGGGCATCTAGGGGAAGGGTAACTACGGCTTTTTCCTTTTTTAATGATGAATTCACAAGATGAATGAACTTTTTCCTAAAAGCTTCTATTTGGTCTTCATTAATGATAATGCCTGCGGCAAAATCGTGTCCCCCATAAGATATGAACATAGGGGAGCACTTTTGTAATATGCCAAGAAGGGGGAAAGACCCTATTGTTCTTAACGATCCTTTCCCTACCCCTCCCTGATTAGAAATAATAGCTACGGGCTTATTATATGCTTTAGCTAGGCGTGCTGAAATAATTGGAATGACTCTTGAATGCCAATCTTGTGATGATAGTACGATAGCTGCTTGTTTAACGATATCGGGCTGATTTTTTAAGATTTTTTGTACATCATGAAAGACGTCTGCTTCTATTTTTTGGCGTTCTCTATTTATCTTGTCGAGATATTGAATGATGTCATCAGCGACTTCTGGATCTTTGGTAAGCAGCAACTCCACGCCTTTAGAAGCGTCGGCAAGTCTTCCTAAACTATTCAGTTTCGGAGAGATTTTCAAAACAATATCTGTAGAGGTAACTTCTGAAGGATTTACTCCTGAAAAAATGCATAATTTATGTAGTCCTAACCGTGACCCTTTAGCAATTTCTTTAATACCGTGGCGTACCATGGTACGATTCTCTCCTAAAAGGGTCCCGACATCTGTCACTGTCCCTAGAGTTACTAAATCTAATAAATGCTTAATGTCTAATTTGAGTTTTGGATTGTTTTTCTGTAACGCGTTAACAACACCACGGGCGAGTTTAAAAGCGACGCCTACACCAGTGAGATCTTTATTTGGATAAGTATGATCTCTGAGCTTTGGATTTAATGTTGCTATGCAATGAGGGATTTTACCTGTAGGCATATGATGATCTGTAACAATGACATCAATGCCTTGCTTATTGATATCACTGACTTCTTTCCCTGCAGTAATCCCGCAATCTACGGTAATCAGCAAAGTGACGCCTTCTTCCTTCATCTTGGCAATCAACAGAGAAGGTTCGCCATAATGTTTCAGGAATGCTCCTAAAAAACAATAGCTAACCTTCATTTCTATAGATCTCAAAAACTCTACAAGAAGAGCCACGCCTGTTATCCCATCAACATCACTATCTCCATAGACCATGACATGCTCACCACGTTCTTTTGCGAGAAGCAAACGTTGTACAGCTTTTGACATGTCGAGTAAAAGTTCGGGATCATGCAGGTTGGATAGATGTACATAAAGAAAATCACGAACTTCATCTACCGTTTGAAATCCTCGAGAAATAAAAGTCTGTGCAGCAACCGGATGAAGATGTAACTCCTTTATAATAGAAGAAAGTAGAGCGGGATCGTACTTAGGATATATCCAAGTAGGATTAGATACAGAAGAATTATCTTTACTTGCCATAGATGTTCGCGTCGTAAAAGCTCTTTAAAAATCTATCTTTCTAAAGAGCATTTTCTCATCCTTCTGAACCAAAAACAACAATAACTCCTGGTTATTGTTGTTTTCTTTCCTCTTTACGAACCATAAATAGAAGAAGAGGCGGTGCTATGTATAGAGATGATAGTGTACCTAAGAGAATACCTATTGTCATGATGAAAGCAAAGTTAAAGATTGATCCTCCACCAACAAATAATAATATTAACAAGACCGATAGCGTTGTTGCTGTGGTCATTACCGTTCTTCCTAGAGTTTTTTGTAGTGCGTCGTTAATTAAGATCGGCATAGGTGTAAATAATTTTTCCTGACGATCTTCACGAATACGATCAAATATGATGAGGGTATTATTTAATGAATACCCCAACACTGTCATTAAAGCGCCTATGGCTTGTAAATCAATTTGTATTTTTTGCAAGAAGAAGTGCGTAGCGACTAATACGGCACAAGTAGCAAGAAGATCGTGAATCAAAGCACAAATAGCACTAAATGCATAACGCCATTCGAAACGCAGGCTAACATACAGTAATATGATTAATAAGGCACCTACCAATGCTATGCAAGCTTGTTGTCGCATCTTATTAGAAAACTGACCGCTAACTTTAGACCAGAAATTCTGAACATCTTTGAGATTTTCAGAAGAGATATCGATCCCCGTATCGGAAAGTAGATTCATCACGATAGATAGGTTAGGATCTGTCGCTTCCATAGCGGGTCTTTCTGGGGTCTGCACTCGTGTTAGTGCGTTCTGACTAAAATAAATTTTTATCTTATCAGAAGAACCAAAAGTTTTGATTCTAAAGTCTCTAGGAGATATCCCTACTTGCTTAAATTTATCTCCCAATTTGCTGCGGACATTTGTCACATCTACCGATTTCTGATCAGCGATATTCAAGGTAAGGGCATAACCACCTTTGAAATCCATACCTAAAACAGAATTCCAAGCGCCAAAACCTAAAGCCACACACCCTAAGGCAATCACGCTTCCGGAGATCATCCAGAGTCTTTTGCACTCTTTCAAGAAATCATGCTTGATGCCGATGAATTTATTCATCATGTGTAGCTGTGTTTCTTGGGTTTTATTCATCCACACCATGAAGAAGAACTTCGTCATAAATAAGGCTGTAAACATTGAGGAGAAAATTCCCAAGATTAAAGTAAGAGCAAACCCTTTAATCGGCCCTGTATCTAAAACTAAAAGAAGTAACGAAGCCAATACAGTCGTGAGATTGGAGTCAAAAATCGCTCCGAAAGCCTTCTTATACCCAGCTTCTACAGATTGAGTAAGACTTCGAGACAGTAAATACTCTTCTCGAATTCTTTCGAAAACAAGGACGTTAGCATCTACAGCCATTCCCATAGCAAGGACAATTCCTGCCAATCCAGTGAGGGTTAGTGGTGCATCGAGATATTGTAAAGCTGCCCAAATTAATAGAAGATTGAGAATAACAGCTCCGGAAGCAATGACACCGCCGAACTTGTAATAAACACTCATTAAAATGATCAAAACAGCAAGGCCAAGGCATACTGAAATGATTCCCTGTGTACGCTGCTGTTTTCCTAATTCAGGAGAGATAACTTCTTCACTTAACACTTCAGGAACAAAAGACATAGATCCTGATTTTAAATCTGTAGCTAAGCGGTTCACCTCACGATGGGAAAACTTCCCGGAGACGCTCGCTTGATCTTTCAAAGGAGCATTTAACACAGGATCACTAACTACGTAACCGTCAAGTACAACAGCCATTCTCCACCCTCTACCTGAAGAATACTGACCATTCTCAGTTCCACTGATACCTTCCTGACAGTAAGTAGAAGTCCATGCATGGAAACTTTCTCTCGGAGAAACATCGTAGGCTTTTTGAGCTATTCCAGTATCTTTTACGGAGAAATTTAAAATGTACCCTTCGCCTACAGCAAATTCTGGCCGAATATTTTTTAACGAAGCACCATCTAAAGCATAGTTACGGAAAACAATCATTAAGGGGTTTGCCTTTCCCTCAACATCTTTTTCTATAGCGATCATTGAATAAGTAGTATCTAAATGCGATGAAGAAATCTCGCTATCCATGTTTGGGAAAGCAAGACCTTCCTGTTGCAGTTTGGCTACTGCTTCTTGAACACTGGAGGGTAAGCGGGAATCTGGATTGTTAAAAATATAACTCGCGAGCTTATTCACTGCTTCCGGGGAAGTAGCGTCTTGACTTTGTGCTGTAAACCATAAATAGTCTAAAAACCTTTGGACTTCATAACGGAGAGCAGAGTAGGGGGAGAACTTTTCATTTACTACGTGGAAAGTCATTTGAGAAGTTCCCAAAATTTCCTCGGAAGAAATTTTGGTAGATCCAGGAACACTTAAATGTACGTTATCCCCTTCTCTGCGTATTTCTACTTCTGAAACTCCCAGCCTATTTAAACGCGCGTAAAGCTCATCAGAAACCTTAAGAATCCCTTCCTTACCTGTTAACTGCTTCCCTTGATGATCCTTGAAGGCCAAGCGGATCTGTTTCCCACCGATAAAATCAATCCCTAGACGAAGGACACTATCTCCTCGAGAGTATTTGCGTAGGTTAAGTTTAAGATTTTCAACAAAAGCGCTTCGGTGAGGTACAGCAGCACGTATACGCTGTTGAGGGTCCATAGAACAACTGGACTGTTTGTATTGTTCGTGCCAACGTACCCACTCTTCTTGACGGCGCTTTTCAATACGATTTAGGGTATCTAAACGATCGCGAATATCGCGCACTTCAAGACTAGCAGTTTCACCTTCATTGGCAACGACAAAATTTTCTCCCCAAACATCGAAGTACCTTTGTAAAGGCTGTCGGATTTCTAGAACCTCATCCTCTCCGAGACTCCAGGGAATGGCATCTGTATGAGCAAAACAATTGTATAAGTTGTGTAAATCCTTCTCGAAAATCTTAGAATCTTCTCCTTCTCCTTGCTCATATTTCGCAGCGACGGAGCGTAATCCCTTAAGAACTACATAGATAGATCCCTTAGAAAAATGCGAACAACTTTTCTCTGGTGAGAAAATAAAACAACCGAAAGCATCGCTTTCTCTAGGCAAACGACAATGTATGGGGAAATGTTCGCGAATAAGATCGCAAGATTGTGCTGGGGGCCTGTTCAAAGCTAGTGTAGCTAAATGCTCGACTATCCCCTGATAGATACGTTGTCCATGCAGCACGATTTTTCCGCTCGCATCTTTATCACTGAGATTAAACGCAAATCCTTGCGCAGATTCTTGAGCAGGTCGTTGAAGCTTATGAGACAATCTTTGTTTTTCTTTTGCCAACCACGAATCAAAATCTAGGCGCTGTTCTGCAGACAACTCATCACGTTTAGCAAGCACATTAGGATCGAGACAAAACACGAGTTTTCTTTCTTTAGGAGAAAAATCTACGGAAGAAAAGAATGGAGATAGTGTGCTGCAATCTAAAGAATTATCCACTATGCGCGTAAACGCTTTTTTCCATCTTGGCGATCTCAACTTCAAATTTTGATGTACGGATTGTAAAATAGATCGATGTTGTTCTGAAAGATCAGAATGCGTTGATACATTTTCCAATCGTGATAAAAATGCAGAGTAATCCTTCTCAGAAGAGAAGAAGTAATTCAGTAGCGCTGGAGTCCTGGAATTCGGAAGAATTTCTAAACCCACTGAAAGGTTCTCTGCTAACTGCACTACCTTAGCTATAGATGCTGTATTCCAAATCGAGGTATAACCGCAGGAACAAGAATGAGCAGGAGCTGGAGTAATCAAATGAAGAGCAGCGTTTAAAATTTCCTTTCCTGGTTCTGCATCTTCTCGATTGTAGGGAACAAAAGAAAAATCGTTTTCTGTTAAAGCCGTAGTTAAGGCGCCGGTAACTTGAACAACCCCGCCATCTTTATTGTCGTACCCTAAAACGTATAAACGCGAGGATTTTATAGGAACCGTGGGTTCGCCATAAATCATATTTTCAAGGAACGTATAGGCATCTGCATTATCTTTGAAGTGAACATTCACCACACCCGGGATACTGGGATGCTGTACAATATGTCCGCGTAATTTCAATGCAGAGAGCACAGAAGAAACTCTGGGAATAATGTCGCTACGTACTTCAGCCACTTGATTCGTTAACTTACGTACGATTTGTTGAGCTTCTTTCTCATCGACTTTTTTATTTAGTGGTCGTGAGTAATACAGACATGTGGGCAACACATAGTATAGAGCTAATCCAAAAACAAAAATAATAATACTTAAATTGCGTCCAAATCTCTGTTTCATTGCGTGGCTCTTTTAAAATAGCGAATATTTTGAATAGAAATACTAATGAACCAAAATACCAATTGAAAATAATATCGTCAAATGAAGACCTGTTTAGAAATTTAAACAGATAATTTGTTACGAAGAAAACATTACATTCCTAAGGTTATAACTTATAAATTGGTATCATCTCTTTTAGTTATGATTTCTTATAAACTTAAATTTCGTAAAAAATCAATCTACCCCAAGAGACTATCTCTAGGGTAGATTAAATCACATGACACCAGGAAGAACTTGAAGGAGAAAAATCTGAGAAAGATAAACTTTCTCTACTTGGGAACATCACATTAGTATCCACGGATCTTAATGGAGCCACGCTTTCAGGATCAACAAGAGCTATAGTTATTGGAAGTTTGGACTTACTTTCGGGGAGTATTGTGTCCAATGCTAAAGATTCTACAGCTTGAAGAAAAGCTGTTTTAGACAGAGTTTTTGTAGCATGTAGAGCCTCTGGACTTAGACCTTTTACAACTCCCAAAGGAGAAACTAAAAGGCAAATCCCTTCCCTACTCACCACACGAGAAACTGCGACTCTTTCTATTGCTGCTTTGAAAGCTTCAATATATGTTTCTGTATATACTGGGAGCAAAGAAGCGCACTCATGAGCTTCACCCTGTCGCAATCCGGGAATATGCGTATACAGCACTTCTTGAGGCGTAGGCCCTGGAGCGCAATCTGGCCATGGAGCAGAAACGATTTTTTCCTCAGAATACGAAGTTCTCAAAAAGCTTGTAACATCCTCTAGCATAGACTTGGGTAGTTGAAAGACTTCTTGATATTGAGTTTCGGCTGCTAACTGATCGTGTCGAATTGCGTCTAAATCTAATTCCTGAATTAAAATCGTCCCGTTCTTTTTTGCAGATCTTTTTTCTAAAATTTTCTTTAGATTATCCTTAGTTCCTTCGCAGATATAAATATTTCTATTTACTTGATGACAGTATACACCTGGAGACAGAAAACGCCACTTCCACAATAAAGAAAGGTATTCTCTCTCTGTTATCGAAGAAACGTTATGTTTGCGATAACGTAATTTTGGAATTTCTATGCGCGTCCATGCTCTTCCATATTGGCAATACGCAATGATAAACAAGAGAATTCCGAGGATTAATAATCCGATACAAGGGAAAAAGGTCTGACACATACTCGCAGCCAGTATACTACAGGAAAACGCTGCTGTTCCTAAAACAGCAAAAATTCCCGAAACAACCTTTTTAGCTGCGTGGCGAGCAGTAGGAATGTAATGAACATTGCCTTTTTCTTTTGTACACATAAACGCAAGTTTCGGAACATACCCAAAACATATTCTAGGCAATTTCATTTAAAATACCTTACAAGTCTCTAGTATTAGTCTCATAACTGAAAACAACTATTTCTAAAACGCAATTAAAGTATAACAAATCAAAGAAATAAAAAACCTCTAGTAACTTTATGTTAAAAAATTTCTTGTCATTTTATAATTATTTTAATTGTAAACATCCTTTACATATAGGTCTCAGGGTGTTTGTTCTACAACAAGAACGTAGAACACAAAAATTCCCTAACCGTATTTTTAGGAAATATGTTGACACCTGCCTTCGGTATTTCTCTATTTTGCAAATGAAAAAATTCACTCCCTCCCTCTAAATTCCCAACATATTGTACTTGCTCGAAATACATAGAGATCTTCATTAAAATGATCTCTGCAAGGTCTTATTGTGCTTTTCAATATCTTCCGATTCAAGAATGTCAACTTGTCAAGATATGATGTTTCTTCTACTATGCCTCTCGGAGGTTTTAACTTTTTGAATTATTTTCAGATGTTTTACATCCCGAAGAAAATGCAAAAACTCTTAAGCTATTACTTTGGCTTAAGAAGAGGTTTAGCTGCTATTGTTCAGTCATAACGTATACTTCCACAACTAATGATGTAGATATGTCTCTCACCTTAAAACAGGCGGATCAAGCTAGTCTATCCATGCAGTCTCTACCGAAGCATGTTGCCATCATTATGGACGGAAATCGGCGTTGGTATCAGCAACATCAAACGCAGTGCTCTGTTAAGCGTTCTTCTGGGCATTACTACGGAGCTAAGGTTTTACCCAAGATTATTGAGTCTGCTTTTTCCTTGGGTATAGAGGTCCTCACATTATTTGCCTTCTCTACGGAGAATTTTCTAAGATCAGCTGAAGAAGTTGCTGAGCTTTTTTCACTCTTCCATTCGCAACTAGATGAACAGCTTCCCTACCTTATTGAAAATAAGATCCGGCTACGTTGCATAGGAAATTTGTTAGCCCTACCTCATTACTTGCAGAAACAAATTTCCAAAGTAGCGGAGGAGACTCAGGGACATGGGATTAGGGAGCTTGTGTTAGCTATTAACTATGGTGGGAAAGATGAGCTGGTACGCGCATTTAAAAAACTACATCATGATTTAGTAAATAAAAAAATATCCTTAGACTCAGTTTCTGAAGAGTTAATCCGCTTGTATTTAGACACTTCAGAAATTCCCGATCCGGATTTATTAATTCGCACTGGTGGCGAAATGCGTGTCAGTAATTTCCTCTTATGGCAAATAGCATATACAGAGCTATATGTAACCGATGTTTTATGGCCGGATTTTAAACCTTATCATCTTCTAGATGCCATTAAAGCTTACCAACACAGATCACGACGAGGAGGCAAATAGCCATGTTGAAATTGAATAAGTTCAAAACTCCCTTCTATGGAGATCTTTTTCAACGAGTTGTTGTACATTCGTTGGTTCTTACATTTTTAGTACTGCTTCTTTATAGTTCTTTATTCCCTTTGACATCGTTCGCTTTAGGGTTTATCTCAGCGCTTTGTGGTGCTGTAGGGACGTATGAATACGGGACTATGGCGAAGGTAAAGATGCATTATGCATTCCGTTTATATAGTGCTATTGGATCTTTTATTTTTGTTTTAACCAGCTTTATTGCGATTCGCTGGCATCATGTACTTCCTGAATTTGTTTCAACCCTCCCCTGGTGTTTCCTATTTGTTTGGATCGTTATTAACGTCTTTAGATCAAGAAAAAATACCTGTGGGCCCTTAGAAACCTCAGGAATCACCTTATTTTCTATGCTATACGTGGGTATTCCTATACGTCTGTTCTTGTATATCCTGTATGGTTTCATTCATACTAAGGAACCCTTTTTAGGGGTTTGGTGGGCAAGTTTCCTCATTGCCACAACAAAAGGAGCTGATATCTTCGGATATTTCTTCGGAAAAGCATTTGGTCAAAAGAAAATTACGCCTGAAATCAGTCCTCACAAGACGATTGTTGGTTTCGTCTCTGGATGTCTTGGAGCGACTTTAATTAGTATAGCATTCTTCTTACAAATTCCTGCGCGGTTTGCTGATTTTATCACTATGCCCAGTATCTTGATTGCTTTGGGTGTGATTCTTGGAATTAGCGGATTTTTTGGCGATATTATAGAATCTATTTTTAAACGTGATGCTAAAATTAAAAATAGCAACCAATTAAAAGCAGTAGGAGGCACTTTAGATACTTTAGATTCTCTTCTACTTTCTACACCTATTGTGTATATTCTACTTTTGATTACGCAAAAATCTATGTTTCTCAGATGATTATTACAATAGATGGCCCCTCAGGGACAGGGAAAAGCACAATAGCAAAGGCTCTTGCAAAGGACTTAAACTTCAACTACTGCAATACAGGGGCAATGTACCGTACCCTGGCCTACACACACTTGTGTGAACCATGGAAACATCTCTCGATTCAAGAACTTATTGACAACCCCCCATTTTCTTTTTCATTTGTTTCTGGGCAGCCCTTGGAAGCTTTTTTAGAAGGAAATCTTCTATCTGTAGAGCTAGGGACTCAAGAAGTTGCCAATGCGGCTTCAAAATTATCTCAACTGCCTGAAGTACGTCTTTTCATGCACAAACTGCAAAGAAAATATGCTGAATTAGGTAATTGTGTTTTTGAAGGAAGAGATATGGGTTCTAAGGTATTCCCTAATGCTGATGTAAAGATCTTTCTCACTGCGAGTGCTGAAGTGCGCGCTGCGCGAAGATTAAAAGATCTTCCCAATGATTCTATTTCAAAAGAAGCTTTATATGCTCAACTAGTGAAACGTGATGAAACAGATAGCCAACGCACTCTCGATCCTCTAGTTATTCCGGAAGGAGCTGTTGTTTTAGATTCTTCAGATTTGACAATAAGCCAAGTTCTAGAGAAAATTTCAGCTTTAATTTCTCCGAAATTGCCATGATATTTACAGTTTGTAAATTTCTTACTCGAGTTGCCTTTACCCTACTCTATAGACATAAAGTTTACGGAGTAAAAAAGAATCTTGTTAAAGGAGCGGCTATTATTGCTGCAAACCACAATTCTTATTTGGATCCCGTAGCTTTGCACTTATCTGTTCGTGGGTGTTTGTATCACTTAGCGCGTTCTACATTATTTAGTAATCGGTTTACTGGGTGGTTGTATAAAGAATGGGGATGTTACCCTGTCAAAAAAGGGGGAGGAAATGCTGCAGCTTGTAAAGCTGCTTTCGAAATTTTAAAAAAGAACAAAAAGCTCATTATTTATCCTGAAGGTGAGCGGAGCCCAACGGGAGAGCTACTTCCTGGAAAAGTTGGTGTTGGTTTAATAGCGATCAAAGCTTGCGTTCCCGTTATTCCTGTATATATTGGTGGGACCTATGATATTTTCAATCGCTATCAAAAATTTCCTAAAATTTGGAAAACCGTTACCTGTGTTTTTGGCACACCACTAACTTTTGACGATTTGATTAATAATGAGACCCTAAGTTCCAAAGAAACTTACCAAATAGCCACAGATAGGATCATGAGCAAAATAGCAGAGCTAAAAACTTGGTATGAAAATGGTTGTATTGGAGAGGTTCCTTAAATGACTCTTCTTTCCTATCTTTCCTCTTTATGTCGAGAAGCGATTCTATCTGCATTCCCTCAAATAGAAACCATCTCTCCTGACATCACGCAATCAACAAAAGAGCTTTTCGGCCATTACCAATGTAATGATGCGATGAAGCTTGCCCGCACATTAAAAATGCCTCCTAGAGCTATTGCGGAATCTATAGTGAATCACATCTCCAAAAATAGTTTCTCTTCTATAGAAATTGCAGGTGCTGGATTTATTAACTTCACATTTTCAAAAGAATTTCTCAACCTGAGTTTACAGTCATATTCTCAGGATCTATCTTCAGGATTTCGTGTTAAAGATCCTAAAAAAGTCGTTATAGACTTTTCTTCTCCAAACATTGCTAAGGACATGCACGTAGGCCATCTACGTTCTACAATTATCGGTGATTGTTTAGCTCGTATATTTACTTTTGTGGGTAATGACGTGTTAAGATTGAATCACATTGGTGATTGGGGAACAGCGTTTGGCATGCTTATTACTTATCTTCAGGAGGAATCCTCTGAAGATATCGAAAATCTTGAAGATCTAACGATTTTATACAAGAAAGCACACGCTCGTTTTGCTGAAGATGCAGAATTCAAGAAACGATCACAAACAAATGTTGTGGCATTGCAATCAGGAGACCCCAAAGCACGAAAACTTTGGGAACGCATATGCGAAATTTCTGAACGAGCGTTTCAAAAGATTTACAATATTTTAGACATTAGCATAGAGAAACGTGGGGAATCTTTCTATAATCCTTTCCTTCCTGAGATTATCAAAGACTTAGAAAAGAAAAATCTCATCACAATTTCCGATAATGCAAAATGTGTTTTTCATGAGGGTTTTTCTATCCCTCTTATGGTACAAAAAAGTGATGGTGGCTACAACTATGCCACTACTGATTTAGCTGCTATGCGTTATCGCGTAGAGCACGACCATGCGGATAAAATTATTATTGTTACCGACATGGGACAATCCTTACATTTTCAACTTCTTGAGGCTACGGCATTAGCTGCTGGCTACCTTCCCAATAAAGAAGTCTTCTCTCATGTAGGTTTTGGCCTTGTTCTTGATTCTGAAGGGAAAAAGTTCAAAACTCGTTCTGGAGAAAATATTAAACTTCAGGAATTGTTAGACATGGCTATAGATCAAGCTGTGGCTACTTTAAAAAAGCACCGCCCAGAGATGTCTGAGGCAGAAATTGCGGAACGAGCTCCTGTTCTTGGTATTAATGCTATCAAATATGCTGATCTTTCCTCTCATCGTGTTAGCGACTATGTCTTCTCTTTTGAGAAGATGCTGCGTTTTGAAGGAAATACAGCGATGTTTATTCTTTATGGTTATGTACGTATCCAAGGAATAAAACGGCGGTTAGGTATTGAAAAACTTAGCTTAGAGTCTACGGCTGATATTCAAGAGCCTTCCGAAGAAGCGTTAGCTTTAGCCTTACTACGCTTCCCAGAAGCTATTGATCTCACTCTTAAAGAGCTCTGCCCTCACTTCCTAACAGACTATCTTTATATGCTTACAAACAAGTTTCATGCTTTTTTCAGAGACTGCCATATTGAAGGATCTCCTCATCAAAAAGCACGTCTTTATCTTTGTGCTCTTGTTGAAAAGACCCTAGCTACGGGCATGCATCTGTTAGGGTTACAAACTTTGGATAGATTGTAAGTTTAGAACGCTACGGGATCTAAGGACAACAAGTGGATCTTTGCTCCTAAAGAGTTCAGTTTGTCCACCCAATTGTAATATCCCCGATCTAACAACTGGGTATTTCTGATTAAAGAAGGTCCACCCTCTGCAATGAGAGCTGCCATAATATAGGCAAATCCTGCACGCAAATCGGGAATAACCAGTTCAGAAGCTTTCAATGGTGTCGCTCCGTGAATGACAGCACTATGGGGAAAATTTCCGGTTGCATAACGACAAGCCTTTGAGCTTAAACACTGGTAGAACAGCTCGCAATTCGCTCCCATTTGCTGTAAACCGCGTAAATACCCTAGCCGATTCTCATGCACGGTTTCATGAATCACAGAAGATCCTTCTGCCTGAGAGAGAAGAACTGAAAAAGGTTGTTGCCAATCTGTAAGGAATCCAGGATGTACATCGGTTTCTAATACAACACCACCTTTTAATGGTTCGTTATAAAAGAATTCGATTCCTGTTTCTGTCACTGAGAACCCTCCTCCTATAGACCTTAAGGTTTTAAGAAAAGGAATCATCAGATATTGCTCGGCATTTTCTACAAAAATGCGCCCGCCGGTAAGCACGGCAGCCATACCAAATGAAGCCGCTTCTATCTTATCGGGGATCACCCAGTGATCTACTTCGTAAAAATCATCACAACCAAAAATTTCTATCGTCTTATCATTATCTGTAGTGATCTCCACTCCTGCTTTTTGCAAAAACAAAATAAGATCCAAGATTTCTACTTCTAAAGCAGCGTTCTTGATGATCGTTCTTCCCTGAGCGCGAACAGAAGCTAATATCAAATTCTCAGTAGCTCCTACAGAAGGGTAAGGAAGAGTAATGTACGCTCCGACAAGACCTTGAGGAGCAGCAGCTTGATATCCATGTCCGTCATAGACAACCTTTGCCCCTAGCCGTTCTAAACCCTCAAAATGAAAATTTAGAGTCCTTTCCCCTATAGCATCTCCCCCGACACAGGGGACAATAACGCCTTCCGGACAGCGAGCTAGTAGAGCTCCTAATAATAAAATAGGAATACGATTCACCCGAGAAAACTGTGCGGACACTTCGGACATGCGAATCTCAGGTGTATGAATCTCTATGACTTCTGCTTGTTTATCCCAATGTATTATAGAACCTAAAGAACGGCACAATTCAACAGTTAAACGTACATCTCCTATATCAGGGACATTACGTAAAATGCATTTGCGATCCGATAATAATGACGCAACGAGTAACTTGGTTGTCGAGTTTTTGGCCCCAGATACCCGCACAGAACCTTCTAACACACAACCACCAAAAACTTCAGCTGCTGCCATTTCTTACTCCTCATTGTCGCTTTCTCTTCATCTTAAAGAAACGTTAACTCCACCCAAAGTTATTTTTCCATGCAAACTTTTCATTTTTTTTAACGAATCTCTCTAATTTACAATAGTTAAAATTATTAAAACGAAAGTTAGTTTAATTATTTAAATAAAACTAGAGATATTAATAAATAATTTGTTTTACAATCTAATTAAAATAGAGTTTTTTTATTTAGTTGTTAAATCATGTCGAGTCCAATTAATAATCAGTCTATCACGAATGTCACAACTACTACGACCACAACTCCTGTAGTAACGACTTCAACAACCTTCGGGGGACATGTTGTCTCTACCACGGGGACTGAAGCTGCGGAAACAACATCGCAGACTGTGAATACAGCAGCAGGGCAAGCCGTATCTCAAGCAGAGTCCGACTCGGGAGCCGTAGTTTTTACAACTGAAAGAAATGTATCAACAACATCTCCCTCTACAGGAAACGTTGGGACAACTGCTACGGCAGCAAACTTATTAGGGTCTCAGATTCTTGGAGTTGGAAGATCTAGAAGCGACAGTACATCCAGTAGTGATAGCGATGCCTTATCTGATATTTCAAGCGCACCTTCATCACAACACTCTGGAGACGTTGGCAGTACAGAAGATCTTTCAAGTACTTCAGGAGATGTAGACTTAGGAGACTTAGAAGGACTTCGAGGAACAGAAGCCGCCGACGGAGCAGAGAGACCTGATGGTCCTGGTGGTCTACCGAGCATGGCGCTACCTAAATATGATCCTACTGATAAAGCCTCTATTATCAGGTTCTTATCCACCCCTTCTGTACAGGCGAAATTACAGACAAAAGCTGGTCACATCGTGTATATGGATGAGGCTCGCGGAAGTTTTATTTTCGTAAGAAACGGTGATTGGAGTACCGCAGAATCCATAGCGGTAACTAACGGAAAAACGAAGGAACCGATTACAGACATTAAAGATCTAGAAATGTGTATTGCTAAGTTTTGTGTAGGCTACGAAACTATGCATGCAGATTGGACAAACAACATCCAGCCGCGCATAGCAGGACAAACCGGAGAAACCGGTCATTATGATCACCTGCTTATGAGCATGAAATTTAAAACCACAGTTCTCTACGGCCCATGGAATGCTAAAGAATCGAGTAGCAACTATACACCGTCTGTATGGCGTCGAGGAACTAAATGTGAATCTGGAGCCATCTGGGGTGATGTTGGTGGTCTGAAAGGAATTAACTGGAATAACGTACAAAGACCAAACGAGGGCACTGTATTCTCTCGAGAAACTTCCTCCCCCACGCAACAGCAACCCCAACCTGTTGCCTATCCTCAACCTGTTATCAATGTTAACTTGGGAGGCATCAGTACTAGTGTAAACGTAACTGGTGGAACAACAACGACTACCGTTAACTCAACAACTACGCAACCTACAGACACCTCTGAAGCTGGTGTGGATAATGACCAAAATGTAGAAGAAGCAAACTTTGACGATGTAGAAACAGAAAGTACCAGCACTCAAGACGATACGGATATTCACTTCGAGGATGAAGGTAATGGCTTCGATAGCTTGGAACCAGCTCCTCCTGCGCCTCCTGGGCCTCCTGGACCACCACCACCAATTCAAGGAGGTGTGAATATTACAGGAATGCCAAAAGACAGCTTGCAGCAAGTTCTGCAAAATGTTCGTCAACATTTAGATACGGTCTATGATCAAAATGGCGAACACCACGAAGGAAACCAAGATTTGGGTACTGTTGTCAGAACATCGGAAAATGGCACCTACAGACCTACAGTATTGTTAAATAATGACCAAGGTGGGGGCGGAGGAGTCCAAAGACGAGAATCTAATGACAACGAAGGTAACGAATTAGGAAATATCTTGGGTCGTGTCCGTGAGCACTTAGATGTTGTTTATCCTGAGGGCAGTAAAGGAGAGGCTATTTCTGTAAATCAAAATCTAGGTGAGGTAATTCGAGACGTTGAAGCAGGCAAGACTCCAAAGCCTACGCAACCTGAAGGTATATTCGTTGCAACACGAGTGAATATAGACGAAGGTGGAACGATCGTTAGCAGCAACTCCAGAACAGAGACTGGATCACCCACCAGAACAGAGACGGGATCACGCACAAGTAATTTAATGGGAGCTACATCTGGAGATGGCCCTGGAGGTTTAGAACATTTACTACCTCAGCTACGAGCCCATCTGGATGAATCGTTTGATGCTCAAGGGAACCTCATTACTCCTCAAAAAACAAACGTAGGTAACCTGATTAAAGCCTTCCAAGAGCGAACAGGATCCGGGGGTATTGTTGCACCAATGCCTGCCCAAACTACGGTAATCGCAAGCAGACCTGTCCAACAACAATCTGCAACAATTTCCGTACTTCCGCAAGCGCAAACAGCTGAGACAGTCGCTCCTCAAGGGGCTCCCGATCTCCATGGAGCTGCTCGAGATGTTGCAAGTAGTTTATCTAACTTATTAGAGACTGCGACTCCCTCTGTGGGCAGAGAAGTATCGACCCCAGCTCCACAACAACAGGTAGCCTTGTCGACTCCTGTAGCAGGATCTAGACAAACAGCAACTTTGACAAAAGGAGATGCTTCTTCAGGCATTCCCGAAGCAGCTAAAAACGTCACACAAGCGTTAAGTAGTGTTGCTAAAAAAATTCAGATGTTCGAACAGGGATCACGACTACTACAAGAAGCTATGGACAGCGCCGGTACTGAATCTACGCAAGGGAAACAGCTAGCTGATGCGGCAAGAAACCTGACCACACAGTTATCCAAAACGTTATCTCAAGCTACGGGATCTCCTCCCCCACCACCGCAACGACGCTCGTAGACGATAGACAGCTAAGGCTTTTCTCTAATCTAGAAAAGCCTTAGGCCATGTTATGGTATACTTCATCAACATCATCGATCTTCTCTAGCCATTCAATCAAAGCAAGATTTGCTTCACCATCTTGTTCATCACAATCTACGAGACGTAAAGGAACATAAATCAGCTTTTCCTCAGAGCATGTCACACCTAGAGCAATTAACTTCTCTTTTACAGAGGCTAATTCTACAGGGTCACAGAGCACAAGGAAATGCTCATCATCATCATTATCAAGATCTTCAGCTCCTACATCAATGACATAAGATAGTAATGCAGCCTCATCTATTGAACTCTTAGGAACGTAACATGCTCCCTTACGCACAAAGTTATAAAGAACGCTGCCTGGTTCAACCAGAGATCCCCCTCGCTTATTCACAGCTATGCGCATATCAGAGGCAGTACGATTTTTATTATCGGTCATCGCTTCCACGATAATCCCCACACCTCCATGACCATAAAGCTCATAAGTCACATTTTCAAAATTCTTCTGATCTGCAGAAGTGGCTTTCTTGAGGTTTCTTTCAATATTTTCACTGGGGATATTTTGATCTTTTGCTTTTTGTATGACCACACGTAAACGCGCGTTTGTTTTAGGATCAGGACCTCCCATTTTCACAGCTGCCATTAACTCTTTTATCGTTCGGGAAAAGATTTTCCCTCTTTTATGATCCGCTCGTTCTTTACGGTATTTTGTATTTGCCCACTTACTATGTCCTGCCATCTTTCTTACCTATTCTTGATTTATATCCTTGCAACAATACGTAAATATTTGCTTTTTCCCACGCTATGGCACTTTCATATAACGGAAAACGCTTCTCACATTCTTTAAATTTCTTCCCATGAAAAATCGTTCTTCCAGAACGAGAATACTCACGAGGAACTACGCTATGGACCATTTCATGGTAAATAATATATTGCATAAAAAATAACGGAATATCATCACGATCTAAAGAACGGTGTATGCGTATCAACTTTTCTTCCTCATGATACGATCCTAAAACTACCCTAAACGCATTACCTGACCGTGCACGACCAAACCACCCGATTTTTAAATTCAAAGAGCCTTCAAATAATCTCAAATTTAAATCTTGGTATATTTTCTCTAAATCATACACTTCCCCTGGAGTATAATCGACAGGAATAGAAGATCTTATAAGCTGAGGACGGCCTATTTTTGACAGATTCATAGAACAAGATTTAAAGCTAAGAAATGCTCGAAAAAATTTTTTAAGAAGTTTACGAATTTTCTGAAACGACATGCAACACTAGGACGTGCTAATATGTTCTAGCAAAATCACCTAAAGTTGTTTTTCCATGATAATTTTTGCAAGATACCCTATCTCATCTTTATAAAAATGCTTTTGTCTTCCCACCTCAATAAAACCAAAACGTTTGTACAATGCTATCGCCGGGTTTTCTTCATACACCTCTAAATAAAGAATCTCTAAGTGAAAACGTGTCTTTGCTAAGTGGCAAAGATTATTCAATAACGCCGTTCCTACACCTTTATTCCGATAAGGTTCACCAACAATAATAGAAACTAATGCGTGATGAGATACTTTAATATAAGGGTTTAAAATAAGAGTAGCTACTCCAGCAACTTCGCCTTCATACACAGCTGTCAAGCTGCTATGATAACGATAAAAACCTACCCAAAAGTTTACGCTATCATGAATTTCTGCTTCCGTCTTTAAGGGAAACCCGCGAAGTATCTTAGGATCATTTAACCATTGCCGCATGTACACAGCATCACTAGGAAGTGTATAACGTATATCTAATCCAGGGACTCCTGTGTCTTTGTTCTCTGTCATGAGATTTCTCCATACTCTGCTAAATACGCTTTGACGAAATCGTCTAGCAATTCTCCGTCCATCATAGCCTGAACATTACCAGTCTCATGTCCTGTGCGTACATCCTTGACCAGAGTATAAGGCTGAAAAACATAATTACGAATTTGCGAACCCCAAGCAATTTCTTTTTTATTTTTTCTATCAATAAGCTGCTTTTCTAAACGTTCTTGAAGAATTTGTTGATACATTCTTGCGCGTAGCATCTTCATACAACTCTCGCGGTTCTGGATTTGACTACGCTCACGCTGACAAGAAACCATGATTCCTGTCGGTATATGAGTAATTCTTACCGCAGAATCGGTAACGTTGACATGTTGTCCCCCAGCCCCTGAAGAGCGGAAGGTATCTATGCGTAAATCATTCGGACGGATATCTATCTCTATCTCATCATCAATCTCAGGATATACATCTACCGAAGCGAAACTGGTATGACGTTTCGCATTACTATCAAAAGGAGAAATACGCACAAGCCTATGCACACCTCGCTCAGCCTTAGCATAGCCGTAAGCATAGTCTCCGGAAAACTTTACAGTAACGTGCTTAATCCCTGCGACATCGCCTTCTTGACGGTCTATAACCTCTACTTTCCACTGATGTTGTGCAGCCCAACGACAATACATCCTAAAAAGCATTTCTACCCAATCACAGGATTCTGTACCACCAGCACCAGCATTAATTGTTAAGAAACAAGGGTTCTTATCGACTTCTCCAGAAAGCAAACGCTGAGTTTCCCACTCTGAAAGGATATTCTCACAAATAGCGAATTCTTTTTCTAAATCTTCTCGAAGTTCAGGATCTGCAGAAACATCGCCATCATTTAAGAAAAACGCTAAATTATCCACTCTGACTTTGAACTCTTCATAATGGGAAATCTGTCGTTTTAACGATGCGATGCGTTCGGAGACTTTCCCTGCACTCGTGACGTCTTGCCAAAAGTCTTCTTTTAAGGTCTGTTCTTCTAAAATGGAAAGCTCTTGTCTCTTACCTTCAAGGTCAAAGAGACCTCCCGGCTAATGCCAACCCAGTCAACAGGCCTTCTAACCGTTTATCTAAACTTTCATACATTGCACTACTCTCAAAAAGGCTGAATATTAGAATTCTAGAGAAGCAAAAACAATAAAGTCAACGTGTCCTGCCGCCTAGAATTTTTCTACAATTTCTTTCTTGGTTACCTCGTATTCCTTGCTTTCCCCGAACCCACTCCAGATTGGCATCTAAAGCCTTAATAACGAGTTGTAGAGGAGTGAATTCTGTTTTTTTGTTTTGACGAGAAACCTCCCTGAAAGATAAAAAAGTTGCGATGAAGAGCTTGTGTCTCTTCGTACCACCTTTACTAGGAGTAACCGATGAGTCAAAAAAACAAAAACTCTGCTTTTATGAACCCTGTCAATATCACCTCCGACTTAGCAGCTATCGTTGGCAAGGGCCCCATGCCCCGCACCGAAATTGTAAAAAAAGTATGGGACTATATCAAAAAACGTAATCTACAAGACCCCAAGAATAAAAGAAATATTCTTCCCGACGAAGCCCTAGCTAAAGTCTTCGGTTCTAAGAACCCTATCGATATGTTTCAAATGACAAAAGCTCTCTCCTCTCATATCGTAAAATAAAATCAAGAGTTGGCTCTCTTTCAGGATCCTCGTCCTCTAGGGCGAGGAGAAAATGTGTATATAGTGTTACTGTGGTCTTAGCTTCTTTATCTTTAGCTGTTGGAATTCCTCTAGCTACCTTCTCATGGGCAAATTTTATAGAGCCGAATTGGTTACAAACATCCTGGTTAACGTGGAAGCTACCTAAAAAGTACTCTCATCTTCATGGATTGCGCATAGCTCAAATTTCTGATTTACATTTTCATAAATTCGTTCCCAAAAAATTCCTTAAAAAGGTTTCTTTAAAACTCGCCAAATTTGCTCCCGACATTCTCGTATTTTCTGGAGATTTTCTTTGTCGAGCACAAATCGAAGACCGCCCGCGACTGGAAGCTTTTTTAAATACTTTACATGCCCCTTTAGGGACATTTGCTGTTCTTGGAAATCACGACTACCAAGCATACATCTCCCGCAATAGCCAAGGGAAAATCGATGTGATTTCGATGGAAAATAGCCAACCGTTAAAAAGAGCTTTCGTTTCAATAAGCCAAGGGCTTTTTGGTTCTAGAAGCTATGAATACGCCCCAAGTCTTGAAAAGCAAGAACCTAATACAGAACTTTTACATTTATTAAAAAATACTCCTATTCGCCTACTGCATAATGAAAGTCTTCAAATTCCCGATATGTTAAACATCGTGGGATTAGGAGATCTTTTTGCTAAACAATTTGACCCTGAAAAAGCGTTTTTCCACTATAATCCAACCCTGCCTGGCATTATTCTCTCTCATAATCCTGATACTGTGTACCAACTCTTAGATTATCCTGGTGATCTTATATTCTCTGGACATACTCATGGACCCCAAATTTCTATCCCATGGCCGAAGTTCGCTAATAGGATTATGAATAAAACTTCGGGATTAGAAAATCCTGATCTTGCGCGAGGGCACTTCTTCTTTTCAGAAGGGAAAAAGCAATTATATGTAAATCGTGGGCTTGGAGGGTTTAAAAGGTTACGCTTTTGCTCTCCTCCTGAAATTTGTTGTATACGGTGCGTATATGGATCCTAAGTGTTCTTTGATTTTACTTAGTGGGGGTAAAGGAGAACGGTTTGGAGCAAATCAACCTAAGCAATACCTGCCTTTTCAAGGGGAACCTCTCGTCCTCCATGCATTAAAAATGGCTCTGCGCATCCCCGAAATCTCAGAAATTATTGTTGTTTGCGATGTAAACTACGAAAGTATTTTTGAAGGTTATCCCGTAAAATTCGCAAGACCAGGGACACGTCGTCAAGATTCGGTATTTTCTGGACTACAACAAGTTTCGCATCCTTGGGTTTTAGTCCACGATGGTGTCCGGCCTTTTATCTATCCCGATGAAGTCAGAGAACTGATCACAACAGCATATCAAACAGGAGCCGCAACGTTAGTCTCTAGCGTTCCCTACACTATCAAACAACGTAATCCTGTAAAAACTTTAGACCGAGATGCGTTATCTCTTGTCCATACGCCTCAATGCATCAAGACACAAATACTCTTAGAAGGCCTTGAACTGGCCAATAAAGAGAGAATTACTCTTGTTGATGATACCCAAGCTGCAGAACTTCTCAACGTACCTGTTGCTTTAGTATTCAATAAACATCCCCAGATAAAAGTTACTTATCCAGAAGACCTAACCTTAGCTCATGCTTTGTTATGACACAAGTCGTTCTACTCTTAGCCTACCAGGGAACTGCCTATGCTGGATGGCAAAGACAACCTAATGATCTCTCCGTCCAAGAAGTTATAGAAAATTCCTTAACAAAGGTTGTGGGGAAGCGTATTCATGTGACCTCTTCTGGTCGTACCGACGCAGGAGTCCATGCCTTTGGTCAAGTTGCTCATTTTCCCCAACCTGACCATCCACGATTTTCACAAGCTTCAGGCATAAAAAAAATGCTTAATGCTCTTTTGCCCAAAGATATAGTGATTCGCGACGTTGTTCTTGGAGACGATACATTCCACTCACGATTTTCAGCTATCGCTAAAGAATACCGTTATTTACTAACAAGATCTCCTAAGCCCCTTCCCTGGGAACGTTATTTTTCCTATTATCCACGACATCATCTAAGAACAGATCTTATGCAAGAAGGGGCTAAGTACCTCATAGGAACTCATGATTTCGCTTCTTTTGCAAATCATGGACGTGACTATACGTCAACTATACGCACGTTATTCAACTTAGACATTGTAGATAATGGAGAGACAGTAACCATCATCTGTAAAGGCAATGGATTTTTGTATAAAATGGTAAGGAATATTGTGGGATCTCTATTAGATATTAGTAGAGGAAAATATCCTCCTGAATACATTCAAGAGATATTAATACAGAAAAATCGTAGAAAAGGGCCGCCAGCAGCTCCCAGCTATGCCCTATCTTTATACCACGTATGTTACCCTAAACCTTATCATTGGTTTTGTACTCCAGAGTGCAACATCAACTCTTTAAAAGAAGAAAAATAATAAAAATCTTTATCACAGAAATCTTTGTGACTGTCTCGAGACAATGGCATAATAGCATTCACAGCGATCAGCGTTGCTGGTATGCCTGAAAGGGCGCGTAAGCCTTTCACACTATCTTCAAAACCCACCACCTTTTCTCCTTCTTTAGCAAAAGCCTGATAGGCATATTGATAGCTGTCAGGATACGGCTTAGGCCGGTCATAGTCTTCTCGTGTAACCCAAAATTGAAACTGATTCAGAATGGGTATGACCTCACAAAAACGCTGGGTCAGCACATGTGACGAATTTGTCACTACTCCAATAGTTTTGTTCTCAGCTAATAGGAACCGTAAAAAATCTTCTACACCGGGAAGTAGGGAAGGAACTTCAGTTTGTATTAACTCTTTATAGATACGTTCGCGATCATAAAAACACTGTGGGAAAAAAGACTCAGTATTAGGGAAAAGCTCCAAAAACTTCTGTTTGAAAACTTCTCTTCCTAACATTGAAAATAAATAATATGTAGAGAAATCCATAGCGGTATCGAGTCCGCGTTCTCTACACGCTGTTAAAAATGCTTTGTAGTATAAAGGTTCGGTATCAAGGACCAAACCATCAAAATCAAAAAAGAACACCTGATAATCATGGATATTCATGGTTACCTTAACTCATATCACCTTGTATTTTTCACTAACTACATATAACAAATCTAAAACATAGTTAAATAAGTTGAGAAGTTAGGCTATACTTTCTTAAAACAACTACGTGGAATTCTACCCCATGCTTAGGATTCTTATTAAGATAAGTTTTGGATTATTATTATTTCCTCTAATCTGTGCGTGTTCTCCTGCCACAAAAACATCACATAGGCACATACGCGCAGGACGAATTACATCACAACAGGGGCACTCTGTCATTATGTACCCAGAAATACAAGACTCCCCCTTACCGAAATACCACTGGCCGACTCCACAACAAGCGGTAATTACTGCTTACTCATTTCATTGCCACGGCTCCTTAGGTGCTAAGGAAACAGAACAGGAAACTCTCTATGACTGCGATGGATTAAATCATAGTTTATGCAAAAAATTTTCTATACATCCAAGAATCATCGACATTACACGTCTATTACACAAACAGTACCCATTATCTATAGTGGAAGGATTCTGTTGTCATAAACATTTCCGTTTTTTAACAGCTTCCGGGAAATCGCTATCTACCAAGCATCTCTCTGGGAATGCCGCTCTTTTGTTTACAGAGAAAGATATCCATCTGGAGACACTCAGCTCGATCTTAAGCCCTCTTTATAAAAAAAAATCCATCTATCCCTGCTCTATAGATTTCACTACTACGAAGACCACTGTCGGGAATGAGGAATTCCTCATTACCCTAATACCAAAGGATACAGGGAACTACTTATCCATAGAAATGTTGTATGATCTAGAAACAACAAGGCCTATAGAAGTCCCTCCATCTTCCCTAACTTAAGAGATTTCCCTTGCGCTTATTAGAAAAGAAAACGTACAGTGTAGGCTCACTTTGTGCCGGCGTGGCGGAATGGTAGACGCGGTAGACTCAAAATCTACTCTTAGCAATAAGGTGTTGGTTCGAGTCCAATCGCCGGCATAAGTTTTTTCTGAGTTTTTTCAGGTTGCTAATAAATTCGTTAGTAGTTTTTTTTAAGAAAAGCTACGTGCCGAACCGGTTGCTTCCTATGAAAGAACAAGCTCTCCTACTTCTCCTCAAAAAAAAGAAAGGCTTTTTCTTAGCTATTCTTGATCTTACAGAAACTGAGACTTCGCTCACTCCTATAGAACTGGAAAAAGTATTGCAGCAGAAAAAAACCCTCCTATCTTGTATAGACAAGGTGGATAACGAAATTAAAGAATTTCGGCATAGTTTCACTTCGATACTTCCCCAAGAGATTCAAGATGAGCTCTCCGATATTCGAGGCATCATCACAAGAATCTTGGATACGGATAAGCTCAATTATCTACAGAGAAAAAAAGAGTTAGGGATTTATGAGCAACAACGATTGTAAGTCATGTTCTTCGACGCAGGAGCTGATGGAGATCAAATCTCGCATCACACAATCGTATAAAGAAGCAGACACAATTCTCACAGCGATTCCCGATGGCATTATCCTCATCTCCGAAGTAGGCAATATCCTCATTTGCAATTCACAAGCTCGAGAAATTCTCGGTATTCCTGACGAACTGGAAATACTACACAAACCCTTCACTGACTTTTTCCCAGAAACTTTCTTTGGATTTTCCCTAAATGAAGCTCTCGTATCTCTTCCTTCGCCAAAAACTCTACGCCTAACCTTATCAAAAAACGATCAGGACCGCGATGTAGAGATATTCGTAAGAAAAAATCCTTTGAACGGTTTCCTCTTCTTATTAATTCGAGATCGTTCTGAATATAAACAATTAGAAAATGTTATCGAAAGATATAAAAATATTGCAGAGTTAGGGAAAATGACGGCAACCTTAGCACATGAAATTCGCAATCCTCTGAGTGGTATTGCTGGATTTGCCTCCCTATTAAAAGAAGAACTCCCCTCTCCACGTCATCAACGCATGTTAGCCTCTATCATTGATGGAACTCGTTCTCTGAATACACTAGTTTCATCCATGCTAGAATACACGAAATCACAGCCACTCAATCTCAAGGCTATAGACTTACAAGAATTTTTCTCTTCACTGATCCCTCTATTATCGATTACATTCCCCTTCTGTACATTCGAACGTGAAACTTCGACCTCTATAGTCCGTTCTATAGATCCTGATAGAATGAATAGCGTAGTATGGAATCTTGTAAAAAATGCTGCAGAAGCAACGGAATCTCCGATCACGTTGACATTACACAAATCAGGTGATATTTCCGTAACCAATCCAGGGCAGCTCCCTCAAGAGATTTTGGATAAGTTGTTTATTCCTTTTTTCACAACAAAAGCTCAGGGAAATGGTTTGGGGCTAGCAGAAGCCTTAAAGATCATGCGTTTGCATGGCGGTGATATTCACGTAGAGAATGCAAACGCGTATATCACTTTTACTTTAAAACTTCCCTAATCCCAAAATAGATCCTTATAGATCAGCCGGAGGCGTCCAGGTAGTCGGTGAATATTTCTCGGTTAGCATGCCGGTGTAAACGTTAGAAGAAATTGTACGTACCACACTCTCTCTGATATCGCTCATCTCTAAAATCATCGGGCCATTTAGACTACTTCTTGCTTCTAGTAGCCCCTCTACGATTCTTATGAATCGACTCCAAGTAATATTCCCAGTATTTTCAAAATTGAGATCCCCTAAAGGATTTGCTGCCCCCGGTGTGGTTCCTTCACTATGGCCGATACTTCCTAAAACTAGAGGCACCCCACCAGAGAAGTTAGACACAATCTTGAAGAACTGTTCTTCTTCCTCAGACAAATTATGCAATATGCCCCCAGTTCCCTTGTGCATTTTCTGCAATAGGGAGAATAGGAACCCTGACCACTCTAAATAGTTGTTGAAAATCTGGAGATTGGTCACATAGCTATAGCAAGTAGATAACCATTTAGAAAGAGCTCCGGAAGCATCACGAATTTCAGAGAACTCGCTCGCTAACTGATCGAACAGTTCATGGGCACTCGCTTTCTCACCAGCTTCCTGAACCAGATTCCTAGCTCTTTGTGAGACACTTTCTATTTGTTCTATAGTGAAGTGTCCTAACAGAGCGAAGAACCATTCACGCAAGCAACGCTGTTCTATAACAACACGTTTTTGCTCATCACTAGCATCAACAGGAAGTTCCGCTTCTAAATACACGCCGGGACGTAGGCTTCTACAAGAGATTCCTCCCCCCAAGTTGCCAAAGAATCTTGGAGATGTGAAAGCCAACATTTCCATGACATCTCCTGCACATTGTATCTCAGACTTACTTCGCTGCTTAATATGGGAAGATAAGACAATTAACTGAGAGCCTAACATCCGTAAAGCTCCTTCATGACTGTGCTCACCTATTCTCTGTGCATCTTTAAGAAGACTTTCTAATTGATTATTTTCTAATCTCAAGCGCGAGGTCTCTTCCAGATGGTGTAAATGACGCTCGTGCATCTCCTGTTGTAATTTAGTAATCTCCTCTTGCAAGCTCTCTTTCTCTTGAGCATGAAGAGAACGTAAACCTTGCAGCTCTTGAATCAGTTTCTCTTTTTCTTGTTTGTTTTTCTGTAGCAGACCAATGTTGATACGATTTTGCTCAACAGCTTCTAACATACGCGCATTGAGACTCAGCTTTTCTTGTTCTAATCTATCAATCTCAGGTCGTAAGACATTCACAGCATGTTTTAAATTCATTTCATTTGTTAAAGCATGCTGTAAACTTTCGAGATTCTCCTCATTCTGAACAACTAAACCACGCAATTCCTCAGCTTCCATTTTAAGAGCGGTGTTTTCCTCATCTCTGGAAAGCATCTCTTCTTTGATTGCAACGTAGCGTAGTTCCGTATTCGTTAACTCTGTACGTACAATAGCCAGTTCCTCAGACACGTTCATCCGCTCATTGACAACAGTCTCTAAATCTATTGTTAATCTTCGGATTTCCTTTTGAAGAGCTTCAATCTGTGCATCAGAACCAGGATTACTCTCGGTGGTTAAAACAAGCTCTCGTAACTCGTCATTTTCCCTCCGTAGACGTTGTTGTTCTTCTTTGTGTTTTTGAAGATCAACTGTTAACGCCTGTATCTGGTGATTTAACACCTTCTCTCTTTGTTCTAAAGCCGCAAATTCTAAGGAACGTCTTTCACTTTCTTGAATCCCCAAAGTGATCCGGTTATTCACCTCAATAGCTTCCTCAAGAAGCCCCCTATATTTTATAACCTGCTCTTCCAGATCCTGGACAACTTGTTCTTTAACCGTTAATGCATTGCGATACCGTTCGATATCCTGTTGCGTATATTCTCCACCAAAAGGACGATTGCGTAGTCTTTCCACTTCCTCATGTAGTGCTTCCACTTCCTGAGTAAGCGCTAAAAGAGTCGCTTCTTTCTCACGTAAATTATTTGTTAACTGATGTATGTTTCCTGAAGAACGTAGGAACCTTTCTCTGTATTCACTATTAAATGTGATCCGCTCAGCTCTAGAATCGACAACCGCCTCAATATCCTTATCTAAATCAATACGTCTGCTTGTCAATTCTTCTTCTTGCTTAGCTAAAGAAATGAGAGCCTCATAAATCAGAGAAAGCCGGGTGAGTAAAGTATGGCGCTCCTGCAGCAAAGGCTGAAGACCGCTGACCAACCCTGCATGTTGTTGACCGCCACTCGAGTTCTGTGCAATTTGGTCCTCTAATAATCTAATGTTTTGATTAAGAACACCTAAAGTAGATTGTAGATCTACAAGAGCCTCTGTTTGATTGGCTTTTTCAATTCCAGTGTCAGCGAGCTGTTGAATTAATAAATTCCTTTCTTGATGTAAGATCAGTAAACGTTCATCGGGGTTCGCCTCAACCGTTCCTCGTATATGATGATTGTAAGAACGATATAAAAGCTCAAGCTCATCACTAATACGCTCTTGCATTTCACGGAATGCGGATAAATCACAAAAAACAGGGTACCTGTTTTTTGTGCTAGAAGATAAGAGACGGTATAAAGCCACTTCCTTCCTACGCAAATCTCTATCGAATTTTGCTAAAAGTGCCTCTCTTTCTTGAATGATTAATTCTGCATTGCCATTAGGGTCAAAACCGTTTATAGCTAAACTACGCGCATTGGTCGTGGCTAACAACCCATGAAGCTGTGTTTGTAAGTCCCGAATGTTGACTTGTTGTGTGGTTATTTTTTTACTCGGCTGCAGTGATGCATGCAGTAACAAACTCGTGACTAGTAAAACACTACCAATAGCGATAAATACTATACCCAAAACTATGGGGGTAGTTGGCAGTAAAGTAAGTACTAAAACTCCAGCACAAACGGTAAGCAGAGATAAACAGAATAATCCGATACAAGAGGCTCTCTGACATTTTTCTTTCCAGGAGGATGATACTTCGCCTCTCTCTAAAGGAGTTAAGTCTGAAAATAAAGATAAACGAGAACCCAAAGTTTCTGGATGTGACGAAGAAGCTGAGGTGTTTGGTATTAAAGAAGTCATACTAAAAACGCCCTAATTAAAAGTAAATGGAAAAATTTTACAACCCTAAACAACTATAAATCAATTCAAAAAGATTTATTTGTAAGAAATAGATATAAAAATAAAACTAGTTCCTTTACGAAGATTTATTTAATTCGGTAATAAGAATTCTTAACTTAGAAACTCATAAACGCCTGATGACTATAGAAAAAGTATTGATCGTGGATGACGAGCCTCTGTTAAGAGACTTTCTTTCGGAGCTTCTTCTAACCAGAGGACTCTCTCCGTTTACTGCTGATAACGTGAAACAAGGCTGTCATAAGATCAAAACAGAGAAGTATGACCTCATTATTTCAGATATGAACATGCCTGATGGGACAGGCATGGATATCATCAAAACCTCTAAAGAATTTGCGCCCCATACACCTGTTCTAGTGATCACGGCGTACGGAACAATCGAAAATGCTGTAAAAGCCATGCATCATGGGGCATTTAACTACCTCACAAAACCCTTCTCATCGGAAGCCTTGTTTGCTTTCATAGCCAAGGCTGAGGAATTACAAAACCTTGTAAACGAGAATCTTTTGCTAAAATCGCAAATTTCCTCAGAATCTCATCCTCTAATCGCTGAGAGCCCCGCAATGAAGGATTTACTATCTAAAGCAAGAAAAGCCGCGGATAGCTCTGCTAACATTTTTATTCATGGCGAATCTGGCTGTGGGAAAGAAGTCCTTTCGTTTTTTATTCATAGAAATTCCCCTAGAGCTTCCTGCCCCTACATCAAGGTGAATTGCGCTGCCATTCCGGAAACATTGTTAGAATCCGAGTTTTTTGGTCATGAAAAAGGCGCTTTTACAGGAGCCGCAGGAAAAAAGGCAGGGCGTTTTGAGCTCGCACACACCGGGACCCTTTTACTAGACGAGATCACGGAAGTGCCTATCAATCTTCAAGCCAAGCTACTCAGAGCGATTCAGGAGAAAGAATTTGAACACCTTGGAGGAACGAAAACCTTATCGGTAGATGTGCGTATCCTCGCTACATCTAATCGCAACCTTAAAGAAGCTGTAGATCAAAAAATTTTCCGACAAGATTTGTTTTATCGTCTTAACGTGATTCCCCTGTACCTCCCTCCCCTAAGAGAAAGAAAAGATGATATTCTTCCTTTATCACAGTACTTCCTAGAGAAATTCTGTAGGTTAAATAATAAACCAATGAAAACACTTTCGGAAAGCGCCAAATCTGCTCTTCTCGACTATCCTTGGCCCGGGAATATCCGCGAACTCTCCAATGTATTGGAGAGGGCGGTCATCCTAGAAAGTCCCACCCACCTGACCGAGACTATGCTCGCTTTATCCTAACAATAGGGAACGCTGTCCTGGGGAGTTTTTCTTGAGTTTCTGAGGAACTTCTGCTAAGCTCTCCAACCTCAAAGGCCTCCGATCCCGCACGTCAGGAAGTCTTAGGCACCGATAGCTCAATTGGATAGAGTACCTGGCTTCGGACCAGGTGGTTAGAGGTTCGATCCCTCTTCGGTGCGTTAAAAGTTTTTAGAATAAAGGTTTGCCCTCTTATAATAACAGATAGGAGAATCTCTTTTTCTTTTTCTGATTTTTCATCTCCATATGTTGTATCAATCTTTCCACCATAAGGAGACGGCATGCACACCCCTCAGCGTCGAGCAACCCAACAAAAAAAAGCTCCAAAACATGAGGTTGTCAACCTAGAAATTACAGGCAAGTCCTTTCACGTATCTCAACCACTACGCCAGCTCATCATTGAAAAGAGTAGTCAGCTACCTCCACTAGACGCGATTCACATAGTGTTAACCTCTCATAAAGAAAAACAAGGGACGGAAGTACATCTTACCGGTATGAGAAGGAAAGAGACATTCCAGGTAAAAACACAACATAACAATCCCTATAGTGCAGTCATTGCCGCTTTCAAAAAAATCCGTACGTTAGCAAATAAACACCAGAAAATCCGCCAAGACAAGAAGAAACACGATAAAGGCCTATCTAAAAAAGAAGAGCAAATCCTTGAGCTTGAAGAGGATATTCATCTCTATGATGATCTATTACCTTTGGAAACTATGGATGCCTGGGACTCTCTAAAATATTATGGTTATATTCCCGGATCGGCAAAAAAAGTTCTCTGTAGAAAGAAAATTCATCTCCCTATTCTTTCTGAAGATGAGGCGATTAAGAAATTCGAAACTTCCCACAATAAAGTGCTAGTCTTCCTAAACGAAAAAGAGCATAAGATTCAGTTAATCCACAAACAAAACGATGACAATTATGTCCTCATCGAACCAATTATCGCACCAGGATTCCACATCTTTTGATGATCAGGTCACGACGAACACAGATTCTCTCACCATCTTTGACCCGATACGGTATAAAATCTTGGCATCCACACCTGAAGAAAAGGTACGTCAAGAGCTCATTACTTGTCTCGTTGAGGAATTGCACTACCCGCCGTCCCTAATTATTGTCGAAAAAGGTCTGAAGACTTTATTTCCTCTTCTTTCTCGTAAGGAGATACGCCTGCCTCGACGTCGTCCCGATCTCTTGGTGATCACACCAGCAACATATACGGATGCCGAGGGGAAAACCTACAACTTAGGAGAGCCTCGCCCCCTGCTGTTGATTGAATGCAAAGCACGGGTGATTAACCAACAAACACTCAACCAATTATTAAGCTACAACTATATTATCGGATCTCCATGCATCTCTGTTGTTTGCTATAAAAAACAACAAACAGGATTTCTCAATCCCAAAACACACACTTTAGATTTTTATCCAGGACTACCGTGCTATTCCCAACTGATCTCCTACTATCTGACGCTAAACTCTGTACAACCTATAAACTAAAGATATGCACACCCTGACACCGGCAATTACTCTCAAAACTCTTCCTCAAGGGAAACACCATTGCATAACTACAATATTTTCCCCCCTAGGACTTCTTACATTTTTTGCAAAGCAAGGGCAATCTTTATACTATGATTTTCGAGAGGCTCTCATTCCGCTTTCCTTAGGGGTCTACAGCCTTGATCATTCTCCGCCAAAAATGCGCAAACTACTCTTTGCGGAAGTAAAAAATACCTTTACAGCAATCAAATCTGAACTTCCCCTATTACAAGCTGCAGGGAAAATGACACAAAGTATTTTAGGATCACAGTGGCAAGAAAAACCCTCTCAAGAACTTTTTTCTCTTTTTTTAAATTTTCTCCATCGCTTACCGGAAAGTAAAAATCCCGAAATGTTTGCAGCGACTTTCCTACTCAAACTTTTACAATATGAAGGCATCCTCGATCTCTCAACAACATGTGCAGCATGTAAAAAAACTATTCTGTCTGGATCTTTTTATCGTCATAAAGGGAGGAAATTCTGCATAGAACACAGCCCAGAATCTGCTGTGATGATAGAAAACGAAGAAGAGAAAATCCTTCACGCACTCGTGCATGCAAAGAGATTTCAAGATCTTCTACATCTATCAAATTTCCATTTGGAATTTTCAGAAAAGATTACCCTCATGTTTGATAGTGTTTTTCATGAAGATAAACATAAGAAATTACCGCAGAGTAATGGTTCCGCCTGAACTACTCTGCACTTCAAAGACTAGGGTCACAGGAGCAATCCCCACTAAAGAATTATGATAAGTTTTTCTCCAAATTCCTCGACCACGTTTCTCGAAATCCCCTTCCAACACCACCTTTCCTTTTGTAGACACTTTAGTATGAACAATCACACCGACATTCTTCGGTAAAGTCAACGTGAGGGGTTCTACTTCGTTACTCAAGGAGATAGTCGCGTTGCTCTCCCATTTACCACGAAAATCTAAGTCCATTTTACATGAGGAGCAAGAGATCATTAAAGAGGTTAACTTGGGATATCTCCCTGTTAACTTGGCTCTTAAAAATCCAAAGGACCCGTTATAAACAATAGATTCTAATTTTGGGAAATCTCCAGACACATCAAAATGCACACGCTTCTTACGTTGCGCATGAATTTCCATAGTTTCCATATCCGGAAACTCTCCAGAAAAATTAAACCGATCTATATGAAATTTTTCATCTTCAGAGATGTAATGCTCGGAACAAACGGGGAGACTGCATGAGGTGATAAACGAAAATACAAATAGAAAAATAGAAAGAAACCGCAAGGTTTATACCCCAAAATCGAAACTATACTCACTATGAAAATTCAAGATAAAGAAATCAAGGAGAAGAGTCCTATTGGCCACTTCCATTGCGAAAGAGGGGACTCGAACCCCTAAGGAAAGCTCCACTACCACCTCAAGATAGCGCGTATACCAATTCCGCCACTTCCGCAAAAAAAGATAGCTTAACGAGGGGATCCCCTTTACCTCAAGAAAAAAAATGTTTCCGACTGAGTAAAAATGCAGTACATTAGAGGAAGCTTGAACAACAACTGTTAGGAATCATGCGTTGTACTGCCCATTGCACAGCTTCGTCTTATAATTTACACGTGCTCTTTCATTTACTGAAAACTCGCTTCCCTACGGTTTTATCTAGAGAGTACGTTTTAGTATCTTCCGAAAATCCTGAAGAATGTGACAAAATTGCTGTATTTTTCCCTTTTGGTGTGGCTGTTTTCTGGGGTTGGGAGGAGTCTGAAGAAATTAAAATTCTTCAATCTATCGTTACAGCTTCTCCCGAGATCCTCCCCCAACCGGAAATAGACTGCTACAACTTTCATTACGGGGAAAAATTGCAAATACGTAGAGATAGACTCATCCTAGCAGATTCGCAACTCAATACAAAATTAGCCATATCTTTTGGTCTTGCTCAGTCAGTAAAACTGACGATATTTGAAGCGACCATCTATAAAACTATAGAGAATTCTAAACGCCTTCCCCAAGATCTAGCCACAAAAGGGAAAATTTCTATGCCAAGGAAGGCTATTGCCAAAAAAATAGGCAAACTTTTTTTAGACAAAGCCTCTGTCAATCTCCATTCGGATATTCTTGATGAACCCGACTTTTTCTGGGAGCATCCAGAAACACAACCCATCTATATTGACGTTCTTAACTGCTTAGATATTAACGCAAGAATCAATGTTCTCAATCATAGATTAACCATTCTTGGAGATGTCCTCGAAATCTTAAATGACCAACTCAATCACCAACATTCCTCCTCACTAGAGTGGACGATCATTTGGCTAATTATGCTAGAAGTTTCTGTAGCTTTACTGAAAGATGTATTCAATGTCATTTAAACAACTGCTATACAACCTACCTACACACCTCTGCTGTGGTCTCATCCATCTTTACAGATGGACAATTTCTCCTCTATTAGGAAGCCCTTGTAGGTTTTTCCCCACCTGTTCGCAGTACGCTTTACAGGCGTTAAAACATCATAAGTGTATTCGAGGGCTCTGGTTGACAATAAAAAGAATAGGAAAATGTGGGCCCTGGCACCCAGGGGGAATCGATCTTGTCCCTATGACGACTTTGGAGGAAGCTTTAGATGTTTCCCAGGTAACAAACGATGATGACTCAGGTGATTCACACGCATGATGTCTTCAATAGTTACGCCAAAACGGCGTGCGATTAACCATAAAGAATCCCCCTCTTTTACAACATAGTCTTCGTAAACAATAGGTTCCTCTGTCGCGCACGCCTCAGCCTTCTCGGCTTCAACAATAAAAGAACGCGGTGTCTCGACAATCCGATGAATAAAATCCTGAGTATAAGGAGATTCCTTAGGGAGAAGAGCAACAAAGGTTTTCAAATCCTCATCCGTAAATGTATGCAACACCCAATCTGCATCATAAACCAGAAGCAATAAAGCAGCTAGAGGTTCGCCGACACTTGTATAGGTCAATAAAACTTTTTGTCGTTGTTCAGGGGAAATGGCTGTTGCTCGATAATTCTCATTACATAAGGAAAAAAACATCGCCTCCCCATTACGTATAACCATTCTTGCTAAGGAAGCCACGGAAGATACACGCTCTTCAGCACCACAAAGTAATGTGCGAAAATACAGAAATTCTGGGGTGTGACAAAAATGGTACAAACAATCTTCGTCAACGGCCCCCTGCTCTAAATGTGTAGAAATCGCCCTAAACAACCCTCGTGTAGTGAAAGGATAGCGCTCGCGAGATAAGTAATGTCGTACTAAACCGTACTCTTTCTCATCAATATTCGGAAGCAACCATGTTTTCCCCTGACTACGCAACTGAGTGAATGTCAAAGGATGAGAAAGAGCTCCTCCCACATCGACATCATAAGCATGAATAGCGACACTCAACGCCCACAACTTTAATGGTCTCCCGTAGAGCAAATGATCCTCATCCAACAAGCGATACAATTCCTCAAAAGACGCTTCAGATAACCTCTCCAAAAAATCTTCGGGGATTTTTTGTACTCGACAGTTCTTAGCTACTAAAGGACCTGAAAATAACCGCAGTTTATAAATGTCCTTTCTGAAAATAGTTGAGTAAAACAAAAGTAAAAAAACAATATTTAATACTGCGCTTAAAACTAAAGCTTGCTTCAGCCACCGAATCGTTTTTCGCCAAGTCATTAAAGATCACCTCTGAAAGCCGAGCCCCTCTCTAAGCATTAAAATACTTGCCACTATACACTCCTCCTCGTAAAATCTGTCACAAAAATGTCTCACCTTTACTATTCATGCGCGTTTCTTTATCCTCATTACAAAGATTTTTTTCTTCTCCCCTGTCTATCAAACAAATTATAGAAGCTTGTGATCATATAGGTATCGAAACTGAAATAGAAACACTTCTCAGTAACTCATTCTCTTCCATTATCACAGCAAAGATTATACAAACTCTCCCCCATCCCAATGCGGATAAACTCGTAGTGGCTACCCTTTTTGACGGAAAGCAAGAACATCAAGTCGTCTGTGGAGCTCCTAATTGTCGTCCTGATATCATAGTTCCTTTAGCTCTTCCAGGAGCAAAACTCCACGATCACGAAGGGAATCCTTATACAATAAAAAAATCTAAATTGCGTGGTATAGAATCCCAAGGTATGTGCTGTGGCGCTGATGAATTAGGATTTTCTCGTCTCCAAAAAACAGAAAGGGGATTATTTGAATTTCCTACAAACACTCCCTTAGGAGAAAGTGCCTGTGCCCTACTTGCCGATACATGGATTGAATTCTCTCTGACTCCGAATCTTGGCCACTGCGCCTCCCTTTTAGGTCTTGCTAGAGAAATTGCGCATGTCACCCATGTCGACCTTATTCTACCTCAGGAGTTTGCATTTTCTCCTTTAGAAATAATTACCAAAGACAGCCCTTCTCATGACACGAGTATTTGTCCCTTTTTCTGCTGCGTAAAAATTTCTGGAGTATGTGGGGAAACCTCTCCTCAAGAGCTACAACAGGCTCTCAGCCAACTCAAACAGAAATCTATTAATACCATTGTAGACATCACGAATTACATCATGTTGGCTTTGGGGCAACCTCTCCACGTCTACGACGCAAAAACTGTAGATATCGACTCCTTACACGCTGAAAAAGCACAAGAACAACATGGTCTAAAACTCTTAAATAATGAAGAGGTTCTGATCCCACAAGGAACAGCGATTATCTGTGATAAAAACCATACCGTAGGTTTAGCAGGTGTCATGGGAAGTGGGGATTCTTCCTTCAACGAAACAACTACAGACATTATTTTAGAAGCTGCGTATTTTCTTCCCAAGGCTATCCGCGCCTCTCAAACGCGTATTCCCCTGCATTCTGAAGCTGCCTACCGCTTTACACGAGGTACCGATCCGGATCATGTTCTGCCTTCTCTCTACGCAGCCATCCACTACATACAAAAGCTTTTCCCCAAAGCTAAGGTTGCTCCTATTCATGTTTTAGGTTCTATACCACCATCTCCTACTCTAACCTTACGCACGGAAATGGTAGAACGCGTGCTTGGAGTCCCTCTTAGTCATTCTCAAGTACATGAAGAACTTGCCTCTTTAGGCTTTACTGTGACTTCCCAAGACCAAGGGAGCCTCTCTGTGCAGGTGCCTGCGTATCGTCATGACATCCGTGAGGAAATCGATCTTGTTGAAGAGATTTGCAGAACGCAGCCATGGAAAACAGAGAAGAAAAAAGCTCCTGCCACTTATAGCCCTCTATATGCGTTTAAACGAGAAATTGTCGACTTCTTAGCACAATCTGGGTTGCAACAATTTTTCACCTGCGACCTTTTGGATATGGAGACTGCAGCCTTACATAGGCAAGAAACGGATTATATTGCACTGCAAGGCTCTAAACACGCTACTGTACTACGAGATTCTTTGCTGCCTGGACTATTAAAAAGTACAGCAACAAATTTAAATAGACAAGCTCCCTACGCACATGCTTTTGAGTTAGGGACGATTTACACTAAGAAAAATGCCCAATATCAAGAAACGCAAAGTTTAGGTATCATCCTATCAGGGGAAGCAGAAGAACTCTCTTGGGTATTTCATGAGCGTGTTTTGTCTTTCTATTCAATAAAAGGATGGCTAGAGAGATTATTCCGCCATTTCCATATTTCTTCGAAGACTTACACAATTCGTCCCAGTGAACACCCGAATTTTCATCCCTATCAGCAAGCGGAGCTCTATCTTCACAAGCATCTGTTAGGACGCTTTGGGACATTACATCCTCAGCTATGTAAAAAAGCTCACATCAAGCATCCTGTATTCTTTGCAGAGCTCTCGGTGGACTCTCTTTTACATACACAAAAGAAAGCTATAGCTCGCTACCAGCCGTACCCTATTTACCCTTCTTCATTCAGGGATATCACACTGACCGTTGATGAGTCTGTCCCAGCAGATGCATTAAGGAAGAAACTTTTAAGTTTCCCTTCTAAATGGCTTGAAAGTGTTTCCATTATCAGTATATACCAAAATAAGAACCCTACCGCACAAAATAAAAATGTTTCCCTACGTCTTTTATTCCAAGACAAGGAAAGAACATTATCTAATCAAGAAATAGAAGAAGAACATGAGCGTTTACTTGCTATGCTTAATGAGCAACTAGACGATACAAAAGGAACAATCGATTCATGAAACAGCTGCTTTTTTGCATTTGCGCACTCTCTTTTTCATGCTTTACCTATGGGTCTACTCTAAAACAAGATCCTTCGGTGATGAAGGAGACTTTCCGAAATAATTACGGAATTATCGTATCAGGAAGAGATTGGGTGAAGCGGGGCTGTGATGGAACAATCACTAAAGTTTTAAAAGACGGATCGACTCTTTATGAAACTTACGTTCAAGGTCTTCTTCACGGCGAGATCACAATCACCTTCCCCCATTCTACAACGCTATCGGTAATCAAAACCTATGACCAGGGAAGGCTTGTTTCTCATAAAACATTCTTTTCTAATGGTCTCCCATCTCAAGAAGAAGTCTTCCAAGAAGATGGATCTCTTACTGTGACTCGCTGGCCAGATAATAAAAATAACGACACCATCACAGAACCATATTTTATTGAAACTACCTATCAAGGACGGGTAATTGAAGGCAGCTATTCTTCTTTTAACGGGAAATACACCTCAACTATCCGGAATGGAGAAGGCGTTCGTTCGAACTTCTCTCCAAATAATGTGCTGCTTTACGAAGAAACATTCAACGATGGGGTGATGGTAAAAAGAACCACCTTTTATGCTACCAGAGATCCGGAAACGATTACCCATTATGTGAATGGCCAGCCTCATGGTTTACGTTTAACTTATCTTCCTGGGGGGATCCCAAACACTATTGAAGAGTGGCGCTATGGCTACCAAGACGGAACAACAACAGTGTTTAAAAACGGTTGTAAAGCTGCAGAGATTCCTTTTGTAAAAGGAGCTAAGGAAGGATATGAATTACGCTATAACGAAGAAGAAGTCATAGCGGAAGAAGTGTCTTGGAGAAATAACTTGCCTCATGGTATGAGGAAAATCTACGCTGCCGGTGTATATAAATGTGAATGGTATCACCGTGGACGCCTAGTCTCAAAAACAAAATTCGAGAGACTCAATAATGCGGGATAATGTAGTTTTCCATGTCCGAAAATCTTTACTTAGTTTCTGATGATTCTAAATTTTCTCTATCGCAAGCCTGTTCTCAAGGCTTGCAGCTAGCCAAATATCCTCCCTTACAAGTCATCGTTCATTTTCAAAACAATGCCGTTGTAAAAACTGAGTTATCGGTATCTCCGGTATTTTCTTGTTTATTTTTAGGTCCCGGCTCTCATAAAGCTATGGAAGAAATCGTTTTACTATGTGCGAAATACTCTCAGAAAATAGACATGCCACGTTCTTCTTACATCAATACATCGATTCTAAAGAAACAACAAGAAATGATACTCAACTATGTGGCTACGATTCCTTTCGGGCAAACGCGCACCTATGGAGATATTGCTCAATCAACAGACACTCACCCTCGTACAGTAGGAGCAGTGTGTAAGCAGAATCCTTTTCTTTTGTTTTTCCCCTGCCACAGAGTCATAGGAAGTCATGGCGAACGCCATTACTGTGCAGGAAAACAGATCCAAGATATCCTCCTCAATTTTGAGGGGTCTATAAGTTAGTCTTGTAATTTAGGATCTAGAGCGTCTCGAATACCATCTCCTATTAATGCTATAGCAATAAGCAAAGCGGTAAGCATAATGGCAGGAGGCCAAAGAATACAGCTTTCCGAAGGAAAAGCTGTCACTCCTTCTTTCATAAGATTTCCCCAAGACGCAGAGCTTTCCTCTCCGAGACCTAAAAATGTCAACCCCGCCTCACAGCTAATCATTGCCATCATAGAAAACGGTAGTAGGGAAATCACCGGGACAATCGCATTAGGAAGTATCTGATGTACCATAATGTGATAATGGCTGTAACACATATTTGTCGCCGCTAACACATAGGACATATTGCGTTGTTTTAAGGTTTCTATTCTGATGTATCTGCTAAATCCTGTCCAACCGAAACATCCAAGTAAGATTGTATCTAAAAATAAGGATTTTTTCTGCGTTATAGACACCACGAGCATCAAAATAAACAACATGGGCATGGTTTCCCAAATCTCAGTAAATCTAGAAAGAACCATATCCGTAGTTCCGCCAAAATACCCAGAAACTAAACCAATAACCGTACCAATAAACAAAGCAATGGCAACGGAGATCCCTCCGACAACTATAGCAATACGAATCCCGAAAATTAAAGAGGCTAAAAGATCTTTGCGATTAATTCGTGTGCGCTGCCACCAACGTATGTACTTATTCATCTCATGAGAACCTCCCGCATCATCTTCCCAATGGAAAGAACTCAGCAACGGGTTGATAAGAATGTGGAGTTTTTCAGATTCTTCGTTAATCCACGCACGTTTATCTTGAATAAAGTTAATCGCGCTATGGATTTTATTGTATTCCTCAAGAACTCGACGTGTACTTAATAGGTGCTTACGGAAAGGTTCCGCTTCTTCTTCTATCGAAGAATACGCTGAACGTAATCTCTCATTATGATCTTTATTATACAAAGCTAGGTTCAGATCATGTTCGACTCGAGTGAGCGCCATAAGAAAAGGACGGTACTCATCTATTGCCTTATACCAAGTTTGTAATGCTGATTCGTAAGAAGCGTGCAACTTGTCTAGTCTTTGTTGTAAACGCTCCAAACATACCTGCTCATTTTTCATCTGTGAGTAGTACAGCGTGGGCATTGGTGAACCTTTGTACCCCTCATACGCCACACAATACTTCTGTAATTTCTCGTGCTGTAATTTACGGTATTTTGACTTTATCAAAATCCCCAACTGCTCGTACTTACTCATGTATGTCTTTTCTAATTCCCAAGTACGCAAATCTTTAGGAAGTAAAACGATATTTTCTGTTCTGCTATTGGCAATTTGCGAAAGGATTTTCTCTGCTCGCAATTTTTTCAGATTTTCATCTCCAGTGGGATCTTGAATATTCCCTTGGTATACAAAGATAAATCCTAATACTTGAGCAAGAGTTAAAATCCCAAGAAGAGCCCTACGAGCTCTTCTCTTAAAGAGCTTACAGGCTATAAAGAACAACGGCAGAGTTGCCATCAAAACATTAAAAAACAGATCTATAGCCTTAGTATAAAAACCTGGGAACCATAAATATCTAAATAAAGGGAAATATAGAGACCCTTCCCATTGAACTACAATAGGTTTACTACTCGCAAATAGAGGCGCATATACACCTACAAGTACTAATGCGATAACAAACTTCCATGACAGAGAGGCAAGGAAATTCTTATGGTATGCCTGAAAGAATCGGCGATAAAAAGAAGTCAGGGATTCCATTTTAAACCCTCTTACCTCCTAGTTGTACCCTCGGATCTAATAGCACGTAGCAAATATCCCCTATTAAATAACCTAATAGGGATAGAGCGGATCCAACGAGGACAGAAAACAACACCACATTATGATCTCGATTTAAAATGGCCTGATAGAAAAATCTCCCAAACCCATCTATATCAAACAGGGTTTCTACAACTAAAGCCCCTCCCAATATAGCGCCTAAAGACGAAGCTAGTGAAGTAATCAAGGAAGAAGCTGCATTCTTTCCTACGTGCTTGACAAGAATATCATAACGAGACACACCACGAGCTCGTGCAGCACAAACATAGTCTTCTCCTAGGATTTCTAAAAAAACCGATCTACTTAACCGTGACTGAGAAGCAAATGCCCCATAACTTACAGCACAAAAAGGAAGAAAGCTATGAGCTAAGGTATCTAAAATCTTCCCCCAAGAACTCAACTGATTGAAAATTTCCGGAGAGGATTTTAAGCCACTGTATGGCATAGGAATAGAGGTAAATGGGATGGTTTTATTAATTACGAAATTATCAATAATCCAAGGAACAGCCACAAAGACAGGAACAGAGAATAGAAACAGGAAGATAAAATTCAGTGTATGATCGATCCAACGGTTTCTATTTAACGCCATAAGCATGCCAAATACTTGACATAAGATAAACACTAGGATCATAGGGAAAACTGATAGCGTTAACGAAGAACGCAAACGTTTAACCACTTCAGAAACTACCGTTTTATGTGGATCATTACGTAAGGTTCCGAAATCCAAACGTAAAACACGCGACATATAGCGAGCAAAACGTGTTTCTAAAAAAAAGGTCTTCCAAGAAAAGTGTCTATAGGCAAAGGCTTCCATGCCTCCTTCCTGACGGAACCACTCCTTTAAAGAATCTACCTTAATCCCAATATCTTCTTCAGAAAGAAGCTTCACAAGCATAGCATTGCTTTTGGACACTCTTTCATTATACGCATATTGTTCTGGGGATAAGCCTGAGCCAACTATTCCCTGACGGATAGCTCCACGAATGAATAAGTCTGCGGCAACATGACGATAGGAAGGTGTTTTTGTATTGTCGTTAGCTTCAAATAATAATACGGGCAGAAGAAATTTTGCCCTATCACCCCAATAAATCTTTAATTTAGAAAAAGATTGCTTCTTGATGAAGCAATCGACGATTTCTTCTATCCCGCTCTTGACTTTAGCGTGTGAAATTGCAGGACGCGTATTAAAAAAAATGGGTAGAGTTAAGCCATAATGCTCGCGAAACTGTAAATAGCGATCAGGACCTTTGTATGTACGGATCTTATCCGACTTCCCTGGATCTCCAAAGGAATCCACGGATTGCTCTTCGATAACGTCTCCTGGAGCTGCGTTCAATATAATGAAATTAATGGAAATAATGGCAAACAGCGTCAGAGGAATTAATATCAGACGTTTCAAGATATACTTAAGCACTCTTCCTCCTTCCTGTCTAACCAAACCATATGAAGATTCACCATTTCGTCTTGAGCGTCAGGGATTAAATCTGTTCTCTGTTTGGGGACAAAGACGTTTTTCACGTAATCTTTATAGAGTAAAGAAAAAGTACGGGAGTATAAGAAAGCATAAGGAGATTCTTCATGAATAACTTCATGAAAACGATGGTATAGATCTACGCGTTTATTGGCGTCATATTCATAGCTAAGTTCATCTATAATTTTATCAGCTTCAGGATTATGGAAACCAACGACATTAGCTGAGCCTTTTTCCATTGCCCCCTCCGAATGCCAAAGGGCTCGAGGATCCTCGGGAGGCGATCCTAGACACCAGCCTGTAAGCAAAGCATCGAAATTCTTTTCTTCAAATGCTTGGGATAGGTCAGCGGTATCTAATCCTAATAAACTACACTCAATACCTATCTCTTTACACACGGTAGCTACATATTCTGCAATCGTGCGGCCGGTGACACTTTTGACATAGTAACAAAGGCGGAAACGAAAAGGAATCACCACGCCATCTATGACTTTTTCTCGGATACCATCGCCGTCAATATCTATCCATCCCTCTTCTTCTAAAATACGCGCAGCCTCTTCTGGAGAATAATGCCAGCCTTCGATTTTTTGATTATAGGCAGGAGAAAAAGGCGAGAAGGGCCCGCTAATGACATGCGCTCGACCATCTAAACACTCTTCTATAATCCTATCACGATCTATGAGCATATTCATAGCGCGTCGCACTTGACGGTTCTCAAAAAATAATGAGTAACAATTCCAACCAATGTACGCGTACGAACGATCTGGGTAGATCATCTCACGAATAGCTTCGCCTCGGGAAGCTTGATTTTTATAGGCCGGAGTTTTCATGAAACTCACGAGATTATCCACGTGATTTGGTGGTAAATAAGCCAAGTCTAGTTTCCCTGATTTGAAGTCCTGAAATAGTGAGTCTGAGTTATCTTTAATATAAACATAACGCTTCTCAATTAGAGCTTCTTTAGGGTTATAGTGGTGAGGATTCCTCGTGAAGATCAGTTTTTCATCATCCATTCCAGAAAAATAAAATGCGCCGCAGCTCACAATATAGTTCATAGACCAGTGTGAGGAGAAGTTTTGCGCCCATACCGAATCTTTACGATAGGTGTCAGGATCAGAGTCATTTTTAATGATCTTCTCTCCATTAGCAAAATACTGATAAACGAAACGTGGAAGGGGTTTTAAAGATAAAGTATTAAAGAAAGCGGAGTAGAGCACTTTCTTCTCCTCTTTGCCCTCTTCATTTACAAGAGTATGAGCTTTCCAGCGCACTATAAATTTTAAATCATTTTCTACTTGGATAGAGACGATATCTTCGAGGTATGAACGCAAAGCTACGGCACGCATCTCTGCAATATACGGATTCATCACGGCATCGTAATAAAATTTGAAATCATAAGCCGTGACAGGGTGTGGCTGCATGAAATGCTCGGCTAGCTGTACATGTTTAGGGAAACGCAAGGGATCAACGGGGACCCAAAATACATTAGGACGTAAATAAATATGAAACTCACGATCACCAGAGTCGTCTGAGGCCATGCGTTCTTCTATTTTTAAGGCCAGACCTGGGGCAAATTCTTCGTGTTTCCCTACATGAGTATTGGCTAACCCAGGAACACATAAATCATACATTTTTACGACATAATCATACCCGTTAAAAGGGCTCAAATTGTCTGGTTTCCCCACATGAGCGGTACGTAAAACGCCTTTAGGAACAAAATCCTCTCCGATAAGTTCCGTTAAAGTTGTTTCCATGTAAGGGTCTGGGGAAAGTAGATTAGGATAACGCGGATCTCCGACTTCTACAAAAGCAGAACACGTAGTTGCTGATAAGGAAGAAGAACATGATGGATTTAGAGATCGCGTAGCATGATTTTGCTTCACGATGCTGAGTAATTCTTGGATGTCTTCTTGTACATCTCGAACATTCATTTTGATTAACTTGATGTCTTTTTCAAGCAAATCAGACGACCAGTATAACAAAACCAAAGAGGCAACGACTACACACTTTAAAATTTTGTCTATTACACACCGTTTATTCATATAAAACAGATCCTCTGCCAAAGACTGCAGCACTCTGACAGTTCCTGAAAAACATGTCTTTCAGCCTTTAAGCTTTTCAAGACTCCACCACCCGGCTATTATAGCAAACTCTAACAAAATCAGCTAAAATTTTTGAGATAACAAGCTCTATCAAAACAACAAAAAAATTATTTACTTTCTTTAAAAAACGTAAAAAGCACCCAAGATTTACTTATAAAAACTCTTTCTTTTTCTAGATCCATACCATTGCGTTGCCTTGGATACTATCGCAAAAATCTAGTAAATTTTTTCTTATAATCTATGCATTACATGGCCATCAGGATGGAGCAAAAGTGTAGTGCAGTACACATTAGGCACAAAATACGTTACCGTTTACTGACTTTCTATCTTTCCTTCTTCAAAGTTTAAAATACATTCCCAATTAGGTTTTACAAATTAAAGTTTCCGATATTAAACATGCATCAAATAAAAAACCTAAACATATTACTTTATCTGATCTTAAACAAAACGAACGATCTTTTTGAAAAGGTTGTAAATAATCTTCTTTATTAATGCAATAATTTAATACATATGGAAACCAGATGCGTAATAGACTATGAGATCCTATTCCTCTTTTAAAAATTTTAAAATAAAACGGATTGTGGATGTGAATTTATTCTATTTTTCATGACCTAGGGGGGCAGTAGGATATGCATAGGGTGAGAATGGGGTTGAGATCCCCATCAAGGGCTACCCACCTGTAGAAAACAGTCTTGCAAATCTATACCAGGCAATTTGACACTTATTAAACGGAAACGGGACACTCAAGGACTTATTAAGTTGTCTTAAATTGAATATGAGCAAGTGAAAAAGACTTTAGGCGAAGTCGTTTAAGAGGATGTCACAACGAGAAACAGGGGCGTCCCCCTGTTTCATCAACACAAGTAGAACTCTTACTGATGATGCTCGACAGTGTGATTATCACTTTTTTTGTTTTCAGATTCAGAATCTTGATCACCATTCTCGCTTACTTTTACCTCATCATTTTCATCAGCGAAAATAGTCGTTCCATAAGTACATGAAGAAGCTAAAAGAAGCGCTAAGATTAATTTTTTCATTTCTATTCTCCTTGTTGTATACGCCAAACAAAACACCCCCCTACCATATCTAGAAAAACTAAAAATATGGGGGAAGTTAATACTGGCATAAAGGTTTCTAGAGATTCTATGAAAAAATAAGAATAATGCGCAATGAAAAAACCCTAACGCTTCGATGCGTATTGATATACTTTTCACTATTGTAAAAATACATTCCGCATGATCTTATAAACGCAACCGGGAGATTTTACCTAAGCTTTATTGATTCTTAGGAAAAGCTTTCAGGGGCTATTTCAAAGGCATTTGTGCCTGTAGTACCCATGACCATGCACATAGACAATCTCTTGTTCGACTGATTCCGTTGTAGAATGCGCGTGCTCATAAATTTGCACCTCATCAGAGAACATCGTGGTCCCACAAGTACATCCAGAAGCCAACAAAAAACTGAAAATGAAGTTTTTCATTTCTATGCTCCTTGTTGTATACGCCAAACAAAACATCCTCTTACCCTATCTAGAAAACTAAAAACAGAGAGCGGAGAGTCAGGTTGATATAAAAACCGCTGGGTATTTTACGAAGAACAAGTATAACGAACAATTTAAAAAACTACATTCTTCTCATGATAGCTCTAGAAAAGATAAGCTGCATTCTTGAAAAGTGCGCTGCGTATCTATGCATCCCCCTTGCCCTTTTAGGTCGTTTTTCCTACCTATAGACCGTAAAAGCATGACGGACTGTCAATCTTTGGAAATCTCTGCATAGCAAGTCAGAAAATGTATAAACTCAAAAATCATTTCACATCTTCGAAATCTCTAGGGAATGTGAGGAGAAGTCTGATGGACATGGATAGACGGGTCTATACCTGTGGTAATAAAAAGGATCCTCTTAGAAAGTAACCTTGAGCTAAGAAGATCCTTATATCTGTGTTCTACTCTAAACACGTGCAGCAGGCAATCTTGGAAAGTTTTCTAGTCTTCCCAACACTCTACTCTAGAGCAAGACCCCCCTGTACAGCTGTCCCCTTCTTTATCTTCGTCTGCGTAAGCACTTCTATCCTTAGATACTTCTTCGAAACTGTATACGCGTGGTGTCGCACAAGAAGTGAGTAAAAGTAGGGCTAGAATGAGTTTTTTCATTGTATTCTCTTTATTTTAAGTTCGGTTGATTGTACGTGTACTCTATTCTATAGCAAGTAGAATAAGCAAAAAAGAGTATCTCTATTCTTCTTTTTGTTGTGGCAATAGGTAGATACCGTAAAGAAGTATCAGAATACCTAAAAGTAAAGAAAATATCGCCACAGGAATAGGCATCAACCCCAATGACACACATCCTTGAATAAACATCTCAGAAATGGCACAAGACGTAAAGGCAAGATAGACTGCTCCGGATCCGCATAATGCCAATATCAGACCGAAAATCGCCACGGCGCTGGCGATTTCATAACGTGTGCGAACAGAAAAGCGTGCACGCCAAGAGACACTCATCCGATCACAAAGACCACTGCGTATCATTGTATTATTACTTACATCAATACTTTTCATAAATAAGATGCTCTATAAACAAGTAGAACTATTATAAATAACAAGAACAAAAATCAATAACTATTATATTCTATACCATAGAATTTGATTAGTTTTCTTGACTTCTTGTAATCTCTTTTCTTTAATTCCTCATATATACGTAGGCCTTTTGCGTTCATCCCCTGTTGAAAATAAAGGATCCCGAGCTTAGTCATCGTCTCTACGTCTGCAGGTTTTAGCTTGAGAATCATCTCATATTCTTGAATCTCTTCCAAGGGCATTTGCAAGTCATGATAACTATAAGCTAATTGGGTGTGGACCCAGGCATTTCCTGGGGCATACTCATTTAAAATTTTAAATTCTTCTATAGCACGCTGAGCCGTTGCAAAAAATTTTTCCTGAACATCTTCTCCATATCTTCCCGGAGGAACCCAGTAACTCACATCAAATTCGGGATATTTTCTAGGATCTGCGTACAATCCAGAGAGAGCCACATAAGCATCTGCTAAGGATACATGAGCTCCTAAATCTACAGGAATAGATTGTACGACTTTAATGTAGGCCTCTATGGATTTTTGTAATAAGCATTCTCTGAACAAAAAGTAGTCTTTCCAAAAACAAAAACAGCTGAATTTTCTCATGAAGTCATGCTTAGGAAGAAAACTTAGCACACTAGATAAGAGTGTGTACTCTTGATTTTGTAAATCTATAGCGAGTTTGGTTGCTGAGGAAGCTAAATGTGTTTGCTCTTCAACAATGTTATGCTTCCCCTTAAATAAAGTCTGAGCATTTCTTAAATAGTCAGTTGCTAGATTTTCAAAAAAATCTGGTTTCCCGGACAGTATGTACAAACGAACAACAAGACAGACAAATAAGGTAAGAAAAAAACACGCCAAGCAAAATGCTGGAACAATAGTTTTCCCAGAAAACAGAAAAAAATAGAGGAAGACTCCCAACTCCACACCCATTAATAATAAACATCCAAATAACAATAAGCTGTGTCGAATAAGATATTGGCGTAATTTTTGGTGTGTTTTTTTACATAAAGCTTCTAGAGTTGGGAGAGCATTATTTAACTTCATGTATTTTACAAACTCATCTTAATTTTATGGGAAAGTATGCAACTAATTGTTTTAATGCAATAGCTCCAATATTATTAAATAATAAAGCTTGTTATGGTTTCAACTTATCTACTCGCAAATTTTGGCGGTCCGCGTCATTCTAACGATATTGAAGTTTTTTTAACTTCATTACTTACTGATCGTGATGTTACCGGAGGATTCCTTCCTTCCTTCATTCACAAACGATTATTTTCCTTTATTGCTAAAAAACGTACACCTAAGGTTCTCCCTCAATACAATTGTATCGGTGGATTTTCTCCCATATATGAAGATACAGAGGCTCTTGCCAAAACTCTATCTTCACATTTAGACGCTCCTGTAATTACCTTTCACCGCTATTTACCAGACACCCATCAACAGACAATACAACAGTTAAAAACTCTAGGGGATCGTCCTGTTGTTGGCGTTCCTTTATTTCCACATTTCACGTATGCTGTTACAGGAAGTATTGTGCGATTTATCCACAAGCATCTACCTTCACTGAATATCTCTTGGGTAGCGCATTTTGGGAGTCACCCTCAGTTTATTTCGTGTATGATTGATCATATTCTGGAATTTTTACAATCTCACGACATTCCTACTAATGACTGCTGTCTATTATTTTCTGCCCATGGGCTTCCTATGAGATATGTGAATCAAGGTGACCCGTACAAGGTACAATGTGAGAAATCCTTCGCAGCCATTTCTGAAAGATTACCCGATATAGAAACCGTTCTGTGTTATCAATCTAAATTCGGTCCTGGCAAGTGGTTAACACCATCAACAAAAGAGGTATGCAAAACACTCAAGACGAATAAAAAACACGTTCTTATTGTGCCTTTTGGATTTACATCAGATCATATAGAAACTCTGTACGAAATAGAAAAAGAATACATTTCCATTCTTATAGATAGAAAATACCAAGCTCTACGGATCCCTGCGATTTACCAATCTCCTCAATGGGTCCAATCATTAGCAACAATTATTCAAAGTACTCGGCATGTAGAGAAAAACAGCTTAATAAAGTCGTGATGTCCTAAGGAAGACGGTATTGCTGTTTGATGGTTTGGTACTTGCCTGACCGAATGCTTTTTACTAATCCCATATTGAAACCTTCCAACAAGTTATTCTTCTCACCACGAAGAACTACTAATCTTAGGCCGTCTTGATTCAAAGGCTGGGAAATAATTTTTAAGCGTCCTTTATATGCAGTGTCTATCAATGCTGTAACTTCTATAATAGGAGCTAGCAAAGCATCATAACATCCGGAAGATAAAGCTTCTAAAGCTATGGGGACGTGTTGATAAGGTGTCAAAACTGCATCAAGGATATCTTGGCCGACAAGTATAGAGGCATCAAATTTATATACCCCAATAAGTTTACCACGCAAGTCCTGGATAGATTTGTAGGGAGATCCTTCAGCAACAACAAGTACCGGACCTGTTAGCAGTATCGGTTCAGAAAACTGATAATGATCCAGCATCTCTGCTGTCGGTAGTATCGATGTGAAAGCTCCGGCAGTCTTTTCGTCATCAAGATTTTCAAAAAGATGAATCCAATCTTGATTTATAACATTAATATTCAGGTTCTCACGGTAATTGATCTCGGATACAAGATCATTCAAGAAAGCGTTGATATTTGCTGTGTAAATTCCAAATTGTTTGGGGAACCAAGTAGTATCTCTTCCTACTAATAATTCTTTCTTTTCTCTAGAACAACCTAAGAAAACCAAAGGAAGGAAACACACAAGAGCTAGGAAATACAGTTTTAAGGAATTCTTGATTTTCACGCTAACTCACGCCTCGGATTCCAGACTTATTTTTCGCATCATATTCTACACAAGAAATTTTATCCAGCATGCTCTCCAAGATAAATTTTGAATAAAACTTTTCGAAAGAACGGCTTAAAGGCTAAAAAATCTGTTTATCAAAACAGAAAACATACTAGCTGTTTAATGTTAAGCATTTTATAGAGAAATTTTTCATAATGCTAATTAGAACTATCTTCGAGAAAATATTCTGATAAATATGTTCCCCCCAGTTTCCTACTACGTTTTAGCGTTAGGCCTTCAACAAGAATAGGTTCCACAGAAGCATTTTCTAAAAATACGTACCCGTGTTTATCTAAAATCCCACCTACAACAATATCGCGCAATACTGCAGCAATATAGCTATCTTCAAGATTATAGGGAGGATCTATGTAAATGAGGTCAAAAGACATGTGCTTTTTGGCTAACCGTTGAATTGCTGATCTTGCCTCTTGTTTTATAATTGTAATCGGCAAATTAGGATTCAAAAGTTGGCTATTTGCGCGAATTAATCGGACAGATTGTGCAGAAGAATCTACAAAAGTTACCGAAGAAGCCCCGCGACTTAAGGCTTCAAACCCGACAGATCCGACTCCAGCAAAAAGGTCGAGAAATATAGCGTCCTCAACATAGGCAGAACAAATGTTAAACACGGCTTCTTTTACCACGCCACAAGTAGGACGCACTGAAGGATTAGAGAAAGTTTTTAAAGACTTTCCTTTGTATTTACCAGCAAGAATTTTCAAATTATAACCTGAGGAATAAAATCTATATAATCAGCAGCCACGAGTTTATATTCTATAGTACGAATGTTTCCAAATCCCTCTAAGGGGGTACGTACTTTATGCATATGACCAAACAGACAATGAGAAACTCTTCCATCAGCTTCTAGCATCTGTGAGACAGGTCCTGCAGATCCATCACTACTGATGGGTGGATAATGTGTCATAACAATAATTTGCTCGATATCCTTAGGGACAGCGTCTAAAGCTCTTTGCAATCTTCCCAGTTCTCTTAAGAAAATTTTCTCGTCTTTCTCGCTATATTCCCGAGCTTGTTCAGGAAGTGGAGATTGGAAACATTGTGAAGCTATTCTTATAGTGGGGCTATCCCAAAGTCTTACACCTACAACAGCCATGTTCGGTTGTATGATGGAAAAACCTTGAGCTAGATAGTATAAATTTTCAGGAAGTGCTTGCGCTATTTTAGTTCCTGATGCAGAACTCCAATAATCATGATTCCCACGAATCATGTACTTAGTTCCTGGAAGAGATCCTAGAAAGGAGAAGTCTTCTTTCGCTTCTTCAAGATGCATTGCCCAAGAAATGTCTCCCGGAAGCAAAACTATGTCCTCGGGTGCGACTGTCTTTTGCCATCTTTCACGGATTTTTTCGTGATAGGAAACCCAAGGCTGACCAAAAACTTCCATGGTCTTTTCTGGGACTCCGATAGCCAAATGTAAATCCGCTATAGCATATATCCGCATAAATCAAGGCAATCCGTGCACTATCAATATAAGGGGGATATTCTACTGGATATCGTGCTAAAATCTCGATAGAGAAAAACAGGGGAAGTCGTTTACTAATTATAAAGATCTTCCATCAAAAGATATAATTATTAGGAATTCTCGTTCCCCGAGGAATGATAATAATACCGTCCCTAACAACTAGCTTCCCATCTGGAGAATCATAATCTTTATATCCTTTAATATTCGTCAATTTCACTCCGTTGCCGATCCTACAGTTCTCATCAATAATTGTTTTATAAATCTCACAATTATCGCCTATACCTAAAGGAGTCTGCAACGTGTTCCCATAGCGGTCATTCCCCATAACAACAGAATGGTCGATAACAGAATTTTTTCCTATCACGCCACGAATTCCCACAACACTATGAGATACCTTACTAGAATCGATAACTGCACCTTCACAAAGCAAAGAATTCGAAATCATAGAATCAGAAACTATAGTCCCAGGGAGGTGATGATTTTTACTATAGATCATTCCTCTATCGTCGTAACAGTTCAATCCACGAACTTGAGGTTTTGGCCTTTGAGTTAAAGCGATATTTGCTTCGTAATAAGATTCGATGGTACCGATATCCGTCCAATACCCATCATAAAGAAAGGTTTTTACAGTTCCTCGTTTTATTTGTGCTTGAATAAGATGCTTACCAAAGTCATCACCTTGCTCTTCTAGGAGTAGTTGGAACAGACTTTCTCTTCGAAAAAGGTAGATGCCCATATTCCCTAAAAAATTGCCGTGTTGAGGATCTAGCTTATGTCTACGACAATCTGTTGGCGAGAGACGGAAACGCTTTAGGATCTCTTCTTCCTGAGGTTTTTCATAGAAATCTAAAAGATTTCCATCTTTATCTATTTGTAAAACCCCCATTCTCGAGGCATCTTTTTCTTGTATTGGCTGAGCAACGATTACCATGTCTGACTGTGCATACAAAGCGTAATCTACTATCCTACGGAAATCCATATTGTATAGTTGATCTCCGGACAAGACTAGAAAATACTCTATCTCTGTATCTTCCAGATAGAGAAGATTTTGACGGATAGCATCTGCAGTCCCCTTATACCACACTTGACTCCCATCTCGGACCTCAGGAGCAAGGAGATGTATCTGATCTTGAAGTACACCGTGGTAAAAATAGGTCTTCATGAGGTGCTGTTGTAAAGTATAGGTAAGATACTGACCTATCACAAAAATCTTAGAAAATCCCGAAGCTATAGCGTGTGAAATAGGCACATCGATTAATTTATACCTACCCCCAAAAGATACAGTTGGTTTACAACGCCAACATGTGAGAGGAGATAGTCTTCTTCCTTCTCCACCGCATAAAACAATAACACCAACCTTATCTCGATAAAAATGAGAAACTTGATAACTTGAGGGATAGCCCTGAAAATCATTTTCTATCATTTGCCCTGCCTTCTGTAATTCTAATTTTAAATTAGAATCAAATAAAAAGACTACACAAACTAACTAGAATATAATTATATTAAATTAATAACAAAACCAAGCTTTTGTTATTTAACAGAATAAAAACGCATAATATTATAAACTTTCTAAAAGTGCAGAAGCTATGGCTGCGTCCGCTTCTTTCAATTCGCATTTGTCAAGTAAAGACCGGACTAATTCTCCAAGAGTAAATACTGATCGTAATTTTATCCCTGCATCTTTTAAGGCATCAGCTCCCCCGACCTGTCGATCTAGAAAAACCAAAGATTCTCGAATATTTAAACCTTCATCTTCTAAGGCCTTAGCAGTTTCTAAAATTGACTGACCTGAAGCGACAACATCGTTAATTACTAAGCATGTTTGTCCAGGAGAAAACAGTCCTTCAACTTTTATTCTATCTGTTTGGTTCGGATGTTTTAGTTCTTTCCTCCTCAATACCATAGAGATATTGTATTTCAGAGATATGCAAGTAGCTAAAGCAAGAGCAGTGTAAGGGACACCACATAATAAGCTACTATTAAAAGAAGGGCGTAGGCGCCAAATCAAAGAAGCTATAGTTTGTAAAACACTGGGACAAGAAATAACTAGACGCATATCGACATAAATCGGAGTTTTTTGACCATCGGATAGATTGAAGTCACCGAATTGTATTGCTCCTATACGATATAGGTTAATCACAGCATGATCACGAAGTTGCTTTTCTTCAAAGCTCATCATTACCCAGTATCCTCTCGTTTTTTTGACAAAATACAAAAACTCTCATTATAAGCACAAAGATATGCTTATTCGTTTATTTTTTGGTATTCCCCTATCTAAGAGACTAGAGAAAATTCATGAGTATCCCTTAACTGTGGCTATCTTTCAAAGAAAAGAATACTTAGGAATCTATAGTCCTGCGCAAGCTTCTCTACCAGTTGCAAAACTCCATACATATTACCAACAAGCTCAGGAAATTCTAGGAAGAGTATTACAAGAAAAATATCTCACTGGGGAAGAGACTCCCCTGCTAGTTTTTCCTGATATTCTCATTGGCAAATAAGTCTCATCTAAAAAACTATTTCGCAGTTCGTACTTTATTGCCGATCACACCAATAGAGCAATTCTCTTTGATACGAACAAAGACCATGAAACTATTTAATTGATAAAGATCAATCACCTTAGGATCTGCCAAATCATCAATGTGATTCGAGCAGGGGCATGTGGAGAATAAGATCTACAATCTTATAGCTAAGACTGTAGGCTTCAGGATTCTCACCTAACATGTAGGTGGTTCTAAAAATATAGAGACGGCGTGACCTTTCAGCCTATTCTTTTAGAGAAAGTAAAAACTCTGCGTTACTATTTGTCTTTTTTAATCTACCTAACAACAGATGCATAGCGTCAATAGCAGTAAGATCAGCAATTGCCTGTCGGAAAAGGTAAACTTTTTCTAATTCACTAGGGTGATAGAGTAATTCTTCTTTTCTTGTACCACTCTTAATAAGATCAATAGCAGGGTAAGTTCTTCGATCAGAAAGGCGACGATCTAGTACCAGTTCCATATTTCCTGTACCTTTGAACTCCTCGAAAATGACTTCATCCATTCTAGAACCAGTATCTATCAACGCTGTAGCTAAAATGGTTAACGATCCGCCACCTTCGATATTTCTTGCTGCTCCGAAAAATCTCTTAGGTTTATGTAGAGCACTCGCGTCTACGCCTCCTGTTAAGATCTTCCCAGAATGTGGTTGCACGGTATTGTAAGCTCGCGCTAAACGTGTAATAGAATCGAGAAGAATCACTACATCCTTTCCGTGTTCAACTAGACGTCGAGCCTTTTCTATAACCATTTCTGCAACTTGAATATGTCTTTCAGGCTGCTCATCAAACGTAGAAGCAACAACTTCACCACGCACCTGTCGAATCATATCGGTAACTTCTTCTGGGCGCTCGTCAATTAACAAAACAATGAGAACAATATCAGGATTATTTACTGCAATAGCGTGGGCTATGCTCTGTAAAATTACTGTCTTTCCAGAACGTGGAGGAGCTACAATAAGTCCCCGTTGCCCTTTCCCTATGGGCGCCGTAAGATCTAACACCCGTTCAGCGAGGTGCTCCTTCCCCATTTCCATAACAATTCTTTCATTGGGGTATAGAGGGGTCAAGTTTTCGAATAAAACTCGTTCCTTAGCTTTGTCTGGGGTAGATCCATTAATCTTATCTACCTTTAATAAGGCAAAATACTTTTCCTTCTCTTTTGGAGAACGTATGGTGCCTATAATTGTGTCTCCCTTCTTTAAATCAAATCTGCGAATCTGAGCTGGGGAAACATAAATATCTTCAGCAGAAGGGAGATAGTTATAAGTAGGTGATCTTAAAAAGCCAAACCCATCAGGAAGAACTTCCAAAACCCCTTCCCCGATTAAAAGCTCATCTGAACGTTCAGACTTTGCTTTAACGATCTCAAATACCACTTGAGATTTAGTGAGAGACCCGATGTTCTTCACTCCATATTGACGAGCCAATACATTAAGCTCTTCAATTCCCATCCTTTGCAATTTGGCAATTTTTGTAATAGTTACAGGTTGATTTTCATTCACTACATCCGCAACTACTGCACATTCTCCCGCAAAAGACTTCTCTTGCAACCCAGGACACGCATGTTTTCTATTCTCTTTGACCTTTGGCAAGACTTCTGAAGAACGTTCTTCTTTCATAATGCTCCCTTTAAAGCGTAAAAATATTCTTCAACTTTATGACGTAACTCTTCTTTAGTGCCGTTATTTTCTATAATAATATCGGCGTGCATCATTTTTTCCTCATGAGAAGAAAACCGTGCACATCTCTGATAAAAATTTAAATCAGAACAATTAGTTTTTTTGGTAAACCTTTCCCTACGAATATTCTCATCAGCTGTAATTAGAATTACACGATCAAACCATCTCGCATAATGTATTTCGTACAACAAAGGCACCTCAGCAATGAACAGAGGGTACTTTCGCTCTTTAGCGACTTGACAATACTGCTCTTCAATAATTCGACAAACTTCAGGATGTAAAATAGCTTCTAAAGCTTGCAGCAGATCTAAATTACCAAAAACTTTGTCTGCTATGACTTTTCTATCAAATGTATTGTCAATAACAACTTCTGGCCCCAGGAGATCTATAACGCGACGACCTATATGCGAGTGAGGAACAAGGAAACTATGCGAAACTTTATCAGCACTAATTACATAGGCTCCCAACTCTTGAAAAACCCTACACGCCTCAGTCTTTCCCGAAGAGAGATCCCCTGTAATAGAAACTTTTAGCAATTCTAACATTCTGCCCAATTTTTTCCAATTAAGATATTCACAACTAATGGGACAGATAAAATCATTGCTGATTCCATTATATCTCGCACTAAAGTTTGCACTTCTTCTTTTTCTTCCTCAGGGACTTCAAAGATCAATTCATCATGTATTTGTAACAGCATACGGCTTCTTAATTTGCGTTTTTCCAGCGCATCAGCAAGCTGTAGCATAGCTAATTTTATCAATTCAGCTGCGCTACCTTGGATGCGGGTGTTAACGGCAAGACGACCAGAAGCAGCACGAGAGTTAGAAAACTCTGTCCAATTATCAATTATTCTTTCTCGTCCCAGCAACGTCTTTACACGCAAATTTTCACAAGCTTGACTTATCGTTTCATCAATAAAACGAGCTACTGCAGGATAACGATCAAAGTATGCATCTATTAACTTCTGAGCTTCAGAAACACTGATTTTTAGAATCTTAGAAAGTCCATAAGCTTGTTGCCCATAGATAATACCAAAATTTACAGTTTTTGCTTGCATGCGCTGTTGCTTGGTGACTTCTTCTAAAGGCACATGAAATACCTGAGAAGCTGTAAATGTGTGCACATCTTCCCGCGACTCGAACGCTAACTTCAACGACTCATCTTGACTCAAATGCGCCAGGAATCTTAACTCAATTTGAGAATAATCTGCAGATAAAAAATAATTATTCTGACGCGTATCACGGAACGCTTTTCTTAACAATCTACCTCGCTCAGAGCGTATAGGAATATTCTGTAAATTTGGATCCTGACAAGCTAATCTACCTGTTACTGTTCCCATCTGATTAAATGTTGGGTGTATCCTAGAAGTATGAGGATCTATTTGCCTAGGTAAAGCTTTAACATAGGTAGAGAGTAACTTCTCAATAGCTCTAAATGCTAAAATTTTTTCAACAATTTCGTGTTCTCCTAATAAGGCTTCCAAAACTTCTGCCTTAGTAGACCGGGCTTTATCTATAGGCGTCAGGCCCAATTTATTATATAAAACATCCGACAACTGCTTAGGAGATTTAATATTAAAAGAAGCTCCAGCTAATGTGTAGATATCATCAGTAAGAATAGCTAATTCCTCTGACAAAGTTCTCTCAAGCTCTTGAAGATCCTCCACATCGAGTGGCATCCCATTTCTTTCAATAGTAAATAGGACGTTTTCTAGGGGCATTTCCATGTTGAAAAATAGATCTTCGACTCCTTTTATTTTTAATTCTTCTAACAGTGATTTTTTTATTTTAGGCAGATGAGAAACAAACTCTCCAAAATATTCGGCAGGTTTGGCAGGAGATTTCAATATAGGGAGACTTAACTGTCCCCATTCCTTTCCATACTTACCTGCAGACTCCATTAACCCGTGATCAACAAGAAGTGTTTGGTAAGAAATCTTAGCTCCACCGTTGATCAAATGTTCCGCCAAGGCTAAATCCAGGGTGATATTATCAATGTGAATACCAGCATTTTTCAACGCGTGATGATCTCTTTTGATATTATAACCATAAAATTCAGTATCTTTTCTTTTAAAGAAATCTTTCAATGGCGTGATAACATCGTCTTGAGCATGTTCTATATCAACGTAATAAACTTGTTCATCGCAGGCTAAAGCGACTCCCATTAATGTAAGAGAGGGAAGAAAATTCCCCTTATACCCCACAGAAAAAGCGACACTCTTTCCCTGTAAAGTAGACAAAACACGCACTAATGGCTGACTACTATTAATTATCTCCACGTCTATGTTGGAGGTTTCCTCGACTGGTTGCACTAAGGTTTTAAACCCATGACGCATGTAGAAGGTATTGATTTCTTCCTGACGCACCTGATGTAGAGGAAACTCAAATCCACTTATACTCATAGGAAGAGGTATATTGTTATTTAATACAGCGAGGTCTTTGCTTAATAACAATACATCTTTTTGCTCGGAGATCATTTTATGAGTGGAACCTGTCAATTCATCAAGATGTTCCAAAATACCTTCAACAGAATGATATTTTTGTAACAGAGCTGTAGCTTTTTTAGGTCCACAACCGGATACTCCAGGAATATTATCCGAGGTATCCCCCACCAAAGCGAGATAATCGGCTATTCTACTCGGGGGGACGCCATAGATATCTACAACACCATTTTCATCGATAGGAGGCTTATCTTTCCAAGGATTCAAAGCAACAACGTTCGGACCTACAAGTTGAAGCAGATCTTTATCTGCAGTACATAGGCAAACTTCATATCCCTCTGCAACTGCTTGCTTTGTGATACTCGCTATAACATCATCAGCTTCGACGCCTTCTATTTCTAAATAACGTAACCCGAGTAAATTACAATATTCTTTAACTATAGGGATTTGTTGGTGGAGATTTTCATCTTTTTTCTCCCGATGAATTTTGTAATCAGCATAAATTTCTCTACGACTTTGTTTGTTGTTTGGACCATCAAACACAGCAACCATATGATTAGGAGAGAATTCTTTGATTAATTTATTAATAGAACGAATAAAGCCAAAAACAGCCTGAGTTCCTTCTCCTGAAGAATTTTTCATATCAGGGAGAGCAAAATATGCTCTAAAAACAAATCCTGAAGCATCTAAAATAAAGATCTTTCTCACTAATTCTCTCCGCCCTATGAATCAGAATCACGAATCTAAGTAGTAAAATGTACTTATGGAATTATCTAAACTTGGGAGTAACTCATGTTGAATCTTTCCTGTGATTACAGGGCTGTTCGTTATTGATGACATAACTTTCTTCAACCAGCCATCACTGCCTAAACCGATCACACGGTAGTTATTTTCAATTTTGCAATCGGCTACTAAATCTTGTAACACTTGTTGTTTAGTTACATTCGCCACATCAATGTAACCTTCTTCTAAAGCTTTTTCGGGTGAATATAAACGGGCGCCTAACACACTCACAAGCTTATCTTTAGTTAATCGTGGACGATTGGTTACCACAACATCAACAAATTGACCATAAAGATAATCTATAATTTCTTGACGAATTTCACGATCTTTAGCTGTCCACTCTGTATAAGGATTCATAGGAGCTTTATCTTTCCCAGCTATAAGCAAATCGCTTTGCACACCATAACGAGATAAACCTTCTTTTACATTAAAATATGGTCCTGAAAGCACTCCTACAGACCCTATTAAAGAAGACGATGTAGAATAAATTTTATCCGCAGCACAAGCAACATAATAACCACCGGAAGCACAAAGACCGTTTACAAAAACGTAAACAGGACATTGAGTACGCTGCTTCCAAAACTGGATTATTGAATATACTCGAGAAATTTCGAATACCTCGCCTCCAGGGCAGTCCATATCAATGATTATCCCCTTCACTCTGTCTTTGTATGGTGCGGAATCTAATGTTGTAATCGCATCTTGAATGATTTTTGCTGTATGTTTGCTAGAAGCGATAACATCCTTCATTTCCAATACAGCAATAATCGGGGCATCTTTGCCTATATCTTTGACCTCTCCCTTAGCGTCAGGCATATTCACAAATTGCGCGTCATTCATTCCAGCGGTAGAAACAACCAACATTAAAGTAACAAAGATGGCAAGAACTACACCTAGAGATAAACCTAGGATTGATAGGAAGCCCTTAGACACAAAATGCCAAAACGTTTTCATAAACACCCGTAACGTCAAAAATTTATAGAACAAATATAATAAAGTATGTGAGGGAAGTCTTAAAGATCAAAAAAAATATGAATAAAAAGGGCGTAAACGCCCTTTAAATTATAGCGTAGCTACTTCTTCTTGATTAGAATTTTCTCCAGTAGTCTTACTGATAGCCACATCTGATACCATGGGATCTGCATCTAAACTCGCAGCAACAGCAGCAGCTTCTTTAATGTTGTACTCTCTTCCTATGAAAGCAACAACAGCTATCCAAACAATCATAATTAAAAGAAGTACTACAGCAATCACATTGAGACTTGCTGCAACAGATGAAAAGATAATCAAAAGCCCCTGATAAATCAACGAGCCTCCTGATTTCCCTATCCGAGATACAACGCCGTCAATAGCAGCCTTACCAAAGTTCTTCTGATCATTAGGCAAGGGAACAAAAGCCATTTCCTTAGTTTGATCAAAGAATGTGAATTTAGCGGCACGAGAAAATACGTTTTGCATACCACCTATCCACGCAGCTATCACCATAGGCGCCGTATTGAAAAGACCACCAAAGATCATAACATCTCTCTTCACAGCAAATATAGCTCCAAAGAACAAAACGCCTGTGACCAACATAACTATTGGTGTAGTCAATGCTCCTACTGTCCAACCCCACTTCCGGATACTTTGTCCAGTAAGGAAAATAGCCGCCAAGACGGAGACAATCCCTATCAAAGTAGTAATCCTACTCATATAGCTATTGAATTCAACATGGGAACTATAGATTTGGCTAACTTGATCTTTCCAAACAACTTCGAATAGGTGAATAACAAGGTTGTAGGATAAAACTATAATCGCAAGACCTAACAAGTATCGAGAACGAATAAGGTAAAGGAAAAGATTCTTCGCTTTAGCTTTCGTCTTTTTCTTAGCCTTTGCACTCGCTACACTCTCTTCAACTTGCGACAGTTCTTCTGTTACAGGTTCTGAAGATGAATAAGCTGAGAAATTATAGGTATGTTTTGTGAGAAGGTGAACTTTTCTATACAGCCAGATCATACTTAATCCAGCTAAAACGATTAACATGGTGAGGTTTAGCATAACCTCGTGCCACTTATCCTTTACGAAAGGAAAAACAAAGAACGTGTGTTTTCCCATCCAATAGGAAATCTCTCCGGCAAATACGGAAGATAGATTTAACCCCGTATTAATTAATGCGTAAAACCGTCCTGCTTCCTTTATACTAGTTACTTCATTAGCTAACCCCCAAAAGAGGGTTGAAAGAATTACCGAACTCCACAGTTCTGACATGACATAGTAGAGGCTATAGCTCCAATAGCGAATCATGACAATAAACCCACGAAGTCCTTGTGGCAGTAATTCTTGTAATCTATCCGCAACAGAATGCAAGTGTATAGCATCCCCCATCGGATAAATAACTACGGCAAATAAGAAAAAGAAACCTAGAAAAGTGCCTATGAAGGAATAAAAAACGGTGTCTCTTGGACACCGATTACTTAACCAACCGTAAACCATAGTAACGATAACGGCTCCGGGCACTATCCCCCAAACTTTCAAGAACGGTATAACTTCCGCACCCGCGTCAGACCCTACCACCACTAAAGTATCTTTCATACTTTTCAGGAGGCAATAATTAAATCCTACGAAAAAGGCTAGCCAGAAAAGAGGAATAAATTTTGGAAATTCTGATCGATATATGGGGCAGAAGTACGCCCGCAGTCTTGAAAAGGGTTTCATCTCTGATGACTGCATAAACTCCTTCCCAAAATTATAGAGCATAAAGATTTGTAAACAGATGGTAAATCATGCCTAAAAGACTTTGAACCTATACAGTTCTTATAATACTTGTTGCTGAGCAAACGGCAAGGCATATTTAAAAGACTACAACAAAATGTAAAGGACCATTGTAGCTAAACACAGCCTAAAACACAAGCTGTTCCTTCGAGATTCTTTTTCCCTTGCTTAAAGAAAAGAATTACCATGACCCCTAGTGAATACACTGTTTTCGGTAATCTATTACTCTCTCTAGAAAGTACAGAAACCCAAGGACAATCAGTGGCGCTAGCCCGATTACAGGAATCTGCACACCTGCGGTGACCCCAAGTAAAATAATAAATTGAACTACTGTGAAAATCTTCCCAAAAAAGAGAGCTCGGTAATCGTATCCCCTCCATCCTCCAACAACAGAAAGGTAAATTGCAAATAAGACAAGAAATATATCTCTAGCAAAAATAAGGAGGAGGTGCTCAGGAGAAAGAGATCTTTCCCAATAAAGGATAGCTACACAGACAAACACAAAGAATTTATCAGTAAGAGGATCCAACATGGAACCAAAGCGACTAGTAGCTTTGTAGCGACGAGCAAGATAACCATCTAACACATCACTGGCCATGGCCCCCAAAATGATTAATAGACGTAGATGAATCTTTTCTTGGTAGAAGAATAGAGCTAGCCATACACGTGATAGAGAAAGTAAGTTACAAAATTGTCTCATGATTTTGGCTAACGCGATCTTTATTAAGGAATCTTATAAATAATCTAAAAGAGCTTATTATAGGATAAGCCAACTCTACAGGCAAGAAGAGAGTTCTTTTCCTTAATGGCTACCTGCTAGATTACCTTACATGGATACCTATTTGATATTTTAGAAAATTTTTAAAGAAAAAGAGCAACTAGTCAATTTTATTACAAACTCTGTTGAAAAAAACGGAAAGAGAGGGATTCGAACCCTCGGTACCCTTTAGGGGTACGCGTCCTTAGCAGGGACGTACTTTCGACCACTCAGTCATCTTTCCTTAAATCAAGGAGTATATAGAGTTCCCTAGTGAAAAACCTTACCGTCCTCCTGTTCAATAAAGTAGAATAATTCCTATCTTTAATGAAAGCAAGTTAACTTTTAGGCCAGGGTTTCTGGCTTATCTTTTACATCTCATAGAAAAGAGCGGAATAAACTCCAGCTCCGTTCTAAAAGAAGAGGCTTATTCTATTGTAAGCTAGTATTAGTGATCTAGTAATTTCTATCGCGTATTTTCCACTTCCTCTAAACACTTAACGGAAACTTTATTGGTTTCGTAACCTTTATAACTTGAGCATATATTTTCGATATCCTAACCTGATCTCTAACAATGCCTGCACTTAGATCATGTCATAAAAAATCATGTCAACTCAAATAGAAAAGACTCCTCCCCCCACCCTACCTAGCCCACCTAATTCTAAAGAATCAGAAATGATTGTCCTAGGTTGCATGTTAACAGGAGTTAACTACCTTAACTTAGCAGCTAACCAGCTTAATGAAGATGATTTTTACTATCTTGAACATAAAATCATTTTCCGAGTTCTTCAGGATGCCTTTAAACATGATAAACCCATAGATGTGCATCTCGCTGGAGAAGAACTTAAAAGAAAAAATCAACTCGCGGTAATCGGAGGTCCTAGCTACCTAATCACCTTAGCAGATTTTGCAGGAACAGCAGCCTATATTGAAGAATATATCCAGATCATTCTTTCTAAATCGATTTTAAGAAAAATGATCCAAACGGCTAAGGAAATAGAGAAAAAAGCTATAGAGGAACCAAAAGACGTTGCTGTTGCTTTAGATGAGGCTCAAAATGCTTTATTTAAAATCAGTCAAACAACCTCTCTCTCGCAATACGTTCTCGTTGCTGATAAACTACAAGGTTTGACCTCTTCTCAAGACAAACCTTTCCTTATACAACTACAAGAGAAGCAAGAGTTTTTTCAACAATACGCTCAAAGTGGCGATGCTTTACCTATCTCTGGTATTCCTACACATTTCATTGATCTCGACAAAATGATTAATGGTTTTTCTCCATCGAATTTAATGATTCTTGCAGCCCGACCTGCTATGGGGAAAACTGCTCTTGCTTTAAATATCGCAGAAAACATGTGTTTTCAAAATCAGCTTCCCATAGGAATTTTTTCTCTAGAGATGACTGTAGATCAGCTAATTCACAGAATCATATGCTCTCGATCTGAAGTAGAATCTAGAAAAATCAATGTTGGTGACTTATCCGGACAAGATTTTCAACGTATTGTTTCTGTTGTAAACGAAATGCAACAACACACCTTACTTATAGATGATCAACCCGGATTAAAAGTGACGGATCTTCGTGCTCGAGCTAGAAGAATGAAAGAAAGTTACGATATTCAATTCTTGATTATTGACTACCTACAGCTTCTTTCCGGATCAGGGACTTTACGTTCTGTAGAAAGTCGTCAAACTGAGATCTCTGAGATTTCAAGAATGCTAAAGACTTTGGCAAGAGAGTTAAATATCCCTATTCTCTGTTTATCACAGCTATCGAGAAAAGTAGAAGACAGAACTAACCACAGACCTATGATGAGTGACCTCAGGGAAAGTGGAAGTATCGAACAAGATTCCGACTTAGTTATGTTCTTATTGCGTAGGGAATACTATGATCCAAATGATAAACCTGGAACAGCTGAACTGATAGTGGCGAAAAATCGTCATGGCTCCATAGGTTCTGTGCCTTTAGTTTTCGAAAAAGAACTTGCAAGATTTAGAAACTACGCGGCTTTTGAATTTAACGGTTAAAACAAAAGTTTTTATAATTTTAGCTTAGTATATTTTATAAAAATTCCAATCTAGGAATATTAAATAAACTTGTTCTATTTCTTTGGCCAGCCAGGATAAAATCGTTAGTGGACCACAAAATATCTTTGTAGTAACATTTTTCCTGTTGTTTCCTGTGAGGAAAATAGATGCCGCAAACCTAAGATTTGCTTAGTGTGTTGAGATTGCGGATAAGTACAACAGAGAAACACAGTGTGCTTAATTAACTTTAGGTATCCAAGGAATGGTTGTAGTTTGAATCCAACCATTCTAGCGATTTTTTCCTAAATTGAGAAAAAATCTTATCACACACATATTCATACGCTAACAATAAAAAAAGACTATGTCATCTGTTAAGAAAAAACGAAGACTTAAAATCGCTAAACATAAGCGTAATAAAAGACGCCGAAGAGACCGTCATAAAAATAAATAATTGCTAGTTTATGTGGACTCACCCAATTAATTACGATGTCATTGTAGTTGGAGCTGGGCACGCAGGTTGCGAGGCTGCATTTTGTTCTGCAAAAATGGGAGCCTCCGTACTCATTCTATCTTCAAACTTAGATACTATTGCTAAGTTAAGTTGTAACCCTGCTGTTGGTGGTATCGGGAAGGGGCATATTGTGCGAGAAATCGATGCTCTGGGCGGTATCATGGCAGAGGTTACTGATCAGTCTGGGATACAATTTCGTATCTTGAATCAGACCAAAGGTCCTGCTGTCCGTGCGCCAAGAGCTCAAGTTGATAAGCAAATGTATCATATTCATATGAAACGCTTATTAGAGAGCTGTCCTGGCCTACATATCATGCAAGGTACAGTTGAGTCTTTGCTCGACAATGAGAACGTTATTCAAGGCGTCACAACAAAAGAAGGCATTGCTTACCTGGGGAAAACAGTTATTCTGTCTTCCGGGACGTTTATGCGTGGTTTAATTCATATTGGGGATCTTAATTTCCCTGGAGGACGTCTTGGAGATCCTGCAGCAACAGGATTATCACTAGCATTAAAAGAACGTGGTTTCCCAATCAGCAGATTAAAGACAGGCACGCCTCCGCGTTTGCTGGCTTCCTCTATAGATTTTTCTGTAACTGAAGAACAACCCGGAGATCCAGGCGTAGGCTTTGTACATAGAAGTGAGCCGTTTGTCCCTCCCTTACCTCAAGTATCGTGTTACATTACCCACACTACAGAAAAAACTAAGGAGATTATTGCGGCCAACATTCACCGCTCAGCTCTTTATGGAGGACGCATTGAAGGCATAGGCCCACGATACTGTCCATCGATTGAGGATAAAATTGTAAAATTTGCTGATAAAGAGCGTCATCATATCTTCATAGAACCTGAAGGAATTCATACTCAGGAAGTCTACGTAAACGGTCTGTCTACATCTATGCCTTTTGATGTACAGTACGACATGATCCGTTCAGTCCGTGGGTTAGAAAACGCGATCATCACTCGTCCTGCTTATGCTATTGAATATGATTATGTTCATGGAAATGTTATTTACCCTACCCTAGAAAGTAAGCTAATAGAAGGCTTATTTTTATGCGGACAGATCAATGGAACAACAGGATATGAAGAGGCTGCGGCTCAAGGGTTGATCGCTGGGATTAACGCAGTCAACAAAGTACTAAAAAAACCTGCGTTTGTTCCTTCGCGGCAAGAATCTTATATTGGAGTTATGTTAGATGACCTGACAACTCAAATATTGGACGAACCTTACCGTATGTTCACAGGAAGAGCAGAACATCGCCTTCTTCTAAGGCAAGATAACGCCTGCTTACGTTTGTCTCACTACGGTCATGATTTAGGATTGTTAAGCAAAGAGCGTTACGAGATTTTTGAACATCAAAAACAAATTATAGAAGAAGAGAAACTCCGTTTAAGCAAGACATTTAAAAAGTATGGGAATTCTGTTGTTTCCTTAGCGAAGGCTCTATGCCGTCCAGAAGTATCCTACGACGCGCTTAAAGAAGCATTCCCTGAAGACGTTCGGGACTACGGTTCTACGCTTAACGCTTCATTAGAAATGGAAATTAAGTACGCAGGATACATAGATCGTCAGAAAGCTTTGATTCATAGTCTATCAAAATCAGAGAATATGATTATTCCTGAAGATATAGACTACCAAAGTATTTCTTCTTTAAGTTTAGAAGCTAGAGAAAAGCTAGCGAAATTTACCCCAAGAACTATAGGGTCTGCATCAAGAATATCAGGAATCGCCTGTGCTGATATTCAAGTGTTGATGGTTGCTGTAAAAAAACATGCTCACCAATAAATGTATTTTCTTAAATCTGTCCGGGAAAACTATCTTTGAGCAACTGCAAATAGAAGAAGCCCTTCTTCGCAATTCCAAAGAAAACTTTTGTATTATTAATTTTAATACGCCGGAAGCTGTGGTCCTCGGCATTTCCAGGCAGCCTAGTGAAGACCTTTATATCTCCGAATTACGATCTGATAATATACCTATAATTAAGCGCTACAGCGGTGGCGGCACAGTATTTATCGATAACAACAGTTTATTCGTAACTTGGATTATGAATTCCTCCCAACATATGGTGCATTCTCAAGATCTAATGCAATGGTCTTACGGTATCTATGCTCCTATTTTCCCAAAGACATTTGCCTTACATGAGAATGATTATACCCTGGGAGAAAAAAAAATTGCGGGTAATGCTCAATATATCCAGAAATCTCGTTGGGTCCACCATACGACATTTCTCTGGGATATGGATATAAATAAACTCTCACGTTATTTACCAATACCCCAAAAGCAACCAGCATACAGAAAACAACGTCTACACCAAGATTTTCTGACAACTATTCGTCCGTGGTTCCCTACTAAAGAAAGTTTTTTCAATAAACTAAAAACCTCTGCAAGTAGTCGTTTTATCTGGGAAACTCTTTCAGAAAATGAACTGAAAGAAATCTTAGAAAAACCACACAGGAAATCCACAATCTTACTGTAAAATTATTTCTGACTAAGCAGCAGAATTCACTATTTCGACTTTGCTGAAGAAATAGTTAATTTCTATAGCAGCGTTTTCCAAACTATCAGAACCATGAACTGCATTAATTCCTATAGACTCACCAAATTGAGCGCGGATAGTTCCTTGAGCGGCTTCTTGAGGATTTGTCGCCCCCATAATTTCTCTATTACGAGCTACAGCATTATCACCTTCAAGAACCATAACCACTACAGGACCAGAAATCATAAAATCTACTAACTCTTGGAAAAATGGACGCGATTTATGAACAGCGTAAAAGCCTTCTGCTTCTTTCACTGATAAATGCAACATTTTCATAGCAGCTATGCGAAATCCTGATTTTTCAAAGATAGCAATAATCTCACCAATATGAGCCTTACTAACAGAATCAGGTTTGATAATTGATAGCGTTTGTTCCATGTATATATAATCTCCTTAAACAACATGTAGTAAATGGTGGAGGAAATTATACCACTATCTCCAGGAAAGTCTAGCTCTTGTTCAAACCTTGTAAATTCTTCTTTAGAGCAATAGGAAGAATTTCTGCTATTGACGCATGATCCGGGAGCTCGCTCATAGCTTCGGCGATCATTCTCTCTGCTGAGGATTTTGGATAGCCTAATGCTGCTAAAGCTTGTATTCCCTCTTCCATACAAGAAGGTTTTGCTGGTCCCCAAGAAGCGGTGATTTGCGAATCTAAAGGGAGTAAGTCTGCAAGCTTTTGCTTCAAATCCACCATAAGTTTCTCAGCTGTTTTCTTCCCTATACCCGGAACAGAAGCTATAGCTTTGATATCCTCAGCACGAGCTATAGAACACAATTTGCTAAGAGAAAATGTATTTAAAATCGCTAAACCTGTCTTAGGTCCCACTCCTGAAAATGAAATTAACATACGGAAACACTCGCGTTCTCCACGAGTATTAAATCCATAGAGAACATGCTCAGTTTCACGAACAACAGTATAAGTATAGACTATAAGCTCGCGGTGTAGTTGACTTGACAATTCCATAAGCCATCTATCAGGAGCAAAAATACTAAACCCCAGTCCCTGACTTTCAATTACCATAGTTCCTGAACTGATATAAGTAAGCACACCACGAATATAGTCGTACATCACCGAACTCCCAAACAAGTATACGCAGAAGTATGCGCGTGGCATATCGCTAATGCAAATGCATCTGCAATATCCTCACAATTCGAATTTAAAACATCAGGAATATTCAAAATCTTGCTAACCATAAGTTGCACTTGCTGTTTACTTGCATTTCCCTTACCTACAACAGCTCTCTTAGCCACATTGGGCGTATATTCAAAAACGGGGATATCGCGTAAAGCAGCAGCTAAAACGAGTACTCCTCGTCCCATGCCTAACTTTATAGCACTTTGAGGATTCTTATGAACATATTGGGTTTCAAGTACAACGGCATCGGGAGTGACATTATCTAATACTCCAGATAGTGTTTGGAAAAGCTGCTTATAACGTTGTGTTAATGAATCTTTGGAAGATAATCGAATAGCTCCATAACTATGGGCTCGGATCTTGTAACGCTGCTCAACAAGGATAATTGCATACCCAGAAACTAAGGTTCCAGGATCTATCCCCATAATCAATTGCGTCATAAACAGGTCCGTGTGCAGGCTTCTAAAAAGTTCCCCTAATGGGAGGTGTAGAGTTTATTCTATGTGAGTTATATATAATTACAACTAGAAATTCTTACGTAAGATTTCTAAGAACCACATTGTGATTCTTGAGTACATTGATTACAGTCCAAATCTCTTCCTAGAAGCCGTTTTAAATGAGACACATTCAAAACATCCTCAAGCCCCAACTGCTTACTAAGAGTCTGTATATGGCAGTGTTGCTCTTCAACAAGGTCTTGTAACAGGGCGATCTCTTTCTTCTTCTGAACTAATTCATCGTGGATCTGTACGACCCTTTGCGCTTCTACATGTGTAGAATCAGAATTTCTGTAGTATTGCAGCTCGAGATTTAACCTTGCGATTTCTTCTTGATACTTTGTAGTTTGATCCTCTTGTAACGGACATTCTGCATGCCTTTGTTCAAACATATCTGTTTCAGGAATCTTAGATAAGGTTACTTTGTCTAGCTGTTCCTCGAGGATCTTAATTTTATGTTCATAGCAGAGACGCCGTCCTTCACTAATCTCTGTTTGTTGAACACTTTCTACCAAATCTCGTTTCAACTCATCAATGATATCATTTTGGTGACGAACTTGTTGCAACTTCTCAGAAAGGCGATGTTGTAACCAATTGTTTTCATTTTTCAACTTCTCAATTTCAGAACTTCTCATCTCATCTCGAGATGCAAATTCTTTCTCTAAAGCTGAAAATCGATACTTCCATTCAGAATGCATATCTTGCTCATTAGGAAGGACTGCTTGCTCAACTTCTGATTTATTGGACAGAAGTTGTTCACTCATTTTGCTACAAATGTCTGCTAAAGCAGTACATGCGTATTCCCATTCCATAATGTCTGCATCTTTCCATCGACAGAGCAACAGAAGCATAGATCTCGAATATATGTCGTAATGATTTGAAGAAGAACAGGTGGAGTTGCTAGACCACATAGAAGTTAGATGCAGCTTAATTGCCAATAAGAGCCGCCGCAAAGGATACCTCTAAGATATTAATTAGATTTTTCTGGCTTATAACACAGGATAGAGTTCTTGTCTCAACTTCACAGCCAAGAAAAAGAAATCAGAAAAATCCAAAAAATCTAAGTTTATATTTCCTAGTGTGAACACAAAACTTTAGAGTGTCATAAAAAATTCAGTGAGGATAAAAAATCCGATCACTTTCTTTATATGCAAAAATGAACGCGTAGACTTGAGTTAAGATCTAAACAAAAAGAAAAGTTGCTCAGAACAAGACTCGAACTTGCACGGGCTTGCGCCCAAGGGATTTTAAGTCCCTAGTGTCTACCATTCCACCATCTGAGCAATAATGAAGAGTCGCATCAATTATTCACTAAATAAATGAAAAGACTCGAATTGTAACTTCTGGAATCCTTCGCTTGAAAGAAAAAACCAAAAATATAACTCAGGATCTTACCAAATGCTACTTTCTAGATCAATGGTTTTCAAAGAGAAGACGAGTAAAAATATTCTCAAGAATCGTTACTCATCTTCTGTTGGGAAAGAAGAGGGCAAAGACTGTTCGCAAGCGTTTGCTGTCTCTATTTCTTCTTCAGGGAAAATAATTGTCTGATCACCTGACAATAAAGCATTGATTACGTCGGAACTTTCAGTAACTAATGCTTGTAGAGACTCATCCAAATCCGCTGAGGTCGCTGTAGGATCAGAGACGGCTTGAGAAATGATCTCAGAAATTAATTTCGCTGGAGGAGGCAATAATGAAAACTTCTTCTGCTCACCCAATTTATTTTCCTGAGATTCTTCCCAAAGTTCTTCCGTAACAGTATCAATAATCTCTTGAGATGATCCTACTACTTCTGATACTTCCTTATTAGTTTTTTTACGCCCTTGCTTTTTCTTCTCTTTCCATTTATCTCCTTTATGCTCCTTTTTCTCTTTTCTAGTTGTAGAATGAGGAGCAGGTGCAGCAGGAGTTTCTTGAGGAGTTTCAACTGCAACGGTTTCCGAAGTGTTTTCTTCCACAACTGCTACAGGAGCTGCTTTAGGTAATTTAATTAAAGCTTCTCGGCCCCCTGCAATTTTAATACCACGATCTAAACCTACAGCTTTAAGATTGATCTTAGTATCTCGGACTTCCATCACTTCATAATCGCCAGCAGGAACGATAAAAGGTTTGCTGTGATCACAATTGCGGAAAAAACACGTATTCCCTAAAGAGATCACTTCAACTGCTTCAACAACAAAAGGATCTTGAGAAAGCTGCTTAGTGTTGCGAATTGACAGTTTGTATCCTTCCCTCGAAGTAATGACAGTTTCAATAACTGGATCTCTTGTAAAATACACGAATTTAACCTTTTATTTAGAGTTCTTTGCTACATACTCTAATAAATCAACTATGCGGGTTGCATATCCTATCTCATTATCATACCAAGCAACTAGTTTGAAAAAGCGATCAGTTAACGCTATTCCTGCGCCAGCATCAAATATAGAAGAATATTCACATCCTATAAAATCAGAAGAAACTACTTCTTGATCTGTATAACCTAAAATCCCACTTAAATGCGTTTCTGAAGCTTCTTTAACAACCTTACATATTTCTTCATATGTGGTTGATTTCTGTAATCTTACAGTAAGGTCAACTACAGAAACATCAGCTACAGGGACTCGAAACGCCATTCCAGTTAATTTATTCTTGAGTTCAGGCAAACATAGAGCAACAGCTTTCGCAGCTCCAGTAGAAGCAGGAATGATATTTTGAAAAGCGCCTCTACCGCCTCTCCAATCTTTTTTTGAAGGACCGTCTACAACGCTTTGTGTGGCTGTAGCGGCGTGCACGGTGGTCATTAACCCTTCTTCTATACCAAAACTATCCAATAAAACCTTAGCTAAAGGAGCAAGACAATTTGTAGTACATGAAGCATTAGAAATAACTAAATCTTTTTCAGGATCAAATTTATGTTCATTTACTCCCATTACAAATGTAGGGACATCACCTTTTGCAGGAGCTGTAATCAAAACACGTTTAGCACCAGAAGCGAGATGCTTTTCTGCATCTTCTTTTTTAGTGAACAAACCTGTGCTTTCAATGACAACGTCTACACCTAAATCCTTCCAAGGAAGCTTTTGAACGTCAGATTGAGCCAGCAATTGGATTTTACGGCCATCGACAACAAGACAGCCGTTTTCATGAGATACTTCTGCTGGGAAACGGCCGTGAGTAGAATCGTGTTTAAATAGGTATGTTAACGCCTCTCCCGGGACAAGATCATTGACAGCTACAACTTCGATAGAAGAATTTCTTTTCAAAAGTTGTCTTAAAACCAATCTTCCTATCCGACCAAAACCGTTAATTACAACCTTCATCGCTATTCCCCAGTAGTCAGTATTACAAAAAAAACAGTCTAATTAGCTAAAAATTCTATAATACACTTTCGTGCATTATCACCAACTCTATTTTGCATTTTCAAAATACGAGTGTAGCCACCATTTCTAGAGACAAAACGAGAACCTAATTCATCGAATAGCTTATTGATCACCTTACGGTCTACGTTATAAACCGACAAGTCACCACCTTTAGCTTGACGAGCTTCTTTGCTTGTCAACTTATTGTATCGAATCATTAGCCTAGCAACAGCTAAACGTCTTGCAGCCAATGTATTTTTCTTAGCCAAAGTAATCATCTTATCCGCATGACGACGTAACTCTTTTGCTTTAGGCAAAGTAGTTTCTATTCTTTCTTGGTGGATTAGAGATTTTAACATGTTAGCTAACATACAACGATTATGCGCAGAAGTACGACCAACTCTAAATTTCTTTCTAGCGTGTTGCATATACTTAATTATCCCTTACCGTTTTTAGACCGAATCTTATCGGCATACCACTTCATTTTTTCTTTTACGTTGTCTAAACCAACGCCGAACTGGCTAAGATCCATTCCCAATTCTAACTTCATTTCTTTTAACTTGTTCTTAATCTCACAAAGAGACTTTTTACCAAAGTTTCTGAACTGTAGCAAGCGAGGTTCTGGCATAATAACCAACTCACCTATGGTTTCAATGTTTGCATTAGACAAACAATTTGTGGATCTTACAGATAGTTCGATCTCATTAATACCTAAAACTAACTTATGAAGAATATCGTCTTTGTTTTCTTTTTCGATAGAAATGGCTTCTTCAAAGACTATCTTCTTCTCATCCATTTTTTCAAAAATGGAGAAATGTTTTGTTAAAATTTGTGTAGAAAAGGCTAAAGCTTCTTTAGGAGATACTCTACCATCTGTTTCTACATGCAAAATCAAACGATCGAAATCTGTATCTTGACCTACACGAGTATCTTCTACAAAGTAATTAACCAAGACGACGGGTGAGAAAGCTGCATCTAAAACAATTTCATTTACACCCTTATCTTCAAGAACAATTCTTTCAGATGTAGTATAACCTCTGCCAAAAGCAACTCTCAAAGTAATATCTAGTTGCATAGGCTGTGTCACAGTGAAAATCACGTGATCGGGGTTAACGGATTCAAACCCACCTTCTTGCAACAAATCAGCCAATGTAACAGCCTTTTGACCACCACAGGCAGCCAAATCAGAGGCGTCTATAGAAACTTTAGACTTTAATAATTGAGTACAACGACCATTTTCACTGTCTTGGAAAGGATATTTCTTTAATAAAGCTCCTTTCAAATTCAAGATGATATTTGTTACATCTTCTATAATTCCGTTAATTGCCATGTACTCATGAAGCACACCAGTCATAGAGAAAGAAATAATTGCAGGAGCTTCCAAGCCTATGAGCAAAGCTCTTCTCAAAGCATTACCTAAAGTATGACCCATACCTCTTTCTAAAGGCTCTGCTATAAAACTCGCCTGCTTATCAACCGATCCCCCGCTACCTTCTACAGCCATCATTTTGACTGACTCTGGCAATTCAAATTTATCGTAAAGTAAATTTTGTGAACAATCCGACATCCCTTTCTCCTCCCCTAAAACTACACTCTGCGCCTTTTTCTTGGCCGACAACCATTGTGAGGAACAGGAGTTTCGTCACGGATGACAGAAACAACTAAACCAGCGGCTATGAGAGCGCGGACTGCAGATTCTCTACCAGCTCCGGTGCCTTTTAAACACACTTCGACTTCCTTGAGGCCAGAATTCATAGCAATTTTTGCAGCGTCTTGTGCGGCCACCGTTGCAGCAAAAGCAGACGACTTACGAGATCCGGAATATCCAACTTTTCCAGCTGAAGCCCAAGAGATAGTATTCCCTGCAGGATCTGTTATAGACACAATCGTATTGTTGAAGGTAGCCTTAACATGAACAACGCCTGAAGGAATATTCTTTAACTGTTTTCTTTTTACGCCTTTTTTCTGCGCTTGATGTTTAACCAAAACACGTTCTCCTAAAAAAATTATTTCTTCTTACCTGCGACCGTTTTACGCTTACCTTTACGCGTGCGAGAATTTGTTTTCGTTCTCTGTCCTCTTACAGGCAATGAAAGACGATGTCTTTGCCCACGATAAGCGTGAATAGAGATCAATCTTTTAATGTCTGACTGCACACGACGTCGCAAGTCCCCTTCAACTACATAATCTGATTGCAGGAGAGAATTGAGGCGGCCTATTTCCTCCTCCGTCAATTCAGCAGCCCTAGCTTCAGGATTTAATTGCAACTTTGCAATAATCTCTTCAGAAAGAGCTGGCCCTATCCCATAAATATATGTAAGACTTATTTTTAGTTTTTTCTTCGCAGGAATATCAATTCCAATGATGCGTGGCATACGCAGGGCCTCCCTTAAAGTAGTATAAGCATCTTAGGTCAAAAATTGTTATTTTTCAATGCCTTCCTTTGGAACGATCTTTTTTCAAAAAACTATCGTACCGACGCATAAGTAAAAAGGCATCCACTTGTTTCATCGTATCCAAAACCACACCAACCACGATCAACATTGCTGTACCGCCCAAAAAATAACTCACATTAGTATCTACATTAAGAACGCGTCCCAAAATAGATGGCAAAATGGCAATAACAGCTAAGAACACTGCTCCTAATAAAGTAACGCGGTTCATGGTATATTCCAAATACGTTTGTGTAGGCTTCCCTTGTCGAATTCCAGGAATAAAGGCATTATTCTTTTTCATTTCGGAAGCAATTTGTTCTGGATGGAACTGTGTTGCCGTCCAAAAATACGTAAAGAATATTATAAGCAGAACGTAACATGAAGAATACACCCAGCTACCTGGGGATAACATCATAGCGACTCGCTTAAGCCACGAAGAATCCGAAGACATGAATTGTCCTATAGTCGCAGGAAACATTAGCAAAGACGAAGCAAAGATAACAGGTATAACGCCTGCATAGTTGACCTTTAACGGCAAATAGGACCCTCCTCCAGGGATTTCTCTCCTACCAATTACTCTACGTGCGTATTGCACGGGAATTTTTCTCACACCTTCTATAATCAATATCGTTGTGACAAGAACAAATACAAAAATCAAGCACAGCAACAAGAGTGAGAATAAACCTAATTGAGAAGGATCTTGCGAACCAAGGTTTAGCTTATTGACTATGGATCCCAAAACAGATGGAAACGAAGCTAAAATTCCAAGGCTAATAATTAAGCTAACACCATTCCCAATACCCTTATCAGAAATCTGTTCGCCTATCCACATGAGCAACAACGTTCCTGTTGTCATAACAATAACTGTTGTCAAATAGAATATCCAAGGAGCTCCGAATAACTTAGATGACAACAAAGTTGGAAGAACAATACCAGGAATCGCCATGTTCATTTTTAAAGCAAACTTAGCGAAAAGTAGTGATTGTATAAATGCTAAGCCAACTGTAAATAAACGAGTTAATCTACCTATCTTTCTTTTGCCTTGATCAGGGCTTTCCCTCATTTCCCTCTGTATAGATGGCATAAATACTAAGAGAAGTTGCACTATAATAGACGCTGAAATGTAGGGGACTACACCTAATGCAATAACCGTCATTTGAGCAAAGGCTCCTCCAGAAAAAATATCAGCTAACTGAAATAAATTCTGGCTAGAGCCTAGTAATTGTTTGAAATAGGCTACAGCACGTTCTCCGTTAATTCCTGGAACAGGAATGAACACGCCAATCCGGCAGGCCGCAAGCAAAGCAAATGTAAAAAATAACTTTTGCCTTAACTCAGCAATGGAAAATATCTGTCGTAAAGTTGTCATAGTCGGGCCTGAAAATTCTTATCTTTAAGCAACACCAATAAGGTTTCGTACTCCTTGAGACAATACTACATTAGCGTCCTTCCAGATAAACGTTTTTTCTAATTCGCCTTTAACGATCACTTTTACTCTAATCGCATGCTTATCTATGGCTTTTTTCTGTTTCAAAGCTTCCAAGGTAATTTCTTCTCCCTCGTTGAACAAAACGTTCAAACGTTGAGTCGTGATTTCTTCTACACATTTATCAAAACGTGCATGAGAAAATCCTCTCGTAGGGACTCTTCTATAAAGAGGAACTCCGCCCCCTTCATAACCAAAGCGACGTTTATAACCAGAACGGCTTCCGTCACCTTTATGGCCTCGGCAACTTGTCTTACCATGACCAGAACTAGGCCCACGACCTAATAGTTTTGTTCCTCTCTTACGCGGTGAAGGATCTTGTAACGATTCTAATTTAATCATGTGTCACTTTTCTCCTTGTTAAAACGTCTTTCCTGCTAGAAAGACTCAAGAGAGCTTTAAAAGCAGCCTTTACTTGGTTCATAGGGTTATTTGAGCCCAAACTTTTAGCAACAATATTTTTAACCCCAGCCATTTCCAAAATCAAACGAATTCTAGAACCTGCAACAATTCCAGTTCCTGGCTTAGCAGGCTTCAAAAGCAATTGAGCTCCGTCCTGATCAACTAGAACTTCATGAGGAATAGAGTCACCTTCCAAAGATTCAATGGTGATTAGATTTTTTCTAGCAGCTTCTCCGCCTTTACGGATAGCATCTGTTAACTCATTAGCTTTGGCAAAACCGTAGCCCAAGCGTCCTTTACCGTCACCCACCAAAATAAGCGCGGAAAAACTAAACTTACGACCGCCCTTGACTACTTTTGAACAACGATTGACAACAAGAACTTTCTCCTCTAGCTGATCTTCTTTGTGAGAATTCTTTGATAACGTCATCTCTTTAAACCTTCATTAAAACTGTAACCCGCCTTCCCTAGCACCGTCAGCAACCATGGCAATAATTCCATGATACTTGAAAGGGCCGCGATCGAAAACAACTCGATCTACTTGAAGACTTTTTCCCATCTCGGCAATTTGAACTCCTAACGCTTTAGCAACGCCTTGATTCTTTTTAACTAATCCGGAAGCCTTACTTGATTTGGCTATAGTTGAGACAGAAGCCAAAGTTTTGCCAATAGAGTCATCAATTAATTGTACATAGATATGCTTGTTAGTTTTCACAACAGACAAGCGAGGCTTCGAAGAAGAGCCTCTCAAGACTTTACGCACTCTTAAAGCCCTACAAATCTTTTTTTCAGACTTCTTGAATAACGAATTTTCCATAACTTAACTCTGCCTTGCTATACTATTTTTTACCTGTTTTTGCCGCTTTTCCAGCCTTACGACGGACATACTCGTTTTCATAGCGGATACCCTTACCTTTATAGGGTTCAGGTTTACGTTTAGCACGGATATTAGCAGCGAATTCCCCAACTAGCTGTTTATTTATCCCCTTCACAGATATTATAGTATTCTTCTCAACACTAACTTGAATATCTGAAGGAATAGGAATCTTCGTCGGATGAGAAACCCCTATAGACAAATCTAAAATAGATCCCTGAACGGAAGCTCTAAAGCCAACCCCAATCATTTCCAAACGTTTCTCGAATCCTACACTAACTCCTTGAACCATATTGGAAATTAATGCCCAAAATAAACCTTGCATGCGACTTGGCCTGTCAACCACATGAGGGGCAGGGTGAACAAAAATCTCCTTACCTTTTATGTCGATGAGTACTTCTGGAGCCAATACCTGTTTTAAAGAGCCCTTAGGACCTTTTACTAAGATTTCATTATTTTGAATGGAGACCTCTACTCCTTGAGGGAGCACAATAGGGTCTCGAGCTTTACGAGACATTCCTTACCGTCCTATAAATTCTTTTATCCTGTTACCAAACTAAACAGAGTAGTTCACCACCAATATTTTTAGCCCGAGCTGTTGACCCGTCCAAAACTCCTTGCGATGTGGAAAGAACGGAAATACCCATATTTCCGAAAATATAAGGAATTTTCGCTGCAGGGACATAAACCCTTCTAGAGGGCTTAGAAACCCGCTTTAATTGGCGTATCACAGGCTTACGGTCATTAGTATATTGTAAAAAAATACGCATTGTACGTTTACGATGCTCTTCTTTTACCAAATAATGTGCTAAAAATCCGTGTTGTTTCAGAATTTTTACAATTGCTTCACGCATTTTGCTGTGTTCTAAATCTACGTATAAATGCTCTGCCTTCAAAGCATTTCGGATTCTTGTTAATAAATCGGCTATAGTATCACTTGTCATGCCCATACTGATCTTATATCTCCCCTATTGAGCCTTCTTAAAGCGCAAACCCATCAACTCTAAAAGAGTGGTGCATTCTACATCTGTTTTTGCTGTAGTTACCCAGGTAATATTCATTCCTTGGGTTCTCTTAACGCGATCTAAATCCACTTCAGGGAAAATCTGTTGATCGTCCAGTCCTAATGAATAACATCCGCGTCCATCTCCTTTACTTGAGAAACCACGAAAGTCGCGAATTCTAGGAGAGACAATGTGACAAAAACGATCCATAAAATCGTACATACGTTGGCCACGTAGTGTTACTTTTGCTCCTATGCCTTGTCCTTCACGAAGCTTGAAGCCGGCGATAGAATTTCTAGCCTTTGTCACCAAAGGTTTTTGTCCAGAAATCATAGAAAGTTCTTCTAAGTGAGCTTGGAAAAGATTTTTATCTTTAGCAGCTTCTGCAAGACCCATGCTTATTACAATTTTTTTAAGAACAGGGATTTGCATGGTATTGCTATATCCAAACTTTTCTTGGAGGGTCTTTCGGATCTTTTCGGTATATAGTTTTTTTAACCTGCTCATATTAACCTTTTCTCTCTTTCACAGAACGATATAGTTTGGAGGTACCATCAGGAGATTTATTCCATAACTCTCGTCCATTCTCAGTAACTTTGACAGAAAGTTTTGCTGGAGCTCCGTCTATACTTAAACGAATGTTAGAAATATGTATCGGAGCTTCAATACTAATCCTTTTACCTTTTGGATTTTCTTGACTACGCTTGATATTTTTCGTACGAACGTTGACTCCTTCAACGACCACTTTATTTTTTTCTCTGAGACAAGATAAAACTTTACCTTGTTTGCCTTTGTCGTTCCCGGCTAGCACATAAACAGTGTCGCCAACACAAACACTACGTCTTTTCATATCTTTTCTTATCCTTAAATCACCTCAGGGGCCAAAGAACTAATTTTCACAAAGCCACGATCGCGGATTTCTCGAGCTATCGGACCAAAAATTCGTGTTCCTTTGGGATTTCCTTTATCATCGATAATTACACAGCTATTAGTATCGAATTTCAAAGAAGAACCATCTTTTCTAAGAATATTGCGGCGTGTCCTAACTATTACAGCTTTAACCACATCACCCTTTTTTACAGAGCTGTCAGGCTCAACATCTCTAACAGAACATACAATGACATCACCCACTGTAGCGTAACGTCTTCGAGAACCGCCTAAAACTTTAAAACACTTTACTCTTTTAGCCCCAGTATTATCGGCAACTTTTAACTGACTTTCTTGCTGAATCATAACTGCATCTACCCAATGTTGCTAATCTACCAAACTAACTTACACGCTCAACAACACGCCATCTTTTTAATTTAGACAGAGGTCGTGTTTCTTGAATTTTCACTTTATCGCCTTCAGAAACACCCAGACCATCATGAGCATAAAACTTCTTAGAGTCTCTAACAACTTTGGCATACTGAGGATGAGAATATATCCTTTCAACTCGAACAACTACGGTTTTATCCATTTTTGACGAGACAACAACACCAATTTTGGTTTTTCTAAGGCCTCTTACTTCACTAGCCATCGACTTTTCCTTCTTTTTCTTGTTTGACCGTCATAGATCGAGCTATGGTTTTCTTATACATAGAGAACAAGTGCGTCTTTACTGCTTTATTTTGCAAAGCGGCTTCAGCTCTTAAAGAAAAAAGAGCTTTCTTATTTTCATGGATAAACGCGTCCAACTCAGATAGACTTTTCTGTCTAAGCTCAGCTAATAAATTCTTCTTTACTGACATATAAACTTATACCCTTTCAACCCGCTTAACAAAACGTGTTCTTATTCCCAATTTTGCTGCAGCTCTTCTTAAAGCGTCTTGAGCATCTTCTCTTGAAACATTAGCCACTTCAAAAAGAATTCTCCCTGGGCGAACTACTGCTACCCAATGATCTGGGGCACCTTTACCTTTACCCATACGAGTTTCTGCAGGCTTTTTAGTTACGCTTTTATCTGGGAAAATACGAATCCAAACTTTTCCCCTACGTTTTAAATGTCTATTGATAGCAACCCTGCAAGCTTCTATTTGCCGACTAGTTACCCATCCTCTTTCTAAGGTCTGCATTCCAAATTCGCCAAAGTCAACAAAAGTAGCCCCCTTGCTTAGGCCTGCAAATTGACCTTTTTGCTGTTTGCGAAATTTTGTTCGTTTAGGCATCAACATAATAATTCACACTCTCTTATTTACAGCTACTGTACAACTGGAGCAGCAGCACCAACATTGGAACTAGCTGTAGAGACTTTTTCCCCAAGATTAATCCAAACTTTTACGCCGATAATTCCGTAAGTAGTTGCTGCAGATGCTGTGGCGTAATCAATATCAGCTCTCAACGTATGTAGAGGAACACGACCGTTTTTATACCATTCAGAACGAGCAATTTCAGCTCCTGCTAATCTTCCAGAAACCTGTATTTTAACACCTACAGCTCCTGCATCCATAACAGACTGCATAGCTTTTTTCATTGCACGTCGGAAAGAAACACGGCGTTCAATTTGTTTAGCAATATTGTCTGCAACTAACTTTGCATTTAATTCGGGACGCTTAATTTCTGCGATTTCTACCCAAACTTCTTTACCAGTAAGCTTTCTTAGCTCTTCTTTTAGAAGATCTACTTCAGCGCCTTTTTTCCCGATAACTAGTCCTGGACGAGCTGTCTGGATTGTAACTTCAATCTTACCGCTCATACGTCTCACAACAAAGCCCGCAGCCCCTTGACAAGAAGGTTTTTTTCTTAAGAATTCTCGAATTTTCACATCTTCAATAAGAAATTTACCAAACTCTTGTTTGTTTCCGTACCAAAGAGAGCGCCACTTCTTGGTAACACCTGTACGAAAACCGATTGGACATCCTTTCTGACCCATAACTTCTCCTACCGCTCCTTCTCACCAACAACAACAGTTAAGTGACTAGTGCGTTTTAAAATTGGGGATCGTCCTCCCCGACTTTTTGATTTAGCTCGCTTATATACAGGGCCTGCATCCACTCTGACTTCGATAACGTTTAATTGTTCACGTTTTACATTGTCATGAAGCTCAGCATTAGCTACAGCGCTATCCAAAACTTTCTTTAGACATCTTCCAGCTTTCAACTGAGAAAAACTCAACTGCTGCTGAGCTTCCGTAACACTTAAATTTCTCATAAGCCCAGCGGCTAGTCGGGCTTTGCGAGGCTGAACCCGTATGTAGCGGGCGGTCGCTTTAAACATGACTTGTCTCCTTTAGACTTACCCTTTCTTCACGGGATGACTTTTAAATATTCTTGTTGGAGAGAATTCTCCCAACTTGTGCCCTACCATAGTTTCCGAAACAAAAACTGTTAGAAACTTTTTCCCGTTATGAACTTCAAATGTGTGGCCTATCATTTCAGGGGTAATCATAGAACGACGAGACCAGGTTTTAATTGGAGTTTTTTTCTCCAATAAGTTCATAGCACGTACTTTTTTTATCAGGCTGTGATCAACAAAAGGACCCTTTCTTAACGATCTACTCATAATCCCTATTTCCTACGATCTTTAACTATCCACTTATTGCTTTTACGCTTATCACGAGTTTTTAATCCTTTCGTGACTTTACCCCAAGGAGTACGAGGAATGTAACCATTATGACGGCCTTCACCACCTCCATGAGGGTGATCAACAGGGTTCATAGCAGTACCGCGAACAGTTGGACGAATACCTTTCCAACGTTTTCTTCCTGCTTTACCATCAACACATAAGTTGTGATCTGAATTAGAAACTTCGCCAATAGTGGCTCTACAACCTTCATTTAACATGCGAAATTCGCCTGAAGGCATTTTCAATGTAACATATCCTGGAGTTTTAGCAATAACCTGAGCAGCTAAACCTGCAGATCTTACTAATTTCCCTCCAGAATGGGGTCGCATCTCAATATTATGAACAGTTGACCCTAAAGGCATGCTTTTTAAAGTCATGCAACAACCCAATTTGAAAGGGCTGCCTTCTCCTGAGATCACTAGATCTCCTCTTTTTATGCCTTTTGGAGCAAGTATGTAACGTTTTTCTCCATCAGCATAACTCAATAAAGCAATGTAGGCAGAACGATTTGGATCGTACTCAACAGAAACTACCTTAGCTTCAATACCATCTTTATTGCGCTTAAAGTCGATAACTCGATACAGGCGCTTAGCTCCTCCACCACGATGACGACAGGAAATGTGACCTAAATTATCACGACCGCCAGAACTCTTTTTGAAAAATGAAAGCTTCTTATTTGGTCGAACGCTTTTTCTAGTTTTTTTCCCTGACAACTCTCCCTGTGTGGTCAGTTCATCAAAAGCCGGAAGAACCAACTGTCTAGTCCCTGGAGTTACTGGCTTAAACTTTTTAAACATGTTTTTCTTCCCTCTAATAGATTACCCGATAGAATGGCCTTCATAGAAGGTCACAACTGCCTTCTTAAATCCAGCAGTCTTTCCTTTTCGCTTTCCGCGAAACATTCGGGCTGGCTGAGGCTTCACACATATCGTGTTTACACTTTTAACTTTTACTTTTTTATCCGCATAAATAGATTCCAAAGCTTGAGCAATTAAAGGCTTAATAGCGTTACAATCTACGATAAACGTATATTTCGGATGCTTACAATAGCTACCTTTCTTTTTGCCCTCACCATTCCCAAGGCTCAAACCTTCTAGTGTTTTAGCCTTCTCGGTTACATAATGCCGTTTGATTACATCATAAGGATCTTTCATGTCCTAAAATTCCCTTTTAATCTTTCATTCCAGAAATAAGATGCCCGGAGAGTCTATTAAGAGCCTTTTCGGAAATCACTATATTGCGGGCAGAGACTAGGTCATATCCATTGATATTCATTCCATACGTAAAACCGCGCACAGCAGGCAAATTACGCAAGCTTAGTCTTAAACTTTCGTTATTTTGAGCGTGCTCTAAATCATCGATGAAAAGCACCCCGCGACATTCCACATTACAGGATTTTAAAAATCTCAAAGCTTCTTTTGTCTTTGGAGAAGTTAAACTGTTTGTGAACACACTGTCATCAGCTACAATCAAACGATTCGTTTGAATCTTTTGAGATAGCAATAAACGAATTGCTGCTCTTTTCTCTTTTCTATTAATACGAACGTGTTGATCAAATTTAGGCTTGGGGCCGAAAACAATGCCCCCTCCTCGAAACTGAGGAGACGCTAAACACCCTTGACGAGCATTTCCCGTACCTTTTTGTCTAAAAGGCTTTTTAGTAGAATGGCTTACTTCTGAACGATTTCTCGTACATGCGGACCACTGTCTCTTGTTAGCACGAATCGCCACAAGATAGTCCTTCACTAACTGAAGTCCACTTCCTTCCTGAGCAAAAAAGGAATCTGGCAATTCTACCTCTCCTGCCTTATTCCCAAAAAAATCAAACTTTGATAATAAAACCATTAGGACCTCTTCTGCATTACCCTTTTGCTCTGGAAGAACGTCTGACGACAACAACAGAACCTCTAGGACCAGGAATTGCTCCCTTCACTAGCAAAACTTTTTTCTCTAAATCTACTTTTATCACTTCTAAATTCTTAACGGTTACGTTCACAGTACCCATATGGCTAGGACGCTTACTTCCTGGAAAGCATCGTCCAGGAGTTGATCGCATTCCTATAGAACCGGCATGACGATGGAATCCTGAGCCGTGACTTTGAGGACCTCCACGGAATCCGAATCTTTTCATGACCCCTTGAAATCCTTTACCTTTAGAAACACCGCTAATATCTACGGAAGAAACACTTTCAAAGACTTCCAAACCAAACTCGCTTCCTAAAGAAACTTCATTAACAGCTTCTTCCGAAAGACGAACTTCCTTCAACGAACGAAAAACACGAGAACCGGACTTTTTAAAATGTCCGAGACTAGGTTTATTCACACGTTTTTGCAATGTTTTTTCTGGGACATTGATTTCATTGGCGCCCATTTGAATAGCGTTGTAACCATCTGTTGAATCAACTTTTATCTGAGTAACAACATTGGAACTCATGCTAATTACTGAACACGCAACTAGATTTCCATCTTTGTCGAAGACATGAATCATGCCTTCCTTTTTTCCCATTAAGCTAAGCTGAGATCGCATATATAATTACCCACTAATACAATGGTTGTTCGCGCTCAAGCGAGAGCAACCAGGCAAATCGTTATAGCATTTTTGTTCGTAGAATTCCCTAAAAAGAAAAGGAGCCTTTTCCTTAAGAAAATAAAGGGACAGGTTATCAGAGGGAGAAGATTTTTACAATAAGAAAAAACGGGAATGCCTTAATGAGAGAAAGATAAAAAGTTCTTATAAAATCTTAGTTTGCTAATAAATAAAAAAATCGCTTCTAGGTTTTCTAGAAGCGATTTACAATATTGCCAGAATTGACAAATCTTTTTCTTACGAATGAGCCCATGCATTGTAGAGACCGATACCACTAGAAATGGCAACAGCTCCTGATGTTACGGCCAATCGAACTGAAGCGGTGCTTGGGAAAGGAATTAATTTGACGATATCGGCTATTAATTCAAATGCTTTTTCTAAAATCGATAGTATAGCTTTTTTAACAACCGCAAGATGCGACTCTCTTAATTCTCTAGACACTTGATTATAAACATCGGAATTCAAAGTCTCGTTGACTCTAGCATCTTCTAATCCCGCAGAAGCACGTTGATATGCACGGTTTTCATACATTAAGGAAGCAGCTCCCCCGATAACGCTAGCAGCGTGGTTAGCTGTCATCATGTAGGTTACGGCATCGCCAAATCCTGCTTTCACTTCCTTAGGAAGGAAAGATTTATGTGCGAGCTTGTTTGCTAACATAACCGGACGGCATACGCCGAATGTTGCAACATATGTAGCTGCACCGATTGCAGAACATCCCTCTTTAACCGCGGCTAATGCATGATCGCCCTTAGTCAGGTAGATTTTGTTATAAGGCAATCCTTTCTCGGCGCTGCCAAGATCGTATTGAGATTCTGCAGTGAAACATTTTTTGACGTGTGCGAAGCAATTCTTTGAAGAGTTAACACAACCGGGGATTGCACCGTTAAACACGTTACTTAAAGCCACAACAGATCTTGTTGTACTTAAAGTTCCAGCAACATTTTTAGCTATCTCAAGAGAAGCTCCGGTAGTTCCTGAACTCTCAATAACGCCACAACTAAATTCAGAAACTGATTTAACGAATTTAAAGGCTTTATCTAAATTTTTAGTACTGCCAACAAAACGAGCTAAATGATTATCTCCTCTAGTAAAAAATAGTTTTACGCAATTACCAGCTGCACCTCTGCCAGTTCTTTGCATTGCTGTTTGCATAAACACATTTCGGCCTCCCATAGCAAGAGCAGCCACTTGTGGAGTTACAGATGCCATATTCACCTCCCTAAAATTAAAAGGTTTTTTTAGCAAAATAAAGATTTTAAGCCCCAATTATAACATAAAAGCACCTTAATTAAAGTGAATTATATTGACTAAAATCGAAATTAATAAATTAAGTTAAATGATAATTTTAATTTATGCCCAGAAAGGCCATTCAAAAAACTTTTTGAATTCATCACCCCTTTGCCTTCAGGTTGGATTTCTCTTAGGCAAATGGCACCTTCAGCACACGCAACAAGCAGCTCTTGTTGATCTGACAAGATAATATCCCCAGGCTTGCCATAACCCCCCTTACTAGAAGCAAGAGAGGCTTTACGAACAACTAAACGCCTTTCTGGTTTATCTTGATAAGAATAGAGCGTCCAAGCTCCAGGAGCTGGAGTGACACCCCGTATTTGAGCATACACCTTTTCTGCAGGACGATCCCAAAGAATAAACCCTTCTTCTTTTGATAGCTTTGGAGCTATCGAGGCTTTAGATGCATCCTGTGGTGTATGAGTGATTGTTCCATCAGAGATTTGTTGTAAAGTTTTTATTAAGATTTCCCCGCCTTGACTAGCCAAAGCTTCGGCCAGCTCTCCTGCTGTCATATCAGGTCCTACCGGGATAACAGATACGTTGGCAATATCTCCGGTATCCATACCTGCATCCATACGAATTACAGTATTTCCTGACTGTGTGACACCGTCCATAATACAACGCTGTATAGGAGCGGCTCCACGGTAAGCTGGTAATAGGCCTGCATGCAAATTATAACAGCCATATTTTGGAATATCCAAAACCGTTTGCCTTAAAATAGCTCCGTAAGCAACCACAATAAAAACATCTGCCTCAAAATCTCGCAACTGTTCGATAAATTGTGGATCTGAAGCCTTTTCTGGCTGTAAAAGAGGAATATTCTTAGATAAAGCTAACGTTTTAACAGGAGAAGGTATAAGTTGGGACGAACGTTTTTGCGGTTTATCTACACGAGTAACAACAGCGATAACATTGACTTCATGATGTAATAAATCTGCTAAAACTGTGGCAGCAAACTGTGGCGTGCCGAAATAAACAACCTTAAGACTCAACAAGAGCTCCTTCTTTATCTACGCTCTCCTCTTGGAAAGCCTCTTTAGCAGCTCCACGCTCGATTCCACGCTTACTCGGATTCTGACAAAAATGAATAAATTTTTGGACTTCGGGAATATGGCCGTACTCTTCTTGAGCCTCTAGTAGAGCTTCAAAGAAGCTGTCTTCGGAACGATAAACTTTCTTAAACACCTTGATCAAAGCCAAACGTGTTTCAAAACTTACTTGTCGTCTCTGTAAACCAACTTTATTGATTCCGCCTAACTGATAGGGGTTCCCTGTGCCTATAGTATAGGGAGGAACATCTCTTCGAACGCCACTTAAAGCTCCGACCATAGCATGTGCACCAATACGAACAAACTGATGGACACCAACCATACCACCAATAATAGCGTAATCTTCTACCACAACATGACCAGCCAACTGCGCATGGTTACTTAAGACTACATAATTACCAATTGTACAATTATGAGCTACATGAGCCCAAGGCATGATAAGACAATTATTTCCTATAGAAACTGTTGTTCCTTCAAATGTAGAAGAGGTAATAATAGCGAATTCTCGAATTTCACAATTTTCCCCTATAGTAACATAGGTCTTTTCACCCTGATATTTTAAATCCTGAGGTTTGTTACCGATCATAGCGGACGGCCAGATCGTTGTACCTCTGCCTATAGTTGTGTGTCCATCGATATAAGCATACGATTTGACAACTACATCATCACAAAGGGTCACCGTAGATTTAATAACAACATACGGCTCAATAACAACATTCCTTCCGATTTTAGCCCCGGGTTCGATAATTGCTGTTGGGTGAATGTTCGTCATACGTCTCCGTTAATCTAAAGATTTCTTGTCTACAAGAGCAAAGCTTAGTTCTCCCTCAGCAGCAACCTGAGAACCCACACAAGCTCGTGCCGAAGCTTTCCCTCCCTTCGACGAAATCAATGAAAATTCAGCGCTTAATGTAAGAATGTCGCCGGGCTTAACTGCCTGACGAAACTTCGCTTTTTGTATCCCTAAAAACAAAGCCAATCTTTTATTTCTGTCATTTTCTAAAACTAAGCCCAGCAAAACTCCGGCTGCTTGCGCTAAAGATTCTAATATTAATACTCCAGGCATGATAGGCGCTTCAGGGAAATGCCCTACAAAAAAAGGCTCGTTTATTGTTACATTTTTCTGTGCAACAATGGACCGCTTCTCTAAATCATAAGACAACACCTTATCCACAAGCAAAAAAGGATAACGATGTGGGAGTAAGTTTAATAATTCTCGTAATTTAATTACAGGCGACTCTTTCATTTAACACTCGTTTCTTAGGGTTGTAACGCTTCTAAAATCTTTCTACCCAAAGCAATGTTTGAAGAATGTCCCGATCCCACAGCAACAATATGAGCAACAAAAGGTCTGCCTACTAAAGATAGATCACCTATCAAATCTAAAATTTTATGCCTTACAGGCTCATCTGAAAACCGCAACTGGCCGAGACTAATCACACCGTCATCTTTAAACACCACAGCATTTTCTAAACATCCGCCTCCTATCAATCCCCTCTCCATTAAAAAACATAGCTCATTGTATAGAGCAAATGTTCGACAAGGAGCTATTTCCTTACGAAAAGATTCTTCTGTTATAACAAAAGAACGGTACTGCGTCCCTATGGTAGGACTTTGAGGATAATGTAGAGTGTAAGAAATCTTCAGCTCATCACAAGGAAATGCAGCAAGAAAAGTATCCTGAGCTTGATAGTACACAGGCTGCGACAGCCTAGCAATAGAGACCTTATCATTCTGTGTACAAACCCCAGCATCATCTATTAACTGCATAAAAACATGAGAACTTCCATCCCCGATGGGGATTTCTTCTTCATCACAACGGATTATCACATTGTCAATGTTACTCGAACGCAAAGCAGCCATGAGATGTTCAACAGTAGCAATAATGGAATCTCCTGAGGACAAGGTCGTACTGCGGCCTGTATTACATACATGAGGGAGTAATGCGGGGATATGTTCCCCTAAGAGATCGGAACGGCAAAAGACTATTCCAGTGTTTTCTTTAGCAGGTTCTAAAGTTATAGTCGCGGACTTTCCAAAGTGAATTCCCACACCTGAATAACGTACTTCGCGCCTTAACGTTCTTTGAGCTCGTTCTAACATGCAAAAACCTGACAAAGAGTGTTCGTATATTATCCTTTTTCTTTTTTAGCAAGCAAGCGATATCCGAAATAACATCCCATGTATCCTATAGACAACAAAGAGAGTAAAATCATAGGAAGATCTCCCCATAATGCATACAAAGTAGAATAATTTTGAAGAGGAAGAGCTACTTGTAATACTCCTGGGGATGCTTTTCTAGAACGTGTTTCATAGGGCAACATTTTTATGATCCTTCCTAAGGCATCTGCTGCAACAGTAACTCCGGTATGACAAGAACGCACGCAAGGCGTGCCCAACTCTTGATTTCGCAAAATTCCATGATGAAAATGCACTTGTGGGAGTCTTGACGAAGGATACCATCCATCGTTAGTCAAGTTTACAAGCAGCTTAGCGCCTTCTTTCTTATAGTTACGTAATAAGGATCCGAAAGTCTCCTCATAACAAATAGACACGCCCATTTTAGGTAAGCTATTGATCTCAATTACTCCGGAACGTGTTCCGGGGAGACGCTGACAGGATAATGCATATTCAGGGAAATATTTCTTACATACTGCCCAGCCGAGTTTGCCTCCAGGGATGTATTCTCCTCCAGGCACTAAGACACGTTTATCATATCCAACTAGCTCGCCGTGTTGAGAGATACATTCTGCTGAGTTGTAGAGGTGTAGTGTAGATTCTCGTTCTTCCCAACGTTCTAATCCTATAAGAATCGGACAATCAAAATGGTTGGAAAGAGCCTGCATCCAATCTATATTTGCGAGTAGCACATCTTGATGTTTAAAGTGTGTCAAAGGCGAGAGGATGATTTCACTATCATCGTAAGGATAAATCTTTCTATCTCTTCCAAAAGGGACCGAAACCTCAGGGAAAATCAGAAGATCTACGGGTTTTCGTACAATAGAAGAAAGACTAATTAATCTTTGCCACGCCATAGCTGGCGAGCTTGACCACGACCCTTCCAAAAGAGTGGATGAGGCAGGTTGTACGACAGCGACATGCAGAGTCTCTTCATTTGAAAAAGTAGTTTTGAGATATTCGTAATGTAATCCGCCCAACATATAGGGAACGAGTAAACATCCCAACCATGCAAATCGAGCAAACTGCTTTTTCAATAACACTTGATAAAAACTTATTCCTGTAGCGACTACAAAGAAACTCTCTCCAGACCAACCGAAAAAACCGCCAAACTGTCGTCCGTAGGCATTCGCAGTAATAGGCCATCCTAAGTAGTCCAGAGACATTCCTGAGCAAAAATAGTAGAATCTTACCATTTCGATGGCAATCCACAAGCCTGGTAAACACCAGAGAATTTTGCCATGGTTTTTACGTACTACATAGAATAATAGAGAAGAAAAAGCAGTGAATAGTAGGGCGAGTGAGCTAGTTAATACACCCCAAACGATGTAAATAAATTTCCCTACATATAAATCGGAAAGCATCCAAGAAAAATGCACGCCATGTATGGTGGCAGACCAAAGGAATAATAAACCTGTTAGATATTTCCAAGAAAGATACGGTGGTTTTTGTGGCTCTAAGCTATACCACAAAAGTCCGTAACCTATAGCACTTCCTAATAAAGAGAAAAACCAGCTCAAATCAGGCTGAGCGCAAGCTATGAGAATCCAGGAACAAAAAAAACTAAGAATTCTGAACAAAACGTTCCTATCTATTCATATTCAACCGAGATTGTCTACGCTGATCAGCTTCATGATAGCGACGTTTTTCTTCTGGGGTTTCAGGAACAACCTGATGAACAGGAGTTGGGGCGTTATTCTCATCTACAGAAACAAAGGTAAAATAGGCAGAAGTAATATGACGCCTTTCTTGTTTATAGATATTTTCTGCCCACACTTTAACCCCAACTTCTAACGAAGTTTTCCACGTGCGATTAACAGCGGCCTTACAAATTAGATTCTCTCCCATATATGCAGGAGCATAGAAACACAGAGCGTCAACAAAAGCTGTGACGCAAATTCTTTCGGCATGCCTTTCAGCAACTACAAGAGCTAAACGATCTAACAAACTCATTAACAAACCACCAAATACAGTGTTATTTGCGTTTAGATCGTTCGGGAAAATTTTATAGATATGACCGTCTATACAACTAAAAGATACGGGCTTTTTCTTAAGCATTAAAAATTCCCCTAGGCAGAGACAACGCTCTCTACTTTTTGTTGGATAGTATCTTGAGGTCTAAAGAAAATCAAGAGATTACTTGAAGAGTAGTTTTTATTTTTTTACTAGCTGGAATTCCAAAGATTTCAAATAAACTTTTACAAAGTAAAAGTGTTTTACAATCCAATAAATGGGTTATTGACTTGCGTAAAACCTATACCTTTTTGTCGATGTTTGATCTCGTGTCGTATAGAAAAGAGCAAATCGGGATCAAAATCCATTTTAGATGCCCACTGCAAATAGGAAAGGGGAATTTCAGAGAAACAACGTCCTTTATGTTTTCCTAAAGGCATATATTTCATCTTTATCGGTTTTGATAGCATTTGCTTGAGTTGTTCTATCGTGCGGAAACGCTTACAGAAGTGTTTAAAAATACTGATATTGATCTCCACATCTTTCATAGCGCGATGATTACCATCATAGGGAACATTGAAGTGTACAGCTAAGGCTTCCAAAGAATTATTCGGGCTGTCTCCATATTCTTTAGCCAATCTCAAGGTGTCGATAACGTAATACTTAGATAAGAAGCTCTCTCCTATCCTTTCTGCTTCTTGACTCAATACCTGGAGATCAAATCCTACGCTATGGCCTACGATATAGTCTCCCTCTTTCAGAAAAGACTTAATCTTTGGGAATACTTCAGCAATCCTAGGCTGATCTTTTAACATCGCGTCAGAAATATGATGTATTCTCTGTGATTCTGCTGAAATTACACGGTCAGGATTGATTAACGTCTCCATAGAATCGATCACACGATCGAAAGTGAAACGTATCGCAGCAAATTCAATAATACGATCTTTCTTTACATCCAACCCAGTCATCTCACAATCTAGGCAAACAAAAACTGTATCTTTTAGTAAAGTCATGATCCTATTTTATTCCTTCAGCAATTTTAACAATATCGATGGCGGGGCATCTATGCTAACTTCTCTTTGCTCAGTGGTTAGCAGATGAATCTGCACCTGTATCATCTCTCGAAATTGCGGCAACGTTATACTTTCTGGCCATTCCACGCATAGAACATCATCCTCGTCAGCATCTTGAAAAAGATCTGTTTGATTTTCCTTAGCGGCATCTATCCGATAAAAATCATAATGGCAGATTCTTCGTGGTTCATTACCATACACATGCAAAAGAGAAAATGAGGGGCTAGCAACTTCTTGAGCTAAAGCATCTCCTAAATACCCTTGTACAACACCGCGCACAAATTCTGTTTTCCCTGAACCATAATCACCGAACAATAACAAAACAACTCCTTGAGGAAGTATTTTGCCAAGTTCGGCACCTATATCTACAGTTTCTTGAGAAGAATTAGTTACTCTTCTGTATCTACCCATTGACTAATATACACATGAAAGGCTGTATCATCCGCCAAGCTTTCGATAAACTCAGCAATTTTGTCTTCCACGAGAGCATCTTGTAGTAAAGATAAGAAAGTACCTTCCAATTGAAACTTGTTTTGATTTTGTACTTCTTCCAACGTCATCGGACGCAAGTATGAAGAGGTAAAGTCTTCTATAAGTGCTGGTAAACTGTGGAAAAGCTTTCCCGTGATAGCAGAAGCAAAAACAGTTTTAACAATTGGCTCTTTAGGAGGAGCGATATACTCTTTGATCATATTTGGGTCATCGGACACAAGGAAACGCTTTACGCGCACACCACTTTGACGCTCTGTGTTTTGAGGACAGGATGACAGCCAATCGTAAATAGCATCTTGAGGATCAGCATACACGTTATCGGCAAATACTTTCCCAGTGAAAGGACATATATAGATTCTTTTTGTCTGTTCGTTAACTTCTGGTTTCCCAGAGCAAATTTGTATCTCTGTTTCGCGCCAAACCTTTTTATCTTCCTCGAGAATTCGAATGGCATCTTCTGGAGTTTTAAAAATTATTTTGTCGCGGACAAAAACCACAGGATTTATATTTAAAGCTTGTTCTAGGTAAAATAGATACGTAGCCAACAATTCTGGTGCTTTTTGTTTTCCCAAAAACTGGAGAAGTTTCTGTTTGATACTTCCAGAAATATTCATGCTCATCCCTTTTTCAGCTAATGAAGCAAATTAAAAGTTTTCCTGGTTTACTGAAGAAATTTTATTTTCTAAAGCAATAAACTCAAGAATAGTTTAGCACTGTTTCACATTAAATCAATCATACTAGCATAACACGAGAATTATGTTGAACATAAAGCTACTAGCCATTGCGAGAATTAAAAAGATAAATTGATGATTCGCAATAAAGCGAAGAGTAGTGTTACTGAAGGATACTTTTAAGACTATGGCTGGGGCATTTTATTGAACGTATCGCAATGAAACTAGAACAACCCAAGAACACCATTGGGAAATCGTGTTTATTATTTAGAATTTTAAAGCTATGACGTCAATATTCTTAAGTTAAATACCCACATCATAGCTTGTTTGTTATTGCAAATGTGTTAACAAGAGTTATTCAATATCCAAAGAACTGTTTATTTTTATCCTCTGTGAACACATCCTCTAGGATCTACTGTTGTAAGTCCCGGAACTTTGATTTACCGTACACAAGCATCTAAAATAGATAAACAGCAGCCTAAACATCAACTAGAAGTATGTATCTTATTTAATCCTCTACTTTAAATGTTTTATCGAACATATCAAAAGCTTCCTGAAGCTTTGGATGTTCGCCTGCATGTTCCTTTAGGAAAAGCTTGATCTTTTCTAGATTTTGAAAAAATTGTTTCATATTCTCAGAAGTTGTATGTTGTTCCGTTTCCATAACATTCCTCGAAAATTTTTAATCTTAAAACTGTCTATAACAGTCTCTCAAAGCATTTCAAATCAAATGATTAAACACAATTAGAAGATCTTAACAGATATGAATAACCCGAACAGGGATGTCTGAAGGTTCTTTGAATACGCATATCTTTCCTAGGCATAGTTCAACACCCTCAGATCCTCAATAAAGGATCTTGAGAATCGATAGGAAATGTCTCTGCTTTTTCTTTGAAAAAGTTTCTGAATTGTGTTTTTTTTAACCTATGTCTACAATCTGCCTTCATGCAGCTATGGCGGAACCGGTAGACGCGCTAGATTCAGGTTCTAGTGAGCTTAGGCTCATGGAAGTTCAAGTCTTCTTAGCTGCATATAGAATTCAAAACGAATACCCTGAACTTATTGGAGAATTATGGTCAAAGTTGTATCCGCTGAAAATTTCAATTCCTTCATTTCCTCGGGCCTAGTGCTTATAGATTTTTTTGCTGAATGGTGTGGTCCTTGCAAAATGCTCACTCCCGTATTAGAGAGTCTTGCAGCAGAGGTACCTTCGGTACTCATTGGGAAAGTAAATATTGATGACAGTCCTGCTCCAGCAGAACAGTACGGAGTTTCTTCAATCCCAACTTTAATTTTATTCAAAGACGGAAAAGAAGTAGACCGTTCAGTTGGATTAAAAGATAAGGATGCATTAATTAAAATGATTAATCAGCACTCTTAATTTCCAGTACGGATACACGCACTTTGATTATTTTGTCGAACTGCTTCAAAAAGTACTACACCCACGGTGGTTGCCAAGTTTAAAGATCTGATTCCAGGTTTCATAGGCAAGTAATACGTGTGGTTGTGGTACTTTTTTAATACTTCTTCCGGCAAACCTTTGGACTCAGAGCCAAACACGTACACGCCATCCATAGGGAGAAAAACATCACCGTAGTATTGTGTGCCTTTAGTTGAAAGACAGAAGACCTTATCTTCATCGACACCTGACAACACTTCATCTAAGGAATCAACAACAGACAGATTGACCTTATCCCAGTAATCCATCCCCGCGCGTTTAACAAATTTATCTAATAAAGAAAACCCTAGGGGCCTCACTAAAATCAATTCAGCACCTAGAGCTATACAAGTCCTTCCTATATTCCCCGTGTTTTGGGGAATATCAGGCTGATAAAGAACTACCTTCATGAAGCTGTGTTTTTGTCCTCTATATCTGGTAATGCTACAGTATCTTCTGTAGTTTCAATTAAATTAATTTCGAAAATCAACAAAGAGTTGGGAGGCAATTGGCCAGAAGTTCCGTAGGCAAGGTCGGGGTGAATGTAGAGAATACGAGTTTCACCTTCCTTCATTCCCTGCATTCCTAAAGAAAATCCTGGAATTGTTTGTGCTAAAGGAAGAAGAATAGGCTCTTTATTAGCTTCAGAGCTGCTGAAGACTTGACCATTGATAAAACTCCCTTTGTAATGAAGGAGTGCTGAAGGTTTTCCTGATATAGCTTTCCCGGTTCCTTCTTTAACGATACGGTACTGTAATTTACCAACTTGTACTTCTACGACACCTGCATTCTTCTTATTTTCTTGTAAGAATTTTTCAGCTAGGGAGAGGTTCTCTTTTGCTTTTTTCTCGAAAACCAATTGTTGTATTTCTGCCATTTTCTCCTCATATTCGGATTCAGTTAAAGGTGCGCTTTTACATTCTAATTCAGCCTGCAATCCTTTAGCAACTTCAGCGATATCCATGACGATATCCTCTGATTTGTGTAATTGTCGTGCTAACAAATGACCAAAAGTACGCGATATCTGTTGATTTACAGAAAGTTGTGAATCACTGGCAGTGCTTTCCTCCTCAACTTGTGTTTTAGAGTTCTCATTTGGAGTACTCTGATTACAGGAAGCAATGGAAAAGGACACAACCATTGTTATTATAATTAAATACCATTGTTTTTTCATATTTTCTCTCCTATGGTTGTAGCCTAGACACTCACATGGTATGGCGCCATGCACCTAAAATAGGTATAAAATTATTTAAGAAGTTACCTTAATATTTAGCTCTTTTAATTGGGAAGTCATAATTTTCGAAGGAGCATCCATCATCAAATCTGCAGCTTTCTGAGTTTTTGGGAAAGCTATGACTTCTCTAATACCTTCTGCCCCCGTTAATACCATCATAATACGATCTAAACCTAAAGCAATTCCTAAATGTGGAGGCGTCCCAAAACTCAGAGCATCGATAAAGAAGCCGAATTTTTCTTTTATACTCTCTGGTGATAACTCTAAAATAGAAAATATTTTATTTTGTAAATCTGCGTTATGGATACGTTGTGACCCTGAAGCGATTTCATATCCGTTAAGAACTAGGTCATAACTGGAAGATCGTACCGATAAAGGATCTTTGTCCAACAAAGGAATATCCTCATCTAAAGGTGAGGTGAATGGATGATGCTCTGAGCATATTTTCCCATCTTCTTTAGCAAATAAAGGAAAATCTGTGATCCAAACACAGTTGTATTGCGATTCATTGTACAAGTTGCGCTCTTTAGCTATCAATCTACGTAAATGATCTAAAGATTGATTGGCCACATCTTCTGGAGCCGCTATCAAAAGTAGGATATCATTATCTTCAGCCCCAAAATCAGCAAACATTGCTTGAAATACTGCTTCAGAAGCAAATTTCGCTACATTAGAAGCGATACCATTCTCTTGTTTCTTAATCCAAACCAATCCCATAGCACCGTAACGCTTGACAAATTCCGTGTAAACATCAAGCTGCTTACGAGAAATATCTGCTCCACCAGGCACACAAAAACCTTTTATTGTGCCTCCTTGAGCAAGCTGATCTAAAAATATAGAGAAGGAAAACTCTTTTGCATGTTCCCGACAATCATGAAGCTGCAAACCAAATCGCAGATCTGGTTTATCTGTACCATATAAATCTTTAGCTTCTTGATATGTCATTCTCGGTAATGGGAGGTCGATTTTAATTCCTTGAACAGCAAACATCTCTACTACTAACTGTTCAATTATAGGGAAAAGATCATTAGGAGTAGCGAAACTCATTTCAATATCAATCTGAGCAAATTCGGGCTGACGGTCAGCTCGAAGATCTTCATCTCTGAAACAAGTGGCTATTTGGAAATACCGATCGAGCCCTCCCACCATAAGAATTTGTTTAAACAATTGTGGCGACTGAGGCAAAGCATAAAAACTTCCGGGATATATCCTAGAAGGGACAAGATAGTCTCGAGCTCCTTCGGGAGTAGATTTACCTAAAATTGGCGTGACTACCTCGGTAAAACCCTGTTTATCCATATACTGACGACAAGCCATCATCACTTTATGACGACAGACTAATCGATCTAAAATTTGGCCTCTACGCATATCTAGATAACGGTACTCTAGACGCAACTCTTCATTAACGTGAATATGATCATCTGATATAGAAAAAGGAAGGTTTTTGGCTTTCGATAAGATCTCTACTTTTTCAATATCTACCTCAATCTCCCCTGTGGCTAAATTCGCATTTTCCATGCCTTCTAAACGTCGGCATACCGTTCCCTCTATGGATAAAACCCACTCTGAACGTACAGAATCAACTAACTGGTGTAATTCAGGTTTTTCGTCCTCACGACACACTATCTGTGTGATACCAAAACGATCTCGCAAGTCTATAAAAACGACTCCCCCGTGATTACGATAACGATGTACCCATCCAGATACACGGACACGTTCTCCTACATTGCTTAGGGATAATTCATTACAACGATGTGTTCTGTATTTCATATAGCAACCTTTGCTCTACCTCTTGCTTTGAACCAGAGAACTCTTTGTGCAAAGACATATTTTTAACTGTCAATTGCTCTGAAACCAACTCTCTTTCTCCCACGGGACAAACAAAAGTGGCTTTCTCCGCATCTGCTATTTTTAAAGCAGTTTTTAATTTCTTATGTGTCCAATCCACTTCTGTAGGGATGCCTAAGCTACGTAAGTGCTGTGCCCAAACAAAACAAAAAGAGTCGGCTTGCGGCTCAACCGGGATCAAACGCAATTTGTGAGAGGATAGCGGTGTGAAATTCCCTTGAGCCAATAAAGTCTGAATCACTCTCTCTAAACCAATTCCAAAACCACAAGCAGGAGTTGATAGCCCTCCAGAAGAAGCAATTAGGCCGTCATAGCGCCCTCCTCCTCCCAAAGCATAGGAATGACCTCCATATGTCGTGACAGCTTCAAAAACTACATCAGTATAGTAATCTAAACCACGCACAAGCCTTGGGTTAATATCATATGAAATGTTTAAATCCCTTAAAGCAGAAAGAATTTCATCAAAATATTTGTGATCATCATCAGAAATATAGTCAAGAATGGGTGGTGCAGATTTGATAATCTCTTGATCTTCTGGCTCTTTAGAATCCAATATCCTCAATAGATTTGTATTAAACCGTTCTTTACTTAACGAAGATAAAGAACTTAAATGATCATGGAAGTATTCTCGCAAAATCTTATCGTAGCGTTTGCGTGTGGCCTCTCCACCTAAAAAGTTCAATTGAACTTGCATGTGTTGCAAACCCACAGCAGAATAAAAATGCCAAAGTAAAGCAAGAATTTCAGCATCGCGAAGAGGATGACGTACCCCTAGAGCTTCTACCCCAAACTGATGATGCTGACGATACCTTCCTGACTGCTGCCTTTCATAACGGAACATAGGCAGAATATAATAAAACTTATTGTCATCACGTTGATTCATAGGGTTATCTATGAACGAGCGCACGATGGGGGCAGTCCCTTCAGGACGCAATGTCAATGACCGTCCTTTCTTATCCAGAAAGGTATACATTTCTTTTTTTACAATGTCACTTTGTTCTCCGACATGTAAAAAGACTTCCGACTTTTCAAAAACAGGCGTACGAATTTCTGAAAACCCGTATAAACTACATACGTCATGAATCACATCCTCGACCCGATGCCATAGAGAAGTGTTTCTCCACATATGTTTCGCATCCGTAATGTAAGGGAATATATCGAACACCCCTTTGGGCAAAGCTACTTTCACCGTATGTCTTTAATTTAATTGAACAACTTTAAGAGTAGAATATCCAAAATTCGGATAAAGAGCAAAATTAAACCCTTCCTATGTGAGAGTCAAGAGATTCACCGAATAGAGGTTCTAAGACCTCTTGACGAGGAAACTCACATTCGCCAATATATGTTTGTAATATTTTTTTCCAAATTTTTGTCTCGTAAGAACGCGCTTCTTTATTGTCTCCAGCTCCAATAGGTGCCAAAAACAAACTAATAAATACGACGCTCATTCTCTTCATAACAAGACTCTTGGAGCTCAGGTACCACCTTCCAACAATGAAGATGAAATACGCTAAAGCAAACTTCAATATTATTACATACATCAATCTATACTAAAATAAGTAACTGAAAACTACAATTAATCAATGTTTACAGGCACTACAAGATGTTATTACCTTCTTGTTTTTTCATTGCTCATATGCTAACCTCAGGTCTTCTCTGTTCCACTGAAACTATATTAAATATTTAAATATGAGATCTTATAATGAATATTTGGACCAAATTCTTTCAGCCTCCCAAGCACATTAAAGAACTTGATGATCCAGAATTAGTCAAAAAACAATACAAGTATTGGAGAATCCGCATCTTCTATAGCATGTTTATAGGGTATGTCTTCTATTATTTCACAAGGAAGAGTTTTACCTTTGCCATGCCAACACTAATGACAGATCTTGGCTTTGATAAAGCGCAGCTGGGGATCATCGGAAGTACTTTATACATCAGTTACGGTATTAGCAAATTTGTTAGCGGTGTGATATCTGACCAGTCTAATCCTCGTTATTTTATGGCGCTGGGTTTAATTGTTACAGGATTCACTAATATCTTCTTCGGGATGTCTTCCTCTATCCTGTTATTTGCATTATGGTGGGGGCTTAACGGTTGGTTTCAAGGTTGGGGCTGGCCTCCATGTGCCCGTTTACTAACTCACTGGTATTCAAAATCTGAGAGAGGAACTTGGTGGAGTGTATGGAGCACTTCGCACAATATTGGTGGAGCGTTAATTCCTATTCTTACAGGATTTGCTATTGATTGCTGTGGTTGGCGCGGAGCTATGTTTATCCCTGGTGTACTATGTATTCTCATGGGATTAGTTTTAATTAATCGCCTTCGTGACACGCCCCAATCCCTAGGTCTTCCCTCTATTGAAAAATTCCGAAAAAAGCAGGAAGCGCAAAAACACGAAGAAACCACTGCGGATATTTTAGAAGAAGAAGCAGAAAAAGAGCTTTCTACTAGAGAAATCCTCTTGACTTATGTTCTGAAAAACAAGTGGATTTGGTTATTGTCCTTTGCTTCATTTTTCATTTATGTTGTCCGCATGGCTGTAAATGATTGGAGCGCTTTATTCTTGATCGAAACAAAGCGTTACGTAGCTGTTAAAGCGAATTTCTGTGTTTCTCTATTTGAGATTGGCGGACTTTTCGGCATGTTAATTGCTGGATGGTTATCTGATAAAATTTCCAAAGGCAAACGCGGTCCTATGAATGTTGTGTTTTCTTTAGGATTGCTATTCTCGATTTTAAGCATGTGGTACAGCCGTAATCAAGATATGTGGTGGTTAGATGGCTCCCTTCTCTTTATTATTGGCTTTTTCTTATTTGGTCCTCAAATGATGATAGGATTAGCAGCTGCTGAGCTATCACATAAAAAAGCTGCAGGTACTGCTAGCGGCTTTGCAGGATGGTTTGCTTATTTCGGAGCAGCGTTTGCAGGTTATCCATTAGGAAAAATAGCTCAAGATTGGGGTTGGAGAGGTTTCTTTATTGCCCTTCTAGGCTGTGCTTTACTTGCTTTGGTTTTATTCCTTCCTACATGGAATGCCTCAGAGAGAAGTTTACAAACTAGAAAATAACGCGGGTTGACACGAAGGTTACTTGTGACTTGGATACCTCTTCATTGTCATTCTCAATACTCTATTCTAGATGCTACAAGCTCTATTAAGAGCTTTGTAGCAAAAGCAAAAGAGTATCAAATTCCTTCCTTAGCGTTAACAGATCATGGGAATCTCTACGGAGCGATTGAGTTTTACAAAGAGTGCCAACAAAACGATATTAAGCCTATTATTGGCTGTGAAATCTACGTCGCTCCTTCATCACGTTTTGATAAAAAGAAAGAGAAAAAAAGCCGCGTTGCCAATCACCTCATTCTGTTATGTAAAAACGAACTAGGCTATCGTAATCTTTGTCTATTATCTTCCTTAGCTTTTACTGAAGGGTTTTATTATTTTCCTAGAATAGACAGGGACCTTCTTAGCCAACATGCTGAGGGGTTAATTTGTTTATCCGCGTGTCTTTCTGGTTCTGTAGCACAAGCGGCATTAGAATCAGAAGAGGCTCTAGAAAAAGATCTCCGCTGGTATCAAAATTTATTCGGGGAAGATTTTTACAGTGAAATCCAACTGCATAAAATGTCTGAGGAGAAAATAGCTTCTCTGGGTGAAGAATGGTTGAAACATGAGTATTATCAGTTTATTGATTCCCAAACAAAGGTAAATCAAGCTGTATTAGATGCAAGTAAACGTTTAGGCATTCGATCGGTAGCTACAAACGATATTCACTATATTCATGCTGATGATTGGTTAGCTCATGAGATTCTCCTCAATGTCCAACTAGGAGAAACCATAAGGATAGCAAAGCAGAATACCTATATCCCCAACCCCAAGAGAAAAACTTTCCGTAGTAGGGAATATTATTTTAAATCCCCTGAAGAAATGGCAATGTTATTTGCCGATCATCCTGAAACGATTACTAATACTTTAGAAGTTGCTGATAAGTGCAACCTAGAATTAAATCTTTCAAGCAAACACTACCCTATTTATGTTCCTGATTTTTTAAAAGATAAGCCAAACTATACTGAAGAAGAGCGTTACGCAGCTTCTTCAGCTTTTCTTCGAGAACTTTGTGAAAAAGGCTTGTCCACAAAATACACTCCAGAAAAGCTTGCTCATATCTCAAAAAAATTCCCTGATCGCGATCCCTTAGAATTAGTCAAAGAACGCTTAGAAATGGAAATGTCTATCATCATTCCTAAAGGGATGTGTGACTACCTACTGATCGTTTGGGACATCATCTATTGGGCAAAAGATAATGGTATTCCTGTAGGTCCTGGTCGTGGTTCTGGAGCAGGCTCTGTTATGTTATTCCTATTGGGAATCACAGAAATAGAACCTATTCGTTTTGACTTATTCTTTGAGAGATTCATTAACCCAGAAAGGTTATCCTATCCTGATATCGATATCGATATCTGTATGGCAGGACGTGAACGCGTTATTAACTATGCAATAGAACGTCATGGGAAAGATAACGTTGCCCAGATCATTACTTTTGGAACTATGAAAGCCAAAATGGCTGTAAAAGATGTGGGTAGAACTTTAGATGTTGCCCTTTCTAAGGTTAACCACATTGCCAAGCATATTCCAGAGCTGAATACTACGTTAGCAAAAGCCTTAGAAACAGACCCTCACCTAAACGAATTGTATACCAACGATGCTGAAGCGGCTCAAGTTATCGACATGGCAATGCGTCTAGAAGGATCTATCCGCAATACAGGAGTGCATGCTGCTGGAGTGATCATCTGTGGAGATCGCCTAACGAATCACATACCCATTTGTATTTCTAAAGACTCTACCATGATCACCACACAATTTTCCATGAAGCCGGTGGAAAGTGTAGGCATGCTTAAAGTAGACTTCTTAGGATTAAAAACCCTAACTAGTATCCACATAGCCATTCGTGCAATCGAAAAGAAAACGGGAAAGTTATTAGAGATGGCATCTCTACCCCTAGATGACAAAACGACATTTGCTCTTTTGCATCAAGGGAAGACTATGGGTATATTCCAAATGGAATCCAAAGGAATGCAGGAATTAGCAAAAAATCTCCGTCCTGATTCTTTTGAAGAAATCATAGCGATAGGTGCTTTGTATCGTCCAGGTCCTATGGACATGATTCCCTCATTCATCAACCGAAAGCACGGGAAAGAGATCATAGAATATGATCACCCCTTGATGGAGAGCATTCTCAAAGAAACCTATGGGATTATGGTTTATCAAGAGCAAGTTATGCAAATTGCCGGCTCTTTAGCAAGCTACTCCTTGGGAGAGGGTGATGTCTTACGTCGTGCTATGGGGAAAAAAGACATCGATCAAATGCTCAAAGAGCGAACAAGATTTTGTGAACGAGCATGCAAAAATGGTATTGATGCTGATCTAGCAACGACTATTTTTGATAAAATGGAAAAGTTTGCTTCTTATGGATTTAATAAATCTCATGCGGCTGCTTATGGGTTAATCACTTATACAACTGCATATCTCAAAGCGAACTATCCTAGAGAATGGTTGGCAGCTCTTCTTACCAGTGATTCTGACGATATTGAAAAGGTAGGGAAACTGATCCATGAAGCGCATAGCATGGATATCTGTATCCTTCCTCCTGATATCAATGAATCCGGAACTGATTTTGTTGCTACAGATAAGAGCATTCGTTTTGCTATGGGGGCCATCCGAGGTATAGGGAAGGGCCTTGTAGAAAGTATTATAGAAGAGAGAGAGAAACACGGTCCTTATCAAAGTATTCAAGATTTTATTCAACGCTCTGATTTAAAAAAAGTTACTAAAAAACATACAGAAAACTTAATTGATGCGGGATGTTTTGATGTTTTTGAACCAGATAGAGACGTCGCTCAAGCAACTTTAGAATCCCTATACGATAGTATATCTAAAGAAAAGAAAGAGGCAGCTACTGGTGTCATGACCTTCTTTTCTTTAAATACTATGAATCAAAAACATCCTATCACCTTAACTCCTGCAGCTGATGTTGTCCGTAGATCAAAAAAAGAAATACTTAAGAAGGAAAAAGAACTTTTAGGGATCTACCTTACTGAGCACCCCATGGATGCTGTTAAAGATATTTTACCTCGGCTTTCGGTGGTAAGTCCTGGAGAATTTGACAATCTCCCTCATGGAGCAGTAATTCGGACAATATTTATTATTGATAAGGTAACGACACGGATTTCCTCAAAAGGCCAAAGAAAATTTGCTTTATTACGTGTTAGCGATGGCGTAGATTCTTATGAACTGCCGATATGGCCAGAAATGTATGCTGAGCAGCAAGAGCTTCTAGAAGAAGATCGTTTAATTTACGCTATTTTATCTATTGATAAACGTAGCGAATCTCTACGCTTATCTTGCCGATGGATGAGAGACCTGTCTCTTATTAATGAAGATCTCATTCAAGAATGCGACGATATGTTTGATAAAATCAAAAGTCAAATGCAGAAAATGTCGTATTTAAATTTAGAAACTAATAAAGACGCGAATCAGAGGAAAACATCAACCATGTCAAAGTCTACTGATCACAAGTCTCAGGTGCCCACAGTTAAGCTATCTTTAGATCTTGAGCAACTACGCCATAGCCACTTATGTACGTTAAAACAAATCATTCGCAAATATCCTGGATCTCGCGCACTCTCTCTAGTTTTTACCAAAAATAATGAACGTGTAGCCTCTATCTCTCCGGACTCTGATTATTTTGTCGCTGAAGATACTAGTGGTCTTCAAAAAGATTTGGAAAATTCCCAACTTCCTGTTCGATTCATTGCTGTTTAAATATCCTGATATGGCTTACCTGTGACTGCATTAATATACTCTATACGGATACTATTATCTGCAGCAACCAGTGACACCTTATATACAGGCACATAAACAACCACCTTATCTAATATGAGGAAGTTATCTCCGAAAATCATTTCAGCAAGGTTACTGATACGATCTTCTGAAAACTGTGGGGATACAATAGAGGACCCTCGAGGTTTTCTTAGCCATACTGGAGACGACTGGATCGTTGTTGTACAACCTTTAATTGGTTGAAGTTGTTGGAAATGGCTACCTATTTGACTTCCCATAGAGAAAATCAATTTCTTTTTTTGACAGGCTCGGATGACTTTATCTGCTCGGATATTTTTCATAGATAAAGCGTGAGTTAGAGATTCCTTAGACGCTGCTCCTCCCAGATTTGCCAAAGCTTGCATAACATTTACGTCTTGCTTGCCAGCTTTTAGCATCAAGCACTCTCTAAATCCTTTAGAACAATTCCATGTCCCGGTATTCAGGACCATTTCACCATTCGCTAAACTCCAAAGGATATCTCCTTCCTGGCTCACCATGGTTTTCTTAACAACATCTTCTCGGGAGAAACGCACATGCATCAATGTATGAGGGACAAAAATCAACTCTACAGTAGCCTTACCCTCTTGATGTTCAGGAAAGAAAGTCAAGACTTGCTCTGGAGAAAGTTTTCTCTCAAAAACTCGTAACTTCTCAAATCCAGACACCTTGCGGACAAACCTGCAGCTTTTTTCAAAAACATCCATGCTATAATTTGTGGTTACTTGCATGGCTTTATGTGCACAAGGCACATTGTCCCATAAAAAAACTCCACAAAAAAGAGATGCAACAAAAGTACCAAAGTACAAAACTAACTTTTTCATAAAAAACCTTTTTATTTATTTTACTAAATAAAAAAATGTTTTATCAAACAAAAAAAATTATATTTTGTAAATAAAACAAAAACAACGGATTTGACAAATTCTCTTTTTCTTTTCTATGATAACGTTTTGTTATCGTAGCTTCATGCCGGATTTATGAAATCTGTTTTACAGTTTGTTGTTTTGTTACTACTTTTATCTTCTGGCTGCTATGCCAGACCGATTTCTTTTGAGCCTTTTTCTGGCAAATTATCTCCTCAAAAGTTTACACCTAAGTACTCTCCGCAAGAATATCTTTCCGAAGGAAAGCGCTATTTAGAACAACAACGTTATCGCAAAGCCTTTCTTTGCTTTGGCATGATTACACACCACTTCCCACAAGATCCGTTATATTCTGAAGCTTTATACTTAACGGGAGTTTGTTACTTTAAAAATGATCAACCAGATTTAGCTGAAAAAGTTTTTTCCGCGTATTTACAACTTCCTGACGCTGATTACTCTGAAGAATTGTTTTTAATGAAATATGCTATAGCAAAGAGCTTCGCTCAAGGAAAACGTAAACACGTATTCCTTTTAGAAGGGTTTCCTAAACTTGCGAATGCCGACGCGGATGCTTTACGTATTTATGACGAGATCCTCACGGCTTTCCCTAATAAAGATCTAGGAGCTCAGGCTTTGTATCTTAAAGGGGACCTTCTTGTGACTAAAAAAGATCTTCCCGAAGCGATTAAGACATTTAAGAAGCTAACATTACAATTTTCTGCTCATCCTTTATCTCCAAAATCTTTTGTGCGTCTTTCAGAGATTTATCTTATGCAGGCACAAAAAGAACCTCATAACTTGCAGTATTTAAACCTTGCAAAGATTAATGAAGAAGCTATAGGCAAGCAGCACCCTAATCATCCTTTAAATAGCGTTGTTGCTGCGAATGTACGCGCTATGTGTGAGCGTTATGCTTCAGGGCTATACTCTACAGGAAGATTTTATGAGAAAAAGAAGAAGCCTCATGCAGCAAGTATCTATTATGCTACCGCTATAGAAAACTATCCTGAGTCATCTTTAGTAGCTAAGTGTCATAAACGACTAAATAGAATAACAAAGCATTCTTCTTAGTTTTAAGATATTTTCTATGCGTATTGTACTTTTTTTGCTGTTTTCTTGTTTGTCCGGTTTAGGACTATCTTCTTGCTCTGGATATTCTATTTTACGTTCTTCAGGTACTTTATCAGATTTAGGACGTTCAATACTCTCTGAAGGCATTTATCTTTCTCCTATTGATAAGGACTCTCTAGGGCAATTGACATCAGCTCTCATGTATGAATTAGGGAAGCGTTCTCTCCCTGTACGCAATGGAGAAAGTTGCGCTCGCTACCTGCTCAAAGTGCAACTCTTGAATGAGGTTGACGAGAATACAGGTTTTACGTATGCCCCAAATAAAATTGGTGATAAAACCCCCAGACATTTTATTGTTTCTAGCGAGGGGCGCTTATCCTTGTCTGCGAAAGTACAACTTATTGACAGACATTCGGGACAAGTCATAGTCGATGACTGTATAGCAAAAAAATCAGTCTCTTTTGATTTTGAACCCGATTTAGGCGTAGTGAATGCTCATCAGTTTGCCTTAGGTCAATTTGAAATGCATAATGAGGCTATTAAGAGCGCCTGGCGTGTGCTGTACGCTCATTTAGCTGAGACTATAGTTCAACAGGTATATTATGACCTCTTCTGATGGAGAAGCAGTCTTCCCGGCACTCCTTAGTGAACTTCACAATATGCTAGACTTCGTTAAAGGGACAGAACAACTCAAAACATTCCCAAAAGAAAAGCTTTTAAAATTAGAGTTAGCTTGTGAAGAGTTACTAGTGAATATCATCTCCTATGCATACCAAGAAGCGCCAACTCCAGGATCTATAATCATCTGTTGCAATGGAGACAAAGACGCCTTGCATGTCACCATTAAAGATCACGGCCCTTCTTTTAATCCTCTAACTGCAGCTATTGATATTCAAGATCACTTACCTTTAGATCAGCGAAAACTCGGTGGGTTAGGAATTTTCTTAGCAAAAAACTCGGTGGATGAATTTCAGTATGAAAGGCACGAGGATGCGAATATTGTACATCTGAAAATCCACAATCATTAGTCAATCTTGATTAAAACGGAAAGAGCGTAACATACTTTCGGTATCTTTGATATCCTGGAGATATATCTGAAGTGCTTCGAGAATCAACCTGGATTGGTTATACTCTCCGGAAGCCTGAAATGCCAGTTCTGGAGTATAGTCTCCTTTAGAATGGTATAAAGCAATATATCCTCGAGTGACTGGTTCTCCTTGAACTATCTCTGGGACTAACCAAACAGCAAAATCTGCATTAAATAAAGTGAGTTTATCTGCGGATTCTGCAATGATGAAATTACTCATAGGAAGCTCTTTAATAGAGTCCATTTTAAGTTCAGACGCAGAATGAGACAGGACATCGGCTATATCCATAAAGCCCTCAGGAAACGCCGTTTCTTTGTTATAAATAGAACGACGGTAAAAATCCTCTAAAAAATCCAAACTCATAACGTTTTCCCTCTCATTTATGGTAATTCTTTATTTTAAGAGGCGTCAAGAGCTTTCTCGGACTTGCTTGAAGATTCCTATCTAAGTAACAAGCTATCAAAACCCCTAAGATGATAAGAGTTTTTTTTAGATTTGCCTTGCTTCCTTTCCTGGTAGGATTGTTTACACATCCTTTGTATGGACACATAGTATTTCCTGAAACACGAGGAAATGCAGTGGCGGTTGTGCATGCAGAAACAGGTAAAGTACTTTATGCTAAGGATATAGATAAAAGAATCTATCCTGCGAGCATGACCAAAATCGCGACCGCACTATTTATCCTGAAAAAGCACCCAGATGTTTTAAATCGCTTTATTATAGTAAAGCCGGACGCCATAGCTTCAATCACTCCTCAAGCAAAAAAACAATCAGGATACCGCAGTCCTCCGCATTGGCTAGAGACTGATGGTGTAACAATACAGCTACAAAATAAAGAAGAGGTATCCGGCTGGGATCTATTCCATGCGTTATTGATTTGCTCAGCCAATGATGCGGCTAATGCTCTGGCTATCGCGTGCTCAGGATCTGTCGTAGAGTTTATGAAACAACTCAATGATTTCTTGAGGGAAATTGGTTGCGCCCATACCCATTTTAATAATCCTCATGGCCTACATCACCCCAATCACTACACAACAGCAGGTGATTTAACACGTATTATGCGCGAGGGATTAAAAGAGCCGTTATTCCGTCAGGTTATCCGAACGACCAACTACAAAATGGCTCCTACGAATCTCAGCCAAGAGAGAATTCTCAATCTTACAAATAAGCTGATCCTTCCCGGATCTACTTATTACTACCCTCCTGCTTTAGGGGGAAAAACAGGAACAACAAAAGATGCAGGGAAAAACCTCGTCTTTGCAGCGAAAAAACATGGTCGATCTATTATCACTATAGCTACTGGTTACTCTGTTATGAGCGAACTTTATGAAGATGTTATCGCTTTATGCGAAGGCGTTTTCAATGAGCAACCGCTACGAAGGTACCTCATTCCTCCTACAGAAAAATATACCCTACGTCTCGGCCTCTTAGGGAAAATCTCTATTCCTCTACCTCATGGAGTCTATTATGATTTCTATGCTTCTGAGGGTGAGGAGCCTAAAACACTCTCTTTTGTTCCTCATGCAACAAAACTCCCTATTCACAAGGGAGATCTTCTCGGGCATTGGGTATTTCGCAATATTTCTGGGGAAAGAGTCCGTGCTGAACCTTTATATGCGGCGGATGCCATTCATCCCTCTATTGGACAGAAAATCCGTTTGTATACTAAGCGTGTAATGACTTCATATAGAACGTATATTGTTCTAACACTCGTTCTGCTTTACTATAGGAAAACTCGAGTACACCGGCGCAAATCCTCTCGATATTACCTATAATACAACTCTTTCTTTTAGCTTATGAAAAACCTGATTTTTGCATAAACTACTCGGGTAGATTATTGTAATAACAAGGAATACCATGTATAAATACCTCGTTTGCGGCTTATTTGCTTTTATCTTTCTGCCTATAGTCGGATCTGGGGAGGAAAGTTCTAAGGTTCCCGTATCTACTACGTTATGTATTTCTAGAAACGAGGATCGAGAATCATCTTCTTGGTACTTTTGGAAAGATCCAAAAGTAGTGAGAGAAGAACAACATGTTCACTTTCTAAAACAGGTAATTCTTGCATTAAAGCGACCAGAAATTTGGAATGATCCGTTAAATCTTCTGCATATTTTGTTGCAATTTGACAAATTTCCAGAGGCATCGGGAGAATGTCATAACTTATTGTTAGTCATTATCAAACATAGAGTTATGGTACTCACCATGAACATGGAATAAGAGATAAGCACGCAACTCTATACAGAAACTTGGCTGCGCTTACGAACAAAGTGAGCCGAGAAAAAGCCGTCTCCGCTTTCTGGTGAAAGAGTGGTGTGCATACGATGTGCTTCTTCCCACCCCAAAGAGTTCATAAAAGCGACTTGCTTTTCATTTTCTTCGGACAAGAGAGAACAGGTAATATAGACAAGCTTACCTCCGGGTTTGACGTAACGGACAGCGTCTCTAAGGATCTTTCTTTGCACACATGAGAATGTCGTGAGTAGTTTCCTAGAAAACTGGCTTTTCTTTTCCGGATGACGACGGTATACCCCCGTTCCTGTACAAGGAGCATCAACAACTACAATAGAAAAGCTATTTTTTCTGAGATGTTGCTCGCCTATAGAGAAATTTCTAAATCCTGCTCTACGTAAACGCTGTTTTGCCTCTTCCAAAATATCCTTTCGGCTATCGTGTAAAACAACATGATGCGCCCTCTCAGCAAAAATCAGACTTTTCCCACCAGCTCCGGCACAAAAATCTAAAATACGATCCTTTTTGCTTATCGGAATATCTAGAGTAATTTTTTGTGAAGATTCATCTTGGACTTCAAATAAACCATGATGAAATGCTGCGCTATGCTGCAAGGGATAACGCTTAGCAAAACGCAGTGCCCCGGGTACGGATCCCAGCTCACTAGGATATTCTAAACACTTTTGTAGATCTTCCACTGAGGTTCTTCGTGTGTTCACACGAATAGTACAGGGAGCTTCCTTAAGAAAAATCTCCGCGAGTTCCTTAGCGCGTTCTTGGCCGTAATCTTCTGTCAAACATGTAGCAAGATCATCAGAGACAGAATACTTTACCGGCCAAGGGAGGTCGTGATATTTCTCAATATCATCTAAAGCTCCTTCTTCTACTTTAGCCACTAAAGTTTCTGGAGTTATCTCCTGATTATCTCGTTGAATCAGAGCTTCTAACAGCCGCCGATGACGAAGAATAGCGAACACACGAGCACTGATCCACTGACGATCTTTAGAGCCTAAAGAACGGTGTTGTTTAAAATATAGAGCTACACGATTAACCTCACCAATAGGTGTGGTATACAGCTCATTGAGTAGTGTGTATAAATGATGTAGACGAAAAGGAACCATGGAGGAAAGTATACATTGTTGTGCGTTATTTTCCTTTGAAAAAACTGTAAAAGAAAAAATAACTAGAGCGCTCTCATCTCCAGAGTCGAGAACACTCCCCACAACAGCATAAAAAATATTAGAATTTTTTAAATATACACAAGATTTGCTGCCAAAGCGTTGGTTCTGGTGTGTAATAGTTAATACTTTTTTTCAATAAAGAATAGACCTTTTCATCGAAATCTAAAAGCCAGCGCATAAGCAGCATCTGCATCATTTTCAACCATAGTCCAGGGCTACAGTCACGAATGCTATACATTCTTCCGATTTGCTCTGGAGTCGCTTCATTGACAACTGTAGCTGCAGTTTTTAGATCTTCTGATACGATACGCCGAAGAATTTCTGCAAGGAATCCTTGAGCAGCGTTTGCTTCCTTCGGGGAAAATTCTGCGACCTCTTGCCAGGTATTCACCATAGCTTTCCCTTGTGGAGTGAATAATAGAGAACCTACCAATGAGTTAGTCAACATATCAGAAAGAGAGTTTGTGATGACTCCCCCGATGACTGCTTGGAAATCTTCTCGACTTAGTGCGTAGAGATTTTTGAGTTCTGACAATAACTTAAAGCTTCTTTCTGACAAAGTCTGCAAGGGAGCAGCTTTCTCAGCAACGAATTGATCTAGCAGTTCTAAGCTTAAGGGAAGATAAGTTGCCTGGCTCTCTAAAAATGTCATTAAAGCTTCCATAATCACTTGAGAAGAAGACTCTGCAGTCATGATCTCTTTTACAGACAAGCGTACATCAGCGCTCTCGGAACGGACTTCCACATCATGGGTAAAATCTTCCCAGGAAGAAAAATTCGTTTTCTCTTTTGCAAATACGGCGCTTGCTACATTGGAAACTTTATTTAAAGGACGTTGGCGTTCTAGGAAAATGATATTCTTTAACTTTAGGAGCTTTTTGACGATGCTCGTCTTTCTTTCAAAAGTATCTTTGCGAAATATCTTATAGAGAATACGAGTGTAAGGCAGTTCCTGACGTAGGCGCATATCGATAATAGAAAGAAGTCTTCCTGACAGAGCGTACGAAATTAATGAGCGGGAAAAAAGCTCTTGAATAACTTTTTGGATGGTCTCTTTCATCGCATCCTGATCCGAAGAAAGAGCGGTGTTTATAGGCCAAGTTTCTAAAAGACGTTGTTTTTTATTATAAACAAGAATCCGAGACTCATCACGAATAGCGAGTTCGATAACACGCAAATAATAGTCTGTAGAAAATCGCAAATCTAACATCATAGGAGAACAAAGCCCTAACGTTTTTCTTACTTATTCTCTAGAGGAAATATTATTGCATTATTTTTTATTCGAAGAAAATAGATTCCCTAGAGCTGTTGGTCTATGCCTGAAGATTTTCTAGGATGTATTCCAATATAATCTATGTACTTTCCCTTACTTTGTTTGATAAGAAAAGAAAAAGTTGCGTATCATATCGTTAAGTTTTTGCTCATATTCTCTAGGATTACCTCGGTAATCCTCTTCTAAAGAAGGTAGATTCGCTTCAACAATATTGCTTACCAAATCATAATTGACGATAGGAGTGCCCTGATCCATATGTTCGGTATCACTTGTCCATAAGTTGAGATATTCAGCCAGTAACGTTGTATGAGTGTAACGCAAAGAAGCAAGAATTTGTCTGACTATGACTGTTTCTTCATATCCTTGACTGGCGAGTACATCGAGGCGAGAGGCTAAATCTAAAACAAGTGTGTAATCAGAAGCAGCATCAGCTTGCGCCAATGTCTCTATAGCCTCTTTGCACTTGACTTTCTCATTGTAGGGCAGAGTAGATAGTTTTGTGATACCTCGAACTGTAGCTAGGGAGTCTAGCATCTGCTCTCCTTTCATAATATCATAAAGAGATGATACGATCACCCCGGCTTCCACAGAGCTTGCCATAGGGGCTGTTCCCAATGCTGTTAAGGGACTATAGGCAGTATTTCCTAATTTATAGAAGATTTCTTTTTCTGCTGACCATTTACAAGCCATACGCAACATCAAGGCCAACGCCACAGTGACTTCTGGTCCTTCGGGATCTATACCACAAAAATCAATAGAAGATTCTGCTTGTTTTCCGCAGATACTGAAGCACATTTTCTCAAAAATTTTTAAGAAAAATTGTCTTATGGACGCGCAACATCCTGCGGTAGTTTTGGGGGCAGCTTTAGCTTCCGTGATAGCTTCTTCCGGCAATTCTGTTTCATTAAACAGTGCCTCGTAACTTTTAGAACAAGACCGACCTCTCGAAAAACGAAGTGTTCCTAGTCTAGTATACCATAGCCTGTGAACTGCTTGACGAATTCTAGATAGTATATTTCTAAAAAATCCCTCTTGAGTCTCTGAATGTACCCTGCCCTGCAAATCACTATTCATTCCTTCGGAAGCATTCGCTTCGGGGATACCGTGTTCGGCATACTGTTCGTCTAATATAGAACCTACGTGGTCGGAGATACGCTCTTCTAAATCACGATCCTCCCCCTCACCTTCTACTGAAAATTCCTTATCTGTGAATAGATCTTTCCAAGGAGGCTCTACATCTCCGCCACCTGAAATTGGTGCTCCCATAGCTAACCCTTACTTAATCCTCTGATACACTGAAAACATCATAAGCTAAGATCGAAGTTGTTTTTACATAAGCTTCCGAGCTTAATAATTTCATTAGATCTAGAGCTCCTGTATTCCAATGCCGCTCTACTCGAACTGAAATAGGATCGTATTTCCCAACATTAGCAGAGGCAAATCTATTCGCTATCATTCTCATAGTGATTTCTCCCTTACCAGCAAATGAAGACCAAAACTTTTTCATACCGTTAGGGTTAATCTCTCTTAGAGAATTTAAATCACGAGCTAGAGATTGCAAAGTGTCTTGCCAGTCATATGTTTCCCCCGGCTCTCCGTACTCACTTGTAATCTGATCAATATAATTAACAAAATCCTCGTTAGGATCTAACTTCGGCCCCTCTAAACCCATACGTACCAACACCAGAAGGAGTACAGATTCTCCATCTTGTCTTTGTTCTTTCTCTCCTAGGTCCCATATAGATCGAGATAACGAAATAGCAGTCTTTAGGGGAAATTCATGAATTCCGGGTCGCAAGACACTCATTTCCTGTTGTGCTTCTAGGCGTGCCTGGCCCAACCTAGATGTTACTGTCTGTAAACAGGCAAGTTTATAGGCTATCGGCTCCTGTTCTTCGTGATTTGTCCAGCGTTCTTTAATTTGGTCGGATAACTTTGCTAATTGTTCTTGTTTTGTCTTGTAGTGTGCTTCTAGTTCTGCTTTTAATTTATCTGCTATTCCAGAGGAAATTTCTTGAGAACTCCTGCTCGCAGCTGAGTCATTAGAATCTACGCTAGACATGGAAGACGTACTGCCTTGAGGTTGTTGTAATTTTAGTTTTGTTGGTCGTTCTGATGGAGGTTGAGGAGCTTTACGTTTGAGAGGCCGTGTAGCACTACTTCCTGAAGAAACTGAAGATGTGCTGGATTTCATGAGTGAGGAGGCGAGACCAACACCTCTCGGTGATGTTTTTACAGATCGAGAAGTTGGTGGTGGTGGTGGCGGGGTATTGGGACGCTTTGGCCCTGAAGCGAGATCTGGCACCTTGGGAATATCTACTTTAATTCCTTGCTTATAACCTTTCTTTTGTAATCCTCTAGCGGCACCCTCTGTCGATCTTGCGCTATCCAAAGAACTCGAGCTAGTGCTCTTTTCTTTAGACTCACCAAGACCAAAAGATGAGAAACTCATTGTCTCAGCTTCGCTGTCACTGATATCCATAGATGAGGCAAAAGAAGATACAGAAGATCGGCGACTACTCACTTCGGGTGGTGTAGGAGTAGATGCTCGGGAATTTGCTCTTGAGGAAGAACTACCAAATATACTGGAGAAGAAATTCCTGACGGCAGAGGTCACTCTTGATAAGAAGCCAGAGCTTTCACGGGTATTATTTTGGGTAGAAATGTTATGGGATCCTACTACTCCGGATGAGCTGTTCCCAGCATCTTGAACATCTTCGTGCTGATTATGGGCTCCGGAAATCCATAGATCATTATTATTATTACGACTGTGACCGCTTGGATTAATTCCCATAGCTTTTCTCCATAATAGTTTCACTATTTATAATTATAATTTTAAAATTAAATTTAATTAATACGCATGCTTTTATTTAAAAAGAAACAAAAATCAACATAATTAATTAACAATAAATAAAATTAAGAATTAATTAGGAAATAAACGCTAAAACTTTGTAAACGTGCATCTTAAGACTTTGATCGATGCAAGATAGGCTGGAGATTGAAGTTGAGATGAAACGTCGCCTAACTCTTACTAATCAATGAGTTAGGCAATAGTTTCACTTTAATAATAAAGTGAAATACTATTCTAAATTATATGAAGAAACATAAAGATCTGTTTTTGTAAAGAATCTCATTTTTACAAATAGTAACAGAGAAATTCAGCGAGAAATAGCTGATGAAGATTTAAGCATAAAGCTGGACTCAGCTTTATGCTATTAAAAAGAAACCGTATTGAAGCGTCTTAAAAACAAGAGCTTGCAAAAGTTTAATCTTGTGATGGAGACAGAACTTCGGTTCCTGGTAAAAAGCCTTTCTCTAGGAATTCTAGAGAAGCACCACCACCTGTAGATACATGTGAGACTTGTGCTGTGCATCCAGCCAAAGCAACAACAGCAGCAGCATCCCCACCCCCCACTACTGTAATTGCAGAAGGATGTCGTGCTAAACAATTAGCAATAGCCATGGACCCCTGATCAAAAGGAGGAACTTCATAAACACCCACAGGGCCATTCCAAAATACGGTTGATGAGGCATCAATGATTTTACAAAATTCTTGAATAGTTTTTGTTCCTATATCCAGGCCTTCAAGATCTTTAGGGATCCCCTGATCTATAGAGACTTCATTCCAAGAAACTGCGGGAGCACAGGCCTTGGCAACCTTCACATCTATAGGAAGAACGATACGCACATTACGCTGCTCTGCAATTTTCAGAACACGACGCGCGAGTTCTATGCCAGATTCTTCAACTAAAGAATTCCCCACAGATTTTCCTAATGCTTTTAGAAAAGTAAAACCCATGCCTCCTGCTAAAAGTAGGTTATCCACTTGAGAGAGTAGGGCTTCTATGACGCCGATTTTTGAAGATACTTTAGAACCACCCAGAATCGCAGTAAAGGGACGCTTAGGAGAAATTAATAGGTGCTGTCCTAAAAACTCGAGTTCTTTTTCCATAAGAAGACCTGCCGCCGATCGCCCTGGAACAGCTTGGGGAACCGTGTACACAGAGGCATGTTTTCTGTGTGAAGTTCCAAAAGCATCATTCACATAAAAATCTCCATAGGAGGAAAGTTCTGCAGCAAAAGCAGGATAGTCTTCAGGATGTTCTTCTCCTGGATGGAAACGAAGATTCTCTAATAACAACACGCGTCCTGGAGAGATTTGTGCTACTGCCTGACGGGCAACTTCTCCTACGCAATCGGGAGCTAAAGGCACATGATGGCCTAGGTAACCTTCTAAAACTTCAACAACAGGCTGGAGAGAATATTTTTCTTCGAAACCATTTCCTTGAGGGCGACCCAGATGACTCATTAAAATTACAGCAGCGCGCTTTTGCAATAGATAATTAATTGTCGGCATCGCACTACGAATGCGGATATCATCAAGAATCTTCCCATCTTTTATAGGAACATTAAAATCTACACGAACTAAAACCTTTTTTTCTTCTGGGGAGAGGTCCCTGACTGTCAATCTATCCATATACCTTGAGAAACTATCTAAGATGATTTCCCTATTTTTACTGGAAGAGCGCTCTTAAAGCAAAGAAAAATAGAATAGAGAGAACTGCTCCTGCTGGAAGAGTGATAAACCACGACATGATAATGTCTTTAATAATATTTAAATTAATCGCATGGATACCCCGAGCTAAGCCTATACCTAAGACAGCTCCGACAACTACATGTGTTGTTGATATGGGTAAACCTATAGCTGAAGCTAAAGCAATGGTCACAGCAGAACTTAAACCTACAGAAAACCCTCTTGAAGGTGTGAGTTCTGTAATCTTACACCCTACGGTTTCAATTACTCGCCATCCCCAAATAGATAACCCTATGATCAATCCCACACCACCAAACGCCATAAGACCGATTAACGTATAGGAAGAATATACTTGAGGATATACCTGTCGTAAAACTCCAGCAACCGGAGCTATGGCATTAGCAACGTCATTAGATCCGTGAGCAAAAGCCATAAAACATGCGATAATAATTTGTAAGTAAGCAAAGATTCTTTCTACGATGAGATACTTTCTACCGTAGTTTCCTCCGCATGTTTTTAAACGACAAAGTAAACTCCCTGATTTAGGCGAAGCAGAAATAAAAGAACAGTGTGGCGTATGCACATATTTAAACATAATTGCATAAGCAATACTCCCGACTAAGAACACTAATGCCAAAGCCCAGGGTAAAGGAATCAACCGGGTGACTACCCCTCCGCAAACAATAATAATCCCTAAAACGACGAAGACAAAAGCAGCAAGAAAAGGAGCTATGCGAATCATTGCTCCTACGGGGTCATTCTTATAAAGAATATTCCTACGTATAAAAGAGAAGATTGTATAGGCAATGCATCCCCCCATTAATGGAGAGATGACCCAACTAACTAAAATCGCCCCTATAGATCCCCAGTAAATCACTGTTCCTTTTCCAAGGACGAGACCAAAACCTATCACCGCTCCAACTATAGAATGGGTTGTAGAGACCGGCCATCCAAAATAGGAGGCCAATTGTAGCCAAACTCCTGTAGCTAACAAGGCTCCTGTCATCCCATAAACGTACTCCCCAGAAGCTATTAAAGGATCTGAAACAGAAACAATATGACTTTCTATGGTTCCTGCTACACGATCTCCTAGAAATAACGCTCCTAAAAATTCAAAAATAGCGGCAATGACTACAGCTTGTCGTAGTGTTAATACTCCGGATCCTACACTGGGGCCAACAGCATTAGCAACATCGTTAGCTCCTATATTCCAAGAGGTGTAGAAACCACATAAGAGAACAAAAATGAGTAAGGCAAGCATGAAATATTACTTTTCTTCCAGCGTCATGTTAACTCGATGAGCAAGCTTCTCCGCACTATCGGATATGCCCGCTGCACGTTTAATTACCTGCAGCCATAAATAAAACTCTTTTTCAGAAATGGTAAATTCATCGGAAAAGAATATTTGCATGATCTCTCGTTGAATGACATCACACTCGTGTTCTGCTTTCGCCACACGACTTACTAGGAAACGAGCCTTATCAGCTTTACGTCCTCCGAAAGAGCTTTCTAGTAATTTATTGAATTCTTGTATGACCGTCATAGTAAGATCAAAAGTCTCGACACTTTTATGTAAGAACTGAAAAAAGATCTTCTCAAACTCCGGATAAAAACGGAGCTTTCTCACCGTAAGCAAAATAGCGACATCCTCAGAAACATCAGCTATGCTATCTTGTATAGAAATAATTTCCAGTAACCCTGCCCGAGATATAGGCATAAATAAGCCTACAGGAAGGTGATTCCGCATATCATTTTTTATACAATCTGCTTGATATTCCTTATCAGAAATACTTTTAGCTATTGTTTGTACCTGTTTGTAATCCCCGTCACGCAAAGCTGTGAAGATCGGCACCATTTGCTGAACGCAAAATGCTACAACTTCTAAATGTGCCTGCAATGGGGCAAAAGGAGACTGTCCAAACAGACGAGCAAGGGTTTGCATAAGAATACCTTTTTAGTAATAATAACGAGCTTTAATGATCTTGTAAATGACTTATGACTCATCCACCTATCTTACAAGTTAAGGATCTATCGGTAAGTCTGCATAAACGTCGGGAACATTACCCTATTGTTGAGTCATTGTCTTTTGATCTGCATAAAGGGAAGACGTTAGCGATTATTGGGGAATCCGGTTCAGGGAAATCGGTAACAGCTCAAGCGCTTATGCAGTTATTACCCTCCCCGCTATTTTCTACATCAGGGGAAATATTGTTCCATGGGAAGAACCTATTAAAAGCCCCTCGAGGTATCTTACGTTCTATCTTTGGAACAAAGATTTCTATGATTTTTCAAAATCCTCACTCTTCATTAAACCCTGTTTTTACAATAGAACAACAATTCCAAGAGCTGATCCGCACACACTTACACCTACCTACTAAAGAGGGAAAAAATAAAATTATTCAAGCTCTTACAGATACAGGATTTCATAATCCCGAACTCTGTTTAAAGCTCTATCCGCATCAGCTCTCCGGAGGGATGCTTCAAAGAGTTTCTATTGCTATGGCTTTACTTACCTCTCCGGAAATTCTCATTGCCGATGAGCCAACAACAGCTCTTGATGTTTCTGTTCAATACCAGATCTTACAATTACTCAAAGGCTTACAAGAAAAACTAGGAATGGCCTTGCTTATCATTACCCACAATATGGGCGTCGTTGCTGAAACTGCGGATAACGTACTTGTTCTCTATGCAGGCAGACTAGCCGAGTGTGCTCCAGTAAAGGATATTTTTCATAATCCTTGTCATCCTTATACTCAAGATTTACTTGCTTCTCGTCCTTCATTGCAAAGTGAAACATTTACGACAATTCCTGGGCAACCTCCCCACTACAGTGCCCTGCCTTCCGGATGCTGCTACTACCCCAGATGCTCAAAAGCTTTTGGAAAATGTAAAGTAGAATCTCCAGAAGCTCAGCACGTGACAAAAGGACATAAAGTAAGGTGCTGGTTATATGAATGACCCCTTAGTACAAGCGAATCAACTAAAAAAATATTACTATAAGCGGACCAGCTGGTTTCGAAAAAAAACCATAGCCACGCGTGCTATTGATAATGTTTCTTTTTCTATACCTTCGGGAAAGATTGTAGGACTAATTGGGGAATCAGGATCAGGGAAAACCACATTAGCCCTAGCCCTATCTGGGCTGCTATCGTTAACATCGGGTTATTTATCTTTCGACAATACTCCAATTAATCTCCATTCTCGACATGACTTAAAAAAACTACGCTCTCACGTGCGTATGGTTTTCCAAAATCCCAAAGCCTCTTTAAATCCTAGAAAAACGATTTTCGACAGCTTAGGTCACGCCCTTATCCATCATCGGATCATTACAAAAGATAAACTCCATTCTGTAATTGGAGAAACTTTAGAACGTGTAGGATTATCTGCTGATTATTTTTATTATTATCCGCATCAGCTCTCCGGAGGTCAGCAACAGCGCGTATCTATAGCCCGAGCATTGCTAGGAGCTCCTAAGCTTATCATATGTGATGAGGTAGTTTCTGCTTTAGATCTATCCATGCAAGCGCAGATTTTGAATATGCTCGCTAAATTACAAAAAGAACTCCAGATGAGTTACCTGTTTATTTCCCATGATTTAGCTGTTGTACGATCTTTTTGCTCAGAAGTGATCATCATGTATAAAGGAAAAATTGTTGAATCGGGAGCGACGGAAGATATTTTCTTAAACCCTAAACATCCTTATACCCAAATGCTGCTGAATTCGCAGTTACCTGACTTACCGGAAAATCGCAGCATTGAGCATAAACTAAAATCTTTTCAAAAAAATTCATCGGAGAATCCCTCACCGACAGGATGTGTCTTCTATAATCGCTGTCCTAAACGACAAAAAACCTGCCTTCAAGGACCTATCCCAGAACAAACAGAAGGGGATAAACATACATACCTCTGTATTCTTTAAAAGATGGCTAAAAAAGACCTGAGGCTCTTTTTCCTACGATTTCTTCAACAGCAATTCTTCTAACTGTTTGAGTTGTTCTTCATCTTGAACATGCAGTGACACACTATAATGAGAACCTTGAGATTTGACTGTGACTTTATAACCCAAAGACTGGCTAAGACGTTCTTGCATTTCATGATAGTGTGAAGATGTAGCACACGCCTTTACTTGCTCTTTAGAAGCGCGTGTTGTTACCACTTCTCCAGACAACAGCTTCTTTGCTTCTTGTTCAGCTTCTCGGACAGCAAGACGTTGTGAGATGATCTTTTCAGCAAGAATTTCTCGCAGATTAGGGTCTTCAAGGGTAAGAATGACTTTAGCATGACCTAAAGTTATCTCTCCAAGGTAAAGGCTTTTTTGAATAGACTCAGATAGAGAAAAAAGACGTAGGTAATTTGCTACTGTGGAGCGTTTTTTCCCTACTCTTAAAGCCACCTTATCTTGAGTTAATCCAAAAACATTGATGAGCTTTTTGAAAGCCTCTGCCATTTCCATAGGGCTGAGATTGACACGTTGGATATTTTCGATAAGAGTAGCTTCTGCAGCTATATCGTCTGCAACCACTTGTTTGAGAACAACAGGTATCGTAGTGTATCCAGCAAGTTGTAAAGCCCTCCAGCGGCGCTCTCCTGCGATTAATTCATAATATAAAACTCTATCCCCACTACGAATTTCACGCACAACAGGAGGGTGAATTAAACCTACGGATTTTAACGATGCAACTAATTCCTGAAGTTCAGATTCGGAAAACACTCGACGAGGTTGAAAAGGACTTACCCGAATGTTGTCGATAGCCACTTCTATTATTGTATCTGTATTGATAACTCCGCTCACAAATTACCTTCGCTATTTTCCTATTATCTCTGAAACATTTTCAGTGGCATAGAGATGCTATTTATCCCAACGTATTTTAAGTAAAAATAGTATCACAGAAGTTTTTCTATCAAAAGAGCTTGTAGAAGTGAAGTGCTTTTTTTAGTGTTTTCCACTGTTAGAGCATCTTAAATCAAGGAGTTTACGAAAAAAATTTTTCCAGATACACTAAGGATATCAAGCGCTTTACACCCTAAAATCATGAAGAATTTACTATCCTTAGTATGGAAAAGGGTTTATTCCTATTCGTTTACCCTCACATTCCTAATTATCCTATCCATATTTCTCACGGGAAAGATCGTGTATAATCTTCAAAAAAATGATCGCGAAAAACACGAAAGTATTCTTCTTCTCACCAAAACCGCGGAATCTGCCGTTTTTCAAGGATTCATACCTCCTAAAACCGCTCTGCCGATGTTAGAACATGCTTACCGTATGGGTGGAGACTCTGCAAAACCTTACGCTGGTTTTCTATCTTCATGTTTTTATATCCACAATGAACCTTTACGCGGCGCATATTATGCAGGGCTTGCCTTTGGAAGCGGATCGCATTTTCGCATGCCTTCACCCGCTCAGGTACTACTCAAAGAAATTGCAGATGCTCAAGCTGCTGAAGACTATCAAACAGCTTTAGAAAAATCTTCTCAGCTTCTTCAATTCGCTGCATCTTCCGAAGATTATCCGACGTTACGCTTCCTTACTCTATTAAGAATTATAGAAATCAAAGAAATCTTAAATCAAGACACCTCCATAGATTTCGAAGAACTCAAAGCACTGCCGTTGTTCAAAGAATTCGAACAATTCTATAAAGATGGAGAGTGGACATTAACTAAACGTTTTGGCAAAAAACACTAACTGCCTATTTATACCAAGGATTCGTATGCCTTCTTCTGTAGACACTCAAGAACTTTCTAATGCTACAACGGAATCGACGACTGCTACACAAACTATAACAGAACCTTCCCCTCAACATCCCCCGAAAGTTCTCTCTGGATCCTTAGTTATCTATCCCTCTGAGGATAACAAACCGGCATCTTAAGGCAGATGTATGCTGATTGTTTTAGCTTTCCGCCAGGTTTTCTTTTCTAAACAACCACACTTATTAGAAAAACTACTCCGGTATTTATTACTTCTTAAACAGTCTTATCCCTTAGTGCTCCCCGGAGAACCAATCAAAAAGTTATCCCTTATGATAACTTTTGATTACGCCTCTGTAGATTTCTATGCTCATATCTTCCCTTTCCTACAGACTCATCATATTCCAGCTGTTGTTGGCATTGCTTGGAGATATGTTGCTGAAAATTCTGCTCAAACTCTTCCTCTTTCCTATCGTTTAGCCCCTAGTGAAACCTTGGCCTTCCAAGACGAAGTATTTGCAAAACATCAACCATTTTGCTCACAACAGGAGTTACAGGCACTCGCTGATTCTCCTTTGATACGACTAGCTTCATCAGGATTCGCTATTCGAAATTTACAAAATACACCGCCCTATCTCGCTACAGAAATCTTTCTATCAAAATATTCTATAGAAAAAGCCTTGGGGCAAAACCCTGTAGGGTTTTTCTACCCTTTTGGCAAATATGATCACATATGCGAACAAACAGTAAGGAAGTACTATCCTTTTTCTTTTGTTTTAGGTGATATCATAAATATGAAAAACAAGAACCACAGGATTTATCGTCTAGATATGACGCGAGCTGCGTACACATTGCCTAGACCTATCCATAACCCACACTATGTCAAAAACTGGCTAATAGATAGATGTCAACAAATGCGCTTACGTTGGTACCCTTATGCTAAAGAACCCATCGCATTTCAAGGAAGCTCCTCTCAATAAGAACTATACGCGCACCTTATTCAAAATAGAACGTAAAGCCGACAAGAAAGTATCCATATCTTCCTTATCATTATATAATCCCAGGGACACTCTAAGAACATGACCCAAATTCCATCGGGTCATAGCAGGTTGTGCACATTGATGCCCTGTACGGACGGCTATCCCTTGAAGATCCAATAAGCAACCTATATCGAAAGGATGCGCACCTTCCACCTTGAAACTTATCAAAGCTCCACGAGTGTGATCTACCTCTGGACCTAATATCTGCATACCCGAAATTGTCATCAATTCGTTGTACAGATACTGCGTCAACTCTTTTTCTTTCTGATATGCGGAGTCTGGTAAAGATTGTAAGTAATCTATAGCTGCTCCTAATCCTAAAATAGAAGCGATAGGCGGTGTTCCTGCCTCAAATTTTAACGGTGCAGGAAGATATTCTGGATGCTCACTATCATAAATGGAGAGCATATCGCCTCCACCTTCTACAGGAGGAAGCTTTTCTAACAATTCCTTCTTCCCATACAATACCCCTACACCTGTAGGCGCATACATTTTATGCCCTGAAAAAGCATAGAAATCTACATCCCAATCAACAACATCTACAGAGGCATGAGCTACTCCCTGGGCTCCGTCCACAGCTACATACGCACCGTATTTATGAGCGAGACTGGCTATTTCCTTTAGAGGTTGGATACACCCCGTAACGTTATTCACGTGGGCTATGCTTACAAAAACAGCTCCCGCTTTAAGCAAGGCTTCTAAGTGCTCTAAATCTATATAACCTGAATTGTCAACAGCAACCTTTTTAACACAAGATCCACGCCTACGACAGGCCAATTCCCATGACAATACATTCGCATGATGCTCTACTTCAGAAACCAACACCACACCACCTTCAGGAATGAAAGCGTCATTTGCAGATATGGCTAATAGATTCAATGCTGCTGTAGTTCCCCGAGTAAAAATGATCTCTTCATCATATGCAGCTTGTATCCATTCGCGCACTTTCCCACGCACAGCGTTATAATTTTCCGTCGTAGCCTTCGAAGAAGTATAGACATTACGATTTACGGTAGCATAGGTAGTACTGTAAAAATCTGTAATTGCGTCTATTACTTTCTTAGGTTTATGCGTAGTAGCAGCAGAGTCAAGATAAATGTAGGACTCCCCTTGAAGCTTTTTATTATAAAAAATAGGAAAGTCTTCTTTTATCCTACACACCATCTATAGAATACTCCTTAGTAATTTCTTGAGATTGCATTTGCTCGGATAGTTTAGGGAAAGCCTCTTGACCAGGTTCTATAGATAAAAATCCTTGAACTAGTTTTTTTTGCGCTTCCTCTCGCGTCATTCCTCGCGATTGCATATAAAATATCTGTTGAGGATCTAATGGCCCTACAGCAGCTCCGTGAGAAGCTTTGACATCATCCGTAAGAATTTCTAATCTTGGAAAGGTTGTTACACAAGCATCGTCACTAAGCAATAGAGTGTCATGTTTTTGATAAGCATCGGAAAACATTCCCTGGGTTGTGATGTGGATACCTCCCTCAAAAAGAAAATGACCTGAAGACAATATCGATTTGATATTCTGTCTTGATGTTGTCCTCTCAGCGTCATGATACATCAGATTTCTTACCCAAGTCTTTTTTGGAGATAGGGTAGAAACTAAAGATTCCCCATGAGCGCCATCTCCTATCATGGAAAAGGTATTGTCAAACCATCCGTAACCACTGACATGTTCTTGCAGATGTTGATGTATAGAACAAGCTCCTTGCGCCTCGATAGTCGCCATATGCGCCCAACTTATCCTCTCTTCACTAATGTACTTAGGCTGCATCGTCAAAGAGAGTTCTGCGCCTTCAGATACAAATACCTCGGTCAAACCATTTACAATAGCAAAACTTTCAGCAACACCGCTTTCTCTCTCAGTATGATGAAATATAAATACGCGACAGCTAGAATGCTTCCCTACAATCACAATAATCCTTGGAGAGTAGATGACCTTATCACTTCTAGAAGTCGGAGAACATATATGACGTATACATATAGGCTCACTCACCTGAAATTCTTCGGGAATATAAATAACCACGCCTTCTTCTTGAGCACATACAGAATTAAGAAATGCTAGAGGATGCATATCCAGGGTGTATTTTTTGATAAATGTAGAAAAAATAGACCGGGCTTCTTTTAATGTCATCGATAAGACTCCCTCAGGCAGTTGAGAAAGTGATGACTCATATTTGCCGTTAATTAAAATGCATTCACAAGACAAAGAGTTCTCATGATGTAACCAGTGTTGTTTTGCTGTTTCCGACCCCCCATTGGCAATATGGTAGTCTTCAGGAGACTGTGCCAAATTCTTAAACCATGGGTAACTACGAAAAATGGCTTTGAAAGACTCTAACTGAGAGTATTTCTCATAGTATGCTTGTGCCGCTTGATGAATAGGAGAGTCCTTAACTATAGGAAAGGTATGCTCCAAAAAACCTAACATATTTACCCCCAAGAAGAGCATGCCAAGACTTCGTGATAACTCTTTTCTTCTAACTCCCGCATTAACGAAACCCCTCCTGAACAGGCTATCTTGCCTTCTAAAAGAATATGTACGTGGTCAGGCTCAAGAAGACTGCCCAACTTAGGGTTATGTGTAACTATGCAGATGGCACTTTTAGGATGAAGTTCGCGATATTTCTCAATGGTTTTACATATGAATCTTAAAGCATCAACGTCCAACCCGGAATCAGGCTCATCTAACAGTATCATTTCCGGTTCTAGAACAAGCATTTGCCAAATTTCGTTTTTCTTTCTCTCTCCTCCGGAAAACCCTTCGTTGATATTTCTTTGTAAGAAATGCTGAAAGGATGCGAATTCATAAGTCTCCGATACAGAGGACAATAACATATCGAATTCAGCTTCTGCCATCTCTTCTTCTTGCCGAGAACGCCTACAAGCATTGTAAGCATCTTTTAGAAAAAGTTTATTATTCACCCCAGGAATTTCTGGGGGTTGTTGGAATCCTATAAACAATCCCATATGAGCTCGCTCTTCAGGCGCTTTTTCTAAAAGATCCTGACCCAATAAGCTTATTTCTCCAGAAATGATAGATAAACTATCATCTCCTGACAACACTTTCGCGAAGGTAGATTTTCCTGCTCCATTAGGGCCCATAATTATATGTAATTCCCCCGGATGAATATGCAAATTTAAATAATCCAGGATTTTAACATCCTCACAACATACGTGTAAGTTTTGTATATGTAGCATCAACTACCCCACGCTATTTTCCAACTTAACAAACAATAATTTTGAAGCCTCTCGAGCAAACTCTAAAGGTAACTGTTCGATAATTTCACGGCAAAAACCGTGGACCACTAAACTCACAGCCTCTTCAGCATTTAACCCTCTACTACGCAAATACATTAATTGATCTGCTCGCAATTTCGATGTTGTAGCCTCATGTTCAACAGACGATTGGGAGTTTTCTACAGAAATTCTAGGATCCGTATACGCTCCACATGCCCGGCCAATCAGCATCGAATCACATTGTGTGTGATTACGACTTCCAACAGCTCCTTCAGAAATAGAAACAAGACTCCTAAAGGTGTTATGCGACTCCTCTGAAGAAATTCCTTTAGAAACTATTGTAGAAGTTGTTTTTTCCCCCACATGAATCATCTTCGTCCCAGTATCAGCTTGCATTTTTCCATTTGTTAAAGCGATAGAGTAAAACTCTCCTACACTTTCTTTCCCCCTCAAAATGCAACTAGGATACTTCCAAGTGATTGCCGCTCCAACTTCAACCTGAGACCAAGAGATCTTTGATTTGTAACCCGCACACAACCCGCGCTTCGTTACAAAATTATAAATTCCACCCTTGCCAGTTTTCCTATCTCCAGAAAACCAATTTTGCACGGTAGAATAACGCACAACCGCTCGTTCATGCGCCACTAATTCTACAACAGCTGCATGCAGCTGATGTGAAGAATACGATGGAGCTGTACACCCTTCAAGATAACTCACAAAAGAATCATCCTCAGCAATAATTAATGTACGCTCAAACTGCCCCGATTCTTTGTCATTAATCCTAAAATACGTAGATATCTCCATAGGACAACGCACGCCCTTAGGAACATAGACAAAAGAACCGTCACTAAATACTGCAGCATTCAAAGCCGCGAAATAGTTGTCCCTATAAGAAACAACCGACCCTAAATATTTTTTTACTAACTCCGGATATTCTCGAATCGCTTCATTCATCGAGCAAAAAATCACACCCGCTTCATCCAGAGCTTCCTTAAATGTTGTTCCTATAGACACCGAATCAAAAACTAAATCCACAGCAACATTTTGAACGTTTAACAAACGCTTTTGCTCATCTAGAGGAATCCCCAATTTCTTAAAGGTCTCTAAAATTTCAGGATCAGCTTCTTCCAAACGCCCTAAAGGATTTTTCTGCTTTGGAGCAGAAAAATAGACTATACTGTCATAATCTATCGTAGGATAGGACAGTCTAGCCCATATAGGCTCTTGTAACTTTTTCCAATGCTGATAGGCTTTTAAACGGAAATCTAAAATGAAAGAAGACTCGTTGCGCAGCTGAGAGATTTTTATTATTGTCTCTTCGCTTAGCCCCCGAGTTAACCCCCCTGACTCTATAGGTGTGACGAAACCATAAGGATAATCCTCATGATTATGTAAAAAATCTTCTATAGATTGGCTCATAATGCCCAGCCTCTGCGCTCGTAATATTATTGTGTAAAACTTCACAAGGGCTTAGCCAGATTAACAAATTGTCCATATTTTTCGAAGCATTAAAGAAAGCGTGAAGGAAAAAGCAAAGCTTTAACTTTCACACTTGTTTAGAAAAGAATGTTGACAAAGACCATTCTTTGTAGAGATCACACTACGTACTAAACAAGACGTAAGATCTTGAAGCACAAAATTATTTTAAGTATTCTTTATTTTTATCCCAAAAGTTTCTTCTACTCCATGATTTTTTCTAGCTCAACAAGCTCTAAAAGAGTTAAAAAGATTTACTGTAAAGCAGTTGAGTTTTACGGGAAGACATCCAACTTAGGCTCATATTGCCCAGAAGATACTGTTTTTTGTAGCAAAGGAGCAAATGTCGAGTCTTTCGTAGTTAAAAAGGAGAGTTCCTTTTCCGCTTTTTCAAACTGCCCTTCCATATGATAAAGATAACCAAGAAGATAGTGTGAACGCTCGTGTTCTAGGTTAATACCAAGCGCACGATGGAAAGCATCTGATGCTTGGCGATTCTGCTTAAGATCCATGTAGGCAAGTCCAACATAAAAGTGTGCGTCAGCATCTTCTTCATTTAAGAAAAGAGCCTCCTGGAAAGCTTTTAAAGCTAATCGTGTTTTATCTAAAGTGAGATAACATAAACCAAGATTATAATGACCGTCAGACAAGTCAGGACGTAACTGCACAACCCTTTCGTAAGCTTCTGTGGCTTTATCCCACTGTTTGTGACGTGAGAGTAAATACCCCAATTTTATCCAAGCTTTCCAATATAAAGGATTCTTTCTTACCGTAGTCTCTAACAAAGCAATGGCTTCTTGCTCATTGTTCATATCCGTTAAAACAACAGCTTTATTGTACAAACTTTGTGGGTTCCAAGGGTCTAACTCTAAGATTTTATCAAAACACTCTATAGCTTCAGTATACTTACCTAAACGATGGTATACACCACCTAAGCTAAACCAACATTCTGCATCATCTGGATGTAAAACAATATAGGCACGATATTGCTCTACAGCTTCTTCACAACGATTATCCCGATCTAAAGCTACCCCATAGCAATAACGTAAATAGCTATCCGCAGGTTCCGACTCTAATCCCTTTGTGCACCAAGTCAATGCCTCTGCAGTTCTTCCTGACTCTAAAGCAATAATGCCCAAATAACAATAGGCTAGTGCTGCTGTAGGATCTAGCTCTAAAGTTTCTTTTAGCCTTTGTTCTGCCTGTTCATACTCCCCGCTCAAAAAAAAGTTAATTCCTGAGCAGAGAAATTCTTTCGCTAGATGTTTCGCAGCTTCTTCCATGAATCTTTCTCCTGGCACACAAGTTTGTTAACCTCGTGTTTTACAGGAGCAAAAAGCGTGCCAATCCTCAGTTCATAGCTGAAAATTTTTCTTTTTTTCTTATAGTCTCCCACTTTTCGATCATCTTGACGGCTATGGGAGCTGCGTCTCGTCCAAACTCACCGAGACGTAAATAGACAATAACAACAATATCCGGATGCATAAGTTCCTCATCTGAAAAACCAACTGCAGCAAACCACACGTGCTTCATTTTCATAGTGCCGTATTGCCGATCCAAACCTACACGAACTATCGATTCCGCAGTGCTTGTCTTTCCAATGATACGAGTTAATAGTTCAGGACTAAACTGATCCCGAATACTGCGTGTTGTTCCATAATTTCCCCATATCACGTTATGCATACCGGATTTAAATAACTCCGTGATACAGTCGGGCATAAACACATCTCTTTTCTTCATGGGAGGGGTCGGGGAAAATTCTTCACCATCCCATTCTCCTAAAACTAAACTAGGAACACACACAGTCCCTCCATTCACCAGAGCTGCCATCATGACAGCAGTTTGTAAAGGAGTCACAATAAGAGTATGCTGCCCTATAGCTGTGGCGTACAATCCCGAACGATTATACGCCACATCTTGGGGAACCGCTCCGGCATACTCTCCAAGCAAGCCTACCCCCGTTTTCTCCCCAAATCCAAATAAAGCCGCTGCATGACATAAATCTTCAGGATCGGAGAGATACTCTCCTACAAGCAAAGAAAAATAGGGGTTGCTGGACATTTCTAAAGCAGAAATAAGATCAATACGCCCACGACCAGAGTAATCATTCTTCGGTAAAATCCCTCCACGATAAAATGAAGGAATAGGCGTGCCATCTTTAAAAAAACCTACATGAGGCTTAGCACTAGCATACCCAAAAGATTTCCTATCGATAATGACTAGTAATTGAGATAAATAGTCCACATCAACATTACCCCGCATCACTTCTTGAGACAGCACAGAATACGCAGAAACCAGTTTAAAAATAGATCCTAAAGTTGCTGCCTGCCCAAAAGCATGAGATCGCAAATACCCATAACCATAAGTAGGATAAAATGCTGCAGCAAGATCTTGTTCCTTTTGAGGAACATTTCTAGTCAGCATCGGAGCATAGTTACCATATAGCGGTCTCTGCAGCTCTGAAAACTCTCTAAACGAGACAAACAAACGTAGCAAATCTATAGAAGAATCTGAGAATTTTTGTTTCAAAAACTCGTAATGTTCGTACCAAGGCAATGCCTGATGCGCCCCATTTTCTAATTCTCTTTTCCATACAGAAAGAGCTTCATAGTAAGCTTTTTGGTTCTCTATATCTCCTTGCCCAGAAAGTAAATAAGCTAAAAACCTATCAAGATAACAACGACGAAAATCTTGGTATTGTGCACGTTGCTCTTCCACTAAGTAATCCACATAAGGTGTGGGATAACGCTGCTTCCTCTCGTTTTCTTCTTTACGTTTCACCTCTAAAAACTTGGCAAAATAGAGTTTCCGCCATTCTTTAAAATCAACTTCAGTGAAAATGTCCTCTACTATCTTGGAAAACGCACTACGCAAAGCTACGTAATGTCCCTGGCACTCAAAAAACTCGGATAAAGAAAAAGAAGCTACCGATGCTAGTAGCTCGGGATCAATTTTAGAAGGATCCACAACCAACTGAAAGAGATCTACAAGTAAAAGTTTGTCATAATTCGCTGGAAGTTCCGCAAAAAAGGGCTCTAGCTCTTGCTTTATCTCCTCTATTTCTTGTTCATGTGCCTTATGACAACGTGCTATCCATTGCTGCTGCTTTATGGAAATCACTCGGCCGATAGCAATATGCTCCTGCTCAACAGGAAACACTGCATCAAAAATAGAAGAACAAGAACAATGCCCTTCAGAATAAGAAAATACCTCTAGTAATCGCTCCATAGCATGCTGGATCTTAACAGCATTATGCACAGTGCCGTAACGTTGTATAACAGACTTGACCTCCGAGGTATTCGGCAAAATAAAATCTAAGAAATAATCAAAAGTCAGCGAAAGCTCCTCATCATAACATAAGCCTGTAAGAGAACTTCTTCTTTCTCGACACAACGACACTTTTCTATCATACACCTCTGCAATATGTTCGGTGTTTTCCAACCAACGATACACCGCAGATCTAGCTTCAGAATCCGCATCCCGCATGTCGATAAAATCGTTATTATGGTACCGCGGAGAAGATGCCATAGCCAAGATTTGGCCATTATTCGGATCTAAAGCAATAATTGCTCCCCCCTTAATCCAAGGAAATAAAGGAGGTAAAAACTGTTGCTTTTTCAAAGATTGTGCCGAACGGAATTGTTCGGTTTTTTCATGATCTAAAAGTAAAGCATCTGCGAACGCTTGCAACTCTGCAGACAATGTAAGTTGTAACTTCTTCCCAGAAATGGCTTCTACTTCATGAAGACCTTGGATAAAATTACCACGACGATCTACAAGAACTGTTTTTTTCCCTAATTGTCCTCTTAAACTCCCGTCGCAATAGGCTTCTATGCCCACCTTCCCAACCAAGGCATTTAAACTATATGCATTGTTCTCTAAAGAATTTAATAAAGAACGCACTTGATCTATACTTGCTAGACCTTCAGGAAACTTCGGATTCTCACCCTCTTCATATGCTCGAACACATTCCCGCAACTTGCTTAACTCATGTGTCACTCTCTTATATTCTTGAGCACTAATCGGTCCTATATAACCTAAAATATCCGATGCCGTCTTCCCCATAGGATAATACCGACGTACTGACGGTTCGACATGTAAGCCCGGCCAATGTTTCATCATCATTTTCAATCTTAAATATGTACGCTCAGAAACATTGGTCTGAACTACGTAGGGTATAGAACCTAATACAGAGGCTTTCGCATGAATATTATCTTCTATTGTATCTTTATCTAGATGTAACTCTTGAGCAAGAAGTTGCGCCAAACGTGCAATATAGTTTTTCCTAACAGGAATGAGCTCTCTAGTTCCATCTGCACGAGCACGCCATGCTCTAGTAGGCAAATCACGAATGGCACTATAAGCAACACTCACATCGTATTGCATTTTATTTTCTGCCAATACTTTACCGAAACGATCACAAATAGTGGCACGTTCTATAAACTCAGGAATCACCCTCTTCTGCGGTTTATAAGCCTCTTCTAACTTTTGATCATGTTCAACGACAGCAAGATGCCACAAACGTACAGCAATTATTGCTAAAGCAACAATGATTCCTGACAATAACCTGTTTGTCTTTTCTGGAACAGTAAGGTAGGAACGACGCTTCTTCGGAGATCTCATAAAACAAATAGTAGGGTCTCACCCATTGTCTGGCAAGTGCTTCCACTGGTTACAAACTGCGTTTTACAAGATACAAATCAGCAAAAAAAACACACAGGAATCTTGAAAACAGAAAATTGTTACAAATAAAACATAGAAATGAAAAATGCCAAAAACTCTCACGCTTTGTTTAACAATTTTGCTTTATCTTATTTACAAAAATAAAGAATAAAGCGTAATGATTCAAATATAAGAAAGCCTTGTTACACTCTTCCATGAGGGTAATTCCAACTTATTCTAAGTGGCATAAGAAATAAAAATGTGTACAAAAATCTAATAGCTCTCTTATTAGCAAGTATAAGGAGTTATTGCTTGAAATCTGTGCCTGAAAACAGTCTTTTTTCTTATCGTCTTTACTATAATAAGAAAAGTTTGTTATGTTTTCGAATAATGAACTGTATGTTCATGCTTAAGGCTGTTTTCACTTGCAAGACACTCCTCAAAGCCATTAATTGCCTACAGGATATCTTGTCTGGCTTTAACTTGGACGTGGTGCCGCCAGAAGAGCAAATTAGAATAGCGAGCACAAAAAGAAAAGATACTAAGCATAATCTTTAGAGGTGAGTATGAAAAAACTCTTGAAATCGGCATTATTATTTGCCGCTACGGGTTCCGCTCTCTCCTTACAAGCCTTGCCTGTAGGGAACCCAGCTGAACCAAGTTTATTAATCGATGGCACTATGTGGGAAGGTGCTTCAGGTGATCCTTGCGATCCTTGCTCTACTTGGTGTGATGCTATCAGCATCCGCGCAGGATACTACGGAGATTATGTTTTCGATCGTGTATTAAAAGTTGATGTGAATAAAACTTTCAGCGGCATTGGCAAGAAACCCACAGGATCCTCTCCAAATGACTTTAAAAATGCTGAAGATAGACCCAACGTCGCTTATGGCAGACATTTGCAAGACTCCGAATGGTTTACAAATGCAGCTTTCTTAGCGTTAAATATCTGGGATCGTTTTGATATTTTCTGCACATTAGGCGCTTCTAATGGGTACTTCAAAGCTAGTTCTGCGGCATTCAATCTCGTTGGTTTGATTGGTGTTAAAGGAAACTCCTTAACAAATGACCAACTTCCCAACGTAGCCATCACTCAAGGCGTTGTTGAGTTTTACACAGATACAACGTTCTCTTGGAGCGTAGGTGCACGTGGAGCTCTATGGGAATGTGGTTGCGCAACTTTAGGAGCTGAATTCCAATACGCTCAATCTAATCCTAAAATTGAAATGTTGAATGTAATCTCCAGCCCAGCACAATTTGTGGTTCACAAGCCTAGAGGATACAAGGGAACGTCCGCCAACTTTCCTTTACCTGCAAATGCAGGCACAGAGGCTGCTACGGATACTAAATCTGCAACACTCAAATATCATGAATGGCAAGTTGGTCTAGCACTCTCTTACAGATTGAACATGTTAGTTCCTTACATTGGCGTAAACTGGTCACGAGCAACTTTTGATGCCGACACTATCCGCATCGCTCAACCTAAATTGGCCTCTGCTGTTATGAACTTGACCACATGGAACCCAACCCTTTTAGGGGAAGCCACAATCCTTGATACTTCCAATAAATTCAGTGACTTCTTACAAATCGCTTCGATTCAGATCAACAAAATGAAGTCTAGAAAAGCTTGCGGTTTAGCTATTGGTGCAACGTTAATCGACGCCGACAAATGGTCAATCACTGGTGAAGCACGCTTAATCAATGAAAGAGCTGCTCACATGAATGCTCAATTCAGATTCTAAGGATTTAGTTTATACTATCCTAACTTTTTGTCCCGCTATCAGAACCCAGGAGTCTCTGGGTTCTGATTTTTTTTGCTCACATCCTTTTGTATAGCTTAATACCTCTTTTTTAAAATCCATTCGCACAAGAATTCACTGATTATCTAAAATTTTCTAGAAGCTTGAAACCTAGAGATTACAACCTTGCGTAAAAAGCATTATTAAACTAACATCTCTATTCTTAGCACGCGCCCGTAGCTCAATGGTAGAGCTGTAGCCTTCCAAGCTACCGGTGTCAGTTCGATTCTGATCGGGCGCTTTCTGAACACCACCAAGACTGAAATCTTGACATCGGTTCAAGATGCCATTGTTAACATATTCAAGAAATAGAGGTACAAAGCTTGGAAGAACAACCACTGTGCAATCTTTCAGTTAAAGACTTAATGGAAGCGGGGGCTCATTTTGGGCACCAAACCCGAAGATGGAATCCAAAGATGAAACTTTACATCTTTGAAGAAAAAAATGGTCTTTACATTATCAATTTAGCAAAAACTCTTTATCAATTACGCAAAGCTCTCCCAAAAGTTTGTAAGGTTATTAAAGAAAATAAACCTATTCTCTTCGTAGGAACGAAAAAACAAGCCAAGTGTGTCATTAAAGAAGCTGCTATTGAAGCTGGCGAATACTTTGTTGCTGAGCGTTGGTTAGGCGGCATGTTGACTAACATGACGACTATTAGAAACTCCATCAAAACGTTAGATAAGATCGAAAAAGACCTGACTCAAAATAGTTCTTACCTTACGAAAAAGGAAATCGCCCTACTCGCTAAACGTCATCAAAAATTATTGAAGAACCTTGAAGGTGTTCGCTACCTGAAGAAAGCTCCTGGTCTTGTTATCGTTGTTGATCCTAGTTATGAAAAGATTGCTGTTGCAGAAGCTAAAAAGCTCGGCATCCCCGTATTGGCTTTAGTAGATACCAACTGTGACCCAACTCCTATCGACTATGTGATTCCTTGCAATGACGATTCTTTAAAAAGCATTCGCTTAATTATTAGCACAATTAAAGATAGCATCATTGATACTAAGAAAAAACTTGGCATTGAGATTGTCTCTCCAATTAAAACTCTAGACATACAAGATAGCGAAGATACGGACGTCTATGCAACCGATGAGGACAATCGTCAAGAAGATCTATTAGCAAAAAAATATGACAGTAATGAGGCTAACTAATGAGCAACTTTTCTATGGAAACCCTCAAACTCTTAAGACAGCAGACCGGTGTGGGGTTAACCAAGTGTAAAGAAGCTTTAGCCGAGTGCAATGGAAATCTTGAAGAAGCTGTAGTTTACTTACGTAAATTAGGTCTTGCCTCAGCTAGTAAAAAAGAACACAGGGAAACGAAAGAAGGCGTTATCGTAGCAAAAAGCGATTCTCGCGGCACTGCTGTCGTTGAAGTTAACGTGGAAACAGACTTCGTAGCTAATAATGCCGTCTTTCGAACTTTCGTTGATGGCCTTGTTGAAGACGTCTTAAACCATAAAGTAGATAATGTTGATACATTGCTACAACTCACCTCATCGCAAGATGCTTCTCTTACAGTAGATGAGTTACGTGCTGTAACCATGCAAACCGTCGGAGAAAATATCCGCATCAACAGAATTAAGTATTTGCCAAAAACAACTAATGAAAGTGTGGGCATTTACTCTCATGGTAATGGGAAAATCGTTTCTGTCACTGTTCTTTCTGGAATTTCTGATGAAGAAAGCCTCGCGAAAGATATTTCGATGCACATCGTAGCAGCTCAACCTCTGTTCTTAAATAAAGAAAGTGTCCCCGAAGATGCTCTAGCAAGAGAAAAAGAAGTTATTTCTTCTCAAATACAAGGAAAACCCCAAGCAGTTATTGATAAAATCATCAGTGGCAAGTTGGGCACATTCTTCCAAGATGTTTGTCTACTAGAACAGGCTTTCATTAAAAACCCTGATATCTCTATTCAAGGTTTGATTAATGAGGCCAGCAAAACTACTAGCCACTCCGTCGAAGTGAAGGAATTCATTATATGGAAAATAGGAGCCTAATAAGCGAGAGGAAATATGTCTAAGCGAATAACACGAGTCTTATTTAAGATATCCGGAGAATCTCTCTCTACAGATAGCGGGAATCGAATTGATGAAGTTCGTTTATCCAGATTGGTAGCGGAATTGCGTGCTGTACGCAATTGTGATATTGAAACAGCTCTTGTTATAGGCGGAGGCAATATCCTTAGAGGCCTTGCTCAACAAAAAGAATTACAAATTAATCGCGTGTCTGCTGACCAAATGGGGATGCTAGCCACTTTAATTAATGGTATGGCTGTGGCAGACGCTTTAAAAGCTGACGACATCCCTTGTTTATTAACTTCTACACTGTCTTGTCCTCAACTAGCAGACTTATACACCCCTCAAAAGTCTGAAGAAGCTTTAAACCAAGGGAAAATTGTAATTTGCACAACGGGAGCAGGGTCTCCTTACTTAACAACTGATACAGGAGCAGCTTTGCGTGCTTGTGAGTTAAAAGTGGACATTCTGCTCAAAGCTACTATGCATGTGGATGGCGTGTATAACAAAGATCCTCGATCATTCAGCGATGCTGTAAAATATGATCGGATTAGCTTTAAAGATTTCCTATCTCAAGGATTAGGCGTTATGGACGCTTCTGCTGTATCTTTATGCATGGACTCTAATATTCCTATTCGTGTCTTTAGCTTTGTTAAACACTCTCTAGAGCAAGCGATCTTTGATGAGAATATTGGAACATTAATTGGTGAGGAAGCTACACATGTCCATTCTAGCTGATACTGAAAAGAAAATGGCCGCTGCTTTAGAATTTTTCACTAAAGAAGTCCGTTCATTTAGAACAGGGAAAGCTAATCCTGCTTTAGTAGAAACAGTTACTGTAGATGTATATGGCACTACGATGAGGTTATCTGATTTAGCCTCTATTTCTGTAGCTGATACACGCCAGTTAGTAATTTCCCCCTACGATGCCAATAACGTCTCTGCTATATCTAAAGGTATTATTGCTGCAAATTTAAATTTGCAACCTGATGTAGAAGGATCCATAGTACGTATTAAAATTCCTGAGCCTACAGCAGAATACCGAAACGAAGTTATTAAGCAGTTGCGTCGTAAATCTGAAGAAGCAAAAGTCGCTATTCGCAATATCCGTAGGGAATCTAACGATAAGTTAAAAAAAGATTCTGATTTAACAGAAGACGCTGTTAAGGGAATGGAGAAAAAAATCCAGGAATTAACAGATAAGTTTTGTAAGCAGATCGACGAAATGACCAAGCAAAAAGAAGCTGATCTTTCATCGATTTGATAAGCTTTACTTTTTGTGAGTAATCTTTATCTACTTCTCTTTCTTTGGTTTTTCATGCAAAACTAGGAGAGGAAAAGATTGCTCTAAAGGAGTAGAACTAGTAATATTGTAGTTGTCTTGGCCCCATCGTCTAGCCTGGCCCAGGACATCGGATTTTCATTCCGGTAACAGGGGTTCGAATCCCCTTGGGGTCAAAATGTAAAATAGCCAAGTAAACTTCGGGCCTTTAGCTCAGCGGTTAGAGCACCTCACTTTTAATGAGGGGGTCGAAGGTTCAAATCCTTCAAGGCCCAATTGATTATTCTTGGTTCTTTTATATTTCTTAAAAAAACCTTTTTCTCCTTTGTCTCTTTTTTGTTATTGGTATCGGGTATTAGTATTTGGCTTTAATGGTTGATCTTCATGGCAACTTCTAAACCCCACCTATGTTACCATTGTCAAAAGCCGGCAACAATTTGTTATACTGAAGTAGATAAGGATAAGATTTTACGCTCTTATGTATGTGATTCTTGTCCGTGTCCTGGTCATTACTACAGCCGTGACAACATTGTGTTAGGTGCTTCTGGGGCTGCTGTAACTTTAGAATGTGGCAATTGTAAAACCGTATGGAAGCCGACTGCTGATGAAAATCAGCTATTTGGTTGTCACTTATGTTACACAAACTTTAAAACACAACTTATAGCCAAACTCATACATACTAAAGCTATTTGTTCATCGGCGACTGCGGACAATAGTCGAGGTGGTTTGCATATTGGTCGTTCCCCTGGAGAAGCGGCGAGTATGAACCCCCTCCTGAAATTAATAGCGTTAAACGAGGCTCTTCAGGATACGCTAGCTCGTGAAGATTATGAGCAAGCTGCTGTAATACGAGATCAGATTAATCATTTAAAAAATCAGAATTCGCATGATTCTTCCCAATGACTTACTTCTTAATTTTGCTAGTCAGAAAGACGCCCCTCCTGTAAATAAAACCTGGCCTATAACGACGTTCTCACTATCTAGGAATCTTTCCATAGCGAAGTTTCTGCCCTGCTTATCTAGGGAGAAAAAACAAGAAATTTTAGAAGTTATAGCTTCACATTTTAACCATATTAAAGGTTTTGATGAGTTTCTAGTTTTACCTCTTAAAGATGCACCTTCCTGGCAAAAAGAGTTTCTCATTGAGCATTTTTTATTTCCCCATGATCTTACAGGCAACCCTGAAGGCGAAGCCCTTATTGTAAACCGCTCTGGAAATATTCTAGCGGCTATAAATTTCCGCGATCACTTGATTCTCCATGCTATAGATTTTACATCAGAACCCGAAAAAGCCTTAGATCAGCTTGTGCGGTTAGATAGTTATCTGAATGAAAAGTTAGCATTTGCTTTTTCCCCTGATTTTGGTTTTCTAACGACAAATCCTCGAGAATGCGGTACAGGATTAAAAAGTCAGAGTTTCCTACATGCTCCAGCATTGGTTTATTCTCGAGAATTGTCTGAGATTATTGACGAGGATACAGAGGTTGCTTGCTCTGGAATTTTACCAGGAACTCCAGAATATATTGGGAATATTGTAGTTTTATCGAATAAATGTTCTTTGGGGCTTACTGAAGAACAAATCTTATCCTCGCTCAGAATATGGTCTTCGAAAGTTGCTGTTGCCGAAGCTTCCGCAAAAAAGAAGCATGCTGAGCAAAATCCTGGAGAATTAAAAAATCATATTTTACGTGCCCTAGGATTGCTTACACACTCCTATCATTTAGATCTTCAAGAAACGTTAGATGCGTTGAGTTGGATCCAATTAGGGATTAGCTTAGGATGGATTCAAGGCTCCGACAACAGTTCCATTTGGAATCCTGTGTTCTGGCAGGCGCGTCGTGGGCACTTAGCGCTTACAAAACAACCTGAAGATAATAAGAATTTACAAAAAGAAGTTATCTCACAGTTACGTGCAGATGTGTTAAAGAAACTTGCCGAAGGCTTATCTGCTAATGGCTTTTAATACCCTCCTATAACCGCAATATGCAGCAAGGAGGGCAGCAAAACTTTTTCCCCCTAAAGCCTAAATTAAAAGCCCCGACTTTGCCTTTTAAAATTAATATAAAAAAGCTTTGAGGAGGTTCTTCCTTCAAACCCTCGCCTCTTAGGACATGTCAGCCTGCCCTCCCCCTATGTACGTGTTTTTGAAATGAATAGAGAAAATAAGGATTCCTCAGCGCACTTCATAAATAAAAGCTTTCTTTAAAGGAAAAGGTTAAGAAATAGCCGTAAAATAAAGAGGGTGTGAATTTGATTCACATTATGAAATAGACCCGATCTTTATAAGTTCTTACTTCTTATGCTTTTCCTTTAAGGAACAAAACAAAAGGTAAGCATTTGTTTTATTTTTGTAAATATTTTTTACCATGTTTGCCCAAAGCCGGGATCGAACCGACGACCTACGCGTTACGAATGCGTTGCTCTACCAACTGAGCTATTTAGGCAAAAAAAATAAGAAAAATCAGTATAGAATTGGGGAACAAAAAAGCCAAGAAAACAACAATCATACGGCCGACGATGCTTTCTTGGCTTTCCCCCTGAAATGCAACAGAGTGAGAAGCTATTCCATGGCGCAGAATATCATCTTACCTTTTCTATATAACATTTATTGGGCTTCTATTTCTAGCATTTTAAAATCACTTTCTGCTTGTAGTGCTGGGGGGTGTTGACATTCAGGAGCATGTCGTGGCGCCACCTGCATCGAGCCTTCATCAGCTTCCCAATTGTATCTATAACCTTCTTTGTTGGTTAATTTTGTTCCCTCTTCAAAACTACTAATAACCTTAGGTTTAATGAACATCATTATGTTGCGTTTTTGCCTTTGATCTATTGTTCTGCTGAATAAACCTCGGATCAAAGGTATGGAGTTTAAAAGAGGTACTCCAGTAACAATTTTCGTAGTTTTATCTCTGATGTGACCACTCATGACTAAGAAACAACCATCAGGGACTTGCAAGCGTGTGGCAGCGTATGTTTTATCTGTTACCGGTGTAAGCGTTCCTTGAGCAGAGTGTAACTCGGAAATCGTTTGTTCTATTTGTAAGGTAACAACGTTATTTGGTGCTACTGTTGAAGCAACAACAAGATTCACACCGATATCTTCATATTCGATATTTTGTGTAACTGTTCCTGTTTCTTGAATAATGGTACTGGTTGTTTGGAACGGTATAGTCTGTCCAACAAAGAATGATGCTTGTTGCGTATCCTGAGCCATAATTCTTGGGTTGAGAACTATAACAGTATCGCCATCTTGATCTAAGGCACTGAGGAGTCCCCCTAGGGTTAGAAAAGATTTTCCCTTATGGCTGAGTACGTTTCCTATGATCCCCAAACCAAATGCGGAAGATGCATACATCATATCGCTAATACCTGCTAGCTGACCAGGCGTAGGTAAAGGGATATCTCCTGGAGAAGGTTTTGCAGGAGGTACTGTAGATTTTGTAGGATTAGCAAGACCAGTATTGCTTAACAATCCTGAAGCATAAGCAACTTTCCCTTGTTCATCACCGAGAGCCACCCATTGAACTCCGAAATCCCAAGACTTTTCTAAACTTGTCTCCAAGATCAAAACTTCAATGTATACTTGCTTTGGAGGTAGATCCAAGCCATTGAGTAAGCTGACTACTTTATCTACGTTTGCTTGATTTCCAATCACAACGATGGAATTATTCACATCCAACCATTGAATACTATTCAATGTGTTGATGAAATCTTCATCCATAGCTGTTGTGACATAGAGATTATAACCGATGTCTTGAATTGCTTGAGCAATAGCTGCGCCATTTTGATACTTCAGCTTATACATGAAAAAGCGCAAGCTTTTCGGATTCGCAGCTCCTGATGATCCGAGGGCTGCTGCAGGACTAGTGACATCATCTAATGTATGAGCCATTTCTGGAACATCTAATGATTTGAGTAGTTGTATTGCCTTGTTTGTTAAACGAGGGGAGGAAACTACAAAAATCTTATTTGTTCCTGGCTGTATGAAAATCTGAAAAGCTTCATCCTCTGCCATAGCGCCAAGAACATCTTGGCAATAGCTCACTAATGAAGCAGGGTTTGCATAGTGGACTTCATACTCAGACATATCTACGGATGTACCGGGACTATCTAGAGCTGCTAGTAATTCTCCTACTTTCTCTACATTGCCAGCAATATCAGAAACGATTACATGACGTGTTGCTTCTGAAGCGCTTACTATAGCATCATGGGAGAGCAAAGGCTGAATAATATTTACAGCTGATGTAGGATGTACACTATATAAACGGAATACACGAGTAACTACAACAGCTTCACAATTATCTTTTGCAGAGCCATCAGTAACTACCGTAGACAACTTGGAAAGACGTGGGTTGCGATAAATCAGGACGTTATTTCCTTGTTCTACAACTTTCAAGTCATGCATTTTTAAGACTTGTAAAAGGATTGTAGAGAGATCGTCTACAGATGTAGGATCATGAGAAACAATCGTTACATTGAAATTTAAATCATTACTATCGAAAACAAAGTTGGTTCCAGAGATCTTACTAACAAACTGTAATAACTCAAGAACAGAGATGTCTTCGAAATTTACAGTATAACCATTGTCTTTCAGGTCTTCACAAGTAATTTGTTTCCCTTTTAATAGCGTGGGCTCTTCTTCTTTTGTTGAATCGGGCTGTATGGCTATTTTATCAATAGAGGGTTGTTTATCTGGTGATTTCGTTTTTAACGAGTGCGGAGATCCAGAGTTATGGTCTACTTTAAAGCCTTCTTCTTGGGCACTCTTTTTGTCACTTTCTTCTACCAGTTTTTTAACACTGAAGTTTATTGCATTTACAGCGCGTTTAGCGTAAGCGCGCTTATCTTCCCAAATACGTTCTTCTTCGCTTTTCGCTTCAATAGCTTCAGTTTTTTCTTCTTGTTTAGGAAGGAACCTCGGGGTCTTTTTTGCACCAGTTTGTGTATAGCGATTATCTTGAAGGCGTTTTTTTACTTCAGGCTTAGCAAATGGTGAACCTTCAGAAAATCCTGGAGAAAATGTCTGCGTAGATTTTTTAAAATGCCGTGGTTGATTGGTTGGGAAATTTTTAACTACGGCTTGCTTATCAGATTTTTTTGCTGATGTTTTATTTACTATATTTTTAGGACAGGCAGCAACTAAGCTTTTCTCGTCAGTTTGGGAGTTTTTAACTCGAGATCTTGGCTCGTCATTTGGAGGTTTTTGAGAATTCACACCAAGCAAAACCAGGTCAAAGAAAAATAGAATAGAAAGTACTCCCATTTTTCCTTTTTTCTTATTTATGACCTGTAAGATCTTTCTTCCAATGTTCGACGTCACTATTTTCACCGGATTCTTTTTAAGCTGATAAGTGTTGAGGGACAAAGATTTCCGTCATGATTTTCTAATATCCCGAACTGTACGCTCTCTATTGGGCAGAATATAGCTGTTTGTCCTCTATCTTTCAACTCTGTGAATAAAGGACTATTTAAAGATGACATGGAATCGTCTGCCTGTAAGGTATGTAATACTGCTCCATCACCTATTTCCCATGCAACCTTGGTTTCCTGAATTTGTAAAGAACTAATTTTCCCTAAACCTAAGGATGAAGTAGTAAAATTCTGAGGAACCTTTCCTTGTTTTTTTAACCAGAAACTAGTTTTCCCACAAGTAATCCAAGAAAGTTCCTTTTTTTCTTTGGGAATAGTAACGCAAACTAAAGAAATTTCCGTTGTATCAATAGGAACATTGATCCGCATTAGCTCACTATGCATTTTTCGCATCGTACTTCTAATGTTATCTTCATGGCCCCACTGACTTACGAAGGTTTTTATAATAGTTAATACTAAAGTTGCATTTCCTGAAAGACTATAACAAAACCACAACCGGAAAGTATCCTGACTCATATAAGCTTCGTAGTATACATGAGGATGTGTTGGGTATCCTTGCTCATATATAGAAACGGATAAGAAGTCGGGGACAACAATTTCTGTAGGAGATAACCAAAATCTCTGCTGATACAGCTGCTCATTAACCTGTGCTGTATAATCTTTATTACGATAATCTTTCTGAAGGTCTTGGCTGTACCGATATCGATGTAAATGACTCATGAATTCTTTCATAGATCCGTAACGATCTTTAGGAGAAGGTTGCAAGGCCTTCGCTAAAATCTTACTCACTCTATCCGGAATCAATGATAAAATGACCTTACCTAGAGCTAGGTTTCCCGAGATCAATTCATAAGCAATTAAACCTAGAGAGTAGATTTCTGATTTTTCAGAAACTTTATCTCCTTGACGTTGTTCAGGGCTCATATATGAAGGCGTTCCTAAACAAGCAGGATGAGAAGCATGTTCTGTAGAAGAACAAACAGCAAGTCCAAAATCTATGAGTTTGATTTGCCCTTGAGAATTAATCAGGATATTTTCGGGTTTGATATCCCTATGGAGTATACCACGGCTATGCAGATATTCTATAGCCTGGCCAATATGTAACACTATATCAATAGCCTTGGATAAAGGAATTAGATGGGTGAGGATATACTGTCTAAGAGACACGCCTTGTATATATTCCATGGCTATATACAGACCTTCTCTACACTGTCCATATTGATATAACTTAACAATATGGGGATGTGAGACTTGTTCAATAATTCGTGCTTCTTTTAAAAAGTTATGAACTCTGCGCGTATCAGCAACTAAAGGCGGTTCAAGCACTTTAATAGCTGCAGATTGTAGAGTTTCAGAATGCAAACCCTGGTACACCGCGCTTCCTTCTTTCTTACTCAGGATTTTCTTGATGTGGTAAGCACCTATTGCCTGATTCAGAGGAAGTATTTCGGATTGACAATCCATAAGAGACAATTATACGTTTAGACTTCCAGAACTCGAATTCCTAAAACATCTCCTAAAGATACTATTTCTCCTCTTCCAACTTTTGCGCCATTGAGGACTAAATCCACGCCTCGAGAAGGGTGGATCCCATTGAGATTTAGAATACTGCCTTGAGAGAGATTTAAAAACTCTTCAACAGTTAATGAGTATCGAGAAGCTTCTGCTACTAGCTTATAGTTGCCTGGCAAAGGTACTGCAGGCAAAGCTTCCGGAGTTTCTTCCGTAGGTGCTTCTTGTGACAAACTTGGATAGCTAGTGATTTTAAATTCTCCAGATGTTTGATCAACAAAACGACCTCCAAAGAACTGATGTCCTTGGATAGTAAGCAAGCCTCCACTTTCTTCTGTATCAGGATCATACAAACAACTGTCTAACAAGATAAAGCTTCCATGCTCAACTTGTTGCCATTCTTCCTGAGTTAATTGGCAATAGCCAATTTCTACAGACATAGTTAAAGGTGTAGGATCTAACTGATGAATATCGAAACTTTGATTTGAAGCTGAAAGGAAATCCTTACAGCTGTCACATGTTGCTTCTGGGAAAAGTAAACGGAAACGCATAGTTTTTCCGTCTAATCCGCAGTTGACATCTACAGCCTGATACGAGCCTTGTAAGTCTTTAGTGGAAAACCGAGCATCGCCGACAACTCTAACAGATAGAGAAGGTATCCAAGCGAGCTCCTGGAGCAACTTACACAGCTCTGCCGAGAAATAGTAATGAAAACCTAAAAGCTTATCCTTCTCATAAAAATAGGAAGCCAAACTAGAATCATTAAATACAGCAACCATGAAAGACTGAAGATCAGCTTCTGAGGTAACAAAGAAAAATGTCCCTGATGTCAAGGGCTGGGCTAAGAAAGACTGTACTAGAAAGTGTGTGCCAAAATCTTGAACAGCCTGAGCAGCAGTTAGGGAACCTCGAGGTTGAATAGTCAGATTCGCATCTTCTAGACGGAATTTTTCTTTCAACCTATTTTGGCAAAGTTCTTTAGGGAACGGAGGAAGAGAAATCACCTCGTCCGTTTTCACTAAAGAACTTAGAAAATCGTGTCTAGATTTTAACCAACTAGCGCTAGGTTCCGCTGCTACTGTCATGAGAAATCACCTTTATAAACGTGCTTCTTCAACTTTATATTGGTTTTGTTCTTGATCTTGCTGCTGCTGCTGATCTTTTCCTTCTTGATCCTTCTCTTCATCTCTTTGATGTATTGTCGCAGCAATCATATGTAAAGGTGTCTGTACTTCTTCGATAGTTGGCAATTGTACAATACTTGTTCCAACTGTTAATTCTGTCAAATTCAAACGAAGATTTTTTAATGATTCTACCAAACCAGCAAGCTGAGAAGGATTATTCGAAATCAGATTTACTGCCTCTGTGAGCTGAACATCATCCATAAAATTGGAAAATTTTACAGAAAGATCCGTTCCAGACTGTACTAACGTTAAATTCGCGCCAGCAAAAACTTCAGGAACATTGCCTTCAGCATCTAAAACTAATTCTACTAACTGCTGACCGTTTACATCAGCAACTATCATAGATTCTACAGTACTAGCAATCACATCTTGGACCCACTGCAAATCTGCACTAGCAACTGCGACTGTAGTGCTTTCCACAACAACCTCACTGGACACAGAAGGAGCAATATCTACGAATGCCATTCCTGCTGTAGGGTTATCATAAGCCATGAAATTTTGTCCTTCTTCTTTCTCTTCTTCTTTAGAAGATACTCCGGAGGTTTTCTCTTCTACATGCTTATCATCAGCACCACGAGCTTCTTGACGAGAACTTTTGTTAGCAGTTTTGTCCTGACGATCATTTTTCGATTGTTGACGGCCTTCCAAAGAAAAGACTTTAACATCGCGGTTATCTTTAGGCTCTGGGCCTACTTCTTGTTGTATTGAGTGGCGATCTGTCTTGCAATTGTACAAAGACTCGGATGTTTTATTTAATTCCATGAACTAGATTCCCCCGATTCACGTTGTTTTTTTTTGCGCAGCTGATAAAGTAGCTGTCCCATTTCATCTTGCTCTTTTTCAATTTCTCGCGCTTCTTCTTTTAGAGCTTCTTTCATCCACTCTTCTTTATGTAAACGCGTCTTTTCTTCTTCTTTTCGCCGTTTGGCTAAATTAACTTCTGCTTTTTCCAGCTCTTTAGATGCTGCTAAAACGTTTTCTTTTTGCTTATTTACTTTTTCTTCTTCTTCAGCAAGCTGTACGGCAACAACTTTAATATAAGCTTTTCTTTGTAAAACTGCATCACTCGTTGTGCCTTCATCTAACAACTCTCTGAGTTGCTGAATTTTTTGCATATAGTGATTTTTTACTTTATCACGAGCAGCTTCGATTTCTCGCAATTTTTCTTGTTCTATTTCTAAAAGCCGTCGCTTTTCCTTAACGACTTTTTCTGCTCTATCAACACGATCTCTTTTAATTGCTAGAACAGGTTCTAACGGGTATTTAGGCACGGCATTTTACCCTGAATATCTTATCGGAAAATGGCTCGAAGTTGTTGCGAGGCTTCCTCATAATTTGTTTTTTCATGAATATCTTGCTTTAAGAATCTGTTCAATTTATCGATGTGATCTATAGCAAAATCTACTTCACGATCGGACCCTCGGCGGTATTCTCCAATACGTATAAGCATTTCGTTTGCCTTATACTTTGCCAGCACCTCTCGGGCTTTTCCTATGATGCGTCTTTGTTCCTCAGGAACAATAGCTGTTAGCAATCGGCTTATTGATGCTAAAACATCAATAGCGGGATAGTGATATGCCTGAGCTAAAGCATTAGACAAGACAACATGACCATCAAGAATCGATTTAACTTCATCAGCGACCGGTTCATTCATATCATCCCCGGCAACAAGTACAGTATAAAATGCTGTAATTGTTCCTTTATCAGAAGCTCCGGAACGTTCTAATAACCTAGGTAAAGTGGAAAATACAGAAGGCGTGTATCCTCCTCGAGCTGGAGGTTCTCCGGCAGCCAAACCTACTTCTCTGAGAGCTCGGGCAAATCGGGTTACAGAATCCATCATCAAAACTACAGTTTTACCCTGATCACGGAAATACTCTGCTATAGCAGTCCCTACATAAGCAGCATTTAACCGCAACTGTGATGATTGATCTGAAGTAGAGACGACGATCACCGATCGTTTCATTCCTTCTTCTCCAAGATCTCCCTCGATAAACTCACGAACCTCTCGGCCCCGCTCTCCTATGAGAGCAATCACATTGACATCTGCTTCTTCAGCGTTTCTAGCGATCATTCCTAGGAGCGACGATTTACCAACCCCAGCACCAGCAAAAATTCCTATACGCTGACCTCTGGCGACTGTGAGCATACCGTCGATACACCGCACACCTGTGGATAAAATTGTCCTTAATTTTTCTCTATGCAATGGATCTGGAGGGGCGCGAAAAACAGGATAGGTTTCGTTAACATCAACTAAAGGACCTTTGATTTCGGAGTCGATAGGTTCTCCCAGACCATTTAATACACGACCTAAAAGACCATTACCTGCACGAATATACAAAGGCATACCTGTGGGAATAACCTCTGAAGAAGGGCTGACTCCAGTAAGTTCTCCTAACGGCGATAAAAAAGCGAAATTTTGTGTGAAGCCGACGACTTCAGTAACAAGCGGCTCCATACCATAACGTTTAACTAAGCATACCTCCCCAACGCGTACATTGGGAACGACTGCTTTAATTAACATACCGACGACTTCAGTTATACGACCGACAACGGTAGTCAAGTGCACGTCGTTCAATTGCGACATGAGGGTATCGAAATCTGTCGTCAACTCGTCCATGTTAACCTAATTGTGTGGTCATTATCGTCTTTATACTACTTACCGTAGTTCCTACGATACTAGCAAAGAGTTCTGCTCTTTGCGTTGCTCTTTGAACAGCATACTGTACTTTTAAAAAGTCTGCTAAATTTTCCCGTTCTCCATTCCTATCTGAGAAGTATAGAAGGGCTCTATTTAACACTTCTTCTCCAGAAGACACCCAATTGACCATCTTACGAGCAACGGATTCGTGTTCTTCTTCTGTTTTGTTTTGTAAGTTTTGTTGGGTATGCTCAGCTATATCATTCAGATCCCCATTGATTAAATCAATGATGACACTGACAGCTTCAAAATGCTCTTGCGATAGTTTATTCTGATCTTGTTGTAGAGTGGATTGTGCATCCCATAAACGCTCTTTTAAGTTGTTTATTTGCTCTTTCAGCTCTTCCGAATCTAAAGCCTCTTCTAATTCAGGATCGATAATGTTAGAATTTCTATCTTGCATCATCGCCATAGGGTTAGGCTTGACATCCTCGATATTTTTATTCAAGGAGTCTGCTGCCATCCCTAAAGAAAATGCAGGAACCTCCTTATTTAACTCACTTGCTAAAGGAGTTCCTAAAGGCTTCTGTATAGAAGCTGTTTCTTTCTCAGAGTCTAACTTTGGGAAAAGCTGCAAAGGATCTATCATAAGACAACAACCAGGCGTTTTTTATATTTAGGACGGAATAAGGTTAACTTAAAGGTCCTCCGCTTTTAGCTACTAAGTTATCATGCCAGTCTAAAACGGATTGTGCTAGAATTCTTGTAGATTCCACTTCGCAATTTTCCAACACTTGATCTGCTAACTTTAAGCAATTTTCCAAGCTTTCACGACGCACTTCGAAAGAGCTTCCTTGATGTAATACAATCATCATATGTGTTAGAGAAAGGAAAGACTTAATGCTCCAGTTATCCACTTCTTTTTGTGCTAAAGCGTTTAATCGTTCTTCTGCAGCAAAAATTTCCATTTTATGCAGGTCTATTAGTGCTAATCCTAATTCATAACCATAATGGTCAGGATTTAAGACTTGTAGAGATTGAAAAAGCTTTTTTGCACTTTCTTCGTCGCCTTGTTTAATGGCCAACATACCAGCTTCAAACAACAACGCAAAATCTGCTTTAAATAATTCCAAATCTGCCATGATCCTTCTCTTAATTTATTAACTTCCTTTAACAGCTCTTGCCATAGTGATCATCTCTGTGTTCACTGCTGTCAAGATGTTGGATACAGCTTCCATATACTGTGATAAAATTTGCATACGGAATTGCAAATTAAACATCGTACCTAAGTCGACTGTACCTTGCGTTGAGGTCTCTAATTCCGTTAGATATTGTTGCACACCTTGGACGTACTTACATACGCCATTAAGCATGTCATTAAAATTAAAAGCTGAGCAACTGCTACCACTACTCATAAATTCTCCACTTATCTAGTCTGTTAAACCATTTTGCGGTTGATCCGCCCGAGAACTTTCTGAAGGGCTAGATATCCTGCTAATAATATTTGTTGCTTCTCAAAAGAGGCTTTATCAGAACCTTCTCGAAGAGAAACATGCAATTTTTGCACTTTATCCTGTACATTAGCTTTGATCTCCTGAGCTTTGCTCAGATCCTGCATATCTTTCTCTAAATCAAATAGCTGATGAGAAGACTTATCTTCTTTAGCAGCTGTATTTTCCATATTAAACATAGTATTTCTTCCTAAATGCAATAGAATTAATAAGCCTTAACATTAGCTATTTATTGTACTCGATTTTATATTTCAACCCTTCCTTCTCTAAAAATATACAGTGTGGTTGTATGCTTGTGACTGTCATTCCATCGATAACATCACCACGGGTCAAAATTCTACCATTGACTACAACGTTAATGCTCACGTCACCATATTTTGAATATCCGGTTACGCGATAACGGCTAGGATACCGTAAATTTAAATCTATAATCCCTTCTTCAACAGGTAACAAAACCACGAAGTTTTTCACCAGACGTACTCCGGGAAGTGTGGAGATCTCCTGAACAACAGAACGGAACTTATCTCCATCCTCATGATTTACATAACCTGTAAGAACCACTTCTCCATTAACAAAAGCGACGTGAATATTTGCAAAGCCTGCTTGCAAAAGTTGGCCTGCGATCGCTTTCAACATTTGTGATTCTATAATTACCTTATTCTCAAGCAAAGAAAGATAGTTAAAATGTACATTGAGATAATCAGAGAGACAGACAGCCTGTTCTTCTGTTTTTAGATATCCCGTTATAACAAATTCTCCAGGTTGTGGGGAGTGCATGCTTACACCCTTGAACTCTGGTTTTTTAGACAACAATATATTGATTTCTTGCCAAACGGCTTCATCATCGATAACGTTGTCATCTATAGATTTGATGAAAGACAAAGCATCCATTTTATAGAGAAGCTCACTTTTATCAATACTATTTTTTACGTGTCCTATCAAAAAGAGCTGGCCATTGTTTTTATTAAATGTGTAGCGGACCGTGGGGAAAGCATTAACCACACGTTCTATATCTTCTTGATAATCTATATTTTCTATAGGAATGACTTCTTTCGTATGGAATAGAGATGCGGTGCCTATACCGAACAGTATAGCAAGCCCTCCTATGAATAATGTAAGAATAAACGAACCTGTAGGCAACGTAGCGCGCTTACGTTTTTCTTCTTCTTCTTGAGCTGCTTGCTGAGCAATTTCTTCAGGATCTTGAGGACGACCGAATAATCCGTAATCTTCCGGAGCAAATGATGCTACAATAGTATCAGCAGGGGCTAAATGGTCTATGAGTAAAAATAAAGTTGTTCCTAAAGCAACAACTTGATTGGCGCTTAATGTGGAGCTGTTCTCGATTTTCTTTCCTTCGATAATCACGCCATTTTTACTACCGAGATCTTCTAGCATCATAGAACCATCGTTGCTTACGATGATCTTTGCATGACGATGGGATACGCTAAGGTCATTAAAGACAATGTCTGCAGAGGCGGGATCACTTCCTAGAATATAAGATTTCCCAGTGTCTAAATGGAATTCCGCACCGATATTCGCTCCGGCCAAGACTTTTAATAAAAAGCGTGAAGGTTGAGACAGGTCTACAGAAACATTTTTTTGCGCAATCTCATCTATTTCTGCAGGAAAAATTCCCTGATCAAATCTAAAGAGATCTTGTACATTAAATGGAGACAAGACTTCAGCTTTTTCTGTTTTCTTGCTTTCCTGCTCCTCTTCTCCTTCGGACTTCTCTTCAGTTTCTTCTTCTGTGTCTGTTTTTTCTTTAGGAGCTTCTTGATCGTTAGGGGATTGTTCTACACCCTGAACATCCTCAGGTTGAGTTTCCTGAGGGTTGGCCTCTTGGCCTTGGGAAATTCCCTCTTTTTCTTCTGACGGTTCTGCAGAAGTAGGAGTGTCTTTGACAGGCTCACCTTCTTTGGGCTGGCCACCTTTTGTCGACTGATCCTGCGCAGCAGGATCGGAATCTGGCAACGGGGGCTGATTTTGACTAGGCAAAGCTCCGTTTTCTTCCATAGTAGCATGTTGGGTTTCAGTATTTTTTACATCCTGCGCTGCGGATGTTGTATTTTTTGATCCGGCCGCGGGCAGCGTATCCATATCGAGTTTTTGACCGGAAGTTTCCTTCTCTGACTTTGCAGAAGCTAGGAAAGCTTCAGCGAGTTCTTTATCTTTATCGGTAGGAGAAGTATCGGAAGAATCTTGCTGTTTTGAAGAAGGTTGTTTTGGCTCATCCTGTGCAGGCGCGCTGTTCTTCTTCGTTTTCTTTTTAGTATCGGCAGGCTCAGGCGAGACATTAGTCGTATTTTCTGAAGAAAAATCGAAATCGTAAACAACATCATCAGGATCAAACTCCTGCGTGAAAAAAGAATATTGATTACTTCCGAACGTGATGACATCTGCGTCATGTATCGGTGTTGCCTCTGTGATTTCTTTTCCATTTACAGTAACAGGATAGGAAGTATCTAGATTTGTAATAAAGTAGAAGTCATCTTCTCTTGTGATAACGACCTGAGTATTTGCAAGCTTAGGATCCTCTAACTGAATATCGCTAGACGCTGCGTCCTTTCCTATCGACCAACTTGTTCCTTGTTCAAGAACCAGAACAAATCCTGACAAAGGGCCTTTATCAATAATTAACCGTGCACCCATGCTTTTCTACCCCTGTTGCCTATTGTCCTTGTTGTGCTTTGTTTAGTCCCAAATCTTCTAGCCAGGTTTCAGAAAAATTCATGAAACTCTCTACGTAGCGCGCAAAGTCTTCATATGAAACTTCTTCGGGAATTCTACGTGTCATGACAATATGGCCTTCGGAATCCAATCCTAAAGCGCTACCTCCTGTTTCTCTACCAAACAAGTTCGCTACCATCATTTGTAAGTATGCTTTATTGGTATCCGAAGAAGGAGGTAATTCCCCTAAGAAAGCATTAAGTACAATTTCGTTATCTGCATTTTGTAATACACGTATCTTGACGAGATCGCTTATAGGCAAGACATAGGCTCCATCCGCATCGAATTCGAGGGTTGACGTTATACCAATATACGTGGCAAAATTTTTTATCAATTTTTCCAACATGCACGCTCTTCCTAATACAGGAACGGCTGTCTCTTCTTCAAAAATTTAGACAACCTCTTTTCTAGACTTGGCTTTTTCAGCCTTTAAATTGAGTTATGCCAATACAAACTTTAAAAATAAAAACGATTTCTTGTTTTTATAAACAATCTCATGTTCGTTTTCTTGTTCATCTTTTTCACTATAAAGAACAAAAGACCTAAGAAAAATCGGGATGATTTTTATTGCAATTGTTATCAACTACAATCTGCCAGTACTAGACCACACTTGCATACAAATTCATCGGAGTTAACGATGAAAGCCTAGAGTATTTTCGATAGCTGTATATGTCAAGAGATGAATTAGACGCTAAAGAATCAACAGCTTAGGACGAGAAGCTCGAACCTGGCTCGAAGGTATATGTGAGCTCTTTTTTTCATAAACTTCCCATTGTTTTCTTGCTGCTAGAGCTAAAAATGGTTTTTCTTTATTTGTACATTGCTTACTAATTTGAAGTTTTTTCTGCACACGCTCGCTAATAAAATCCATATCCAAACATATGATATCTTTCGGACTTTCCGCCAAAGTAAAGGTACGCGGAACATTAAAATCAAAAATCACACGGCTGGGGACGCTGGCCAAACTTTCTAAAGATAACCCAGAAAAATCTTTAGCCGATTCCGATGATCCGAAGAAAATGACGTCATAGGGTTCCCTAAAAGAAAGTTGACTACGAGCCACTGTATCGTATGGTATGGAAATATTTTTTCGAGAGCAAAAAATTAGATTTCGGTAACCTTTCGCACTCAACCCCTTTGCGATCTTCCGATTAATATCGGAGTAACCGATAAATAAAAGTTTGTCTTTTGTTGATTTACCATGCAAGTCTAGAGTTTCTTCAACGACAGATTCAATCGTTACAACAGGATGAGATAAAGACACTTGGGAACGAAAATCCTTTCCTTCTTTTAAAGCCTTCTGAAATAGAAAATGTAGAGCAAAGGGTAATTCTCGATCTGTTTTTGCTTTTATATACGCGCGTTTCACTTGGCCTTGTATTTCGGTCTCTCCAGAAATTAAGCTATCCATACCACTAGTCACGGTGAATAAATGAGTGAAACACGCAAGTCCTTGATAACAATAAGGACGTGCTCCTAAAGAAGAAATCTGCGACAGCAATTTTGATTGAACATGACGATTACTTTTAGAAAAATAGTAAATTTCCGCTCTATGACATGTCAGCAATAAAACGAAAGATCCGTCATCACCGAAAAAACGCTGAGAAAAAAAAGAATCAGCTTCGAAATCCTTTAAGATATTAATTACTGCTTCCCTTTCTTTTAAAGCAGCCTCTCGATAGCTAATTCCAACAACTCCTAGGACCATAAGCACGTTGCAATAAGTTTTCCGCTTATCCTCTAACCATGAGAAAAATAATAGAGAATAGAGAACGAAAGTAATCTAGGTGTATAGCCCAAGACAAAATTAGATGCCATCTATTTATCCACTCTCCCTCAGCATTTACTCGCTAGATTAGAAAAATAAACAAGCATTGCCTGAGTCTAAATGCAAGATGCAAAATATAGAGTTTCCAGACTCTATGGTGTTATTTTTAATCGATGAACCAGTACAGCATTTCAGAAAATATAGTCTAACATCAAGATACTATCTTCTTTAATGATTAAATTATAAAAATCATTCGAAAATATTAAAAATATAAAAAGCATAAACTTTAATCTAAAAATTATGTCTATCTTGATTGAGAAAAAGAAATGTCGTAATCTGACAAATTCTCTGAGAGAAGGGCTTAGATCTCTATGGGTTTAATAGTACACCATGCTAGTGTTGAGAAATACTCGCAGCACTGTTATGGCCAGCTATGAAGTTTGAATACAAACATCACGCAGAAGAATTCTAACACAACTCTTTTCCTCTAGAATATAGCAAGAAGAATAGAAAAATATGGCAACATATACTGAAGCTAGTGTGGTTTCTCTAGCCTCCTTAGAACACATCCGCCTACGAGCCGGCATGTATATAGGAAGATTAGGAGACGGCTCTCAAGTTGAAGATGGTATCTATACCTTATTTAAAGAGGTGGTGGATAACGCGATTGATGAATTCATCATGGGTTATGGGAAAACTATTTCCATTTTTACTGATGACTCTACCATCACTGTACGTGATTCTGGACGAGGGATTCCCCTAGGGAAAATGATCGACTGTGTTTCGAAAATCAACACGGGAGCAAAGTACACTCAAGATGTCTTTCATTTTTCTGTAGGATTAAATGGTGTTGGATTAAAAGCGGTAAATGCACTTTCTGAGAAATTTACCGTACGTTCTGTACGGAAGAAAAAATACCACTACGCCACATTTTACAAAGGAGTTCTGCAAGATTCGCGACAAGGATCTACGAAAGATCCTGATGGAACAGAAATTACCTTTTCTCCAGACCCAACGATTTTCACCAATTTTGCTTTCAATGATGAGTTTTTAAGAAAAAAAATTCGTCGTTACACCTACTTGCACCCTGGCCTTGAGATTATTTGTAATAACGAAGTGTTCATCTCGCAACAAGGTCTTCTTGATCTATTTAAAGAAGAAATTCCAGAAAAAACACTCTATCCCCCTATTGCTTTCCAAAATTCTGAGTTATCGTTTTTATTTTCACATTTAGAAACGCACAGCGAGCGGTATTTTTCTTTTGTTAACGGTCAAGAAACTCTAGATGGAGGATCTCATCTAGCAGCTTTTAAAGAGGCCGTTGTTAAAGGTATCAATGAGTACTTTGGAAAGAATTTTACAAGCAATGATATCCGTGAAGGGATTGTAGGCTGTATTGCTATAAAAATTGCTTCGCCCATTTTTGAATCCCAAACAAAAAATAAACTTGGGAATACACAAATTCGCTCAGGAATCATCAAGGAAGTCAAAAGCGCGATTATTCAAGAGCTGAAAAAAAACAAATCTCGCTCAGATCTTCTTCTAGAAAAGATTAAGCTAAATGAAAAAACACGAAAAAACATCCAATTCATAAAGCAGGATCTTAAAGACAAGCAGAAGAAACTCCATTATAAAATTCCGAAACTTCGTGATTGTAAGTTCCACTATAATGAGCGTTCTCTGTATGGTGAGGCATCATCTATTTTTGTGACAGAAGGAGAGTCTGCTTCTGCATCCATTTTATCCTCAAGAAATCCGCTAACGCAAGCTGTGTTTTCTCTTCGAGGGAAACCTATGAACGTTTTTTCTTTAGAAGAAGAAAAAATGTACAAAAACGATGAGTTGTTTTACCTAGCCACAGCATTAGGCATTACAAAAAATAGCACGCAACACTTGCGTTATAACAAAATCATCCTTGCCACCGATGCTGATGTGGATGGCATGCACATCCGGAATCTATTAATTACATTCTTTTTAAAGACTTTCTTGTCCGTTGTTGAAAACCAGCACCTGTTTATTTTAGAGACGCCTCTATTTAAAGTTCGTTATAAAGATACGACACTATATTGCTACTCAGATCAGGAAAAGACTCAGGCAATACAGAAATTAGGGAAAAAAGAAGCTCATATAGAAGTCACGCGATTTAAAGGGTTAGGAGAAATCTCTCCTAAAGAATTTAAAACCTTTATTGGTGCGGATATGCGCCTGACTCCTGTAACAATTAGTTCATTAGAATCTTTAGATTCCCTTTTACAATTTTACATGGGGAAAAACACTAAAGAACGAAAACAATTTATTATGGATAACCTGATTACCAACTTATAATTTATGCATGATGTTTCAGAACTTTTTAAAACACATTTTATGCATTACGCATCTTATGTGATTTTAGAAAGAGCCATTCCTCATATCCTTGACGGCCTTAAACCCGTCCAAAGACGCTTACTTTGGACATTGTTTTGTATGGACGACGGCAAAATGCACAAAGTTGCCAATATTGCCGGTAGAACTATGGCACTACATCCCCATGGGGATGCTCCAATTGTCGAAGCTCTTGTTGTGCTAGCAAATAAAGGGTACCTTATCGATATGCAAGGGAACTTTGGGAATCCTCTAACAGGAGACCCTCATGCAGCAGCGAGATATATCGAAGCACGTCTTAGCCCTCTAGCTAAAGAAATCTTATTCAATACTGATTTGATGTCTTTTCATGATTCCTATGACGGAAGAGATAAGGAGCCTGATATCCTTCCTGCTAAGCTTCCCTTACTTTTGTTACATGGTGTTGAAGGGATTGCTGTAGGGATGACGACAAAAATCTTCCCGCACAACCTTTGTGAGCTTATAGAAGCACAAATTGCTATTTTAAATAATCGTGCTTTTACCTTGCTCCCTGATTTCTATTCTGGAGGTGTTATGGATGCCTCGGAATATCAAGATGGCTTAGGCTCAATAACCATGCGCGCGTCTATTCAAACTGTGGATCAAAAAACCCTAATCATAAAAGAAATTTGCCCCTCCACTACAACAGAAACCCTAATCCGCTCTATAGAAAACGCAGCTAAACGCGGCGTGATCAAAATTGATTCCATTCAAGATTTCTCAACAGACCAACCCCACATAGAAATAAAACTTCCTAAAGGAGTCTATCCTAAGGATATTATCGAACCTTTATTCCAACATACGGAATGTCAAGTCGTGTTAACCTCGAGACCCACAGCGATTTATAATAATAAACCTATTGAGACTTCTGTCTCTGAAATTTTAAAACTCCACACAGAAGTCTTGGAAGGCTATCTCCAAAAAGAACTGCAGATACTCCATGATGAGTTAGCGCAAGAACATTACTATAAATCTCTGGAATATATTTTCATTAAACACCGTCTGTACGATACGGTCAGGGAAAACCTCTCTAAGTTAAAAAATAAGGTGTCTCAAGAAGATCTCCATGAAGCTGTTTTGACGGCTTTAGCACCTTTTCTCTCTAGCTTACCTGAAATCCCAAGTAAACAAGCAACAGGGCAACTGGCTTCCTTAGCAATTAAGAAAATTCTCTGCTTTAATGAAAACAGCTACACCAAAGATCTCACAACAATAGAGAAAAAACAAGCTGCGGTAAAAAAAGATCTCAGCAACATGAAAAAGTTCACTATCAAATATCTCAAAGGCCTTTTAGCAAAATACGGTGATCTCGGGAAAAGAAAGACTCAAGTTCTATCTTTTTCTAAACAAAAGAAATCCATTCTTAAACAACAAACTTTAGTGTAATCAAAAACAATAAATTTCTATTTTTTGAAACTTTTTATTTTATGATTATAGAAAATAAGTTCTCTACTTAGTAAAATGCATAATTAAGCTAGCCACCAAGGTCTATAGGATTATGGAACCACGTTACATCAACATCAAAAAAGCTGAGACTCAGGAAATTGCGCCAGTAAAAGAGACGCCAACTCCTGAATATCTATCACCCACGAACACGACCTTCGAAGGTCCTGTACGTACCTTGGATCAGCTAAGATTAGCTCTTATTCAGAAAATGGGAGAAGAAAAAGGGAAAGAGATGTATGACCAGTTCATTCAATCTATTCTGATTTCTTCGTTTGGCAACATCCATAAAGAAATGGATCGTGCTCAAAAAGCCTCTAAAAAAATGCGTTCTATTTATAAAGAGTAGTATGGGAATCTCCTACTTTTTAGCCCTACCCTTAAGCGAAAAAGACCTCTCATATTTTCTAAACTCTGCAAAACGTTGGGCTCCATTTTTAAACCAGGATCTCTATCTTTCTCTGATTTCTTACAATGCTACTGCCTATCTTGCTAAAGAAATCTCTTCTTTCCCCTGTACTCTTGAACAATGGCAAAAAGCTGTGAATCACGTATCTAGCCTTCTTACCCATACATTCTTATGTTCATCCGTTGATTCCCTTGTTTTCCTGGCCTGTCCGCAATTTAAACAAATTGAACTCACAGTTCCTGCTAACTAAAATTTTAAATTTAAATAGCGCGTCAACTGTATTCTTCTTGTTTGGCCATCTATCTTGATACAAAAATATCTGAAAACAACAACAGCCCAATTAATTAAGTATTTTTTCTAATATGTATTTACAAGGATCTATTTTCGCTTTTCCCTAGAACCATAAGCTTCTTTATTTTAAAATGTTTTAATAAAAACTGCTCATTGCAATGAAATCAAATACTCCCCTTCTTTTTATTGTTAATGAAACAAATCGAGATCGGTTAGATAAGTTTTTAGTTTCGCAAAACCCAAAATATTCTCGAGCTTTTTATCAACAGCACATTTTAGATAAACGGGTTACAATTAATGAGCAAATACAGACAAAAGTTTCCACCCAACTGGCTCCTGGAGACATAGTCTCTATTACCATTGAGGAAAAAGAAGAACTTTCAGAACTCTTACCTGAAGCCATCCCCCTAGAGAAAATCTATGAAGATGAAATGATTCTCGTTATAAATAAACCTAGGGACATGGTGGTACATCCAGCTCCTGGACACACTAGAGGTACGGTTGTTCATGCTCTACTGCATGAAATTGGAGAGCGTCTCAAACAAGAGTTCCCTGAAGAGCCGTGGAGACCTGGTATCATCCATAGATTGGACAAAGATACTTCAGGTTTACTCATCACTGCAAAAACCCGCCAAGCAAAAATGATTTACAGTGAGTTATTTGCGACAAAACAGTTAAAAAAGAGCTATTTAGCGATTTGTGTAGGGAAGCCATCTGCCTCTATAATCCACACCAAATTAGCCAGGCATCACACTAAACGCAAAGAAATGGCGGTTTCCTCTATAGGGAAAGAAGCTATTACTCGTTGCGAGGTACTTGCTTACAACGGGAAATTAAGTTTAGTGCTCCTGTATCCAGAAACAGGACGAACTCATCAACTTAGAGTTCACATGAAACATCTATCTACCCCAATTTTAGGCGATCCAGTTTATGGATCAGCTTCTGCCAACTCATGTTATGGTCTTGACAAACAACAATTACACGCCTATAGCGTGAATTTTATCCACCCTCAGACGCATAAACATCTAAACCTAACAACAGAATTGCCCCGGGATATGAAGATCTTGATAATAAAAGAGTTTCATAATAGTAAAACTGTTATTAACAAACAATTATTTGAATCAACCATAAAATAAATTTGATCGTTAATTAAGTTTGATTATTTTAACAGACCAATTAAAATTAAATTAATTCGAGTTCGATTTTTTACCGTTCTCCCGCAGATAACGCGAATTTAGTTATAGGATTACTTTATGAAAGACTTTTTAAGTTACATTATCAAAAACCTTGTGGACCGCCCTGAGGAAGTACACATTAAAGAAGTTCAAGGCACTCACACCATTATTTACGAATTAACCGTTGCGAAACCTGATATTGGTAAAATTATTGGAAAAGAGGGCCGCACCATCAAAGCTATTCGTACTCTTCTGGTATCTGTAGCTAGTAGAAATAATGTAAAAGTTAGCTTAGAAATTATGGAAGATAAATAGTTATAGAGTCTTCCCCCTTTAGATAGACTTTCTATAATATTTTATACTCGCCAGATGTATTCCGTTTCCGCCTGCGGAAACTCCGCAGGCAAAAAGAAGGGAGACTTTTCTTCTATTTGACAGCTTTTCAACTTTAAAGAGTTCGGACCGAGCAGGATTCGAACCTGCGACCATTCGCTTAGAAGGCGAATGCTCTATCCACTGAGCTATCGGTCCAGATCTATTGAGAGATGTCAAACCTTGGCCAAAGATATTGACCTCGGCCTAGGCAAAGGGATAATTCATGCTATAGTATAAATCTATGTCTAAAAAAGTCAATTTAAGACTCGGCCCTCCTATTCCCTTGTGTTCCTCGAAGAGCGTTCTATCCTTAAAATCGTGAGTAGACTTGTTTAAAATAAAGCTCTATAGTGGCTTTTTAATGAAAGAAAAAGAGGGCGTACGATGTTCTCAGATAAGATGATCCTGATCGCTGGGCCTTGTGTAATAGAGGAAGAAGAAACTACATTAGAAATCGCCTCAAAAATCCAAGAAATAGTAGCTCCCTATACCGATCACATCCACTGGATTTTCAAAAGTAGCTATGACAAAGCAAACCGTTCTTCTATAAATTCTTATCGTGGTCCCGGGTTACAAGAGGGGTTGAGAATCTTATCCAAAGTTAAACAAACTTTTGGCGTAGAAATCCTTACTGATGTGCACTCACCGGAAGAAGCACGTGCAGCAGCAGAGGTTTGTGATATTCTTCAGATCCCTGCATTTCTATGTCGCCAAACGGATCTTCTCGTTGCTGCTGCTGAAACACATGCGGTTATTAACATTAAAAAAGGGCAATTTCTCTCTCCCTGGGATATGCAAGGCCCTGTAGACAAAGTCCTTTCTACCGGAAATTCCAAGATTATTTTAACAGAACGCGGCTGTTCTTTTGGCTACAATAATCTTGTTTCGGATATGCGTTCTATTGCTGTTCTCTCAAAGATGGGCTTCCCTGTAGTTTTTGATGGGACGCATTCTGTGCAGCTTCCTGGAGGGTTAAAAACCCATAGTGGTGGACAAACAGAGTTTATACCTACGTTGACACGAGCTGCTCTAGCTGCAGGAGCTCATGGTTTATTCATAGAAACGCATATGAATCCTGCTATAGCAAAAAGTGATGCTGCGTCTATGTTATCCTTAAAGACTTTTGAAGCTCTCCTTCCGATATGGAATCAGCTGTATCAATGTGTACGTTCATTTGAGATGGCTGCAGTATGACCAAATTTTTGTTCTACGGCTTGTTCTGCTCATTAGCGATACTTGGGATTGCCTGTACAACAATCGTTGCTATAATCAAAGTAGATAGCATTTGCGATGTCTCTTGCATGAACAAGCATTTTGAAAAGGCGCCTCCTTTTCTAAAGATAAAAAAACTTGGGGTACACAAACAGATCACTTCTCCTGACCGGCAGTTTTTTAACTGCCATGTGGATAAATCTTGTATGGAACTGCATCTCTCTGATGCAAATTATGCTTGTAAAGAGGTTCTGTCTAAACTTTCTGGTCATATCCATACCCAAGACTTAGACAAACTTATGACATTTCAGGGCAACGGTGGGCTGTTAAATTACCAAGACTGCTCCTTAAATATTTATGATTGTCGCTTTCATGTAGATCCTATCCACCCTGATCCCCAGGCTCCTGAGGAACGAGCTGTAGGAGGCATGAAAACTTTGTCCCTATCTTTATTGAGAAAATGAGTTTTTTATGCCGATACTTTCCGTATGTAATTTAGTAAAAAAGTATAACAAAAAACCCGTGACTAACGACGTCTCATTTGAAGTAAATGCGGGGGAAGTGGTTGGTCTACTAGGTCCTAATGGCGCAGGGAAAACAACTGCATTTTACCTTACTGTAGGTTTAATCCGTCCAGATTCCGGGAAGATCATATTCAAAAATACGGATGTGACTAAAAGAACTATGGACTATCGAGCAAGATTGGGAATTGGGTATCTAGCTCAAGAGCCCACGGTATTTAAGGATCTGACAGTAAAAGAAAACTTAATTTGTATCCTAGAAATTATCTACAAAGCAAGAAAACAACAATCCCATCTTCTAGATACATTGATTGATGATTTACAACTGGCCTCTTGCATCAATAAAAAAGCCGGAACACTCTCTGGGGGAGAACGACGGAGATTAGAAATCGCCTGCGTATTAGCTTTAAATCCTAGTGTTCTTTTACTTGACGAGCCATTTGCAAACGTTGATCCTCTCGTCATTCAAAATGTAAAATACCTAATCAAAATTCTTTCCAGTCGAGGTATTGGCATTCTTATTACAGACCATAATGCCAAAGAATTACTTTCCATAGCTGATCGGTGCTATCTCATTATTGATGGAAAGATCTTCTTCGAAGGTTCTTCCTCACAAATGATAGCCAACCCTATGGTAAAGCAGCACTACCTTGGCGATTCATTCTCTTATTAGTCTAACAAATCCTCGTCTGTAAGCACTTCTTTCGCTATCGCTTTGATCGTAGTTAATCCTTCAGGGAATCCTATATCACACAACAGCGTGTTGACATACTCTAGCTCTGTACGCAGCTGATCATTAATGAATTCTAAACGAGCTAATTCTTGTTGCATCTGTGGCGTGGCCATAACTCCCTCCCTTCTATTTCTTCCTTTCACAAGAAAATAAGGAGCGAAAATCATGCCAAACCCTGGTTGTCTATAAGAAAAATCTTATAAATTAACAAACCCTTAGCCCATCAAACTTCTTGCCAAACTCAGATACATCTGATTTAACACCTGTAAAGACGTCGCGACAACGGTCCATTCTTGCTGCATAGACGTTAGGTGCATTTGTAACTCTAGCTGGTAGTTCTGTCCCATGTCGGCATAAGACTGCTGATCTGATTGTATAGTAGCTTGTAATGGGAACATCCCCCCACTGATAGCATTACCTGACAACCCAGATACTAACGCATCTTCTAAAATCTCCAGTCGTGCCTGCCATTGTTCTTCTCCACCGGTAACTCGAAACGTTCCAGCAACACTACCTTCACTCACACTTAAAGGAGCTAAATAGTTTTGTAACAAGACTAAAGATCCTGATATCGCATTCAAATTATCTCTATAGTTATTTAAAGAATCGATGATGCGTGTACGTTGCTCATTCGAAATTTTGGAATCTTCAGTGACTCTTTTTACCTGCTCATCCAATACTATTTCTGCATCTTGCGTACTTTTAAGATAGGCAGCTGCTTTTTTTCGTTCTGTTTCTAATTTATTTCTCGCGCTATCCGCAGTTCCAGGAAATACATCTTTTCCTTTCTCTCCTACAGCAGGTTGCTGACCCACATAACTGGCAAAATTGAAATATGTAGCCGCGTTCACATACTCGGAAATAGCGTCTATCATCGCATTTCCAACTGACGATCCGAGGTTGCTATAGTAAAGCTGATCGTAAATACCATTTAAAAAACCCACTTCCTTAGGCATATAACGATCGATTAATACCGAAGCCACGGCTGAAGGTAATGCCATAGCTTGCAGCTCATTAGATTGTGCATATAGTTGATCCTTATAGAGCTCTGCCTTTAAAGCTTGATAATCCTTAAGTTGCCCCCGGGATTCATCTATCTTAGATTGGAGTTGTGCTATTTGTACTCCAGCTAATGCTTTAAATGTGAAATAAGCTCTAGCCGTAGTTTCGGCATACCTGTTTGCAGCGTTTGTTATGTTGGGTAAAAATCCTATGTTTCCACGATTTAAAAGTTGGGGGTTGATTTTTACGCTGCCATTTTGTTGTGAATAAATTGTATAAGTTTCTTCTCCCCCATTAACAGTATTACCCGGTTTAAACTGCCCAGTTGCTGATACAATGTTCTCCATTGTCGTCTTAATGGAATCAGCTATACTGAGTTTGGAACCCTCCAATTCTTTCGCTGCTTCTTTTATGACAGCACCAACGTCTTGCATAGATGCAGAGGTATTCATAGCTAATACAGTTGAAGCAACAAAATACGCCCATATAGCGCCTATATAATCAGGAGCCTTAAACGTTGATAATGTGTTTAAAGCGTTATTAACCAATTGTTGTTGTTCAGCTGTTAGATCATCAAATCTAGAATTAATTGCGCGGACAGTTTGTAATGCTCCGGCCATAGCAGCGCTGCTAATCTCCGTAGTTACTTGTCCTAAGTTAATAAGAGCAAATACCCCCATTAAGGAAGTTATCAAACTAGATATCTGATCAAAAATCGCCTCTTGATGACTATTTACGAAAATAGTTGCATCAACAACGACATCAAAAGAATCTACAGCAGCTACCTGATCTTTGTATAAATACGAGATCTGCGAACATAGATTGATTTTATCGTTTCTCGATAAGGCAGATACATTAATAGTATCTGCTAATTGGTCTCCAACTTGATCTATACGATCAAATTTGTCTTGATCATAGGTGTGTACTGAGGTTTGTAGATTTTCTAATTCTTGTTGTAGTTCTAAGAAAATGCTGTACTCTTCTTCTGTTAACTTCCCTTTGACTACATTGAGAATATCTTTTAATCCCTCAATACGACCATCTGCAAAAACTTGAGCTAATTGATCTGCATTACCATATTGTACTGAGAGATCATTTATAAAATCGGTTTTCTGACCACCTGTAAACAGAGAAGATGTTTGCACCGTATCAAAAATCTTCTTGGGTAAACTATATAGAGATTCAAAATCAGCGTTTGTTAAATTCGTCCCAAGGGCAGCCAAACGATCAACCTCTGTTTGAATTTTCAAAAGAGCTGCTTTATCTAACTCTTCTTGTGAGGGTGGCTCTGGTTCTTTTTCCACCTTTTCGATTGAAGAGCGCACACCCCCGTCTCTTGGAAGTAAGGTTGGCTTACCAGCCAGTTTCGCTGTGGCTCCCACAATCTTATCCACTACTTTTTTGACCTTTTCTAATAAGTTGTGGGCCCACTGTTGTTTAGTCGCATTATAGAAAGGGTCATCTGTAGGTAAGCTGTCACTACTACCTACAGCAGAAGTCGTAGCTACAACGGCAATCGAGGCGTGTAAATCTGATAAAGGCTTACGATGAACAGCTGAAGTTCTACTCTCCTTATTAATCGTCCGATCTTCTATTTCAAACTTATGCAGTTTGTCTATTAACTGCCGGTACTTTTCATCAGATTGTTGATCTAAAATACAGAGCAATCTCTGCACTACATAACGCTCAAATTCAGTCTTTTCGTAATGAAAAATGCTTTCTAATAACTGGTGGCGTTGTTGTATTGACTCTGCGCAAGATATTACAGGCCATTTTTTATAATGTGCTGAAACAGAGTAACTATTAATGATATCCATACGGAGAACAGTCTTGTTAACTTTTATTTTTAATAAAATTAACATGAAAACTATTTTTATAATTAATCAAAAATAAATCGTTTTTCTTAAAAACAAAAATAACAATGTTATAGGAAGAATAAAAATTTTTAATCAAAAAGTAGCATAGAAAAAAAGTTTTTAAAATAAGAAAATAAAAAGAAAAATTATAAAAATAATTTCTATGTCTTCTTTCTATATACAAAACAGACCGAAAACAGTTTCAGGTGATGGTTTATTTAATATTAAATTAGACCACAAATTTTCTAATTTTAATCCTAAAGCTCAGCCTGCTATAGACATAGAAACATTAAATTCTGGATTGTACGCCTTAAAACGTTTAGCATCTATTATAGAAGCAGGAAATATCCACGCTTCTATGTTGTTAAACCCTAACAATACTATATTCCCCTCTCCTCCTATAGCGCCTAAACCTCATTCAGTAAAGCTCATAGGTTCAGCCCAAAGTACTGCAGAAGCTATTGCCGGGATTCAAGGTACAACAGCTGTAACTCTTGTCCCGCTCATTCTTGATGGCTTACAGACGTTCATCGAGTCTACTTCCGAAGTTAATTTGGCACAGATATCTTCCATTATTCTATCTATTGCCTTAATCACACCTCTGAAAGATAAACCTAGTTTAAGTCTGGATGAGCAAAAAAAGGTGTTTAGTAATTGCTATCAACCTCAGAAGAAAGACATTCTGAACCAAATCAAAAAAGAACAAGCTACTGAAATTCAGAAAGGAAAAGACGCCCTATCAGAAAAACTCACATCTGCAGGAGCAACCGAAGAAGAAATTCAGAAAGCCCTTAAAGAATACGAGGATAAATTTACATCTGACTTTTTTGATGCTCACGTTGAAAAGCAGTACATGACGTACCGATCTACCATTGGTGGAGCAACCTCCAAAATGATGAATGATATCAAAGCTCTGGCAGTATCAGTCCCTAAGCCTAATAAAGATAATGTCAATAGTGTTAATGGCATGGTAATGCTACATGCTATTTTTAACGGTCTCACAGATGCTGTTAATAAGGAGCCTGCGCTTGGTGGTGAAGAAGAAGTTATTAAAACCCAACTCACTCTCAGTGGTTATCTCTCTAAAGAATCATTAACTGAAGAAGAGTTACAAGTTATTTATACAGCATCGCAACTTCCGAGTAAAACAACTCTGGATGCCTATTTAAAACCTAGGGATGCTGCAATATACCGTGAGGGTATTACAGCTGCATATCAATCCGCTGTACAAAATCTGACCTCAGTTCGTTCTGACATAGAAAATGAAAAACAGACTCTAGAAAATCAACTAGCGACGTTCCAACAAGCGGTAAGCTGCTTTACATCCTGGGTAAATGGGTCTAAAACTATCACTGAAGCCAAAGAATACACCTCTGAGATTATCACAGCGGCAATGGAAGCTAGCGCGGGGTTGAATAGTCTATCCCAAATGCAAGCAAATCTACAAGAAAGCGAAAAAACGATTTTTACTAATTATGTTCCTAAATATCTCGATCTTACTATAGGAAATGAAACTAAAGTTACTCAATTTATTGCAAAGATAGACTCTTTTCAGGAAATTTCAGAATACACTTTAAATAATGCCGTAACTAGTGACGTAACAGTCAAGACTGTCCTAAAACAAAAAGCCGAGGCTATTAAGAATAACCCTTTTTACTCTACAGTTAGTCAACAAATTACAACAATAGCTAACAATGCATTAACTAACTATATTCAAGACAACGGTGGTTATCAAATTCCAAAATTCAATGAGTTTGTTCAGACAGAATTAAAGTCTGTTACTAGTAGCTCAAACGGTTTCTCTGAGCAAGCAGCTACAGTATTACACGGCTTTAAAACAGCAGCTGATTCTCACATTACACAACTCCAACAACAAATTGCAGCTTTAGAAAAAAAATACACCGATTTAAACCCTGCAAATGCGAGTTTCACTGACGAACGCAAAATAGCTGTTGAAAGTTGGTTAAATTCTGAGAGCCTGGGTTCTGCCTTTATTTATCTCATATTAAACTCTCAATTGCCGAAGCAATCTGCATTCTTAAATCCTTTAATCGAAGAAATTAATTTTAATAACCTTGCTGCAAATGCGATTAATGATCTCTTAAAAATCACTAACCACTTTTCTACAACTTCTGTTTACTACAACCTTTCCTCCTATCTCATCCAAAGTAAAGAAGGAGAGAATCTATTTTGCGGTGACTATTTTGAAACTTGCTTAGCCTTATCTAGGGAAAAAGAATATATTGCTCGGGATACAGATCGTTGTCGACGGGCTCAAGCATTTGTGAACGCTTTACTGGAAAAAATCAAACAACTCGAAGGGATTTCTTCATCTCAACAATCCGAGATGCTTGATGCCACCTCCAACTACATGTACTCACTGTCCATTACATTTAATCAACTTAATGTTTTGAACGCACTCTTATCCAATCTTAAAATTACACCTGAGAAAAACGGTGAGGATTACAAAAAAACCGTTTTTAAAATAGAGGGTCCTAAAGATTGGATCCCAACTTTAGCTAGCTTAGAAGGTTTTATTTCCAATGGGTTCCCTCACAGCACACCTACCGGAGGATTAGGACCTTTATTCACTCAGATTCAATCTGACCAACAAAACTACACTACTCAAGGACAGACACAGCAGTTAAACCTGCAAAATCAGATGACTAACGTACAACAAGAATGGACGTTGGTATCGACATCGATGCAGGTGCTTAACCAAATCCTTTCGAAGCTAGTAGGTGAAATTTACCCTAATTAGATAACTTATTGAAGTAGGGAACTTCTAGAAGAGGTTCCCTTCTTTTTCCCATACATTCCGTTGTATATCTGCCTATCTTCTCATCATCAAATTATCAGAGTTCTACTGACCTCATTTAAGCATAAAAAAACCTGCTCTGAACAATACAGAACAGGCTTTTGAAGAAATCATTGTTCTTAGAAAATACTATTTTACTGTAGGTATCCGGAAAACAGGGAGGCTATGTTGACTAGTACTTGCTGGATAAACAGAGGCTGTCTCTCAAACGCAGCTTCTTTTGCTTCTGCAAGTCTTTTAGATCCTCTAGTAAACTCATCCTCAAGTTTTGTAATAAACTTCCGCGTCGCATCATTAGAAAGCTGGACATAAGGATAACCTGATTGTGGAGCTTTCGTGATTGCGGACGTAAGCTTTTGCTTAATCTCCTCTTCATTTGCTTGTGGATTACTTTGTAATACACCTAGCAATGTCTGTAATGCGTTTACAGAAGCATAAACATCTCCAAGAGTATGGCTATTGCCAGCTATCGTTCTTGCGAACCTTTGTGCAGCAGAGTCGTTGTCACGAGGTTGCGTTTCTGTTCTAGACACTGTTTGCGTTAATGCTGGCGTAGAAGTACGATTTAAAACTTCACGATTAGCAGCGCTGCTACGTGAATATACATCATTTAGAGATTGATAAGCTCCATAACCGGCAGATAGCGAATCTGCGTAAGATTTAGAGCTAGCAGATGCAGAACTGGTTTTGTAAAGCTGCTTTACAGCTGAACCACCCTGATTTGCAGATGCTATAGGAGCTCCTGTAGAAATCGAAGCCGCTGTTGTTATAGCACCTAGAGCATTCGTCAAACCTTCTTGTCCTGAAGCACCTTGGAGAGCTTCTTGTAAAGCTTGTTGTATTTCTTGTAGTTGTGTTGTAGCTTCTGCGTCCGCAGGGTTTACTTGGGTTGTTAAATCTGTTACTTGAGCTAAAACTTCTTCTAACGGTGCTGTAAAATCAGGATTTTGGGCGTGGAAGTTATCAATCATGTTTCTAAAACCTTGCATGATGATCGCTGCTGTCTCGTTGTCAACATCAGCAAGTAACATCGATACCCTAACTTCCCCTAAGGTAGTACCACGGTTCTGAGAAGTTCCCACACTACCAGGAGCTCCAGGTCCACCGATAGGAATGTCACCACCACCACTAGGTTGAATTTTTTCGATATCCGCCGCTGCCTTTTGTTGTTCTTTCTGAGCAGCTTTAACTATCGGAGAATTTGGAGCCAAATCAAGAGCGGCATCTATCGCAGATTTTGCATCCGTTATTATGTTTTTAGAGGCTTCTATGTTTGAAGGACTGTTATTCGCTTGAGCTTGACCGACAGCGGTAATACTGTTTTTCCCAGCACTATGAGCTGCCATTATAGCGTCTGCTAATTTAGTGATTTCTTCTGAGGATGTGTTAATTTTAGTTTCCGTATCCTTTACTAGGGGGTAGTTCTCTCCTGTAATACCTAATTTCTGCAACTCTTCAATAAGAGCTGCCGCAGCAGCTTTGTTAGCTTCTACCTGTCCAGCAGCTCCTGTAACCTGATCGATAGATGAAGTGGTCTTTATTGCATCTAAAAGCTTTTGGTTTTCTTCAAGAATCCCCCCGAGCTTATTGATTGTATCAATAATGGGCTGTTTATCTGCTAGTGCTTTTGTATATGATGCTGCCTCGGCTTTTTGTTCGTCAGTTGAGGCTAATTTTTCCATGTATTTGACAGCATCTTGGAGTTGTTGTAGTGCTGTCTTAAACTGTTCATAGGTTGTTGCTGATTTCAGAGCATTCTCGGCATTCGTCGCCTGAGTCTTGGCCTCATCAAAATCCTGAGGCACAGACTTTCCTGTGAACAAAGCAGAAATCTTATTAAAAAAGTTGACTAAAGCATTTCTTGCTGAAGATAGAAAACTCAGTCGTCCCAAAGTATTTACTGAAGGATGAGACGATCCGTTTTTACCTTCGACTCCGGCTATGGATTCAGCTTCTGAGCTGCGGTTTGCTGCGCTAGCCTGCATACCTAAAGTAGATAAGTCTGCAGGAGCAATGTTTTTAGATTCGTCTATAGGACCAACAGGATTAACCATAATAACAAAAAACTTATAAAATCTTTTCTTTATTATAAAAGATAAAAAAAAAGCTCACATCTTTTAATTAGATATGAGCTCTTTTTAAAGATTTTATTAAAAATCTGATTAAAATGCGGAAATTAACCCAAGATCGAATTTCCTATAGGTGAAGTCACTCCCTAGGCGGTTATCTGCCGGTTTGGAGTAAGCCCCATAAGCTCTGAAAGATAAAGAATCTGTGATTCCATACATAAAGAGATAAGAAGCACCTTTATAATTCGTAAATCCATTAGCTTCTTTAGGATCGTAATTTCCAGCTATTGCTTGAGCAAACCAATACTTCAGCTGATTTCCTCGGCCGATACCAGATACATCGATTTCAGGAACTGCTAAAGCTTCGACATATTCATAACGTATAGTTGCTGACCAATCTCCAGCTTTTCTTAACCTTCCGACAGTTCCTCCAACAAACCAAGCTTTGTTTTGCTTTTCATTTAAGGTTGTTGCAGTTGCTTTTGCTAATGTATTTATTAAATAGGCTCCATAAACATACAAAGGTTTTGTCTTTCCGCGGAACCAAGGTAAATCGGAGTATTTTCCTACTAACCATTGCCAGACGCAGTACTTATATTTCAGATTTGTAGCGACAGATCCTACTGATGTTTTTGCAGGGTCTGGAGCTTCTGCAGGAGAGAAGGAGTTCCAATCTATAACACTACACTTTACCGAGAAGTTCCCAGGAAGTTTATTTACAATTCCTTCAACAACCCAGGCATAATGTTTTTTCGACATATTGACCACGAAGGGTCCGCCATGAATAATCACATTATAAGGAAAGCGTTCGCTTAAGCGTCGTGCTGCATAAAGATGGACACCATCAAAGTTACTATTAAATTGTACTTCTGATTCAAAAATACTACCTAAAGAAGAACGTCCGATTTCCATGAAGACGTCGGTACGAGTTTGAGAATCTCGATAGAAACGGTACCCCAAGAATGCTCTGTCTATATCCATACCGGCAGCTGAAGATTCTCCCCCTGCAATTGCTGCCCAACTCATTTCTGATGTTAGCCATGTTTTATCGGCGTTGTAATCCACATAAAGTTTAAATTCGCTACGATAGCGGTTTACTGGCAAGGGCTTATACTTATCTGGTTGAGCAGGAGGTGTTTTTATATCTTCCCTAGCATGGATCCACTTAGCACGCACATCTCCGGCTAATCTTAAGACTCCTCCTCGTTTTCTTGTTTCTACGAAACCTCGAGTATCTAAATATGCCTTCACATCTTCTAAACTAATAAATGTTTGAGAATTGTTCTTGCTTTGCATGCTAGAAGGTGTATTTGCAAACCCTTGAGACACTACTGTCGATAGGGTCAGGCACACCAACCATGGATAAATATATTTTTTCATAGTTTCCTTAGCGTCGATTTAATTATTCAATGTAAGAAGATCGAAAAAATGGTTACTTGGACAACCCTAACGAAACAGTTGCTAATAAGAAAGGAGGAAACAACTCGCTAATTTTGACTATCTTGCACAACGGAAGAGCTATGCAAAGAGCCTCGGCGTCCTTTCCAATATTGAAAAGATGTTAAGTTTACAAGATCTTCTACTCGAAGCAGTTTTGCAAAACCAAACAAAAAAGCCAAGAAAATGACACTTTCAGAGAAAAAAGCAGCGCTTTGCGCTACAAAAGATGATAACGACCAGGCTAGTGGTGTGTAGGGCTCAAGGAAAACCACATAAGTAGTATGTGTAAGAATATTAGTCCCTAGGGTAACGATGAAGGCTAAACTCGTGACACCAACAACCTTTATAGAACGTTTAAAAGTAATCCACATTAAACCTGAATACGCAGGATGTTTTTTTGATGCACATTGCCAGAGGAAGTATAACTGAACCCAGGAAACAAGAGATGTGGCGTAGGCTAGGCCTGAAACGTGTTTTATCAACCAACAACCAAAAATCACATTGAGCACCATGTTTGCTATAGCAGCAAAGATACCTATGACTAGGGGTATGGTGTAATGACGACGTGCATAAAAGAGTACAGAGATCAGCGGTATGAGAGCCATAGGAATGATACTCCCGCTATAGCCACGTAAAACTTGCACAATTGCGTGAACAGCACTTGTTGGGAACAAACCGTGTTCATACAACACACGCACGCCAGGAAGAGCAAGAAGCAACAAACCTACAGTCATGATGACCATCACAGATACAGTCAGGTTCAAAGCAAACTTCATAAGTTCGTAGCCTTCTTCATTATTATCTTCTTGAACACAACGAGAGATGGCAGGCAAGAGCACAGTAAAGACTCCAAGACCAAACAAATGTACAGGCAGTTGCTGGATGCGTATCGAGTACATTAAGTATAACGGACCGACTTCATGTATATAGCGTGCTAAACACATATCGGTTAAAAGATTGATCTGAAACACACCCATGGACAGTAATCCCAAAGACAATGGCGCAATCAAAGCTTTTATACTATCACGTTCCTTAGGTGGGGTTGTTGCTGTCCCCAGAAACTTATTCACGCCAGGTAGGGTGACAGACCACTCTAAAACAAACCCGATAACAAGAACGACAGATAGTCCTATAATCCGTTGTCTTGGATCACTATGTCTTGCGAGAAATACAGTAAGAATCCACAGAACATTGACAACAGCAGGAGCTAAACCCACACTGAGAAATCTTTTTTCACAATGAAGTAAGGCAGAATTTACCGTATACATCATCAGGAAGATCCCTGATGGCAGAAGAATCATAGTTAACAGTAAGGCATCGGCAAGGTTCCCTTGGGCATGATACAGCCATATCCCTAAGCCGATTTCTATAATTAATGTGAAAGCGCAAGCGTTATAACAGAAAAATCGAGAGAAACTCTTAAAGAAAAATGCGGCACGGCTTGTATCTTGTGCTCGTAGAAATTCAAAGTGGGGAATAAAAGCCAGTCCTAAAATGGGTCCTCCGAGGATTTTTCTTAAAAAGAAAATCGTTCTGAATGCCAACCAGAAAGCTGCCACTAAAGGATCTGCTCCAAAATACGCTGCCATCACAATTTCGCGTAACATTCCTGTTACACGACTAAAAAAGGTTCCTGACAATAAATTAAAAAGTGAGCTGGCTACTGATCCCTGGCCGTCTTTTTTATTCATTAAAAAGTCTTACTCCCTTAATACTTAATTTATCCATAGCAGATAGAGATTTTTGGAGCATTAAAATGCAGGTATTTCCGCCTCCCCAAGTCCCTTTATTAGGTGCGCATACATCCACCGCAGGAGGACTTCAAAACGCCATTTACGAAGGGCATGAAATTGGGGCTTCCACCGTTCAAATGTTTACAGCCAATCAAAGACAGTGGCGTAGACGCCCTCTCAATGATGGTTTAATAAATTCGTTCAAAACAGCTCTTGAAGAGACTTCTCTATCTTATATTATGAGCCACGCTGGCTATTTAATTAATCCTGGGGCTCCTAATCCAGAAATCCTAGAAAAAAGCCGTATTTGCATACAGCAAGAGATCCAAGATTGTCTATCTTTAGGAATTACCTTTGTTAACTTCCACCCAGGAGCAGCTGTCAATGACACTAAAGAAGCTTGCTTAGATAGGATTGTTTCAAGTTTTTCCTTGGTTGAGCCTCTATTCGAAGACTCCCCGCCTCTTGTTGTTCTTTTGGAAACTACTGCAGGACAAGGTACACTTGTCGGCAGTACTTTTGAAGAACTTGGTTACCTCATAGACAAACTTAAGCATAAAATCCCGGTAGGAGTTTGCATAGATACTTGTCATATCTTTGCTTCTGGTTATGATATTACCTCTCCAGAGTCTTGGAAGCAAGTGCTCAAAAATTTTGATGATGCGATAGGCTTGTCATATTTAAGAGCCTTTCATCTTAATGACTCCATGTTTCCTCTGGGGAAACACAAGGATCGTCACGCGCCCCTTGGAGAAGGAGATATAGGGATGGAAAGTTTTAAATTTCTTATGACTGACGAACAAACACGGATGATCCCCAAATATTTAGAGACTCCTGGAGGTCCAGACTTATGGACAAAGGAAATTCGGCAGTTGAAAAGCTTTCAGAAATAAAAAATCAAAAGCGCCAACTATAAAAGAATAGTTGACGCCTCTCTTTTTGGAAGAAAGAAACTTTCTTTTATGTTCTATGAGATAGGAACTCACAAACAACAGAAACATCTACAGGTAGAGGAAGTTGAGCCTCTATTTGATCTTGCTCTGGAGAAACTAAAAGTTCGCCCTTAAAATTGCTTTTATCTACAGAGATGTAGGAAGGGAAAGAACTTTCATCTTTATTTTCCAAAGACTCTTTAACCGACTGTAACTTTCTTGATTTTTCTTTTAAAGAAACTTGCATACCAGGACGTAGGAAGAAAGATCTTCTATCGACTTTTTTCCCATTCACCAATACATGACCATGAGCAACCAATTGTTGAGCTGCAAAAATAGTTTTTGCAAACCCCATGCGATACACCATATTGTCAAGACGGCACTCAAATCTTTCTAAGAACATCTTGGTGACGCTGCCCTGCTTGTTGACAACTTCCTTGAAAGCTTTAACTAGTTGCTTTTCTAGGATCATGCCATAACAAGCTTTTAGCTTTTGCTTTTCCTCTAGCTGAAGACCGTAGTCAGACTTTTTCTTTCTCTGCATACCGTGCTGACCTGGAGGATGGGGCTTTTTGAGCAGAGGGTTTCGGCTTCTTCCAAAAATATTCGCTCCAAAACGCCTTGCTATTCTATTTTTAGGGCCACAATATCGAGCCATGTATTTTAGTCCTTTATTTAGTCCTTAGAAATTATTCACGCCTCCCTGGCCTGTTTTAGACAAAGGTAGCGGCACTGCTTTCGGTATAACCTGGAAGATTTTCCTCGCTAATAAAGAAAACGATTACTCATCCACTTGACAAAATACCAAAGAGCATTTTAGTTCCAATCCTAATTTTCTACAATGGAATTATTTCCGAGAATATGCTAGGGTATTTCTCATGAAAAAGAATTATTACGCTTTAGCTTATTATTATTTGACTCGTGTAGATAATCCTCAACAGGAAATTGCGTTGCACAAGGAACTATTTAAAAATTTAGATGTTTCTTGTCGTATCTACATATCTGAACAAGGGATTAATGGCCAGTTTAGCGGTTATCAACCCGACGCAGAGTACTACATGAACTGGCTAAGACAGCGTCCTGGATTTTCAAATGTAAAATTTAAAATCCATCACATTGAAGAAAATATTTTCCCTCGTGTAACTGTAAAATATCGCAAAGAGCTTGTAGCTCTTGGTTGCGACGTAGATTTGTCTAATCAAGGGAAGCATATTTCTCCTCAAGAGTGGCATGAGAAGCTCGAGGAGAATCGCTGTCTAGTTTTAGATGTAAGAAATAATTACGAATGGAAAATAGGGCATTTTGAAAATGCTGTTCTTCCAGACATTCGGACTTTTCGGGAATTTCCTGATTATGCTGAACGGTTGTCTAAGGAACACGACCCAGCTACCACCCCTGTGATGATGTATTGTACTGGTGGAATACGTTGTGAGCTGTACTCTTCCCTCCTTTTAGAAAAAGGTTTTAAAGAAGTGTATCAACTGGATGGTGGTGTGATCGCTTATGGTCAGGCTGTAGGCACAGGTAAATGGCGAGGCAAGCTATTCGTATTTGATGATCGTTTAGCTGTACCTATTGATGAAGCAGATACCGACGTTGCTCCTATCGCCTCGTGCTCACATTGTGAGACTCCCTGTGACACCTACTACAACTGTGCGAATACAGACTGTAATAATTTATTCATTTGTTGTAAGGATTGTATCCATTCAACAAAAGGATGTTGTTCTCAAGAGTGTTCTCAAGCACCTCGGATTCGCTCCTTTTCCCCTTGTAGAGGAAACAAGCCTTTCCGCCGTATGCATCTATGTGAAGTACAGAAAGAGAAGGAAGAAGCTGCCAGCTGCTGCTGTCTACACTAGGATGTGCTAAATATTTTCCTTGGACTAAGTTTCATCGGCTTGGTTCAAGGATAGACTATACCTATTTCTTCGGTAAGATGCTTTCTTGGATACCAAATGAATAGTTCTCATACTAATTCCCTGTTCCAACACCACCTTAGAAAATATTTCAATATTCTCTTCTTTACCTAGACATATCACACACAAATCCGGTTGCTTTTTCAACAACATGTGTAAGCGTTTAGCTTGCAAAACTGCCCAAGCCTCTTTCATACTTCGATCGCTTGTTTCATGAAGATCGCATATGACTGTAGGAACACAGTACGAAATTAATCTAGTTGTCCAACCAGGTTGTAGTTTTTGATCTAGTATCACCACAGTCGTGCGTACAGTTTTTGGTAGCATGGCTAATACACGCCGGACTTCTCGATAAGAGTGGGTGGGCACCAAATAGCAAACAGGTATGAGTGATTTTGGAAGCTTAAGATAACTTCCTAGTTGTTTTGTTAATACAGCACTGAGTACTAAACGATATACCAACTCTTTCCAAATCCATAGAATCCACAAGCCGAGGCAGAAAATGAGGATTCCCATGTATAGGAAGCTCGTCTCTGGTGGCAAACTCAATCCGGATCCCAAAATCCTGACAACTGCTGCTGCGATTAATACACCGACAAAATCCAAGAAATTATTTGCTGCAAGAATTTGCCCGCGCTTATGTTCAGGACTTGCATATTGTATATAGGCGTGTAGAGGAACTTGATATACCCCACCTAAGAATCCTAACAGTAATAGGAAGAACATCACCCCAACTAAAGAACAGGAAACAGCATAAAGTCCCATAAAGGCAAAGCCTAACCCTAAGGTCATGACAGGCACATACCCCAACTTAATATCTTTTCCTGAAATCCATCCTGTAATATAGGAACCCACTCCAACGCCCAAAGCTACAATAGGAAATAGATAACCTCCGTAATGCTTAGGATAACCTAAAGTAAACTCTACAAAAGGAATGATTTCGACTTGTACATAAGCTCCAACCAGAAGAAAAAGAGCGACTAAGAAAATAGAGAGGGTTAGGTAATGTACATGACGTGTATCTTTAAAGATTTCCCAGAGATCTTTAAAGCTAGCATAAGTAATTTTTTGACTACGATTTTTAAAGTTACTTGAACGTATGCCTAAGGAAACAAAAGTACTTACGATCGAAGAAACCACGCAAAACGACGTTGAAAGAACATAGCAGTTAATTGGAAGGTTCTTTGTAAGATCGACAAGTAAAGGAGCAAAACAAGATCCTAAGATACTTCCAGTATAAGTTACTGCGGTCATGATTCCATTAGCTCTAGATAAATAATCTAGAGGTAACATCTCTGGGAGAATCCCCATCTTTGCAGGACCAAAAATAGCCGTATGACTAGCCATGAGGATCAAAACTGCATACCCGCCGACGACAGAATGGATATAGAAAAAGTATAAGCCCAGTGAAGTACAAACAATTTCAATAAGACGTGTGGCTAAGATAATGTTTCGTTTCTGATATCTATCTGATAAACTTCCTGCCAAAGGTGCTAGCAAAAGAAACGGTAAAGCGAAACACAAACTTACGTAAGATAGTATCTTTGCATTCTCTGTTAAACTTTTTCCTTCAAGCAGAAAAAAGACTAAAAGAAACTTGTAAAGATTATCATTTAGTATCGTAAGAAAATGCGTTATTACTAAGGCACGAAAAGATTTTTTCTGTATTGATATATCCATGAATGCGACCAAACATAGTCAGGCAATTTTTAGCAACTCCCCCATTCATCTATTAGCTAAACTTGCAGAAGATCTATTTTCTACTTATCAACAGCCATTTACTAAAAGGTGGATTCTTGTTGCCAATACAGAAATAGGGCACTGGCTACGTAGAGAACTTACTAATGCTACGAGTAACCACGTTTTTATGGGGTCGACTATTTTCTCTTCTTCTGACTCCCTTGTCAAACATTTATTCACTGAAGTTTGTCATGAAAAACCTTTAATTCCTGACTATATAACACTTCCTCTATTTATATACGATCTACTAAAGACTTCCGAAGCAACTCCTGATATTTTACAAAACACATCTTTTCTTTCGGAGCCTTCTTATAGCTCAACAAAGCATCTGGCATCTATTTTTAAAAAATTCTATACATTCTCGCAAGCACCTTCAGAAAATAGTCGTTATCATAAAGATCTTTTTTCTCAGTTAGAGAAGCACTTTACGCCTATGGGGAAGGTGTTCGCTTCCATACTATCTTCTATAAAAGCTAAAAAACAAAACCGTTCCTTACACATCTTTGGTTATTCTCATTTACCAAAGCATTTTGCGACTTTTTTTACGGGGTTGAGTTATTTTTTCCCTGTATATTTTTACTGTTTTTCACCAAGTCGCGAATATTTTGGTGATTTATTATCAGACAAATCAATTGATTTCTTATGGCGTCAACTTATAGATCAACCCAACAGAGACGCTTGGCAACACTATGTTTTAGCGGATAGGCAAGCATTGCTTGCCAATCTTTCTCACAAATCGCAAGCATCTCAAAATTTCTTTTTAGACAAGGAAATACATTATTCCGAGGTTTTCATTCCTCCTCAAGAAACGACATCTTTAGGAGTTGTGCAAAGTAACCTATTGCACTTAAAACCAAATTCTCATGAAAACATTGTAGACAAAAAGCAAACTATAACTATTAGCAAAGCCTTAAGTCCATCTAGGGAGGTACAAGAAGCGTTCTCAAAAATCTCTACGTTATTGCATCAAGGTGTACGCCCAGAAGAAATTTTTATTTTATCTTCTCAACTAGAAATCTATGAGGTGTATTTAAAAGCAGTGTTTTCCCCTCATCTACCTCTATACTTCTGCAATAACACCTCTTCACACGCGGAAGACTTAAAGGAAAAACTCTTACTCTTATCATCCATTTTACAGACGCAGGGAAATCTATACCGTCTATTACAACTTCTTACACACCCCCAACTACAAAATCCTATAGATCCGAGTAAAACTCCCTATCTTTTGAAGAAACTCTCCAGTGAGTGGGAAAAACTGTATAAAGGGGATGGAACACATTTACAACATCTGGGGGATAACATTCTGAATGCCTATCCCTTTGTTGAAGAGTGTGGTAAAGTAAGTCAGGTAGAACTCTGGGAGCGCATTCTTCCTCTACTGTACGATCTACAAAAATTCTTAAATCTTTATGCGTCGAACCCTATCAAATCTTACGAAGAACACTGTAATCACATTCTCTCTTTCTTGGAATCTATCTTTATCCTATCTCCAGAAGAGTTATCTTTTATAACATCTCTTAGAAATGCTCTCTTCCCCACCTTTTCTTCGTCAGAATGTTCTTTGAATTTCTTTACAGACTTTTGTTTGGATTTCTTCTCTTGCTTTTGTGCGAATAGCCCCGTTTATGATAAGCCTGGCCCTTATGTCGGAACATTGGGAGATTTAAGTCTTCTACCTAAAGGCTACACGTTTATTCTCGGAGCAAATAAGCGAAAACAGGCCATTGATTTACTAGATCTCGTTGATGCCTCAACTGAAGAAGAACTGGTGTTTTCATCTTCAGAAGATGAAGAAAACTTTCATTTCCTTCAGACGATAGTTTCTACTAAACATGAACTTCATATTAGTTATCTATCTTCTGCGCACAATCCTGCGTTACCCAGTGCTTATATTAATTATCTTCAAGAGGCTCTACAGCTACCTGTTTCTCATCTGCCTACAAAAGCGTATACACCTTCGTTATTTGCCAAAACAACCCTTGTACACACCTCTCAAGAGCATCACTACAAGTTAGCGCAAGCATTTTGTTCTAAGAAAGACCCCCTACCTTCTTTATTTCACACTCCAGATACGACGCCAGACCTTCCCGACCATGTATCTGTTTCTCAAATTATAAAAGCAATTTTCTCACCTTTAGACTTCTTCTTACAGTCTAATTACCAGATTTCTCTAAGATCTCCTACTGTACTAGAATCTAGAGAGAAGCTGTTTCCTACAAAAAAACAAATCATGCTGTTTTGGGAAAATCACCTCTCTAACACATCTGAAGATAGCACGTATAATTACCTATCTTCCTTTTCTAAGGACATTTTTACTTACTACGACGATCTAATATCCCAATGGCTGAACAATGTTCGCTTAAATGCCCTTACAGCACCATATACTGTGCTTTTTTCTTCATTATTATTTCATGATCATCTTGCGGATCAAGATAAGGTTCTCTCACCTGTTGCAATAACTTTGAATAACTCTGAGCTTTATCTACACGGGAATTTTTCTGGAGTATTCTCTAAAGGTATATATCTCTGTTCCATTGACCCTACAGCTAAGACAAGAAAAACTGTAAGGAAAACAAAATCTATTCTAGAGAACTCTTCTGACATGAAAAATTACTTAAAGGCTTACATTGCTATAGCAATGTTACAAAAATCTGGCGTGCTTTCAGAAGACGCTGTTATCAGAAACATCCTTTCTCAAGATGTTTTTGAAGATCTTCCTCTTCCTTTTTCTAATCCTGACGATTATCTGCACCAGGTTCTTCGTGTGTACCAAATGATGAGAGATTTTCCGATTCCTTTAATTTCTTCTGATTGTTGGAAGTTTTTAGACAATTCCGAGAAGTTTCATGAAGCTATACGTACAGCTATTGAAGCTGATGCTAATAATCCCTCTTTATCGACTTTTTGGAAATTTCATAACCGAGACTATAAAGAACAGTTCACAGTAAGTGAAGAACAACGTCTACAGATTCTTTCTTTGTTTAAGGGTACGCATGAAACCGTTTGATATTTTTCATCCTGAAACATCTATCCAAGGGAAATATTTTCTAGAAGCTTCTGCGGGCACTGGAAAGACATTTACCATCGAACAAATTGTTTTACGTGCTCTTTTAGAAGGTTCTGTTTCCCATGTTGAAAATATTCTTGTTGTAACATTTACGAATGCCGCTACTAATGAGTTAAAACTTAGGATTCAAGAGAACCTCAAACAAGCTGCATCGCAGTTAAAATCTGCCATTACACACCCCGAGCACCCTTTGCCTCCTTACTTATCCCCTCCCTGTGATGTAAAGCAGCTTTACATGCAGGTGCGTAATGCTTTAGCTTCGATAGATCGTATGGCAATTTTTACCATCCACGGGTTTTGTAATTACGTTTTGCAACAGCATTTTCCAGAAATGCAAATCTCGCAAAAAAACTCGGCTCTTACGCACTCACAAGCGGTTTTACATCATATTCGTAAGTATTTATCCCAAGATCTTTGGGAGAACGTCTTATTTCCTGAACAATTTTACTTACTTGCGGCACGCTATAACTCTAATTCCAAACACACATCTTTTTTGACAGATAAGTTACTTTCAAGTTACACAGTCCAGACTTTTGATCACCTACCATCTAAAAGCACCACCACATCCTTATTAAACACTTGGCATAGCTCTATTCGATCTAAAATCAAAGATATCCCTAAAGAAAACTTCTTAGAACAAGCTCTTAAATATACGGAGAGTTTCAAAAAACAGCCTTTCTCTATAACTGAGGACCTTCTATCTTTTGTAGATCATTTATATTCTTCAGAAACATCAGTGCGCCTGCTTTCTTTTTCTAAGATAGCAGAAACTTTCCATCCCAAAAATCGTTTAGCACGTTATCAACCTTGTCACGCTTTTAGCTATATAGAAGAAACATCATGGTTTCAAGATACCGAGCAATTTTGCAATGTAGACAGTATTTTCAACACCTTGCTTCACGACTTACAATTGTATTTAAAAAACCACTACACTTGGTGGCTATCTCCAGATGAAAGCATTGTCACACTAGAAGAGCTGCTGCGCTCTTCTCAAGCTGAAGAAGTGATAAAATCCCTAAGAAAGCGATTCCAGCTCATATTAATCGATGAATTTCAAGATACGGATAGGAAACAATGGAATATTTTTGCAAAACTATTTGCTCACAATGATTTCTCTGGATCCCTATTTCTAATAGGTGATCCCAAACAATCGATTTATGAATGGAGAAATGCTGATCTCGTTACCTATTTAAAAGCAAAATCTACATTTCCTAAAACGTCACAGCTGCATCTTATCAACAACTACCGTTCTACACCACAGTTGATGCAGGCCATCAATATTCTCTTCTGTAAATGTTCTCCTTTTCTAGAAATTCCTGGTTATGAACCTATAGAATATCATTCCTTAACCCCACAGAGTTCAGAGTATTTTGATAACTCCCAACATGCGCCTATTCACTTCTTTTCTTATGACAATGTTCTTGACCAAGCTGCGTGGATATCTCAAACAGCTTCACATTTACAAGCTACTCATGGAATCTCTTTTGGACGCATGGCAATTTTAGTATCGGATTCGGCTCAAGCATTCGATTTAATAACCCACTGCAGTATTCCTGTATCATTTTCTAAAAATAAATCGATATTTCATCTTACTGAAACATATCTATTAACCATAGCTTGGCTAGAGGCTATCCTCTATCCAGAAAACTATGAAAAAATACAAAGGGTTTTACTGAGTAGCCTATTTCGACATGACCTCACCGATATTCTAGAGAAAAAAGAACACTACTCCTCTTATTTTTTCTCTCTACGCAGTTATATTTTTGATCATGGGCTTTTAGCTACATTTTATCATTTCATGACTCTTCATGGAGAAGCTTTACTCAAAACTCCTCAAGGAGACCTGACTTTCCAAGAAATGGAAAGGCTTTGTGCATACTTAGGAACGCTTTCTTCACAACCTCAACACCAACTTCTCTATTTGCAATATTTCTCAGAGACAGGACGTTGGGAAGAAAACCTGTCGTTTTCATCTTATTCCGAAGACACAGAAATCCTAAAAATCACTACAATTCACGCATCTAAGGGATTGGAATATGATGTTGTTTTTTGCCCAGGACTAGATAAATCAAAAAAAAATAAAAGTTCTTCAGAATGGATAAGAGAAATGTACGTAGCGTGTACTCGAGCTAAAAAACAACTCTTTATCCCTTTCCAAACTTCTTTAAATTCAAGACGCAATACCGCTCTTACAAACTATGTAAAGCAGGAGGGATCGTATGCATCTATCCTCGATCTCGCCCAAAATTTATCCAAAGAGCATCCCTCCTTATTTTCTTTATCAACCACACACAGACAGGATCCATCCACTGAGCCTATTTATCACCTTACCCCACCTTCAACTTTTGTGTTATCGCCCTATCCTACAAAACAGATTTTCTCTTTCTCCTCTGTAAAAACGATGTTAGATAACGAAGTGCTTGTAGATAGTGACATTGAGAACCCTTCGATCTCTTCAGCACTTCCTAGAGGAAGAAAAACGGGTATTATCATTCATAAAATCCTAGAGAATATATCTCCAAATTTTAAAATTCCCATTTCTAAAATCTTAACTACAGTCTCACACTTCGTGAAAAACACTCATTTAGAGGGTTATGAAGAAATGATCGCACAAAAGCTTTTCTCAACTATTTCTTCACCGCTATCTTTTACCTCCGCATCCTTTGCCTTAAAAGATGTCTGCCCTGACAAAATACTTAGTGAAGAAGCCTTTCTCTTTTCTAATAAAGAACAGTTGTGGCAGGGAGCAATTGACCTATTTTTCGAGTATAATGGCAAGTATTACATTATAGATTGGAAAACATCCTTCTTAGGAGAAACTACCTCAAAATATTCTCAAGAAAATCTCTTTGCTTACATCAAAGAGCATAACCTGGATTATCAAGGTGCCATTTACATCCATGCAGCAAAACGCTTTTTACAACAATTTGATATTACCAGTGACGTAGAAATGGGATTTGTATTTATTCGAGGTATCGATTCTGAAGGAAACGGCTTTTTGTGCTTACCAAACTACAAAACATCTAATCCCACAATAGACCAAAAATATCCGGTCTATCATTAGGGTTAAATTCCATAGCAGGAAGAATCAAAACAGAAGAGAGATTCATTAAATCTGCAGCAAGTGATTTAGCCTCTATTTTATAGGAGCATGCGCCCTCTCGGGGTAGACACACTTTAGTAATTTCAGCAACTAATAATCCTGGGGGGAAGACACCATCTAGTCCAGTTGTAACTAAAAGATCCCCAACACGCAAACCCTTACCATCAGAAAAACAAAATCCTTCCCCATGTAAAGTTAGAGTTTCATCTTTCCACAAAGGACCGCCTTTTCCTGATAATGTACCTCGCAAAAGTAAGGTATTTTCATCACCGCATTGTATAGATATGTTGAGCTCGTCTAGCTGATAGATTTTTTCATATTTATCTTTTTCTAGAATGTAAGCATCAGAAAGGCGTTCTATTTGCTTACTAAGATCTTGAATCCGATCTTTTACTAACCATGCTTGTATTCCTCCGCGAACAGCGATCACTGAAGGTTGCATACCTACATCAGTAATCAAACGTATTCGGGACTGCTTTTCTCCAACATAATCTACAAGACCGATCAGCACCTTCCCAGAAAGCACTGAGGAGTTTTTTTGTATGTTATGTTCACTACCTACATCTACCCAACAAGAACTTCCCCAATGGGAGGGATCTCGGTAAATCACACGACTCGTTATTAACTTACGAAAATAAGGCGATAGAATCTCTGGAAACAAAGGAGGCGTATGATAAGCAACCTCATAAGCTTGTAAACGCTCTTCTAAAATAGCAATGCGATCTTTTAAGATGATGTTCTCAGTATCTTGGATAGAACAACTTGTGGAAGAAACCTCAGCGTGATTCATAAAAACACGCGAATACCAAACCACGAAACGTTTTTGGATATTTTCATAAAACGGTTTTGGCAAACTCCACAACAAAGTAATACTCAATGCTATCACCACGTAGACATATACTCTGTTCTTTCTATGTCGACGGTAAAACACAGATCCTGTTGTTTTTATTGCAGAATGATGTTCTTCCGGATTTTTAATCTCTCGCATATTTCTTCATGTTTTCGTTTCAACACAAGATTCATTCCCCACAGACTCTACCTGAAACTCTATTGAGTTTATGTAGCTGTTCTGTGCTTAACTTATCGTTTTATGATATTCGCAGATAAAACAAAACATAAGGAAAACTTCAATGTGCAATTAATTAAAAATACGCGCAGATAGTTATCTGCGCTATCGTTATGAGGATTTTTAATCAAAAAAGGAGAATCATGTTATAGAAAACTCGGCACACTAAGCTTGTTGATATGCCTCAGCAAAACTCTGAACTACATGATCGATGTTATTATCGGTGATCCCGTTGAGATTAAACCTGGCTCCACTTGTTGTGTAGATGCCTTTTTCTAATCTTAAAAATAAGACTTGTTCTAAAGAAAATCCTGGGTAACCAAAAAATCCTTTCTGAGAGAGGATAAAGTCAAAAGAATGACCAATATGATTGCGCATAGCCTGAACAAATCGAATTCGTGTTTTCTCTAAAGAACAACGAATCGTTTCTAATTCTGCCAACCATTCTGTTTTCAAAGAAGCATCTGATAAAATTGTAGAAACAATTTTAGCTCCATGTCTAGGAGGCGAAGAATATTCTCCTCGTATTTTTTCTTCGAGACAGCTGGAAATCTTATCTAAATCATCAGTGACCCTACTGTATGCAGCAAAATAGCCTACACGCTCCCCATAAAGAGAAAAATTCTTACTTGCGCATGCAGCTACAAATACAGTGTGTCCTGAATCTATAAAAATCTTTATAGGTTTTCTATCTTTTTCGATACCCGAACCAAACCCTAAATACGCCGTATCAAAAAAAGGCAGCAGCTGGCGTTCTTTCATCAGCTCTGCAAGACGTGTCCACATGTTCTCATTAAGATCCATTCCTGTAGGATTATGACAACAACATTGCAAAAGCACTAAAGAGTTCTTGGGAGCTGATTGTAATACAGACATCATCTCATCAAAAACTAGTGTTTTACTTGCTGAACTATAGTAAGGGTATTTTAGAACATCTAAACCTTGTTGAGCGAATATTCTCAAATGGTTTCCCCACGTCTGTTCGGGAATGTATACTGCACCAGAAGGATTGGTCATGGAAAAAATCTTCGCGCCTAAATGCAGGGCTCCCGTTCCTCCAAGGGCTTGGGCGCCAACAACAAAACTAGGATTTACATCATCGCCAAAAACAAGACTCTCCATTTGTTGATTAAAAGACAACAACCCACTAATAGGTAAGTACCCCTTATTCATCTCGTTTTCTAATAATAAAAATTGTGCCTTACGGACACTCGAAAAGCCACCATAAGCCTTGTTAGGATCTTCATAAGAACCTATAACAAGGTTGACCTTATCCTCTCGCTCGTCTTCTAAAAATAGTTTTTGCAAACCCAAAATAGAATCGGGAGCAAACGTGGGTAATTGATTAAAAAAACTCATACCAAAGAAATTCCTTCGTATTATAACAAAGATTGATTCTAAACCTTATCTCATGATAATTTTATCTACTTGGGGTATTAGCTCAATTGGTAGAGCGCAACAATGGCATTGTTGAGGTCAGCGGTTCGATTCCGCTATACTCCATTTCCTTTATGCATCCCAAATAGATTGTATTCGGCTAATCTTATATTTCTTTCCTTGAAACTGTAGACTAGCTCCAACGCTCTTGTTGAGCATTTCTTGAGCAAGCTTAGATTTTAAAGATAAAATATAGTTGTCAGGATCAGCGTCCCAAGGACCGAGGATGGAATATGTAATAAGATTTCCCTGTTCATCTTCTAAAGAAACCTTACAACCGACGCCTACCGTATCAGTAAAAACAATATCCTTAGTTAATATTCTAGCTCGATTTACCTCTTCAGAAAGCACACGGATTTCTTCTTGTAAACGTGCTCGTTTTTCCAAAGCAAATTTATACTCAGAGTTCTCCCTAAGGTCCCCTAAAGCTCTTGCGTCCTCTATTTCTTTGGCGTTATCCACCATTTCCTTACCCACAAGAGATTGCAGCTTGTTTTTCATTTTCGTAAAGCTTTCTGGAGTTGTCCAAAGAATATCTTCTTCCACAGCCACAGTGTTTTTCTTCAAATCAGGTTGTACAACCTCAGCAACGCTTTGTAAAACACTAAGATCACTAGAGGAAAATTGACTGCATTTTGTAGAGAGCAACAAAATCTCTTTCAAATAAGACAAAGGAGCTCCCTCGATCATATTACGAATAACTAAGTAACGGTCACTCACAAGGAAGTTGTAAATCTTTTTGCCCAACTCTTTCTGAGGCGTTGAAGCAATATGATACATAAACACCATAGCAGCTTCTAAAAACAATCTTTCGATTTCTTTATCATTTGGATCAAAAAGACCATCATCGTGCGAACCAAACTTTAAGAAAAACCAGACAAAAACCTCTGGGTACATCATAGGATGCTCTATAAACCCAAGAAGCTTTTCCTTAATCTTCTGGCAACACGACTCCTCTCCTTTTAACACTTTAAAACTCAGTTCTCTAAGAGCTGGAAACGTTGTCGAGAAAAAGATCTTCATAAAGACATTTTCCCAAACTGGAGAATGCTTCTTTATTAACATTAAGAAAGCTTTCTGTAAGGCTGCTATAGAAATGGCATTGACTATGGAGATAATCCCTTCTTCAGAAAGCGAAGCTATATATTTACTGTCTAACTTATTAGATTTTTCACCTAAAAAATCAGAAAGTAACAAATCCCTTTGGATTTCTAAAGATTGGTTATCTTCTATAGGAAGTGTTTGTAAAACATTGAGTATGATTTCCCTGTTTTCGGGTTTCTTTAATTCACTATGCAAATCTCTAATGAATTGATAAATCTCTATAATCTTTCCCTGAGTCTCTTCGATTTGAGAAAGTCGAGTTTCTAACTGAGAAATTAAAGAATCCCCTCCAGGATTGTATCTATAAGGATCTTTTATGGTTTTAGGGGCTACAATACGAGTGTTCTTCTTAATTTTACTCTTAGTTGCTTGCCACCAACGATTCCAGTCCGCCTCGGGAATAACTAAATCTACAAGTTCATCCTTGATCTCTTTCGCTGTTTTTGGACCTAAATCCTTAAGTAGAATTTCTATAACCTCGGAAGGATGATCTTTAGCATAAGCCTCAAAACCATCCGGATCTCCAAATCTTCGTGATAGAAAATGATCTTTATCTAAAGGAATCAAACTTTTAAAGGCCGTTTCAAAGGAGATATCCTTAGCCATCACAACCCCTTCAAACTCAATGAGAACCTTTTGTTGAAGAAAGGAAACACTCATGACCTCTCCAACTCCCCATCCCCCAGAATGAAAGACGAAATTTCCCTCATTCAAGTGCATTAAGAAGTCAAAACGGCTTAAACTATACTGAAACTCGCGACCATCACGAAGACCAACCACTCTTAAAGCCTCATTAAAATTTTCCCTACCATGATACTTCCTATTTACATAATCAATAGCAGCATCATAAAACGGCTTAGCGTTAGTGTTTTGTATATCCAAAACCAATCTAAGAACCTGATCTTTTTCTTTTCCCTCAGGTATTCTCTCCCATAAAGGAAGGACAGAGTCTGATATCTTGCCAAACAAAGGGGCTAAAGATGAGTGTTTTACCTTCTCTAAGATCTGAACAAGCTCGGCCCCTCTCACCACATCGTTAAAACAATATTCTTCCCACAAATTAAAGAAACTTGAGGGTTGCTCTTCGTCTATTAAGACTTGCAACTTTTCTAGATAGTCCACGATGTCTCCCGTTTTTAACGGGAAATATACGCTTAACTATAAAAAAGAGCAATATCACAACACAAAAATAATAATATTTATTTTATAATAAATTAAAATCCATGGTGTATTAATGAATAGTAACTCTGCGCAAAAAATAATAGATTCTATAAAACAAATACTTGCTCTTTATAATATAGACTTCGATCCTTCCTTCGGTGCAGCTTTATCTTCTGACTCTGAAGTAGATTACGAATATTTGATGGAAAAAACCCAAGAAAAAATCCAAGAGCTAGACAAACGTTCTCAGGAAATCCTTCAACAAACAGGGATGACTAGAGAACAAATGGAAGTGTTTGCTAATAACCCAGATAACTTCTCTCCAGAAGAATGGTTAGCGTTAGAAAACATCCGGTCTTCATGTAACGAGTATAAAAAAGAAACAGAAGCTCTGATTAATGAAGTTACCAAGGAATTAGGAGGAGAAACTCCCCAACCTAATTCTAGTAATAAAACAAAAACTACTTCATCTAAAAAAAATAAGAAAAAAAACTGGATTCCCTTATAAAAACGCCTATAATCCCTAAAGTATGAAAATTGCGATTACTCGGGGTTTAGATCTATCTTTGCAAGGGTCTCCTAAAGAGTCTGGGTTTTTAAAAAGAATCGACCCTGCTCTAGTTTCTGTAGACCTGCGCCCATATTCTGCCTTAACTTTAAAGCTTAAGGTAGAACAGGGTCAGGCTATTTCTTCAGGATCACCGGTTGCAGAATATAAAAACTTCCCGGGAGTGTTTATTACATCTCCCGTTTCTGGAACTGTACAAGAAATACGTAGAGGAGATAAGCGGTCTCTTTTAGATGTAGTTATCAAAAAAAACCCAGGGCAAAATCTAACAGAATACTCTTACGATTTATCCAAATTATCACGACAAGAACTGTTAGAAATCTTTAAAAAAGAAGGGCTATTCGCGCTTTTTAAACAACGTCCCTTTGATATTCCAGCCTTACCTACGCATCATCCTAGGGATGTCTTCATCAACTTAGCTGATAACCGTCCTTTCACTCCATCTACAGAAAAACATCTTTCCGTCTTTTCTTCCAGAGAAGAAGGATTTTACGTTTTCAATGTAGGAGTTCGAGCTATAGCCAAACTTTTTGGTTTATGCCCACATATTATTTCTACTGATAGACTAGCGATTCCTGAAAAAGACTTAAAATCCATCGCACATTTACATAAAATCACAGGGCCTTATCCTTCTGGGTCTCCCTCTACACACATTCACTACATAGCACCTATTACTAGTGAAAAGGATGTGGTTTTCACCATATCTTTCCAGGAAGTCTTAGCTATAGGACACTTATTCTTAAAAGGAAGAATTCTCAATGAGCAGGTAGTAGCCCTAGCTGGATCGGGTTTAAAACCTTCGTTAAGACGCTATGTGATTACTACTAGAGGTGCTGATTTCCAAAGCTTACTTCCCTTAGATGAGATCGCATCTGATCAGGTATCTCTAATTTCTGGAGATCCTTTAACTGGAAGACTTTGCGACAAGGAACATCTTCCTTGTCTCGGTATGAGAGATGCTACTATCTCTGTTATCCCTAATCCCCAAAAGCGGCAAGCTTTTAACTTTCTAAGGTTAGGTATTAATAAACCTACACTGACAAGGACCTATCTTTCCGGATTTTTAAAAAGAAAACACACCTACATGGATCCGAATACCAACCTCCACGGAGAAACACGCCCCATCATAGATACCGAAATTTATGATAAAGTTATGGCGATGAAAATCCCTGTTGTACCTTTAATTAAGTCTGTCATTACCAAAAACTTCGAATTAGCGTGCATGTTAGGGTTCTTAGAAGTGTGTCCTGAAGATTTTGCTCTTCCGACCTTCATAGATCCATCAAAAACAGAAATGCTCACGATAATCAAAGAAGCTCTAAAGCATTACGCAAAAGAAACAGGGATATTAAACCCAGAAAATACCGCAGATACAGAATAAAGTTCTTCGAAGAACTTACACTCTCGAAGAAGCTATCATTTCTAAAATTAACGGAGTTGCGTAAGAAATGATCATGTCGGCTCCTGCGCGTTTTATCGCTATCAAAGATTCATACACTATCTTTTCTCTATCCAACCACCCCATAGTAGAAGCTGCTGCTATCATAGCATATTCACCACTGACTTGATAGGCTGCTAAGGGTAATGTTGTACTATTTTTCACTCGATGCAACACATCAAGATATAATCCTGCGGGTTTTATCATGAGCATATCAGCGCCCTCTTGCTCATCTAAAGAACACTCTAGTAAAGCTTCTAAAACATTTTTAGGATTCATCTGATAATTGCGTTTATCTCCTGATTGCAAATGAGATCCTAAAGCATCTCGAAAAGGATTATACAAAGCAGAAGCATACTTAACGCTATAAGAGAGAATTAAGGTTTGAGTCCATCCTGCTTGATCTAACTTCGAGCGGATATGAGCTACCCTGCCGTCCATCATATCACTCGGAGCTACAACATCAGCGCCCATCTCAGCATGCAACGTAGCTATGTTACCGAATATACGCACGCTCTCATCATTCAATACTTCCCCACGATCAATAATACCGTCATGACCATGAGTGGTATAAGGATCTAAAGCAATGTCGCTGATTACACACAAGTTAGGAAAAGCTTTTTTTACTTCATAGATGCTCTTACATAGAATATTTTTAGGATTAGAAGAGTATGAACCGTAAGCATCTTTAAGATGACTCGGAATGACGGGAAAAAGAATCACAGCTCTTAACCCCAAAGAACACAACCTTTCGATCTCTTTTAAAAGAAGATCTATACTCCATCTATACACACCTGTAAGACTTTCTATTTCCTCACGTATGTTTTTTCCTTCCTTAACAAAAAAAGGACAGATGAAATCCTGAGGTAATAAAGAAGTTTCAGATACCAAATCACGAATTGCCTCAGTTCTTCTATTTCTACGAGGTCGTCGACTCAACGCTAATGAGCTCATTTTTACATTCCTTCAACACTTTCCACAACTTCTGAAAAAGATAGAGTATTTATATAAATATTACTTCTTCTTCTTTAGGGGGTGTGGAAACTGTTTAAAACTCGGTTTATAGAGGGAAAACAACGTGGTTAACATGTTTAAAACTTTGTTAAAACATTGTTCAGTTTGTAAATAAATCGAGATTTTGCATGTTTGTGAACACAAGATCAACCATTTTTCAACAGGATTTTTAAGTAAAAACGTTTTGGTTTTTTTCTAATCCATGTGGCAGTCTTTTTAATTTTTGAGGTTTTTCATGTTGAGCAGAGATGATGAGTTTTCTTCAGAACAAAGGAAGAGTTTGTCTCATTTCGTTACCAACCTAGAAACAAACATTTTTGCTTTGAAGAATCTTCCTGAAGTGGTGAAAGGAGCCTTATTTTCTAAATATTCTCGGTCCACATTGGGTTTACGTTCTTTACTTTTAAAGGAGTTCTTAGAAGGTGAAGGGGGCGATTTCTTAGATAGTTCCGGAGTGGATTTTGAAGTCGGAATACATAAAGCAGCTGATTTTTATAGACGAGTTCTTGATGGGTTTGGAGATGATTCTATAGGTGAATTAGGTGGTGCTCATCTTGCTATAGAAAGTGTTTCTATGCTTGCTGCAAAGATACTAGAAGATGCTCGTATAGGAGGGTCTCCTTTAGAAAAGTCTTCTAGATACGTGTATTTCGATCAAAAAGTGAAAGGGGAGTATTTATATTACCGCGACCCTATTTTAATGACCTCGGCCTTTAAAGACGTGTTTTTGGGGACGTGTGATTTCTTGTTTGATACGTATGCGGATTTGATTCCAAAAGTACGTACTTATTTTGAAAAGATCTATCCGAAGGAATCCGAAGTATCTCAGTCTGCATATACCATTTCTTTAAGAGCTAAAGTTTTAGATTGTTTGCGGGGACTTCTTCCTGCTGCAACCCTAACGAATTTAGGATTCTTTGGTAATGGAAGATTCTGGCAGACCTTATTGCATAAAATTCAGGGACACAATCTCACGGAAATTAGACAAATTGGCGAGTCTTCTTTAACCGAACTCATGAAAATCATTCCCTCTTTTGTTAGCCGTGCAGAATCACACCACCACCACCATCAAGCTATGCTAAGCTATCGACAAACTCTCAGAGAACAATTAACGAGCTTGGCTGAGAAATTTAGTGGGGGATCGCATCCGTCTAAACAAACGGGAGTACGCTTAGTTTATGGAGATCCTGAAGGCATATATAAAGTAGCTGCAGGATTCCTTTTTCCTTATTCAGAACATACCTACGAAGAGCTTATCAATATCTGTAAATCTATGCCTAGAGAAGATCTGATCCGTGTTTTAGAAGCAGGATCTTCATCTAGAGAAAATCGTAGACATAAATCTCCACGAGGGTTGGAGTGTTTAGAATTCGGATTTGATATCACTGCGGATTTTGGAGCTTATAGAGATCTTCAAAGACATCGAATTCTGACTCAAGAACGTCAATTACTCACGACAAATCTCGGCTACCACATTCCTGAGCAGTTGTTAGACACCCCTATGGAAAAAGATTTTAGAGAAGCTATGGAAAAAGCTGAAGAAGCTTACAACCAAATTTCTTTAGAGTTTCCAGAAGAAGCTCAGTATGTCGTTCCTCTAGCTTACAACATACGTTGGTTTTTCCATATCAACGGAAGGGCATTACAGTGGCTTTGCGAACTACGTTCACAAGTACAAGGACATGAAAATTATAGAAAAATAGCCATAGACATGGTTAAAGAGGTCATCAGGTTTGATCCCGTATACGAATCATTTTTTAAATTTGTAGATTATTCCGAATGTGATTTGGGTAGGATAAAACAAGAATCGCGTAAAAGATCTTTTTAGCAACTTCTTAAATATAATCTTTACGTTTACAGGAACCTTAGAGGTTGGTATTTTTATTGCTTTCGAAGGCGAAGGTCATAAAATGAAAAACCTTATCGATAATAACTTAGTGAGATTTAAAAATATTTCCAAAACTAAGCAAGGAATTTTTGTGAACTTCAAAGTCAGAGGAGAAAAAGGAGGAGCATCTTTTACAGCTTCTATAGCAGTAGACATAGAATCCGCTGATGTCTCGGCAGGGGATACTTTAGAAACTATTATTGAAAGGTGTGCTCAGATAGGCGTTGCAGAATTTAAAAAATGTGAGTTCCAGTTTGAAGGAATAACCTGTTTGTAAACTAGTATTTCCTGGGTGTAGCGCAGCCTGGTAGCGCACTTGCATGGGGTGCAAGGGGGCGGAGGTTCAAATCCTCTCACCCAGATTTTTACATACGCATTAGTAATCTCGAATACCCACATATTCTATAAGCATTTCTAATTCTGAAGTGTCTTTTAACCCGTGTTGCTTAAGATGGTTTATTAAGCTAAAGCACTGGTCTTTGGAGCTCTTTAAAAGGTCTTTGGCAGCATCCACACCAAATAATAACGCGTAATTTAGCCCTACATCTTGATCATCTTGATGTATATCCAAAATATCATCTTTTATTTGAAAAAGCAGACCAAAGGTTTGAGAGAATTCTCGTACTTGTGGAACACATTCGGGTGTTCCTCCTCCAAACAACCAACCGGAGACACAAGCGATTTCAAACAGGGCTCCTGTTTTTTTATGAATGATAGATTGCACATGTTCAGGACCCTCATTATTGAAGAACATATCTTCATATTGTCCTCCTAAAACACCGTGGACGCCAAAATTTTTATCGGTGATATCAGAAATCATATCATAAGCATAATCTACTTCTTTAGAATCGACACCTGCTGATTTGAGTTTTTTTGCATTTAAACGAATTCGCGAATATGCAGCAGGAATCAAAGCATAAGATGCTAATAAAGCAGAAGCTTCATCGAAAGCTTTATGTACTGTAGGACGCCCACGACGCTCATCATCATCATCCATACAAGGAAGATCATCAGCGATTAACGTGGAGGTATGGATGAATTCTATAGCTAATGCAGAATCTAAAACATCTCTACCCATATCGAGACCTTTAGCAATCATACATACTAACATAGGGCGAATGCGTTTACCACCGCTTGTTAACGCATATTCTACAGGCGCTCGTATAGAGAATCCTTTAGGACCAAACTCATCTAAAGAATCCTCTATACCAGTTTCTATCATTACGCGGTAAGCTTCGAAAATATCCATAAAGACCATAGAATTTGCCTTAAACTAGATAACTTTTCCGGGATAAATTGTTGTATGAGCTGGAATACAATGCCCAGGATTAATAACAGTGTTGCAACCTACAGAAACGTTTTTACCAAGAAAGGCACCTACTTTTCTTAGTTTGGTATCCACACGACCTTCAGCGCAATTCACAGAAATGTTTTTCCCATCAAGGCGAAAATTCGCACAACGCACACCTGCACCGAGATTGACTTCTGAACCTAATACAGAATCTCCAATATAAGCGAAATGACCAGCTTTGGCATAATGACCAAAATAGGCTTTTTTTACTTCTGTACAGTGTCCAATAACACAACCTGTGCCTGTGATCACACTCCCTCGTATATAAGCTCCGTGACGGACTTCTGTTTGTGGGCCTATGATGCAAGGACCTACAATATAGGCTCCAGACTCTACATAAGCTCCTTCAGCAATTTCTATGCTTTCTATATTTTTTAAAAAAGCTCCAGATTCTACAGTTCCATGAATTCCTGAGAACACATGCGTGGATAATTTTCTATCTATTAATGCTAAAATATCCCAAGTATAATACGCTTCTGTAATGAGTTCAGGAAAAGAAAAATCTTCGGGGGAAAATAAAACAGATGCAAGTATCATGGCAGGTCATAGCTTTTTAGGATATTGTCTAGTTATGACGATTTAGTGACAAGGAGTAATCAAAAGCCGTTAGAAGGATAGGGAGGTGTGGGTTCTTCGCTTGATTCTGGAGGCAGGTTATCATTTTCTGAAAATAAATAACCAACACCGCGAATTGTAGAAATTTTAGAACCATAAGGCCCAAGTTTTTTTCTTAAAGAAGCGATATGTACATCGACATTTCTAGCTATAATTTCTTTGGTGTTCCCTTTTATTTCCTCAAGCAGGTGTTTTCTTAAACACAACTGACCACGATTCATAAGTAGTTTTTTTAATATTCCAGCTTCTGAAGGAGTTAGATGGGTGGTTCCTTGAGGTGATTCTATAGAAAGATTTAAAAGATGGAATGTTCGATCACCAAAAGATATGGATTCAGGAATGGCATGTTCGAAATGATGATGATTGCGTAAAAAAGCACGAATAACAGCATCTATAACTTTAACTGTTATAGGGCGAAGTAGATAACCGCTCGCACCGTTATTCAGAATTTTTACAATAGCCTCTTCTTCAAATACATCAAATAATACAACTAAATCTGTTTCTGAAGAAATTTTACTAGAAAACATAGCTTCGGGGAGAAGTAAGTATTCACAGAAAATTAAATCAGCTTCAGGAGTGTCAGTAAGCGTAGAAGAGACAACAATGTTATACTCTACATTCTGAGCAAACTCTTTTAGTTGTAAAGATATACTACTGTCTTCGGTAACAAATAATATAATTTTATCCGTAAGCATGAGCAAACAAGGTAGGCTATATTATTTGAGTAACTAATACAAAATCTTTTATTTTTCAAAGACCCTTTACAATTTTTTAATTTTTTTCTGATTAAAAATAATTTTGCATAAAGACAACCCTGTATATATAATTTAACTTTAACACGTTAAAAATTAATTAAAAACGACGGTTTCGAAAAGCCGGCAGAGGCTCTGATGGTTCGCTATATCCTGTTTTGCGCATTTTTTCTTTCATGCTTTGCCATGGGAGGGGGGCTTTATTTTTTATGTTCCTCGCACAACCCTTCAGTGACATCATCAGAAAGCACACAAGCTGCTACACTATGGGTTAATGGTCAAAAAGAACAAGTAGAGTCTTTTTTACAACGCTTGCTCCCGAGTCAACAACGCCAGTGTCTTCTTTGTTTCCAAGGATTTATTCTGCAAAAGCAGAAAAACATGAGCCAGTCAGAGAAAGTCTTTTCTAAGATTTATAACGAAGTAGAAAAAACGCAATTCTTATTTAAAGAAGAGGTGATAGGAGGGCGTATTCTCAATGCTTTTTTCTCTGAGAATATAGAACAAATGGAGGTGTTCGTTGATACTTTGTATCAGCAGTTTCCCAAGTCTCATTATCTTCCTTTGTTTGAGTTTCTTTTAAATTATAAGCAAAGACATTTTGATAAAGCTTTACACGCATTATCAGTATGGAGGAATCAAGTAAAAGATACCGAATTTTCATTATTAGATTTAAACATACAGCAACTGGTTTCCGACTTCTTTTTAGGTAATATAGAAGCTCATTGCTTGATAGAACTCGGGGAATTTTCTTCAGGAAGAACTATTCTTCATCGTACCATCGAAAAGTTACTAAAAAGAGAATGTGATTGGAATTCTGAAATTTACGATTATGCTGTTTTAATGCTTAGTAGAAGTTACTTTTTAGAATTAAAACAGTCGAATTTTTGTAGGATTTATCCAGATTACTATGAGATGATTCTTTTTTATAAGAAGAAAGTTCACGCTGTGGATCAAAGATCCTACGAAAAATTTATTCCTCAAGAAGAATTATTTTCGATGCTTGTAGAACATCTTTTTATTGTTCCTCAAGAACGTCTATCTCCTTTAATGCAGATAATTAAGAATTGGGAACGTTTTTACTTTGATCCTAAATATGATTTGGTAATCCAACCGTTAGTAGAGAAGTTTTTTTCGCATCCTGAACAGGTTACTCAGATATGTAACTCAATTGTTTCTTTTGAGATAGAATCGCTTAAGAAACGTCTTGTAGATACCTTTGGAACCATTCTATCAGCAAATGTACAAAAGGTACAAACCACAAAAGCTCAACAAACACTCTCAGTGTTAAAAATTTTAGATGCGGGTTTATGGGTAAGCGAGAAGTTGATCATCTCTCCCGAGTCTCTTAAAGATATTATTGCTAATGATGATCTAAGTTACACTAATCTAAGAAAGTATCTCAATCTTTGGGAGGAGATACAGTCTTATGACATAGATAGACAACAGCTTGTGCATTATTTAATGAAAGAAGCTAAGCAGTTATGGCATCAGGGAAATTGTGATGATAAAGCTTTGAATTTGCTCCACCTCATTTTACAGTTTACCGACTATGATATAGAAAGTGAGAACCTTGTTTTTCTATTTATCAAGCAAGCGTATAAGCAAATGTTGTCGGGACATGCGATTACACGTTTACTGAAGTTAGAGGATTTCATCACAGATGAGGGATTAACTCCTATCACCATATGTGAAGAGGAGATAGCAAATTTTTTAGCCGATGCAGAATTCTTATACATTCAAGGTGAGTATCATAAATGTTATTTTTATAGCTTATGGCTTACCAAAATTGCCCCCTCACCATTAACCTATCGTTTGTTAGGATTATGCCTGTTTGAAAATAAGAGTTATTTAGAAGCTTGGGATTGTCTAAATGCTTTACCCTCGAATGAGCGTTTGTATGATTCTAAAGTTCAGAAAGCACTAGCATTATGCCAAAAACATCTACCCAAAGATCTCGAAACGAGTTATAAAAAGGGGTAAAATGCATAGAGTTCATGCTTTCGTTAAGCCCGGATGTTTCTCACCTTCTTTATGATGTAGTTCAACAACAGATTGTTCTACCTTTGGACCTAGCTTTTGCGAAGCGCCATATCTCTCCAGAATCAAAAAAAGCGTTTGCATTTCTGGCTATTTCTTCTGCTCTTTGGCGTTGTGGTTATCCCTTTCTTAGTATAGAAAATGAGCGTTTATTCCCTTCAGTATCCGGAATTTCTGAAAAGCTGTTTTATGAATATTTTCAGGCTCTTCCTCACGATGTTTTGTCGTCGTTGTTTGTGATAGAAAATAATAAAATTTATTTAAAATCTTTATATACAGTTCGTGAGAAACTTTTTAAAAAACTCTCTTTGTTGTCACAAGCTTCTAATCGGTACAGCCTGACTACAACAACTCTGTCGAGTTTATCTCAGGAGCAAAATGAGGTTTTTCACAAAGCTGTTAACAGTTGTTTTTCTTTGATCTGTGGTGGGCCGGGAACAGGGAAGACATTTCTTGCTGTACAGATAATCATCGCGTTAATTAAGCAGTATCCTAAAATCCGTATTGCTATAGTCTCTCCTACAGGAAAAGCAACCTCTCATATCCGTCACATACTCTCTAAACATCATATTTCTGAGTCTAGTGTCACAATCCAAACAATACACCGATTCTTGCAAGAACATGCGTATCACCAGTGCGCTTCTTTTGATTTATTATTAGTTGATGAGGGGTCTATGGTGACATTTAGTCTTCTGCATAGCCTAGTCAACACTTTATCAGGGGAAAATAAACACGGGAAAATCATTGCTGATAATTTAATTATATTGGGAGATGAGAATCAGCTCCCCCCCATAGGTGTTGGCGCCGGAAATCCTCTTCAAGATTTGATAGCACGTTTCCCTGAAAGAGCTCTACATCTTCATGTTTCTCACAGAGCTAAAACAAATAGAGTTCAAAATTTTGCTAGAGCTGTTTTAGAAAGACAAGCCATTCCTTTTACCCCTTTGCCTCCTATGCTCACTGCACTTTCTATGATTAAAGAGGCGTTTATAAATACCCCCTCATCTCAAACACAATTGTGTGTTTTAACTCCTATGCGACATGGTCCTTGGGGATACCTACGCTTAAATGAACTGCTCTTTCATGAAATACAAAAAACACATCCAGAGTTACCCATTCCTATTATGATAACAGAACGTTATGAAGCTTGGGGGCTATTTAATGGTGATACGGGGCACCTTTGCCCAAAGACGCAAAAGTTATTTTTTTCTCACTCTCGCTTTATCGATGCCAAAGAGTTTTCTTATTATACCTATAACTACGCTATGTCAGTGCATAAAAGTCAGGGAAGTGAGTACGAGGACGTCATTGTTATTATCCCTAAAGGGTGTGAAACTTTTGACATTTCTATTCTTTACACAGCGATCACACGTGCAAAGAACAACATAGATGTGTGGGCTGATCGAGAGACGTTGTATAAGATCATAAAAAAACCCCATAAGTATACTTATGGGGTAGATCGTCTTCTTTAGAAACAGATCTTATAAACTCATAGAATCTTGAACAAAGTTTAGAACGGCAGACATCAGGAAGAAAGAACCAATAATGAGAGCAGATTGAGGTCCTAACAACGCAGGAGCAAAATTAGCAAATAAACAAAGAATATCCGCGACTAAATCGACAAAATTGCACAGTAAGGAGAAGAATTTCTCTCTTAATGTTACACGACGTTGGACAAGATCTTCGTAAGAAGGATCAAAGTCTGTTGAGCGTAAAGTAGAGACGATGCTGACAACGTCATCAACAGCGCCGCAAGCAGAACTAATAGCGGATAAGCCGGTAGAAATACCGCCTAAACCTTTCGCATGTTTTGCTAAATTTACAAGTTTCAAATCAGAGAGTAAGCAAGCGCTTCCTGTCGCTTTAGAAGCTAAGCGAGTCACTTTGCTTGCAATAGCAAGAGGCGATCTTAGTATACGACTGGAAACAATTTCTACTTCCCCATTGGGTTTTTGTATATTTTTGGTAACTATTTTGACACTTCCGGTAGCAGAGTCTACTTCATAGAACATAGCACCTGTTAATAACTGAGAGACCAGGGTTACTGTATCTACACAGCTGTTTAATCCTACAGCTATTCCACACGCATTTTCTAATGAGGTAAGTCGCATTAGAGTGTTGGTGTTCTCTGGATTTAGGGATGCTTTAGCAATCATTGTAGAGGAACCTAAAATTCCAAACACATCTCCCAGAAGACTAATACTATTATGAAGTTTCGTAGCATTTAGTCGAATCTGATCACAACACGTTGTTAAGTCGGGACAAAGAGGAATGTTAGATAGAGTGGGACAACATCTACTAAAGCAGGAAGTAGTCATAATTACCTATAAATTAAAATTATATTTTTGCATTAGCTCGTAGGGTAGCACGTGATTTGATACGAGCGGCTTTATTTTGTTTAAAAATGCCCCTTTTTACAGCTTTGTCAGCTACGCTGTAGACTAACTGTAATCCAGAAGCAATGGTTGTCTGATCACCAGCTTTTAAGGCTGCTTCAAATTTCTTCATCATTGTCTTTGCTTTTGACTTAAAACTTTGATTGATCAAATAACGTTTTTGCGAAGTTATAATACGCTTTTCTGCAGAAGGCCGCTTTTTTGGACCGCCCTTTTTAGTTGTTTTCTTGGGTGCCATTGTTACTCCAAAAACAAGTCTTTTTTATTTGAAAGAGTCAACCTGTCTTAACATTTCAGTTAAGATTTGATAAGTGAGGTACTATGTTACAATAAGGGGGCGATTGTAAAAGAAAGAACAATAAAAAGAAATAAAAACAGAGGAAATGGACTGTATTTTATGGGAGAGATAAATAAACTTTTATGCAAACATAAAAAATAGAATTAATCGCATGGTTTTTTCTAAAAAGACTCGAAAAGTAAAGCTAACTTTATGAGTTCATGAGAAAAGGATGAGAATTTTTATGTTGTTTGTGAAAAAATTTTTTCACCCAATAGCTCGGTATCATAACTACCTCTTCCCTATAGTTGCATTTCTTCTTCCCCTCGTTTGTCTACCTTTTTTGTCTGATTCTCAAAAAAAATATAGCTACTTTGTTTTTTCTATTATTTCCTTGGTTGGATGGTTTTTCTCTATCGGACTTAGAGAAAAGCAGTTAAAAACAGCAGCGGGTCAACTTTTACAGACTAAAATTCGTAAAATTATTGAGAAAGATGAGGGGTTAAGAAAAATCTGTGAGTCAGTTGAAGAACGCCAATACGAAAGTCAACAATTGAGGTCACAGAATCAGAAACTCCTGAATCAACTACTTCACGTTCGTGGAGTATTTATGAAAACCAAGGCAGATATGCAGAAATTGGAGGGGTTAGTCGCTCATTTAAGGGAAGAGAACCAATGTCTGCAGTTACAATTAGATGCCTTATCTCAAGAGTGCCGTGAAAAGGAAGAAGAAAGTCGGGAACTCAATCGAGAACTTGCTGAAGCTTTAGCTTATCAGCAAGTACTTAATGAAGAGTACCAGGCAACTTTTACAGAACAGCACAACATGTTGGATGTGCGACAAGTCTACATTGGAAAGTTGGAATCCAAGGTGCAGGATTTAATGTGTGAAATTCGCAACTTGCTCCAGCTGGAATCTAATATGGTAGAAAATCTACCCAGAAATGCTAAAGCGAGTTCGCAAGAATTGCCCAAGCAACTTCTTTCGGAGTTAAAAAAAATCGCTTTTAAAATGGAAAATATAGAAGTAGCGTCTTCTTTAACGGCTTCTCGTTATATACGATCTGAATCTTCTGTGCACAACTACTCCTTGGAATGTCGTCAGTTGTTTGATAGTCTTAGAGAAGAAAATCTTGGAATGCTTTTTGTGTATACTCCGCAATCACAAAGGGCAGTTTTCGCCAATTCTTTATTTAAAACTTGGACGGGATACGGGGTAGAAGATTTTTTAAAAATGGATGAAGATGTCGTTGTTTCTGGTTTACCTCAATGGGAAGCAGATCTTCGTCTTTATGATCGGAAAGAGCGATCAGGAAAAATAATAATCAAAACAAAAAACCATGGTCAAATTCCTTTTTACTATTGTTTAACTGTTTTAAATAAAGGCCCACTACACAATCATGTTTTGGGTGTTCTTTATCCGGTGCGTATAGATGCTCTTCGTGGATAGACCTATCATCGACCATGCTTATTAAAAATCCCTAGATTTCCTATCTTTCTTTGGCTAAACTGTTACCCAAAGGCTAGGGCCCTATTATTTTGTTGCAACCCAATAATTAAATGCTCATGAATACACAAAATGGCCAGGCTATGGAAGCGGCTCATGAAGAAGAAGCTCAGAAAAAGTTAGAAGAACTCGTTTCTCTTGCTAAGGATCAGGGCTTTATTACTTACGAGGAGATCAATGAGATTCTTCCCATGTCTTTCGATACGCCTGAACAAATCGATCAGGTGCTGATTTTCCTTACGGGAATGGATATTCAAGTCCTGAACCAAGCAGATGTAGAACGACAAAAGGAAAGAAAAAAAGAAGCCAAAGAGCTAGAGGGCTTAGCCAAGCGTACAGAGGGGACTCCTGATGACCCTGTGCGTATGTATTTAAAAGAAATGGGAACTGTTCCTCTATTAACTAGAGAGGAAGAGGTTGAAATTTCTAAAAGAATAGAAAAAGCTCAAGTTCAAATTGAACGGATTATCTTACGTTTTCGTTATTCTTCAAAAGAAGCTATTTCTATTGCGCAATACCTCATCAATGGAAAAGAACGTTTTGATAAAATTATTTCAGAAAAAGAAGTCGAAGACAAAGCTCACTTCTTAAAGCTGCTTCCTAAGTTAATTAGTTTGCTTAAGGAAGAAGATGCATATCTAGAGTCTTTGCTGTTGGCTTTAAAACAAAATAATTTATCGAAAGAAGAGACTGCGAAATTAAACGACGATTTAGAAAAGTGTCGTATTCGTACGCAAGCTTATCTGCGTTGTTTCCATTGTCGTCACAATGTTACCGAAGATTTCGGTGAGGTTGTCTTTAAAGCATATGATTCTTTCTTACAATTGGAACAGCAAATCAATGATTTGAAGGTTCGAGCAGAAAGAAATAAGTTTGCAGCAGCAAAATTAGACGCTGCTAAGCGTAGATTATACAAGCGAGAAGTTGCAGCAGGAAGAACTCTGGAAGAGTTCAAAAAAGACGTGCGTATGCTGCAGCGTTGGATGGACAAGAGCCAGGAAGCTAAAAAAGAAATGGTTGAGTCCAACCTTCGTTTAGTGATTTCCATAGCTAAAAAATATACAAACCGCGGCCTTTCCTTCTTAGATTTGATTCAAGAGGGGAATATGGGCTTGATGAAAGCTGTAGAAAAATTTGAATATCGCAGAGGATATAAATTTTCTACTTATGCCACATGGTGGATTCGTCAAGCTGTTACACGTGCTATTGCAGATCAGGCACGAACCATCCGTATTCCTGTGCACATGATTGAAACTATAAACAAAGTTCTTCGTGGTGCTAAGAAATTAATGATGGAAACGGGCAAAGAGCCTACACCAGAGGAATTGGCCGAAGAGTTAGGATTAACCCCTGATCGGGTGCGGGAAATTTATAAAATTGCTCAGCATCCAATTTCTTTACAAGCAGAGGTTGGTGAGGGAGGCGAAAGCTCCTTTGGCGACTTTTTGGAAGATACTGGTGTGGAGTCTCCAGCAGAGGCCACAGGCTATTCTATGCTTAAAGATAAAATGAAAGAGGTGTTAAAAACCCTTACGGATCGTGAACGTTTTGTTTTGATTCATCGTTTTGGTCTTTTGGATGGCAAGCCTAAAACACTAGAAGAGGTGGGTTCAGCATTTAATGTGACTCGAGAGCGTATTCGTCAGATTGAAGCTAAGGCTTTGAGAAAAATGCGTCACCCGATTCGTTCAAAACAATTGCGAGCTTTCCTCGATCTTTTAGAAGAAGAAAAAATCACGGGTAAAGCAAAGAATATCAAGGGAAAATAACTCGAATCATTTTATAACTTTTAGGTGTCGCCGCAGAATCGCATCAACTCATTATTCCAGATTTTCGTGTATGGGTGCGTCTTGGATGTTCTCCAGAGGAGCGTTATTTTAAGCAGCCCATTTTAGTTTCTGTCGTCCTTTCTTTCTTTAAAGAGCCCTCTGTTTGTGTTTCAGATGATCTTGGGGATGCATGCTGTTATGTTGAAATCACTTCTTTAATAGAAGAAGTAGCCTCTAGTAAGCCTTGTGCTTTAGTAGAGCACTTATCTAAGATTTTAATGGATGCTTTAGAAGCAAAGTTAAAAGACAAGGTTTCTAAAATAGATTTAGAAGTGCGTAAAGAACGCCCTCCTGTTCCTAACTTACTGAAGCCCATTTGTTTTAAGATAAGTAGGGAAATTTCACTATGATAACCAAGCATTTTATTTGTTTATCTCTAGGTTCCAATCTAGGAAACCGTTTTGAAAATTTTCGTAGAGCATTTTCTCTTTTAAAAGAGTTGGGCATAGAAGATTTACAAAGTTCCATAATTTTGGAGACAAAGGCTTTATTGTTGCCCGACTCACCAAAAGAATGGGACTTGCCTTTTTTTAATTCCGTACTTATTGGAAGGACTGCACTATCTCCAAAGGAGTTATTGTCAGGGATCAAACATATAGAACGTAAGCTTGGTAGAGATCCTAATGCCTTACCTTGGTCTCCTAGGATTCTGGATGTGGATATTCTGTTATATGGTGATGAAAATTACCAACAGGATGACATCATCATACCTCATCATAGGATTTTAGAAAGACCGTTCTTACTTTCTCTTGTGGCATCGTTATGCCCTACTAGAAAACTCCATCAACCAGATTCTGAATTTCACTTAAAAACGTTTGGAGAAATAGCCCATTGTCTACCTTGTCCTCAGGAGATTATTCTGAATAGCTTTTCTCCTACTACTTTTTTAATGGGCATAGTGAATGTTACGGATAACTCCATTTCTGACGGGGGATTATATATTGATCCTTCTAAAGCTGTTGCTCATGCAGAGCGATTATTTGCTCAAGGGGCTTCCGTAATAGACTTTGGTGCGCAAGCAACTAACCCTAAAATTAAGCAGTTGATTGACGTAGATCAAGAGTGGGCCCGTTTAGAGCCGGTACTCAAGCTTTTAGCGGAAAAATGGTCAGGATGTATGCAATATCCAGACGTTTCCTTGGATACATTTTATCCTGAGATTATTAAGAGAGCTTTAGAAATTTATCCAATTCGATGGATAAATGATGTTTCTGGCGGCTCTAAAGAAATGGCTGAGATTGCCAGAGATGCGAATTTATTATTAGTTATCAATCATTCGTGTTCTCTTCCTCCACGTCCTGATAAAACGTTAGCTTTTACCACATGTGCTTCAGACCAGTTGCTAAGCTGGGGAAAGCAGCAAATTGAAGCTTTTGTTGCTTTGGGATTGAGCAAAGATCAAATTATTTTTGACCCAGGAATAGGTTTCGGAACGACTCCCATACAAGCATTGAATGTATTACACAGAATGGAAAAATTCCGAGAGCTTGGTTGCGCTACGTTGGTAGGGCACTCAAGGAAATCGTGTTTCTCTTTGTTGGGGAAATATGATGCTAAAGATCGTGATTGGGAAACTGTGAGCTTATCGGTTTTGTTACAACAGCAAGGCGTGAATTACTTACGTGTTCATGATGTTGAAGCAAACCACAGGGTCTTATCCGCAGCAGCATGGCCTGGGGTTTATGTGTAAAATACTCGGTATAGTTGCTTGTGACCCCCGGGGAGTCATGGGAAAGCAAGGAAAGCTTCCGTGGAACTATCCTGAAGATATCGAATTTTTTTCCAAAACTATAGGAAATCATGTCCTAATCATGGGGAGAAAGACTTTTGAGGGTCTTCCTGATAAGTATAAGAAGAACCGGAAGATTATTGTCTTTTCCAGGGATTATCATGAAAGTTTCGAGAATGTAATCTGGGTATCTTCTTTAGAGGAATTTAGACGTTTAGAACAACTTTCTTCTATTTTTCTTATTGGCGGAGGAGAATTGTTTTCTTTATTTTTAGAAAATCGGATGGTGGATGGGTGTTTCATAACTCATATTCACAAGTGTTATGAGGGTGATGTTTTCTTCCCTCTATCTTTAATCAAAGGGTGGAGGAAAACTGTTTTAGATGAGAAAGAGAACTTAACATTTTGTTTTTATGAAAATTTCGCCGATTGTCACTCGTAGAGTTCATGTTCATGATGATATTTACGAAATTTTAGAGGAGTCTCTTCCGCAGTTGGCGGAGAATTCGATCATTGCTTTATCTTCAAAAGTTTTGAGTCTTTGTGAAGGTGCTGTTGTTGATGTAAAAACAACAACTAAGGAAGCATTAATTAAAAAAGAATCAGAGGCTTATATTTATTCCGAGCTTCATGATATGTATCTCACTAAGAAGCAAGGAATTTTGATTCCTTCATCGGGGATTGATGAATCCAATGCTCAGGATTACTATGTTTTATATCCGCGAGATTTATTAGCTTCAACAAATGCTTTAGGCCTATGGTTGAAGGATAGATATCGCTTAGAAAATTTAGGAGTGATCATAGTAGATAGCCATACGACACCTATGCGTCGAGGTGTTTTAGGATTAGGATTATGTTGGTATGGATTTTCTCCTCTATACAGCTATATAGGGAAGCCTGATTGTTTTGGCCGTCCCCTACGTATGACGCAAATTAATCTTTTAGATGCTTTAGCAGTTTCTGCTGTACTTTGTATGGGAGAGGGAAATGAACATACTCCTATAGCGCTTATAGAAGATGCGCCAAAAATTACTTTTCATTCTTTGCCTACGCTACAGTCCGATTTATCCGCATTAGATATTAATGAAAAAGAGGATTTATACGGTCCTTTGCTTCGTTCTGTAGCTTGGGAGTCTACATAATTTTAACTTTTGGGAGACGTTAATGAAACCTTGTTTGGATTTACTAGATAAAAATATCAATCAAAAACACATGTTAAACCATACTTTCTATATGAAATGGTCTAAGGGAGAGTTAACAAAAGATCAGCTAAAAGCATACGCAAAGGATTACTATCTTCATATTAAAGCTTTCCCTCGTTATATTTCAGCAATTCATAGCCGCTGTGATAATTTAGAAGCACGTAAGCTACTTCTTGAAAACCTTATGGACGAAGAAGCTGGAAACCCTAATCATATAGGTCTATGGAAAAATTTTGCTTATGCTTTAGGTGTTACTGAAGAAGAGTTAGAAAATCACGTTCCTAGTGCAGCAGCTCAAAAGAAAGTAGACACATTTTTACGCTGGTGCTCTGGAGATTCATTATCAGCTGGTATTTCGGCTTTATATACTTATGAAAGCCAAATTCCTGCAGTTGCAGAGTCAAAAATTTCTGGATTAAAGCAATATTTTGGTTTTACTTCTCCTGAAGGGTACGAGTACTTCTCAGTACATAAAGATGTTGATGTAAAACATGCTCGTGAGGAAAAAGTGTTAATCGAAACACTACTTAACAATGATTGTAATAAGATATTACAAGCTTCTCGAGAAGTCTGTGATGCTTTGTATGAGTTTTTAGATGGTTTCTTAGATGAGAAAGATTCTTGCTCAACAATTTCTCCCGCTTCTTCGACCACTTCAGATTCACAACCTTCTTCATGTGGTTGTCATTGCCGTCATTAATTAGCGGTTTCTCCTTCTCTTGATATGTAATCAAGAGAAGGGGATGAAAAAATTTAAGCTACAGGTTGTACAACAGGTTCTTCTTTTTTCTCTTCAACTGTAGTTTTTGAGGAAGCAGTTACTTCAAAGATACGTTTTTCTAATTCTTCGAGTAACTTCTTATTTTTCTTGAGTTCTTCACGAACAGCTTCTCTTCCTTGTCCTAATTTACGATCTTGATAGTTAAACCAGGATCCTTTTTTCTCTACGATATTATATTCTACAGCTAGATCTAAAATGCATCCTGCTGAAGAGATACCTTCGTTAAAGAGAATATCAAATTCTGCTGTTCTGAATGGAGGTGCGAGTTTATTTTTAGCAACTTTTACTTTGATCCGGTTTCCAAGATCGAAGCTTTCATTACCTTTGATCGCTCCTATACGACGAATATCCATACGTATTGATGAGTAGAATTTTAAAGCGCGTCCGCCTGTTGTTGTTTCGGGATTGCCGAAACTTACACCTATTTTCTCGCGGATTTGATTAATGAATATCGCGCAGGTTTGACTACGTGCTAATGTTGCTGTCAGCTTACGTAATGCTTGAGACATCATACGTGCTTGTAATCCTACATGTACATCGCCAATATCGCCTTCGAGTTCACTTTTAGGAACCAAAGCAGCTACAGAGTCTATGACGATAACATCCACAGCTCCTGATCTTGCTAGTAACTCAGCTATACTTAAAGCATCCTCACCACAATCTGGTTGGGAGATCATAAGATCATTGATATTCGCTCCTATAAGGGAAGCATAACTAGGATCTAAAGCGTGTTCTGCATCGATGTAAGCAGCAACGCCTCCCATTTTTTGCGCATTGGCCACAATGTGGGTAGCGAGCGTGGTTTTCCCCGAAGATTCAGGGCCAAAGATCTCCACAATCCTGCCTTTTGGAACACCTCCGATGCCTAATGCTAAATCTAAAGATAAGGCCCCCGTTTTTATAGTAGAGATCTCATGAGATGCGGAGTGCTTCCCTAGACTCATAATAGATCCAGAGCCAAATTGTTTTTCAATATAGGCAATTGCTGCTTCTAGTGCTTTTTTACGATCAGGTACATTCATTTAAATAGGTGCTCCTTTTTTCCACACTGTCTATGCAATAGTCTTGCATTTTGGACTTTGAGAGAAGAATGGGTAAGCTTCTTCTCATAACTTAGCTAAGAGATGTCAGAGTGGTGATTTTTGATGATAGATGTATGCTTGGCTTTTCTTTTGATTTTTATGGATAACCCAATTTTTCACACCAGTCAAGATAGAAAGCAGTTGTAAATGTAACATTTTCTGTATCTGTAGGTTTGTTGCAATTATTAGGTAAAAGATTTTTCGTAGTTCACCTTGACAGTGGATTGTCATCATACACAGAGGGTGTGTTATTGACAATTCACAGATTTTTCAATGTGAAGACAAAGGTCTTGGTCATGAGGGAGTAAAAAATCTCTAGAAAGTATTTGTACACATGTTTCTGAGAACAATATTAAGCTAAAAATAGTTGAGATAAGGGAATATCATGAGATTCCCGAGGGAGAATAGGAGTTTTTTGTTCTCTAAATCCTACGCCTATAGAGATCAGGTGTGGGTAGTTTGCTAACCAACGATCATGACAACCACCACCATAGCCCAGACGGTAGTTATCGTTATCAAAAGCTAAACCTGGAACAAGAACATGTGTGATGTCTTGTGGTGAGATACAGTGTAAATTGAACTCAGAGATACGCAAGGGGTGTACTATCTTTGAGAGAGTGTTTAGGGAAGAAACCAGGACAGGTGTCAGTTCATGATTATCTATTTTAGGTAGTGCTAGGGAGAAGTCTTCGATCAGAATCTGATTGGCCAAATTTATGTTAATTTCTGATCGAAAAGGAACAAAGGAAAGAACACAACTTCCTTTGGGTAGTAGACGAACAAATGCAGCTATTGCTTGAGAAGCTTGTGATAACCGAGGTTCTTGTATAGATTGTCGTAGCGAAGAAAAAAATTCTCGTTGTTTGTTTTTGTCGGTAGTTACGGAAGTATCCATAGCTAATTAACTAAGGGTTTGCCATCTTGATAGGGGATTTTTTTAGTAATCGTTCCTGAAGATGTGAAAAACACTGCTGTGCCACAACCTTTATCTATCTTAGAATAAGGATGTCGATCCCCAGGGCGGAAATACTCGCCTTTTACAAGCAACTCGTTGTCATATTCTTCGGTAGCCATGATCTGCCCCTCAGGATAATACAACGTTAACAGACCTGATTTTTTATTATTTATCAATTCTTTACAGCTTTCTAAAGATCCGTTGGGATACCAGGTCTTTACGGGGCCTTGTAAAATGCCGTGATTCCAAGTTAAAAGGAGTTTAGATTTTCCAGAATCGGGATAGAAAAATAGCTCTTCACCATGTTTTACGCCTTCAGATAATGTGTAGGTTTGCAGAACTTGATTGCCGAGACTATCAAATACAGTCACGTTTCCATGAGGCTCCCCACGGACGAACACCCGTGTTTCTACGATAGAATGTTTTCCATAGATCGCTTGTGTTCCGTTGCCGTTGGTGATTTCAGAAAATATTTGATGAGTTTCAGGGTCTAGGTAATAGCCTTTTAACAATAGACCGTTATCGTATTCTTCTTCCGAGAGCACAGTATTAGAGCGTTCTTCATAGCGTATGGATACACTGTGCTTTTCTCCATCTTGATATGTCTGTTTTTTTAGTAGAAATCCTTCAGATGTATACGTGAGGAAATCACCGTGAGCGCGGCCTTTGTGATAAGAGCACTCTTTCCAAACCTGACCATTAGAATGGTAGTAATATGAGGTTCCTTGGAGTAAACCCTTGTCATAATTAATAGCAGCTTCCAGTATGCCTTCGTCATTGTGCGCGAGAGTCGTTCCATGGAATAACCATCCTGATTCTGCTGAAGGATGCAGATCTGCAATTCCTCCTATGACCTCTGCTTGGATTTTGATTTTTCCATTACTATGCCATTCTCGATAACGTCCACAAGCACGGTTATTCACGCACTCAAGATACTGTTTTAATTGTCCGTTGGGGTGGTATGTTGTCAAACAAGAGACATTTTCTCCTCGTGCGTTTTTATACATACGCATGACTTTTTGATAAGGTTGAGGAGAGAGAAAATCTACTTTAGAGTATTTTTTCAGCTTCTCTTTAGAGCAAATTGTCTCCGATAAGCCATTCCTATCGATGATGTTAATTCCTGTGAGTGTGAGTTTCTCATAAGTTCCAGAGGCATACCCTGGAGTCATACAAGCACAACATAGAAGAAACAAACATAAAAATTTTCTTATAACCATCGACTTATAGCCTCAGCATTTATAGACCACACCTGATTGTTTAATGGTGTAGTATGTTTTGTCATTTCCCAATGTGTAAAGAAGGCCAAAGGTGCCTTAGGGTTATTGGCATCAAATAGATAGAAAAGTTCTTCAACATTATCACTATCAGCTTCTACGGGATTTTCCAGACGTAATGATATCAGATCATCGGCAATCTGTCCGATAAACCATATCACCTGATTGTTTGATGAGAGAAACATTTGTTTCCTGCACCACACTTCTTTACTCTGAGAAATCAAGGAATTTTCTTTGAGGGAGGCTAACCGGTCTTGCTCCCTACCTAATAGGCGAATTTGCTTACTTGCTTGGAGGAGTTCTTGGGGCTGGATATTTTTATGACGTCGTTTGAGGTGTTCATTCTTGTTCTTAATTAGGTCGAATTGATCTTTCATCAACTTTAAGGTAAGAATGTGCGAGTTTAGAGATTCCCAACGCTTTGTTGTCCGGGCATGTTTATAGACAATCCCTATAACAGGAAGGCAGCTAACTAAACTCAAAGCAATAAGAGCACAAATTAAAGACCATTTTTTCATAGGACTTCCTGGGAAACTATAGTGAATTGTAACTCAAAAGTGCGTCCGCTAGACGATGTCTGCATGATGTTAGAGAGTTTAGGGTGCATAGATATTTTGCGGAGGAATTCGGATACGTCTTCGGGATTTCCTTCTCCCTTGACAGAGATATTTGCTTTGTAGGGTAGGGTAGGATTTTGCTGCGAAGGAAACGATACCAAGGAATAACAGAAGTACGAAAGTTTCACGGAGGGGGTATTCTGCGACATCGAAGAAAGAAACAGCATAGTTTCTTTGCTTGTGGGAATTGTTGGGAGATAGGGATACTCGGAGTGAGAATTCGAAGATACAGCAGTACGCAGAGCTTCTTCTAAACCACAAAGAGATTTAGGGATTTTTGGAGTTTCCGGACACGCTAAAGCAAAGTGTTCCCGCACGCGGTGAGAAAGAGATGCCAGTTTTAAAGTAGAACCTATACCTACGATTGCTGAGGATAGCAATGCCAGTTTCCCTATAACCAGAGCGGAGCGTTTAAACCAATGCTTTTGAGATTCCGCGCAGTTAAACACGGGGTTGTAGGGTAAGACAAGAGTCCTTTTTGAGACACCGTGATATGCTGTGATAATAGCATCACCGTAATTTGCCCATTCTTCTTCCTCCAAACCAAAGGTTGTCGTTTGGCAGGCAATCAAAGGGAGAGAGAGTTTATTTTCTAAAGATTTTTTTAATCCTTCAGGAATATGTACGGTGTGAATAGCTGATAGTTCTATAGAAGGATACGTTTCTTTTACGTAATCTAGCGTTGTTACAATATTCTCGCAGTTGTCCTGGGCGTTACCAAATGACCTAGAGACTAAAACCGAGCCATTTTGGACAAAAAGGCATGAGGTCTCAGAAGAACCCGTGTAAACTAAGAAATACGCAGGAAGAGCTTTTAAGGGGGTCTGCTGCACAAAAGAGAAGATGTCTGCAGGTTGGCAAGATAGTCTATCAGGAAAAATACGCGCTTTATGTAGAAGGGCTACCTCACGTTCTGCTCTGGCTTTTTGAGTTACCCAAAGGGTAACAGGAGTTTCTCCCGACTCATTTCTTTTCCCCAACTGAGGAGCAACAACTAACGAATTCCAAGGGAAGGGTGCGTTGGTTTCTAGATCTGTTAAAGCTATTTTTAAAATATTATTTTTATTTCTTAATGAAGACAGCGAACTTCTAATTAAACTATCGGTTCCTCTTAACGAAAATGTGACAGATGATGTTAAGTATTTTTTTGGAGGCAACCATTCTTGATCTTTAGAAATCTGCTCGCAATGGGAAACTATCCATCCTTTACATGTTTTCTGCAAAATTGCTATTTTAATAGTGTGGTTTGCATCTAGGGCGACCCCTATGTGGTATATGGGCAGTTTAAAATCCATAGTACGGTGTTCTTAAAAAATAAAGGTAACCATTTTAAAGAATAAATGGCTGTTTTTCAAGAAAAACACATATTAATTGTTTATAAAGGGGAAAGGAATGTTATCTTATTTTTTGAAAGCAGCTATTAATGTTTATAGTTTTTTAATCTTAGTGTATATTCTTGCCTCTTGGGTTCCTGAATGCCACAATGCAAAATGGTATCAATACGTATATAAATTTGTAGAGCCTTATCTAGCTTTATTTAGAAGATTTATTCCGCGGATTGGCTTTATTGATATTAGCCCTTTAATTGCTCTACTCTGCTTAGAGGCTGTTCCTTTTATTGTGTTACGAACCCTAAGGTTTGTTATTCTTAATATTTTTCAGTCTCCATGGCTTCTTCAATACGTATAGGAAATATTTTATTAAAATCTCCTGTAGTTTACGCGCCTCTCGCAGGTTTTTCAGATTATCCTTACCGGAAAATGTCATCATTTTACGGTCCTCCCGCGCTAATGTTTTGTGAGATGGTTAAGGTTGAGGGTTTACACTACTCTCCTTCACGCACTCTCAAGCTTTTAGAGTACTCTGAATCTATGCGCCCCATTGGGGGACAACTTTGTGGTAGTAAGCCTGAAATGGCGGGAGAAGCTGCCAAGGTTTTGGAAGGTCTAGGCTTTGATTTAATCGACTTAAATTGTGGTTGTCCTACAGACAGGATCACAAAAGATGGCAGTGGGTCAGGATTGTTAAAATCTCCAGAACTTATTGGGAAAATTTTGGAGAAGATCATAGAGGCGGTCTCTATTCCTGTTACTGTAAAAATACGTTCCGGGTGGGACTGCAACAATATTAATGTTGAAGAAACAGTACGTATTATAAGAGATGCTGGCGCAAGCGCTGTTTTTGTGCACGGAAGAACACGAGCTCAAGGTTATGTTGGCCCTAGTAATCTTGAATACATAGCGCGAGCGAAAGCTGCCGCCGGTAAGGATTTGCCTGTATTTGGGAATGGGGATATTTTTTCTCCAGAAGCAGCTAAGCTGATGATGGACTCTACGCAGTGCGATGGTGTACTTGTTGCCCGCGGTACTATGGGAGCTCCTTGGATAGTAAGACAAATAGAAAGTTATCTTGCGAGCGGAACATATCAAAAAGTGCCTTTTTCTAAGAGAAAACAGGCTTTTATTCAGCATTTGCAGTGGGTCGAGGAATACTATCAAAGTGAAGCAAAGTTTCTTTCTGAAACGCGGAAACTTTGTGGCCACTATTTAATATCCGCTTCTAAAGTGCGTTTCCTTCGCTCAGCTTTATCTAAAGCTACATCAGTGCAAGAAGTTTATCAGCTGATTGATAACTATGAAGAAGCTGATGATGAGCACGAGGATTAATCAGATTTGAATAAATGCTGATTGAGTAGTTTTGGCAATTGGAACATATCTACAGGTTCCGGGCCAATAATTGCTTCAAACTTCTCGTCGGGCAGCAACATCTTTTTATTCTCAGGGGATTGTAGATTATGGTCCTTGATGTATTGCCAGACTTTCTTTGTGGCTTCTCCACGTCCTACAGGTTCCGGGCCAATCATCAGAGCTAGTTGAGGAGATGGTGTAAGTAAAGCTCCTGCTTTAGGGGTTTTTGGAGTCTTTCCTTCGCTTTTCTTTTTTTTAGCAGTTGTTTTAGTCGTTTTGCTGCTGGATTTTGTAGTGGCTTTTTTCTTCCCTGTGGTTTTCTTTTCGTAGGGTGTTTTTGCAGTTCCTGTGTACTTTGTAATAACAGCATCTATAGTGTTGCCTATCACACTGCAGTCAGGATATTCTGAGCAAGAATAGAATGTTTTATTGTAACGAGAACGTTTCTTTAAAATTTTCCCTGAGCAACCAATGGCAGGACAAGGAATAGCTTCTTCTTGTTCTACTTCCTCACCTTTCTTATGAATGGAAATCGTTCCACGGCATTGAGGATAGTTGAAGCATCCTAAAAATGTTCCAAAACGTCCGTGGCGGACTTTCATCTCCCCACCGCAAACAGGGCAGGGGCTATTCCAAGGTGTATCAACAGCATAATCGTCTTTGTTGAAAGCAAGTTCTTCTTCAGAAGTTTTAAAATCACACTCAGGGTATTCTGAACATCCGTAAAAATAACGATTTTTTGCCCAGATTTTAACAAGTTTTCCTTTGTGACATGCGGAACATTCGATATCGGTTATCACGCGAGGGATAACAGCTTCTTTTTCTGCAGTAGTGACTACAGGAAGAAATTGGTCCCAAAATTCTTTAAGAAGTAATTTCCAAGACTTTTTATTATCAGCAATAAGCTCTAGCTCATCTTCCATAAGAGCTGTAAAACCTATGTCCATAATCCGAGGAAAGTTGGTCTCAAGAAATTGCGAGATAATTTTCCCGAGTTCTGTAGGGCGTAACCGCTGATTTTCCTTAATAGTATACTCACGACTTTGAATTTTATTCATAATCGTTGCGTATGTAGAGGGGCGGCCAATGCCGGATTTTTCTAACTCTTTTACTAAAGAAGCTTCTGTAAACCTCGGTAGGGGTTTTGTAAAAGCTTGTTCTGCTGAAACCTTTTCCTTATCTAAAACGTCCTGGGCGTGTAGTTGAGGAAGCGATAGATTTTCTTCTTCGGTTGTATCATCATCCAGCTTTTCTTCGTATACCGCGAGAAAACCTTTAAATTTCAATAATGATCCAGAAGCACGCAAATCTATTTTTACATTCGTTGAAATCGTCATTGCTAATGTATCATAAATCGCAGGATTCATCTGGGAAGCAACAAAACGTTTCCAAATAAGAGAATAAAGCTTGAGTTGATCATCGGAGAGTTTCCCTTCAAGCTTATCGGGAGATAAATGGATGTCTGTAGGGCGAATAGCTTCATGGGCGTCTTGAGTCATCTTTTTTGTCGTGTAGACATTAGGAGACTTCGGAAGGTATTCTTGCCCAAATGTGTTGTGTATATAATCTCTGACGTTATTTAATGCCTCAGGATCAATACGTACAGAATCTGTACGCATATAAGTAATTAATCCTGTAGCATCTTCGTTATCTAACTCGACACCTTCATATAATGTCTGAGCTACTGACATCGTTTTAGAAGAAGAAAATCTGAAATGACGACTTGCTTCTTGTTGCAAGGTGGATGTAATAAATGGTGGCGCGGCATTACGTCGTTTTTCTTTCGCTTCTACGCGAGTCACTCTATAGGAAGCGTCTTCTAACAGATCAACATAATGTTGAGCTTGAGTTTCAGAGTTAATTAATAAAATTTCATCTTCGGTTTTCCCCTTAGGGAGTTCTTTTTCCCACTTTTTCCCGTCAGCAGAATATAGGTGGGCCCAGAATGTCTTAGATGTTTTAGGGTCTTGGAGGAAAACACGCACATTCCAATATTCGGTAGGTACAAAGGCTTCGATAGCTTTTTCACGATCAACGACAAGCTTGAGTGCTACGGATTGCACGCGTCCTGCAGATATACCCGATCTTTGTTGTAGCTTACGACTTAAAATAGGAGAAATTTTATAACCAACGATACGATCTAACAGGCGACGAGCTTGTTGAGCATTTACTAAAGCCATATCGATTTCTCGAGGATGCTTTAGAGCTTCATTAACAGCACCTTTGGTAATTGCATTGAAGGATATCCTTTGGATATGCGTATTTTCAGGAAGCTGATTTGCAATATGCCAGGCAATCGCTTCTCCTTCTCGGTCCGGGTCAGGAGAGAGATAGACAATATCACAACTGGAGGCTAATTTACAAATTTGACTGATAACTTCTTGTTTATCAGGAAGAACTTGATAGTCAGGTTCGAAATCATGTTCGATATCGATACCAAATTCCTTGGCGGGAAGGTCAACAACATGTCCTAGTGAGGAAGCAAAAATAAAACCTTTCCCTAAGAGTTTTTGCAAGGTTTTAATTTTAGCGGGAGATTCCACTACGATTAAGGATTTTTTCATTTATATTAAATGGCGAACTCCGCATTTTACTTGGAGTAAAACCGCCTCTCCTTTTTTATTGTTTTTATTCCCTATCTAAAAAAAATCCTCATGCAAGCAACGATTATTTAATGCAAGCTTTCACTACTGATACGTATTTCAGCTCACTTTAAATAACGGACAAACTAGAAACTTTGACAATAACCTGCTTATATGAAGAGGAAATCTTCAAAATAAAGAAGGGTTATAAATAGGTAATTTTATTTTTTCTCTTAGAAGAAAAAATCGCTGACTATAGAGACTTTCATGTCTCTATAATTTCTATGATTTGTAAAGCTTGATCTTCATATAAACATATAAAAACCGCAAAACTCAAATTCTTCAATAGAGATTAAACCAGAGGGCCTGGCATGTCCTAATCGTTATTCAGTATGAAGTAGATTCTTTTCAAGGGAATAATGTAGTACTTAAGAAATGTAGCTCTATACGAAAACTTTAATAAGAATAATTCTTGTTTTTGAAAGATGAGATGATAAGAAGCAAATCATTACATCTAATGAGAATATTTACTCAAAAAATGCTTACTGTTGATTTGTTAAAGTTTTTGATTTTAACAACGGATAAGAAGAAATTCTGATAGCATGAGTATCTTAGAAATATGGAACTAAAACGTGGAAAAGTTTGAGTTTTTAATTCCTCCAAAAACTTTGGAAGATGACCTCCTGGATTTGAACAAACAAGGAATACTCGCTGGGCCTGAAGAATTAAAACTGCCTTTTTTATATCGCGCTCAAGATATTATTGATAACGCTCCTGATTATCCCACAGCATTCCCTCCGAGATTACAAGAGATTTTTGATATTAATCCTACACATTTAGAAGTCATATATTCTAATGAAGGAATGGATGTTTGGGAGGCTGGGTGCACATGGATAACCAATAACCATGTCACCATACAGCTGCGCAAACATCTACGTAAAGCTGCACGTTGGTTTTATATGTATTCTAAAGAAGAAATTCTTTCTCATGAAGCCGTACATGCAGCACGTATGAAGTTTTATGAACCTATGTTTGAAGAGGTTTTAGCTTATCAAACCTCGCCAAAAGTTTGGAGACGCTTTTTAGGACCGTTATTTCGTTCCCCAGGAGAGAGCTATTGCTTATTTTTCTTTGTTCTTTCTGGGTTAGGGTTAGCTTTATGGTCTCCTTTAGCAGGTCTTGCCTGTATTCTTTCTACACCTGTGTATTTCGGAACAAGATTATTGATTGTACAGAGCTATTTTCGTCGTGCTATGAAGAAAATCCGCAAAATGCTGGGGATTCCTCCTTTATGGGTAATGCTAAGACTTACAGATGCTGAGATTCGTATGTTTGCAACACAACCTATTCCGGTTCTTGAAAAATACGCTAGAGAACAGAAATTAGAAAGCGTTCGCTGGCAGCAAATCTATGTAGCGTACTTTACCTAATTGCTAAAATGTAAAACCGCTTTACATTTGTGAATGTACTTTTCTTTTATGCGCAGGGAGAATTTTTAATTGTGTTCGGTATTTAGCTACCGTACGACGGGCACATTGGATGCCCTGTTGTGAGATACGTTTGCTAATATCAGCGTCAGACAAAGGTGTTGTTTCAGAGGTTACCCATTGATGAATCCATTGTAATATAGTTTCTTTGGATTGAGAATCACTAGTACTTACAGGACGAGGGAAGAGGTGTTTCAGAGGTATGATACCTATAGGGCCTGCCAAGGTTTTATTTTCTATAGCACGAAATATCGTAGATTCATGATAGGGCAATTCTTCCGATAGATTTTTTACAGACAACGGCTTAGGGCAGGATGTTTTGCCCAAGAGAAAGTTTTCTTGATGAGGAAGGATTTTCTCAACAATCGAAAACAATGTTTGTTCTCGTTTTCTTAAGTTTTTAATCAGCCATTTAGCAGAAAGAATTTGCTGTGTGAGGGTCTTTTTTTCCTCTCTAGGTAACTGTTCATAAATGTGAAATACTTCGCTATTCAGTTTTATAGGAGGTAGTCCTTTGGAACTGATTTGAATCTCCCAAACCCGATCTTTTTTAGCGACATAGACGTCAGGAAGCGCGGGTTGTATATTGGAGGAGGACGCATATCCTTTGGCAGGGCACCACGGGATTGTGGTTAATGCATTTTTAAGAGCATGTCTTAAGTCTGCAGGGGAGCAGTGACATTTCTTTGCTATACGGAGGAAGTCACAGTTAATCAAAAGAGAGTAGTGCTCTTTGATAATCTTGTAAGCAAGGGTGTGTGGGGAGCCTTCTAAATGGAGAAGCCAATAATCTTGTAGAGATGGAGAAGCAATACCTAGAGGATGGAAATATTGAATCGTTTTCCATACTTTATTCACGGCCTCTAGAGACACTTCAAGTTGTAGCGAGAGTTCTTCAGGAGAAGAAAGAAACAAACCTTGATCTGAGAGATTTCCTATAATGTGTTGAGCAATAAGCAGATCTTCAGGACGATCAAAAGTTTGTTGCACCTGTGTGAGAAGATGGGAAAATAAAGATTCAGGACGAGAATAGGAAGCATCCACGGAAGGGAATGAAGAACATGTGGACCATTCTTCCTCTTCTAGAGAAGAGATATCGAAAAATGGGTTATGAATGATTTGTTGAAGTATATAGGAGGAGAGTTCTGTAATCGGAGATTGTAACATTTGCAATCCCTGCTGCATACGCAGCGAGGGAAGGTAGTTAAGAGAAAGCTTTTGATGGTGCTGAAACATACCTAATGTACTTGAATCAAGTAATCTCTAGGGATTTCCTTAAGAAAACGACTCGGTTTCATGACACGCACTGTGCCCCAAAGAAAACGAGTTTGTGCTGCTGTTAAGTAAAGGAGATCTTGGGCTCTAGTGATTCCTACGTAACATAGACGTCGTTCTTCTTCAAGATTTTCATAACTACCTTTAGAGTTTGCATGAGGGAAGAGGTTCTCTTCCAATCCTACAACAAAAGCTATGCGGAATTCTAAACCCTTACCATTGTGAATTGTCATGAGATTTACACGATCTGCAACGAGTTCCGTGTCATCAGTAGAACTTTTTAAAGCAAGATCATCTAGGAAATTTTCTAAGGTTCCATCTGTATTTTGCTGTTCCCACTCAAAAGTTTTTGAAGCGAGTTCGTCAAGATTGCTTTTCCGATCTTCAAAAGTATCAGGATCTTCCTTTAATACTTGGAAATATCCAGTGATGCGTATTGTAGCGACAACAAACTCATTAAGAGGAAGGGTTGCATAAGCATGTTCGAGTTGTTGGAAAATACTGAGATACTCCCTCAAACCTTCTTGTTGTTTCTTAGAGAGTTTCACATCTTGAGTTTTTAAAACGTTGTTACATGCTTCTAAAATCGGCAAATTATTTGTGAGAGCATACTCAATTAAAGAGGAAATCGTAGAAGGACCTAGCCCTCTTTTAGGAAGATTGACTGTCCTATCAAAAGCAACAACGTCGGATTTCGCAGTGAACATTCTTAAAAAAGCCAAGATATCTTGAATTTCTTTGCGTTTGTAAAATGAAAGACCGCCAAGAATTTCATAGGGAATACGTCTACGTAATAAAGCGTCTTCGAAAGTTCTAGATTGGAAGTTTGTCCTATAAAAAATGCAGATATCGCTAAGGGGAATCTGAGATCTTCTATGCAGACGGCTGATTTCATCAGCTACAAATTCGGCTTCTTCTTTATCTGTTTTCCCTAAGAATACACGGATTTTTTCTCCAGGGCCTTTTACGCTGCGTAGGTCTTTCTTCAATCGTGAAGCGTTGTTTTGAATTAGAGCATTGGCAGCATTAAGAATATTTCCGTAACTCCGGTAGTTATCTTCTAAGCGAAGAACAAGGGCTCGAGGATAATCTTTTTCAAAGTTTAAAATATTATGAATATTTGCCCCGCGCCAAGAGTAAATCGATTGGTCGGGATCTCCCACTGCAAATATATTTTGATGTTTCCCAGCTATTGTCTGAGCTATTTTATATTGTGCGTGGTTCGTATCTTGATACTCGTCAATTAAAAGAGCCTTCCATAATTCACTGTATTCTTTTCTGACCTCAGGAAACTCCTGAAATAGTCGTACTGTAAGAAATAACAAATCATCAAAATCTAAAGCATTGGCTTCATGTAAACGTTGCTGATATTCTTTATAAATAGAAACCACGGGATCTATATATTCTTCGGGATCCAGGTCCTCAGGGGAAAGCAAACGGTTTTTTGCTTGTGAGATATGATATTGTATGGAACTGCTTAGAGTTTTCTTTAAATTAAATTTCTGTAAACATTGTTTGAGCAGTTTGTCAGTATCGCTTTGATCATAGATAATAAAATTATTTTCTCTATTTAGTGCTTGTATAGACCTGCGTAAAATAAATACCCCTAAGCTGTGGAATGTACATACCATAGGAATGTCAGAACCATGAGCTTGAGGGCATAAATGTAAAATACGTTCTTTAAGTTCTTTCGCTGCTTTATTAGTAAAAGTTACTGCAAGGATCTCTTTAGGGGCGATACCTTCGTTAATGAGATGAAGGATGCGGCAAGTTACCACACGAGTTTTTCCTGCTCCGGCTCCAGCGAGAACTAAAATCGGACTTAGTGGTGAAGTTACTGCTGCGACTTGTGCTTCGTTTAATTCTGAAGTAAGCATAGTGGTATCCTAATTTAATAGCTTCTGACTGAAAAAAAATCAGGATCCCTGAAGCTAAAATAATCTAAGAAGGTTAATATATTTTTATTTTCAAATAATAAAAGTAGGCGGTTTATGCAGAATGCCTTTACTATAGACCAGCTTCCTTTGTCTTGGCAAGAGCAGCTTGAAAATGAATGGTCTCAACCCTACATGTATAAGCTTAGGGAATTTTTACAGTCCGAGTATTCGCAGAAAACCATCTACCCTGCAAAAGACAATATCTTTACTGCATTAAAAAGCACACCTTTTGATTCTGTGCGTGTTGTTATTCTTGGTCAAGATCCTTATCCTGGAGAAGGACAAGCACACGGATTAAGTTTTAGTGTTCCTCAAGGTGTGCGCTTGCCTCCTTCTCTTGTGAATATCTTTAAAGAATTACACACAGACTTGGGAGTACAAAATACCACGGGATGTTTACAGGCCTGGGCGAATCAAGGGATCTTATTGTTAAATACTATATTGACTGTGCGTGCCGGCTCTCCTTTTTCCCATGCGGGTCGGGGATGGGAACAGTTTACTGATGCAATTGTTACCAAACTCATAGAAAACCGATCTCATGTTATTTTTGTTTTATGGGGGAATGCTGCAAGGAAGAAATGTGATTTGCTGTTTCGTTCCACACATAAACATGCAATTTTAGCATCTGCGCATCCCTCCCCTTTATCGGCACATCGTGGCTTTTTTGGTTGTTCGCACTTTTCAAAAATTAACTACCTGCTTAAAAAGCTGAATAAGCCCATGATTAATTGGAAGCTCCCATGAATGAAGGTATTCAAACGGTTTCTTTTAACAAGACCCACCGACTTACAGCGAAATCTACAGTGAGTTTAGAAATGCCTGTAGCTACACAGAAACTTCAAGGAAAAGAAGGCATGCCAGCAGCGGCAAGTTTAGAAGCAGATTTTTTAAGAGCAGAAGCTATACTTGCAGAGATGCGAGAAATCCGCGGCTGCTTAGAACATTCATTGGAAATGTTAATTCCTAGAGACTAGCTGTTTCTCTAACAGGTCTTGTAAATAAGGAGCGAGCTTTTGTAAAGCTTTAGCTCTGTGAGAGACTTGATTTTTTATATCTTCGGAAAGTTCAGCGAACGTCTGTTTGTAGTCATATTTTAAAAATAAAGAGTCATAACCAAAACCCGAAGAGCCTTTTTCTTGATGGCTAATATAGCCTTCACAAATCCCACGAGTCTTAAAGAATTTTCCTTCAGGCGAAGCAAGCACAATGCAACATTCAAAATAAGCAGAACGATCTACGATGCTTTCTAAAGATTGCATTTCTTGCAGAAGTTTTTTTCTGTGGTCTTTATCACAAGCATCTTCTCCGGCAAAAGTCGCTGATAGCTTGCCAGGAAGCCCATTTAATGCAGGGACCATAAGCATAGTGTCATCCGCGATTACCCAAGAGTTCAGTTCTCTTGCTGCGTGGAGACCTTTTGCTAGAGCGTTTTCTTCGGGAAGACAACCTACTTCTTTAGGAGAGCGGTAGTTAGGGAAATCCGTTAATGAGAAAATGTCAAAGCTTCCTAATTGTTTTAAAAAAGTCTTGGTTTCTCGTATTTTATAACCGTGGGAGCTAGCAATCACTATCTTCATGGGTTTCTCCTTAGCAAAAGGGAAAGAGCAAATAACTAACAGTTTCTGTCTCGTGTAGAATTACATTAGTAATTTTGTCGATTGTAGTGCCTTTCGCGATTATATTACAAAATAATCGAAATAGGCGCACCTACACAACTATTAGCAAGGTTGCATAAAGTTATCTTTTTTGCTAGCAGTACTTAACCAACATGCAAACTATCAAAATGTTATTTTTATAATCAGATAGGTTTTATGAGACTCATACGCTCATTTTTAATTTTATTATGTTTATTTCCTTGCTTAGGGTTCCCTCAAGTGTCAGTGGGACTAGATCGTATTTTTAACGATGAGCCGTATCTTTCTTGGATTCGTGATAAGAAAATAACATTAATATCTCACAATGCTGCTATTAACCATGAGGGGAAAGATTCCCTCTCTGCTTTTCTAGAACATCGTGATCTATGTTCTTTGAATGTTCTCTGTACTTTAGAACATGGATATTATGGAACTGCACCGGCAGAAACTCCTGGAACAGCTCCGAAGGTTCAGGGATTACACATAGTTTCATTATATGGTGTTAAAGAGGTTCCTGAGCATGCTGTACAGGGGAGTGATGTTTTAATATATGATGTGCAGGATATAGGAGTGCGTTCGTATACTTTCATCACTTCCTTGCTTCATCTGGTGCGTGCAGCACAAAAGTACAAAAAACACCTCATCATTTTAGATCGCCCGAATCCTATGGGCGGTAAGATAATAGATGGCCCTATGCCGATATCTCAATCGGAGTATGCTCCTGAAATTCCCTATTGTTACGGAATGACTCCTGGAGAATTAGCACTTTTTTATAAAGCGAAATACGCCCCCTATGCTGATGTGTCGGTAGTTCCTATGCAGGGATGGAAGCGCTCTATGACATTTTCGCAGACAGGATTAAATTGGATTCCTACTAGTCCACAAATTCCTGATGCGCAAACGGCATTTTTTTATGCAGCAACAGGAATTATCGGAGCCTTGTCTATATCCAGTATTGGCATAGGCTATACCCTTCCTTTTCGATTGATTGGTGCTCCTTGGATGGATGGGAATCTTGTTGCTAAAAAACTAAATGAAGCGCGCTTGCCGGGAATCACATTTTATCCTTTTTGTTACGAACCTTTTTTTGGCAAATATAAAATGGAGCTTTGCTCAGGTGTTTTGCTTGTATTAGATAAACCTGGAGAGTTTCTTCCTATGGAAACGCAAATTACAATTTTAGGAACTTTGAAAACTCTTTATCCTAAACAAGTGGAGAATGCCTTTAACGCTTTAGAGAAAATTCCTTTGCGAAAAAACTCTATATATCGTTGTTTAGGCGAAGAAACATTTCTGCATATCTGCCAGAAAGAACGCTATATTATTTGGCCGTTAAAAAAGTTGTGTACTGAGGGGAGAACAAAGTTCCAAAGTACACGTAAGCCTTTCTTAATAGCTGATTATGGTGAAGAAGAGTAATTTTTTCTCTTGATTCCACTGTTTGACAGGAATTTTTGTTGTTTCTATAAGCGACCTTATAGGGTCGCCTTATCCCTGGAATCTAGGGAGACATAGAAAGAACGTGTCTAAAATATTCAAGAATCGATTAGAAGGGCTTAGCGCGTTAAATCGGGGGGTGCGTGCTTTAGCTAAAGCTGTAATTGCAACTTTAGGGCCACAAGGGTCTTGTGTTGTTATCAAAAAAGATCGCGTGTCTCCTTATGTCACAAAACACGGTGCTTCTATAGCTAAAGAAGTGACTTTGACGGATGCTTTCGAACATACGGGTTTGAAGCTTGCTAAAGAAGCCGCGTTGCAAACAGAAATCCAGGTGGGAGATGGATCTACTACCGCAGTTGTATTGATAGATGCGTTATTTTCGTCAGGATTGAAAGGGGTTGCTGTCGGGTTAGACCCTTTAGAGATCAAACAAGGAATTCATCTTGCTGGGGAGATGCTGGATAAGGAGCTTACTAAGCTCGTAATTGAAGCAGATCCAAAAGAAGATGTATTACAAATAGCGACAACATCTGCAAATAACGACCCTTTGATAGGAAGACTTATATCTGATGCTATAGCAACTGTAGGTATAGAAGGTGTTATCTCTATAAAAGAGGGAACGAATAAAGAGACGACGCTAAAAGCAACTACTGATGTGGGTTTGAATGCTGGATATTTATCCCCGTATTTTGTCACCCATCCAGAGACTATGGAAGTGGTCTATGAAAATGCTTCCATCTTGTTGTGCAATCAGACGTTATCTTGTTTAAATCAAGCATTTATTCATTTTTTAGATCAGACTTTTCAGACGAGTAAAAATCCTTTAATTATCATTGCTGAAGATTTTGATCCTCAGCTTCTTTCTATTTTAATTGTTAATAAGCTTAAGGGGGAGCTCCCCATATGTGCTATAAAAGCTCCTGGTTTCGGTAATCAACGTAAGGAAATCCTTGAAGATATTGCCATTTTAACAGGGGCAACTGTTGTAGGGGATCTATTGGGAATTTCTTTGGAAGAAGGAAGCCCAAGTATTCTTGGTTCCGTTGGGAAGATCGTCATTACACAAAATACAACCCTTTTATCGGAAGGAAAAGGCAATCAGGAAAGAAGAGAACAGCATATAGATTATTTACGCCGAGCCATTGCTCATAGTAGTTCCGAAATGGATACTGAAGATTTAGAAAAGCGTTTAGCCAGATTTGTTGGAGGGCTTGCTCAAATACATTTAGGAGCAACTACAGAAAACGAATATCGAGAAAAGAAAATCTGTTTAGAAAGTGCTTTAAAAGCAACAAAAGCAGCTTTTAAAGAAGGATGCCTTCCTGGAGGTGGAACAGCGTTAGCTCGTGCCGCATCTGTTGTAAAAATCCCAGAGCAATTACCGGCTGGGGTGATGTTTGGCTGTAAGTGTATGTTGCAATCAGCAGAAGCTCCTCTGAGGATCTTGGCAAGAAATTCCGGGAAAGTTCCAGACGCTGTAGTTGCGACAGTCTTAGAACATGCCGATCCTTATTTTGGATACAATTGTGTTCATGATACCTTTGAAAATTTAATTTCAGCAGGGGTTTTAGATCCTCTGACAGTGATTAAATATATTTTAAAGCATTCGATTTCTATTTCCTGCTTACTTTTGACTAGTTCATTTTTTATCGTGGACTCTTCCAAGGAATTGCAAGATCCTCAATTTCCGGAAACTTCTCTCCCGGATGATCTCTAGCGGTAAATAAATTTTATACAACGCCTGATGAGAATATCTTTTTTGTTTAGAGCGATCTTTTTTCAAAGATAGAGGAGAAAGACTTGATCATTTGGCTGAACTTGACTACACTTTTCATCGAAAGAGCTGTGCACCAGTAGCTCAGTGGATAGAGTACCTGGCTACGAACCAGGTGGTCAGAGGTTCAAGTCCTCTCTGGTGCGAAGCATAATTTAAAAAATAGGGTGGTAAAGTGGGATCGTTATTTATTGGGAAAGCTGCCCCAGATTTTTCTGTACAAGCAGTCGTTGACGGCGAAGTAAAAAACATCTCTTTGAAAGATTATCGTGGTAAATACGTTATTCTTTTCTTTTATCCTAAAGACTTTACTTATGTTTGTCCTACAGAGTTACATGCTTTTCAAGATTCTTTAGAAGAGTTTGAAAATCGCGGAGCTCAAGTTATTGGCTGTTCTGTTGATGATCTCGACACACACCAGCGTTGGTTAAAAACTGACAAAAAAGCTGGTGGAGTTAAAGGTATCACCTATCCTCTAATTTCCGACACTACTCATGAGCTTTCTAAGCTTTATAGTGTTTTAGACTCCCAGTCAGGGTTATCCTTCCGTGGGTCATTCTTGATTGATAAGGAAGGTATCATCAGACATATGGTAGTAAATGACCTTCCTTTAGGTCGTTCTATAGATGAAGAGCTTCGGGTGTTAGATGCTTTGATTTTCTTTGAAAGTCATGGGTTAGTATGTCCTGCAAATTGGCAGCAAGGACAGAAAGCTATGGCTCCTAATGAAGAAGGTCTAAAAGAATATTTCGGAACTATCGACTAGAAAATCTTATTAAAGGTTAACAAATCGTAGAGGTCTTGCTCGAAAAATAAAAGAAAACTTTTATATTTTCGGCAGAGAGATTTAGAGGCTTCTATGATGTGTTGATCACCAACACCAGGAAGACCCATAGCGATAATGTTTTTTAGAGTAGTTTGGGTATTTAAGAAGTGAAGTCCAAAAAAGTAGCTGTCTATACAATACCCTTCCTCTTTTACTCGGAAGTAGAGCACGTTATAGTTGTACATTAGTGCTTGTATTGCTAAGGCTATTCCTGATTTGGTTGTTGCAGATCCGTTGCCTAAGTGGTCATAAAGCTCTGCTGTACTACGACATAAATAGGCGGTATCGTAGCTTCCTTTTTCTGCTTCACCAAATAAAGCAATCGTCAATTTCATTGAATTATAGATAAATCGGACTTTATTTCCGATCCTACAAAAGAATTTGTTTATTATCTACAGTGAGAATTAGATATTAGTTATGCAAAAACAGATGCTTATTTCTTATTCTCTGGTAAACAAAGCTTTTGATTGGCGTAAATAATATCAGAATTCAATTTATTAAGTTTTTTTAATTCTGCTACGGGAACTTTATATTTCGCAGCAATTTTACCTAGGGTTTCTCCAGGTTTTACAACATGGATGTGAGCAGGAATCTCTTCACTAAGATCCGTATATGCTTCGGGAGAAGTTCCATCAACCAGGGCAAGAAGAGAACGTCGTAAGAGACGGATATCTTGAGAAAGAGTCTTGTGATCTTTTTGTATTTCTTGGAGTTTGTTGTGTAAGGTAGATTGGATATCTTTTACAGATGCTGTCAGCACCGCAACGGTTTTGGCTAGCGTTTTGTGCTCAATTTCTAATTGTTGGATTTGTTTTGTGAGAGATTCCGGTTTTGCAGAAGAAAGTCTTTGTATTTTGCTATCTTGTTCATCTATGCGATCTGTAAGCATTTGAATTTCTGCTTCGTGGCATAACAATTTTGCAGAAGCATCTTCTATCTCTGCCAGCACAGTTTGTATGGCAGGAGGTTTCCCCGCTGCGTGTGTAGGCAAAGTCAATCCTAAGCAGCACCAGAATCCGTAATAGAAAAAATGTTTATAACTAACGTGCATGGATTTTAAATTCTGTACGACGATTTTGTTGCCAAGCAAGTTCATTATGACCCAGGTTTATCGGCTGTTCTTTTCCATAAGATACGGTGAATAGCCGGTCTGCTGAAATCCCCTGTTTAATTAAGTGTTGCTTAACAGCATTGGCGCGGCGAGCTCCCAAAGCTAGGTTATACGATGCAGCTCCGCGCTCATCAGTATGACCCTCTATGTACAGTGTCATTTTTGGAGATTTCTGCATTTGACGAACAAGACTAGATAAAATAGCTAAGTTTTCTTCACCTTTGATCGTGTAGCTGTCCGTTGCGAAAGTAATATTACGGAAAGCCATGGACTGACTGCTTGTTTTATATAACTGTTCTTCTTTGGAATCATAGGCATCCGCAAAGTGTTGATTCATCTCTTCATCGGTGTAGAGAGGAACAAAAGCGAAATTTTGTTTTCTTCTTCTAGGATGTTGACAATCTTCGCAAATAGTATCCCAATCACCACAAGGATAAGAGCATGAAGGTAGGGCGAAAAGAGTAAGTAGTAAACAACTCAGAACGCTTAGGTATTTCTTTTTCATAAGATTCTCTTTATTGGTTATCAGGGAAACCTCCCCAAGAAGGAAAACGTTTTTCCCCTAATCCTATAACAATTTTCTTAGTTTTTTGGGTAATCAGACTTAATAAATAAAGTTCTGACTCTCCTGAGTTCCCTGCACTATACACAAGATGCTGACTATCCACGGCCCATGAAGGCCCTTCCTTGTCTACAGGGGTTGTTGTTAGTTGATAATCTTTCCCAGTAGCCAGATCATATAGGCAAATCTGCCGAACACCCTTAATCACAGAGCAAAAGGCTATTTTTTTACCATCAGGAGACCATGAAGGGCAACTGCTATTTCTATATTTTTTGGTTAATAATCGGGGAGATTGAATTTCTGGGTCTATTTGAAGGATGTATAAACGTGGTCTACCATCTTTATTGGAAACCAAAACTAACTTAGAGCCATCAGGACTAAAAGAAGGGTTACCTTGTGTTCCAAAAGTTTCATTAAGGACTCTACGGGGTTTCCCCATAGCGCCTTTTGATAGGGAAAAACTCTGAAGAAATAAATCCGGATTTCCATACGAATCCGAAATAAAAGCTAATAGCTTTTTCTTAGGAGAAAAAGCTGGCATAAACTGATTCCCTTGTAAATGCAGAACCTTTTTCCCCGTAGTGTTCTCTAAAGAACCTAAGAAAATCTTCGGAATGCCAAATTTATAGGAAACATACAGGTAGGGATTCTTGCTCCCTATATTCATCCAATTAGGAGTAATAGATAAGGAGTTTTCTTGTGTAAGGGGGCGCAAATTCCCTCCATCATAATCTACAGACCAAAGCTCGCCTTGTTTTAATTCACTATCTTTAGGATTTTTACTTAGAGAAAAAATGATTTTCCCCGAGCTGATTCCAGGAACACTTGTAAGGGCATAATGAATCTTATCAGCAGCTTCATGTATTTTCTGACGGTTAGAAGCGTTATCTTCTGTAAGCACCAGAGAGTGCATGGGTTGATAATTTTGAGTCCCTCTGGATAAGGTAAATGTGATTTCTGGATAATGGGAAACAATAGCTATATTAAAAGGTGCTGAGGAAGTCCCGGTTTGAACAAGAGAAGGTTGAAGACGATCACCAAGAGCTAAATCATTAATGAAGGTAGTACACAATGAGCGTAAGTATTTTTGTTGTGGCGCATCGTTAGAGCCGATCTTTAACTCTATATGTATGGGTAAACGAGATATCTCAGAACGCACAGAGACTTCTAAGTCTTTAGCATAGAGGGAGATCATCCCAAAAATCAGGAAAGCACTGACTAACATACGTCGTAACATTCCAACAACCCCTACTATGTTAAGACTCATTACTCAGCAGTTTAATATGAAAAACGATATTTTTCGAGATTTTGTATTTATCTAAGAATTTTTTAAAAGGAATTGCGTGGATGCGCATAAGAATGAGTTCTTTTTCGGATTCGCTAATTTCAGATAATAAAACACAATCCTGAATCCGTCCTTGAGGCGTTAATACAAGTTTTAATCTCACTTCTCCAGAAAAAGGAAGAGTCATGTGCTCACGGAGCAATTGGCATAATTCTTCATCTTGTGTTGTTGCTAAAGTTGTTTGTACTGCGAGTTGTTTATTTGTAGGAACAGTGATATCGGCGAGCCGAGCATTACTGTCATCAAGATGTTTTGAGAGTGTTTTTGTCAGGTCTGCAATTGCTTTGAGTTTGGCTTCTTTTCCTATGCTTTTGTTTGCTGTGGGGTGATTTTCTCCCTTGGGTTGTGGTTTCGGCTTTTCTTTAGGTTTATTGGGGACACAAGGTTTTTGAATATCCTCAGTTTTTTTCTTTTCGACAGGCGGTTTTACGCTCGGTTTCTGAGGAGATGGCTCAATATCGCGTTTATCTGTATGTTCTTTTAGGGTGGGTTGAGGCGTTGTTACAGTTGCTACACTAGGCAAAGGTTCTCTTAAAGCAACAATTTTTTCTTTAAATGGTACAGGTTTAGTCGGTGGTTTGTTTACGGGAGAATATGAAAGGAGAGCTATACACGCTCCGTGGAAAATGATGGCAAAAAGGCTATAAGGAAGAGCTTTTTTCATAATTAGCTTTTTAAAGCTATATGGAGTTCGTGAAATCCTGCTGATTCTATCGTAGTTTTTACTTCTTGGTATAATCTAAAAGGTGTATCGCCATCTTGTAGCAGCAAAGGCACTTGATTTGGGTGTTGCTGATGTAAAAGGGCGAGTTGCGTTTTTAGTTCTCCTAAAGAAAGAGCTTGATCATTGAGAGTGATCGTATGATCTGCTAATACCTTGATTGTTGTTGATAGCGCATCTTCTTTTGCAAGAACCTTATGATTTTGTGTTCCAGGGGCTAAAGCTATAGAATCGATACGTATTAACGGCATGGCTATCATAAACGCCATTAAAATAACAAAAACAATGTCAATCAATGGAGTCAGATTAACATTAGGATCTTCTTCAGTATCTTCAACGATAATACGTTTCATAAATTTGTCTGACGATACTTGACTTCTATAGAATTTAACAGCAAATACGCTGTCTGCTCTATTTCTAGAATTAACCGAGAAGAATGAGCTTTAAGATAATTAAACCCTATTAAAGAGGGAATAGCAACAAACAATCCTACAATTGTCGTTCCTAAAGCTGTTGCAAGCCCTTCCATCATGGCTGTTCCTCCAACTTCTCCTGAACTGATATGCGAAAAAGCTGTTAAAATACCCCAAACTGTTCCTAAAAGGCCTAAAAAGGGCGCTAGACTAATTGTTGTGGCAGGGATAAAGTTATTTTCGTGCATAAGTGCACGATATTTTGGCATAACGGCTCCAAGTAGGGTCTCTAAGGATTGTATATCCTCAACGGATAATACCGGGCCGTGATCTGGTGCCTGCTGACGATTTTTATCAAGAAGTTCTAAAGTTCCCCGTTTAATAGTGAAATATAAGTCAGCAAAGGGGTTTAACTCCGGGTGAATTTCTAAGGACAGGGGAGCATGACGATTCTTTATCAAGAAGTCTTTAAGAGATTTTCCTGATTTCAGAAATTTTTTTTGAATAGCAAGCTTTTGATGTAGTACTGTCCAAGTGCAAAGGGAAAGAATCAGTAGACTGAAGAATATCCCCTTACCGAAAAGGTCAGCTTCTGTGTAAGCCTGGATAATGGGATTATGGGTGAATTGCAACATAGAGTATAAAATTCTTTACATAATGAGGGGATCGTACAAAAGACGATCCTATCAAAATTCTGGTATAGAGCCAAGTAGGTTTTGTTAAAGAGATTTACAAAAGCATTAGTAAAAACAAAATTATAAATAGTGTATAATTATCTACCTGATTTAGAAATAGTTGGAGTTATTTTGAATAAAATCAAAAAGCATTTTCAAACTATATTGGTAGCATTTCTATTTTCTGTGCCTGCCTTTACTGGGTATGGTCAGAAACTGCGTGCTGCAGAGCCTATTGTAGAGACGGCTTCACCAGGTGCTACTCTCATTTCTGAGGGATCCCACATTCCTAAAGGCGGAATATTCAGATTAGGGATTAAGATAGCGGCTCCTAAGGGAAGCCATATTTATTGGAAGAATCCTGGCGAAGTGGGTAGTCCATTGAGAATTAATTGGAATTTGCCCAAGGGATTCATAGTTGAAGAAGAGCATTGGCCAACTCCTAAAGTTTTTGAGGAGGAGGGCACGACATTCTTTGGTTATGACGATCATGCTTTTATAGTTGCAGATATTCGTGCTCCTGAGAGTTTAGATAATCAAGAATCTGTGGTGTTAAAAGCGCATGTTGAATGGTTGGCTTGTGGAGAGAGTTGTGTCCCGGGAAATGTTGATCTAGAATTATCCCTACCTTATCGTGACGGCGATGTGATCTTATATCCTGAAAGAACTGCAGAGTTCGCTCAAACTTTACAAACACAACCCCGTCTATTGGAAGATCAGACAATTACTTTGGGACGTAGTCAAGATGGCGAGATCATTTTAAATATTTCCGGACAGAAAAACCGTGCTGAGAAGGCTTGGTTTATTTCAGAGAAGGCCGATAAGATTTTCGCTTATTCTGAAGAAGCGATTAGTGAAGATTCAGGAACAGCTTGGAAACTGAAGATAAAAACCATTTCAGGAGTTCAGAAAAATCAGGAGTTGCAAGGGATTCTATTGCTTACAGATAAAACGGGTAGCGAGGTGGAATCGTTCGCAGTTCGTGGTCAAATTAGTGAATCGGAATCGGGAACATCCGCGTTATGGAATTATGTCACGATTATTGCCATGGCGTTCCTCGGGGGACTTCTTCTTAATATTATGCCCTGTGTTTTGCCTTTAGTTACTCTTAAAGTTTACGGATTAATTAAATCTGCTGGCGAGCACCGCTCATCCGTAATTATCAATGGCTTATGCTTCACTTTAGGTGTAGTGGGCTGTTTCTGGGGGTTAGCAGGGGTTGCTTCTCTTTTAAAAATGTTAGGGCATAACATTGGTTGGGGCTTCCAGCTTCAAGAGCCTATGTTTGTCGCGACCTTGGTTATAGTGTTCTTCTTGTTTGCCTTGAGTTCTCTAGGCTTATTTGAAATGGGCACGATGTTTGCTTCTCTTGGAGGGAAACTCCAATCCACAGAGTCTGGAGGCTCTAAAAATAAAGCTGTAGGAGCTGTATTTAACGGAGTGTTAGCAACATTAGTAACTACACCATGTACAGGACCTTTTTTAGGTTCTATACTAGGTTTGGTGATGTCTTTATCGTTCATTAAGCAATTGATGATATTTACATCGATAGGCCTAGGAATGGCATTGCCATATCTTGTATTTTCTATCTTTCCTAAGATGCTCTCCGTTCTTCCTAAACCTGGAAGTTGGATGAGTACGTTTAAGCAGCTTACTGGGTTTATGTTATTAGGTACGGTAACTTGGTTAGCGTGGATCTTTGGTTCAGAAACAAGTACTACAGCGTTAATTATCCTCCTTGCAGGATTATGGCTTGCAGGTATAGGCGCTTGGATTTTAGGGAAATGGGGTACGCCAGTTTCTCCTAAGAAACACAGGGTGATTGCTTCAACATTATTTTTAGGATGTGTTGCAGGAGCTCTATCTTTAAGTTTTGTTGCTTCAAAGAATTTTGTCGAAGCAACAGAAACTGTAGCTGTTCAGGAGAATAACGTTTGGCAACCGTTTTCAGCTACGAAACTTGCTCAATTGCGTAAGGAAGGACAAGCGGTGTTTGTGAACTTTACAGCTAAGTGGTGTTTAACTTGTCAGATGAATAAACCTGTATTGTATGCAAGTGCTGTACAAGAGATGTTTAAAAAACATGGAGTGGTTACTTTAGAAGCGGATTGGACACGTAAGGATCCAGGGATTACCGAAGAGCTGGCACGTTTAGGTCGTGCAAGTGTTCCTTCTTATGTCTACTATCCTGCGGATCAGTCTGATCCTATAGTGCTTCCTGAGAAGATAACACAATCCATTCTCGAAGATATGGTGTTTTCGAAAAATTAACCTATCAGGATAACACAATCTATTTGGGGTGTATTGATTCAAATACACCCTTTTTTTGTCTTTAATTTCTAAGAAAAAATTCTGCGGAAACCGATTCTTTTGAAGATATTTCATGAGGAGATGTATGATCACTCATTTCCTGATGCCAAGATTTTAAGGAGAAGAGGTTATGGATTTAGCAGATGCTCACTTACATCTTTCAGATGAGGCTTTCGTTGAGGATGCTGATGACGTGATTCGTCGTGCACAAGATTCTGGGATATCTCTCCTTGTTAATGTAACCACAACTATAGACGAGCTTGATACATCGTTTCGTTATGCAGAACGTTTTCCTGATGTGCGTTTTTGTCATGTTGCTGGAACTCCTCCTCAAGATGCTCATACAGATATAGAGGAACATTTTCACTATTTCCAAGGCTTTGCCCAAGCAGGGAAATTAGCAGCTATTGGTGAGGTAGGTTTAGATTATTGTTTTGCTGAAGATGGCCCTGCCCAAGAACGTCAAAAGGAAGTATTGAAGAAATACTTATCCCTTGCTTTAGATTCTGAATTACCTCTTGTGGTGCACTGTCGTGGTGCTTTTGATGATTTTTTCCAGATGATCGATCTATATTATCATCATGATGAACGCTCTTGTCCCGGTATGCTCCATTGTTTTACAGGTACACTACATGATGCTGAGGAATTACTTTCTCGTGGATGGTATATCTCCATTAGCGGGATTGTTTCATTTAAAAATGCTGAAGATCTCCGTTCTGTAGTTGCTCAAATTCCTCTTGAGCATTTGTTAATAGAAACGGACGCTCCTTTTCTCACTCCTACTCCACATCGGGGAAAGAGAAATGAACCTGCTTACATAACGCATACGATAGAAACGATAGCGCATCTTCATGGTATGACTCCTCAGGAGCTTGCGGATATAGCACGAAGGAATGTTTTGCGATTCTTGGAGGGAAGAAAAAAAGGTTAGTCTATCTCTGATTTGTCAGTAAAAATAACTTCACATAATTCTACTTAAGCTTCTATGGTTGCTAAAAAAAGAAATTGTGAAATAAAGGCTTATGATGAACGAAAAGGAAGCATGTTCTGGGGCCGCTCAGAGGTCATGGAAGTACTACACTAGCTTTGTTTTACGTTGTGTTCATTCTTTAGCAGGAGTCGCATTTACGTTATTTCTTTGTGAGCATATGTTTACCAATATGCTTGCTTCTTCTTATTTTAAGGAAGGTAGTGGTTTCGTTCAGTTGGTAAGTAAATTTCATCAGATTCCTGGTCTTAAGATCATAGAAATCGTTTTTTTGGCCTTGCCGTTTACTTGTCACGCTGTCATAGGCATCATCTATCTTTTTCAAGCACAAACTAACTCAGGAGCTTCTGACGGCAGAAAACCCGCTTTAATTTATGCGAGGAATCTTGCCTATACTTGGCAAAGAAGAACTGCTTGGATTTTACTTTTCGGTCTTATTTTTCATGTGGTTCAGTTTCGTTTTCTTCGTTATCCTGTTCATGTAGAACTGCATGGGCAAACATACTATGTTGTCGATATTGACCCTTCGCGGTATGCAGCAATAGTTCGTGGCACTAAAGGATTTTTCACTATTAATTTTTCAGCGCCTCAATTTGAAACGATTCGTTTAGACAAAGAGGATCTTGACGGCAGCGCGGTTTCTCAATTATTAGAGAAAAAAGCGTATCTCCTGACTCCTAATGTTGGGACTGCTTTTCTTTATGTTGTTCGGGATTCTTTAGGGTCCTTATGGATGGCAATTTTTTACACTATTCTTGTGATTTCTGCAGCTTTTCATGGGTTTAATGGTCTCTGGACATTTTGTTCAAGGTGGGGTGTCGTCATATCTTTACGTTCTCAAACTCGTTTACGTAATGTATGTTATTTTGCCATGGTCATAGTGGCAGCCATGGGCATTAGTGTGATTTGGAATTTGTATATCATGGCATAAGATTATGAAAGCACAAGGTTGTAAAGTTATCGTAGTCGGTGGCGGTTTAGCAGGGTTGTCAGCAGCCATGAAACTGGCGGATTTCGGTATAGTTGTTGATCTCGTGTCATTGACAAAAGTAAAAAGATCTCACTCTGTATGTGCTCAGGGAGGCATAAATGCTGCTCTGAATCTTAAGCATGAGGAGCAAGATTCTCCCTATATACATGCTTACGATACGATAAAGGGAGGAGATTTCTTAGCAGATCAACCGCCTGTTTTGGAGATGTGTTTAGCGGCGCCTAGGATTATCCGTATGTTGGATAATTTTGGATGTCCTTTTAATCGTACACCTAATGGTGATTTGGATGTACGTAGATTTGGAGGGACGCTGTATCATCGTACAGTATTTTGTGGGGCTTCTACTGGCCAACAGCTTATGTATACTTTAGATGAGCAGGTGCGACGTCGTGAGAGTCAGGGACGTGTGAATAAATTTGAGAATCATGAATTTATAAGATTGATTACCAATAATGCAGGTAGAGCCTGTGGTATTGTATTAATGAATTTATTCAATAATCGCTTAGAAGTTCTGAAAGGTGATGCTGTAATTTTTGCTACAGGCGGTCCTGGGGTTATTTTTAAGATGTCTACGAATTCGACATTTTGTACAGGAGCGGCAAACGGACGCTTGTTCCTTCAAGGTATGACTTATGCAAACCCAGAATTCATACAAATCCATCCTACGGCTATTCCTGGTATTGATAAATTGCGATTAATATCAGAGTCTGTTCGAGGTGAGGGAGGGCGTGTTTGGGTCCCTGGAGATTCTTCCAAGACGATAATTTTCCCTGATGGCTCGCGGCGCCCTTGTGGAGAAACAGGAAAACCCTGGTATTTCTTAGAAGACATGTATCCTGCTTATGGGAACCTAGTCAGCCGTGATGTCGGTGCTCGTGCTATTCTACAGGTCTGTGAAGCAGGATTAGGAATAGACGGTCGTATGGAAGTTTTCTTAGATGTTACGCATTTGCCAGCTTCTACACGACATAAGTTGGAAGTTGTTCTTGATATTTACAGGAAGTTTACTGGAGAAGACCCTGATAAAGTGCCGATGAGAATTTTCCCTGCTGTGCACTATTCTATGGGTGGTGCTTGGGTAGATTGGCCTGCTGCTGATGATCCTGATCGTGATAGCCGTTATCGGCAGATGACGAATATCCCTGGATGCTTTAATTGTGGTGAATCGGATTTCCAATATCATGGTGCGAATCGTCTAGGTGCGAATTCTTTATTATCCTGTCTCTATGCGGGATTAGTCGCTGGAGAAGAAGCTGCACGTTTTATTACAGCTTTTGGCTCTTGTCTAACAACTTCTACAGATTTTTCAGATGCACTCCAGCAAGAGAAAGAAGAAAACGCTCTTTTACTTTCTAGAAGTGGGGGAGAGAATATCTTTGTCTTGCATGAAGAGATTGCCAATGTCATGGTGAGAAATGTCACTGTGAAACGTAATAACAAAGACCTGAAGAACACATTAGAACAGCTAAAAGAATTCAGAGAAAGACTGCAAAAAGTTTCTGTACATGATTCTTCGCAGTTTGCTAATAAGACCTTTCATTTCGTACGGCAGATGGGTCCTATGCTAGAGTTGGCGTTAGCAATTACTAAAGGCGCATTGTTACGAGACGAGTTTCGAGGTTCTCACTATAAAGAAGAGTTTCCTAAACGTGATGACGAACACTGGTTAAAAACGACATTGGCTTCATATTCTCCTGAGGAACCTGTGATTACTTACAAGCCTGTTGATACGCGTCATGTGCAACCTACGTTAAGAGATTATACCAAATCTTCAACGGGGGAAATCAAGCTTGCTAATGTCCCAGAAACTATTCGTTTGCCCATATAAATAAAGAGAGTCTTATGGATATTCCTGAAACTTTTATATTGAAAATTTATCGGGGGACCCCGGGGAAGCAATATTGGGAAAGTTTTGAATTGACCTTACATCCAGGAGAGAATGTCATCAGTGCTCTTATGGAAATTGAAAAATATCCTGTAAATACCCTTGGGGAAACTGTAAATCCTGTGGTATGGGAACAAGGATGCTTGGAAGAAGTTTGTGGTTCTTGTTCGTTATTGGTGAATGGTGTTCCTCGTCAGGCATGTACAGCACTCATTGAAGAGTATATAAGAGAGACGGGATCTCGAGAGATCGTTTTAGCTCCTCTAACGAAGTTCCCATTAATTCGAGATCTTATAGTCGATCGATCCATCATGTTTGATAATTTACAGAAGATACAGGGTTGGGTAGCTGCTGATGTTGATGGGGAGCACAGTGGGGTCAAGGTATCTCAGGAAGAGCAAGAGCTTATGTATGCCTTGTCTATGTGTATGACATGCGGGTGTTGCACGGAAGCCTGCCCTCAAATTAATGAGCACAATGATTTTATAGGCCCAGCAGCTATTGCTCAAGCACGTTTGTTTAATACTTATCCTGGGGATAAGCATTCTAAGAAGCGCTTACGTACGCTTATGGGTAAAAAAGGTATAGAAGGTTGTGGGCAAGCCCACAACTGTGTTCGCGTGTGTCCGAAAAAACTTCCGTTAACAGAGAGTATTTCTGCAATGGGGAGAGAAATTTCTAAACACTCCCTAAAATCTTTATTTCGTTCGATTTTTAAAAGAAAGAAAAAATCTTGTGACGAAGATTAGAAAAATCCTTTCGGCATACGGCTGCGGTATCCTGGAGGGGAGGGCATACCATAGTCTATAGGATTTGCATAGAGTATCCAGGGTTGTGTTACGGACAGAAGTTTGTCTATGTTTTCCAGAGGATACCCTTGTAAACCAGCATAGTTAAACTGCCAAAGGTCGATTTCTTGAGTTCCTGGGTGAAGGATAAATCCGAAATAGCTGTATGCCCAATTACTATCTCCAAAGAGAAGAGGAGCAGGATAAGCAAGATTATGATGACGCATTGCTGTTGCTAATCTCAGAAAGATATCTTCTTCGAAATACATTCGCTGGTAACTTTCCATCATTAATCCCTTAAAGAGATGACGAATTTCTCCCGAAGACAATAGAGAAAAGTTTGGAATGAATTGGTTTATGAGCGTGTTGAATTTTTCATAGGTGATTCTCGATGAGATCCCTAGATAGGAACTCAGATTATCTAAAACCTCAGGGAGCTGTTGATCTGAGGTATAGGGAACATCTTGCACAATTTGGTGAGCTAAACGTCGTTGGTATAGAGCAGAGATTTTTTCAGATTTAGGGAAGTTTTCTTTTAGAAATCTTACAGATTTTTCATAGAGCTCAGGAAGGGATAAAGAATGATCGGAACAAAAATCATGAAAATCATAAGTGAGATTCTGTAGGCTATATTTTGAGCAGAATCTTTCTATAAATGTATAGATCCCTTGTTGATTTAGTATAGTGTTTGTTAGGAAATCTTGGTGATTCTTTACCCAGACATCACGTAACCAAGTGTAGCTGTACCAATCATTATTCCATGCTTCACGAAATAGAGGCGACCCCGCAATTATAGAAAAAACGTGCGTGGGAGATGAAGCGATTAAAGAATGCGCCCCATCTTCTAAATAGCTTTTTATTGCATAGGGAAGATCTTTCAAAGCATCTGAGAAGAAAGCCGCTAATTCATGAGCAGTTTCAGGATGTTTTTCAACACGTGTCAGTTCTTCGGGATTCTCGAAGTAATCCTTTAATAGAGTTTCTACTGTTCCTCCAGAAACATAGACCCAGGGGGTGTGGGAAATCTTGTCTAAGTTATCAAGAACTGAAGGAGGAACTACCGAATTATGTCTTTTAAGAATGCGAGTTATCGCTCCTTCTTGGAAAGAGTTTTTATGAATACCAGAGACAATGTAATGGATAAGAGCTGAAACTTCTTTTTCTAGTCCTAAAACACCATGTTTTCCAAGAAGATCTACTTCTGTTGAGGAAAAGAACTCTGATACAAAGCTGACAAACTCGTTAATTGAATAGATAGCTGACCAGGTGTTAGGGTGGCTTCTCCCGTGGGTAAATAGTATGCGAAATCCTGCAGGGGAATCAGTATAAAGGTGAGAGAATTCTTGGATAAAGGCATCATAAGAACTACGGAAATATTGAGGGATAGTCTTGGTGTAGAAGGAGAGTAAGAAATTCGGAAGAGCAAAAAGTTTCTTTGCCTTTTCTTGAGCGGTATCCCAATTATAAAGAGCGGTGTTTAGCTCCTGGCGAAAGCGCATGTGATCCATAATCAAGATCTTATTATCTTGCTCATTGAGTGGATTTCTCATGCGACTTTCTATATATTCTAGTTGAGCACGAGCTTCATTATATGTCTGTTCGCATTGTTGTATCAGATCACGAGTCTTCTCGACTTCTTCTTGAGCGAAAGTTTGGATAATACGCGCTAAGCTATTAGGATCATCAGCGTCCCATCCTAAGGCTACGCGAATGTGATTTAGAGTTGAGGTATCATTAGCGTCAGCGAGGGTAGCTAACGTATATTCCCAAGATTTTAGTAATGGATTTTGCGTATCGCTTATAAAAGCAGATTTAGCTAGTTCATAAGCAGAAAGATAACTATAGACTCTCTGTATTTGAGAGAGCTTATGAGAATGCTCAATAGAGAAAAATGTTTGTTCTTTGCTGTAGAATCCTTCCTGAAATAGAGTTGCTCGTACAGATTGCTCAGTAATTTGGTAGTGGTGCAGTAGTGTACGCTGAATGATTTCATTAGCTGTTAAAGTGTCATCGACATGCTGAAGCTTACTCATTAGGTATTCATGAGCAAGGATTTGCTGCAAACGAACTTCTGGATCATCTAAGATGTCGATGACGCCAGCTGCGGCAAATGCTTTTTGTAAACCTGGAGATGCAGAAAGTTTAGCAATAGGGTCTGGGTATAGATCTAATACTCTTAGTGGTTTAAATAGTTCGCCAATACAGCCTGACAAATTCATAGGTACCGAGATTTCTCGCGTGCCGATGATTCTTGTAAGTTTTCCTGAGGTGAGCAAATCATCGATATCTTTTATGAACAGAGAGGGGTATTCTTGATGAACGAGAATAGCAAAAGCTGTTGCAAAACACGAACCCACATCTTGACGTAAATAGGAAAACATTGCTGTGAGTGCCGCCTGACGTACATGAATAGGAGTGAGCTCGATCTCTGTAGGGAGAGCTAGGGTATTACGGATAAGATCTTGAATGACTCTATAAGAGGGAACAAAAAGTTTTTTGATCCTTTCTCTAATTTCAGGTTCTTGTTTGATGGATTGAAGCATTTTTAATAAGTGTTCTCTAGGTTTAGCTTCATTATGTCTATGAGGACCTAGAGGATAGAGACAGTTTGTCAGGTGCTCGATCGCTGAAACCACTTTTGTAATATCGATTTCCCCGTTTTCTGCAAGGATATAACGTGCTGCGTTTCTTGCGATGGTAAGGTTTTTTGCCGCTAGGGGAGACTGGAGAGCAGTCGTTTGATAAGCACGAAATAGATCGTCATTTTCTGAGCAGAAAATCTCTTCTAACTCATTATGCTTTTGCTTAAGAACTAATGAATCAAAAACAAAAAAATCCAGTCGTGACATAGGAAATACGAGGAAAACTTTGGGCTTTTTCTACCTCTTATCACGAATTCTAGGTTTCTGTCAGTAAGCGATTCCCTAAAGAAAATATCAGAATAAGGTCACTGTACAACAGTAAGAGTACTAGTGCTCACAGGATGAGAAAGATGGAATGCAACAAGAGCAAAAAACCTTCTTAAGGGTATCGGAAAGAAGTTTTTATCATTTTGTAAGAAAAGGCGTACATGACTAACATGTTCCGTTTGAATTTTTGATCTGATGAGTATAAGGAATGAATATACACGAACATCTAAAGTTTTACTGCCCGACCATTGCACAGTTTGGGCAAAATCATAAAGCTACATTATCAAAAATCAGTAAGAGCTCTGTAGTGTTTGTGATTATTGGTATAGCTGTAGTTGTTATCTGTCTTGCTGTCACCTCTCCAGCATTTGTCATCATTGTCTCTGGAGCTGTACTCCTGGGTGTTCTTGCTCTTATGGTTTCAGGGGTACTCTTATGGTTAGGCAAGGGACCTAAAGAACCTGGAAGTGAAAGTATAACTATTACAAATCTTCATTTAGATGAAAGATAAGAAGCTTAGAGTTCCATCTATTTGTGATTGAGTTTCTTTATTTAGCATATCTGTAAGAGTTTCTATAAAGTTGTCTGAATTTAGAGGTGCTAAAGGATCTCTAATCAAATCTTCAATAGGTAAGCGCAAGAGGTATTCTGTAAGTTCTTTATTTCCTGTGATACACACTAGGATATCCCCGGGGTGTATGTTTTGGACTGAGGGCGAGATAAGACGAGAAAATGTGTCTTGTCTTTTTAAAAAGGCTACAGGAGGTGTTTCCCCTGCTGATAAGATAGATAAATTTCTATCAGTTGAGCAGTAGCGAATAAATGTCATAGAGATAGTGGCCTCATCGCCTTCCGTGGTTTGCTCAAACGCTTTGAAAGTATTGGAGCAAATGTTTTCTAAAGAAGAAGAAAGGTTCGCATAGGCAAGAAATAAACTTCGTGCTGATAGGGCATAAAGATAAGACGGCAATCCTATATCACCAGCAAGGCCTATAACACCTAGGAAACTTTGCTCAGGAATTGAGGTTTTCCATCCGTAAAAATGACCAGATCTTTGCATGCCTTGGAGATGTTTCGAAATAAAAGAAACATGAGGAAACTCGGGGAAATGAGGACTGAGTAATGCTTCTTGCAGCGAAGAAAGAATAGCTAATTCTTTTTGTAGCTTGTCTCCAGAAAGACGTTCGATTTCTGCTTTTTCTCTAGAGTTGAGTAACAATAGCAATGTGCAGTTAAAAATGTTTCCTAATTCATTAATTTCATATCCGTAGGGCTGGGGTTCGTAACGGATATTATGATTTCCCCTCCATGCCGCTTCCATGCATGTGGTAAGTTCCTGAATAGGTTGATTTAATCGTTTGTTAATTTTAGAAAGGATCCATCCCATTAAGATAAAAGCTAGAAAATAAAAGAAAATTACATTTAGAGGGAGACGGATAGCCTTAATAATAAACCAAGAGAGAGGAATAATAGATAGGGTGTAAGTTCCTTGAATGGGAAGCTTGTTCAAAACAAGCCCTAGATAGCGTTTATTGTGTATTTTTACGCTTATCAGTTTTTGTTCGTGAAGGATTTTTGGTGCGACTTCAAGAGGGATGGCTTGTTTTCTCGCAGTGATTTTAGGGAGATCTGCAATATCTAATGAAAATACTTCTGAGGAGAATTTAGGAGATGATGCAAAGAGAACCTCGCCGTATTTATTTAGAAGGCAGATGTCTTCATCTTTTAAGTGTAGGGATTTAAACAGGTCTTTTTGTAAGAAATCCATAGGGTAGAAGCTAACAAGCAATCCCGCGCTTGTTGGTGAATTCCATACTTCGATATCTTCAGTAATCACTAGATAGTTTGTAGAATGCGTATTTGATCCTGAGGGAACAGTAATGATGCATGCCTTTCCTACAGACATGCTCAGCTTCTTTTTTATTTCAGGATGCTCTTTTAAATAGTAGATAAACGGATCGTGGGGATTTTTTGTTTTTATATTTCCCTGTACTAGAGGAATAAGACACAGCGAGAAATCCATGTTGGATAAGGCGAACATCTCGTTATAAGCTTGAGAATAGAAATCTTCTGAAGATGAGGAATAGGCTTTTAGTGCTAACGTATTTGCTAGACGTTTCAGGAAAACTTTATGGATGGTAAGTTTTTTTTCAAATTCTAAGCTAAAATTTGTCGCATGGGTATGGAGGTTTTCCATGAGATTGCTTTTTGCTGCTGAAAAAGAAAATAGGGATAGGACGACCAGATTCAAAATTAAAGGAATCGGAATTACCAAAAAAAGAAACAACAAAATGCGTTTGGTAAAAGTTTGTTTCATAAGTCCGATATTTTAAGGATCAGTAAGGTAATATCATCGTGTTGATGGCAATTCCCTACGAAAGTTTTCACAGATAGTATTAAAGAATGCATAGCATCTTCAGCGCTTTTACCCACTAAGGTTTTTACAACGTTTTTCAGTCGTTCTTCTCCAAACATTTCTAAAGCTTTATTATGAGCTTCTGTAATTCCATCTGAATACAAGATAATTAGGGATCCTGGATCAGGCTTAAAGCTTGCCATGGGGATATCAGGAATATCGGGAAGGAATCCTAAAGCCATACCACGATGGGATAGGAAAGAAACGGCGCCGTTCGGAGACAGATAACAGGCAGGATTGTGACCACAGGAATAAAACTCTACAATTCCTGTTTTGTAATTGTAACTATAGACACATAGTGTGACGAACATCCCTGAATCCGCAGTATTTTGGTAAAATAGCGAAGCAGTTTGTTTTATAGCTTCTTTTATTGAAGGCATCTGCGAGAGAAACGAGCGTAGCATGTTCTTAAGAAATAGAGAGTATCCGCAGGCATGGACACCCTTCCCAGAAGCATCAGCAACAATTAAAAATAGTTTGGCATGATCGCCTTCACCAACGATAAAGACATCGAAAAAATCCCCGCCTACAGTAATAGCGGGGATGTAAGCTTTTGCGAGTTCAGTGTTTGGATAATTAGGAAGCGTATTAGGAAGGAGTCTTTGTTGTGCTTGTTCTCCTAGATGTAGTGCATTTTGAGCACTTTCTTTTATTTCATAATTTTTTTCAGCCAGGCTTTGTTGTTGGTTTAAACTTTCCACCATGGCGTTAAAAATATGCCCTAGCCTATTGATCTCAAACCCTAGAGAATCATCCTTATAGGGTGCGTGGATGTTTTCCCTAGTTTGTATGATGACTGTGGCAAGTTTGCGAATGGGCTGAGAGAGCCGTTTCGCAACGAGATAGGCAATAATACTTCCTAATACAACACATAGAAAATACGCGAAATAGATTAACGTGCGTTTCCAAAATGTGGCAAAGAGCTCAGCTTTTATTCCGTATGAAAGTACGCTCAGGTCCATATTAGGAACATGGGCAAGGTAGCTCCATGTTTCATTTTTCCCATTTTTAAAAGAAAAAAAGTTGGGTTCTATAGATAGTGGGGATAGAGGAATCGGCTTTAAAGAAATATTTTTTGGACAGGTGCTTTTGTCCATGAAAGTGTCACAAAATTGTTTTTCAGTAAGGTTAGGGTAGATAGCACGTAAGTTTAAATCGGGATCAGATGCTTTTAAAATGATCCCTTCTTTAGATAAAAGAGCCGTTTTTACATTAAAGTATGCTTGGGTATTTACAAGGATATCCTCAAGAAATTTTTCAGTGTTATGAGTTGTATAAAGAATCCCTAGAAGTTCATGAGTGTCATTGTCAAAAATATTTGCCTGCATGACTGAGAATACTTCATGATTGTTCTCAGACTGTTTGAATGTTGCTGAAAAGTCTGTTTGGGTAGAAATGTCGAGTTTATTTTGGTAATTTTCTCCAAGACGTTGAGGAATACTAGAGGCAACAACGATTTTCTCCCCATTGGGGAACAACTTAATTAAAGAAATCTCATCATATGATGAGCTAAACATCCGTTGCATTTCGTTGCTAAGTTCAACGTTAGGGATCGAGGGAATTCCTTCATCGAGATCTAAGACTTCTGAAAATAGAGCTAAAACATCAGCATTAAGTGGGACAATTTGCATGAGGGTATCCACTTTAAACGTAGCATTTTCTTTAAATGCTAAGGTAACTGATGAAACTGTAGTATGGTATTGTCTGAGGTTAAGTAAAACGATATTAATCCCTAAGGGAATTAATATCGCTGCTACGCATGCTAACCACAAACGATAGCCTATTGTTTTTGTAAAAGGGATCATCTACATCAAATTAGTAGTTGCAAGACAGCATTTTAGAAGATCATGGAGATCTAAAAATGCTTCTTTATTGCCTATTTTCTTTATTTTTTAAGTATATAAGAAATTTTGCTTAAGCAGACATCTACTATTTACTATAGATAAGGAGTTTTTCTATCTTTAGAATGGTTCTTAAGAATAGAACCATCAGTTTAATCATTGGGAAGTTTAAAGAGGTAATCGCTTTCTAGAAATCACAAGAAAGCGATCGTCCCGACTCTATTCTCCAGAAAATGGGTTAGAGTCTTTGAATAAACCTTCAGAACCTAGTTCTTCTTCTATTGCCATAAGTCTATTGTACTTGGCAATGCGTTCCGAACGTGATAGGGATCCAGTTTTAATTTGCCCTGTATTGAAGGCCACAGCAAGATCTGCAATTGTTGTGTCCTCAGTTTCTCCGGATCTATGAGAAAGAATAGTCGTGTATCCTTGACTATGGGCAAGCTGTATAGCTTCTGAAGTTTCTGTTAATGTGCCGATTTGATTAGGTTTAATTAGCACAGCGTTAGCAAGGCCTTTGCTTATACCGTCTGCTATCAACTCTGGATTGGTTACGAAGAGGTCATCACCTACAATCTGTATACTTTCTCCGAGTTCTGCGGTTAGCAATTCCCAACCATCAAAATCTTCTTCCGCAAGCCCATCTTCTATAGAGTCAATAGGATAACGATCACAAAGATCGGCGAGTATGCTGACTTGTTCTTGAGAGTTTTTCCCTTCGTAAGTTTTTGTTTTTGTATCGTAGAAAGAAGATGCAGCACAGTCAAGAGCTAAAGAGATCTCCTCGCCAGGCTGGAAACCTGCTTTTTCAATAGCTAGTAAAAGAAGGTCTAAAGCTTCAGAGTTAGATGTTAAGTTTGGAGCAAATCCGCCTTCATCTCCAACTCCTGTAGCGAGATGTCTATCGTTGAGCAGTTTTTTCAACGCATGGAAAACATCAGCACCCATACGCACAGCTTCTTTTAGAGAATGTGCACCTATAGGGCGAATCATAAATTCTTGAAATTGAAGACCATTGTCTGCATGCATGCCGCCATTAATGAGATTCATCATAGGACAGGGAAGAATATGAGCGAAACATCCCCCCACGTAACGGTAAAAAGATCGTCCTAAAGTTGCGGCTGCTGCTTTTGCAGCTGCTAAGGATACCCCTAAGATAGCATTCGCTCCTAATTTCTCTTTATTTGGTGTGCCATCTGCTTCTACCATAATAGAGTCTATAAGGATTTGATCAAATATGCTGACTCCTTGCAAAACAGGAAGCAGAACTTCTTTCACGTTTTTTAAGGCTTGTAAAACACCTTTCCCTTGGTATCGAGAGGTATCTTGATCGCGAAGCTCTAAAGCTTCTTTAATTCCTGTGGAGGCTCCCGAAGGCACACAAGCTTCTCCGAAAGTGCCTGCGTCTGTAATTACTTTAACATATAGTGTGGGATATCCTCTGGAATCTAAAATTTCTCTGGCTTGGATATCGGAAATGACAACTTCTAGCATGAGTCTTTAATCTCTTTTGTCAAGGGGTTGGAAACTAGCTCCCAAAGACCTATTTAACACAATATGAGCATACGGATCATATGATCACAATGAGGTTGCGGGGAGATTAAGGCAATATTAGGTTCTGATTTTACAAAAAGCAAGTAGATTTCCTTTTGGTTTTTCTTAATGTTCTATGAGAGATAAAGAAGTTGTTCTTTAGCAGCTTTCATTTTATCACGATATTTAGCAGCTTCATCAAATCTGAATGCGTTGGCAGCTTGCTGCATGAGATTTTCGTATTTTTTTATGAGCTTTTCTAATTCTTGTGTAGATAAAGGTTGTTGAGGGGTATCTTGAACTTCCTTTTTCCCTCCTTGCGGAATAGGATTGGCAAAGATCGCTTTGATAATGGGTTTTGGTGTAATTTTATTTGCTTTATTGTATTCCAACTGTATTTGCCGACGACGTTCTGTTTCTTTTAAGGTTTGTTCTATAGAGAGAGTTTTGTGGTCAGCATAAAAAATGACTTTTCCGTCCACATTCCTTGCTGCTCTTCCACAAAACTGTATTAAGGACGAAGTGCTACGTAGAAAACCTTCTTTATCGGCATCGAGAATAGCGACTAGAGAAACTTCAGGAAGATCTAATCCTTCACGGAGTAAGTTTACTCCTATGAGCACGTCAATATTCCCTAAACGCAAGTCAGAGAGGATACGGGTGCGCTCTGCTGTTTCTATTCCAGAATGCAAATAGGCAGCAGCGATATCTAATTCTGAAAGGAAAGCTGCAATATCTTCGGCAAGCTTTTTGGTGATGGAGATGACTAGAATCTTTGCCTGAGATTTAGATAAGTGTTTACGAATTTCTTCTAGGAGATCGTCTACTTGTCCTGTTGCCGGACGGATTTCTGGAATAGGATCAGGAATTCCTGTAGGGCGGATAATTTGTTCAACAATATGACCTTGACTTTCGTTGAGTTCTGTCTCTCCAGGAGTTGCAGATACATAAATAACATTATGGAAATATTTCCTAGCTTCTTCATAGGTCAGAGGACGGTTGTCATAAGCAGAGGGAAGACGAAAACCGTATTCGACTAAAGATTCTTTCCTAGAACGGTCCCCGCGATACATAGCGCGTATCTGAGGTAGTGTTTGGTGTGATTCATCAATAACTAGTAAAAAGTCATCGGGGAAATAATCTAATAGGCAGGCGGGAGGAGCTCCTGGAGGACTTTTTGTAAAGTGGCGAGAATAGTTTTCTATTCCTTTACAAAATCCGGTTTCTTTGATCATTTCGATGTCATGCGTAGTTCTATGAAATAAGCGATCTTGTTCTATAGGACGATCTTGGAAGAATGCTAAACGTTCTTCTAGCTCTTCGCGTATAGAGCGTATTGCTTGTTCACGAACAGCTTCAGGTGTGACATAGTGTGATCCCGGATATAAAATAATTGAGGTTACCGATTCCATGGGAATCATAGTGAGAGGATCGCTGTATTCTATAGAAGATAATGTGTCATTGGAAAATTCTAAACGAATTGCGAGATCGCTCTCATAAGCAGGGAAAATATCGATCACACTACCGCGTTCGCGAAAAGTTGAGCGTTGCGCTACTGAGGAAGCTTGATAATTCATTTTTACAAGCTGAGAGGCAAGTATTGCTCTTGGATATTCCCTTCCTACTTTGAGTTCTAATGCCATGGAAGTGTAGTTTTCGGGAGAGCCAATACCGTAAATACACGATACAGAAGAAACAATTAAAGTATCTCTGCGCTCTAGAATAGATCGCGTTGCGGATAAACGCAGTTTATCGATTTCACTGTTGATTAAGAGACTTTTTTCTATGTAGGTATCATTACGAGCAATATATGCTTCGGGCTGGTAGTAATCGTAGTAGGAGATAAAATATTCAACAGCATTATTAGGGAAGAATTCTTTGAATTCTTGATACAACTGTGCAGCTAATGTTTTATTATGTGCTAATACTAGTGTAGGGCGATTGACATTAGCAACCACATTAGCAATGGTAAATGTTTTTCCTGATCCTGTAGTACCTAACAACACCTGAGATGGAGTGTGATTACGTACGCCTTGAGTAAGCTTAGCAATAGCTTCGGGCTGATCTCCACAAGGCGAAAAAGCAGCTCGTAATTCAAAGGTCATAGGAGTGTATAACAATTAAGGGAGTAAACGAGAACGCCATTTATGGCTTAACCCTAAGGTGTCACGAACTTCTTCCATAGTTTCTTTTGCTAGAGCACGCATTTTTTCTGTGCCCATTTGCAATGCGTCTTGAAGAGCGTGAGGTTTTGCAAGTAGTTCGGCACGTTTTTCTTTAAAAGGTTGTAAAAAGAGAATAAGTTCTTCGGCAAGGCGTGCCTTTACCTCAACATCTTTTATACATCCTTGACGGTAACGTGTTTTAAATTCTTCAACTTCTTCTTTATTAGGATTGAAAATATCGTGATAGATGAATAAAGGGTTCCCTTCGACTCGCCCTGGGATCGTAGCATGAATCCGATTTGGGTCGGTATACATTTTTCTGATCTTGTCTTTGATGGTTGCATCATCATCAGAAAGATAGATTGCGTTGTTTGCGGATTTGCTCATTTTCCCTTGACCGTCAATGCCGACTAAAGAGGTAAGCTCTCCTTGTAAAGTCTCTGGTTCGGGGAAGATTTCTCCATATAAACGATTAAAATTCCGAGCAATATCACGAGTGAGTTCTATATGGGCCTCATTATCTTTACCTACGGGAACGAGTTGTGCTTTGGCAAGAAGAATATCCGCGCTCTGTAAAACTGGATAACCCACCAATCCAAGGGACAAACCACCCTCTTCTATAGAAGCATTCTTTGCCATTTCCTTAAGACTCGGAATCCCCATGATGCGGTTAATCGAAATTAACATAGAAAACAGTAGGTGGAGTTCGTAGATTTCAGGAATGGCTGACTGTAAATAGATCGTAGATTTATTCGGATCAATCCCCACACTTAACCAGTCTGCAAGAACTTCATAAATATGGTTATCCACATCTAGAACTTGTTCTTTACGTACTCTGGTTGTAAGAGTGTGGAGATCCGCAACGATGAAAAAGCAATCGTACGCTGGGTTGTTCTGTAAGTCTAAACGATTTTTTATAGATCCTACCCAGTGACCTAAATGCAGTTTGCCTGTTGGTCGATCACCGGTGAGTACGCGCTTTTTTTTGTTCATATAATTTTATTTTACTGAAGAGATTTTTCTAGTTCTTCGAAGTGGTTCTTCAATGATACGATATCTTCTTGAATTTCTAGGAGATTTTTCTCTCCTACAGGATTTTTTTGTGCTTCCAAAAGCCGTGCTAATAGATGGCGAATCAAATGGCAGGTGTTTTGTACATCTGTCATGATTAGAAATTCTTGACCGTCTACTCTCGACAAACGATTTAAAAACACGCAACGTTCTTGCTGAGAGATCATATCCGATGTGATGAAGTTAATAAATTCACCACGTTCGTGAACGTCTTTAGCAACACGAATCAACATCATGAACTCGGCTATTAAGCTTTGAGATGCTTGTTTTTGTTCTGTAGGAAGATCATGGATGAGTTTCCCATTAATGAGCATTTCAAAAAAGAAATTCGCTATTTCCTGTTGGCCATTAGAGCAGTTAAAAACAACATTTTGAAATTCTCGGAATGTTGTGTAGCCAATAGCAGTGGCAAAAATTCTTTTTAAATTTCCTTCAAGAATAAGAAAAACATTATCTTCTAGTTCCAGTGTTTTTGATTTCGCTGCCATATTTAGACCTTTGTATTGGGAATGAAATTACTTTTAACTTTTTGAAGCTTTTTTATCAATTTTTCAAGGGCAGCCTGATCCTCAGGAGACAATTCTGAGCATTTTTTTAATAATTCTGAGCCTTTGGAAAGCATAGATAGTGCTTGTTTTGCTAAGCATATCTGACGACGATCTGTAGAAATTAGAGGAAATTCCCTTCTGATAATATCTAGGAGTTCTCCTTTACTTTCTCCGCGGTAATTTCGGATAATAGCTTCTTTTTTTTCTTGGGACCCTTGGCGAGAGGCTAATGTGTAAATCGCCTGCCTTGGCATTTTCTCGGCTTCTATTTTCAAGGATTCAGGAAGAGTAGAAAAGAGTTCATAATACACGAGAAAATTATACGGAGTTTGACGGTTGCCATAGGTAAGTAGTAGCCAAGCTGAAAAAGCTCCTTCTCGGTAAGTTTTTAGTAAATCACGTACTTTTTTTATACGTTCGCCGTGCAACAGTACTGCTTGATGGTGGATTTGTTTGATTTGAGCAGAGAGATTACAAAGACTTTTGAAATCTTCTTCGGAAATCTGATCATCGAAAGTGTAATGCTGCAATAATTGGCGGAATTTTTCTTCTTCTTTTGGGGATAATTTTACATCGGAAAATCTGCTTAAGAAAGGGGAGTGCTCGCCTTCCATACGTTTGCGTGTAAGCGTTTCCATTTTATCTTGTGTATTTTTCTTGAAACGGCTTTCCAACAACGTTTTTAGATTTCCCATAGGATTACATATCCCTCAGTAAAATTAACAGTTCTTTGGTTAGATTGAGGTAATCTTCGGAAGCCCGTGCTGAAGGCGCGGTAGCAAAGACAGGTTTCCCATGAATAGCAGCTTCAGAAATCGTAATGTCTCGACGAATCTTAGTATTTAAGAGTCTTCCAGGGAATGTCTTATGGATTAAGTCAGTGAAAGCAGCGTTATTTTTACCACGATAATTCCAGAAGGAAAGAGCAACTCCAAGGATACTTAGGGGATGACGTGACGAAATGCCTTGAATAAATGATGACAATCTTTCTAGACCCTTCACACTGTAAAATTCAGGAGTAGCACAAATTAACGCATATTGTGCTGCAATTAATGCGGACTCGGTAAGCCAGCATAAAGAGGGAGGAGTGTCAATGATCACATAGTCATAGTCATTTTCTACAGAGGTGAGAATATGTTTTAGACGTTCGTGAGAATAACGATCAGCGGCTAAATTTCCCGAAACCTCTATACGCTCTAACCAAGTGTCAGCAGGAATTAAATCTAATCCTGTATCTTCGATAGGGCGAATCACTTCACGAATATTTTTTTCACCCTGAAGAACGACAGCTAAGCTGTCGTAACAATCAGGGTCAAGACCCAGTCCTGAAGTAAGATTTGCTTGAGCATCAAAATCAATTAGGAGCACGCGAGCGTTGTGGTATTGCGCTAACGCTGCGCCTAAATGTAAAGTTGTCGATGTTTTAGCTGTTCCACCTTTAAAGCTATTGACAGCGATGGTTTTCATTGGAGATGCTCGTCCTTGGATCTGGGTTTTCTACAATAGTGGAGTTAAACTCAAAGAGTTCTTTTCTTCAAGTATAGTATTTATGAATTTGTCCTCTGTCATATCATTTAAGACTCGGTTATCTCGGGTACGTATTGCTAAGGTATTTTGCTCAATTTCCCGATCTCCCAAAGTCACCATATAGTTGACTTGCATATTTTGTGCGTTCCGTATTTTTTTACTTACAGATTCATTAGAATCGTCCACTGTAACTATCAAGCCTAATTTCTGCCACGCTGTAGCCAGTTTTTGAGCTCGAGGTTGATGACGGTCTGCCACAGTAATTAATCTGATATGTTCAGGACTGAGCCATAAGGGGAACCTTCCTTTGAAATGCTCTATAAGAATACCTAAGAATCTTTCAATGGAACCAAACAAAGCACGATGCAACATAACTGGAGTGCTTTTTTCTCCCTGAGCATTTGTGTATTCTAACTCAAATCGTTCGGGTAGGAACATATCGAGTTGGATTGTTCCACATTGCCACGTACGTTGGATGGCGTCCTTCACATGAATGTCAATTTTCGGTCCGTAAAAAGCTCCGTCTCCAGGATTAATAATAAAAGGAGTGTTTGAATTGATCAGCGCGCGCTCCAGAGCTGCTGTTGCTAGCTCCCAGAGTTCATCGCTTCCAATTGTTGCTTTTTCTGGGCGTGTTGACAACTCTAAATGATACTCGAGTCCAAATGTGGAGTATAATTCAGAAACTAAGTGTAAAATATTTAATGTTTCTTCTTCTACTTGTTCAGGTGTGAGAAATACGTGAGCATCATCTTGATGGAATGCGCGTACTCGCATAAGCCCTGAAAGAGCTCCAGAGACCTCGTAGCGATGCACGTGACCAATCTCTGCAATTCTTAAGGGAAATTGCTTATAGCTATGTAGGCGTGTTTTATAATACAGCATACATCCAGGGCAATTCATGGGCTTAATTGCGTAGTCTTCGTCATCGATCTTTAGAGTATACATATTTTCTCTGTAGTTACTCCAATGTCCAGAAACTTCCCAAAGGCTACGGTTCATAAGCTGAGGAGTTTGGATTTCCTTATATCCCGCAAGTTGATGTAAGCGTTTCCAATACCCTATAAGAGCATCCCATATAATCATGCCTCGCGGATGGAAAAAAGGCATTCCTGCTGAACACTCCTGTTGAGAAAACAGATCGAGTTTAGTTCCTAAAACGCGGTGATCACGTTGTTTTGCCTCTTCCAACTGGTGTAGATGTTCTTTTAATTCTTTTGTCGTAGGGAAAGCCACACCGTAGATTCTTACTAAAGATTCTCTTTGAGGACCCCCCCTCCAATAGGCTGCTGATGTGCGTAAAAGCTTAAAAGCTTTTACAGGGGCAGTAGAGGGCAAGTGGGGGCCTCGACAGAGATCCATAAATTCCCCTTGGGAGTAGGCAGTAATGCTCTCTCCTTCTGGGAGCTCTTGTATGAGTTCTACTTTAAAAGGATTGTTGGCGAATTCGTTTAGGGCCTCTTGTTTGTTATTAAATGTTTTTTTCTGCACAGCAAATTTTGCTTCAGATATTTGGCCCATCATATTTTCAATCATTAAGAAGTCGTCTTCACTGATAGACAGGTTGGCGAAATCATAATAAAATCCCTGATCGATAACAGGTCCTATAGTAGGGATAGCGTCTGGCCATAAACGTAGTATAGCCTGAGCGAGAATGTGAGCAGAAGTATGTAAAAAAATTTCTCGTCCTTCTGGATCTGTAAAGGTAACAAATCTTAAGGTATCTCCTTCGTTTAGGGTTGTAGACAGATCTTTAATTTGATCGTTTATGACAACGCCAGCAAAGTAATGAGAATTTTTTATTTTGCTCGCGAAATCAGCAGCTGTAGCGCCCTCAGGCAGCTCATAAGTTTCATTGTTGCAAATTACGCGGATCATCTTCTCTCCATTAAGAGTTTTTCTAAGTCTGTTATTGTAACGTTTTTCTGGATCAAAGCAAGGGAGTTTTCTTAAAAAACTGTGTATTTATGTGGGGGAGTCCTGAGTTTTTTTAAGAGGTGTTTAATGATAAAAGTATATTTGAGTTGGAGCCAAAGTTTTATTCTTTTATAATAGGATATTTTCTATTCCAGAAACTACTTCTTCATGTCTATTTTTCTAGTATTTTTTACTGCTTTTATTTGGTCCTCATCTTTTGCTTTTAGCAAATTAGCCATGGAGGCTTCGGCTCCTTTATTTGTTACAGGCAGTCGCATGCTGATTGCTGGTTTGGTGTTGGTGGGAATCGTATTATGGAAAAAAGGGTCGTTAAAACTACCAAAACAGGCGTATGTTCCCGTTTTGATTTTATCAATCGTTGGGTTTTATCTAACGAATGTTTGTGAATTTCTAGGTTTACAGAACTTATCTTCTTCAAAGGCGTGTTTTATCTACGGACTTTCGCCGTTTATTTCTGCATTGTTTTCTTATATTCAGTTGCGAGAGACTGTAACATTAAAGAAGTTGGGGGGATTGAGCCTGGGGCTATTTGGTTATCTTTCTTACCTATTCTTTGGGGGTAGTGACACAAGTACGTGGAGCTGGCAGTTAGGGATTCCTGAAATTTTATTATTACTTGCTACGTGTTTTTCTGCTTTTGGATGGACGTTGTTAAGAAAGATAGAAAAGAACTCCTCTTTGTCAGTAATGGCAATCAATGCTTACGCTATGCTTGTTTCCGGAGTTTTATCTTTAGGACACTCTATGGTTGTTGAAACTTGGAACCCTATTCCTGTAAGTAATGGCATTCTCTTTGCTCAAGCAATTTTCTTCCTTATCCTGTTTTCTAATCTCATTAGCTACAATTTGTATGCTAGGTTGTTGAGGAAATATTCCTCAACGTTCCTTTCTTTCTGTAATCTTGTTATGCCTTTATTTTCCGCATTCTATGGCTGGGTGCTTTTAGGGGAAAGCCTGTCGGGAGCACTACTTCTTGCTGTGGTGTTTATGGTTGTAGGTTGTCGTTTAATCTATCATGAAGAATTTCGCCAGGGCTATATAGTTTCTTAATGTAAAGCAGATTTACATAAAAGGGCTCAATATGCATTTGAGCCCTTTGGATTATCTTAAGAAGACAAGCTATATTAGCTAAAGATCGCAGAAGTTGTTTGTGTTTGAGAATCAGCTATATTTTGCAGAGTTTGCAAAGCAGAGTTGAAGCTTTGTTGTGACTGCTCTTGAAGCTGTTGAGCTTGTCCTGCATATTGGCTCTGAATAGAAGACAATTGTTTCAATTCTTCAGCATGAGCTTCCGCCATACCTGCTTGTTTTTGGTGGTGAGCAATCTCAGCACCCATAACGCCCCCAACGATCCCATCAATACCTGCGGTAAGTGCGTGAACCATCTGAGACATTTGCATAGATGTAGAAAGGGCTCTACCAGCGAAAGCTGCAGCACGACCCCCCTGAGTTTTGACTACGTTCATACCTCGGGCAATTTTGTCTTTCCATCCTGGGGTATTTAAAGCTTTACCAAATAGGCCGCCGCTTTTTCCTGCAGCACCTGCTGTAGCTTTTGCAGCAGCACTGGCCATGTCGTCTGCCAATCCTGCGGCTGCTTTTGCTGCGCCTTGAGCCGCAGAACCCGCAGCAGTGGACGCCGCTGATGTTGCTGTTTTAGCTGCTGTGCTCGCGGCATCTGTAGCCATTTTTGAAGCTTGAGATGCTGCAGAGCTGGCTGCGGATCCAGTAGCACCCGCGGTTTCTTTTGCAAAAGCTGCTGATTTTAATCCCCCTAAGCTTTTTGCTGCAGACAGGATACCCCCACCGACGGCAACAGCAAAACCTACGATATTTACAATACCCGAGATCATGCTTTGTTTAGCTTGAGCTTCTGTAGCCGCAGCTTGGTGATTCGCTTGAGTTCGAATAGCGTTTCCGATTTCTGGAGCCATAGCTACTTGGTTTTGGATAGCCTGGTTTTGTTGTTGGAACTGTGAAGACCAGGATTTTGCACTCGCTTGTGCCAGTAGTGTCATAATTAATCCCAAGAGGGCAAGAGTTCCCATCCCTTTTTTAATCACAACCCCATTGACTTCTGTATTCGCGGGAGTGGGAAGCTGTGGGAGCTCGTAGTTATTTTGTTGAAGTCCTTTGGGACCTTTTACAGCTTGAGCTGTAACAGTGCTCGAGGCACTGGATACTGATGTAGAAGATGAGGATTTTTCCGATTTGTCAGTTTTAGAACTTTTTGATGTTTGCGAAGTGGCTTCTTTTTTAGAAGTTCCCTGAGCTTGAGTTTCCTGAATTAGATCCTCAAAACCTGCGGCGACCTCTTCTTGCGCACCTTGTGTATTCCCTGTTTTACCTTGTCCTTGAGCTTTAGCGGCTGCTAGACTGGCATTTTGTGCAAGCTGAGCAGCTAATGAAGGATCAGTATTGTTATTTCCACTAACTCCTGATGTCATAGCAAAAATGTCCCCTTAATAAATAATTTTTATACTGCTGCTGCTAAGCCTGAGCTAATAGCTTGGAAGGCTTTAGCAATTTGAGCACCCAATTTAGTTGCTTGTTGCTGCATTTCGTTAGCACTGTCAGTTTGTTTCGCGGCGATTTTACTTGCTTGTTGCCAAAACATAGTGAACATCTTCATCATTTCTGATTGTGCGGTGAGCATTCCTGTTTTTTTCTGTATATCGGCAAGTTCGGTTTGTAATTCGGATAATTTAAGATCCCCAATACCTTTAACTAAAGCTGGCACAGCTACAACCAAACCCATCCCTGCAGCTACCCATTTGTTTCCTAAAGCATTGATGACTTTAGATAGTCTAGGGAAGGATTTAGAAAGAGCTTTTTGTCCTGTTTGGAAGATCTTAGACATGTTTTTCATAAGAGTCTTCACAGCTGCTTTCACAGCTTGTTTGATAATTTGTTTAATCCCTTGTTTTACGGCTGCTTTTACAGCTTCCATGATGGCCTGCTTAACAGCTTGTACAATAGCGGTTTTTATGGCTTGCATCACTGCTTGCACAGTCACTTGTGTAGCTACAGTTGTTGCTACAGAAGTTGCGGCGGCAGCACCTGCGGTAGCCCCAGCAGTTGCGGCAGCTGCCGCTGCAGTGGCTCCAGCTGCAGCAGTTCCTATAAGACCCAAACCACAGGTGAATAAGGCCGCAACAACCGAGACTACAGTGATTGTTACTGAAACAGCTATCATCACAGTGTTTACTGTCTCGAGAGTCTTGTTGCTTCCTGCCTTATTTTGAATCTCTTGCATTTTTTGGTATTCTTCGCGTTCTGCGTCGATCTTGAGTCCCTGAGATTCCAAAGATAAGCGGTTCATGGTTGAAGCTTGCGCTTGCGTACTTTGATAATCAGAAAGAGCAGAAGCCGTTGCTTCTCCAAGGGCGGCGATAGCTTTTGCTAGAGCCATGCTAATTTCCATAACTTCCTGTCTAGGGGTTATGGAGGGCTTAGGAAGATCAGGAGTCTCCAATGCTTGAATTGCAGATTTCGATGTTCCGTTGACAGCAGAAGCTACTAATGCTTGGATTTCTTGTAATTGTGAAGAATTCACAGAAGATAAAGAGGAGAGAGTGGTCTCTAATGTTTTGTTAGCCTCTTCAATAGTAGACTGCAGGTTTACAGCCTGGAAAGCAGAAGCTCCAGCGGCTTGGTTAGCTCCAGCTGCAGCTTCTGCGGATACTGTCTCTTGTCCTGCGGCAATTCCTTGTCCTGCCATCAGATTCTCGGAAGATTGTGCTTCAGCAACAGCCCCAGTTTTTTCCTTTCCTTGAGTTCCAGCGATACTAGAATCGCTTTGCATTTCAGCGTTTTTCCCCTGACGAGTATGCTGAATTTGCTTAGTTTCATTACCAGCAAGTTTATCTGGATTGGGTACTGCTTGTGGTGTAGAAGCTAGTACCTGAGCCAGGATATTTTTCTGATTGGAACTATCTGGACCTGAGGTAGAAAGAGACATCTTCTAATTACCCTATGTTATCTAAATTTATTGTAAAGCTAACGTCTATCAGAGATATGTTTGTTTACTGTTGAAGATAAGTTCTTCAAACCATGAAGTACTGAAGCGAGATCTTTAGCAAACTTCGCATCTTCTTTAGGATTGTTAAACAAGCCTTCGGTTAAACTCTCGATAGGTAGAGAATCCAAAGTGCCGTTTAGAGCCGCCATCATCTGAGCTAGTTGTTTTTCATCTTGAATCCCAGAAAATGTCTGCGCCAAAGGTAAATCTTCATAGATCGAGGAAACTAAATTCTCTAAGTTTGAGATAGCTTGTTCTTGTTTGTCTGTTCCCTTAGAAACTAAGGCTGGAGAGGTGTTCGTGTGTTTTGTAGATGTCTTTTTAGCTGTAGTCGTAGTTTTTTTTGTTTTTCTAACTTTTTTATTCATATTGGAGTTCTCCTAACCCTAGGTTAATTTTTTTCCCCGGAGTTTTTTTTTGCCGGCGTTTTTGATTTAGCAGAGGTAGTTTTTTTCTTTTTTGGAGTTGTGTCTTCGCTTTTCCCTTTGAGAGAATCTTTCATGATGTTGCAGCGTTCTTTTAGAATTCTGTACTCGGGTTTGTTAGCACAGATATCAATAGTGATGTCTAAGAAATCTCTAGATTCTTCGGTTTGGTCGATCTTCATCAAGCTGTCGGCGATGTAATAGGGAGGGATAGGGTTATTGGGCTCCGCATCAAAAGCAAGGAAGAAGCCAAAGGCCGCTTCATTGTACATTTTGAGTTGATGATAACATGAGCTTAAGCCTAGGATGTACTTGTAGCACTGAGGTTTTGAGGCTGTAAGGATTTGGAAAAGACCAATAGCTTCATTGTATTTCCCTTGGGAGTAAAAGCTGTACGCTATGGTATAGATCTCTTCTAATAAAACGTCGGACAGCCCTAGGATTTGCTGGAGAGTTAATCCGGCATCAAGTCCCTGTAAAATCCCCATTAAAGCTTGTTTTGTTTCTTCTTCTGTTGGGGCAGGATATTTCTGTTCTAAATCATTAGCCTTAGCTTTTTTTTGTGCAGCAAGCTCAGCGAGTCGGCTACGTGTTTTTTTATTAAACGAGGCTGATGGCTTTTTAGAATTATTTGAAGTAGGCTTGCTCATTAATATAATTCCTAAAATTAAAATTATTTAATTCATAAATCAATTTTAAAATTAATTTTTCTGAAAAGACAAGTTATTAATTAGATATAATTTAAGGTCTTTACAGATAATTATTTGATAAGTTGTTCTTATTTTGTCTTTTACGGATTATAAAAATTACGTGTCTTGACATTAGTTTTTGGGTATTTTACTTTTTGCTTTCGCAAGATCCTTTATTAGAATTTTCTATGGCTACACGACCCCTTATCCAACTACTCGATACAGTTACCATCAATCAGATAGCTGCGGGAGAGGTGATTGAAAATGCGATATCTGTTGTTAAAGAGTTGGTAGAGAATGCTTTAGATGCTGGAGCTGATGAGATAGAGGTAGAAACACTTGGGGGAGGTCAGGGCCTTATTGTTGTTAAAGACAATGGCTGTGGGATGAGCTCTGAGGAGGTGACCTTAGCTCTTAAGCGTCATGCTACCTCAAAGATAGAAGAATTTTCTGATGTGTTTTCATTATCAAGTTTTGGCTTTCGAGGTGAAGCTCTCCCCGCAATAGCATCGATTTCTAAAATGGAGATTCTTTCCTGTCCTAAAGGAGGAGAAGGGTCTAGAACAATAATCCACGGCGGAGAAGTGATTGCTGCAGAGGCAAAGCCACGTCAGCTAGGGACCACTATTTCAGTAGATTCTTTATTTTATAACGTTCCTGTACGTCGAGGGTTTCAAAAAAGCCCTCAAACGGATCGGATAGCTATGAGAAAGCTGTTAGAAAATAGGATTTTATCCATAGAGGGTGTGGGTTGGTCTTGGATTAGCGAAAGACAGCAGGAATTTCATATACTTAAGCATCAAGGCCTTGCCGAGCGTGTAGCGTTTGTTATGGGTGAGGGTTTTATGAAGGAGGCTTTGAGAGTCGATAGGGTAGAGGAACCTATACGTATTGTAGGTTTTTTAGGTTCCCCGTGTTTCCATCGCCCCACGCGTTTAGGACAGCGGATTTTTATCAATGACCGTCCTGTAGATTCTGCGCTGATATCTAAGCAAATCAGCGAGGCGTATGCTATGCTCTTGCCTCCACAAAGGTATCCTGTCTTCGTTTTAAAACTTTATCTTCCTCCAAAGTGGTGTGATTTCAATGTGCATCCTCAAAAAACAGAAGTCAGAATTCTTAAGGAAGACTTTGTTAGAGAATTCCTTTCAGAGTCTATAGGGGAGGTGTTAGCACGCTCTCAAGAATCTTCAATTTCTGAAAAAACGTCCTTTACTTTGCCTACGCTGCGATTTTTTGATGAGCAGCTTCCCGAGGCGCCTGTAGAAGAGCCTCGAGAGCCTATGAGCTTACCCGTGACACGATTAGCAACACCTTCCATACGATCTGTCTCTTTCCCTGATTGCCAGCAGGAGATTCCTTCTATAGACACACAGACAGAAATCGTTTGGGGGGAATCTCAAGAAGTGCGTTTTTTAACTTCATTAGGGAAAATAGTTCTTGCAGAGGACTCTGAAGGAGTTCATGCTATTTTTACAGAAGCTGCACGTAAACATTTGTTTTACCTATCTTTGATAGAAAGCCAACAAGAACACTACAAGAGCCAGTTTTTTTTGGTTCCGTTATGTTTGGAGGTTACACCTCAAGAGAGGGCTTTTCTTTTATCTCACATCGAAGAGTTTAAACAGCTGGGAATAGAAATCTCTCAAATGGGCCCTTGTGTGTTTGCTATTGAAAGTGCTCCGACGTTTATAGGTGAAGAAGAGTTAAAATCTTGGATACTCTCTTTAGCAGCAGGAAGTCATACAAAAGTTGATAAAAAGGCAATGGCTCTTTTGATCAAAGAGTCTTTAACTCAAACCATATTTTGTAAAACACTACGAACATTCGATATTTCTTGGCTATCTTTGCTCTGGCAGATAGGCAAGCCAGAAAAGGCGTTTGATGGGACGCTCATACGTCGATTAATTTTAGACGAAGATTTTATTAAGGAGTAAATTATGTTCCAAGATCGTATTGAAAGAGCTCAAGCGGCTCTCGTAGATTATGGTATTGATGGATTTATCGTAGAAAGAAGCGAGGATCTTGCATATTTTTTAGATGATAAAGTGACCACAGGAACTCTTCTTATAGGGAAAAATGAAGTCATATTTTTTGTCTATCGCATGGATAAAGATCTCTATGCTGATCTTCAAGGTCCTTCTCTTGTGTTTTGTGATAGAAACATAGCAGAATTTCTCCTTCCTTATCTTGAGACAACAAAATATCAAACTTTAGGTTTTGATAGTTTTCATACTTCATTTCATAGGTATCAAGAAAGAGAAAACGCCTCATGTTCTTGGGTGCCGATTAGCCTGTTTACAGAAAAATTGCGTAGCATAAAGTCTGCAGATGAAATTGAGAAGATGCGTCAGGCGGCGGCTCTCGGTTCTGAAGGTTATGATTATGTTCTCTCTGTGCTGCAAGAGGGCATAACAGAGAAAGAAGTTGTCAAACTTCTTCGTATATTTTGGGCAAAGGCTGGTGCTGAAGGCCCATCGTTTTCTCCTATTGTTGCTTTTGGTCATCATTCTGCCTTTCCTCACGCAGTTCCTACCGATAGGGCCCTGCGTAAAGGAGATATCGTTCTTATTGATATAGGAGTTTTGTATCAGGGATATTGTTCAGATATGTCCCGCACAGTAGCGTGGGGACGCCCTGATTCTCGTCTTGTGGAAAGTTATCCTGCAGTAGTGGAGGCACAGCAAGAGGCGATGAAACTCTGTCGAGCAGGAGCTCTATGTCTAGATATTCACGAAGAGGCCGCTCGCATTCTTAGGAAATATGACCTCGAGGACTATTTTTGCCACGGCGTAGGCCATGGTGTGGGAAGAAATATTCACGAATATCCTGTACTCTCTCCAAAATCCGGTACAACTACTTTAGAGACAGGAATGACCGTTACAGTTGAGCCTGGAGTGTACTTCCCGGGGATTGGCGGTATACGCATTGAAGACACCGTGTTGATAGATGGGAATAAAAATTTTAGTTTAACCAGTCGGCCTGTATCTACAGAGTTAGTTTGCTTATAAAAGTATTCTCTCTTTGTTTAGTTGTTTTTTAATGTTAAATACAGATGCTTTTGTTTGTATAAATTGATTTTTTTTCTCTAATCGGTTATCTTTTAACTTTATTTTTAGTTTGTTTCTAGTATGCACCAGCTTTTTTCGATCGGATACAGCCTGCTGAGTATCGCTGCTTTGCTTTGGATGGTGTGTGGTGTTCCTGATCATTTGGAAAATTTATATAATATTTCTTTGAATTTTGATGGTGCGAAAGAGAAACAAGACATGTTCCCCCAGGCTCAAAATGTCTCTAAAGGGATTTGGTTTTTGGATTTCCCGGAACTTAGGGAAAAGTTACCAGACCTTAGACAAGAGCTTGTGTTTTTAGGAAGCAACAAACGCCCTGACGCATGTGGCGGTAAGTTTTTTTTGGAATTAGCTACCTCTAAGGATACTTATGTTGCTAGAGCCAATGAAAAAATTTACTTACAGGTTGTCCCTTCTCCTGAAGGAGGGATGTTTACCTTTAGCCCTGAAGGAAAGCCTACAGACTTATGGTTAGAGTGCCGTCCTTTGAGCATGGATAACCGTATAGAGGTAAAAGTCCGTTTAATGGGTGTAAATAGAGAGATGGTTACCTCTCCTAAAGAAAGAGAAACCCTGTTTTTAAATGCTCCTGTTCGGGGGATGGAATCTTGGGAAATTGGTGGTGTTCGTGTGGATGCAAGTTTCCCTGTGAAACAAAAGATTCGTCGTATAGGCAGTGACAAGTTCCTTCTTATGCACGGTGGCCCAGATTACGCTGATAAAGCTGTTAAAGAACGCGTAGATTTTGTGTCTTTGTCTGATGAGAACTACAGTCGTTATCTCGCTGTTGGTGACATTTTACTTTGGAATGGAAATTGTTGGCAGACGTGCGGGGAATTTCGCGGCGAGAGTTCTGAAGTGCCTCTTTTAGAGGTGAAGAAGATAGATGAGAAAGTCATGGTCATAGAGGTATGGAATGTCGGGGGAACAGCCCGGCAGTCTATGAGTTTGGTAAAAACGATGAGTTCTCCTATAGAGGTTGCCGAGATTATTAAGGAATTTGAATTTGTTGGGATGCGTTCTTGGTCCCGTCCTATCATACAGGCTGGCGGGCAGAGAATGATTCTTTCTCCTGATGATTGGGTGGTATACACAGGAAAGTCTTGGGAAAAGATCACACGAAAAGAACAGCTAGAAGATTACCTTTCAGGAAAGACTCAAGGGCCGTTATTGGTTTTTGATAAGTTAGAAAAAGACTCGAGAGAGTTTGTTTTGCGTGCTCATGTATTTAATGCGCAAAGGACTTTAGTAGAGGCTGTGACACTGCCGTTAAAGCAAAGTTTTGATTCTGGTCATTCGACTTCTAAAGAAGAGGTTATTCCCGGAAGACAAGCTCTTGTGGGCAGCGAAGGCACCAATCGTGGGGGATCATAAATGCGTTTTTGGCGTACTCCTTTAGTTTATTTCTTGGGATTGTCGGGTTTAGCTTGTTGCACTCCCGGCCTAGCTCTAACCGTTGCGGAAAAAGCCGCTTCTTTAGAAAAATCCAAAGATTCTATAGATAATTCCCCAGGTTTGGCTTCATTCAACGCAGACATGAAGGAATATAACCTTCAGTTAAAGAGTCTTTATGAAGAGGCCGCTGCTTTACGTGCATCAGGTTGTGAAGATGAAGCTCGATGGAAAGAGCTTTTAAATAAGCTCACGGATGTAAAAAATCACATTAAGCGTATCGAAAATCTTTGGTCTGCGGAAATTCGTGAACGAGGAGAAAATCCCGACGATTATGCTTTGTGGCATCACCCCGAGGCTACGATTTATAATTTGGTTTCAGACTATGGTGAGGATAATGTAATTTATCTGGTGCCTCAAGACATCGGTTCAATCAAAGTTTCTTCATTATCAAAATTCACTGTTCCCAAAGAGGGTTTTGAAGAATGCTTGACGCAGTTGCTCTCTCGTCTTGGAATTGGCATACGCCAGATCAGCCCGTGGATTAAAGAGCTCTATACAACGCGCAAGGAGGGGTGTGGAGTTGCTGGTGTTTTCTCTTCTAGGAAGGATTTAGACTTACTCCCTTCTACCTCCTACATTGGTTATGTATTAAATTCTAAGAATATTGATGTACGTGCGGATCAGCATATTTTAAGAAAGTTTGCTAATCTTGATACCATGCATATTGATGCGTTTGGAGGGAAGTTGTGGGTTTTTGGCTCTGTTGGAGAAATTCATGAGCTGCTTAAAATCTACGACTTTATTCAAGAAGATAGTGTGCGTCAGGAATATCGCGTTGTTCCTTTAACCAAGATAGAAGCTTCCGAAATGATTTCTATACTTAAAGCGGCATTTCGAGAAGATATTACCAGAGAGGGTGATGAAGAAGGACTTGGGCTTAAAGTTGTTCCTCTGCAACATCAAGGGCGTTCTTTATTTTTAAGTGGCACCGCAGCTTTAGTACATCAAGCGATAGATTTGATTAAGGATCTTGAAGAAGGCATAGAGAATCCTACAGATAAAACAGTCTTTTGGTATAGCGTTAAGCACTCCGATCCTCAAGAATTAGCGGTCTTATTATCACAAGTACACGATGTGTTCTCTGGTAAGGAGGGAGGGATCCCTTCATCTTCTGAAGCTATCCTTCGGGAAGCTGCCTCTACAATAAGTATCGATACCACTTCAGTGGGTTCTGTAAAAGAGGGGTCTGTAAAATATGGAAATTTTATAGCAGATTCTAAAACAGGAACTTTGATCATGGTTGTAGAGAAAGAAGCTCTGCCCAGAATCAAAATGCTATTAAAAAAGCTCGACGTTCCTAAAAAAATGGTGCGTATAGAGGTTTTGCTGTTTGAAAGAAAGCTTTCTAGCCAACGTAAGGCTGGATTAAATCTTTTACGCCTGGGAGAAGAAGTTTGTAAAAAATCCTCTTCTGCTATCTCTTGGACAAGCTCAGGGATTTTAGAGTTTCTTTTTAAAGGGAATACAGGGGCTTCTTTAGTTCCTGGTTATGATCTTGCCTATCAGTTTCTCATGGCTCAAGAAGATGTGCGTATCAATGCCAGCCCTTCTGTAGTTACCATGAACCAAACGCCTGCAAGAATAGCGATTGTAGAAGAGATGTCCATAGCTGTTTCTGCGGATAAAGAAAAAGCCCAGTACAACCGTGCGCAATATGGTATCATGATCAAAATGCTTCCTGTAATCAATGTGGGGGATGAAGACGGGAAAAGCTATATTACTTTAGAGACAGACATCACTTTTGACACAACTGGGAAAAATGCTAACGAGCGTCCTGATGTCACGCGACGTAATATTACCAACAAGGTACGTATTCCTGATGGAGAGACAGTAATCATCGGAGGATTGCGTTGTAAGCACGCTTCGGATTCTCAAGATGGCATTCCATTTCTTGGGGAGATCCCTGGTGTAGGGAAGCTGTTTGGTATGAACTCTACAGCAGATAGCCAAACAGAAATGTTTGTATTTATTACACCGAAAATTTTAGATAATCCTATAGAAAAAAAAGAACGCCATGAAGAAGCGATTCTTTCTTCACGTCCTGGAGAAAATACAGAATTTCGCCAGGCATTGCTTGCTGGAGAAGAAGCTGCCAAGGCGGCTCATAAAAAATTAGAACTCATTTCTGCTATAGAATTACCCGCGTCTCAAGTACAGGGGCTAGAGTACGATGGGCGGTAAGTCTTTACTCTCTCAAGAGCTTCTTAATGCTCTACCCTATAGCTTTCTAAAAAAACACTGTTTACTGCCATTAGAAGAGCAGGAAAACGGCATAAAGATGGCTTATGCAAGCTCTACCTCTCTTATGGCGAAAGATGAGGTGCAGCTGCTTATAAAGAAGCCTGTGCTTTTTATCCTTAAGGATGAAACAGAGATCTTAAAAAGTTTACAAAAGATCTATTCGAATTTAGAAGGGAAGGCTTCTGACATGCTGTTAAGCATGAAAGAAGGGGAAATCTCTCAAGTAAGTGAAGAGGAAGATCTTTTAGAAAATACAGATGCTGTTCCTGTAGTGCGTTTTTTAAATCTCATTTTAAAAGAAGCTATAGAAGAGCGTACCTCGGATATTCATTTTGAACCTTTGGAAGATTCTTTGCGCATACGCTATCGTATCGATGGAGTCTTACACGATCGTCTTTCTCCGCCTGCACATCTACGTTCGGCTTTGATCACTAGGATTAAAGTTTTGGCAAAGATGGACATAGCAGAGCATCGTCTGCCGCAAGATGGAAGAATAAAAATCCAAATAGGTGGCCAGGAAATTGACATGCGTGTGAGTACGGTTCCTGTGATCCATGGAGAGCGCGTTGTCCTGAGGATTTTAGATAAGCGTAATGTGATTCTCGATATCTCTGGATTGCACATGCCTAAGAATATCGAAAAGTCTTTTAAAGAGGTCATTGCTGTTCCTGAGGGTATCCTCTTAGTGACAGGACCCACAGGAAGCGGAAAAACCACAACTTTGTATAGTGTGATACAGCATCTTTCCGGTCCTTTTGCCAACATTATGACCATAGAAGATCCTCCTGAATACAAGTTGGCAGGAATAGCTCAGATTGCTGTGAAGCCTAAAATCGGTTTGTCTTTTGCATGTGGCTTAAGACATTTGCTTCGTCAGGATCCTGATGTTTTAATGGTTGGGGAGATTCGTGATCAGGAGACAGCAGAAATAGCGATACAAGCGGCACTCACGGGGCACCTTGTTGTTAGTACATTGCATACTAACGACGCAATTTCTGCGATCCCCCGCCTTTTAGATATGGGAGTAGAACCCTATTTACTTTCGGCAACAATTCTCGGTGTTGTAGCGCAAAGGTTGGTAAGGAAAATTTGTCCCAACTGTAAGGAGCGTTGTGCAGCAAGTGTTCAGGAACAGGCATTTCTACACTCTATAGGTATTGATGCCGATGTGCCGTTATATTTTGGAAAGGGATGTGCTCAGTGTTTCCGTTCAGGATATAAGGGTCGTCAGGGAATTTACGAATTCTTACATCCTGATGCAGCCTTGCGTTCAGAAATAGCTATGCACAAGCCCTATCATGTGTTGCGAGAATATGCCGAACAGAAAGGATTTCAACCTTTATTACAACATGGTGTTGCTCTAGCTCTTTCAGGAGAGACGACTTTGTCGGAAGTGTTCCGTGTTACGAAACGGTATGATTAAGGAGGGGGATAAAGATATGCCAAGATATCGCTACACCTACCTTAATGCTAAAGAGCGGCGTAAACAAGACTGGATAGAAGCACTACATCTTCAAGAAGCGAGAGAAAAACTTGCTCAACAGGGTGTACAACTTTTGTCTATTCGAGAAGTTCCTCCTCGTCGTGTACGATTAAAAAATAGTGAATTGATCATTTTCTCAAGACAAATGCTACTTCTTCTTCGTTCGGGGTTGCCTTTATACGAAACGCTATCTTCACTTCGAGATCAATATCAAGGACAGGCGCTGTCCGGCTTGCTGACAGTGTTTATGGAAAACCTTCGTGGAGGAGGATCATTGTCACAGGCAATGGCAATGTATCCAGGGATTTTTGACAATTTTTATCGCAGTGCTGTTCTTGCTGGAGAAAGTGTAGGCAACCTAGAAGGGTGTTTGCAAAACATCATCATAGTTTTAGAAGAACGTGAGCAAATGACTAAAAAGCTCACAGCGGCGCTGAGCTATCCGATAGTTTTGTTAGTATTTTCTCTAGTTGTGATTCTCTTTTTCCTTACAGGGGTGATTCCTTCGTTGAAAGAGACATTTGAAAATATGGAGCCCAACACGCTGACTTCTATAGTATTCGGTCTTAGCGATTTCGTGTGTAAATACAAGTATCTTATACTAGGTCTTTTGGGATCGGGAATAGTGAGCATCATAGCTACACGACGCAAACCCTTCTGGAAAAGATGGTGCGAGAGCGCTTTATTTTCTATGCCTGGAGTGAAGAATTTCTTTGTCAAATTGGGATTTAGTAGGTTCTGCTCTGTAGTTTCGGCGATTCTTCGTGGTGGTGGAACCTTGATAGAGGGATTAGAGCTTGGCTGTGGAGCCGTTCCCTATGACGTACTACGTGAAGATATGCGACAAATGATACACGCTGTCATAGAAGGGAGTTCTCTAAGCAAAGAGTTGGCAAAAAGACCCTGGGTGCCGAAATTAGCCTTGGGGATGGTTGCTTTGGGGGAGGAATCCGGAGATCTTGCTGATGTTCTCGGCCATGTCGCCCATATTTATAATGAAGATATTCAAAAAACACTCACCTGGATAACCTCGTGGTGCCAGCCAGTGATTCTTGTGTTTCTTGGGGGAATTATCGGGATAATTATGTTGGCAATCCTTATCCCATTAACAAGCAATATTCAAATTTTATAGACAAACGGGACAGAAGTTATGAAAAAACAAAAACGTAAACAATCCATCACATTGATTGAAATGATGGTTGTGATCACATTGATCGGGATTGTTGGTGGAGCTTTAGCTTTTAATATGCGCGGTAGCATTCAAAAAGGAAAAGCTTTCCAATCGGAGCAAAACTGTGCCAAGGTGTACGACATCTTAATGATGGAATATGCCACAGGAGGATCTTCTTTAAAAGAGATCGTAGACCGTAAAGAATCCGTTCTTGAAGGAGCTGCATGGTGTAAAGAAGGGAAAAAATTATTGAAAGACGCCTGGGGTGAAGAAATCATTGTGAAGATCAATGACAAAGGTGATGACTTGATAGTTTTTTCACAGCGAGCAGCAGGAACAAATAGAAAGGATGGGTAGAGTTGACTATGGCACTACGTAAAAAGAAGATAAAGCGGAGTTTTCTGCTTATCGAGGTATTGATGTCACTGTCATTAGTTTGTCTAGTGCTGATGCCTTGTATTCGTTTTTACTGTGGGGTGCATAGATCTATCCAAGATGATGTGATCAATCTACAGTTGCCCGCTGTGATTGATTATTGTTTTTTTGCCGTTGAAGATAATATGCGAGAGCAAATGCTCAATGGAAATTTCCCTACATCAGGTTTGGGTGAGCTCTCCTGTGTTGTTTATACAAGCCAAGGGAATGGGATACGGGTTCCTTATGTGTATTCTATAGAAATTCGCAAAGGAATGCGTGTAGAGACGAACACGGTAAAAGCTTGTTTTGCCGATGTCATCGTTGAGATTTTCCCTAATCAAAAATATACAACATCGGTGCAACGAAGTGTATGCGTAGTAGTATAAACGTTATAAAAAAACAGAAAAGGTCCTTCCTTCTTATGGAGGTTTTGGTATCCATCACCTTATTCGCTGTGCTATTCAGTGTTTTAGGGTTTTGGCAAAGGCACATGTTTTGCTCTACCAAACGCGATGAGAAGGTATATAAAACCTTTTTACAGGAAAACTACGCGTATAAGCAACTGCGGACTTTATTCCGCGCTACATCTCAAATAGAAGAGGTCCCGGGAGCGCTGTGTTCTGTAGTTTTTGATCGTGGAGTATACCGGGATCCTGATCTTGCCGGAGAAGTCGGGGGCTCTCTATACTATCATAAAGAGGAGGGAAGACTAGAACTTCACATACGTAGTTTAAGAAATCACGGTAAGGTAGAAACCTCTTTACTTTTAGATAACGTCTCCCAAGTGGCTATTGTTCCTCGGGGTAGTGATCCAGAGCTTCCTGAGAGGATGCAAATGGTCATCCATCGCCATTTTCCTAAGAGTACTGAGCGCGTGTTGACATATCAATTTGCCTTGGGGAAATAACGATGCAGTCTTACATTTTCACTTTACTCTGCCTGGCTTCTTTAGTTTCTATGGTGTCTTTTGATGCTGTAAATGCAAGAAAACGTTCCGTTTATGCGCGGATGGTAGAAAATAGTGAAAATCTCTTTACGGCACAACGCTCCGCCTGTGCAGAGGTAGAATATCAGGAAAAAGCTAAAAAAATCTCTGCCGTGGAAAAGATTTCTAGAGATGCCGAAACGTCTTCTCCAAAAAAGACAGCCAAGGTAGCGACCACGAAAAAACGTAAATACCGCCTTCTAAAAGTTCCTTTTTCACGACCACCTAACAACTCTAGGTTTAATTTATATGCTCTTCTGCAAGAGTCTCCAGAGGATTACGCGGATTCAGTATCCTGGCATGCACTATTTATACGCCTGTTGCGACGTGTTTATGTGGATACAGGATGCGTGCCTCCAGGTTCAGAGTACGCAGTTACGAAAGCTTTGCTAAATAAAAAAGAGGAGATTCTGCAAGGGGGGAAAAAATTTGGGGCTGATGTCATTGAAACTCTGACATTGCCCTCGCAAGAGGCTGAGATTCTGTATACTATGCTGCGAGGCACTAAAACGATCCAACCTCTACTTAATTTTCTTCATTATGAAGAGAAACCTCAAGGGATGATCAAGTTGAACTTGATATTTGCTGATCCCCTACTCTTAGAAGCCATTATAGATCACCCTGTGGCTTATCGCGAGCTGGAAGCTCTCCGAGGGGGAATTTGGGAAAGTGTAAAACGGCAAGAACAATCTATTCAAGAGCATGGAGAAGCTGCTGCTTTAGAGCTGTTTAAAACACGCACGGATTTTCGTATGGAGTTAAGAGATAAGACTCAGATTCTTCTTTCGCAATACGATCTGCTTCCTTTGCTGAATAAAAAGATTTTTGATTTCACCTTAGGAAATGCCGGAGACTATCTCTATCTCATTGATCCAGAAACAGGAGCTGTTTCTCGATGTCGCTGTTCCCCAAAGAGTAATAAATTATAATTAAAAATTTCTTATTTATCTTTAAATATTTTTTTTGATAATTGAGTATTATAAGTATTTTTAAATAAAAAAAGATTTTTAAAGGTAAGGCTATGGCAGATGAGACACCAAAAGAAAACTCTTCTTCAAAAGAGTCGTCCTCTCAGTTTGAGTCTTTGAAGCGTAAGGTGAAGGATTTGCATGCCAATCCTAAAGTAGGAAGAATGAAGAGGTTCTTTTCTCATCACGCTCGAGAAGCCATCAGTGGAGCGCTAGTTCTATTTGGTATTATTACCGATTTTGTCTCTTGGGTAGGTGGATTATTTGTCGCCTGCGGAGTGGTTTTAGGTTTTTATTCTGAAATTCGCGCGGTTTTGAAAAATCTTCAGAGCTATTATGCGAAGAACGGCCCCGCAAAGAATGCTCTTCTTTGTGGCTTGTTGTTGTTCTTCTTTTTGAATGTTTTCCCTTTTACACTCTGGTTTTTAGTCCTATGTTTGATTCTGATTTTACTAGGGGACAATAAGGGCAATGATTCTTCTCAGAAACCTCTATAAATTTATAGAGTCTTAGCGAAATAAGCTGCTGGAATTTCGTGGCTTTTTCGCTGCATATTTTTTCAATATAGATAGTTTAGATGGTTCTCCCTAAAGGACTTTAGGGTTGGATCCGAGAAGCATGATCGGTGTTTCTTTAAACCATGCTAGTGTGAAGTAGTCGATTTGTTTGACTATGAACCACCAAGCAAGAGTCAGGAATAATAGACCCATGAATGCTTTCAAGGCAGAAAGGAGATAAATAACCTGCACTTGTGGAGCCATTCTATTAATAATTCCTAAGAACAAGTCAGACATGAGCATAGCTACAGCTGCTGGAGCACTAAGCTGAATCGTCATAATAAGACATAGCTGGCACATTTTAATTAAGGCAACCCAAATAGGAGCATCTAGAGACATCATCTCCATAGGGAGAAATTTATGAATAGGAATGACCTCTAGAGATTGTAGTAAAATCGTTAAGACAATTCTATGTCCGCCTGATAACCAGAACACTATAGTCACAAAATAGTGATAGAAGATCCCATGAGGTGAGGTTTGCTCAATAGAAATTAACGATGTCGCTCCTTCTAAACCCTGAATACCTTGTTGGTTAGTGATAAAGGATCCTGCAGATTGTGCAGCATAAAAAGGAAAAGAAAGAATAAAACCGATTAACGTACCAATACAGATCTCTTTGACAATGAGAATATAGAACATATCGTCGTCAAGATAATTGGCTATATGGGTGCTCATCAGTACTTTAGGAAAGATGATGGCGACCCAGGAAAGCGCAATGCCAATTTTAATTGGTGCGGGGAAGAGTTTTCCTCCAAGGAAGGGAACTATAGCAAATATAGGCAGTAACCTAGACAAAAGCAGCAAAAAGACACTCCAAACATAGGCTGGAGGCTTTTGCAAAATGTAATCAAGGTATTTAGAATCAAAAACAGAAACAAGCTCTGGTAAAGAGATTGCCATAGCTGTTTATTTCCATTTATAAAAGTTTTGGAAGATTTGAGAAGCAAAACGGAAAATCATATTGCTTAGCCATCCCCCGGAAATCATCAAGGTGCCAAAAATAACAACGAGCTTAATTGCAAAGGCAAATGTTTGTTCTTGAATTTGTGTTGCTGCTTGGAAAATTGCAACCATGATACCAACAATAGAGGCAAGGATAATAGGAGGCGCAGAGATAATCAAAATCAGTAACAGTGACTGATATGAATACTCAAAGAGCATGGATTTAAAGCTTGCGGCAAGTGCTATCACGGCATATCCCTATTTAAAGCTAATCATGAGACCTTGAAGTAATAACGTCCAACCATCCACCATCACAACAAGAAGTAATTTTAAAGGTAGCGAAATAGATAATGGCGAAAGCATCATCATTTGCATAGCTACCAACACGTTGGCTGTTACCAAATCTATTACAAAGAACGGTAGGTAAATGAGAACGCCTATTTCAAAAGCATTTTTAATCTGCCCCATAATAAAAGCAGGAATGACAATCACAAAATCCGAAGCAGTCATATGTTCTCGGATTTCTGGGGGAAATGTTTTTTGAGAAATCTTATAAAAACTTTGGATCTGACTTTTTGGCGTATTGCGTATTAAAAATGACCGTAACGGTTCTTTGGATTTATTTAGTGCGACAAAAACTGTTTCTGCTCCTTCTGCTGAGAATAAATCTCTAGGGATCGCATTTCCTTGAATTTCTTTCCTAGCGTCGTTGTACATAGCAACTCCGGTAGGGAACATCACATAAATAGAAAGAATTAAGGCTATCCCGTTAAGGACCTGGCTGGGGGGAGTTTGCTGTACACCCAAAGCGTTTCTTAACAGAACTAGAGTAATGATAATTTTCAAATATGATGTGAGCAGCATCATCAGGAACGGTGATAATGCAAGGAAAATTAAGATGACTGCTTGAGTAGTCAGATCAGGATAGGTATCGGAAAAACTTCCTTCGGACAGGTGTCCCCGAGGAAGAACATCATCAGCTGTGACTCTTTCTCGAAATGTAGGTTGCGGGTAAGTTTTTTTTACTTCAGGTTGTTGAGAAACAACAGGCAACTCTGTAGGTTTAGGGGAGTTACAACGAGACGAACAAGAGGTATCGTATAATCCGTTATCTGCAAGACACCACGGTGCGATCAAGATAAACATACACAGGAAAGTACGAAAAATGAAACGCATGATGTCAAATACCTTTATTCTTGCTTGTCCTGAGCGTCATCAGCAGGCACTTCTTGCTTAAGTTGAGCTTCATCTACAGGATTTTGTTGTTTTAGTATAGTAGAGAACGCTTTTTCTAAAGCAGCTAATTGTACATCCAACTGAGCATTTACTATACCTGCTTCTGTTTCTATGACACAACCTCCTTGTGTCACATCCGCTTTAGGAGCAATGATCAATGTATCAGCATACTCAACGATTTTTTTCAACTCAGGACGATTTTGCTCAACAAGTGCAAGATCTTTGGGGTTTACGTGGATGATAATTTTTTTATGTTGAGTGAGTTCTTTTAATGCTTTAGCAATAATAGAAACAATGGCTTCTGGATGAATTTCTAATTCTTTACCAAGAATCTTTTTTACACTAGCAATCGCTAAAGGAACAAGAGCTTCTTTAACTTTATTACGAAGACTATGAGTTTCTTTTTCTAAATAGGCAAGTTGAGAATTCCATTGTTCACAGCCTTCTTTAAAACCTTGCTCTTTTGCATTTTTACGTAATACTTCACATTCTTCTTTTGTTTCCCTAGTGTAAGATTCACTATCTTCTTTTGTTTTTTCTAAGAGTTCTTTAGCGTCAAGCAGAGCTGAAAAAGCCTCCGGAGCAAGGACTTTTTTATTCGGTACGACTTCGTCATGTTTAAAAATTAGACTAAAAAACTTCATTCATTTAACAGCGCACAAAACCCTAAGATTTTTTAATATTTAGAGAGGAAACGCTGCTCCTTCTTTTCGTTGTTTTCATTCCTTATTATTAACGCTCAACTCATATGCAAGGAAAAAAGAGAAAGTCTCCATTATTGTTTGTTCATGCTCTGAGTTTTGGAGATCTTACTGTACTAAGATCTTAATGCATAATTCTAACTGGCTCTTAAAATAGTCTCGGTGGGGATGTTCATAGGATTTTCGTAGAGCTTGTTCGAAAATATACCCCCGACCAATATCCAATCTACGTAGAAAATACCAAAGGAAAGAGGCATCTTCTTTTGCCAAGGCTATAGCAAGAAATTGGAGGCCTTGTTTGTGAATAAAATTACGGAAATCATTATCATTATCCCAAGAGACAAGAAATTCTGTCGTTTCGAGATGTTTCATAGGGTGCGATTGGCAATAAGACAAAAATAGTTGCTCTGTAGGAGATAGGATCTTATGCACGCGATCGATAATTACTTTATCCACAATGTTGCGTAGTTCTTTTGCTATAGCAAACAATCCTAAGCAGTTAATCAACGTCATCTTTGTCGTTCCGGAATAATACAGCATAGCATTGAACGGCGAAGCTGGAAGAAATATCTCTTCGATAATCCCTGGAGGACGGATTTTTTTGCTCAACATATCTAGTAGGTAAAACGCACCAAAATTAGAGCATCGTTGTTTAGCAATAGAAATTCCTGGAAGCAAGGGAAGCAATTCTTGAACTAAAGAATCAGGAAGCCATGAGAGGAGTTGCCGTTGTATGACTTCTGGAAAATCTTTAATGGCAACGCTAATCCATGAAGGATGAATTGTTGCCAACCAACACATAGTGAAGGATAAAGAACTGAGAGGGATATCCTCATGATGCGTAGGTGAAACCAAGAGATCCTCTGGCAAAAAATTTGCAAGATCGTCTTCTTTGGAATACTTCATTAAGATGTTCAACGTTCCAAAAGTGTTGGCGGTCACTAGACACCCTCATTTTCTTCGTTTCCTTCTGTTGCCTCTGGTGCATTGTCTTTAGGACCTTCTGTATCCTCTGGATTAGGTTGAGCTTGTCCTTCTTTTTTCTCTCCAGCACCTTCTTCGGGTTTCTTAGTCTCTAGGGCAACTTTAGAATAGGGAGCTGGATCGAAGAACCCTTTTGCTCCACCTAAGGAAAGAATCAATGTATGTGTTTTCCAAATTACCCAAAGTAATCCACAAGAGATGATGAATAGGGTAAGTATTAAGAAGTAAAAGATTAAACGGAATTTGCCTAGTGAGGATTTTGCTAGGATGATGCCCCATACGGAGACATAATCAATTTCATCGGTCAATCCCCAAGGGCCATTAATCGTAATATCACTATAGGAGGCTCGGTCACTAATTACAGAAACGTTTTCTGTAGACAGCCCTGGAACAGCACTGGCAACCAAGCGTTTAATTTTAGAGACCATAATGCTATTAGGGTTATCTAAAACTCCACGATGCTTAATGTAAACTGATGCTGTTAAAGGAAGATTATCTTCAGCTTCTGTGGTGAAGGAAATTTGTACACTCGCGTCAACAATCCCGTCCATTTTTCTAATGGTAGAGGCCATTTGCTCAGAAAGACCTTCTTGGTACCGGATCTTTTCTTGCATTTCTGATGGGACAAGACCTTGTTTGGCGAATAGATCTAAGAGGCTTGTGCCTTTCATTCTAGGAAGACCAGCCTGATTTAAAATTGCTAATGCTTCTGTAATTTGCTCTGCAGGAACAGAAATATCCCATAGTTGTTCTGAAGAGGCTCCTCCTGTAGAAGCAGCAGCCTGTGGTTGCTTTTGTGCGGCGACACCTTTGCTAACAAGAAGAACGACAATCTCATTAGCTTCTCTTCCTGGAAGCCCATGAACGATGAGCGATCTGCTGTTACAACTTGTACAGCAAAATAAGGTCATTATAAAGAATAAGCAACAAGAAATAGAACTACGAAACATAACCCACGCATACCTTTTTACTCACCATAACAAAAGGGGGGATTAGTGCCAATCGTGAACATTAAACATTAAATATGTTTTTGATTTCTATCAACATGAGATCACAAAAGTTCTTTAATATGTAGTTATAGCTGTACAAATTTAGATCTACAAAAGCCTTTTAAAAACGCAAGCGCTTTTAAGAAAGTGAAGCAGAAATGCACATGAGTTCTAGCTTTTTGCTCTTGCAGATTGTTTATTTGCTATATCGTTTAAAACAATATCAGCATTGAAGCTGGATCTTACGAAAGGCCCTGCATAAACAAAGAGGCCTAAAGATTCTCCTACTCTCCGGTAGTAATCAAAAGTCTCAGGAGTCACATAGCTTTTTACTGGTATGTGTAATCTTGAAGGACGTAAATACTGTCCTATGGTGACGATACTTACACCATGATTTGCAAGATCCTTTAATGTTTGTTTTACTTCGCTTTCTTGTTCTCCGAGACCTACCATGATTCCTGATTTGATTTTAAGATCTGGGAGGTATAACGCAGCTTGCTCTAACATAAATAAAGAACGCCGGTACGTGGCTTTATGTCGCACCATAGGCGTGAGACGTTCGACAGTTTCAACGTTGTGATTATAAATGGTTAATCCTGAATCTAGCAGGGTATGCAAAGCATCGACATTTCCTTGGAAGTCGGAAGCAAGCATTTCTATAGTAGATTCAGGGAGCTCTTGATGAAGAGTATCAATAATACGTACTAAACAACTCGCCCCTCCATCTTCTAGGTCATCGCGAGCTACCATAGTTAATACGATATGCTTAAGCTGAAGGATCTTTGCTGATTCTGCTATTTTTCTAGGTTCATCAGGATCTGGAGGTAGGGGTTTCTTTGTGAAATCGATATTACAAAATCCACAACGTCGAGTACAAGCATCTCCTAAAGCTAAGTACGTTGCTGTTTTTCTTGACCAGCAGCGAGTACGATTAGGGCAAAGTGCTTCCTCGCATACCGTAGCCATGCCAGTACGTTTTATAGTTTTGTCGGTATAGTCAAAGACAGAGCCTTTAGGTAAAACTTGCCTTAACCATTTAGGGAAACGTTCTGAGAGACGCTTGCCTTGTTGGGGTTTTTGTATTTCGTTAGGAGTATCATTCATAGTCTTTGAGGAGGTAAATGAAGAGGGTGATTTGTTGCTAATAACGCATTCTCAGCCCAAACTTCAGCAAGTGTTGGATGAGCGTGTATAGTTTCATAGATACAAGGTAATGTCAGTTCATTACGTACAGCAAGGGTCATTTCTGCAATTAATGATGCTGCGTGTGGACCGACAACATAAGCACCTAGAATCTGTTGTGTAGTCTCGTGGCTGATGATAGCTGCAAAACCGTCAGCCTCTGCCATGGCAACAGCTTTCCCAATAGCTTTGAAAGGAAACTTTGTTAGTTTCGCAGGAATGCCTTGTTGTTGTGCGGCTTCTAAAGAAAGACCTACCATAGCAACTTCGGGGAAGGTGAAAATGACTGCAGGCACTGCAGAATAATCCATAATTTCATTATGACCTGCAGCATTTTTCCCTGCGACAATCCCCTGATGAGAGGCAACATGAGCAAGTAACCATTTTCCTGTGATATCTCCAATAGCGAAAATATTCGTGACATTGGTTCTCATAGTCTCATCTACAGGGATAACACCACGGTCATCGCGAATGACCCCTGCGTTATCTAAACCTATATCCGTAGTGTTGAATTGACGTCCGATCGCGACGAGAACATAATCATATTCTTCTGTTTGTTCGTTTACAGTGAGTCTTACACGATCTCCAATATCTTCAAGTGCATTGATAGAAGCTTTCGTGATGATGCGGATTCCTTGCCGTGAGAATTTGTCGAACATCGTTTTGGAAATATCCGCGTTATTTACCGAAAGGATCTGATCAGCGACTTCTATGATAGTGATTTCTACTCCTAAAGTATTAAATAGGGAGGCAAATTCACAACCAATGACACCACCACCGATAATAGCGAGTTTTTTAGGCAGTTCTGTAAGGTTTAAAATGCCCGTAGAACATAGAATGCGAGATGAAAATGGCACACCGGGGAAAGGACGAGATTCTGAACCTGTAGCTATGATAATATACTTACTTTTAATTACCGAAGTATCTTGACCTTTTACTCTTGCCTCTGTGGATGAGATTAGCGATCCTCGACCATTCAATACAGTAATTTTATTACTTCGTATTAGACCTTCTAATCCTTGACGTATTCCATTGATGACCGAATTTTTTCTTTGAACCATTGCAGGATAGTCTACGGAATAGCCGTCAATATGTATCCCAAATTGCTTTGCATGTTTAATTTGAGAAACAATTCCTGCACCTACTAATAGGGCTTTAGATGGAATACAACCACGATTTAAACATGTCCCTCCGGCTTGTTGTTCTTCAATAAGTGCTGTCTTTAATCCTTGTTGCGCAGCAGTAATTGCTGCAACATAACCGCCAGGTCCAGCACCAATAACAACACAGTCAAAATCTGTACTCATATTTTATTCCCAATTCTCGTAAGTATCGAAATTTAAAAGTCCTTAAGAAGATGTTTTTTAAGACGCTAGGTCTTAGTATTATTTTATGAGGAGCTTTTTGCTTATTCTAGATCTAAAGATTAATTTTCAGCATTGATTTTTTCCCAATAGAAATTATAATTTAAGTTATGTACTGTAATTATCTGTAATGCGTACAAATTGACATAGAAGAAACTTTCTGTTTCTTTGTATTAAGCCCTAGGTTGGGGAAGGTAGGTTGCCATGCCATTTGCTAAAGAAGCAGAGATGCAGCGCACGTGTTGGAAGTGTGAAGGTAGCGTATCCATGCACATGCCCCAGTGTCCGTATTGCAGTGCATTCCTTCAAGATCCTCCAGTAGCTTCAGGAGGATTTTCTTCATGTCACATTTCTTTCCCAGAAGGCTCTGCAAAGGGAGAATCTGAAGATCTTTTTGCTGTTTCTTCAGAAGATTGGGAAGCTGTTCTTAGTGATCAAAATACTTTCCAAAAGCCTACCGAACAATCTGAATCTGATTGGAGTTGGTTACAGCATTGGCCACTTGTTGCGCTATTTTTAGGAGCAGGGCTTCTTGTCTTTGCTATGGTTATCCTGTTATTTGCTACGGATGCTGGACTGACTTTGACGTGGCCTAAAAATCGTGCCTATATTTATGGACTTTTAGGCGCTGTATTTACTTATCGGGGCTACTTAAAGCTTTCTCAGTAAATTTTTGCAATTTTCCCTAATTTTAGAATAGAGATGCTTCATCTTCTTCTGAAGTGTTGCTTATAGTATCGACTCCACCATGTTCGTCTTTGTATGATAGAATGGTAATGAGGTCTTCTCGATTTAACATGTGGAGAATGTTCGAATCTTGAGTAGAAATCACCTTGTCTAATAGACGAATTTTCTTTTCAATCAGGTAGTGGATACGTTCTTCTAACGTATCCTCAGTCATGAGTTTATAAATAAATACAGTATTTTTCTGTCCTATTCTATGAACACGATCCAAAGCTTGATTTTCTTTGGCAGGGTTCCACCAACGGTCGTACATAATGACGACATTTCCAGCAGTGAGGTTAATTCCTGTTCCTGCTGCGAGTAACGAACCTACGAATACGCGACACTCTGGATCTGTAGTGAAGTATTCTATTTCCTCTTTTCTATTTAAGGATTTCCCTTGAATAGAGGCATATTTCACCCCGATCTCTTCAAGATACAACATGATAATGCGAATCATGTGAATGTATTGTGAAAAGACAACAACCTTATAGCCTGATGATAATGAATCATGGAGAAGACGTACAAAAGCCTCCCATTTCCCTGACTCGTGTTCTCTGTATTTATCAGGATTTTTAAAGAAAATCGCAGGATGGTTACAAATTTGTTTTAAGTGATTCAACAATGCAAATACGTGGAGGTAGTTGACTGTTTGTTCTTCTGGAGATTCCAGTTGTTGAATTTGCGCTTTTTCTCTTTTCAATGTAGATAGATACAACTTCTTCTGTTCTGGAGACAAAGTGCAAGGAATAATCGACTCTACTTTTTCAGGGAGCTCAGGAAGAACAAGTTTTTTCGTTCTTCTTAAGATGAAAGGCCGCGTTAATTTTAATAACAAATCCTGAGAAGGGATAATTTCATCATCTACTTCAGCAGTATGCTTTTTTGTGAAGAGCTTTTTAAATAAAGCATCTGATGGGAGGTAGTTGGGGAGAATGATATCTAAGAGACCCTTAAACTCTAGAAGGTTATTTTCTATAGGGGTACCTGTTAAACCCAATTTCATTTGGGAGTCCAATCGACAAAGAATCTTGTGAATTTGGCTATTTTTGTTTTTAGCCATATGAATTTCATCGAATACCGTGACGGTAAATGAAAGCTTGTAAAACTTGGCGTAATTTTGCCTTAGAGTGCCATATGAGGTGATAATCACATCGGCAGGAGGCAGATGTTCAGGTTTATTCGGACCATGAAAAGAAAAAATACTTACTGTAGGCAAATGCGTTGCTAATGTGTGTTCCCAGTGAGGAAGAACACTTGTTGGACAAACAACAAGAAACTTGGGACGTTCTGTAGGTTCTGCAGATTGGAAAACAATATCTAATAGAGCTGTAGCTTGGTGTGTTTTCCCTAATCCCATCTCATCACAAAGTAATCCAGATAGACGGTGGTTGTACAAGAACCATAACCATAATAAGCCGCTGTTTTGGTACGGGCGCAGCTTGTGATCCGTAGAGAACAGGCTTTGTGGAATAGGAGGAAGACATGCCGCTTTAAGTTGTGAGAAGAAAGCTAGATCAGATTCACTGGCTTGAATTTTTTCATGCGTAGATAACGGAGCTAAAGCATCCAATTTAAAAATATCAGTGACTGTCGCTATTACGGTGTTTTCAGGGATGAGACACTTTTGAGAAGCAATGAATTGTTTTAAAAATTGGAATAGGCAGTGTTGGAAATTTAAGAAACCTGCCTTAGTAAAAGCAAAAGCTCTTTTATTTTTTAGGGCTTGTAGTACCGTACCTAAAGGTATAGAACCGATGTTTGTTTTGAGTTCTAACTGCAAATGCAAAGGAGAGGATGGGTGAGGACGTGTTATGGATCGTATGACAAGCTCAAAAGTTTCAGGTAGGCGAAGCTGAGGATCTACAAATACAAGCTTATCGTTTTGGAAATTCTGATTAATAAAGTCAGGGACTTGTTCTGGAGGAATTTTCTTTGGTAGAGAACATAATGACTGTAAAGGAGTTGGAAGTAAGTTAAATCCAAGATTTTCTCGATAAAGGAAAACGCCAAATAATCGACAATTTTCTTCTTCGAGTCCTTGAAATACTGGTTTTAAATATAACCCAGACCCCTTAGTTTCTTTATGTACTTCAAAAAAGAGATTTTTTAATGGTGGTGTAGGAGCAAAGAAGTTAGGAATAGTCCTTAACACAACCTCATGCTTCATGATGAAGCTAGGAATTTGGTCGGCCTCTACGATTAAACCATCTTGAATCTCTAGATCAGCTTTTCTTTGTAAGAAGAAGCCTTGCCCTGAGTAATATGTCCAAGGACCATAATGAATGTCGATAGAAGCAGGATTACCTGTATTGTAATGGAATAACAGAACGCCTTGTTGTGTAATGTTATAGGTGAGTTGCCCTTCAGGAACTTGGTTAGTAAATACTTCGAATCCTGGTTCTCGAATTAACGAACCCTCGTTATTTAAAAACTCTTCAACTTGATCTGCTTTAATAATAAATGAAACTTGAGGAGAGAGTAGTCCCTCTATTGTGAATAGTCCTCTTTCGGGTACATAGCAAAAATCCGGGTAGATTAATTCCCCATTTTCTAAATCGCCAGGGGACTCTAAATATGCTGAAAAAGATAAAGAAGAATCCCTTAAGAAATGGATAGAGTAGCGGATAGGGCGTTTCTCAGCGTCATAATGTAGTAGAGAGAGTATCTGTTTTTTCAATGTTGCGGGAAGCAGGGAAAGTACATAGATGGAAACAGAAGTTTCTTGTGGAGGCAAAATTACCAGTTGAGATCCTGCTACATAGCCGACGGAACCCAGTTTTGTTACAGTCTGATTTTTATCATCCTGTTGTACAGGGTTGATTGTGAAATATATTTTAGATTCTTCAGGAGCGACACGCACTTTTGTGACGGAGAAATCTTGGTAATTTCCAGGAAGAGACGTTTGTGCGAAATTGATCTTAGGAAATAGGGATTCTAAAGTAGCGAAATCAAGAATTTCTCCTTTTAGAGAGATCCCTTCCCATTGTAGAGAAAATTGCGTAGGGAATCCTTGATTGTTTTCAATAAGGTCTAACTTTGCTCCTGCTTCAGCGAAGAAAAAGAGGCGTTTTGCTATACGATATAGGGCAGATTGTAGGAAGGTTTTCTCTGTAGCGATGTTAGGTTCTGCAGATTGATGGACGATAGGCAACCATTCTGTAAAAGCTTCGGGAGACAGTGCGGAAATCTCTAAAGAGACATGAGAAGATGCTATAGAATAGTGTTTATCACCATCGGCGTGTAGCCGCGCTCCTTCTGTGAATAACTTAAGGAATAGCGCATACCAGAAAGATAAGTTAAATTTATGGTGTAGGGGCAACCATCCGTGTGCATCATAAGCAGAGAAGAACGCTGTCATCAAATGAACACAACAATCCCCATCAGGGCAACTGCATGAGGCAAAGGTCAGATTGTCAATGTTACTGAATTTTAACGTGCTGACCCAATCTCCATGAGGAGAATCTTCATCAGGAATTCGGATATTGTAACAATCTCCAGAAAAATCTAAAGCAATGTCGTGGCGATTCGTAGCGAGGTAATCCATCGCTGTTTGACGAAAGCCAGCTAAAGCGTTTAAAACCATAACTTTATGCTAGTTAGCAAATACAAGCGTTAACTCAACTCACCAACCGTAAAACGATTGTAAGAGAGAGGGTTAAATAAAACAAAGCTTGGACGTGTCGGAAATTCCACAACTTATAAGCAATACTTCCGCAAGTCAAAGCGATTAATGCAGGATAACTTAGCTGTAGTAAAGGTAATAGAAGGAGACTGATATTTTCGAAGTTTAAAATAGAAATTAGGTATGAGGGTATCAGAGTGAAAATTACTGCATTAGAGTACGTCATTCTTTTTGATGAGATGATGCGGGCTAAAAAGTCAGCAAAGATCCCAACTAAAGCTATCTCTGTCGTTAAGCAAGCTACAAACACACATACACCGGTTAATAAACTATTTGGTCCGAGAGCAATAGCAGAAATTCTTCCTAGAATTTGTCCTTTACTTACATGGGCTAGCAAGCCTGCGTGCCGAGAAGCACACAACGCAAATCCTAGATAAATTAATCCAAGAAGTGCTGCAGCTAAAGCAAAAGCTAAACCTAAAGTGCGTTTGTCTTTTTTATTGATTTTTTGAAAGTTTAAAGGTGTTTCATCACTAGCCTCTCCATTTTCTAGCAGTTGCCTTATAGAAATTACAACAATAGAGCAAAAGAAGAAGGCTGCAAGAAGGTCCATAGTATTGAAGCCCTCTATAATTCCTGCTGACCATGCTTGTTTGGAGCTTACTGATTCCATAAAGCTAGGATTTGCAGGAATGATTAATCCTTTAAAGATTATCCAAATGAGAGTCACTAACATCACTGGGAAAAATACAGAACCCAACCATTGGATAAGTTTACTGAGTTTGCAAGCAAATAGATAAATCAAAATACAACAAATCAAACTAAAAATAGGAAGATTAGGAATGAATGTTGTTTTTGAATCCGATAGAGATACTAAAGTGGCATGCGAAACAGCGATCGCTCTAGGTATCCCTCCAAAAGGACCTATCAAACATAAAATTGCTATGATGAAAAACATTCCGGGCATTTTTCCAATGGAAGAAAAAAAAGCTTTATAATCTCCGGAATACAATAACATACTGAATAAGCCCAGTAAGGGAACGCAGACAGCACTGAGGATCATGCCGAAACAAGCAAGCCAAGGATGAGCGTGGTAATGATAACCCAAGGCTAGTGGGAATACTATATTGCCTGCTCCAAAGAACATGGCGAAAATAGAGCCTCCTATCGACCAAACAGAGAGCTCTTTTTTAGAACTAGCCCTATTAGAAGCGTTTTTATTCATTATATTAAAAAATTGCGATATCGAGGTAGTAAGTAGGTGCCCAGTCTAAAAGATTTCTACGTTAGAAAGCAAAGTAAATTTCATTCACGACATATACAGAGGAAAAACTTTATACGAAACTCTTTCTATTTTTAAAAACAGAACATATTATTTCTTAAGGGGTTTTGTTTGTTTTTTTTTCATAAGATCTTCTGGTTAAATACGCACATATTTTGCATTTGTTTGTGTCGTGGTAGAGAGCAGGGCAGTACTCTCTGGCGTAATAGATGAGTTGTAAATGGAGTTTTGGAGAATTAGATTCTCCGAAAAAAAGAACGAGATCTTTTTCCGCTGCTGAAGGACTTCGTTTATTAGAGATTCCCCAACGTTGGGATAATCTTAAGATATGCGTATCTACGGGAAAGGTCGGTATTTTATAAATAATTCCTAAAAAAACAGATGCAGTTTTCCTTCCCACTCCTGGCAATTGTGTTAGTAGCTCTAGAGAAGCCGGGGGTTCCCCAGTGTATTTTTCTAACAATATCTTCGCTAAATTATGTAAGTAGGCAGCTTTTCTCCTGCCGAGGCCGCAAGGCGAGATTAGGGAGTATAAGTTTTCTAAGGGCAGTTGCACTAAAGTCTGCGCATCAGGAGCCAGGGAGAACAACCTGGGGGTTACAGCATTTACAGCTTTATCGGTAGAATTTCCTGAAAGTAAAATAGCAACAAGGAGTTGAAACGGAGTTCTCCACCCCGTTAATGACGGTTGTGGATCAGGGAAGAGCTCGTCTAAAGTGGAAAGAATAAAATTTTTAATGCAATCTCTATTTCCCAATACAAAACCTGCTAAAAATTTCTCCCAGTATCGTTTCGTTAATTTCAGATCCAGAAAGATTCCCTGTAGTCTGAAGAGCTTGTCTTAATTCTAAAGCAATGAACTCAGGGGGGAATTGATGCTGCAGTCCTTCCTGAGCTGAGAGCAAATATGTGCGCATCTGTTGTAGTATTGTATGATGGCGCGAAGAAACAAGAAAGACTTTTGCATTCTTGCCCAACTGTTGTTTTTGCATCCATTTTTGGATAAATTGTTTGAGCTCAAAAATACCTTCCCCTGTTTTTGCTGAGACAGCTAATTGGGGCAAGGTAGTTTCAATATGAGGGGGTGTTCCAAGATCGGATTTGTTCCAAAGAAGGAGGGAGGGTTTTCGCATTAAGATTTCTGGAAGAGGTGGTGGAGGTTGAGTGACATCCATAACCCAAAGAATTGCCTCGGACTCTTCCATAGCAGCAAGTGCCCGCTCAATACCTTCTTGTTCTATAGGATTATTGGTTTCTCGTTGTCCTGCAGAGTCGATAAGTCGAATACGTTTCCCTTGTAACATCCAGGTTTCTTCTAATATATCTCTTGTAGTTCCGGGGATATCCGTAACGATGGCGCGATTTTTATTAGTTAGAGCGTTAAGAAGAGAAGATTTTCCTGCATTAGGGTGGCCTGCCAATATAATACTCGTTCCTTGAGCAATCTTTTGCCCTTGATCAAAACTAGCAATGAGGTCTTCGATGATCAAAATCGCCTCATTTAGTCGATGCAGCGGTTCCTCCATATCTGGCTGTTCTTCTTCGGGGAAATCCGCAAGAACTTCAATAAAGGCTAGAGACTCGATAATCAACGAAGAAATTTGTTGAACTTTCTTTGAGAAGTGTCCTTGGAAATGGTTCTGCGCTATATGAAAGGCGTCTAAACTATCAGCAGCAATAATATTTTGAATAGCTTCTGCTTGAATAAGATCAATTTTTCCATTGAGAAATGCGCGTTGAGAAAATTCTCCAGGGAGAGCAGGGCGAGCTCCTTCGGCTATCAAAGCTGCTAAGATTTGGGAGCAGGAAAAATAGCCTCCATGACACTGGAGTTCGATCACATCTTCCCCCGTGAATGAACGCGGAGCTCGCATGATTAATAAAAGAGTTTGATCGATCTGCTGGCCATTGTAACTTACCGTGCCTAGATGTGCTGTGTGGGAAGAAAAAGACGGTACGGACCCGGAGAAAATTTTGTCTGTGATTTGAATAGCTTCTGGTCCCGATACACGGACAATGGCAATACTTCCTTCTCCGGGAGGTGTGGCTATGGCAGCAATAGTATCGTTTTTAATCATGAAAATGGATGAAAATAAAACTAACTTGAGAGTTAGGATATCAGGTTCTCCATTAAAGATGTAGGCAGGTTTTTTAACGATTTCTATTTAATTAGTTTGGAATATTTTTAATAACTTTCTATAGTCGCCTGTTTTGATCTCATAGGTCGAGGACAAGTGAAGAAACTGCAGTATATTGATCGTTTAACTAATCAAAGAGTGACGGAATTTGTATGTTATGAAAAAACTATGACGTTTCTATATAGCTCTAAATTAGGAAAAAGACTCTCCACGCTATTATCTAGATCTCCAATCCTGTCACGTATCTATGGTTGGATTCAAAAACGTTCTTGGACACGTAGAAAAATCCCCGGATTTGTAAAGAAAAATCATATCAACACAAAAGACTTCAAAAAATCTCTTTCCGAGTTTTCCTCTTTCAATGATTTTTTTACTAGAGAGCTCCTCCCTGAAGCGCGACCAATTGCTCAAGGAGACAATATCTGTGTGACGCCTGTAGATGGTGCCTATCTGATTTACCCGAACATAGCGGAATTTGGAGAATTCGTTGTTAAATCGAAGCGCTTTTCTCTTTCAAAACTTTTAGGAGACCCTAAACTTGTTGAAAAATATGCTTCCGGCAGTGTGGTTTTTGCCCGTTTAGCCCTTTTTGACTACCATCGTTTCCACTTTCCAGTAGATTGTTTGCCGGGGCCAACGCGCATTATCAACGGGTATTTATTTTCTGTACATCCGATGGCGTTAAAAGATAATTTTAATATTTTTTGTGAAAATAAGCGTACACTAACTGAGCTGAAAACGGAGGCTTTTGGAGATGTACTTTACCTAGAAGTAGGGGCATTAAATGTTGGCTCTATTATTCAAACCTACAAACCTGGGGAAAAGTATTCTAAAGGTGATGAGAAAGGCTTTTTTGAGATAGGCGGATCTACTGTTATTGTGTTGTTTCAGCCGGGATCTGTGCAATTTGACGCAGATTTATTGAAAAATTCGCGCATGGGATTGGAAACGCGTTGCCTTATGGGACAATCTTTAGGGCGTTCTTTGAGAGAATAATTTTAAAGACTTTAAAGGTTTTTTTTGGTATTGCAAAGAGAGAGAAAAGAGAGAGTTGGCGAATTATGTGGCTAGTCATCCTATGGGCTTTAGTTGCAAGTTTGACAACAGCTTTAGTTTTTAAAGTCTATTGTCACGTTTCCCGTTTCCGTCGTTACGCAGTTCAGGTGATTCGAGAAGTTCATCTGAGCATGGAGCTGAAGGAATGGTCTGTCGCAGAACAAAAACTCTTACCCATCTTAAAAAAACGTTGTTACCGTCGTCAGTGTTTATTTGACTACATGCGTATTCTTCGCAATTTGAGTCGTTTTGACGAGGTAGAAAAACTATTAGACGAAGCACGAAGGTTAAATTTACGTGGGCCTCAATTTTTGTTAGAGATTGCCTACAAAGCGTACCGTCATGGTGCGTATAAAGAATCGTGTCACGCCTTTTCTTTAGTTTCGAAAGAGATATTTGAAGAACAAGATGCCGCGAAGTATGCATCAGCTTTAGTGCATGTCGGGGACTTAGATGCTGCGTGTAGTGTAATTGAACCGTGGATTTCTCCGCTATCCCATCAAGAGACCTACATTACTGTTGGAGATATTTATTTTATATCTAAGCGGTACCAAGACGCTATAGAGTTTTATAATCGTGCCTATACTTTAGGTCCGTGCCCTTTAAAAGTTATCTATAATTTGGCTCACTCTTCTCGTATTTGTGGTAATTATTTAGAAGCTGGGAAGCTATTTCGCAAGTTATTGTCAGAGCCGGCTTATAGAGAGGAGTCTCTATTCAACATCGGTTTATGTGAACAAAAACAAGGGCGATCTAAAAAAGCTCTGCTTATTTATCAAAGCAGTGATTTGTGGTCCCGAGGAGATGCTTTGTTGATGAAGCACGCTGCTTTAGCAGCTATGGATCAAGGTGATCACCATCTAGCTGAATATTGCTGGGGTTTAGCATTTCAATGTTGTACATATGCTGAGGATTGGCAATGTAGTTTGGGTTACGGCTTTAGTTTATGTTGTTTAAAGAAATATTCTGATGCTGAGAAGATGTACCTTAAAGTGATTCAGAAGTTCCCTGATTGTCCTACGGCATGCAAAGCTTTAGCCTGGCTGTCAGGAGTTGGATATGCATCAATAGTGACAGCAGAAGCTGGTTTAGAGTACGCAAAAAAGGCTGTACAGCTCAATCATTCCTCAGAAACTTTAGAATTATTGAGTGCTTGTGAGGCTCGTTCAGGGAATTTTGACACTGCTTATGAAATACAAGCATTTTTGTCAGGTCAAGATGTGTCTTTGCAGCAAAAGAAGCGTCGTTCGCAAATTATGCGTAATTTACGCCGAAAGCTACCTTTGAATCATCAGCATGTTGTAGAAGTAGATACGCTACTTGCTGCTTAAATTCTTTTTTTATTTCTCTATCTTTATGATAAAAGTTTTTTGCCTCCTTTTCTGGAGAAAGAAGAATATAAGAGAGGGAACTTTTGTTCCTTTTATTCACCATAATCGAGTATGGTATTAGCAGATGAGTTTTCGTAGGAATTAATAGATTATTTTCCAAGCAATTATATTAAATTAAGCGACGTATGTTAGATTTTCTTAAACGTTTCTTTGGATCTTCTCAAGAGCGCACCTTAAAAAAATTTCAAAAACTTGTGGATAAGGTAAACCTCTATGATGAGATGCTAGCTCCTTTGTCTGATGAGGAGTTACGTAATAAAACAGTAGAGTTAAAAAAGCGTTATCAGGAAGGCGAATCCTTAGATGATATGCTTCCCGAGGCTTATGCCGTAGTTAAAAACGTGTGCAGGCGTTTAACAGGAACTCCTGTAGAAGTATCAGGTTATCATCAAAATTGGGACATGGTTCCCTATGATGTGCAAGTTCTTGGTGCTATAGCTATGCACAAGGGCTTTATAACTGAGATGCAGACAGGAGAGGGGAAAACTCTCACTGCTGTTATGCCTCTATATTTAAATGCATTAACAGGCAAGCCTGTGCATTTAGTCACAGTTAATGATTATCTTGCTCAAAGGGACTGTGAGTGGGTTGGCTCTATATTGCGTTGGTTAGGTTTAACTACCGGAGTATTGATATCTGGATCTCCTTTAGAAAAAAGAAAAGAAATTTATCGTTGTGACGTTGTCTACGGTACAGCATCAGAGTTCGGGTTTGATTATCTCAGAGATAATTCTATAGCAACTTCTGTTGATGAGCAGGTCGGTCGTGGGTTTTATTTTGCTATTATCGATGAAGTGGATTCAATTTTAATTGATGAAGCTAGAACCCCTTTAATTATTTCTGGGCCCGGGGAAAAACATAATCCTGTTTATTTCGAACTTAAAGATAAAGTTGCTGACCTCGTTCAGTTACAAAGGGAGTTATGTAACCAGTTAGCTCTTGAAGCGAGACGGGGACTAGAATTGTTCTTGGATATGGATATCCTCCCTAAGGATAAAAAAGTTATTGAAGCTATCTCTGAGTTTTGTCGTAGCTTATGGTTGGTTAGTAAGGGAATGCCTTTAAACCGTGTTTTGCGTAGAGTACGCGAACACCCTGATTTGCGAGCAATGATAGATAAATGGGATACTTATTATCATGCTGAGCAAAATAAAGAAGAGAGTTTAGAGAAGCTATCTCAGCTTTATATCATTGTTGATGAACATAATAATGATTTTGAATTGACAGATCGTGGCATGCAACAGTGGGTGGATAAGGCTGGAGGTTCTGCTGAAGATTTTGTCATGATGGACATGGGGTATGAATATGCTCTTATAGATAGTGACGATTCGTTATCTCCGACAGACAAAATCAATAGAAAAATAGCAATTTCCGAAGAAGATACCAGGAGAAAAGCTCGAGCTCATGGCTTGCGCCAACTATTAAGAGCGCATCTTCTTATGGAACGCGATGTGGATTATATTGTTCGTAATGATCAAATTGTCATCATTGACGAACATACAGGCCGCCCACAACCAGGTCGTCGTTTTTCCGAAGGACTGCATCAAGCAATAGAAGCAAAAGAACATGTTACTATCCGTAAGGAATCACAAACTTTTGCTACAGTTACCTTACAGAATTTCTTCCGTCTGTATGAAAAACTCGCGGGTATGACGGGAACAGCGATTACTGAGTCTAAAGAGTTTAAAGAGATTTATAATCTATACGTATTGCAGGTTCCTACGTTTAAAGCATGTTTGCGTGTAGACCATAATGACGAATTTTATATGACAGAGCGTGAAAAGTACCACGCGATTGTTAAGGAGATTGCCCGTATACATGCAGTGGGGAACCCCATTCTCATAGGAACGGAGTCTGTAGAGGTTTCTGAGAAGCTTTCTCGTATTTTGAGACAAAATCGTATAGAACATACAGTTTTAAATGCGAAAAACCATGCTCAAGAAGCAGAGATTATTGCAGCAGCAGGAAAGCTAGGAGCTGTGACGGTAGCCACCAATATGGCTGGTCGTGGTACAGATATTAAGCTGGATGAAGAAGCTGTAGTTGTTGGAGGTCTTCATGTTATTGGTACGAGTCGGCACCAGTCACGCCGTATTGATAGGCAGTTACGTGGGCGTTGTGCACGTTTAGGAGATCCTGGTTCGGCTAAATTTTTCCTATCTTTTGAAGATCGTTTGATGCGTTTATTTGCATCTCCCAAGTTAAATGCGTTGATTCGTCATTTCCGTCCTCCTGAAGGAGAGGCTATGTCGGATCCTATGTTCAATAAGCTCATTGAAACAGCACAGAAACGGGTTGAGGCAAGAAACTATACTATTCGAAAGCATACTCTTGAATATGACGATGTTATGAATAAGCAAAGGCAGACGATCTATGCTTTTCGTAATGATGTTCTACGCTCTGAAGATATCTTTAGTTTAGCTAAGGAATCCATATATCATGTTGCATTGATGATCGCTTCGTTGATCATGAGCGGTGATCATCCTAAAGGGAATTCTCTTCCTAAGCTAGAAGAATGGATGAACTATTCTTTCCCTCTGCAGTTGAATATTGAAGAATTGAAAAGATTGAATTCTATAGATGCCATTGCAGAACAGGTGGCTGATGATCTTATAGAAGTTCTTCAGAATAAGTTTGCTTCTATGGTGCAGGAAATTACAGAAGCAGCTGGGGATGAAGTAGATGCTCAGGGTATCTGTAAAGATATTATACGCTCGGTCATGATTATGCATATCGATGAGCAATGGAAAATTCATCTTGTAGATATGGATTTATTACGTAGTGAAGTAGGTTTACGTACTGTCGGTCAGAAAGACCCTCTTATCGAATTTAAACATGAGTCGTTCTTACTATTCGAAAGTCTTATTCGCGATATTCGTATTGCTATTGTAAAGCATATGTTCCGTTTAGAGTTGACGATGACTAGAGAACAACGGCCTCAAAATGTCGTGCCTGTTGTTGCCACATCTTTCCAAAATGATGAAAATTTCGGTCCTTTGGAACTCACAGTTATCAGTGATTCTGACGATGAATAAAAGGAACTTTAGGGCTGGGCTAGCTTCCAGCCTTTTCCCTTACGTTATTGATGTACAGTTTTAAATAAATACGGACCACTCGGACCAGGATTGTGTGTCGTGGTGGCGTATCCAAAATGTTCTGTGATTATCCCCAATCAGAAATTGTACATGATGATCGCGATTGCGTGTTGTCATGCAAATGATAATGTTGCTTAATGATTCCGATCCTTTCGGAAAATCTTTGGGGGCATTCACAAATGTTTCTACATTTGTAGTGAGAAGGAAGTCTGATTCTAATAAAGAGTTAAAATCGTAAGTTTTGCTTTCGATAGTTTTTGGAGGAATATTGAACCACAGGTCCCATGTCCCGTTGAGACAACTACGCGTGTAGGCGTGATTGTCTTCACTAATGTAAAATTGGCGTATTACGCCTTTAAGGATCGATTCTCCAAGCACGATAAGGAGATCACCATTTTCTTTCTCTTCTTCAACATAAACACCTGTCTCTTGGTATTTGTCTAAGGAGAAAGCCTCTTCTGATTGGTAAAGAAGCTGATCAAGTGAATGGTGGTAATCAGCTTCTGACATATCGTAACGATCATGGTTCATGGTTAAAGTCTCCAAGAAATAATTAATTTGTTATTATTATTTTTTTAATAATAATATTTCATTTTTTAAACAAATTAATTTGTTCTTTTCGTTTTTTCTTTAAATTCTAAATCAAAAGGAACACCGTATAAATTAAATGCTGATTTTAAAGTATTTTTTAAATAACACTCGTAATGTTTAGTTAATAAGGACTTCGCATTAATAAATAGTAAGAACTGGAAGGGTGTCGCTGTTTTATGAATAGCATAGTACACACGTAGTCTTCTTCCGTTAATGACTTGGGGATGATGTTTCTGTAGAGCTAGGGCGAGTGTTTTATTCACTACCGGTGTGGGGACTTTACTTGATACTGTTGTATGGAGTTCATCAATCGATGAGAAGATCTGACGTAGGTTGCGTTTTGTCGCCGCAGATATGCAAAGGATCTTCGATTGACCAATATACATATCTGTAGCACGTAGGTCGCGAATGTAATGTTCCATCCGCACGCCTTCAATCAAATCCCATTTGTTCACAAGAATGATGTGGGGCTTTTTCTGTTTAGATATCAGAGAAAGAATACGTTTATCATAAGAAGATAGGTGATGCGTAGCATCAATGACGAGTAAGCAAATATCGGCACGCGCTATAGCTTTTTCTGTTCTGGAAGAAGAGATCCATTCTATAGAATTTTTCACGCTTTTCATTTTTCTCAGACCTGCGGTGTCTATAAATAGATACGACCGGTCATTATGAGAATAAAGAATATCGATATTGTCACGAGTAGTTCCAGGGACATTATCAATGATGCAACGCTCTTCATTTAATAGTGCGTTAATGATCGAGGACTTCCCGACGTTAGGACGACCTATAAGAGCAATTTTTAGGGGTTTATCCTCCACTGAAGACACGGAAAAGTCGGAGTCTTCGTTTTCGTAATCGGCTAGAAACTCTTCGGTTTCTAAAGACTCCACGACAGGAACTTCTTCCTCATGAATTTCTTCTACAGGCTCCTCAACAACTTCAGGAACATTAGCGAGAGTTTTAATTCTGTGTATAAGATTATCGATATGTTTATCGTGACTTGCGGATACAGCAAGAATATCAGAGATTCCTATTTTATATAGTTCGTGAATACGGTATTCGTCTTTGAGTGTATCTGCTTTATTTGCGACGAGGATCAAAGGTTTTTTTAAGCAAAGAAGTTGTTTCGCAATCTCTGCATCTAATTCTGTAATCCCGCAGCGGATATCAATGACAAGCAGTAAGATATCCGCTTCGTTTGCTCCAGCTAAAGCTTGCTTGTAAATATGTTTTTGGAAGTGATCTTCAGAATCTTTGTCTACTCCTCCAGTATCGATGACTTGTACAGGGATTCCCCATCCACGTATCTCTCCGTATAGTCGGTCTCGTGTCGTTCCTTCTTGTGAGTTGACTATAGCTAAAGATCGTTTGCACATGCGATTGAAAAGAGAAGATTTCCCTACATTGGGTCTTCCTAAAATAGCAATCCGTAGCATGATAAGCTCAATTAATCTAAGTTTTGAATAATTATAGAGAAAATAATAAGAGCTAAAAAATTAAATCTAAAGAAATAAAATCGATTGAGTGTTTAAGGGAAAAGTTTATTTTGTGATATTTCTTACTTCCAGAAACCTTTTTCCTTAAGCAGGGTTAAAATTTTTTCTTTATCATGGCATTCGTTTTCTATAGAAAGTGTCTCAGCTTCTTTCAATAGATCTCCGAGTAGTCTGCCTGGTGCAATCCCTCTAGAGATGAGATCAGGAGCAGAAACTAAGGGAGATGCCGTTTTGATTCTGACAATGAATTGTTCTAAGCGTTCTTCTAGTTCCTGAACGCGGGCGATGAAATTTTGTTGTTTAGAAGGATCTTTTTGGGTTGCTGAAAATAGAGATAGAAATAGATTTGCTGTCGGAGAAGCTAGAAAGTGTGCCCAGAAAACACGATTATTACTGACATTCTGGAACTGAGGAAGTGCTTGATACCACAGTTGTATTAGTTTCAAATCTTTGTTTGATACTCGTAAACGAGTAAAAGCCACGCAAGCAGCTTCTTCGCTCACACCTTGAAATAGAGGAAGTAGAAAGCAAATTTCAGGGAAATCTAGAGGATTCAGTCTTTTAGCGAATTCGATACTTGTGCGCAGTAAGCTCGGAGGAATATCCCGAAGCTCGGGGAAAATTACAGTGATGATTTTCAGTCGTATCAGTAAGGATAAAGCTTCATAAGGATTTTTTTTCAGCATTTTCTTAAGTTCCTGCCAGATTCTTTCTGGAGATAAGGAACATACCAACGAAGGGGCTTCCTTAATAATGGCACGTTCTGTGGCAGGATCTAAAGTAAATCCTAAAGAGGAACTAAAACGTATAGCACGTAATATACGGAGTTTATCTTCGGAGAAACGTAATTTAGGATGACCGATCGCACGTATTACACGCTTTTCGAGATCTCTTCTTCCTTCAACAAGATCAAAGAGCTTTTCTTCAAAGGGATCGTAATACATCCCGTTTATTGTAAAATCACGGCGTAAAGCATCTTCTTTCATTGATGAAAATATCACACGTTCGGGATGCCGTCCGTCTTGATAATTTTCATCACTACGAAATGTTGCTACTTCGAATAAGCGGTTATTTTCTTTAACAACGATGATACCGAAAGCGGCTCCTAACGCTAGTGTGTCAGGAAAGATAGTAGAAACAATAACAGGAGGAGCGCTAGTGGCGATGTCAATTTCTTCTATGGGTTTGCCCATGAGCATATCGCGAACGCAACCACCAACAAAATATGCTTGGTAGCCGGCATTACGCAACTTCAGGAGAATCTTTTTTGCAGCTTCTAGGGCGATTGTTGTCATTACATCCCTAAATAAAGAAGAAGAGAAATTTAAGCTATAGCTTCTGGAGCTCTTCTGATAATCACCGGAGCTTTATTCTCTAAGATCGTGTCTTCTTGAATCCTTATAGCTTCTACTGTAGGATCAGAAGGGATCTCAAACATCAGATCTCGGAGTAAGTTTTCTAAAATCATACCTAAAGCTCTGGCTCCAGTTTTTGCCAGCTTTGCTTTTTTTGCTATAGCATATAGAGCTTCTTTTTCGAATATCAACTTTACATTTTCTTCTGAGAATAACTCGATATACTGCTTCACAATTGCATTTGTGGGCTCAGTAAGAATAGCAACGAGTTCATCCAAGGAAAGCTCTTCGCAGTTCACAATACAATTGAATCGACCAACAAATTCAGGAATCATACCAAAAGCGATAAGATCTTCTGTTTCTACTTTTGTGAGTAGGTGATCACGGTCCTTTTGAGAGAAATCCCCGAGGTCATCAGAGAAACCTATTGTCGTTTTTCCTAAGCGTTTGGCGATAATCTTATCTAAATTAACGAAAGCACCACCAACTATGAAAAGAATGTTCTCTGTATTTACACGGATGTACTCTTGATTAGGATGTTTACGTCCTCCTTTAGGGGGGACATTTGCGGTAGTACCTTCTATAATTTTTAATAGAGCCTGTTGTACACCTTCGCCGGAAACATCTCGGGTAATGGAAACATTCGCTGTAGTTCTACCGATTTTATCAATTTCGTCGATGTAAATGATTCCCCGTTCTGCTCTTGCAACGTCATAATCAGCAGCTTGTAATAGTCTTAGAACGATGTTTTCCACATCTTCACCGACATAGCCCGCTTCAGTAAGCGTGGTTGCATCAGCAATTGTGAAAGGCACATCTAAGATTTTTGCTAAAGTTTTAGCAATAAGGGTTTTTCCTGATCCTGTAGGGCCTAAAAGCAAAACATTGGACTTTCCATAGCTGACGTGTTTGTTGTTTAACAAAGCACGTATGCGTTTGTAGTGATTATATACAGCGACAGCAATGGTTTTCTTTGCTCTTTCTTGACCGACAACATACTTATCAATATGTTTTTTGATCTCTTTCGGAGTAAGCACTTGAAGATCTGGATGCTGAGGTGCTGTCTCTGTGGATGCTCCTGAGGATGATGTAGACGTTGGCTTTTTATCTAAAATCCCTGAGCACAACTTAATACAGTAATCACAAATATAGACAGAGGGACCTGCTATCAGTTTTTCTACATCTTTTTCAGAACGCCCACAAAAAGAGCAGATAGTGAGATTTTTTTTGTTCATAATGACTCTCTAGGAGATGGTGTCCTTATCTTTCGTGTCTTTTGCTGAAGAGACCACTTTATCAATTAAACCATAGGAGATTGCGTCTTCAGCTCCCATAAAGAAATCCCTTTCAGAATCTTCTATGATTTTTTCTACAGGTTGTCCGGTGCACTCGGAAAGAATGTTTGCAAGGTGTTTTTTTAATGTTAAGATTTCTGCAGCTTGTAACTGAATGTCAGCAGAAGTCCCGATAATTCCTCCTGAAGGCTGGTGGATCATCATCCGACTGTGAGGTAGAGCATAACGCTTACCTTTAGTCCCTGCAGAAAGTAGTAAAGCTCCCATAGAAGCCGCTTGACCTATGCAATAAGTATTTACATCACAACCTAAGAAACGAATAGTATCATAGATAGCCAATCCAGCTGTGATATACCCTCCTGGGGAGTTAATGAAAACTTTAATATCCTTTTTAGGATCTTCGGACATGAGGAAAAGTAGTTGTGCTATGACGGTATTCGCGAGGGGCTCTGTAATTTCTTGGCCAATCATTACAATGCGATCTTTTAAAAGACGCGAGTAAATATCCATGGCACGCTCGCCACGACCTGTATCCTCGACCACATAAGGCACCAATGTCATTTGCATTTCCTCTCAAAATAGTTTCTTTCCCGCATACATACTCAGACGCGGAAAAGCAATTCCAACAATACACATATTCATTTTTTTGTGCTGTTTTGCTTGAAAACAAGCCTACACATTAAAATGTTGAATTCTATGTTTAAGACTTTCTTGGGTCAAGTGTTTTCCTCTAGCTCGATTATGCAGAGGGCGCTGTCGCTGATTCCTTTGCTTTGGATAGAACTTTTTCCATAGCTTTATGGTAAGTTAAGCGATCACGAGCTGCCATCACTAATTCTTGTAAAGCTTCTTGAGAGATATCTCGAGGAGGCTGCATGCCATAGCGTTCTCTAGAACATACATCCATCATGTATTGAAGCTCTTCACGACTGATCACAAGCTTTTCATCATTGAAAATCTTATTGGCTAGGAAAAACAGTTTTAAAGTTTTTTTAGCTTCTAATTCAGCTTCTTTTAGTAAATCTGATTTTTTATTTTCCAGTTCTTCGTCAGAACAATATTGAATCAATCGAGCGTTGAGTAGTTTTTCTCTGGTTAGCATAGCTAAACGATCTTCTAACATAGATGTTGGAAGGTCGAAATCGATAATGCTTGCCAATGCATTTTCTGCCTCAGCAAAGCGCTGTTGGTGTTGTCTATCTTTTGCTTGATTTTCTAATTGAATGCGTAGCTTTTTCTTTAAATCTTCTAGGGATTCAGCTTGTAACTGACGAGCTTTGTCATCATCAAGCTCAGGAGCAACAACTTCAATAACTGCGTTAACAGTAAAGGTTAAAACATCTCCATTGAGGAACGATTGGATTTCTGGGGATGAGATAACTTCAGTTACACGGTGACCTGCAGAAATGCCTAGAAACTTAGTTTTGAAAGCATCGGTCATTTCTTCTTCACAAAGTTTGAAATATTTATTTTCAAAAATTGGTGTAGGGACGCCTTCTTCATTTTGTTTGGATACATGAAGAGACAATGAGATGAAGTCGCCTTCTTGAGAAGTGCGAGTTACAGGAGTTTTAGTTGCGAAGAAATAGGAAATATTAAGTAAGCCTTTTTCCATTTCTTCATCAGTAATATCTTTTACAGCTGGTTCTTCTGATAAGGATAGTTTATCCCAAGGAATATCAGAAATCGTTGGAAAGGCCTCGTAAGTAAAGTTTACTTGACCACCTTCATTTATATCAGCTTTTGTTACCGAAGTCGATTTGATAGCTTGTGGGGAAAGAGGTCTTCGGTCTCCCACAGAGCCTAAAGCCTGATAGGCCGATTGAATGAGTAGTTGATTTAATTCTCTAGTGACCTGGCTAGGGTAGCGAGAAACGATAATGCCGTCTGGAGCTTTACCTTTACGAAACCCTGGCAAAACGACATCTTTCTTTATCTTTTTTATAGCCTGTTTATGAAGCTTATCTAAGAGTTGAGGTGTGGTTTTTACTTCAGCAGAAACAACGCACCCAGGTTGTTCTTCTAAATTAACAGAAAATTGTTCGTTAGAAAAATTTCGCGACACAAGACTACCCTTTGAAGCTTTTCTGGAAGGAAAAGCGGGTGATGAGGCTTGAACTCACGACCTTCACGTTGGCAACGTGGCGCTCTACCACTGAGCTACACCCGCAAGAAAAGCAACATTCTAGATATTTGATGAGTTTTTATCAACGACTAGTCAATTATAAGAGTAATAGTTAGTGCAAAAAAGCAGGTGAAAATACAAGAGAAAAGGCCTGCTAAAATTTTTCATTGATTTAGCATGGGTAAACAGGTACAAGTAAGCTGATTCAATCAGAACTCTATAATTTAGAGGAGAAATGCTCAATTTTCGCAAATTACGAAGGGATTTTACAGCTAACATTTTGCAAGATGGCAAGGAACTTTTTGACCAAGGAGCTGTGATTAATGCGAAAATCCTGTCTATGAATGGAGAATCAGTCTGCATAGGAGCGCAGGTTCGAGGGCTATATGACAACGTATATGAATGTGAAATAGAAGTTGATCGATCGAAATCTGATACCATAGATTCTAACTGTGACTGTTCTTATAACTATGATTGTCAGCATATAGTAGCGCTGCTGTTTTATTTAGAAAGGTATTTCAATGAAATGGTAGTGGCTTATTCTCAAGAAGCTAACTTAGAGACGAATCAAGAGATAAACGAAGACGTTAAAAAAGAACTTCAGGAAACTTTTGTCGCTGCTGCAAATAGAGAAGAAGAAAGAAAAGACCGTGCTCATCAAAAAGAAATCTTAAGTGAGTACATTCATGCGGCTAATGTATTAAGCGCAAATCCATTTTTCCTTCCTCAGGAATATCTCGAGAAGAATTCTGCAGAGCTTGCTGTTTTATTTGTTGCTTCCAATGATGAAGTATTTCGTCCGAATCAGCATGTAGAATTTCAATTAGTGTTACGTCTTCCTGGGCGTTCTAAACCATTTTACATTTCAAATATTAAAACATTTCTGGAAGGAGTGTTGTATCAAGAACCTATTATCTTGAACGGACGGCACTTCTTTTTCACCATGCAATCGTTTAATGCTTCTGATCGTAAGCTTATAGATTTGCTGATTCGTTATGTTCGTTATGCTAACCAACCGCCTGAAGAGAAATTGTTAAAATCTGCGTACCTTACATTAACCTCTTTAGGTGTCATTTTAGCCAAGATGTATGAACACCAAATGGCGGATCGTGGAGGTTGTCAATCTGGAGAGAAAGAAAGTTTCTCGGGAATATTCTGTGGGAATCTTGAGGAGCCTTTATATTGGTCAGTGACTCCAGCTAAGATGAAGTTTGATTTAGACTTTTTCGATACTCCGTACAAAGCATTATTAATGACACCATTGATCCTTGTGGATGATGACACCCTTCAGCCGGAGCAAGCGATTCTTTTGGAATCGAATGTTCCTGGTATTATCCATAACAATGTATACCACCATTTTGCTCCTCAGATTCGGCGTGCGCACTTACGTTCTTTCTCGAAGTTGCGTGATGTTACTATACCAGAAGCTTTATTTGGTTCTTTCCGCGAAAATGCTCTTCCTGTGTTTAAGGAATATGCAGAGGTTTCTAATGTCGAAGTTCTGAATTCATTTGTCACTCTTCCTTATGTTGAGGATGTCCGAGGTGAATGCAACATCAGTTACTTGGATGGAGAGTTAGAGGCAAAGTTGTATTTCATTTATGATGATCTCAGGGTTCCTGCTGTTCCTTTCTCTTTGCAATTTGATGAGATCCGCGCGTTTATTCGTGAAGATGGGATTCTAGCAAGGAATCTTGTTGAAGAGCGCAAGATAATAGACGAGGTCTTTTCTGGTTTTATCTATGACGAGCGAGACGGGGCTTTTCATGTAAAAAGTGAAAAGAAAATTGTTGAGTTTATGACGGAAACTATTCCTAATAACCAACACAGGATCACATTTAATTGTCCTGAAACCCTTTCTGATCAGTTTATTTATGATGAAACTGTCTTTGATCTTGCTTTCAGAGAAGGTTCTGAAGTCAATACTTATGAAGCAGAACTGAAAGTAAACGGTTACTTGAAAGGAATCAGCCTAGACCTACTTTGGGATTGCATAAGCGCTAAAAAACGTTTCTTAGAGCTACCGAAGAAAGGGCGTCATGTTAAGACGCGCAGAGGTAGAGCTTCAGGTTCTACAAAACTTCCTTGTATTTTGGTTTTAGACCTAGAGAAGATATCTCCAGTTATTCAGATCTTTAATGAAATCGGTTTTAAAGTTCTGGATGATTTTGTAGAGAAGTGTCCTTTATGGAGTTTAACGGGGATTTCTCCGGAGCTTTTCAAAGGTCTTCCTGTTAACTTTAAAATGACGAAAAAGTTGGCAGAAATACAAAAACAAATTCGTGGAGAAGTTGATTTTAAATTCCAAGAGATTCCTCAGCAGATACAGGCAACATTGCGTAGTTATCAAACTGAAGGGATTCATTGGTTAGAACGTCTTAGAAAGATGCATCTCAATGGTATTCTTGCCGATGACATGGGGCTTGGAAAGACTTTACAAGCAATTATTGCGATTACGCAAAGTAAGTTAGAGAAGGGCAAGGGATGTTCGTTAATTGTCTGTCCAACATCTTTGGTATACAACTGGAAAGAAGAGTTCCGTAAATTTAATCCAGAATTTAAGACTGTGATTATTGATGGTGTCCCTTCATATAGACGTAGACAGTTGGCTAATTTGTCGGATTATGATGTGGCCATTACCTCGTATAACCTATTACAAAAGGATATCGATGTATATAAGGATTTTGTCTTTGATTATGTAGTTTTAGATGAAGCCCATCATATTAAGAACCGTACAACGCGTAATGCGAAATCTGTAAAAATGATTCGTTCGGGGCATAGATTAATTCTCACGGGTACTCCGATTGAAAATTCTTTGGAAGAGTTGTGGAGTTTATTCGATTTCTTGATGCCTGGCTTATTAAGCAGTTACGATCGCTTTGTTGGTAAATACATCCGTACGGGCAACTACATGGGGAATAAGACCGACAATATGGTGGCTTTGAAGAAGAAGGTAGCGCCATTTATTCTTCGTCGTATGAAAGAAGATGTATTGGAAGATTTGCCTCCTGTTTCGGAGATTTTGTATCACTGTCATCTTACAGATTCGCAGAAAGAACTCTATCATTCTTACGCAGCTTCAGCTAAGAAAGAGCTTTCTCGTTTGGTGAAACAAGAAGGTTTTGATCGTATTCATATTCACGTTCTTGCCACACTGACTCGTTTAAAACAGATCTGTTGTCACCCTGCGATTTTTGCAAAAGACGTTCCTGAGCCAGGAGATTCTGCAAAGTATGACTTACTGATGGATCTTCTTTCTTCTCTTGTGGAGACAGGACATAAAACGGTTCTCTTTAGTCAGTATACCAAGATGTTGAGTATCATCAAAAAGGACTTAGAGGCTCGTGGAGTTCGTTTTGTTTATTTGGATGGTTCCACCAAGAACAGATTGGAAATCGTGAACCAGTTTAACGAGGATCCTGGATTATTAGTCTTCTTGATTTCTTTAAAAGCAGGGGGAACAGGGTTGAACCTTGTTGGTGCAGATACAGTAATTCACTATGATATGTGGTGGAATCCTGCTGTAGAAAATCAAGCGACGGATCGTGTCCATCGTATAGGGCAGAATCGTTCGGTGTCTTCGTATAAGTTAGTTACGTTAAATACAATCGAAGAAAAAATTCTAACGCTGCAAAATAGGAAAAAGAGCCTTGTAAAGAAAGTGATCAACTCTGATGATGAAGTCGTTTCCAAGTTGACTTGGGAAGAAGTACTAGAATTGCTACAGATATGATGCTATGAGCCCACATCGAAGCTTATTTAAAATTAAAAATCTGTCTAATCGCTTGTACAACAAGACTCTAGGTCGTTTTGATAAAGTTTTTAACTTTTTTTCTGGTAATGTTGGCATCGATTTAGGAACAGCGAACACTTTAGTTTATGTTCGTGGCCGTGGTATTGTGCTCAGTGAGCCTTCTGTAGTTGCTGTAGATGCTCAAACTCACACGGTTCTTGCTGTTGGTCATAAAGCTAAGGCTATGTTGGGGAAGACCCCGCGTAAGATCATGGCTGTTCGTCCTATGAAAGACGGTGTGATTGCAGATTTTGAAATAGCGGAAGGAATGTTAAAAGCGTTAATTAAGCGTGTGACTCCTTCTCGCAGCATGTTTCGTCCAAGAATTTTAATCGCTGTGCCTTCTGGGATTACCGGAGTGGAAAAGCGAGCTGTTGAAGACTCAGCTTTACATGCTGGAGCTCAGGAAGTCATTTTGATAGAAGAGCCAATGGCAGCAGCTATTGGCGTAGATCTTCCTGTTCATGAGCCTGCCGCGAGTATGATTATTGATATTGGTGGAGGAACCACCGAGATCGCGATCATCTCTTTAGGGGGGATAGTAGAGTCGCGTTCTTTACGTATTGCTGGTGATGAGTTTGATGAGTGTATTATCAATTACATGCGTCGTACTTATAACCTTATGATTGGCCCGCGTACTGCTGAAGAAATTAAGATTACTATTGGTTCTGCGTATCCTTTAGGAGATCATGAACTTGAAATGGAAGTTCGTGGCCGTGATCAAGTTGCGGGGTTACCTATTACGAAAAGGATTAATTCTGTAGAAATTCGTGAATGTTTAGCAGAGCCTATCCAACAAATTATTGAATGCGTCCGTTTAACTTTAGAGAAATGTCCACCTGAGCTTTCTGCGGATTTAGTTGAACGTGGAATGGTATTAGCTGGTGGCGGGGCTTTAATCAAAGGTCTCGACAAGGCTTTGAGTAAAAACACGGGACTTTCTGTAATTACGGCACCTCATCCTTTACTTGCTGTGTGTTTAGGCACAGGTAAGGCTTTAGAACACTTAGATCAATTCAAGAAACGCAAAGGGAATATGGTATGACCAGTGTATGGAGTGAAGCAATTCAGCATAAAGGTTTAAAACAATGGATCCAAGAAGTTGCTGAATTAGTAACTCCTAAGGACATACGTATATGCAATGGCTCTGATTCTGAATATGCTGAAATCTATGGCATAATGCAAAAATCTGGAATCGCTGTTCCATTAAATCCTGATCTACATCCGAATTGTTTTCTCGTGCGCTCTTCTCCTGAAGACGTTGCTCGTGTTGAACAGTTTACTTTTATTTGTACGAAAGAACAGAAAGATGCTGGTCCGACGAATAACTGGCGTGATCCTGAAGAGATGCGTCAGGAGTTACATGGTCTATTCCGTGGCTGTATGCGCGGAAGAACACTATATGTAGTTCCTTTTTGCATGGGACCTTTAAATTCTCCATTTTCCCTTATTGGTGTTGAAATTACTGATTCTCCTTATGTTGTGTGTTCTATGAAGATCATGACCCGTATGGGAGAAGAAGTATTAAAGTCTCTAGGAACATCCGGGTCTTTTCATAAATGTTTGCATAGCGTGGGTGTTCCTTTGGCGCCCGGGGAAAAAGACTTAGCATGGCCTTGTAATCCTAAGCATATGCGTATCGTCCATTTCCAAGATGATAGTAGTGTGATGTCATTTGGTAGTGGTTATGGAGGCAATGCTTTACTTGGAAAGAAATGTGTTGCTTTGCGTTTAGCTTCATATATAGCTCGTTCGCAAGGTTGGCTTGCTGAGCATATGTTAATTATAGGCGTGACCAACCCTGAAGGTCAGAAGAAGTATTTTGCAGCGTCTTTCCCGAGTGCTTGTGGTAAGACTAATTTAGCAATGTTAAAGCCTAAGATATTAGGATGGAAAGTCGAGTGTGTTGGTGATGATATTGCTTGGATACGTCCTGGCCCAGACGGAAGGCTATATGCTGTAAATCCTGAATTTGGTTTTTTTGGTGTTGCTCCGGGAACATCAGCAACTACAAATCCTAATGCCTTAGCCACTTGCAAGTCGAATTCGATATTTACCAATGTTGCTTTGACTCCTAATGGAGATGTTTGGTGGGAAGGACTTACAAGTCAACCTCCTGAAGGCCTTGTAGATTGGCATGGGAAACCTTGGCAACCAGGAGGAGCTCCTGCTGCACATCCGAATTCTAGATTTACTACGCCAGTGCAACAGTGTCCTGTTTTAGACCCTCAATGGAATAATCCGGAAGGGGTGCCGATAGAGGCAATTATTTTTGGCGGTCGTCGTTCTGAAACTATACCTTTGGTTTATGAAGCTTTAAGTTGGCAACATGGGGTCACGATCGGTGCGAGTATGTCTTCTGCAACTACCGCAGCTATTGTTGGCGAGCAGGGTAAGTTACGTCATGATCCTTTTGCAATGTTGCCTTTCTGTGGTTACAACATGGCGCACTATTTTGATCATTGGTTATCTTTTGCTTCTAACCCAAGTTTAAAATTACCAAAGATTTATGGTGTGAACTGGTTCCGTAAGGATAAGAACGGTAATTTTATCTGGCCTGGATTTAGTGATAACCTTCGTGTGTTAGAGTGGATTTTCCGCAGAACAAATGGTGAGGAGTCGATCGCTAAGAAAACACCTATCGGGTATTTACCAGAAGAGTCTTCATTAAACTTAGAAGGGTTGAACTTATCTACGCAATCTCTACAGGATCTACTATCTGTGGATGTTCCTGGATGGCTCAAGGAGGTTGCCAATGTGCGTGAGTATTGTAAGATCTTTGGAGCTGACCTTCCTCAAACAATCACGGATGAATTATTCAGAATAGAAAACGAATTAAAATAATTAAATAATCAAAGTTATTTGTTATTTATGTTTTAGTTCAAGCGACAATTATTTTTATTTTTGAAATATTTTTTTTATTTTAAAATTAGAAAAATAATTGATCTATTCTGGATAAATAACAGTGACGATACAACCTTCTTATATCACGTTTAATCGCAATGTGACTGCGGCACTACTTGGTGATCAGGTAGATATGACGACGCCGTTTTCTAGTGCCGTCTTTCTTTTTCAAGAATTAGATCAAAAAGCTAGAGGATTAAAACACGCTCTTGGTTTGTTACAAGAGACAGAATCTCAATTCCCTGTTCCAGAAATGTCTTCGGGGTTTGTAGAGGATATTGCTTTTGATAATTTCTCTGATGGGAAAATTGCTCTTCCTAAAGTTGCTTCAGATTCCACTACAGTTGAAGGTATCCTTCAAAATCCAAATCTTGCTGCTGCAAAAGTTTATATAGAAGGGCTTGAAAAGAATTTTGAAGATTGGGTCAAACCTGTAGATGAAGGTGGACTCTTTGATTCTACAGAAGCTGAGAAAGCTATAGTTAGAGAATATCAAGTAAAGCTCAGTACTTTAAAACAGGCATTTACTACAGGAAACCCTACAGAAGAGCAGTATAATTCATTGTATGCTCTGTCTAAAGAGTTTGTGGCTGCAATAGAGAAATTAGAAGGGAAAGAAGCTCCGCCAAAAAGTAAAGTGATTCATTTTTGGCAGAACATGATGGTAATTTATAACGCCATGGTTTCTTTAGCCTATCCCGTATCTGAAGAACTAAACGTAAAGCTTGCTATATGTTCATTAAATATCGATGAAGCAAACCAAGTCATCGAGCTTATGCGCCAGTTTTCAAGTTCTCTCAAAGACTTACTCAACCCTGTTTGGGATGTCTCCTCAACTGCATCAGATTTAAGTGGTTCAGGTTATAACGCTATGCAAGGCGGTATGACACGTAGCTATATAATCCTTGGTGGGGTCTATCGTATGCTTATGGATAAGTATGCGGGTAGTGTTACAAATCCTATGCCTGAGGGTGTCAAAGATGGGTTGGCTACTTTTATAAAGTCGATGAAGAATCTGAAAATCAACGAACAAGTTCAATTAGTGAACTTCTTGAGTTTACAGTATTCTTATTTAGCTTGTGCGTCTCAGTATGGCATACAATCTACTTCTCAAGAACAAAATTATAAAGATGCGCTTACAAAGGAAAAAAATTATTGGCAAGAACGTAGTGTGCCTGATTTTGACGTAGGAGGATTGCCTATGTCTACCTTTGTTACTAATCTCCAGACAGATTATCAAGGGGTAAAATTATTTAATAATAGTACAACTAATCTTAATCCAGAGTTTTTCCTGAATAGTATTGAGTTGATGACTAAATCTACTACATCAGTAATGACGCGTTCGGATTATCAGCGTGTTGTCGATGCAATGAATGCTGGGATTAAACAAATTCAAGTGCAGATTAATCAATGGACTCAAGAATCCACCAAGCTGATGGCTCAGAAAGCTTCTATGGATCCTACGCAGTTGAATTACTTTAAAAGTATGTCTGAAGGTAAAGATATTTTCGTCAAGACTGCTCCGATACAAATGGTTTATTCTTCTTTACTTTTAGATAAGTATTTACCGAATCAGCAGCAAGTATTGGAGACTTTAGGGGTGCAGATGACATTCTCTAATAAAGCTGCTAAGTATATGAATCAAATAATTCATCATGTTACGAATTTCCAAACCGCGGATGTCTACTATTCTCTTGCGATATATTTACGTCAGATGAACCTTCAAGCGCTTACTGATGCCAAAGGTAAAGCAGAGAGTGTCTTGAGTAAGGAAAAAATTCGTTGTCAAAGTGATATTGCGCGTTGTCAGAGAGCAAAAGGTGAACTTACACAGATTTTAGAAAGTATCAATGGAGATAGAGAGTTAACAGCTTCTCAAGCACAAGAGCTGCGTCAGACTATTTCTGGATATCAATTTCAATTCGATGCCTTGATTCGAAATCTAGGAAATTTGTCTATTTTCCTAAATAATATGCAATTTCAACCTGTAGATAATCCTAACGATATAGATAAAGCTTTTAAGATCCTGGTAAATAGCAAGGAGTCTGAGGATTGGCCTCGTTTTCTGGCATCTTTTGAAAGTTTTGTTATTGAAGGTGGTGAAAATGGTGTTGTCCCCGGTGGAGAACAGCAGATTTTGCAGAGTTTAGAAGCTGCCCAGTTGAATTTTACAACTTTTAACCAAAACCAACAGTTAGCTCTGCAGTTAGAGTCTTCCGCAATTCAACAAGAGTGGACTATGGTTAGTGCTGCTCTAGCATTAATGAATCAGATATTTGCGAAGTTAACACGTAGATTGAAATAGGAGCAGTTATGAGAAACTCCCCGATACAAAGTTATCAACAGCCCCATCAGATTTTTGAAGGTCCAAAATTTGCAGAGCGTCGTGTATCACCTGCAGAAGTTGCTGCTGATTATACAAAAATGAATGAGGTAGCTTCGCATCTAAAAATCATGCAAGATTTACTCAAGGAAGCGAGTGAATTGGGATTGCGTAGGGAATTTGTCTCATCTTTAAATCGTGATTTTTTAGATACGGGCTTTGAGATTGCGGTGATGCAGACAGTATTGACAGAAAAAGAGAATAAGGAGCTACGCAAGCAAGCAAATAAGATTTTCCAAGAGCATTTAGAAAGGACATCGCCACAGGCTTTGACGACAGCTCCTGAGCTTGCTCCTGTCGAGGGTTCTATAGTCAATAAGATGCCTTTTCAATCGGCATTTGCTTATATTCTTTTAGATAAATATATTCCTGCTCAAGAGACAGCTTTATATGCTTTAGGAAGGGAGCTGAACCTTTCAGGATATGCTCAGAACCTGTTTAGTCCGCTTTTAGAAGTTATTAAGACTTTCAACTCTGCTCCTATTATTTATAATTTAGGATCGTACATCTCTCAGACATCAGGAACCGCAAATTTTAAATTTGGCTATCAGATGATAGTAGATCGCTATGAAGAGGAGCGTCTGCAGTTAAGAAATGATATTAAAAGCGCTGAGAACGCTCAGGCTCTACTGAAGCAAATTTCTAAAAACATTCAGGGGAATGACACGCTTGCTGATGATCAGAAAAAACAACTTCAGGATATCGTTAGCGGGTATGACAGTGAGTTAGTGATTATGTTAACACAGATGAAAAATCTGATGTTGAATCTGAACTCGCTTATTTTCATGCCTGGGAATAATGAGTATGAAGCTTCTTACAAGATTATGGGGTCGGATTTTTCTATAATTACATTGCAAGATTTAGAGCATAAGGTTGTTGATGGCGAGATAGATGTCGCTACAGGAACAGCCAAAGGAGGCTTACTTAATTTCTTTAATACTTGCCTTGCTGACGTACAAAATTATGGAGACCTTGCGCAAACACACCAACTCATGTTGGAACTTCAGATGCGAGCTATGCAGCAAGAGTGGAGTTTAGTTGCAGCATCATTGAAACTGATGCATAACGTGTATCGTACGTTAATTAGTTCTTATTAGAATTGGAGACCTGCGGTTATATTTATGGCGCGTTGGCAACCCCAACGACCTTCAACATTATAGAAAAAGTTGTCAGATGCGCAGCAGGTAGCCCCGCAGCAAAAGTTTACTCGGTGGAAGTTATTGATTTTGCGAACTTTAAATTTCAAGTTGGTGAATTGGCTTTCCAAACGTGTGAAACTATCCGCAGGGGCTTGCCTTGAAGCATTCCCTACAGAAGCGGAAATATAAGGAAGAATGTAATCGTTGACATAGGTGGTAATGCCGATGTTTGCCGACCATTCTTTGTAGCTTATTTTCCCTTTAGAGTCTTCGAAGTACACTTCAGGGTTTGCTTGACTATTCACAACAATGTAGTTGACTGGACAGGCTGCATGACGATAATCTGCACCAATCCCTATGAAAGAAATGCCATCTTTCCAAAGGATCTTTTTCAAACTTAGATCCCAAACGAAACCATAATTACTTTGAACTTCTACTAAGCCGTCGGTGACTTGTGATTCGGAGGCTAGAGGAGAAGAGGTATAGTCTCGGTAAGCGTTAAGGGGAAGACGGTAGTATTGTTTTAAGCCGCCGATTTTTACATCAAAACTAATATCTAAAAGTGGGATAGCTGCTGGGGAGGTGTCTTGGATAGCTACTGAAGCAAAGACACAGCTAGAGCTAACTTTAGAATCGTTTAAATCAAAATCGAAGTCTTTTGTTGTTGAGGTAACTGTAGGTGAGGGACCTGTATTCATTGTGCTTACTGAGGTCACTACGGGAACATTACTTATTCGTGCACTTTCTGAAAAAACATAATCACCAGAAAATCCTATTTTTAAGCTTCCGGTCAGTGCTGCAAAGAGGTTGTAGCTATTGCAGATTTCGAAAGCACACATTCCCTTTTGTTCAGGATTAATATTAGGAATTACAGGACTTGCAGGATTCCCCGATGGCATAGCATTAAGGGTAGAGGAGGAGAACATTCCTGATAAAGCTAGGAGAGAGAGTGATGCTAAACGTAGGTGCTTTTTCAGCTTGCTATTCATTTAGTAGATGACCTTATTTACTATGCGTTATAAATTCATCTTTAACAAATGGTAAAAAAATGTACAAATGAAAACTCAGTAGGATGAGGCTTCTATCTAAGGAGATGAGCTAATAGAGCGTATCTCCATGTTTAAAGATATTCTTCCTTAGTATTTCTTTGTAAGAGTGCAGCAATACCTTCTTTGATATCTAGATTCTCGTATAAAACGCGGTAGATTCCTGTAGTTATCGGCATATCGATTTTGTGATGTTTAGCAATTTGATATGCTGAAAGGGCTGTATACGCACCTTCCACAACCATGCCGATTTCTGCTTTTGCTTGTTCAAGGGTTAATCCCTGAGCTATTAGCTTCCCAAACCTGGTATTTCTACTTAGTGAAGAAAAACAGGTAGTACAAAGATCTCCAAGACCTGCTAAGCCATTGAGAGTATCGGGGCGGCAGTCCATGATCGTGGCAAATTTGCGTATTTCATGAAGACCACGAGTTACCAATCCTGACTTAGCATTATCTCCAAATTGGAACCCATCAGAAATTCCACAGGCAATCGCTATGATATTTTTCAGAGCACCACCGAGAGCTACGCCTTTAAGATCACTATTGGGATACACACGAAACTTCGGAGTGAGAAAAGCATTATGTATTTTTTTCAAGGTGTCAGGGTCATACGCACTGATCACAACTGAACAAGGACAGCCTTTAAGGACTTCTCGTGCTATAGAAGGCCCACTGAGATAACCGAGATATCGGGAAGCCTTACTACCGAAAATCTCGACAACGATTTCACTGAGGAGGAGTCCGGTATGCTGCTCAATACCTTTAGAGGTAATGACAAAAGGAACGTTGAGGTCGGTAATTGTTTTTAGCTGTTCAGATACCGGGCGTATTCCTGCTGAAGAGACTGCTTCCACAATCATAGAAGCGCCGTCTACCGCCTCTACCATATCTGTAGTGAATGACAAATTCGGATGGATAGGAATATCAGGAGCCTGAGGATGCCGATGCTCAGTTTGTAGTTGCGCAACTAATTCAGGATTACGCGCCCATCCTACTACACGATAACCCTTATTCGCTAATAAGGAAGCAAGGCAAAATCCCCAAATGCCCATACCTAAGTAGGCAATTTTCTCTTTCATGAGGCCTCAAAAAATGGTTCCTCGAAAAACGCTTTATTTTCCCAATGTAGGGAAGTAGAGGTCGAAGGATAATAGAAATCGGCTTCTAATTCAAATGTTGTGTTTGGAGAAAGTTTTTTCCCAGTAACTTTATGGAAGATTTGACGTTCTCTAGCGGAAAGAGCTTCTCGGACGGTAGCAGGACTATGGTTGCCTTCAAGATTTTTTAGTGGTGCGAAACATTCTTGACGTGGGTATACAAGAGTTTGGCAACGTTCGCTATAGCAAAAGAGGTCGAAGATAAATTCTTCGAATTTCCAAGAGTTTTTCTCTGAGGAATATAGCCCTAACTGTTTTGCATGTTTATGAGCTTTATATAGGGGGAGTTCACGCAAGGCCGCATGGGCAATGAAATCCATAGATAAGCAATAGAGACCGATATTGGCTAAGCAATACTTGAGCGTGCCATCCGCGTTTGTGGCAAATCTTTCATTTTGGGGTATTTCAGAATATTCAATGACTGAAGTTTTCCCAGAATCATTAGATTGTACTAAGATTCCCACATCTTCAATAGCAGTTTGTCGTAAAGCAGCTTTAATGGTGACCTCGTTATTTTCCATACCATGGAATCCACAAAGTTCTACATCAAAAGGTAGGGCTAGAGGATTATCGATAGGGATAACGCTAACCATTTCAATTCCTGCTTTCTTCCATTTTTCCCATAACCCTGAGGTATAGAGAAGAGTTGCTAGGCAACCATTTCCGTTAGGCCCTAAGGATAGAGTGTCAGTATCCTCAAGGAACAAATCTCCCGATAAGGATAATAAAGGCCAAAGGGGTTGGCAGAAAAAGTCTACTTGGTTGGGATCAAGATGGAAATAATCATTAGATTCGAAATAGGAACGCGTCTGACGATTATTTAGAGGTGATGTCATAAAAGCTAAAGGCAAAGGTTGATTTGCCAATTTACTTGCTGCACAGACTTTTTCAGCAACAAGCTGGAATAAGGGCTTCTTTTTGATAGGAGATACAGGGAACAAGCCTTTAGGCCCGTCACATTTCAATCGAGATCCTTGGCCTCCAGCGAGAACAACACAAGCGACTTTCTTTTCCTTTAGAAGCCTTGTCCCTACTTGAGTTCTTTCAGGATCTTCTCCTGAAGAAGCGAAAGATGTTAAGGGATGAAAATTTTTTAGGATAGGTCTTGGAGAAGTGATAAGTTGTTGTTGTTTACGGAAAAGGTCTATGTCTATAGATGAAATTTGGTGATAGAGACGCTGTTGTTGTTTTTGAGAAAGGGACGACCACGAATCTAATAAATGCTCCTGATTAATAGACTTGAGTTTTTCTGTTAGTGAAGACATTTCCACGACAGACGGGAAGGTTACAGAGTCGGTCATTACAGTTAGCCTTGCGTTCCTATCTCTTGATATTTAGAATACTTATTATTCTTGATCTTTTCGATGATTTTTCTACGGTTAATTAATTCTAGTAATTTACTTTGATGCTCTTGTAGGCGATTACAGGAGATATCGTGTTGTTTATAAATAGAGACTTGTAATGTTTGCAAGTGTTCTAAAAGTGAATTGTAATGTTCGATGTTATTTCGGTATAAAAACCGCTCTTTCCTGGTTTTAGAAACTAGCGTCATGCGTTCTTTTATATTAACAAGCTCTTGAGATAGATAATGCTTTTCACTTTTAAAGTGTCGTACTTTTAATGAAGAATGATACATTTCTATTTTGGCTAGGGTAGATAAAGCTACTAATTTCTTATTCAAGATTTACCAAAGCCTCCAACTCTTTCAAGGTATTTTCCAACTGACAGTAACTGGACAACGGTTGGGAAAGGAAGTTTTTTATGCTAGGAAGGATTTTTACAGCATCATCGAGATCTTTATCGTGTCCGGGACTGTAGGCTCCTAAATGGATAATATCTAAAGCTTCCTGATATGTCTTTAGTAAGCTACGGAGCTTTTCCGCAGCTGCATAGTGGTGAGGAAGGGCAAGTTTTTTCGCTGATCTTGATAGGCTAAGAAGAATATCAATAGGGGGAGACGCTAGGGCTTTCCCCTGATGAGTAAGGAAGAAATGCCCATCTAAAAGAGATTTAAGATAATCAGTAAAAATATCGGGGTGGTTGGGATAGTATAAAATAGCATAAAGAGCTGTTATAGAACCACGTTCGTTATTCCCAGCACGTTCTGTAAATTCGGAAACATGATGGAAAACAGAAGCAGCATAATGGTGTGCTGCTAGCGTTTCTCCTGTTGCCAACGCAACTTCTTGAAGTGCGGCTATCCATCGTGATAGAGAGTCCATAATAAATAGCACATCATGTCCTTGATCTCGAAAATATTCCGCTATAGTCATGGCAGCACGTCCTGAAATTACTTTAGTCGGTGCTGTTTCATGTGCGGGAGAAGCAACAATGATTGTTCGATGATGTTTTAATCCTGAAGCATGCTGTTCTATATACTCACGGACTTCGCGTCCTCTTTCGCCAATAAGGGCAATAACATTAATAGTAGATTTTGATCCTGATGCTATGGCAGATAATAGTGAAGATTTTCCACTTCCGGGTTCTGAAAATACTCCGATGCGCTGTCCTTTCCCCAAGGTTAAAAATGCGTCGATTGCCTTAATTCCTGTAGGGAAAATTTCTTGAATAGGTTGTCGTGACATGGGAGACGGAGGCGGGGAAATCAACGGTTTTATCTGTGTTTTTGGGAGACTTTCTTTGTTATCCAAAGGATTCCCAAATCCATCAATCACGCGGCCAAGAAGATGATCTGAGAGGTGTAGTGATGGTGGGCGACGTAAGGGAAGTACTTCCGAACCTAAAGCAACATGGTACATAGGAGATAGGGACATGAGCAATGTTGTTTGGTTATGGAAACCGATAACTTCAGCAAGGATGTCGGGATGTTTTGGCGTGCAGATGCGGCAGAGTTCTCCGAGACACGCAGAAAGTCCCTGAACTTCTAAGAGATTTCCAGAAACTCTAGAAAGAAGTCCACACGTACGGTAAGGCTGCCAATAGTGAAGTTGGGATTTTTCGTAGTTTAAATGTGTCATACTGTTAAAACAGAAAGTAAATGATCTAGTTCTTCTCCTATTTCTTGTCTTAGGATTCCTGAGGGAATCTCCATTTTATAGCTGGATTTTTTGCAAGAGATGTCAGGGAGAAACTCCGCATGTTTAATCATGGGGATTTCATGCGTTGCTATCCAATCATTTAGTTTCTTATGGTCTTCAGGATGAAGGAAAATCTTTACGGGTGATAAAGATCTCAAGGAGGTATGTTGTTGTAGAGCCGAAGAAATCAACAGGGCAAGTTCTTCAACATTATCTAATTTTTTATAGAGGAATTTTTCGCAGGTAAGGATAGCGAGTTCTAAAAGGTCAGGTTTCAGTTGTTGAGGGATTTTCTCTATTTCCGAGAGCATACGGATCGATAGTTTTCGGAATATCTGAATTAGAGATAAGAGTTCTTGAAATGCCTTATCATATCCCGAGGCTTCTCCTTCTGAAAAACCTTGGGAGAATCCTGCGTCCCAGTCTGTAGTTTTTTCTGGGGAATCTTCAGTATCTGAAAGCGAACCAGGGGATTGAGACATCGTCACAAGATATACCTAATTCTTAATGTTTATAATTTCAGTACTTGGTGTTTTACATCTTCAGGCAAATGTTTGAAGATCTCGTCGGCTTTTTTGGGATCCAAATACGAGAGAATTAACCTGATTTTTTCAGGAGACTCTTTTTTTAGTATCTCTACCAGCTTTGTAATATTTATGCCTTGTTTTATTTTTTTCGATTCTGAGGGAATACGTTCGTAAGCATAGAAAGCAAGATAGAAGCTTGCCAAAGCAATGATCCCTAAACTAGAAAGTAAAATTGTTCCTCCAACGAGGAGCTTATAGGAAAGGCGATCTTTCTTTATGGTTTGTGAGAAAGGGAATTTCTCAATGACAATAGGTTGGGTAGGCCCACAGATTTTCTTGAGATGTTCTTCTGCATGAAGCAAAAATGTTTCTCTTTTTTCTTTTGGGAACTTTGCTAGGTATTTCTCATTAATTGTTAGCTGGATTCCTGGAGTATCGTTTGCTAGGCACGCTAGAGCAAAGTGTTCTTTAGGAAAAATTTTCCCTAAGTATTGCTCGCATGCAGATAGTAACAGAGAATTTGTAGAGAACTCCCCTGGAGAATACGTATTTCCTAGATTATCTGATAAGGTAATGTGCTCTTTGGTTAATCCAGGCAGGCTACTGGATAAGTAGTCAGTAATGGACTGTAATAGAGATAATGAAAATAGTTCATTTTTATGGGAGGAGAGAATCACCGATACTTGAGGAACAATATGTGGATCGTCTTCCGTAGGAAGAGATAAAGCTACAGTAGCATGAGCTACTGGTTGAAACATAGTGAGGTCTTTTTCTAGCTGTTCTTTTTTTGCTAAGGATTCTAATAATTTAGGATTTGCTACTTGGCTAAGCTTAAACCACCCCGAGGTTTTTTTTTCAGGTGGTGGGGGAAAATCAGGAGATTTAGAAGAGTTGTTCCCAAAAAAGATCGCACACCCTAAAGCTGAAAAAACAAGTAAAAAGCCTAAGGGAGAGATGCCTAATGAAGCAACTTTCTTTTTCAGGAATTGGAAAAACACAACAATCCTCAGGAAAAAAATAATGAAATCATTATAGTGTTATTAACATTTCATTATTCTTTATCAAAAGATACGAATTATTGACAATTCACGAACTTTAAAAGTTAATTAGTTTCGTCGGAGTATTGAGACATAGAAAAGTCTAAAGAGGCCTCATTTACTTTAATTTGCAATTCAGAATAAACGTAGGCTCGTAAAAGTTGGCCTATAGAATTCAATGTAGATCCTATAGCAGAAAAACATCCAGAACAATTTCCTGCATAGGCAATTGTTACGACATTTTCTTCAAGTTTTTCAATGAGTACACTACCACCATCAAGAGCTACGTAGGGAGAAATTTTATCTTCAGTGATTGTACGTAGAGCGTGTAGTCGTGATTCTATGGACAGAGCTTCCCATGCTTCTTTAGTATAAGGATTAGCATCTTCGATCTCTGAAGGTAAGAACGATTCTTTGAGAGGAAGAGAACCATCCTCAAGAGGAATTTCCATGCATTGTTCTGCAGCGATATCTAAAGCATCGATGATACAGTGGTACAGAGAAGAGCTGTTTTCTGGGAGAGCAGGTTTGTCAGGATGAGAGCGCAGTTCAATGTCGATAGAGTTGACAGTAAGATTATAGGCTTGCGCGTAGGTTTTGCCAGTAACTAAATTACAAGTAGTTTCGGCAAGGACAAGTAAAAAGGGATGGCCAAAATATTGAAATTTAGCATCAATAATTTTCCCATTTACCTTATCTATTAGCCAATAGAATATTACGTAATTCCCCATGAGACGATGCCCTTGACTGCCGATAATCAGATGGGCTCCTTTACTTTCCGCATCTTCAGCTGAAAATGTTCCCTCACAGTAAAACTTATGGAACTTCTTCATAACTTTTGGAGATACGTTTGCCCAAGAGGCGACAGGTTGAAATGGAATTGTCATATAGAGCTCGCAATTGCTGATTTTAGGTGGGCAATACCCTCGTGGATAACGTGCCCTAAGGTAGTAAACTGCTCATCTTTCGTTCTCTCTGTAAAAGAAAAATGTAGGGTACTATGACAGAGGAAAGGCGATACACCACAATTTTGTAAGATTTGAGATATAGGTTGGAAGCGTTCGTAACCCAGCCCTGGATAGATGCCTTGTTGGTGCAGGAAGAACGCTAAACTCTCCGCAGGGATATCTCCTATAGCGGCAAGCATGACATTGGGAAGTTTATTTTCTAATTCTGGGAAAAGAAATTGTACGTCAGGACAAGCTGCTTGAAGTTCTTTTGTCAGTTTGCTTCTGAGAGTTATCGATCGTAAGATGAGTGAGGACAAAGAAGATGCGCGTTCTTGACAAGCAGTTTTCATAGCTGCTACAGAACCTAAACACAAAGTTCCTGGAGAGTTAGAAGGTAACCATAAATCAAAAAACTTACTCAGGGATTTTTTAATAAACATGCCTCCGATGTTTCCAATGCCTCCTAAAGCTAGAGAAGAAAATGTTAGAATATCGGAATTCAGCATTTCTGGAGTTATGGTTGCACGCCCTAAAATATCAGAGAGATCTAAATGCAAGACAACGCCCCGATCCTGACATAAGGGTTGTAATGTTTCTATAGGTTCGATCAGCCCTGTGATGCCGTTAGCTGCAGATAATGAAAATAATAATGTACGCGGTGTTAATGCCTCTGTAAGTTGTTCTGGAGAGAGTCTTCCCGAAGAGTTGATCGTTACCCAATCATAAGTAGTTCCCAAACCCTGGCGGCGGCAAATCGCGTCGACATGATATTGCTGTTCATGAGAAGAGATGAGAAGATGATTCCTCCCCTGGAAAAAAGTCAGATTTTCTAATAATGCCGCTACAATAATCATAACAGCATGGGGGAAATGTGGGAGGAAATGAAACGTATGAGTTTCTTTAGAACAACCGACAAGCTTGCGGGCAGCCTCTTCAGTTTCATTCAGGAGCTTTATTGCTGAAGAAGGTATCAAAGAAAAGGGATCAGCATAGGTTTCAAAGCTTTCCCTTACTGAAGTAGAAGGAGGAATCGCTTGTTGGTTGTTTAACCAAATGGTTCTGGGTGTCGTTCGAATGTGTGACCGGTCCATAAATACACTATGGGTTTTCCTGTGGGTAACTCCAAAGAGATTACCTCTTCTTCACTTAATTTTTCTATATCCATGATGAGTGAACGTAATGAATTTCCATGTGCAGACACAAACACATTTTTTGAATTTTGTAACAAAGGGAAAATAGTTTCATGAAAATAGGGGATAGTGCGTTGCCCAGTATCGTAAAGACTTTCGCCTTTAGGAGGGGCAGTCTTATAACTACGTCTCCACAATTTTACCTGCTCCTCTCCAAATTGCTCAGCGGTTTCTTTTTTATTTTTTCCTTGGAGCTCTCCGTACATTCTTTCATTTAGTGCACTGGAACGGTAAAGCGGGATCATGTGGTTTGCTTCATCACTATAGATCTTGCTCATGTGCTTGTGTTGAGGATCATCATGAACAATGTAAGGGATTTTTTTAGAATTGTGATGTGTCATAGCAAGCAATGCCGTCATTAAACTCCTCACAAGAGAGGAGGTAAAGATACAATCTATGGGGAGGTCTTTGATTGCCTCGCCTGCAAGCATTGCTTCGTCAATACCTTTTTGACTCAGGGGGATATCCACCCATCCTGTAAAAAGGTTTTTTTCATTCCAGACGGATTTTCCGTGTCGTAATAAGATAAGAAAGGCCATGGCTTCCTGAGTAATGAGATTAAGAAAACTAGCATAGGAACAAAAAAACTTTTGTCTAGAAGAAAGATTTTTTCCAGACAATATTTTTTTATAATAAAGAATGGTAGACCTCTATTGCTATTCTTCGGCACAATATATGTCTCGAATGGAGAATATTATGGGAAAAGTTCGTCTTAATAAGTTTTTAGCTTCTTCAGGTGTTGCATCGCGGAGAAAGTGCGATGAGATCATTTTTTCAGGACATGTAACTGTAAATGGTCGGGTAGCGCCAGGCCCTTTCGTATTAGTGGATGAAGAGACGGATACAGTGAAGGTCGATGGTCGTCGAGTAGGCATGACCAAGAAGGTCTATTTTATGGTACATAAGCCCTTGGGATATTTGTGTTCTTCAGAGAGAAAGTTTCCAGGTGATAAGTTAGTTATCGATTTATTTTCCCACCTTCCTTATCGAGTATTTACTGTTGGTAGGTTAGACAAGGAGACCTCGGGGTTGATTTTAGTCACGAATGATGGGGAATTTTCTAATAAGATCATTCACCCTTCTTTTGGCATTACAAAAGAGTATTTGCTTAAAGTCAGTCGTGATGTTACTGCAAAAAATCTTGAGGATCTTATGGAAGGTACGGTCATAGATGGCAAGAGAGTCAGACCTGTTTCTGTAGAGAAAATCCGTCGAGGAACTCTTAAGATTATTGTAAATGAAGGGAAAAAACACGAAATCCGTTTATTTGCTGAGGCTGCAGGGTTGTCGATTTTAGAGCTTTCTCGTATTCGTATCGGGAGTTTTGTTCTCGGTGGTCTGCGTTACGGGGAATATCGCGAGCTTACTGATGCTGAGATTCTTACCTACATGTAGAGCTCAGTTGCTTTTTTATCATGTGTCAGCGATATATAACCTATGATAGGATTCGTCTTTGTAGTGATTTTTAGCGTGCTCTTGGGTGCTTTTCTTGGAGCCTATTGTCAGTTATACTATCTTGTGAAGAATATTATGATTTCTTGGGAGTGTTTGCTTTCTCACGCCATTGCCAAGCGTCAAGCTCTCCTCTCACTAGCTTCTTTAGGTAATATCAAAATATCGCGGTTATCTCAGGAAACAGAGTTTTTATTGAGTCATCACCGGGTTCCCTGGAGAGATTTTTTAAAATACGGCTACGATATTCTTTTTGCTTTTCAAGAGATGGAAGAAACCTTACCTCAGATTGTTCATGAGATTTTAGAAACTCTAGGTGAGCATCACCAACAAGAAACAGCAGTCCAATTTATAGAAGATTTCTGGGCTAGAGATAATTTATTTGCTTTTGAGACAGCTGCTTATGAACAAGCTGTGGAGAAATATTTGAAACAAAGATCGCGACCTTCATTATGGGTAGCTTCGAGAGTATTTCGTTTTTTAGATTTACCCGTGATTCATTTCTCTCGCTAGGATCTTTGGGAATCTTTGCATGATACGCTTCTGAACACGTTCGACAAGCATATTTCGGATCTCTTCAAGGTCTATAGTATGCTTTAGAAGTAGAGAGAGAGAGGTGGCCGGTTGCTCTATAGAGGCGAGGTCTTCCTTGGAACTATTACCATTGATCCCTATCCCTAAAATAATGCCTAAGTAACCTTGGGATGGTAGAGTTTCACTAAGAACACCACAGAGCTTTTCACCATTTACCAAAACATCATTAGGCCATTTTATGGTTCCGTTTGTGATGCCTAAATCCTGAATGACTTCGAGTACTGCTTCTGTCCCTAAACGAAATAATAAGCTCGCATCAATATCAAGTTCAGTAATGAAAAAGCACAGTGATAGGGCGAGGTCTTTATCTGAAGATACCCAAGACCTATTAAATTTCCCCTTTCCATCGGTTTGTTTTTTGGTGGAAACAACAGTAAGAGCAAAAGGATTCCACACATGCATGAATTGTTTTGCTGTTACATTTGTAGATGGAGTTTCTGCAATTTCATAATAAATAACTTTCATTGGAAGTATCCCACTCTTAAGCTATAAAGAGCATTATGAGAAACACTAGATATTTCAGCTATGTCAATTCTTGGGTGTTTGTGGTCATCATTGTATTAATGATGATCAGTGTGGTAGTGATTTCCTCTATGGATCCATCTACGATACTTGTAACCTCGTCAAAAGGATTGCTAACAAATAAAAGTATCATGCAGATACGCCATTTTGCTTTAGGATGGGTAGCCTTTTTCTTATGCATGTACCTGGATTACCATAAACTAAGAAATTGGGCATGGTGTCTCTATATTCTCATGCTTTTGAGCCTGATAGGTTTATTTTTTGTTCCTGCGGTACAAAATGTCCACAGATGGTACAAAATCCCTGTGATTGGTTTAAGTGTTCAACCTTCTGAATATGCTAAGCTGATTGTTGTCATCATGCTTAGCTACACATTAGATATACGTAAATCTGTCATTTCTTCGAAGACCACAGCTTTACTGGCTTGTATCATTGTGGGAATCCCTTTTGTACTGATTCTGAAGGAACCAGATCTAGGAACAGCTTTAGTTTTATGCCCCGTTGCTTTGGCTATTTTTTATCTAGGAAATATCCACCCCTTATTTGTAAAAATTAGCACTATCATTGCTGGCGCGGGTATGCTTTGTTCCTTGTTGATTTTCTCAGGGATAATTTCTCATGAAAAGGTAAAACCTTATGCACTCAAGGTTATCAAGGAATACCAATATGAAAGATTAAGCCCTTCAAATCACCATCAACGTGCATCTTTAATTTCTATTGGATTAGGAGGTGTTAAGGGACGCGGATGGAAATCTGGAGAATTTGCCGGGAGGGGATGGTTGCCTTATGGATATACAGATTCCGTGTTTTCTGCTTTAGGAGAAGAGTTCGGGTTGATCGGCCTTTTCTTTGCCTTATGGATGTTTTATTGTTTGATTTGTTTCGGTTGCCGAACAGTTGCTGTGGCTGTCGATAGTTTTGGTAGATTATTAGCAGCAGGGATCACTGTACATATTTCTATGCACGTTTTAATTAATATTAGCATGATGTGCGGGTTAATGCCCATTACTGGAGTTCCTCTCGTGTTAGTTTCCTACGGAGGATCTTCAGTAATTTCGACTATGGCTTCACTGGGTATTCTACAGAGTATCTATAGCCGTAGATTCTCAAAATACTAAGAACTATTTCAGCAAGCGCAAAGCATTAAGCCCTACAACAATGGTGCTCCCCTCATGGAGAATCACTGCTAACCATAAGGGAATGATCCCCAAAGATGCTGGCCAAGAAACAAGAAGAATAATAGCCAGGGCTAATCCCAAGTTTTGGGTAACGATCCTTCGTGTTTGCTTAGATTTCCTGATAATCCATGGTAGTAGGGAAATCGCATCATGAAGGAGAACTATATCAGCAGCTTCTATGGCGGTCGCACTTCCTGCTTCTCCCATAGCGACACCTACTGTTGCTTGTGCAAGAGCAGGAGCGTCATTGATCCCATCCCCAACCATGAGAATATGACGTTGCTTCGCAAGTTCACGTACTTTTTCTAATTTGTCATCGGGAGATAAATCTGCAAATACTTCAGAGATCCCCAAAATCTTAGCAGTATTTTCTGCACTAATTTGATGGTCTCCTGTCAACATGCTAATAGTATACCCTTCGTCTCGAAGCTCCTTGACAATTTTCCCGGCATCAGGACGTGGTGTGTCTTTAAAATAAAAGAGAGCATAACAACCTTGCAAATAAGCAAGAGAGCATATTTCTCCGCGTTGTCGTGCAGTGTGTATACGCTCTTCTAATTCTTGAACGTAATCTTGGGGAATTTTTTGTAATGCGGTATCGACTCTCCCTACGAATGCTTCCTTACCTGCAAAAAGTCCCCGTACACCTTGTCCTGGAATCATACAGTATTCTTCTGCAGGACGTGAGGAAACATTATTTTTTATGAGATAGGAAACAATCGCTTGAGCTATAGGATGCATGGAAGATTGTTCTAAAGCTAAAATAGAAGGGAAGAAATCAGGATTTTCCTCACCGAAAGTATCACAACCTATGCAGGTAAGTTCTCCCGTTGTGAGCGTCCCTGTTTTATCCATAACAATAGAATTACAGGAAGCTAAACGGTCTAAAACGACACCACCTTTAAGAAGAACACCATGTTTTGCACAAGCATTTACAGCACTGAGATAGGCAATAGGAATAGCGATAATTAATGCGCAGGGAGATGCCGCTATGAGAAACGCTAAAGCACGATAAAACGCACTATTAGGCCCTAAGAAAGGAATCGAGGTAAATAAAGGGACTAAAACAGCTATAGAGGTAGAGATAGCAAAAATTGTCAACGCATACACCGAAGAATACTTGTCTAGACGTTGTTGTAAACGTGGTTTCGATTTCTGCGCTTGAATAACTAAATTGATAATATGAGAAATGGTTGAGTCCGCACCCGTTTTCAAAACCTTAAGATCAAAACTTCCCTCGAGATTATGTGCCCCCGCAGGAACTATAGAGCCGACCTGACAAGATTTAGGGATTTTTTCCCCAGTAAGATGCATAAGATTGATCGAGGAAGATCCGTGAATGATTTCTCCATCTAAAGGAACAATCTCGCCACTTTTCACTCGAATGATTTTCCCAACTTCTACATGATTTACCGGAATTTTCTCTAAGTTCCCATCTTCCCGAACTACCCAAGCTATTGTAGGAGCTAGATGTTTCAAAGATGCTAATGTTCCCTTTGCTTTCCCGGATACCATTTGCCCTAAAGCTTCAGAAATAGCAAATAAAACAAGAAGTAAAGATCCTTCTAAAGCTCCACCAATGAAAATAGATCCGAAAGCTGCTGACGTCATTAAGATGTCAATATTTACCGTCTTATTACGAATATCATCTAAAGACTTTATTAACGCTGGAGTTCCTGCAAGAAAGAAGGTAAAAACGACAAACAAATTGGAAATGTCTATAACGTGAAACCAATAGAACACTAATGCACATAAATACGTTCCTAAGGAAACACACGCCGATTTTAAAGATAAATTACGACTAAGTAACCGGCTCTTTTTAGATAACATCGGACTATTGTCCTCGGTCATCCCCGACTCAAAAAAATTATTTAGATTTTCTGGTGAAAATGGAGAAGAGAATAGTTGTGAAAACATTATGATACCTAGGATCTATAAAAATTTTACACAAGTGCAAACAATACTTATCGAGGTAATGAAAATACCTAAAACCCATACAACTTCTGTAATCATATGATTACCTAATATTTTTGCTTTAGTAGCAGAGAGTGCTGTAATGAGGATGCCAGATAGTACGGCGGCTACTGTATAACTAGAACAGAGAATTAAGGGTAGGAAGAGAATTATGCCTAGAAGGCCTCCTAGCATACGTGTCCCGCCCTGTTTTAAAGGATGAGGGAAATTCTCCATAGAGATGTGAAGCTCTTCGCGAATCATCGTATCAAGAAGAAGAGTAGAGTCCGAGCAAACATAATCTACCATTTCTTCAAGGAGAGGAGACTTAAATCCTTGATTTTTAAAGATCACACTTAACTCTAGGCGTTCTTGTTCGGGATGGTTTTCGATTTCTTCTTTTTCTTGTAACATAAACCGATGAGAAAGCTCCATGTAAGACCAGGCTTTTTTTGCTTTCAAACATCCACGATAAAAAATCCATCCTAGTCCTAACGAAAACAGAATCTCGGCTTGTGTCGCTTGAGAAATAGGAAGAAGGAACGCCAGAGTTCTAATGAAAAATAAAAAGACTCCTGTGGATAGAGCATCACTTGCTAGGTGATAGAAAAAACCTTTTATTGTTCTATGAGGTTCGCCAAGGCAGACTCCATGCTGATCTCTAACAATTTTGATGTGTTCTTCAGGGGTTGCATTTTTGAAGTGAGCATAATCGGTATTCATTGACTTTATCCATCCGGTATACGGTTTAGATTGCCTTAGGTTTTTTTCATGTTTGCAATATAGATTCTACTCTTGTGGTAATAAGATTTCTTGATTCCCTAAGTAGGGGCGTAAAACTTCAGGAATAATCACAGAACCGTCTTCTTGTTGGTTATTTTCTAAAATAGCCACGAATAAACGTGGTGTCGCTAAACCAGAACCATTAAGGGTGTGGACAAAGTGCATTTTTCCGTGGTTATCCTTATAACGCGTTTCTGAACGACGGGATTGGAAATCAGTACATTGCGAAATAGAAGAAACTTCATAGTAAGACTGTTGCCCAGGTAGCCAAACCTCAGCATCTATAGTTTTTGATGCTGTGAAAGACATGTCTCCTGTGGAGAGCAAAGATAGCCGATAGGGGAGTTTTAATTCTGTAAGAATATCTTCAACAACAGAGAGCATTTTGTCATATGCCTGATCTGCTTGATCTGGGGTAGTAAAGGCAAACATCTCCACTTTATGGAATTGGTGTACACGAACGAGTCCTCGTTCATGCGCTCCTGCAGCACCCGCCTCTCTACGAAAACATGGCGTAAATGCCGCATAGTATATGGGGAGGTCCTTCTCACTAAAAATTTCTTGAGAATGGAAGCCGTTAAGAACAACCTCTGCTGTAGGAATAAGATATAGAGATTGATCTCCATCTTCTACCCGGTAATACTGACCATCGAATTTAGGAATTTGTCCTGAGCCAAAAAGGATGTCATGTTTTACGAGAAGAGGAGGTAACCATAACTGAAACCCGTGTTCTCTTTGCTTATTCAATAAATAGGTTAACAAGGCCCATTCTAAACATACTCCTTGGTTTTTATATGCAGGCCAACCTGATCCCGAAGTTTTCGCAGGAAGTTTAAAATCTAAAATTTGTAATTTTTGGTTGAGCTCTACGTGATGTTTAGGAGTAAAAGAGAATGTAGGTAATGAACCTACTTGTTTAATTACCTGATTCCCCGTTTTGTCAGGGCATACAGGGACATCTTCATCAGGATAGTTCGGAAGACGTACGAGTAAGTCTTGTAAAGTCGATTCCTTTTGCTCAAGTAAGGGTTCAAGATTGGCTAGGTCTTGAGCAATTTTTTCCACGCTATCGATCAGAGAAGACGCATCCTCTCCTTGAGCTTTAGCTTTATGGATCTGATTTGACAAAAGTTTTCTTTGAGATTGTAATGCTTCTGTTTGTGTCTTGAGATTGCGGACTTCTTTATCTAAATCAAGAATAGGCTGAAGAGAAATAAGAGGATCTTTCTTACGAAGACGGGCTTCACATTCTTCAGGTGCCTTGCGTATTAATTTTATATCCAACATCCTTATGTCTCTTTAATTACCTTTTTCTCACAAAGACAAAGTATATGGAAGATTTTTCTGAGCAACAACTATTTTTTATGCGAAGAGCTATAGAATTAGGAGAAAAGGGAGCATTTTCTTCACAACCGAATCCCTGGGTGGGTTGTGTGATCGTAAAAAATGGTCGGATAATAGGAGAGGGATATCATGAGAAAGCAGGTCAGCCTCATGCGGAAGAAAAAGCAATACGCTCTGCTTCAGAATCCATTGAGGGTAGCGAAGTCTATGTAACTCTTGAACCGTGCTGCCACTATGGGAACACTCCTCCTTGCGTGAACTTATTAATCAAATATAAAGTTGCTGCAGTTTATGTTGCCTTATTAGATCCCGATTCTCGTGTCTCAGGTAGGGGAATAGCGAGTTTAAGAAAAGCGGGTATTTGTGTTTATGAAGGTTTAGGAAAAGAAGAAGCAGAGCGCTCTTTAAAGTCTTATCTATACCAACGTACACATGGGAAACCTTGGGTGGTAATTAAAAGTGCTGCGACTTTAGATGGTCAAGTTGCAGATAAAGACGGACAATCACAATGGATTACCTGCCCCGAAGCCCGCGCTGATGTTGGGAAACTCCGAGCCTGTTCTCAAGCTATTATTGTAGGTTCTAAAACTGTTTTAAAAGATAACCCCTTGTTAACAGCTAGAAAACCTTCCGGTGAACTCTATCCTTGTCAACCTTTGCGCGTGGTTGTGGATAGTAAAGGTGTGATCCCCCCAGAGGCAAATATCTTTCATAGTACCGGGAAATCCCTCTATGTCACGACCGCACAGTCTTCAAAAGATCATAGAAAAAAAATAGAAGACCTGGGCGTGGATCTCCTAGTTACAGAATCTAAAGATTCTAAAGTAAATTTACATGAATTAATGACATATTTATCTACTACACATACCTTGCAAGTTCTTGTTGAAGGCGGGGCAGTTTTACATACTTCGTTTTTGAAAGAACGTTTAGCAAATGCTCTTGTCCTTTACTTAGGACCTAAAATTTTAGGAGATCAACGCAAACCTATTTTTGGGGATCTAGGTTTATACCTGCATTCTTCTCAAAAAATTGTGCCTACATTTTCTGAAATTCTAGGAAATTCTTTAAAAACTTCTTGGGAAGTCATCGTATAGAGAAAACGGGGAAGAGATTGCAGTGAATAGGGATTTCCATTAGCATTCCTAGAGAGTAGGTGTCTGTAATTTGGAGGAACGTTGGTGATAAAATTCAATAATGATGCTCGTGCCTCTTGTTTTGTCCCTGTAGAAAAAGCTATTGCAGATATCGCTGAGGGTAAATTTGTTATTGTTGTTGATGAGACTTCAAGGGAGAATGAGGGAGATCTTATCATAGCGGGCGAGAAAATGACCGTTGAAAAAATGACTTTTCTCCTTAAATATACGACGGGAATTATCTGTGCTGCTTTAGATTCTGAGAGAGTAAAACAATTAGACCTCCCCCCTATGGTTAAAGATAACCGTTGTCGCTACCGTACGGCATTTACAGTTTCGGTAGATGCTGCTAAAGGCGTAACTACAGGCGTGTCTGCAGCAGATAGAACAAGAGTAGTTGAACTGCTATCTGACCCTAATAGTGTTCCTGAGGATTTTGTTCGTCCGGGGCATTTCTTTCCTTTAATGGCGACGCCGGGAGGCGTATTAAAACGAGCCGGTCATACAGAAGCTGCTTTAGATCTCATGCGTTTAGCCAATATGCAGGCTTGTGGGATCCTTTCGGAGCTTGTCAATGAAGACCACACGATGATGCGTCTTCCGCAAATTGTAGAATTTGCTATGAAGCATAAAATCTCGGTCATATCTACGTCTGATTTGGTAGCCTACCGAATGTTATCCGAAAGGCTCGTGGTTCCTATTTCTTCAGCTCGTCTTCCTACAGAATATGGGGATTTTAATATTCATGTTTACGAGTCCGTGCTTGATGGCATCCAACATATTGCTTTGGTGAAAGGTGATGTGCAAGGGAAGGAGAATGTACTTGTGCGAGTACATTCTGAATGCCTTACTGGTGATATCATGGGGTCCATACGTTGTGATTGTGGCCACCAATTGCGCTCTGCTATGGAATATATTGGATTAGAGGGTGAAGGTGTTATTGTTTATCTACGCGGACAAGAGGGACGTGGTATTGGATTAGGTCATAAAGTTCGAGCCTACGCTTTACAAGATCGTGGGTATGATACTGTCGATGCTAACTTAGAAATTGGCTTCCCTATAGATTCTAGAGAATATGGAATCGGGGCTCAGATTTTAGTTGATCTAGGATTGACAAAGATCAAATTGATTACCCATAATCCCCACAAATATTACGGCCTTCAGGGATATGGGTTAGAAATTGTTGATAGAATAGCTCTTCCCATCAATATCTCTGAAGAAAATGAATGTTACCTCCGCACAAAAAAAGAGCGTATGGGACATTGGATAGACTTTCCTTCTTATAAAGAAGAAGTGAACACAAGATAATTCTAGGATTATATGAAAACATTTAAAGGGATAGCCTCGGCAAAAGATATGCGCGTGGCTATCGTTGGCGCCTGTTTTAACGGGCCTATAGCTGATGCTTTGGTTTCTGGAGCAGCACAGACTTTTCTTGAGCTCGGTGGAGCAGAGGATATGCTCACCATAGTACGCGTTCCAGGGTCTTTTGAGATCCCTTGTACGTTGAAGAAACTCCTTACTTCAGGCATAGAGTATCACGCTATAGTCGCTTGTGGAGTGCTCATTAAGGGAGAAACTACTCATTACGATCACATAGCAGATCAAGTGTCAGCAAGAATTAGTGAGTTATCTGTAGAATATAATCTACCCATTACCTTTTCTGTTATCACAGCCCCTTGTGTAGATTCTGCATGGCAACGAGCGGGAATCAAAGGATCTCACTTAGGAGTATCTGGGATGAAGACAGCTCTAGAGATGGCGGATCTTTTTAAGAAGTTGTAAGTACATAGCGTTACGCTTTAAAGTGTAACGCTAACTGAACCATTCAAATGCACACGTACAGCAATATTTTCTGAGAAAATATCTAGACCCCCACAAGAAATTGTCGTTTCTGAGAAATCCAAAACAGTCGTTTGATCAAGCAATTGTTTTTTCAACATATCCTTCTGAACACGCAAGCTTTTCACGACTAAAGATAGCGCTGTCGAGTAAACCTGACGCAAGCGGCTTTCAGGGCTTGATGTTGCTGTTCCATGGTTTGCTTGTAGTAAACCGGTAATTAGATTTGGGAGACCGCGTATTTCTAGAGGAATGTGTTCCCCTTGTACTGTGTAAAAGCTATTGATCAAGGTTTCTGACTCATCAATAGGAAGATTTTTATAACTCCAGGTAAGAGCGCTAGTTTCTGCAGGAGAAAGTTCCATAAGTGTGGCTAAACGCACTAAAGTCATATCACTACGAGAAGACCCTTCAAAGCCTAAACGATTCGCCCTGTAAGTGAAATAACGAGAAAAAGCTTCTTCTACAGTTGCATGCTGCTGCAACATAGATAATAAAGGAGCAAAGTTATAGTAAAATTCTTGAGAGCAATTGTGCTCACCACAGATATCCAGAGAATATAGATATAAATCTAAAATTACCAACGGACGTTTTATCCTACCTACAGATAAAAGCTGAGGATTAGGGGCAGTTGTCAGGTTAAACAGAGAGTCGTAATCAGCTAAGCGACGTAATGCAACAAGAACTTCTTTTTGTTCTGGAGATAGACGTGAATACGAAGGACAGAGTTCTGGAAATGCTTGTAATACATGTAAAGCTTTTGCATAAAAAGCATCAACTCGGGTCTCTGAAAAGTAAGGTTTAAAGTTTGCTACAGCCTTTGCAGAACAACCCAGATGTTTTAAAACAATGGCTGTCTCCAAAATTTTTAGAGTATTATCAAAATGCTTCGGAGAATTTAAGAAATAAATCAGTTGCCTATGAGCAGTTTGGAATTGCTTAAAGGTAATACTATTTTCTGCAGGTTGTAATTGACAAAGCTGAGCATAGGATTGACGTGAACCCTGGATTAACAGGTGTAGGTAAATCAAACTACGTATAGCAATATCAAAAGCTGGGATCTTCTTATCAAATAAAGATAAGGAATAGGTCGTTTTCGATGTCGTCGCTATGTTTGCCGCAGCCGAGGGCTCTGTCAGCCAAAGTAATTCTGGGTATTGGCGCAGCTTGTGTTCAATCCATGAATCGGATCCTATTTTTCCTTTACCAGAAGATAAGTTTGTTTGGAGCGTCACCGATGAAGCCGGAGCTCCAACAGACATGTAAGGAAAACTTAAAAGACAAGCTACTAAACAGGCGCAGCTTCGAATTATAAGGATTTTTAACATAAGATCCCCTGGCGTCTAATTGTTTTGTTAATTTCCCTTAATAAAGGGCACTAACTAAATGCCACATGTTGATAACAAAATGGCCAATAACAAATCAACCCGAGAAACTCAAGAATCAATTCCCTGAAGGAGCAGAGAATACAGGTTCTTATGATGTTAAAGATCTTAATATTAAAAAATAAATAACTAAAAGCCGCCTATTTTAATGTATTTATGATATAATGTTATAAATTTTAATTTAAAAATTAACTAAAGCAATGAAAAAATACATCTATAAGTACAGTTTTGGCGGTTTGATATTGCTCTTGAGTTTGAGTAGTTGCTGCTTGAACCCTTATGGATCTAAGCAGCGCGTAAAAAACTCGAGGGACATAAATAACGAATCTGTTATACTCACGAGAAGTGAAAAGAAGCCGTCCCGTCGTTCGCGAAGATTATTTGCTCGACGTAGTCAATCTAAGAAGGATACGCAGAAAGTGCAAGCTAACTTTAAGAAATACGAAGATCAGTTATCGGATCAAGACAAAAGAGATATCTCTTTCGTTGTTTCTGCTGCTGCTGAAAAATCTTCTATATCGTTAGCTATGTCTCAGAGTGAGATTAAGAGCGCTTTAAACCGCATCAGAGAACTTCACCCTCTAGCTTTAATGAAGCTTCTAGCTGAAAACCCTTCATTAATTGAAGGTATGAAGAAAATGCAAGGTCGCGATTGGATTTGGAATATGTTTATGTCCGAATTAAGTGACGTATTTTCTCAAGCTGCTTCTCAGGGTGTTATTACTGAAGAAGATATCTCTGCTTTTGCCTCCACCTTAGGATTAGATTCCGGGACCGTTGCCTCAATAGTGCAAGGGGAAAGGTGGCCTGAGCTTGTAGATATTGTGATATCTCAACCTTCTTAAGCTCTCTACAACGAAGCTTCCTTTCCCCTAAGCCAGGAGAGGAAGCTACAAGCTAATTTGCTGTGATCTTCCGTTAAAAGAACACTATTAGCAATAAAGAGAGAGACAAATGTTACATTTCCTAGAACAATTAAATAATTTCTGCATTTCCTTTTGTGTGTTCCCCACGATTCTATTTCTTGGTGGATTATTAACATGGAAATTACGGGGCTTGCAATTTACTGGGTTAAAGCTTGGCTTTAATCTAATGTTGAAAAATAAACAGGAAAATCTGTCTACTGAAAATGGTACAGTGTCTCGTTACGAAGCTGTAGCTGGTATTCTTGCTGGGAATTTTGGTACTGGAAATATCGCCGGCATGGCTGTTGCTATTGCTTGTGGAGGGCCTGGAGCTTTAGTCTGGATCTGGGTAGCCGCTCTTTTAGGTGCCATTGTTCAATACTCAGGGTCCTTTTTAGGCGTCAAATATCGTAAATTGTGTAGACAATCCGGCAAGTTTATCGGTGGACCCACGGGATGCCTCGCCTATGGCTTGGGAAGTAAATTCCTCGCCGGTCTTTTTTGTATATTCACAATTATTACAGCATTCTCTGCAGGAAATTTTGCACAAATTAATTGCATAGTCCCTCTTTGTGTTGAGAGTGTGCCTTTGAAATTTCTTGTAGGAATTCTTCTTGCATTAACAATTGTCCCCGTACTCATAGGGGGAAATAGCCGTATTTTAAGATTCTCAGCCCGCGTGATTCCTTTTATAGCAGGTTTTTACGCCATTTCTTGTCTGATTATTCTTATACAGCATAGTTCGATGATCATTCCCGCGCTAAAACTTATCGTTTCGTCTTCTTTAGGAATAAAAGCAACAGTTGCAGGCTTGGGAGGCTATACAGTCACGCAAGTTATCTCAACTGGAATGAGTCGTGCGATTATGGCTACGGATTGTGGTAGTGGTATGGTGTCTATTCTACAATCCGATTCTCAGAGCAAGAATCCAGTGATTGATGGTCTGGTTACGCTTTTACCCCCCGTCATCGTTATGATAGTTTGCTCTATCACTACACTTGTTCTTATTGTTTCTGGTGCGTATATCTCGGGACAAGAGGGGACGCTGATGGTGTTAAACGCCTTTAAATCAAGCTTAGGTTCTATTGGAGGGCTTGTTGTCATTCTCGCCATGGCCTTGTTTGGTTATACGACGGTCCTGACTTGGTTTGCTTGCGCAGAAAAAAGTTTAGAATATATGATCCCAGGAAAACGAGCCAATTCCTGGTTAAAGATCCTGTTTATCGCGGTTATACCTTTCGGAGGCATAGTAGATATGCGATTGATCTGGAGCCTTTCTGACACAGGGTTTGCGGGTATGGTGATTCTAAATTCTATAGCCTTGGTAGCTTTGTTTAAGGATGTGTTGTCCACACATCGAGAAGTTGCCTTACTTAGACTGGAGGAAGATGCTCAACCCACTGTTTTGCAAAATCTAGATATCTAACTGGAGACGAATTATGCAATTACTCTCACCGGCATTTGATTACGGGAAAGCAATTCCAAAAAAATATACATGTCAAGGCGCTGGGATCTCACCACCCCTAATATTTAAAGATGTTCCTAAAGAAGCAAAAAGTATTGCGTTGATTATGGAAGATCCCGATGTGCCCAAAAATTTACGAGAAGATGGTCTATGGATTCATTGGATAGTATATAACCTCTCTCCAATGATAACCGAACTAGCAGAAGGCGCAAATATTTACGCTGTTCAAGGATTGAATACTTCAGGAAAAGCTTGCTATGAAGGACCCTGCCCACCAGATAGACAGCATCGGTATTATCTCTCCAGCTATGCTCTAGATACCATTTTACCTGCAGAGGAAAATGTGACCAAAGATCAGCTTCTTGAAGTCATGGAAGGTCATATTATAGATACCGCGGAGCTCATGGGAACATACGACAAGAGTTAACCACCTACTCTTCTTCGGGAATAAACTCTTCACGTTTTTTCCTATGCTTCCAATATAGCGGGCCATAGTGGTAACATAACTCTTCGCCCGCTTCAATTGCTTGAATCGTTCTAATAATCACATGAAATAGTCCATCCTGGAATACCCCGATGGCCTCTACGTTAGGCTTGTCACTATGATTAATAAAACGAGTGAAATTTCCTTGATGTCCACTATCGATAGTAAAATAACGCCATAGCCATAAGGATAAGGGATAACGAAAACAGTAGTCGTTCTCATCCAACCAAATAGCCTGACGGCGACGTAATATCCCTGTATACTCTCCAATATATGTCCACGCAGGGATCCTCTCTCGAGCAAAGACTCCGTAACCAATATAGGAATTGATCCAACAAATGGCTATAGGAGGCATAGGAGGCATGGTTAAGTCTTGCTTGTGAAGCTGTCCTAGCCATTTTGCTAAGGGAGATATACACTGTTTTTTCTTAGCCTTGTGACAGAGCTTACGGACTTGTTCTTCTACTTTCCAATCTGCAAAAGTAAGAAAGGGAAGAAATTTGAAATTCAGTAACTGCGAAGCTCTATCCATACTATAGCAAGTGCTCTTTTCCCAGTTATGATCTAGAGAAATGTATAGAGTCTGGTGTGAAGTATGTTCTAATTTCATGCGGTTATTAAAGAGCTAAAGTAAATAGGATCAGTCACTTCATGACTTTCTACAACGACAGGAGCAATAGAAGTAATATTTTCTATAGCAGAAGATACCGTAGATAGCGCGAGTTCAGGTGTATTAGATTCACTAGAGAGGTGAGCAAGGTAGATTTTTTTTATTTTGGGAGTGAGAACTTTTTGTAATAATTCCGCACACTCATGATTTGATAGATGGCCAAGCTTACTAAGAACACGTTTTTTATAAATGTCGGGGCGAGAAGATTGTCGGACAAGTTCAGGATCATGGTTGGCTTCTATAAGTAGATAATCACAGTCGTAAAGTTCATGAATAATCCATGAAGTTCCCCAACCTAAGTCTGTACAAAAACCTAATTTCTCATCACGGTAATGAAAGATAAATCCTACAGGATCTACAGCATCATGAGGAACATTAAATGTTTGGATTTTTAAATCATGGAAAGAAAATGTTGTCCCTGTAGAAAAAATCTTAAACGTCGGATGAACATCTAATAATTGACAAAGGTTACGTGCCGTTTCAAGATTGCAAATAACCGGAGTGTTATAAGTCTTTATAAAACTTTTAATTCCAGAAATATGATCAGAATGCTCGTGAGATACAAAAATAGCCTGAATATCTTCAGGATGCACGTTCATCGATAGGAGTTCACGTGTCACAAGTTGCTTGCTAATACCTAAATCTATCAGAATTTTAGAGGATTCCGTTCCTAAATAGGCACAGTTCCCCTTCGAACCTGAGGCTAAAGGGAAAAAACCTTCCATAAACTCATCCTTCTTGAGGAGGTATTTGTATTAAGATTTGACGAGGTTTGGCACCTTCAGAAGGACCTATAATTCGCGCGTCTTCAAGCTGGTCTATTAAACTTGCCGCTCTAGCATAACCAATTTTAAGTTTTCTTTGTAAGAAAGTCGTAGAGGCATTGCCTGTTTGAAGAATTAATGTTTTTGCTTGATTATATAAAGGATCTCTATCTGTTACATCATCCCCACCGCAGTCTTCATAAGTATCAAATGAAGGAATAACGTATTTTGTAGGGAAACGAGAACACAGATCTTTAATCACCTTGTTGATATCTTCATCACAAATGTAAGCTCCTTGAGCACGCACAGCTCCAAAAGAAGAAGGAGAAACGACTAACATATCCCCATTCCCCATCAGGTTTTCAGCACCTGGTTCATCTATGATGATTTGACTATTTACCTTGTTAGCAACTTTAAATGCTATGCGTGAAGGGAAGTTCGCTTTAATTAACCCAGTAATAACATCGCGAGAAGGCCTTTGTGTAGCGAGGATTAAATGAATCCCAACGGCTCTTGCCATCTGGGCTAAGCGAATAATAGGTGTTTCTATATCTTGAGAAGAAGAAAGTAAAAGATCAGATAGCTCGTCTATGATCCCTACAAGGAAAGGCATTTTTTCTGGTATTTCTTTATCAAAAGAAGACTCTATCTCGATATTGCGTTGACGAGAATTAAAAGCTTGAATGTTACGAAGGCCTAAGAATCTTAAAATTTCGTAACGAAGTTCCATTTCTTTAACAAGCCAAACTAAAGCACTATGCGCATCTCGTGATTCTGTAATTACAGGAGTTAACATATGAGGAAGCTGTGAATACCCAGTAAGCTCTACTTTTTTGGGATCAACAATCACAAGTTTGATATCGGAAGGTAGTGTTGTCATGATAAGAGACATGACGATTGTATTGATACAAACAGATTTCCCAGACCCGGTGGTTCCTGCAATAATCAAGTGGGGCATTGTGGCCAAGTCTGCCCAGAAATTATCACCATTAGCTTTTTTCCCAAGTAAAAGAGGAACCTGTAATTTATGATTTTGTTTTTGGTAATCTTCCAATAAATCACGGAAGTTTACTGGCTGAGGATAGGGATTAGGAATTTCAATACCAACAGCAGCCTTCCCAGGAATCGGAGCAATAATACGAATACTCGAGGCTTGTAAGTTCAACGCAATGTCATTTTCTAATGCCTTAATTTTTTGAACTTTTACACCGGTATGAGGTTGTACTTCAAATGCAGCTAATGTAGGTCCAAAACAAATATTGCCAATATCAGCTTCTATTCCAAAACTTTCTAAAGTTTGCTGTAAGATCACACCCTTTTTTTGTAATTCTTCACGCAAGGATTCAGGTTTAGAATTATCACTCTTACTTAATAGATGATACTGAGGTAACTCAGAATTGCCCTCGCCAAATGTAGATAGGTTTAAAGGAAGTTTTTCTACTTTATTAACCGATGGAGATCGGGTTTGAGGTAGTACATTAATCTTTGAATTTTTCTGCACCGTATTTTGTGGTTTGAGGAACGGAGATACAATGCGTTTTTCAGGATGTGGAGCTAAAAAAAGAGTCGCTTTTTCTGAAGCTTGAGACGGTATTTGTACATCATCTAATAAATCCCGTTTCTCTATAGGTAAGGAGACAATGGGAGTTGGTGGTTTCTTTGCACTGTTTCTCACTATAGGAGAAGAGGGAACTTTAATCGATGGCTTAGGAAGATAATTTTGTTTGTTAGTTAGTCTTTTTAAAATGCTTTTGCAAATGTTCCAGCAGGCTTGAAATTTGTTTTTGAGAAATTTTTGCAGGATTTTTTTTTTAATTAAAACTATCCCACCACAAAGATAAAAAATAGAAAAACACAGTATGAATGAAAAGATTAGGCACGTCCCGACAGAACCTATCAAATGTTTTAAGCAGAAGGATTGCCCCGTATACAGAATGTAAAAAGGAATACCTCCTAAATAGGAAACAGGAGGATTGATTCCTAAAACGAACTTAGGAAGACGTGTATCTAAAACATGCGGCAATGTCTGAATAGGAGACAACATGGATAACAAAACAGAAGAACATACAGGAAGCGCAGCAAATGCTAATGCTTTACGATGTAAGATTTTAGACGGTGTTTTTCTCATGTTCAGGAAAGACAACCATAAAAAATATGGAGGGATAAGAAAAGATGCAGCTCCAAAGCAGTACAAAAGAAAAGAACTTAAAGACCAGCCCAACAATCCTATCCAGTTTTGTGTACAAGGCTGGGTATTATGAAAACTCCATAGACTCAGACCTGAAAAACAAGCCAAAAATAGATAAGCGCTCGCCCTAACCGCAAAAGGTATCGAAGGGAATAGGACTGATTTAGATTTCTGACGCTCTCTTACCATGATAGACACAAGGTGTTTAGTAGAGTGAGAATTTATTCTAATACTTGGTTATATCAAGAATGGCAAAAGAAACAAAGAAGATAAAGAAGGGCGAACGACGGGGTTTGAACCCGCGACCTTCGGAACCACAATCCGACGCTCTAACCAACTGAGCTACGTTCGCCATAAGCTATGAAAGCTAAAGAGAAATATTATCTCGACGATAATATTTATCCAAGACAAAAAGCCTGTGAATGCAAACATAATGCAATCGTTAAAGTTCATTGTACTCATTGATACGGTTTTTCTCATAAGTTTCCTAGTCGCATAGGCCAAAGAAACTTCCCTAATATTAGAAATAACAGCACTTCGTCTTTTTAGCCGTTCGCGAACACCTCATGCACATTTCTCAAATTTAAATTTCACTCTAAACATCGCAATACTTCCATTAAGGAAGGAGATTCCAACTGTTTTACCCAATATTTAGAAGAGAAGGTTGCTCAGGTACGTCTAAGAAACCAGCGCGTTTAATTAAGGGATGAAGATGTAAAGATCTACCATACTCGAATCAAAAAAAATTATAATAAAATGCGTTCAAACAGGATTCAGGATTGTATTAGTGGTAAATAGAATTTCAATAGGCTTGTGTAAGCACAGCAACAGGTAGCATTCGAACATAAAAAACGAAAAAAATGAAAAAAAACGAAATGTATTTTTCTGGCTCTGAGCATGTTGTGGAGCCTAAAATTCAATTAAGAAAAATCGCGGTGAGAAAAAAAGAACACCAAAATATGTTGCATAAATAAATGCCGTTTATATAAGATATTGATTTCTTCTTCACCGCGATAAGCGAAAGAGGAAAGAGTCCACACTTCGATGTGGGCGTGCAAAATGAGAGATCGACATCGTCGAACTTCTCTTCTTAACAATGCAAATGAGATAGAATGCAAGCCAGTAAAAAAATGCTTGTTCGGATTTTAAAAATCCGTTAATTTTTAAATTTATTTTTTCTGAGAATTTGATCTTGGTTCAGATTGAACGCTGGCGGCGTGGATGAGGCATGCAAGTCGAACGGAATAATGACTTCGGTTATTATTTAGTGGCGGAAGGGTTAGTAATACATAGATAATCTGTCCTCAACTTGGGAATAACGGTTGGAAACGACCGCTAATACCGAATGTGGTATGTTTAGGCATCTAAAACATATTAAAGAAGGGGATCTTCGGACCTTTCGGTTGAGGGAGAGTCTATGGGATATCAGCTTGTTGGTGGGGTAATGGCCTACCAAGGCTTTGACGTCTAGGCGGATTGAGAGATTGACCGCCAACACTGGGACTGAGACACTGCCCAGACTTCTACGGAAGGCTGCAGTCGAGAATCTTTCGCAATGGACGAAAGTCTGACGAAGCGACGCCGCGTGTGTGATGAAGGCTCTAGGGTTGTAAAGCACTTTCGCTTGGGAATAAGAGAGATTGGCTAATATCCAATCGATTTGAGCGTACCAGGTAAAGAAGCACCGGCTAACTCCGTGCCAGCAGCTGCGGTAATACGGAGGGTGCTAGCGTTAATCGGATTTATTGGGCGTAAAGGGCGTGTAGGCGGAAAGGAAAGTTAGATGTTAAATCTTGGGGCTCAACCCCAAGCCAGCATCTAATACTATCTTTCTAGAGGGTGGATGGAGAAAAGGGAATTCCACGTGTAGCGGTGAAATGCGTAGATATGTGGAAGAACACCAGTGGCGAAGGCGCTTTTCTAATTTACACCTGACGCTAAGGCGCGAAAGCAAGGGGAGCAAACAGGATTAGATACCCTGGTAGTCCTTGCCGTAAACGATGCATACTTGATGTGGATAGTCTCAACCCTATCCGTGTCGTAGCTAACGCGTTAAGTATGCCGCCTGAGGAGTACACTCGCAAGGGTGAAACTCAAAAGAATTGACGGGGGCCCGCACAAGCAGTGGAGCATGTGGTTTAATTCGATGCAACGCGAAGAACCTTACCTGGGCTTGACATGTATTTGACCGCGGCAGAAATGTCGTTTTCCGCAAGGACAGATACACAGGTGCTGCATGGCTGTCGTCAGCTCGTGCCGTGAGGTGTTGGGTTAAGTCCCGCAACGAGCGCAACCCTTATCGTTAGTTGCCAGCACTTAGGGTGGGAACTCTAACGAGACTGCCTGGGTTAACCAGGAGGAAGGCGAGGATGACGTCAAGTCAGCATGGCCCTTATGCCCAGGGCTACACACGTGCTACAATGGCCAGTACAGAAGGTAGCAATATCGTGAGATGGAGCAAATCCTCAAAGCTGGCCCCAGTTCGGATTGTAGTCTGCAACTCGACTACATGAAGTCGGAATTGCTAGTAATGGCGTGTCAGCTATAACGCCGTGAATACGTTCCCGGGCCTTGTACACACCGCCCGTCACATCATGGGAGTTGGTTTTGCCTTAAGTCGTTGACTCAACCTGCAAAGGAGAGAGGCGCCCAAGGTGAGGCTGATGACTGGGATGAAGTCGTAACAAGGTAGCCCTACCGGAAGGTGGGGCTGGATCACCTCCTTTTAAGGATAAGGATAACTGTCTTAGGACGGTTTGACTAGGTTGGGCAAGCGTTTTTTTAATCTTGTATTCTATTTCTTTTGCATTGTTAAGCGTTGTTTCCAAAACATTTAGTTTACGATCAAGTATGTTATGTAAATAATATGGTAACAAGTAAATTCACATATAATAATAGACGTTTAAGAATATATGTCTTTAGGTGAAGTTAACTTGCATGGATCAATAATTTACAGACCAAGTTATTAAGAGCTATTGGTGGATGCCTTGGCATTGACAGGCGATGAAGGATGCGTTTACCTGCAGTAATCTTCGGCGAGCTGGTATAAAGCTATGACCCGGAGGTCTCCGAATGGGGCAACCCGGTAGATTAATCATCTACCATTATACGTTGAATACATAGACGTATAAGGCGACACCTGCTGAACTGAAACATCTTAGTAAGCAGAGGAAAATAAATCAAAGAGATTCCCTGAGTAGCGGCGAGCGAAAGGGGAGAAGACCAAACCACATTTTTAATGTGGGGTTGTAGGGTCGATAACATGGGATCTTAAGTTTTAGTTGAATACTTCTGGAAAGTAGAACGATACAGGGTGATAGTCCCGTAGACGAAAAAACAAGAGACTCTATTCGATACCTGAGTAGGGCTAGACACGTGAAACCTAGTCTGAATCTGGGGAGACCACTCTCCAAGTCTAAATACTAGTCAATGACCTATAGTGAACCAGTACTGTGAAGGAAAGGTGAAAAGAACCCTTGTTAAGGGAGTGAAATAGAACCTGAAACCAGTAGCTTATAAGCGGTCGAAGACCTATAACTTCTTAGGAAGTCATGGTTGACGGCGTGCCTTTTGCATGATGAGCCAGGGAGTTAAGTTAAACGGCGAGGTTAAGGGATCTACATTCCGGAGCCGAAGCGAAAGCGAGTTTTAAAAGAGCGTTTAGTCGTTTGATTTAGACACGAAACCAAGTGAGCTATTTATGACCAGGTTGAAGCATGGGTAAGACCTTGTGGAGGACCGAACCAGTACATGTTGAAAAATGTTTGGATGAGTTGTGAATAGGGGTGAAAGGCCAATCAAACTTGGAGATATCTTGTTCTCTCCGAAATAACTTTAGGGTTAGCCTCGGATATTAAGCTTTTGGGGGTAGAGCACTGAATTCTAGCGGGGGCCTACCGGCTTACCAACGGAAATCAAACTCCGAATACCAAAAGCGAGTCCGGGAGATAGACAGCGGGGGCTAAGCTTCGTTGTCGAGAGGGGAACAGCCCAGACCGCCGATTAAGGTCCCAAATTTTATGCTAAGTGAGTAAGGAAGTGATGATTCTAAGACAGTTGGAATGTTGGCTTAGAGGCAGCAATCATTTAAAGAGTGCGTAACAGCTCACCAATCGAGAATCATTGCGCCAATAATAATCGGGGCTCAAGCATAAAACCGAAATCGCGGGTGTATATTTATATATACGCGGTAGGAGAGCGTAGTATTCAGCAGTGAAGGTATACCGTAAGGAGTGCTGGAGCGGATACTAGTGAAGATCCATGGCATAAGTAACGATAAAGGAAGTGAAAATCTTCCTCGCCGTAAGCACAAGGTTTCCAGGGTCAAGCTCGTCTTCCCTGGGTTAGTCGGCCCCTAAGTCGAGGCACAAATGCGTAGACGATGGAGCAACAGGTTAAATATTCCTGTACCACCTAAAACTTTAGCAATGGAATGACGGAGTACGTTAAGCACGCGGACGATTGGAAATGTCCGTATCACAATGAGACCGGTTAGTAGGCAAATCCGCTAACATAAGGTTAGGTTGTGGTTAAGGGAAATCTTCGGAGGAACTGATAGTGTGGCGCAAGGCTTTCAAGAAATAATTTCTAGCTGTTGATGGTGACCGTACCTAAACCGACACAGGTGTGCGAGATGAGTATTCTAAGGCGCGCGAGATAACTTTCGTTAAGGAACTCGGCAAATTATCCCCGTAACTTCGGAAGAAGGGGAGCCTCTTAGGGTGATTGCCTTTACGGCATGAGCTCCGGGGGGCCGCAGAGAAATGGCCCAGGCGACTGTTTAACAAAAACACAGCACTATGCAAACCTCTAAGGGGAAGTATATGGTGTGACGCCTGCCCAATGCCAAAAGGTTAAAGGGATATGTCAGCCGCAAGGCAAAGCATTGAACCCAAGCCCTGGTGAATGGCCGCCGTAACTATAACGGTGCTAAGGTAGCGAAATTCCTTGTCGGGTAAGTTCCGACCTGCACGAATGGTGTAACGATCTGGGCACTGTCTCAACGAAAGACTCGGTGAAATTGTAGTAGCAGTGAAGATGCTGTTTACCCGCAAAAGGACGAAAAGACCCCGTGAACCTTTACTGTACTTTGGTATTGATTCTTGATTTGTTATGTGTAGCATAGCCAGGAGACTGAGAACACTCTTCGTCAGGAGAGTGGGAGTCATCGTTGAAATACTGGTCTTAACAAGTTGGGAATCTAACATAATTCCATGAATCTGGAATATGGACATTGCCAGACGGGCAGTTTTACTGGGGCGGTATCCTCCTAAAAAGTAACGGAGGAGCCCAAAGCTTATTTCATCGTGGTTGGCAATCACGAGTAGAGCGTAAAGGTATAAAATAGGTTGACTGCAAGACCTACAAGTCAAGCAGAGACGAAAGTCGGGCTTAGTGATCCGGCGGTGGAAAGTGGAATCGCCGTCGCTTAACGGATAAAAGGTACTCCGGGGATAACAGGCTGATCGCCACCAAGAGTTCATATCGACGTGGCGGTTTGGCACCTCGATGTCGGCTCATCGCATCCTGGGGCTGGAGAAGGTCCCAAGGGTTTGGCTGTTCGCCAATTAAAGCGGTACGCGAGCTGGGTTCAAAACGTCGTGAGACAGTTTGGTCTCTATCCTTTGTGGGCGCAGGATACTTGAAAGGAGCTGTTCCTAGTACGAGAGGACCGGAATGGACGAACCAATGGTGTGTCGGTTGTTTTGCCAAAAGCATAGCCGAGTAGCTACGTTCGGAAAGGATAAGCATTGAAAGCATCTAAATGCCAAGCCTCCCTTAAGATAAGGTATCCCTATGAGACTCCATATAGACTATGTGGTTGATAGGTTGGGTGTGTACGCACAGTAATGTGTTTAGCTAACCAATACTAATAAGTCCATTGACTTGGTTTTTATCATATAAAAAGCTCAATAGGCTTTTTTGTTGAAATAAATCGATCAATGTAAGTTGATACTAAAGACTCTCTTAAGCGTCTATTAGTATACGTGAATGTTACGTTACAAGAATTTGCTTGGTGATAATGGAAAAAGGGACACACCTGATACCATTCCGAACTCAGAAGTTAAGCCTTTTATCGCCGATGGTACTATACACAAGAGTATGGGAGAGTAGGTCGTCGCCAAGCTTTCAGTTATTTTTTGACTCGTAAACTGAGTTTTTATAAGGAGAATAGAAATATTCTCCTTTTTTTTTATTTAAATGCTTTGATTGAAAAATAATGTTTCCTTGTCTGACTGATTTCTGGTGAAATAATCAATTTCACTTTTCTGAGGTTATTGAATAAGAAGATCCAATCTATTTAGGTAAATGTATTCAGATACCCCGTTACAGGGTATTTTTAGTTTCTCTTAAGGAACTAGTTCCTAAAGATTATTATTCTTTCTTTTATTTAACGAACCTCAAATAAATTATATTCTCTACTTTGTTTTAGAGATGTTTGTAAGATTTTGTTTATTTTTATTTGACTAATTGTTTGTTGGATTTCAAAGGTTTTCCCGCCTTAATGAACTAAACGTCTGAAAACATGCTATTAATATCGTGTTTACCCCTATACATTCTGTTTATTCTGGTTACTTTGTACCAAGATCTGGTTATTCTGAAGAAAATCAAGAATCGAATGAGTCTCAAACATGTATCTTGAGAATCTCACAACCTACTATAGTTACCCCCCCCCCCCCGAAACGCATACCTTACCTCTTGTAGGCTCTTTAGAAGGCAGTCCTTCAGTATCAGAAGGTACTCAAGGAGATAGTGTTTACTCATTTATTCATGGGAACCGCGACGAACGATCCAGAAATACGCACCCTGTTCCTATTTTTCAAACGATATGTGAAAGTGGTGAATCCACGCCAGTCTCCACACCTTTAGTTGGAGTAGGGTATACCAACGGCAGCCAGTCAGGATACTATAGAGCCCAAAATGAAACTATACATCTTAGCCAGTTGTTGGGTGGAAGAGAGGTTATAGGTATCTATAATAGAGAAGGGATCGGATCTTCATTTTTCTTTAGAAGATCTCAACAAGGAATGACTCCTATTTGTGAAGCTATTCTAGACGTTTGGGATAGCTTTTTTGCTTCTCATCCTCCAGGGAGCACTTTTATTCATTATTTTTTTGGAAACGGTGCTAGATATGTTCAAGAGGCAATTCGAAATACAAAACATGCGGACAACATTGTTTTAGTTGGCATTTGTCCTTCAGACTACGTAGAACATACTAGATCTTTTTATTATCGTGTTTGGGGAGATGTATTTTCGTGCTTAGACTACCGAGGATTTCTACGATCTAGAGTCGTAACACTGCCTTATTCTTCAGGAAGTTTAGGAATTACTTGGATCCATTTTACTGATCCTGCCTTTAATAATGCTATTGTGGCTACATTTATGCAAATAGCAGGAGTGAGTGCTGTTTCTCAAAACTTAGTACAAGGGGATAGAGTTGAGATTACAGAAATATCGCCATTAGGTGGTTCAAATCCAAGTGATCAAGAGAGAAATAGTGGAATAATAGGACATAATATCCAAGGGGTGATTGTATCGCGTACTTCAAGCCCTAATGTATTCTCTAGAATACAAACTCTACTCGGTATGGCTGACACCGTTATTCAAGTTGAAGAGAGCGTATTACCTCCCGAAAGTTTGTTAGATCGACTTGGAGAAGTCGCTCTTAATATCCTGAGAATTTCAGATGCACTATCGATTTTTTGGCTTATTCCCATTGAGACAGAAGAAGACGGCTTGGTATTAGCCATCAGTACAGTATTTTTTGGTATGGATGGATTGTGTAGCTGCTTTTTAATGCTAACCAGCCCTCGCTCTAGAAGAGAAAGATATCGTAATGTGCGTATTTTATTTCTGTGCTACCGCGTGTTTTTCCCTCTTGGGAACCTATTAGATTTGCTCAATAATATCCGTATGGCATCGCGTGATACGATTACAGAGTGCGAATCCGCTTTATATGGTGTCATTACTCTCTTGGGATGGACGTTACTAGGTAGAGATATTTTAGAGTATGCTCTCCCAGGACTTCGAGATACATTATGCAGACGATGCTTAAGATGGTTTGGAGATAGTACGGAAGATCAACGGCACTTATCTAGTAGAATAACAAGGATAGGGCGTGAGAATGTTCATAGATACTATAGGATGACGAGTATCGTGAGCACAGCAGTATATGGTATTTTCTTTGCTCTTATAGGAGGGATGGCCACTTTTGGGGGTTTAGAAATCAGTGAATCTTGTCGGTATAATGAAACGTCAAACACAACAGACGAAATTATTCCAGATGATCACACGACTGTTTGGGAAGGATTTACTAACGGCCGAGCCTATGCGATTAGCCAAGCTACGCATATGGTGTTTAGCTTTCTCGCTACGATAATATACATTGCGTCTTTAGTCCGAATGCTGAGAACGCGTAATCGATAAAATCTTGAGAATATCTATAGCGAGAAAACATATACTAAGTAACTAGCTACCAAAATCATCGAGAATTATAGAAGATCTTTCAACCCCATAATTTTCGAGTAATTTCAGGATACTACTGTTGTGTAGTGGTGGACCACATACATAGTATAGATAATCTTCAGGATTGCTAAGTTTGCTGAGTTGACCAACCTCAAAAGCTTGGAATAAGAAATTCGTTTTCTCAGGATCATCCTTATCCCAACCTGCTGCAATATCTTCAGGAAGAGGCTCCGATAACACTAAATGGTAATGGAAGTTAGGAAAATCCTTATCTAATTTTTCATATTCTTCTTGATAGATATTTTCTTTTAGAGAGCGAGCTCCGTACCACAGAGTGATCTCTCTTGTAGAATGTTTATCCAACAAAAGATCTAAAATATGACTTCTACCAAATGAAGATCCCGCACCACCTATTAGGAAAATTAACGGGCGGTTGTTTTCTTTCATGAAAGATTCGCCATAAGGACCAGATACAGTAATCTTGTCCCCAGGTTGTAGCGAGAAGATATAGGATGAGCATACTCCCCAGGGGATACTTGGATTAGGCGCATTGTTAATAAAAGGAGGTGTCGCAATACGGACATTGAATTTAATAATCGGTAGTTCTGCAGGATAGGATGCTAGAGAATATGCTTTATTAGCAGAATCTGGCTCTAAAAGGCTGTTATCTATAATCCGGCCAAATAAATTAAAACGTTCCCAATCACTATGATATTCGGGAGCCATAGTTTGCTTCCAATCGGAAGTATTCGTTTTATATGCAGGAACACGAATTTGTAGATAGCCCCCAGGTTTAAAGGGAATAGGATGAGCAGGATCAATAGAAACAACAAGCTCTTTTATAAAGGTTGCTACGTTATCGTTAGAAACGACCGTACCTTCCCAAGAAGAAGCATGTAAATAACGTTCCTCGATTTCCAAACACATGTCGTGTTGGACTTTGGTTTGGCAGGAAAGACGCCAGCCTTGTTCTAGCTGTTGTTTGGAAAAAGTTGCGCGGTCTGTTTCTAGTGGCTGGTCGGCGTTTTTAACAATTTTTACCTTACATTGTTTACAAGTGGCCTTACCTCCACATGGAGAAGGAACCGGAATACCCGAATCTAACAGAGAAGATAATAAGGTACGGCCGCTATCTACAGTTTTTGTAAGGGAGTCGTCATCATTAATTTTTAGCTTGCAAGGATGAATTTTAACTAGAAATTTACGAGCAATAAGAATGATTCCAGAAAGTATCAAACCTATAACACAAAATACTACACTAGCAATGCTGATAAAATATAGGCCTGAAAGCCAAGTCATGATCCTAAAAATCCTCGACTTCGTGAATAGCTTATGGTGTCAAGTTATAACTTGGCTTATAAAAAATCAATGTAGATTTCTCTAATATCGTATCCAGTAAATGTCTATATCTTAAAGCTTATGCTTTAGTCCCATCTGGCTTCAGAATTTCAGAAATAGCTGCTTTCAGTATCTCGATTTTTCCAGAGGTGATACTCAAAATTACGGTGTGTTCTCGGATTTCATCAATAGTTCCTAAAATCCCCATGGCAGTAACTTTGTCGCCTTTTGCAAGTTCATTTTTGCGTTTTTCCATCGCTTTTCTGCGTTTTTGTTCTGGGCGCCATAAAATGAAGTAAAAGAACAAAATAGCAATGCCAAGCATTACAGCGGGTTGAGCAAAAGTACTTTTTACTTGAGAGCCGTCTTCATCTGCTAAGAGAGAGGATGAGCTCAAAAGAAATAAAAAACACGTGAATAAACGAGATAACATTAAACCACCTTTACTTCGGTTATTTCAAGGAAAGGTTAACACAACAGGAAGCGTGCGTTCAATGCTTTTCCTAGAGGTTGCCTTCTCTTTCTAATAAAATAATATTTTCTAAATGCGGAGAATGAGGAAATTGATCTAAAGGCTGTACTTTCTTTATACGGTAACCTGCAGAAATTAAGCTACAACACTCCTCAAACTGTATTTTTGGGTTACATGAGATATAAATGATTTTTTTAGGAGAGATTCTGATTAAGTATTTCAGTACTTTGTTTTGCATACCACAGCGTGGAGGATCAATGATAGCAACGTCAGGAGCAGGATGATCTTGATGCCGTTTACAGAAAGTTTTTACATCTTCTAGATGTACTTCAATGAGACTTTCTTTTTTGTTTATTAAGATATTTTCTTTTGCGGAATCTACAGCGTCAGGGACAATTTCTACTCCTATAACTTTTTTTACATATTTAGAAAGCATAATCCCTATAGTTCCCGCACCACAATAGAGATCTAAGAGTGTTTCGGATCCTTGTGGATCCATAAACTCTTTGGCAATTTCTATGATTTTTGCTCCCTGGAGAGTTTGTGGTTGAAAGAAGCTTCTCGGCCGCACATGAAATACCGCGGAATTTCCATCTTTAGGTAAGCTTAACTTTTGTTTAATAAATGCTTCTCCGTAAAGTAGGTTAGAGCGGAAGTAGGTAGGAACGCTTTTCGCGCTGACGCGTTCTTCCCATACAATAGAAACAATGGGAAGATCGGAATGTATCAGCATATTTTTCCATTCTTCAATAATCTTTTTATCGACGGCATATTCTTCTCTTGCAGATGTTGTGAGAATGACCATGAGCGTGTGTTCAGGGCTGCCAATGCGTACAGTTAAGGTGCACAGAGAGCCTTTATTGAAGGGAGGATAGTAAGCTGTAATCTCAGGATGATGTTTCCACCATGTGCGTGTGATCTCTAGAATATCCATTGCATGTTCATGAATCATAAGACATTCTGTAATGGGAATGCCTTGTTTCGGTTTTGTAGGCGTAATGAATCCTAGACTTTTCTCACCCTCTTTAGTTTGGAAAAAAGAAAATTCCATTTTATTTCTTCCCCGCAAAAGAGGATAGCATGGAATGATAGGTAGAATATCTGAAGCAGGGAAAATAGGAGCAAAGAGCTCGTGTAAGATACGTTCTTTAGCTTTTAAAGAATCGGAGTAGGCAGAGTGAGGCGAGGAACACCCGCCGCAAATGCCAAAGTGTTTACAATTGGCGACTGTAAGCATGGTCTATTTGTAAGGGCTCTAATTTTAGAATCGAATTTTATGTGAAAAATTCACGTGCCTGCGAGATAGAATTACTCTGCGTCCACTCAGCAGTTAAAAATTACTGCAGAATTTTATCATAACGAAGCGTTTCTAGGGATAATCTTTTGAAATTAAGAGAAAAAGAAAATGAGGGCAAGTTATAAAATATAATTACCCTCTAAAAACCAAGACAAGGAAAAAACTACTTTCTTAGGGAGCGAGATTTAGAGCTTTTTTTAGCTTTTGCTTTAGCTGGAATCTTTTTTGCAGGGGCTTTAGCTTTAGGGGCAGCTTTAGCTTGTACTTTTGGCTTAGCTTTTGCTTTAGGCTTAGATGCTGCTTTTTTAGTGGCAGCAGCCTTTTTCGCTTTTGTCGCAGGCTTGCGAGTCATCAAGCCAGACTTTTCAGCTTTGATTGATTCTTTTCTATATACTTTAGCAACTTTTTCTAGCTTGATAGAGTCTGTACGTACTCGTTGAGCTGCTGCTTTATTTCCTCTTTCGGCCTTGTCTAAGTCACGTTGGATACTTTCCAACAGATCTCTCATTTTTTTTGCCGTATCTTTTAGCGCCATGAAAAGCGTCCTCTAGTTGTTGTTTTAAACTATTTTTACTTGTTTTAGTTTGTAATTAGTTTGTTTGTTCAAATTCATGCAACAATTTTTTTAGAGAAAAGAAAAACAGAGAATCACTACTAGTTTTTAATTTTTCATACTTCTTTGTTTATCAGTAGGTTAGTTGGCATCAGCTTAATATCTTTTTTTTAAAGAAGAGCTTGTACATTTTCATGTGCGCGTTTTCTTTTTGTGTTTTGTAGGTAGTTTAGAGGTTCTGTAGACATTTAATTTATAAAAAACTCCAAACAGAACATTCTTTTTTAGTAATAGAGTCTTCTACTATACTTTTGGTTCACCTATAGTTTGTTTTTTTTGAACTATTGTGATTTTTTCTAATTCCTGCCAGTACTATGGTAGAGAGATATCTATCATGAAAGTATATCACCATCCGTTACTACGCATTTTTCAGTTTTTTTTAATTGTGAGTGTAGGGAGTGTTTGGGCTGCTCCAACTCAGCAATTGCCTTTTGGTCATTACTGTGCAGACGTGTATACAGCATTGAAGTCTGGAAATGGTTGTGATGAAGTTTTCTCAGCATTTGTAGAGCGTATTATTTTTGAAAAAACAGCATTGTCTCCTAGAGATTGGGAAACTATAGCGGCGTTAACGCGTCAGTATGTACAGGTCAGAATCAAACAAGAAGATAGAGCCACCAGTAAAGAGATCATCAGAAAGTTATTGTCCGTAGTGACAATGCCTTCTCACATTAGGTCGGCAATACGTCTTGCTTGGCAGAAATTAAATCCTGATGGGGTTTCTTTAAGGGATTTGATAACGCAATTTCATAGTATAGAGAGGGGAAGAGACACACTAGAAGACCATCTCTTACTCGAACTGTATAGCATGACTTTACATAGTAGTTATGAGGATCGCAAGCAAGAGATTCTTGTAATGCAAGAACGAGGAAATTACGACGAAGCTTTAGCATTATGCGAGAAGCTTTCTCAAGCTATTGCAAAGGGAACCTGTAGTCCTCATCCCGAGGTCATTGATATAGAAAAAAATTTCTTAAAAAAGATTGTTTTAGGATTGAAAATTAAGAAATCACGAGAAGTTGGAGATTCTTGTGAAGCTTTACTATTCCCTTACTGTCAAGCTGAAAAAGACTATGCTCAATCTATTGACAACTTAGTATTGAGAATATCACGCGGCGAGGTACAACGTGCTCATGAGGTTGATGTACTTCTCCTTGCGCATGCCTTGTATACCCTTCCTTGGAATCAGAAAAAAGGCATTTGTGAATTAGAGGTTCTGATAGATCAAGGAAATTATTTACAATCGACATTACTTTATTACGGTTACTTTTCGTTATTGGAAATCTACCATCAGCAGAAGAACCTCTCCGCCATGCAGCGCTTACTGCTTGCCGGAGAATCTGTATTTGTCCCTGAACATACGTATTTCCCAGAATATAGTTTTTTCTTAGGTTGCTATAGTTTTGAGAAACAGGATTTCACGAAATCTCGAGAGATTTTTGTGTCAATTTTGGATCATGCTTCTAGGTTGGGAGTCACATTACCTCGGGTGTATGAGTATCTAGGATGTATTTCTTGTTATGAACAGAAGTACAGTGATGCCGAAGATTTCTTTCTCCGAGCTTATAAAAGTTGGAGTCGCAAAGAGGCTGGTTTAGGACTATTTCTTTCCTACGCTCTTCAGAAAAAGATAGATTTGTGCGAAGAGTGGAACTCTAAATCTCATGTCTCATTTCTACATCGTAAAATTTTAAAATCTATAGACGCGTTATTTCTAAAGAAAGATCCTAGTTTTGTATCTCCTGTTGTGAAGTTATGTGAGTTGTTAGGTAGTAGTGAAGTAGCTCTTGAGGAGCTCTATCACTATTTTATCTATGATATGATCCATCGTCATAGAAGGCGTAATGCGAGTCCTATACTTACCCTTATTGATCACCAAATAGAGATAACAGAACAACAGTATCTACAAAAAACTTTAGAGCAATCACAGAATCCTGAATATAGTCGGGTGCTAACTTTATGGTTAGCTTTTCGGCGTGGAGAATTATTTAAAGAGGCAAGTTATACAACACGGCTATCTTGCTCATCCTCATTCGAGGATATCGCAAAATGTTGTTTTGCTGCTTTATATTATCGTGATCCTCAAGCAAGTTCAGCTCTAACAAATATCTTTTCACAAGAGCGTTCTGCATTGCAGTCAACGGTTAGGTTAGTTTGGGCATTAACACGTAGGCAGTCGAATCAAAAGCTTTTGGATCTTTATTGTCATCATCTTGATCTGCGTTTGTATGGAGATCGCTTATATCTTCTTGCTTATGATATAGACGACTATCTCTCAGGGAAAGAGAGTGCTTTATTACATTTATCGCACTTTCAAGAACTATTCCCCCAATCCTCATTATTATCTTTGGTATACTATTTCCAAGGTCATGCAGAAACAGAAATGATAAGAAAAATCGGCTGGTTTATAAAAGCTTTAGATGAATTTTCAGAGATCACTTTATGTGGGGAAAATGCGAAGGCTTGGGTCTACGTATACTATACCGTGAAATTAGACCTTGCTGATGCTTATCTTTCCTTGGGGGATGCTGCTCGCGCTGTCAAGGTTTTTGAAGAAGTCAAAGGGGATTGGGAAACGCCTAATCATCCTCAGGTAGTCCTTATTGAAGACATTAATCATCGTGTAGCCATGGAAATGCGTTGGGTGTCAGGACTAGCATGTGCTTATGAAAAACTTAATGAAAGAGATAAGCTAACTCAACATCTCCTAGATCATGTCGAAAAGAGATTACTCGAAATGTCTTCAAGAAGAGAATATTTCAGAGAGATGATCACCACAACACTTTCTCTTTGTGAGCGTTTCCTTCCCTTAGATAGCAGCAACAGTCTGATAGGCTGAGGCTACACATCTGTTTAATCCTGGACCAGAGAAGTTTTGCCCGACAATTTTTAGATTATGAGGAAGTACAGGGAGTATCTGATTTTTCATTTCTAAAAACCCTACGCCGTGTTGAGGTAGACCTTCTTCTGGGGAAAATAATGAAAATACATCGGGTTTTGTAGAAATCCCTAAATACTCAGAAATCGCTGCTAAAGAAAAAGCGAAAGCTTCTTCTTGATGCCAGCGGTTTTCTAATAGTAATGATAGAACTGTTTTCCCAGGCATCTGGTTAGGGAAGACTCGTGAGTTATAGACAATACCTAATAACGGTGGTTCGTCAGAGAACAGCATACCATAACCTTTAGGGATAGAAGGCATATCCCTATTCCACCCCAATGTTGCACACGAGAGATCCCAATGAAGAGTGTTATTCGCAAGCTGTTGCAGTCCTGGAATATTAATAAGAGAAGGAAGTAGAGACGTGGCCCCCGTATATATTGCTAGATCTCCTGAGAATGTTTCTTGTGTAGTGGATACGACAACCTGGGATGGGAAACACTCGATCTTTGTAACAGGAGAAGAAAACTTCCACGTTGCGGGTAGTTTTTTTACTAAAGTATCAATGAGGATGCCTAGATTGGGACGTAGCGAAGCTAGATAAGGAGCTCCGGATGTTTTTTTCTTCGAAGGTTCTTTTAAGAAGCTGCGTAAAATGGATCCTGTTTTTGCTTCGCGTTGAGAAAGGGAAGGGAAGGCCATATGAGCAGAAAGTAGATGACTGTGTCCTGCACGAATTGCGGTAACAACAGGATTTAATACATTGTGAATAAGATTTATTGTGCTATGGCGACTTAGGAAATCATATACAGAGCTATCTTTTGTATAGCGGGAGGCAAAGAGATCTTTGATGATAGCGAAAGGCAAACCTTCTTTTATTAATGTCCATGGGGAGACTTTTCGTGTTTTCCCTTTGTAACGTATAAAACGTTTTTTCGCGGTTTTATCACTAACAATGAGAGCCTCTTCCAGTTGTAAATCACGAATTAATCCGAGGGTATACTGTCCCTCACCACGTACTAGAAAACCTTTAGGCCCGAGATCCAAGGCAAAATTCTTTTGGTAATCTGAGTAGATAAGCCCACCAGGTCGATCTGCCTTATCTATAATTACAAGTTCGCTATTGGGGAATTTCCTATGTAACCACCACGCTGTGGATAACCCTGAAATTCCTGCGCCTATGATAATGGCTTTTTTCATATGGATCTTGAAAACCTAGGATTTGAAGAAACAGTTTTTAAGAAATATGCATCAAATGCTGTAGCAATTACACGTACAAACAGCTCTCCTAATGGTGTTACGGTAAGAAGAGATGAACTGTTTTGAATTAATCCTGTAGTTACCATGCTACTTATCCGTTCTTGACTTTCGGAAAAATACTCATCAAAACAATAACCGAAAAGCTGGGTGAATTCTTCTTTTGATACTACAAAAGTACACATGAGTTTATGAATTACCCATTTTCTTATTTTATCATCTTCTGAAAGAATTTTACTTTTCACTGTAGCTAGAGAGCCTGAAAGGATTTTCTCATGGTAAGATTCTAGAGTTTTGGCATTTTGTAAATATATACCACGGATAAAGCTTGTTGATGACATTCCCAACCCGATAAGATCCTCTTCAGGAGGTAAAGAGTAGCCTTGAAAATTCCGAATCAAAGTTTTGTTTTTAAACGCTATGCTTAATGGGTCTTCAGGTAGAGAAAAATGATCTAATCCAATGGCTTGGTAACCTGCTTTCGTTAACGTATGTCGAGCATAAGAATATATGGCGAATTTTTCCTCCATAGAGGGCATATCGCTTTCTTTCATAGCTTTTTGATGAGGTTTTATCCATGGAACAGAAGCAAATGAAAATAACGCTAAGCGGTCAGGCCGCATGTGTAAAATATCAGCAATCGTTTGAGTAAATGTTAACTTAGTTTGTTTTGGAAGACCGTAAATTAGATCTATATTTATGCTTTCAAAACCTAACTCACGGAATTTTTCATAAGCATAAAGTGACTCTTCATGACTTTGACGACGCCGTACAGCTTCTTGAACAGCAGCTTGGGTATCTTGGACTCCTAAGCTCACACGATTAAATCCTAGAGACTGGATAAATTCTGCTTTTTTATCATCGTCCCTCAAAGAACGGGGATCAAATTCAATAGCAATTTCCTCAGCTTCGGAAAGATCAAATAAACGATGGATATGAGAAAAAAGTGTTTCAAAGAGTTTTCTGGATAACCTGCTTGGAGTGCCTCCTCCGAAATGGATCCGTGAAGTTTTCCGTCTTCCTCCTAAGAGCGTATGGACATACTCCATTTCCTTAATCAGCGTATCAATATACTTTTCTACAATATCTTCGCGACGGTTGATTACTACAGAACATCCACAATACAGACACATCGACTGGCAAAAGGGAATATGAAAGTACAGGGATAAAGGGCTGTTATCTTTTTGAAGATACTTAAAAGCAAGGTAGGCAGGATCTGCATCAGATTCCTCCCATTCGAGAGCTGTTGGATAGCTTGTGTATCTCGGTGCAGGTTGGTGAAGACCTTCTAAGAAGTTGAAATTGACGTTAAACATAATACCGCAGCTTGAACGTTTTCTAAAGGAGTTTCAGGAAGAATACCATGCCCTGAATTGAAAATGTACTTAGGTTGATGTTTTAAAACAGAGAGGTACTTTTCAAGGTGGTTTAGAAACTGATCTTGAGGAAGTAGAAATAAGGCGGGATCAATATTTCCTTGTAAAGATCCTGGATCTGTAACTGATGTATAGATCTTACTAAGGTTGACATGGTAGTCAGGATGTAGAGTATCCGCTCCCGTAGAATAGAGATCTATAAAGTTTTCATCAAAACAACGGCAAAATAAACTTATTGGAGAGGAAACATGATTTTTTAACTGAGCGATGAGTTGGGTATTTGGTAGTGTCACATAACGAGAAAATAAGGCTGAGGGTAAACGTAAGCTAGAAGATTCAAATAACTGAATAGCTGAAGCTCCTGCGTGGATTTGTTCTTTAAGATAAATGACCGTACCTTCCGCTAATTGCTTAAGCAGCGCATCGAACCTCTTGGGGTGCTGATACAAGAACGCCATAGTTCTTGGAAAATCTTTAGAAGCTCCGCCGTCTAAAAGGTAACACGCCATGGTGAAGGGAGACGCAGCAAATGCAATGAGAGGAACTGATAAACGTTTGACGAGATTCTTGATGGCTTCAAGAAGGTAGGAAAACGTGTCTTGAGGGTCTTTTGTAAAAACGAGTTCTTCTTCAGGAGAAAAAGAGATTTGCGGGCCTGGAGCAAAATCATAAGAGATATTGAAGCCATCTAATAGCGAAAGAATATCCGCGAAGAGAATGGCAGCATCTACTTTTAGTAGGCTTGGCCCTAAAAGGGTGGCTTCTGTAATAGCATCTGTATTGTGAAAAAAAGCTTTCAATGTTTGAGAACCTTTGAGTTCTCTATATTGAGGCATGTATCTGCCTACTTGCCGTAAAAACCATACAGGTGGACGTGAGGCTTGGGGTTTTATCACGTCGTAAAATTTCGACATTGAGCCTCCTTAACGAGGGGTTTTTAGAGGAAATGCTTTCTCTATAGATTCTAACACTTCAGCTACCAGGAGTTCTGGGGTGGGAGATAAAGAATAGGGTAATGTTTTCTTTATTTGCTCGGTTTTTCCATGACATTGTTGAATATACAAAGCATTCCCCGTACCTTTAATGCTAGAAATATTGTGTTGTAGAGCAAATAGACGTACGTGAGCTAATGCAAATAACCATAAGACCTCTTCGGGTAGAGGCCCGAAGCGATCGCGCATCTCTTCTTTTATCAAATCTAACTGTTCGGCATCTTCAGCACCACCGATTTTCTGGTAAAATTCTATACGCAGAGACGCCAAATCTATATAGGTATCAGGTATGCGGGATTTATAAGGAAACTCTATTTTTACATCATCGTTGAATAATAAAGGAGAAGAGTTGTTCTTTAAAGCAGCAACCGTTTTTTTCAATAACTTACAGTAGAGGTTGAATCCAATCGCACTGATATGCCCGGATTGATCGGTTCCTAAAATATTTCCTGCGCCACGAATTTCTAAATCATGGAGAGCGATCTTCATTCCTCCTCCATATTCTTGTTTATTCAAAGCTTGTAAACGTTTTGCAGCAGGACCAGATAATCTATCTAAATGGGAAACTAAAAAATAACAGTAAGCTTTTCTATTCCATCTTCCTACACGACCTTTCATCTGATACAGATCAGCCATGCCAAATTTATCTGCTTGGTCGACTAAAATCGTATTGGCATTAGGAATATCGATACCATTTTCTATAAGTGCTGTTGCTACAAGGACATTGGTTTCTTGATCCTTAAATTTTTGAAAAATAGAAGCTAACTCATCTGAAGACATTTGGCCATGAGCAACAGCAATACGTGCTTCTGGTACCAAGTTCCGTATTGTATTCCCTAATCTAAAAATGCTCTCAATACGATTATGAATTACGTATGCTTGACCACCTCGCAATAATTCGTGCCGTAAGGCTGCAGATAGAGTTTCTTCATTGTGTTCTAAAACAAAAGTAGAAACAGGCAGTCTATCTAATGGAGGCATGGTAATCAAAGAGAGGTCCCTGGCTCCCGACAAAGACATGTATAATGTTCTCGGAATAGGTGTAGCTGATACTGTGAGACAGTCTATCGTAGGGTAACGTTCCTTGAGGAAATCTTTAACTTTAACACCAAAACGTTGTTCCTCATCAATAATCAATAAACCAGGATTTTTGAATTCTAAGTTTTTATTTATTAACTTGTGTGTGCCGATTAAAATATCAATATTGCCTTGAGCTGTATCCTCAAAGATTTTTTTCAGAGCCTTCCCTTCAGAAAAGCGCGAAAGAACAGCAATATTTATCGGTAACCCTGCCATACGTTGGGTGAAAGTTTCGTAATGCTGATTTGCTAGAATGGTTGTGGGGACCATAACAATAACCTGTCGCTGACCATCACAAACCGCTTTCACAGCAGCTCGCATAATGACTTCCGTCTTTCCGAATCCTGCATCACCGCAAATTAAACGGTCCATGAGCTTATCGGACATCATATCGGAATAGATTTGCTCAATCGCTTTTAATTGATCTGGAGTTTCTTCATAAGGAAAGCTCTCTTCGAATTTAATTACCTCTTCTCCATGGGGAGGATAAATAAATGAAGGAGTCGTGGAACGCTGTGCTTCGAGCTGAAGGAGTTTCTCAGCATATAATATAAGAGACTTTTCAGAGAGATCTCGAGATCGTTTCCATTTAGAGCCATTTAGATTATGAAGGTCAGGAGTTTTGTCAGAAACTCCTACGTAACGTGAAATCAGATAGGCTTGGTCTGAAGGCACATACAGCCGTGCTTTGTCGGCATATTCAAGAACTAGATAGTCAGTTTCAATATTTAAATGGTTTGGCTTCTTTTCCATTCCGATAAATTTGCCAATACCATTGTGTAAATGAACAACTGTCTCTCCAGGAATAGGAACGAATACTTCTTCAGTAGTTACGGAAAAATAATTTCTCTGTTTTTGCCTTCGCAATACTTTTGTAGAAGCAAATTCCGCTAGGGAAATAGCAGCAAATCTTTCGTTTACAAGAGCAAAGCTAGAAGAGAGATTCCCAGGTTTTTCATAGATATGTATAGAGCTCTGGCTTAGCGTTTCTATTAGAGCCCGAGCTTCTTTTAAAGATTTTGCTTTTGTATTGTAGAGGGCTACGTTAAACGGTTGTCCTTTGTTAGGGATATATTCTTGAAGCTTTTGTAGAAAACCAAGAAGGGGATTTTCTTGTTCGTCGATAACTTCGTTAGGATAGATAAAAGGAGCAACAAGTCGGGAAGCTTGAATGTCGCAGTGGAAGACTTCAATGTTTACTTGGGTATTTTTAATTGTACGAACATTAGGGAAGTTTTTCTCTTCAAAGAAAATCGTCTGAGATTGAAAAGCACGTCGACATAAATCTTGGATAGGTAGAAAACGGTTAGGTAGCGAAGACAACGTCCCTGAAATCTCCGAGAAATCATCTTCTAACAAGGTTAAATTATCGAAGAGAAATGCTGGGGGTGTATCAAAATAATCCAATAGGCAGTGTGATAAAACTTCTGTCCCCGAATCTTTTGTGGCTGGGGATATAGACAGCTTGGAAACTTTCCCTGTTGAGAGTTGATCAGATGGATTAAAAGGACGTATTGAGATGATCTTTTCTCCCCAAAACTCTATCCGGAAAGGTTCTGGAGAAGATAGAGGAAAGATATCAATAATCCCTCCTCTATAAGCAAACTCTCCCTTATCGCTGGCAAGAGTTTCATGGCGATAACCTAAATTTTTACATAGATCGATCATGATATCAGGATCAAGAACATCTCCAACTTGGATATCTAAATGTTGGTGAGCTGTATCTTTTGGTGATCGAGTTTTCTCTAGTAAAGCTTTTAGTGTTGTTACACAAAATATAGGGGCTTTTTTCTGATACAAATCGTAAAGAACCTTATCACGTTTCCCAACAGCATCGATATTAACAAGCTTTGGAGATAAGTCTATTTCTGATGAAGGAAACTCCACAGGAGGGAATCCTAAAAATGAAGAAAGATCTTCAAAGAGATCATCAATACGAGAGCGCGTGGCAATTATTACCACAGACTCTTTCCTCTCGTAGAAAAACTTAGCAGCTAAGAAACTACGAGCCCCAGGAAGGATATTTTCTATTAGTAATGGAACAGAGGTGTTAGTTATTTCAGGTAAAATAGATAGGTTTAAATTAACTGGGTCGAAATCCATTGGCATAAAGTGTTATTTAATATATCTGCTTCTGGGAGACTATCAGCACTACCTTGTGCAAATATATCTTTCCCTCCCCAACGACCACCACAAGGTGTGAGTAATATTTTTAAAAGATCTTTAGCTTGTAATCCTTGTTTAACCAGATCGTCAGAAATTCTTGAAAAGATGATATACTTCCCGTTTTTCTGAGTAGTCCATAGAGAAACTAAACGTGCTGGTATTTTTTGATGTAGGCAGTTGGCGTACTGTTGTAAGCGATGACTTTCCGATTCAGGTAAATGATGAATGAAATAAGAAACATCTTCAACCTGCTGACAACGATCAATAACTTTATCCAATAGAGAATAAATAAGCTTGTTCTCTAAATCAGAAATGAGTTTCGTTTGTTCTTTTTTCTCATCTAAAATGTTTTGTAATTTATTCAGAATTTGATCTCGAGGAGATTGTAAAATAAGCGCAATTTCATTGAGATCCTGAGTGTCTTGACGTGCTAAAACTTCAGCTTCTTTTCCTGTTACAGCCTCTATACGACGGATCCCCGTGGCTACAGCATGCTCTTTAAGGATGCGGAAATAACCAAGGTCTCCTGTAAATTCTGCATGAGTACCCCCACAGAGCTCATGAGAAAATCCCGCTGAGACTACGCGAACAATATCACTATACTTGTCACCAAAAAATTGCTTGATCTCTTTAGAATTCATTACATCAGAGTAAGAAGCTTCTCGAGTCTCCACGCGGTGATTTTCGCGGATTTTCTCATTAACTAAAAGCTCAATAGAAGCTAAGTCTTCAGGAGCGATAGCTTTGGGATGCGTAAAATCTAAACGAATCTTTGTATCATCAACAAAAGATCCTGCTTGGCGGATATGATCTCCAAGCGTCATTTCTAAAGCTTTATGTAAAAGATGACAGCCCGTGTGGTTGTTGCTGATATTTTTTCTACGTAGACAATGTACTTGTGCAGTTACAGCTTGTGCAGGACAGAGTTGTCCTTGAGAGACTTCACCATGATGAATAACTATCCCTGCTTTCGGAGAGGTGGTGTGACTAACTACAAATGTTCCATCAGAACAGAATATCTCTCCAGAATCACCAACCTGACCACCTTTTTCTGCATAGAAGGGGGTTTCTTTTAAGATTAAAATGCCTTTTTCTTTTTCTTTAAGATAGGGGACCTGTTCACCATCCTTGATAATTGCTTCAATAAATGTGTCGCATGAAAGGTCATTATAACCAACAAATGTGGAATTCTCTCCTAAAGAAAGTGAATCATATACTGTATCTGTAGTGTTATGAGATTTAGCTATGTTTTTCCTGGAGCGCTCTTTAGCTTCTTTCTCTAATTGATAAAAGGTGTCTAGATCTACAGAGAAATCATAATCTTTAGCTAACAAGGCGATTTCATCCAGAGGTAATCCATACGTATCTTTTAATTTGAAAGCATCCTCTCCAGAAATGATGGATGAAGAAGAAGAAGATTTAAGAACCTGTTGAAGTAAATTCCCACCACGGTGAAGTGATTTGAAATAGTTCTCCTCTTCTATGGTCATGACTTCTTGAATTTGGGACGCGGATAGGCGTAATTCAGGATACGCCTCCCCCATAGCATCAACCAAAGCAGGGACGATTTCTGCTAGGAATGGTTTAGTAAATCCAAGACGTTTTCCATAGTTTACAGAACGTCGCAAAATTTTTCTTAATACGTATCCACGTTCTGTATTCCCAGGGATCAAGCCGTCAGCTATAGCAAAAGATAAGGAACGCACGTGGTCCGCGATTACTCTAAAAGCAGCTCCTAAAGCTTCATCTGGATGGTACTTTTTCCCTGACAATTCTTCTGTTTTTGAAATAAGCAAACGTAATACATCAGCTTCGAAAACAGTATCGGTTCCAGAGATAATAGAAACCAAACGCTCTAGACCTGCGCCAGTATCCACATGTTTGTTAGGCAGGGCAAGTAAGGAACCTTCTGCTGAGCGATTGAACTCCATAAATACAAGGTTCCAGTATTCTAAAAAGCGCTCGCCTTCACTGTCCTCTAGAGGAGAGGCTGCTTTACCAAATTGCTCACCACGATCGAAAAGAAGCTCGGAACAATATCCACAAGGGCCTGTTTCAGCCATGCTCCAGAAATTATCTTTATCAGTTAGACGGAAAATACGTTCGGAAGGCAAATGTCGTTCCCAAAGAGCAAACGCTTCATCATCTTTTTCATGTACTGTTGCGTAGATACGATCCGGATCGAAATTGAAAACAGATAAAGAAACTTCCCAAGCAAAAGCAATCGCTTGCTCTTTAAAGTAATCTCCAAAGGAAAAGTTTCCTAACATCTCGAAGAAAGTAAGGTGTCGAGATGTGTGTCCAACGTTATCGAGGTCGTTATGCTTGCCTCCAGCGCGGATACATTTTTGAGAGGTTGTAGCTCGTGAATAGCTCACGGTTTCTTTGTTTAAAAAAATATCCTTGAATTGATTCATTCCTGCGTTGGTAAAGAGAATGGAAGGATCGTTATGGGGAAAAACAGGTGAAGAAGAAACAATAGTATGGTGACGGTTAGCGTAAAATTTTAAAAAATTAGATCGGAGAGTATTACTTAACATAAGGAATGACTTTGCAATGTCAAAAACGTTGAACTTCCTGTGATTATAGGGGAGAGATGTATTTTAGTCTCTAATCCTGTCCTAAGAAAGAATCTTTTTGGTCTTAGATGCATAAAAAATGTTCTATACACCCGTGAGAGCCTAGGTAAGAAATCTTCATCAAGATATTGCGGGATCTTATATTGCGAGTAGTCTTGCTTTTTGGTAATGCATGCCCTATAATTTCGTTATTTATATTCTTGTGAAGTGCTTTTAGGTCTGATAAATGGTGAACAGAGAAGTAGATATAGATATCTTGGAAAAGGTCTCAGGAACTCTTAAACAATTGAGTATAGAGATCATTCAAAAAGCTGGTTCTGGTCATCCGGGATTACCTTTAGGTTGTGCGGAACTTGCCGCTTACCTGTACAGTTATGTTTTAAGACACAACCCAAAAGATCCGTTATGGATTGATAGAGATCGTTTTGTCTTGTCTGCAGGGCATGGTTCAGCTTTGCTATACGCCTGTCTTCATCTTGCTGGGTATGATGTCTCTTTAGAGGATCTTCAGCAATTTCGTCAGTTGCATTCTCGGACTCCTGGTCATCCAGAATTTGGAGAGACGGAGGGCGTTGAAGCAACTACAGGACCTTTAGGCCAAGGAGTAGGTAATGCTGTAGGTATGGCTTTATCTATGAAGATGCTTGGAATTCGCTTTAATCGTCCTGAGCACGAAATTTTTAATGGTAAAGTATACTGCCTGGCTGGTGATGGATGTATGATGGAAGGCGTTAGCCATGAAGTCTGCAGCTTCGCAGGAACCTTAGGTTTAGACAATCTTGTCGTGATTTATGACTATAACAATATTGTCTTAGATGGTTTTTTAGGAGAAGTCAGCTCAGAAGATGTAAAAAAACGTTTTGAGTCTTACGGTTGGGATGTTTATGAAGTCGATGGGTACGATTTCTTAGGCATTCATGAAACGTTTGTGAAAGTTAAGCAATCTCAGCAGCGTCCTGTATTAATCATTGCACACACAGTCATTGGGCATGGCTCTCCTAAAGAAGGCAGCCATAAGGCACATGGATCTCCTTTAGGAGAAGCTGGTGTGGAACAGACAAAACGTTTCTGGCATCTGCCTGAAGAGAAGTTTTTCATTTCTCCTGTAGTAAAGTCCTTCTTTTCTAATAAGTTGCATGAAGATCGTAAAGTTCAAGAAGAATGGCAAGATAATTTTCGTGTTTGGTCTCGTCTATTCCCTGACTTGTATCAAGAGTTTCTTTCATTAAAATCACCTCTCTCTTCAGAACAATTAGAGAGAATACTCGACGATATAGCCATGCCTGAGAACATAGCTGGACGTGCGGCATCGAACAAGATTATTCAAGATTTAGCTAAGAATATCCCTTCTCTTATTGGAGGATCAGCAGACCTATCGAGTTCTGATGGGACTTGGATAACTGACGCTAAAGATATTAATAGCCACGATTTCTCGGGTAGAAACATTAAGTATGGTGTTCGAGAATTTGGTATGGGAGCTATTATGAATGGCCTCGCTTACTCACAAGTGTTTCGACCTTTTGGAGGCACATTCTTAGTATTTTCTGATTATCTAAGGAATGCTATTCGCTTGGCTGCTTTAGCAAAATTACCCGTGATTTATCAATTTACCCACGACTCGATTTTTGTTGGGGAGGATGGTCCTACCCATCAACCTATAGAACAAATTATGTCGTTACGAGCAATTCCAGGTTTGCAAGTTATCCGCCCTGGGGATGCTAATGAAGTTAAGGGAGCTTGGCATGCGGCATTGCGTTATGCCGGTCCCACAGCATTGATACTTTCTCGGCAAAATTTACCTACACTATCGCAAACAAATAGATCTTTTAAAGAAGGTGTCGGCCGAGGAGCCTACATTGTTTTAAAAGAGACTCAAGGGAAACCAGATTATACTTTATTTGCTACAGGATCAGAGTTGCATTTAGCTCTAGCTGTAGCACAAGAGCTAATCCATTTGGATAAAAAAGTCCGTGTAATTTCTTTCCCTTGTTGGGAGTTATTCGAACAGCAAGATTTTGAATGCCGAGAAAGTGTGATCGGTGGCGATTTAGGTTTAAGAGTATCTATAGAGGCAGGATCTGCATTGGGTTGGTATAAATATATCGGTTCGAATGGCTTAGCTATTGCTATGGATAGATTTGGTTATTCTGGAGCTCCCGCTGATGTAGCGGAAGCTTGTGGATTTACTGCAGATTGCATTTTACAGAGAATTCTTTCTCAATAATCGCTATCTGAGATGCCAGAATCTTTAGGCATGGTATCGTCAGCCTCCCCAAGTTCCATATGTGGCAAACCTTTATTGGTTTTGATAGGGCGGTTTTGCAATACTGTGTCTAATCTTGAAATGACATCAATGCCTGTAGTGATGTGATCTTCTGTATATGTCTTCAACACATGATTTCCACTTTCCTTAGTTTTTATCCCTTCCCTTCTCAGAGGTAAGTCAGAGATGATCAATAAACCTCCTACGGGAAGGTTTCTTCTATAACCTGCAGAAAAGAGGGTGGCACATTCCATTTCTATAGTTTGTGCTTTATTTTCATAGAGTTTCTTTCGGAACTCTTTATTGAACTCCCAAAAACGGATATTTGTGGTGTGAGTAATTCCAATATGGTAGCTCGCTTTCTTCTCTTCTAATATTTCTGTGATAGTTTTTTGTACTATGAAATTTGCTAAAGCAGGGACTTCAGGAGGGAAATAGACATCAGAGGTTCCTTCTCCTCGAATACTTGCTATCGGGACAAAGTAATCCCCAACCTGATAATGCGAGCGTAAACCGCCACACATACCAAGCATAACAGCAGCTTTTAAGTTAGGGAGGAAAGAACATAAATCTACAGTTAAAGCTGCTCCAGGGGATCCTAATTTAAAATCCAAAATGGACGCATTAACTTGGGGAGCGTGTGCTGCAGAAAACATAGATCCTTTTGAAATAGGTACCTGATAAGCTTCTGCAAATACGTGGGTATAGTGTGCAAAGTTTGTTAAAAGTAGGTAGGGACAAAATTCTTCAATAGACGATCCAGAATAACGTTCTAGTGTATCCTGGGCTATTTTGGCTTCATCAGTTTTCGTTTCTTTGTGCTTAAACATGCTTTTGCTCCCTAGTTTAACTCGATGTTGTCGATGTCAAATAATCATTTTCTTTATACTGCATATAGGAAAATTGCACGTTTAAACTAAAATCAATAGATATTAATCGCTATATTTATCCTGTCGTATACAAGACATTCTTCTGGACAAAGGAGAACATCCTAGATAACATAAATGGGAGAATTTTAAGGATAAAAGGCCCCATGGTTCGTGTAAGCACTAGTGAATTTCGTGTAGGATTAAGAATAGAAATAGATGGTCAACCCTATTTGATTTTGCAAAATGACTTTGTAAAACCAGGAAAAGGCCAAGCCTTTAATAGGATTAAGGTAAAAAATTTTCTTACAGGAAGAGTCATTGAAAAGACGTTTAAATCTGGAGAATCGGTAGAAACTGCAGATGTGCGAGAACAACAGATGCGTTTCCTTTATTCAGATCAGGAAGGTGCTACCTTCATGGATGATGAAACATTCGAGCAAGAAGTCATCTTCTGGGATAAAATAGAAAATATTCGTCAGTGGTTATTAGAAGACACTATCTATACATTAGTTTTATACAATGGTAATGTTATTGCGGTAGAACCTCCAATTTTTATGGAACTTACTATCGCTGAAACGGCACCAGGTGTACGTGGAGATACAGCTTCGGGAAGAGTATTAAAACCTGCAGTAACAAATACTGGAGCAAAAATTATGGTTCCCATTTTCATAGAAGAAGGTGAAGTTGTTAAAGTAGACACACGTACAGGAAGTTATGAATCGCGTGTTTCCAAGTAACTTCTGATCATAAGAAGTTCTGTTGTGTAAAAAGTACGATTTTCTTAGATTCCGTAGTATGGGAACAAAAAAAACAAAAGAGCTATCTGCGGAAGCAGAGTTGCTGAAAAAACTACGGGATCAAGCTTTGATTCTCGAAGAACAAAAGAAGAGACAAGTGTGGATGGAAAAGCTTATAGCTATGCCTGAATCCACTCGTGATCTTTCTCACTGCGAAGTACCCAATACTCCAGAGGTATTTCGTACCATTGCAGAAAAAATTTGTGAAGAAGGCTTCTAGCCTTTCTACACAGTTTTTTCTATTTTTCATTTTGTCGTTGGTTTGAAAAATTACCAAGACTCTAAATTGGCTTCTATAGAGATTTCTAGAGGCTCTTGTGTATTTAAGAGATTTGTTATCGCTGCAGTATATACGTGGTATCCTTGAGGATATAGGTCTATAATGTGAAAACGGGCATTAGAAGGTAACGAGACAGAGCCACTGTTTAAAATCATGTTTGGTGCGTGATCTTTGAAGTTGTAGACCGCAGCCTGGTGATTATGGCCATGAAGGTATAAACGCACATTAGGATACTTTTTCAAAACATGTTGTAAAAGCAGATGATTAATTAAATCATGAGAAGGGTCTTTTGTAGGTAAGAGAGGATAGTGATTGGCAATGATAATGTTTTCTTGCGGAGGAAGACTGAGAATAAAGTTCTCTAAAATAGAAATTTGTGATGATTTTATCATGCCATTTGCAGAAAACCATCCGTTTAAACACGAACAATCCAGTAAGACTAACCACCAATGATCCATGAGTTTGTTAAAGGAAATTTGTTCGTTTTGTAATTGTATATTAGGGAAGTAGTTATAGAAAGTCTTCTGATCTAATGCTTGTTGTGTATAAACGTCATGGTTCCCAGGAAGTACATATACAGAGGCATTTTGTGCTAGGGTATGCACAAAGTCTTGAGCTAGTAGAAATTCTTTATCTAAAGCTGTAAGAGAAAAGTCGCCAGTAATACAAATACTATCGGCTTGCAGTTTTACAGCTAAATCAGGAAAACGTTTTGCTATCGTTGAAGACTGAAAAGTTACACCGCCAAATACTTGGCGTAATACTCCTTTAAATCTCTTATTGAAACAGGTTAAGGGATTTCTAGGGAAAACACAAAAGTGCACATCAGAGATATGAATAATACGATGAGCTTGTGAAGGTTTATTATACATATCCCCTGTTCTCCAAAAGGCTGGCATAATTTATCAGCTCAATCCGCTAATAAAAAAGCATTCCTGTTTTCCCTAACAACTATTCTTAAGATCTTTTACGGATCTTCAATTATTCAAGTTCTTTCTTACTAAGAGCAATACAATAGTACAATTTTCATCTCCGAAAAAACGGGAAACAGTGTTCTCATTCTCAAATATTTCCGGAAATCAGTACTAAAATAGACTTATAGTACTGAGTCAGGTTTTTCTTATTAACTGCTTTATTTGCAGATCTTATAGGAAGGGACGAGAATTTGAGGATTTTCAGTGTGTCAGACTCACTGTTTTCATAAAGAAAAGATTGTTGCAATTAAGCGTATAGATCAAAGATTAGAGAATTATTTACTTGTTAGCATGGGTAATGATGACTTTTGAGGACAGTATTTTCAATCCTGTTTCCAAGGCTAAGGAGAAAATATCCTCTATTTTGGATAGAGGATCTAGAATGCCTGAAGCAATAAGATCTTCTATTTGTTGAGAAATGACATTCATCCCTAAACTAGGTGTTGATAGAGATAACAGTTTATCTAGAACGACCTGGCTTTCTAGTTTCATATTCCTGATGAGTTGTTCTAAAGGAGCGCGACAACACATCTGTAGAATCTTAATGGCCGCTTGTTCTTCTTCTGAGAGTTCTTCCTCACCACACAGATTTAAAGAAGCATAAAATAGACCAGCACCTCCCCCAGGAATGTAGCCTTTGTCTACGGCAGCAGTTAATGTGGCAAGGGCTAAAGAATAGAAAAGTTTATTTTCTTCGCGTACAGGGACTACAGCAACGGCATTTTGTAAGCGGTGCTTTCTCTTGATTAACAGAGTTTTTCTCTCCTGACAGGAGCTCGTGCGAATTTCTTCTTCGATTTGGTGTATTTTTAATGCTAAAACTTCAGAAACGCTATGCCCACGAATGATTATTGTTTCTTCTTCAGAAATTTCTATAGAAGCACATGATCCTAAAGATACACGCTCGGGCAACCGTGTTGTTGGAGAAAAATCTTGAGAGAACACATTTGTTCCTGTGAATAAGGTGATATCCTCAGATAAGGTGGGATCAAGATCAGGGTATCTACTCAAATCAACAACAACAATTTCTAGGAGATCTTCAAGTTTATTCACAGTGAATGTAGAAAGAACATCCGGATCTATGCCGTTACAAAAAATCAGTAGATGTTCTCCGTTTTCACGTAACTCTTGTAATAGAGGAAGGAAACAGAGGACAGTAGTAATTTTTTTGTCAGTGACGAAAACACGAGGTTGTGAAAGTAGGATTGTCCTCTGGGTAGATTGAGAAATGAAGTGAGGAGAACTATAGCCACAAGGGATTTTTAATCCTTGTGTGATCTGAATATGAGACATCTCCAGTTGGGATAATAATATAAACCCATCAGAACCTACAGATGCAAAAGCCTCAGCCATTTCTGAAGCAATCGTTAAATCTGGAAGGGCAGAGAAAACAATGCCTTTGGCTTTATTCCCATCTTTTAAAGGCCAAGCGTGCTTTTTCAAAGATGTTAAAAGCTTTTCCTTCATTTTTCTTAAGGCACAGCATAGTTTGTAAAGCGATAAGCCTTGATCTAAAAAAATGTAGCTTTCCTTGAGAAGAGCATAGAGCAAAATGATACTTGTCGTTATGCCATCAAGATATTTTTTATGGATTTGCTTAGCCATCGCTTTGGCAAAATCTACACCAATGTTTTCATAGGGATCCGCGAGAGTTATGCGAGATAGGACACGATAGCCTTGATTCTCAAAGAAAGAGTGCGATGAAAGTAGAGGACCATAATGATCCTTGATAGAATGAAAGACTTTATCTATACCGTGGAAAAGTTTTTTATCTGTATCGTACAGGGAGTTTTCCTTGTCTAACATTGGTAGTCCCCAGGAGAAACCTTAAGCAAAACTCACACTACCAAGTCGTTTTTTAGTGCACAATACCTTAGATAAAAAAGGAAAAAGAAAGGTGGCACCCGGAATCGAACCGGGGATAGAGGCTTTGCAGGCCTCGGCCTTACCGCTTGGCTATGCCACCAAGAAAGCGAAAGGAAACCCTAGTTTAAGCGAAATATGATTTTATAGTCAGTAGGAAATCTTACCTACACCTGATAACGCTGCTTGCATTCATGTAGTATATTTATTTATATTAATGAACAGAATATTTGAAACACTCCAAAACTTCATCCTAGAACTTGTAAACGGTATGCTCGTTAGAGCACATTTGCTTGAAGAGTATATGTTTAATAAGAGAAAAAAGGCCAAGGAATGCGATCTATCTTATTAGAAGATTGGGTAACCTTAATGTTATCCAATGTAAAATACCCAAGGTCTGGGAAAAAGATTTCTGGGGTTGCCATTGATAGTCGACAGGTGCGACCTGGAGATTTATTTTTCGCTCTTTCTGGACAATGCACGGATGGTCATCGTTTCCTCAAACAAGCAGCGCAATCTGGAGCCGTAGCCGCCGTCGTTTCTAAAGATTACCAAGGAGATTCCTTTGGTTTAGAATTAATAGTTGTGAATGACACTACAGAAGCTTTAAAAGAAGCTGGAGAAAGTCAAAGTCACCTATTTCAAGGAACAATTGTAGGGATTACCGGTTCCATAGGGAAAACAACGACTAAAGCCTTCGCGAAAACTTTTCTTTCTTCCGTGTACCGGGTGTATGCTAGCCCTAAAAGCTATAATTCCCAACTTACCGTTCCTTTAAGTTTGCTCATGGCAGATGGAGACGAAGATTTTGTCATTTTAGAAATGGGAGTTTCTGAACCAAAGAACATGCAGGATTTACTCTCTATAGTAGAACCTGAGGTTGCTGTAATTACTAATATAGCAGATCAACATGTTATGAATTTCCCAGATCAGGGTGTGCAAGGCATTGCAGAAGAAAAAAGCCATATTTTACGCAATAGTCGTGTGCAACTTCTTCCTAAAGACTCTCCTTGGTATTCTTACTTCATGAAACAGTCTGTCTCTGCTGAGAAGTTTTCTTTTGCTTTTTATGATGAGACCGCTGATTTTTATTACAAGGCTATTCGTAAGGATAGCGTAGTCATCAGTACTCCTGAAGGGGATATAGATTTCGCTGTAGCCTTCCCATACAAGCCAGCTTACAGTAATTTGTTAATTTCTCTGTCTTTAGCATGGCTTCTTGATGTCCCTGTCGATAGAATTATTCATTCCTGTTGTGATTTACAGCTGCCTCCTATGCGTTTTGAGCAAAGTGTTCGTAATGGTATTCAAATAATCAATGATGCATACAATGCTTGTCCAGAGGCAATGATTGCTGCTTTGGATGCAATTCCTAATCCTTCAGAAGGAGGGAAAGTCATACTTATCTTAGGCCATATGGCAGAATTAGGAAATCATTCTGAGGAAGGCCATACCGTGGTTGCGAATAAAGCTTTATCTAAAGCAAGTATTATTTTCTTTATTGGAGAAAAGTGGTTGCCTATTCGGCATCTATTAAAACACGACACTTGTGAAGTTTCTTTCTACCCATCTGCTCAGGGCATAGAAGAGATTTTAAAGAAAGTCGTCCAGCAAGGGGATATTGTCTTGCTAAAAGGATCACGATCTTTAGCTTTAGAATCTCTATTGAGCTGTTTTTAATTTTCAATACTTTAACTTATGAATTCTGGATTTTATCTTCATGAATCTTTGATTTTTTTTCTGTTCACAGTATGTGCTCTCGCATTTATTCTCGGGATCTTCTTAGGCAAGCCCGTGATACGCTGGCTGAAGAAACGCAATCATTATGATCAAGTACACAAAGAATACTGTGAAAAATTAGAAGTTCTTCATCAGGATAAAAAACATACGCCTACAGCTGGAGGCATTCTTTTTTTTCTCGTATTGTTATTCACGATTTTTTTTTGGCTGCCCTTAGGGAAACTCTCAACATGGTTATTTGTGTTTTTGATAATCAGTTGGACCAGTCTAGGGTGGTACGATGATATAGTGAAAAAAAGAAAAAAGAAAGGCCATGGTATCTCAGCAAAACAGAAGTTTGTTTTGCAGTTGGTGATATCCGCAGTGATCACTACAGCAGTGATGTTTATATATAAAGGTACTTCTCTATTTTACACTTTACGAGTTCCTTTTTTCGGGTCTATTTCTTTCGGGAATTCTGTTTTAGCGCAGTTTTTTTATTTTGTTCTAGCCGTATTGGCTATCGTAGGAACGGGTAATGCAGTAAATCTTACTGACGGTCTTGACGGTTTGGCAACAGGAACCACGTGTATGTGTGCGTTTGGTTTGCTGGTTGTTGCCCTTACAAGCACTACACTACCTCTCGCAACTGATGTCTCTATACTATTATCTGCATTGCTAGGAGTCAGTCTGGCGTTTCTAAAATACAATTGTTCTCCGGCACAGGTGTTCATGGGAGACACAGGATCCTTATTGATAGGAGGCATGTTGGGCAGCTGTGCTGTTATGCTGCGTGCAGAATTACTGTTGATTTTACTGGGAGGGGTTTTTGTTGCAGAAGCAGGGTCTGTAATTTTACAAATTGCTAGTTGCCGGTTAAGGAAAACGCGTATTTTCCTATGCTCCCCATTACATCATCACTACGAGTATAAAGGTATCTCAGAAACTCAAGTGGTTAAGCGTTTTTGGATGGCAGGATTTTTCTTTATGGTTTTAGGGATCATCGCAGCATTATGGAGATAATTTGTGAATAAGCGACGTGTCTTAGTCTTAGGATCAGGTGTTACAGGGAAATCTGCAGCAGAGTTTCTCCGTAATCGAGGAGATTACGTTATTGGTATCGATGGATCTTCAGAGGCCCTAAATTCTTGCCAGTTCTTTTGTGAGCGTTATTTAGATAGCGCCGGAGAATTCCCTGAAGATATAGACCTATGTGTACGTTCCCCAGGGATCAAAACTTCACACCCTGTTATCGTAGAAGCCAAACATAGAGGGATTCCTGTTGTTACTGACATACAGTTAGCGTTTCAAGATCCTGAATTTCATCGTTATCCTTCCATTGGAGTTACAGGGTCCGCAGGGAAAACCACAACCGTGTTGTTTTTAGTCCATCTCCTACGTTCTGTTGGGATGTCTGCTTGTGCTATGGGGAATATTGGTTTTCCGATACTTCAAGCCATGTACCAGAAAGGTATCCGCGTTGTGGAAATGAGCTCGTTTCAATTGGCAGAACAAGAAATAGAGATCCCTGTGCTTTCCGCAGCTACTATTTTAAATATTTCAGAAAACCATTTGGATTATCATTACACCCTACAAGCCTATAGCGAAGCAAAAAGTAATATTGTGAAATGTTTGCAATCTCCTGAATCTTTATGGGTTGGTGATGGCGTTTCCTTTGGGAAATCCTATCTAGACTCTACTAGGGAAATCAATTTAGTTTTAGATAAAGGGAGTGCATTAAAACCATTATACTTGCATGATAGGAATAATTATTGCGCAGGCTACGCTTTAGCTAATGAAGTGACCAAAATTCCTTTGGAGGCGTTTTTAGAGGCTGTTCTTACGTTTGATAAACCTCCCCATAGGATAGAATATCTGGGAGAAAAAGATGGCGTGCGCTATATCAACGATAGTAAGGCTACAACTATGAGCTCAGTAGAAAAGGCTCTAATAGCTGTAAAAGAAAACATTATTGTTATTTTGGGAGGAAGAAACAAAGGGAGTAACTTTGCTTCTTTGATTCCAACCCTTACTCAAACTGTAAAACATATTGTGGCTATGGGAGAGTGTCGGAAAGAGATTGCCCAAGCTTTATCTAGTAGTAATCTTCCTTTAACGCAAGCTCGAGATCTACAAGAAGCAGTCAATGTAGCCCAGAGTATAGCACAGCCTGGTGACGTAATTTTATTATCTCCTGGATGTGCAAGTTTTGATCAGTTTCGGAGCTTCGAGGAAAGAGGAGATTGCTTTAAGCAATTAGTAGGTGAGATGGAGGCATTAAAGATATGAACCGTAGAGATACGATTATAATCGCGACTTTAGTGAATGCTGTTTTGGTGCTAGTACTCTTTACTACAGCAAAGCATGCAGATAAAAAGAATGCAGATGTATTATGCCCTCCCTTACCTGCGAAACTTGTTGAATTTGCCCCTCCTCCTGTAGAAAAAGTACAGGAAAAAGTTGAGAAGATCGAAAAACCTGTCGTAGAAACGGTTCCACAGCGCGTTTCTAAAGAAGAATTCGCTGTGCAATTTGCAGAAAATAAGCCTGTGGTTGTCAAGGCTCCTCCAACACCTAGTGTTCCTCAAACAACTTCTCCTGTGCCAGTTGCAAGTCCTACACCTATAGAACCCAGCACCCAAGTTGCTAAAGAAACCCCTAAGAAGGAAGCCTACGCAACGGTTGTTGTCAAGAAGGGAGAGTTCTTAGAACGTATTGCTAAGGCAAATCATACAACTGTGGCTGTGCTTATGCAGATCAATGATCTCTCTTCCACGCAATTGAAGATAGGGCAAGTATTGAAAGTCCCTGTATACGATAAACAAGAAACAACTAAGAATCCTCAAGTGAAAGTAGCGAGTGCTGAGGATTTTTATACTGTTCAAGAAGGAGATAGCCCTTGGACTATAGCGCTACGTAATCAGATTCGTCTTGAAGATCTATTAAAAATGAATGATCTTGACGAACAAAAAGCTCGTAAACTAAGACCTGGGGATCAGTTGCGTATACGGTAATTTCTCTCTAGGCCTAATATGAAATGGTTTATAGTTTCTTGTTTGTTAGGGATTTTTTCCCTAGGTCTAGTCATGGTTTTTGACACTTCTTCTGCAGAAATTCTCGATCGTTCGCTTCCTTGTAGTACCCATAAGGCTTTAATCCGCCAGATTACCTACTTAGGATTGGGATTAGGTCTTTCTACTTTAGTTTATATAACAGGTTGGAAAGATTTTCTAAAAATGAGCCCCACATTATTGTTCATAGCAGGATGCGCACTTGTAGCTGTTTTGATTCCTGGTGTCGGGGTGTGTAGGAATGGAGCAAAGCGATGGTTAGGTATAGGACAACTGACTTTGCAGCCCTCAGAGTTTGTAAAATATCTTGTTCCCTGCGTAGCTATCGAATATCTGGTATTTCGCCCTCAGTATCGAGAAAATTTCAAACTATTTCTTAAGCTCACTACTACACTGTTTCTTCCTATTGTACTTATTGCTATAGAGCCTGACAACGGTTCCGCAGCTGTAATAGCTTTTTCTTTGATCCCTGTATTTATTATGACAGCTGTGCGTTTGCGTTATTGGTTACTTCCGTTGTTATGTATTCTTGTTGTGGGCGGCGTTCTTGCTTATAGAATGCCTTATGTGCGACATCGTTTAAATGTTTATCTGCATCCAGAATTAGACATTAAAGGTCGAGGACATCAGCCATATCAAGCAAAAATCGCCGCAGGGTCAGGGGGATTATTTGGTAAAGGCCCAGGAGCTAGCCTGCAAAAGCTTACCTATCTTCCAGAAGCACAAAATGACTATATCGCTGCAATATATGCAGAAGAATTTGGCTTCTTAGGTATGCTACTTTTGATTTTGTTGTATATGTATTTTGTTTACGGTGGTTACGTAATTGCTATCCGAGCCTCTTCTTTAGAAGGAGCTTCTTTGGCTATAGCCGTAACGGTAATTATTGGAATGCAAGCTTTTATGAATTTAGGCGTTGTGTCAGGATTATTACCGAGTAAAGGAGTAAATCTCCCTTTTTTTAGTCAGGGAGGATCCTCTCTGATTGCGAATATGTGTGGTGTTACATTGCTATTAAGGGTGTGCGATGAAGAAAATCAACAAAATAGCTTTAGCTGTCGGAGGCTCGGGAGGACATATCGTCCCCGCTCTAGCAACAAGAGAAGCATTTTGTAGAGAAGGTGTAGATGTGCTTCTTTTGGGTAAGGGTTTAGATAACCACCCAAGCCTTGGAGAACAGCAGATACTGTATAAAGAAATTCCCTCAGGATTGCCGACATTTGCGCGACCTATCACTGCTATCCGGAGAGCATGTTCCCTATATGCAGGATATAAAAAGGCAAAAAAAGAACTCCTTATTTTTGATCCCGATGTTGTCATAGGTTTCGGTAGTTACCACTCTCTGCCGGTATTGATGGCAGCATTGAAAAAGAAAATCCCTATATTTTTACACGAGCAAAATGTTGTTCCAGGTAAGGTAAATAAGCTGTTTTCACGTTTTGCTAAGGGGGTGGGTGTATCTTTCTCACCTGTCATTAAGCAATTTGCATGTCCAGCTCAAGAGATTTCATTACCAAAAAGAGCGTTTTCCTCTTTTAATCCTATTGTAGAACGCCTAACTTCCCATTCTCCAACGATTTGTGTTGTAGGAGGATCTCTAGGAGCAAAGACATTAAATGATCATGTCCCACCGGCACTTGTTGAGGTTGCCAAGGATTACCCAAATATGTATGTTCATCATGTCGCAGGACCGAAAGGTGATATAGTTTCCATACAGCATGTCTATAGTCGTGGTGGCGTGTCCTTTTGTGTAAAACCCTTTGAGCATGACATGCTGAGTGTCTTACTTTCATCAGATCTTGTAATTAGTCGGGCTGGAGCTACGATTATGGATGAATTGTTGTGGGCACAAAGTCCTTCTATACTTATCCCATATCCGGGAGCTTATCGACATCAGGAGGAAAATGCAAAATTCCTTGTCTATACGATAGGAGGAGGATCGATGATCCTCGAAAAACAGCTTTCTAAAGCAGTTTTAACTAAAAATATTTTGCTTGCTCTTGATCCTAAAACTATTAAAAATAGGCGAGAAGCTTTGTGGGCTTATTATCAAAACAAATCTTCTAAGCCTTTTTATCAATTTATATGTGAATGTTTATAGGGTAATCTATGGATAGGAAAATCCACTATCATTTTATAGGTATCGGCGGAATAGGAATGAGTGCACTAGCTCATATTTTATTAGACCGGGGATATTCCGTATCAGGAAGTGATTTAAATCGAGGAGCCATTATCGATAAGCTTGTGGCCAAAGGGGCACGGTATTTACAAGGGCATGATAAACATCATATTCCTGAAGATTGCACTATCATCTATGGATCAGGGATCGCTAAGGATAACGTAGAATATCTAGAAGCTGTAAGGAAACAGTTACCCATACTCCATCGTTCTGAACTTCTCGCTTTTTTGATGCAAGAACAAACAAGTATTTTAGTTTCAGGGAGTCATGGCAAAACGACAGTATCTTCGTTAATCACCGCCATTTTCCAAACAGCAAAAAAAGATCCTTCCTATGCTATTGGAGGTCTGAATTCTCTATCTTTGAATGGTTATTCAGGAAGCTCAGAGTACTTTATAGCGGAAGCTGATGAAAGCGACGGCTCTTTAAAACACTATCTTCCTAAAGTTGCTGTTGTAACCAATTTAGATAATGAACATCTCAGTAATTTTGAAGGGAGTAAGGAGAAACTTGCTTTAACAATTGAAGAATTCACTCGTAAGGTTGAAGATCCGCGTTTATGTTTTTATAATGGCGATTGCCAAGAACTTAAAGGAAGAATCTCAGGAACATCTTATGGATTTTCTCAAGATTGTAACTTACGTATACATTCCTATTATCAAGATGGCTGGCGCTCGCTATTTTCTCTGTCTTTCTTAGGGAAAGATTACTTGGACATAGATCTTAACCTTATCGGTAAGCACAACATTGCAAACGCTGCTGTAGCTATGGGTATAGCATTAACTTTGGGTATTGATGAGGAAAGTATTCGAGAGGCTCTTAAGAACTTTTCTGGTATTCAAAGACGTATGGAAAGAAAGAATGTTTCAGAGAAATTCTTATTCTTTGAAGACTATGCACACCATCCTTCTGAGATCTCTTGCACTCTAAGAGGATTACGAGATGCTGTTGGCTTGCGTCGTATAGTTGCGATATGTCAACCACATAGATTTTCTAGATTGCAATATTGTCTGGAAGATTTTTATAAAGCTTTTCAAGATGCTGATGAGGTGATTCTCACTGATGTCTACAGTGCTGGAGAAACTGCATTAGATTTACCGTCTCCTGAGAAATTAGCAGAGACGATTTCCTTATCCTCTCATGTACAATGTAGCTATGTTCCTTATGACAACATTATCCCATACCTGCAACAAGAAATACGCGTTCATGATGTGTGTATATCTTTAGGAGCTGGAAATATTTATACCGTAGGCAATGCTTTAAAGGATTTTGAACCTAGGAAGCTCGCAGTTGGAGTTGTCTGTGGAGGGAAGTCTTGCGAACACGATATTTCTTTGTTGTCTGCGAGAAATGTCGTTCGGTATTTGTCTCCTGAATACTACGATGTGCAATACTTTATTATCGATCGCCAGGGATTATGGTCAAAAGTCTCCACTATTGAATGTGAAGATTATGAAGGGAAAGGTCATTACGTCTTGTCTTCAGAGATAACAGAGGCTCTTACACATGTAGATTTTATCCTTCCGATATTACATGGCCCTTTTGGAGAGGACGGTACGCTTCAGGGATTTTTAGAAATTATCAATAAGCCCTATGCTGGACCCTCTCTGCTCTTTTCCTCAGTCACTATGGATAAGATTATGACAAAACGCCTTGCAGCTTCTGTAGGTGTTCCCGTGGTTCCTTATCAGCCATTGACTTTACATGCTTGGAAAAGAACTCCAGAGTTATGTATGCATAAGATTTCAGAGGCCTTTACTTTTCCTATGTTTGTGAAAACTGCACATTTGGGATCGAGTATTGGGGTTTTTGAAGTGCATAATGAAGAAGAACTAAAAGCAAAAATATCTGAAGCTTTCCTATATGATACAGATATTTTTATCGAAGAAAGTCGTTTAGGATCTCGCGAAATTGAAGTGTCTTGTCTCGGAGACTCCAGTAGCTGTTACTATATTTCTGAACCACATGAACGTTGTGGTGAGAAAAGATTTATTAGTTATGAAGAGAAATATGGATTAAACGGTAGAGCAAGCGCTCAAATACAATACGATTTGGATCTCTCCGAAGAATCTAAAATAAGAGTAAAGGAGTTCACAGAACGTGTGTACCGTGTGATTCAAGGACAAGGTTCATGTAGAGTCGATTTCTTTTTAGATGATGAAGGAAATTTTTGGCTTTCTGAAATGAACCCTATTCCAGGAATGACACAGGCAAGTCCTTTTCTTCATGATTTTGCCCGTTTAGGATGGACTTTTGAACAAATCATTCATCAATTGATTATATCAGGGCTACATAAGTTTGATCGGAAGAAAAAGGTCGGAAAGACTTTGAATAAGCAGTGTCTATTAACTGCGAAGAGCTAAAAACTCCGCAAGGGGTCTTTAGCTATTGCCAAACTCTATAGTATTAAAAAGAAAAGTAGTGAATATTATTCAGAATGGTGATTATGACTGCATTCATGATGAACTGAAGATACTTCTATATCTTCGTCTTCCGCTGAACAGCAATTGCCTCGGCCACAACATTGATGGGCCATCTCTGACTCGCTAGAGTTGTTTGAATTAAGACAAAAACTACCGGAAACATCCTCACTTTCGTCAACAGATTCTCTGATCCCCCCTGGTTGGATCAAGTCAATTTGTATCTTCTTTTTTAATCTCGCGCACACACGTCTAAGAATAGTTCTTAATGCATGTATTGTATTTCCCCGTCTACCTATGATCTTCCCTATATCATCGGGAGCCACACGTATCTCTAACTTTATAGATTCACCTGACTCATCCTGAATAGAACGAATTTCCACAGCTTCAGGATCAGCAACTAAATTCTTTACGATATATGCTACAAACTCTTCCATAAAATCCAAATTAAATTGAGATGTGGAAAAAAAGAATAAAACACTTATGTATCATTCAAAGTTCCTGAAAAGATTATACCGAATTTCGAAAAAACGTCAAGATTTATTCATTTCCTGAGATGTTTGTGGGGCAGTTTCCAGAGATAACCACTTTAAATATTCTGCATTTCCATCATCAATTTTGATGAAAATGATTTCCGGAACGTCGTAAGAGCACAAAGAACGAATGGTTTTGGATACCTCAGGAAATCGTGAACATAGCGTTTTGATTTGCATGTGGTATTCCTCAGAAACATAGAGCTGGCCTTCCCATATGTACGTAGATTTCCCTTTTGGGAAAACATGTACACAAGCCGCTAACTTTTGAGTGACTAAAGTGTGAGCGATAAGTTCAGCTTCTTCTTGAGAAGGTAGTTGAGTCAAAATGATTATAGGAGTCATAGCTTACTTAATAATAGGTGACAGGGGAATCTTAAATCGTAAATGTGGCAGTCTCTAGATTGCATCACTATAGTACATTGAGAGAGATGATAATTTTTTAATCCTGCATGTATCGTGTGGTATTGAAACCTGAGAAGATTTCCAGAAGATAAAGAAACGGTTATTTCCATAGGGTAGATATCCGTAAGAGATAAATCAATCACCACAGGAGGATCTTCTTTGAGTTCTTCAATTAGAAGAGATGCAATGTCTATTTTCCATGAAGGTAAAATAGAAGATTCTACATCTTTTTGTGGGAAAAAAATCTTAGGAAGTTTTTGTGTTTTAAAAAAAGGTTGGCAAGGGAAACGTTCCCCAGAATGGTTGATTAAAGTATTCGTTTGGTTGCCTAAATAGCCTATAGGGGTGTGTAAAGCATAAAAGATGATGATTCCTTTGTTGTCTGGGACTTTCTTTATAGATACCGAAGAAAATATCCCTAGATCTTTTAACGTGGCTTCTGCTTGCTTAATTGTAAATTGATGTAGGAAAGTAGGATTGTCCGCAGATAATTGTAGTGTCTCTGAAAAAATAGCCTCAGGAATTCTAGAAGGAGATGAAGAAATCAGGAAAATATTTTTAATGGGAAGAGCTTTTGTTGTAGGAAATAAAAAAGTCTCGGGAAACAAAAGCCAATGAATGGTAGGAATAAAAATTAGGATACTAAGGAAAATACATAGGAATGCGTAAGATAAAGAATATCTTGGTCCAGGAGAAAAAAGCATTTTTATAAAGCTTCTTACCATGGCTGCGCATTGTTTTTTATTTTTATCGTAAATAATATCGCTAATATTTGCGAGATACTATTTGGAGTTGCTTTTATGGATTGGTTAACTAAACAGTATGGGGATGTTCTTGTTGTCTCTTTAGAAGGGGCGTTAGATGCTGTTTCTGTGCCCCAAGCAGAAGCATTTCTAAATAAGAAAGTTGAAGAAGGTAAGCATAAAATCGTACTCAACTTCCAATACGTGACTTATATGAGTAGCGCAGGAATCCGCCTTTTATTTTCATTGTCTAAATCTTTACAGTCTCGTCAGGGTCTTCTTTGTATTTGTTGCGTTTCTAATTTGGTGGCAGATGTTATTCGTATAGCAGGCGTCGATCAACTTTTGCCTGTTTGCCAATCAGAACAAGAATGTTTTACTAAGTTTTAACCCCGGTGCATATGCGTGCTCCTGAATTCCAAGTGAATGCGACGACATCTACGGGATGTGATGTCTGCTTAGATCCTCAAAAATCATTTGCAAAATTGTTTAAGCGCACTGTGATTTTACTTGCGGGACCTACAGGATCCGGGAAAACAGATGTTTCTTTAAAGCTAGCACCTATGATTGATGGGGAAATTATATCTGTTGATTCCATGCAAGTCTATCGGGGTATGGATATCGGCACAGCGAAAGTGTCTTGGGAGGATAGACAGCGCGTTCCTCATTATTTAATCGATATCTGCCATGTCCAAGAACTTTTTAATTCCGTAGATTTTTATTATCAGGCAGTGCAGGCATGTCAGAATATCCTCTCTAGAAATAAAGTCCCTATTCTTGTCGGTGGCACCGGATTTTATTTTCATACCTTTCTCTCAGGGCCTCCTCAAGGGCCTTCTGCAGACTGCGATTTCCGCGAGAAATTAGATCTTTATATTCAGGAGCATGGTTTATCATTGTTATACGAAAACCTTTGCCTGAAAGATCCTGAATATGCTCGTACAATTACTAAGAATGATAGAAACAAAATCGTGCGAGGTTTAGAAATTATCCATTTAACAGGGAAAAAAGTGTCAGACCATAAATGGACTAGGGAAGTTGGAGAATGTAGGGAGTATAATTGCCGAGGATGGTTTTTATCACCGCCTAAAGAGCTTCTGCGAGACACTATCCAATTGCGTTGTCAAAGAATGCTCGAAGATGACTTAATTGATGAGGTGCATAGATTACTCAAGCAGGGGATCAGAGACAATTCCTCAGCATCAAAAGCTATAGGCTATAGAGAGTGGATCGAATTTATTGATCAGGGTTCTCCCGCAGAAGCTTATGAAGCGGTTAAACAAAAATTTATAGCGAATACTTGCCATTATACTAAAAAACAAAGGACCTGGTTTAAACGCTACCCTATATTTCGAGAATTACCTAACTTAGGATTAACCGCAGAAACTCTAGCAGCAAAGATAGCAGAGGATTATTTTCTTCATGGTTGATAAGAGGGCGTTTCTATATGTTCATAGAAAGTATTCCTCTCAACAGGGATAAATCCTTCTGCAGCAATCATAGCTCGAGTTTCCTCTTCAGAACTCTTTAACGTCCATCCCGTACATTTGTGAACGCTCTCATCAATGATCGTTCCCCCAAAATCATCGGCCCCATAATGTAATCCACGAGCTCCGTGTTTTTTACCTTCTCCAAACCATGAAGCAGCGATATGTTCAAAGTTATCTAAGAAGATTCGAGCGATTGCGAGAATACGATAATACATCTCCGGAGGTGCTTGGTGAGGAACCCTACGTCCTAAGGCGGTGTTCCCAGACTTATAGCTCCAAGGAATGAAGCTATAAAACCCAGGGGTTTCGTCCTGAGCATCCCTTAGAGATTGCAGGTGCAAGAGAATATCATGAGCGTTTTCTATATGCCCAAACATCATTGTGGCTGTAGAGCGGAACCCTAAACGATGGGCAAGCTTGTGGAAATTAATCCATCCATCGGGCCCCATTTTTTTTGGCGATAAAATTTTGCGCACGCGTTCGGAAAGAATTTCAGCGCCTCCTCCAGGAATCGTCCTCTGTCCTGCATTCCAAAGCCTCATTAAAGCTTCTTCGTTACTCATTCCTGATACAGAGGCTGCGTGTGAAATTTCTACTGCAGAGAAAAAGTGAGGGTGGATAGAGGGGAATTCTTGTACTGTGATCCGTACATATTCTTCAAGATAGTCTATCCCCAACTGCGGATGAACTCCTCCCTGAAGAAGCACAGTTTTAACTCCCATAGATATATATCGTTGCATTAAAGAACGAAATTTGTCAAAAGAAAGGAGATATGCGTCAGAAGCATGAGGCTTTCTATAAAATGCGCAAAAAGTACAATCAATTTTACAAATGTTGGTGTAGTTAGGGTTGGCGTCTAGGACATAAGTGACTTTATCATCAGGATAGCGCTGTTTACGCAAAATATTTGCAGCTTCCTGTAGTTTTTCTAAAGGACTTGTTCTAAATAACTCCAATCCCTCGTCAAAGGAAATTCTAGTAAATAAGTTCATAAAAACGATTGACGATAATGTAGTGCGGGGGCAAACTTTATCTTCTATTCATTATTTCTTTGTCAAGCCCTACACCCTAAGTTGTTATTATGGATACTTCAGACAACAGCTTTTATTCTTCAGAAGCAAAACAAGGTTCTATAGTGGTTTCTAGTGAGGAATTGAAATTCAAAAGTGATGATATTTCTAACGCCGCGATGACTAATGAATCCTTTACCATATTTACTCAAGAGTTATCTGTATTCTCATCGATAGAAGAGCAGGTGACTTTTAGTCTAGAGAAAATGGAACAAGCCTTAAGAAACAACCAAGGAGCAAATTTAAAGTTGTTTTGGGCGATAAGAAAGCACTGTCTTCCATTATTCCATCAAGTAGAAAACGTTGGTAAGCGGGCTGAATTTTGGCGACGCTATATTGATTTAACGAAAGAAGGACGGCATATTAAATCCTTACAAGATGAAGAGGGGACTTTTGTCGTTGGACAGATTGAGTTGGCTATATCTTGTCTAGAGCAAGATATAACGAATTTCTTAGAAGGAACCAACCCCCTAACGGTGCAAGAAGAGCAGTCGGTGTTTTTAGAAACCCAGACGTTAGAGAAGAGGAAGAGTTTTTATAAGGAGTTACATACCTCATTAGTGTGGTTAAGTAGCTTCTCAGCAAGAATTATTGATTTGCGCAAAGAGCTCATGAATGTTGGCATGCGTATGCGATTAAAAAGCAAATTTTTCCAACATTTATCGTCTCTAGGAAATCAAGTATTCCCGAAAAGAAAAGAACTTATTGAGAAAGTTAGTGACGCTTTTTCAGAAGATGTTGAGTCTTTTGTTGCTAAATATTTTTCTCGTGCAGATAAGGACGCATTAAAGCGTTCCGTTTTTTTTTTACGGAAGGAAATCAAAAATCTACAGCAGGCTGCTAAATGCTTAGCTGTTTCTTCTACTGTCTTTTCTGATACACGTTTGAAGCTCAGTAAATGCTGGGATCAACTCAAAGGTTTAGAAAAAGAAATCCGTCAAGAGCAAAGTCGTCTAAGAGTGGCATCTGCTGAAAACTCTAAAGATGTCCGAGAGCAACTCGCAGGTATAGCTCAAGTATTGGAAGAGGGCGGTGACCTTTTTAGAATTCGCAAGGATTTAGACGCCGCTGCAAAGCGTATACGGTCTCTTGATTTAATTCATGATGATGTTGTTGCCTTGAAGGCAGAACTACAAGTTTTGTTTGAGAAGCTCAAAGAAAAACAGGATGCTGCCGAACAGGTATATCAAGAGCAATTAGCTAGAGATAAACAGATTCGACAAGAAGCAATAAAAGAGTTAACTGAAAAGATTAAACTATTTTCTGAAAGATGCACTTCTGGGGATATTCACTCAGAAACGCGATCCGAGTGGCAAGAGTTGAAAGAATCTTTAACTAAGGCAGCTTTCTTATCTGCCTCAGAGCGGATTTCTTTAGATAATCGATTGAATTTAACTTTACAGCATATAACAGCATATTTTGAAGAACAACTGCTGTCTTCTCCTGATTCTCGTGAAAAGCTCACAAATATGCGACAAGTTTTGTCCCAAAGACAAGAGCGTCGTAAGGAATTAAAAGATAAACTAGAGCAAGATAAGAAACTTCTGGGATCTTCGGGCCTAGATTTCGATCGTGCTATGCAGTACAGTGCTCTGGTTGAAGAAGACAAACGTGCTTTAGAGGAACTGGATCAAAGTATCCTCGACTTGAAGCGCCAAATTCAGCAGTTAACATGAGACGATCTTGTATTTATGCTTTTGATTTAGACGGTACGTTGCTATGAGGAAATAGCAGTATAGGGTTTTATAAATACGCTCTAGAGCGTCGCTTATTCTCTTATAAAACCCTTCCTTCTTGTTTTTTCTCTTTTCTTCGTTTTCGATTTTTTTTTAGACTTACCCTCATTTTATTCTCGGATAGTCTCTTCATTACTCTCATCGGTTGCATTTGAGGATCTTTCTGCTACAGCCTGCGATTTTGCACAGACGCTGGTAAAAAAAGATTTTTATACGCCAGCTTTAGAAAAATTTTATGAAGCTTTGGAGGATTCTTCAGGGGAAGTCATGATCTTTTCCTCCTCGCCAGATTTCATTGTCAGACCAATAGCGGAAAAGTTAGGAGCCAACGTATGTTATGCTTCAAAGTATCAAGGATTTTCTAGAGGGCAAACGCTTGCAAATCAATGCCTAACTGGAGATAATAAAGCTAGAATACTTAGCCATCTAAAAAAAATAGGACGGGCGAGAAGTCATACTTTCTCAGACCATATTCTTGATTTGCCTTTTCTTCTTCTAGGTGAGGAGAAGACAGTGGTCCGGCCTAGAGGAAGACTTAGAAAAATGGCAAGAAAGTATTATTGGAATATTATTTAACCTAAGAAAAAAAGCTCGACCTTATCTTAGATAATCGAGTATTCTCGTGCCAGTTTCTATGGAATTATTTTGCTTTGATTTATTAAAAGTAATTGCCAAAGTTATTGATAACAAAAAAGGTAATAATCCTGTTGTCTTAGATGTTCGTGCCATTTCTCAGCTCACAGATTACTTTATTTTTGCTGAAGGGAATGTGGGTGTACATGTAAAAGCTTTAGCAGATACGATTGTACAAGAATTAAAAGAACATAATGTCGCTCCTCTACATATAGAGGGGTTAAGTCATGGCGACTGGGTAGTTATAGATTATGGATTTATTGTCATCCATTTGTTTATCTCATCCATTAGAGAACAGTATCGATTGGAAGAACTTTGGAAGGATGGTTCCATTATTACATCCAAGCTTCTAGCTTCTTAACAGGGTAGAATAACTTTATGAGTAAAAAACGTGTAGTAGTCACGGGATTGGGCGTTGTTTCTTGTTTAGGGAACGAAATAGACACCTTTTATGATAATTTGCTTGCTGGTGTTAGTGGTGTTCATACAATCACTTCTTTTCCATGCGAAGATTATGCTACGCGTTTTGCCGGTTGGATCCCTGAATTTAATCCCGAACCCTATTTAGATAAAAAGCAAGCACGAAGAGTTGATCTTTTTATTACTTACGCAGTAGTTGCAGCTAAGAAAGCGATTGCGATGTCTAGATGGGATAAAGATAATCTTCCAGCTGATCCTCTCCGTTGCGGTGTTATCATTGGTTCTGGTATGGGAGGATTACAGACACTGGACGATGGTATGGAACGTCTTATTCTTGGTAATAAAAAACTCTCTCCGTTTTTCATACCTTACATTATTACTAATATGGCTCCTGCCCTTATTGCTATGGACTTTGGGCTGATGGGTCCCAACTATTCCATATCTACAGCTTGCGCGACTTCAAACTATTGTATAGATGCCGCCTATCAGCACCTTGTTGCTGGACGCGCGGATATGATCGTTTGTGGAGGCACCGAAGCTGCCGTGAACCGTGTTGGATTGGCAGGTTTTATTGCTAATCGCGCTTTATCAGAAAGGAATGATGCCCCTCAAGAAGCCTCTCGTCCTTGGGACAGAGATAGGGATGGTTTTGTCATTGGTGAGGGAGCCGGAATTTTAGTTTTGGAAACCTTAGAAAACGCTTTGAAGCGAGGAGCTCCTATATATGCAGAGATCCTTGGTTCATATACTACTTGCGACGCTTTTCATATTACAGCTCCTAGAGATGACGGAGAAGGGATCACCTCATGTGTTCTCGGGGCTTTAGAAAGTTCTGGTATTCCTAAAGAACGCGTAAACTATATTAACGCTCATGGTACATCAACTCCTTTAGGGGATATATCGGAAGTTTTAGCATTGAAAAAAGCTTTCGGTAGTCATGTGAAAAAGCTGCGAATGAATTCCACAAAGTCACTTATAGGGCATTGCCTGGGAGCTGCTGGGGGCGTCGAAGCTGTTGCGACAATTCAAGCAATTCAAACGGGGAAATTACATCCTACGATTAATTTAGAAAATCCGATTGCGGAAATTGATGATTTTGACGTAGTTGCGAACAAAGCCCAGGATTGGGATATAGATGTCGCTATGTCGAATTCTTTTGGTTTTGGTGGACATAATTCAACGATATTATTCTCGAGGTATATACCCTAATTATGATAAAGACAAAGTATGAATACTCTTTTGGTATTATTCCCATAAAGTTTTTTGGTACTCCTGATAAAAGTACACTAAAAGCTTGTTTTATCTGCCATACCCAAGGCAAGCATTGGGGGTTCCCTAAAGGCCATTCTGAAGATAAAGAAGGTCCTCAGGAGGCTGCAGAAAGAGAGTTAGTTGAAGAAACTGGCTTGAGTGTAGTCAACTTTTTCCCAAAAGTTCTTGTAGAACACTATTCTTTTAATGATAACGAGGTATTTGTTCGTAAAGAAGTCGCCTACTTCTTAGCAGAAGTTCAAGGGGATGTACATGCAGATCCGAACGAAATTTGTGATGCTCAATGGTTAAGCTTTCAAGAAGGTATGCGATTACTGAGCTTCCCTGAGCTTAAGGAGATTGCTGTAGAAGCAGATAAGTTTATCAACAGCTATCTCTTCTCTTTCTAAGTTAAAGAATGTAAGGAGAGGAGCCTCCTCTCCAGAAACATTGGTTATATGGTTGTTTTCTCTCTAACGAATTTATTCAAATAGTCTTCGTGTGCTAGTTGAATTACTTTTTGTGCCTCTTTCTTTCCGTAAATCCCTACAATTTCAATTTTTGCTGGTTTTGCATTGATCAAGTGTTCTGGAGTAGCTTTATAAGTTAGAAAATAATGCTGGATCATATCAATAACGGTACAAGGACAGTCAGAGATATCTTGCATCTCTGAAAATACTAAATCGTCTTCAAGAACAGCGATAATCTTATCGTCGGCTTCTCCGGAGTCAATAATGCGCAGACCACCAATAGGACGTGCTTGAAGCAAGATATTGCCGTGCGTGATATTTTTTTCTGTAAGCACGCAAACATCTAAGGGATCATCGTCACCGCGGATATCTGCTTTCAGACTTTGTTCTCCGCTATATTTTCCAGAAAGTTCCCCACAATATGTTCTAGGTAATAATCCATATAAACAAGGACAGAAATTAGAAAATTTCTGAGGGCGATCTACTTTCAATAGACCTGTAGCTTTGTCTAACTCAAACTTTACAGAATCCTGTGGCGTAATTTCTATATAACAACATAGAGATTCGTAGTTATCTTGGGTTAATATAGGACCGTGCCAAGGATGCATGATCGATAAAGATGGTTTTTCAGACATAAGCGACTCTCATTATACTCTTTTTTTTATTCACTAGTTTTTCTGAGTACTCTAGAGTAACACGAGAAGAATTTTAAGAGAAGGGAGAGGGTTTAGTTAATTGACTTTTAATTAAAACTATACAATACTCGCATGTTATAATTACAAATACTTCTACTTTAAGATTATGAAATATCCTCTAGTGTTTAAAGATCTGCATATAGAAGATTACGAACGTGTAATCGAAGTTACTTGTGAAGAGGTTCAGTTACATGCTGTAATTGCCATTCATCAGACACTAGTGGGTCCAGCTTTGGGCGGAGTTCGTGCTTTTAGTTACGATTCCTTTGACGATGCCTTGACCGACGTTTTGCGTTTATCAAAGGGTATGACATATAAGGCTGTTCTTAGTGGGACAGGGACCGGTGGAGGGAAAAGTGTGATTATTCTCCCTAAAGGGATGACGCGTCCTACCGAGGATATCCTTAGGGCTTTCGGTCAAGCAGTAGATTCTCTCAACGGACAGTATATTGCAGCAGAAGATATGGGAGTCTCTGTCAGTGATATTAATATTATCAACCAGGAAACTCCTTGGGTATGCGGTATAGAAAGCGTGAGCGGTGATCCTTCAATTTATACAGCTCATGGCGTCTTTTTATGTATCAAGGAAACTGCAGAGCAGTTATGGGGGAGTTCTTCTTTAAAAGGAAGGAAGATCGGAATCCAAGGTCTTGGTTCTGTCGGTAGAAAGCTGTTACACTCGCTCTTTTTTGCAGGTGCAGAGTTGTATGTTTCCGATACAAATCAAGCTGTTCTTGATGAAGTGACCAAATTCTATGGGGTTACTGTTGTCCCTGTAAATGCATTCCCTACATTAGAATGCGATATTTTTGTTCCCTGTGCATTCGGTGGAGTGATTAATAGAAGTAATGTCTATAACTTACGTTGTCGTGCTGTTGTAGGGGCTGCAAATAATCAATTAGAGAATCCTTCTTTAGGCGCTGTGCTTCATGCTCAAGGAATATTGTATGCCCCAGATTATCTAGCAAATGCTGGTGGCTTGTTGAATGTAGCTCTTGCTGTTGGAAAAGCCTATTGTCCCAAAACAGTCTTACAAAAAGTGAGTCAACTGCCTTTAATTCTTAAAGAAATTTATCAGCAAAGCGAAGATACCGATCAAGATACCGTAATTTTATCAGACAGTATTGTAGAAGAAAAACTGACAGCTTACATTTAGTAAGCTAGCAAGTTTTCTTCAGAAACAATGTTTGCTTGTTCTTGTAAGGCGTCTAACGTAATTCTGTGAATTTCCGCATTCCCGGAAGCTAGAATTATGGGATGGTTTTCTAAAATGAAATCTTCTCGACGATAGTTGAGCGAATTTCCAAAAATATCGGAAACTACGCCCCCAGACTCTTCTACTAAAAAAGCCCCTGGAGCATGATCCCACGCTCTTGCTTGAGAAATAGCAAAGGGGTAGCGGATAAAAAAGTCTACAGCGCCTTCAGCAACCATAGCATATTTGTATTGACTGTCAACTCGACAAGCTTGGGGTTGCCCTGGCAAGGAGAGACTTAATAAGCGTGTAGCGTGGTGCTGTTGGTTACGTGCAGCTAGAGATGCTTCACAAAACTTCCCCGTTAGCGTTTCTCCAGATTTTAAATAATGCCGAGTTTCAATTGCCGTACCAAATAAAGAAACCCCATAGTTTTTAGCAGCAGAATAGATTTTAAAAGTATGGCGGTCTGTGCATGGGCACGCCATAACCGCGAGTATAGGCTTATCCTCATAAATTAAGGATACTGCAGAGGCAAAAAAACGGTTTTTAATAAATCCTGACGTACCATCAATAGGATCAACAAGCCAGTATAAAGTCGAGGCTTCTTGATTGGGGCTTAATGTTTCTAAAAGATCCTCAGGTGTCACCTGCGAATCTAGTCTGTGAATGAATTCTAAAATACTATTAATTTTATGTTTATCGCTTACAGGGTCTAAGACTTCTTCCCCGATAAACGGAATATGTGGAAAAGTTGTTGATAGCTTTTTTTGAAGGCAGTATTGGACAGCATAATCTGCGGGTGTGACAAAAGACCCGTCGGGTTTTGTCCAGAAAGGGACTAGCGGAAGGCGTTGTCGATAATGGATTAACTCGGCGATGGTTTTCTCAACTATACTTTCTGCAACTCTTTGATAGTCTAGTAAATGAGACGGCATAGCGATTTTTTTCCTAAGTATTAGTTAAACCATATTATCAAAAGATAGGATTATGATAAACTTACTAGAGGGGTTGTAGGCGAATTTGTTATGAGAAAGGGTTACCTATGATACTTAAGGTATGGCGAACTATTTATGAAGCTACGTATGCTTTTCTGGTTGGCTTTGCTCTGAAGTTGCGCTACAAGATAAAATTAGAAGGTCTAAAGTCTATAAATCCTAACCCTAATCAAGGGTGTCTATTTTTATCAAATCATGTAGCCGAAATTGATCCTGTAATTCTTGAATATTTATTTTGGCAGCGTTTTCATTTGCACCCCCTTGCTGTGAGTTATTTATTTAAAAATTCTGTAGTTCGTTGGTTCTTAAATTCTGTTGGCGCCATACCTGTTCCTACAGTTGTTCCTGGAAGAGAATGTAAAAAAACTGTCGAACAGATGGAACATTTTTATAATCAAACGATTCGTGTCTTGGATAATCAAGGCAGTGTATTGCTGTATCCTTCCGGAAGGTTATCAAGAAATGGCAAAGAAGAAATAGTTAATCAGTATTCGGCATACGTGTTATTGCATAAATCTAAGGAGTGCAACGTATTTTTGATCCGCATTAACGGATTATGGGGGAGCGCTTTCTCAAGATATAAAACTCAATCTACCCCTAAGTTGAGCATAGTATTCAAAGAGGCTTTGAAGTCCCTGTTGCGACGGGGGATATTTTTTATGCCAAAACGCTCTGTGAAAGTGACAATACACCAAGTAAGTAACGAATTCTTGAAGCAATTTCCCACGAAACAGGATTTGAATGCTTTTCTTTCTTCGTGGTTTAACGAAGATACAGAAAGTTTTCCTATAGAAGTTCCTTATGCCTAATATAAGGGAAGGGTATATGCATAAGCGTTGGAATTATTCTAAAAAGCGTCGTATAGGTCTACGTGATGGACGGACTGTTTTAGAGAAGTTTTTAAAACTCTGTTCAGAAATGGGATCAGCAGCTAGTTGCTGGGATGAGCAATTAGGGATTTTGTCTTATGATGATATGCGTAAGGCAATTATCGCGTTGTCTTTAAAAGTATCTCAATATACCGGAAAAAATATCGGGATCATGATGCCAGCCTCTGCTGGGGCTTATATTGCTTATTTCGCTGTGCTGTTATCTGGGAAAATTCCTGTCATGATCAATTGGAGTCAGGGACTTCGAGAAATGGAAGCATGTATTGCTCTAGCACATGTAGATCATATCCTAACTTCGAAGCAACTGGTCGCGCACTTACATGAGATTCACGGTGACGGTGTAGAGTATCCAGCAAAGCTCATTTACATGGAAAATATACGTAAACAACTTTCCCTTTGGGATAAGATGCGTATAGCTTTTTATCTATCTCTCCCGCCCAACTGGTTATTGGGGTTGTTCAATCTTTCAGAGCAGAATCAAGAGGATATTGCCGTTATTCTATTTACATCCGGGACAGAAAAGCTCCCTAAAGGAGTTCCCTTAACCCACGCAAATCTTATAGCGAATCAAAATGCCTGTTTAAAATTTTTTGATCCCGTAGAAAATGATGTTATGATGTCATTTCTTCCCCCATTCCATGCTTATGGGTTTAACTGTTGTGCTCTCTTCCCTATGCTTGCAGGATTGCCTTTAGTTTTTTCTTATAATCCTTTGCAGCCCAAAAAGATTGTGGAGTTTATAGATAAGACGCACGCTACCTTTTTAGGGAGTACACCTATCTTTTTAGATTACATTTTGAAAACAGCTAAAAAACAAGAATCTACTTTAAGCTCTTTGCGTTTTGTTGTTGTCGGAGGAGACGCTTTTAAAGATTCTTTAAGAGATAAGTCTGAGAGAAATTTTCCTCATACTGTTCTTCGTCAAGGATATGGTACCACTGAGTGTTCTCCTGTGATTACGGTTAATGATGAGAAGAGTCCCAAAAACGAACGTTGTGTTGGTGTCCCTATTGAAGGTATGGATATTCTGATTGTTTCAGAAGAAACTTATGTCCCTCTGTCTTCTGGAGAAGTGGGTTTAGTTCTTATTCGAGGTACCTCACTGTTTCCTGGCTATTTGGAAGCAGATCCTGATCAAGGTTTTGTACATCTTGGAGGCTCCAGTTGGTACGTGACAGGAGACCTAGGGTATTTAGATAGAAATGGTCAGTTGTTTTTACAAGGTAGACTTAGTCGTTTCGTAAAAATTGGTAGCGAAATGATTAGTTTGCAGGCTTTAGAAAACTTACTCATTGAAGGTTTTGGGCTGCCTGATGAGGAAGAGGATGTTTCTTTGATCGTTTGTGGTATACCCGGAGAGAAAGTCAAACTCTGCTTATTTACGACGTTTTCTACCAGTCTCAATGAAGTAAATGATATCCTAAAAAACTTGAAAACAAGTAGCATAATGAAAATATCCTATCAGCATCAGTTGGAATCTATCCCGATGCTGGGCTCAGGAAAACCTGATTACCGAGCTTTAAATTCTCTAGCTCTTTCTCTGTTTCATGGGGACTAAAACGACACTTGAATAGTTAAAGATACTAGATTTCAAGGAAAAGATCTTTAATGAGTGAATGCCCAATAGATTTTGTAACTAACGATTTCCTAGGTTTCTCTCGCTCTACAGTATTAGTAAATGAAGTTGAGAGACGCTATCGTTTATATTGTGAACAATTTCCTCAAGCCCAACTTGGAGCAAGTGGTTCTCGTGCTATTGCAGGCCCTTCCCAAACTTTACAAAAATTAGAAGCAAAGATAGCGAAATTCCATCAAGCTGAGGCGGCTTTTGTCGTACACAGCGGCTATATGGCGAATTTAGGTTTCTGCTATCACATTTCTAAAGATACCGATATGGTCTTTTGGGATGCGTCTGTACACGTATCCGTTGTACAAAGTTTAAAAATGATATCCGGAAAACATCAATCGTTTCCTCATAATGATTTAAACGCTCTAGAATCTTTATTAATGTCTCATAGAGCAGTCTCATCAGGAAGAATTTTCATTTTTGTTTGTTCGGTATACTCTTTCTTAGGAACTTTAGCTCCTCTTGAAGAACTTTTAGCTCTTTCAAGAAAATATCATGCTCACCTTATTGTAGACGAAGCTCATGCTATGGGAATTTTTGGCGAGGAGGGCCGTGGATTGTGTCACAAATGGGGGTATGAGAATTTTTATGCTGTTCTTGTTACCTATAGTAAAGCTATGGGAGCCATGGGAGCTGCTATTCTTTCTTCCTCAGAAGTGAAAACAGAGTTGATGTTAAACTCCCCACCATTACGCTATACTACAGCACTCGCTCCCCACGCCTTGATTACCATAAGTGCTGCATATGATCATTTGTTTGTAGCAGGGGAGCTCGCTCGCAAACAAGTTTTTGCCCTTCAAGAGTATTTTCAGCAGTATTTTGGTTTGAGTTCCCAAGGTTGTGGACAACCTATTTTCTTACAGGATTTTAATTTTGATCTTTTAGTTTCACTTCTCAATGAGGCGAACTTACGCGTAGGCTTGATGACTTTTGCCGATAAGCCTTTTATACGAGTAAATTTCCACGCTTTTAATCACCAAGATGAAGTAAATCTCTTAATTGCCGTTTTGCATAGCTATCTAGAAAAATGTAGTTGTAGGATCGACGTCAATCATGAATTTTACTTTGGGAGACAGTTTTGCAGTTAGCAAAGCTTCGTGGAGCTTTTTATTTACAGGCAAAACTTGCTTGCTTTTTATTAAAAATTGATACCGAAATACATCTTTAATTTTAAAGTGTCCACACGGTGTGATTTGCATTAATTGGGTGTGAGTATCCAACTTCTCTTTAAGTATAGAGTGGATTCGTTGTGCCTCTTTCCAAGTGAGGTTGGGGCATTTTCCTATGAATATACAGCGGACAAGACGAACAAATGGCGGGTAGCTGCATAATTCCCTGCCAGGGATTTCTTGGTGGTAAAACTCTCGATAATCCTGTCTGATGGCACAGCGAATGGTACTGTGATCAGGAAGAAACGATTGAATTAAGACCTCTCCAGGGAGGTGGCTTCTTCCCGACCTTCCTGTTACTTGTGTGATCAATTGAAATACTTGTTCAGAGGCACGGAAATCAGGAATGTACAGACCAGAATCACCATTTAAAATGATGGCCAAAGTTACGGCTGGAAAGTGCATCCCTTTAGCTATCATTTGTGTCCCAATGAGTATATCCGCTTTTCCTGTGGCAAATTGTTTTAATAAAGATTCATGACTTCCTTTAAATTTCGTAGTGTCCGAATCAATACGGATAGTGCGCACTTGTGGGAAGATACTATGCAATACTTTTTCTATTTTTTCTGTCCCCGATCCACGATATTGTAAAGTCATAGTTCCATGACATTTTGGACAAGATGTCTGAGGATCTTTAGGGGAAGAATTACAGAGATGACAGAGAAGGACATTCGCATATTTGTGGAAAGTTAATACCATATCGCAGCGGGCACATTTCAACGTATGTTTACATGAAGAACAGGACACATTTGTATGGTAGCCACGTCGATTAAAGAAAACTAAGACTTGTTCTCCAACAGCGAGCCGTTTTTCAATACTTTTAAGTGCAGCTTGAGAGAATAATGTTTTTGTCTTTGTCTTTTCTCTTTCCATATTCATATCGATAAGAGAAACCTTCGCAGGATAGGCAGCAGCAGCTCGTGATGATAATTCTGAAAGAATATACTTCCCTGATAAAGCATGGGCGTAGCTTTCTAGACTTGGAGTAGCACTGCCTAACACTACAGTAGCATTTGCCAGTTTCCCTCGCATCACAGCAACATCTCGAGCATGATAACAGGGATGGCTTTCACTTTGTTTATAGGCAGGATCGTGTTCTTCATCAACGATGATCAGTCCTAAATTTTGTAGAGGACAAAACAATGCTGATCTTGGACCTATAATAATATGAATATTCCCGTTTGATGCTTCTCTCCAGGTTTTATTTCTATCACTGTCATTAAGCTTGTGATGCAGAATACCCACTTCTTTTCCAAAATGGGCCTTAAATAGGGTAACTGTTTGTATTGTAAGAGCAATCTCAGGAACCAAAAGAATCGCACTTTTCCCTAATTTCCTCGCTTCACGAATAGCTTGGAAATATACTTCTGTTTTTCCACTTCCTGTAACACCAAAAATCAAGTGTGTCTGAAATTTCCCCGAAGATAAGGATGAAGAAATCTTATCCACGGCATCTTGTTGTTGCGGATGTAGCACATGGGCTTCAGGGAGAAAGAACGTTAGACGGTCTTCTTGAATTTCAAGATCTGCAGCACTGGCTATTTCAATAGCTCCAAGTTTTTCTAAAGAATGGATCGGAGATTGTGACACCTTGGCCTTGTCCATGAGTTCTGAAAGACCAGGAGGAGAGCTACATGATAATAATGTTTTTAAAGTTGCTGCTTGCGCAGGAGATTCTTTTTGAATAGAAAGAATGATCTCTTTCGTCTTCGCTTTGCTTTGCTTGAGTAGGACGCGATAATGTTGTTTGGGTTGTATAATACTGGAAGATATTCCCGGAAGTACTAAACGTAGTGTCTTCCCCAACGGTGCAAAATAATATTGACTCATCCAAAACATAAGTTCTAGAAGATCTTGAGGAAGGATAATTCCAGAATCAATAACACCTAAAACAGGAAGAACTCGTTTACATTCTGTGTGTGTCTTAATCTGATGGACTATTCCATATTTTTTTGCTCCCCGTAAGGAAATGCTAACACCAGTACCCCTAGTAATGTGTTCGAGATGATCAGGGAGCCCGTAGTCTAATACCTTATTGATATTGGAGTTTACTATGACTTCTGCGTATAGGCGAAAGGTAGTTGATTCAATATTACCCATAGATCTCGTTTCAATTGCGGATCATTTTCATAGTATACTGAAGAATAAATAGGAATCCAAGTGCACCCATCTTTCATGAAAGATTGATGATAACGTACATTGGGGATTTTATAACGTATCATTGTTAAAGGTGCTAGACATAAAGAAAGGCCCGTATTTTTATGAAAAATATCTTTATGATTTGTTGATAAAATGAGCCGAGAAGGGAAGATTTGTTGAGTAAGAATTTTTGACAATCTATTAAAAAATAAAACTTCCTCATCTTTTTCTTCATCTACGAAGATCCCACAAGGTATATCCAAAGGTGTGTTCAAACAATGTGCTTGCAAAGTAGAATAACGAAACTTCAAGATTTCTTCTCTAGAGAGATCAGGAGGGAGAGGAATGCACTCCCAGGAAGATTTGTTTAAGCGCTCGTGAGTAATGGGTGGGGGAGGAGCTTCACTATCTTGAACTGGATTTGATAAAGGTTTTTCTAATTTTTTATCAGCAATAAGCGGTTTTTCAATACGTTGTGCCTGTGCCACAGAAGCTTTTATAGGAGCTGGGCTGTTTCCCCATTTGGGAGTTAGGGGAATCAGTTTTGCCAGAGAAGGATAATAGTGCTCTGAATAGCGATCTATTATTTCTTGCAAAATAGAAGCAATATCAGGATGAGTCATAGAATATATAAATAGCAAAGATATTTAAGGATTCACTATAGATATAGATGGTTTATTCATCTATGCTCTTTGTTCTCCGATGTGACAATCTCCTTGCTTTTTGTGCGTAAATAGGATGGTACACTCGGGGGTTAAGGGAAAATTCTACATTATTTTTTTAAGAGGATTTGCATGAAACGTTGGTTGCAAGGAAGTTTAATAGCCCTCTGTTTATTACTCACACTGCCTTGTTGTGCAGCAAAAAAGCGTTCTCATTACCAAAAAGGGATCGATAAATCTACTGTGCACGTGGTTAAAACTTCTGGAGTACAGTGGGAAAGCTATGACAATGCTGTCGAACAATCTAAAAAAGACAAAAAATATATCGGCTTATTTTTTACAGGTTCTGATTGGTGTATCTGGTGTATGAAGATGCAAGAGCAAATTTTAAATACTCCTGAATTTCAACAGTATGCGGGTGAGAATTTACACATGGTAGAGCTCGACTTCCCACAATCTTCTAGCCAACCTGAAGATGTAAAACAACAAAACCAAGCATTAAAATCAAAATACAGTGTAAACGGATTCCCCACATTAGTTTTCATTGATGCTCATGGAGTTGAGAAAGCTAGAATGGGATTCGAGTACGGTGGTGGCGCGAATTACGTTCAAAAAATCAAAGCTGCTTTGCGTACAAAATAGCTAATTTCTTCTTAAAGAATTTTAGAGAGGAGATCTCCCTCTCTAAAGTTCTTATTTTCTCTTAATTAAACGTTCATCTTTTTTGTTGTTTTTGAGAAAATCTCCACTTTACAATGAACTTTTAACTTTCTTTTCTTTCGATCATATATAATTTTTTTATGTTTGGATTACGTGATAACTAGAAGAGTCTTTAGAAAAGAAGAAATAGGCAAAAGGATTTAGAAAAACGATGTCTACAGAAGCTGAGTACCTAAAACAAGAAGATTTTCTCCATAGAAGTAACAAACTCCGGGAAATAGCTGATTTAGGTATTAATCCCTATCCTTATGAATTCCCCGGAACAAGTAGTGTTGAGGAAATAAAAAAAGAATATATGTCCCAATCCCTTGGGAATAGCGAAGATGCTACGAATAAGGCAACCCCTAAGGTAAAAATCTCAGGTCGTATGGTGCTTTTCCGCTCTATGGGAAAGAACGCTTTTGCCCAGATTTTAGATAATGATCAAAAGATCCAGGTGATGTTTAACAGGGATTTCTCTTCAGTTGCAGGTCTCCCTGTAGATGCAGAGATTACCCCAATAAAATTCATAGAGAAGAAGCTTGATCTCGGTGATATTTTAGGAATCGAAGGGTATCTATTCTTCACGCATTCCGGAGAGTTAACTATTCTTGTCGAAACCGTCTCACTATTGTGTAAATCTTTAATTTCTCTGCCCGATAAACATGCCGGCCTAAGTGATAAAGAAATTCGTTATAGAAAGCGTTGGTTGGATCTCATTTCTTCTGATGAAGTGCGGCAAACTTTCTTAAAAAGAAGTCGGATTATCAAATTAATCCGTCACTACATGGATGCTCAGGGATTCATAGAGGTAGAAACTCCTATACTCCAAAATGTTTATGGCGGCGCTGAGGCAACACCCTTTATAACTACTTTGAATGCTTTGCACTCAGAAGTATTTCTGCGGATTTCTCCAGAGATTTCTTTAAAAAAAGTTCTTGTTGGAGGCACTCCACGTATTTACGAAATCGGAAAAGTATTTAGGAACGAAGGGATCGATAGAACCCACAATCCTGAATTCACCATCATGGAAGCCTATGCAACGAACATAGACTATCACAGTGTCATGACCTATGTGGAAAATCTCGTTGAACATCTCGTCTGTGAGTTGAACAATGGTAGTACCGTTCTGACCTATTCACACTTAAAACAAGGGCCTGTATCCATTGATTTTAAAGCTCCTTGGATTCGCATGACTATGAAAGATAGTATCAAGACATATGGAGGTGTCGATGTAGATCTTCATGGAGATCATGAGTTGCGAAAAATTTTAAAAGAATGTTTTTCATTGCCTGAGGAATCTTACGTGACAGCTCCCAGAGGTTTATTAATCGCAGCATTATTTGACGAGTTAGTCTGCGATAAATTAATTGCGCCTCATCATATTACAGATCATCCTGTAGAGACGACGCCCCTATGTAAATCTTTACGCTCAGGAGATGGGGATTTTGTCGAGCGTTTCGAAAGTTTTTGCTTAGGTAAAGAGCTTTGTAACGCTTATTCAGAGTTGAATGATCCTTTGCGTCAGAGAGTACTTTTAGAAAAACAACAAGAGAAAAAGGCTTTAGATCCAGATAGCGAATACCATCCTATAGATGAAGAATTTTTAGAAGCCTTATGCCAAGGTTTACCTCCCACAGGAGGATTTGGTATCGGTATTGATCGTTTGGTTATGATCCTTACAGATGCTGCCTCGATTCGTGATGTATTGTATTTCCCAGCTATGCGTCGTTTAGAATCAGACAAGGACTAATATTTTTTTACTTTAGGCCCTGATTTTGTATCTTCAATAACATAGCCGAGAGACGCAATTTGATTTCGAAGAACGTCTGCTTGCTTCCAATTTTTCTCCTTGCGGGCAACTTCTCGTTCTTCAACGAGTTGTGCAACTTCACTAGGGATTTCTAAGGACGTAGTGAAGGGAATAACACCAAGTACGGTGTCAATTTTCTTCATAATGTCCAAAACATAGTTGCTATCAGCCTGTGTGAAGTTTGATTTATCAATCAGTGAGTTTGTCTGATGGATAAAATCAAAAAGGGAGGCGAGTGCTGTCGCTATGTTTAAATCATTCGCAATAGCGTTTGAAAAATCTTGTAAAAACAGTTGCCCACACCGATCGATATCTTCAGAAATCGTAGCGCTTTCAGGGTAGGGACTTTCTAATCGAGAAATGAAATCACGCAAGCGTTTTAACGCTTGACGGCAAGCAATCAATCCTTCTTCAGTGAAGTTTAATTGCATTCTATAATGGCTTTGTAAGAGCATGTAGCGGATTTCTTCTCCAGAAAATCCACGATCTAACAAATTTCTTAGTGTGAAAAAATTCCCTAAACTTTTCGACATCTTTTTCCCATCAACAAGAAGATGCTCAGAATGGAGCCAGTAACGAGAAAAAGGCTGGTGAGATAAAGATTCTGATTGAGCAATCTCGTTTTCATGGTGGGGGAAAATATTGTCTACACCGCCTGCATGGATATCAATAGAAGACCCGAGAAGTTCCATAGCCATGATAGAACATTCTAAATGCCAACCTGGGCGACCTTTGCCAAATGGGCTCTCCCAATAGATATGACCGTCTCTCTTTTTATCGTATGCTTTCCATAACACGAAATCTGAAAGATTTTCTTTGTCATATTCATCGGAAGCTACCCTAGAACAACATTGCAAATTTTGTAACTGTAACTGAGAGAGCTTCCCATAAGAAGGGAACGCTTTTATAGAAAAATACACAGAGTTATCTTGGCCTGTATAGGCGATACCATCATCTAAGAGCTTGCGGATAGCTTCGAGCATTTGAGGGATATAGTGCGTAGCGCGGGGATAAGTGTCGGCGGGTAGGATATTTAGTGTGGCAACGTCTTCAAAAAAGGCTTGTATGAACGGAGCCGTATAGGTATCCAAAGAGATATTTTTTTTACATGCACCAGCCAACGTCTTATCATCGACATCTGTAATATTCATGACATGCTTTACAGAGTATCCAAAGAACAAAAGAGTCCGTTTTAATAAATCTTCAAATACATACGTGCGGAAATTTCCGATATGCGCATAGTCATATACTGTAGGACCGCAGGTATACAATCTGACAGGATCGTTAGAAGGGGAAAAAAGTTCCTTGGTTCTCGATGCGGTATTATATAAGTAAAGGTTCTGTCTGTTGTAGGATGATTGTCTCATGAGCAGACTCTCAAAGGTTCTCGATTTATACCGGTGAGAGCGTAGATTAGGCTTGTTTCAAGGTGCTAGACTAACGCCTCAATATGAAAAATGAATGTTTTTGTTGAAACTTTAGCACAAGATAGTTTCCCAATCCATGGTTTTCTAAGGAATACAGAAAGAGAACGAGTACATTAGGATTATTTAGAAAAAGAGTTATTCTAAGGGTTTTACGCATAAATATTCCTAAGAAATACATGATTATTTAATCCCATAGAATATGTGTTTGATTGTAGAAAGAGATTAAAACTTTTAAGTGGTGTTTTTTATTTCGTTTTAATAAAAAAAAGACTATACAACAAGAATGGTTGATAGAATGCCCTGAGAGCATTCTGTGACGCCTAAATAGAACGAGTTGCGTCCTATTCACTAGGAGAAGGAGAGGAAGCCCATGATCCTGTTACAGATTGTGAAGAAATATTCTTTGAAGCAACTGAAGGTATTAACAACGTTTCTATTAGGTGCAAGTTCTATAAGTTTGCATGGCGTTGTTCAAGAGAGTTCTTCTGAGATTTTGTGGCATGTAGATTATAACGAGGCTGTGAAAAAAAGCCGCGATTCTGAATTGCCCATGTTAATCTTTTTTTCCGGTTCCGATTGGAATGCCTTATGCATGAAGATTCGTAAAGAGGTTCTTGCTTCTACGGAATTTGCTCAAAAGATCAACGGGAATTTTATATGTTTGGAAGTAGATTTTCCTCGGCATTCTTCTCAAAGTGAAGACTTGCATACACAAAATACATATCTAAAAACGAAGTTCAAAATTGATGAGTTTCCTTCTCTTCTTTTACTTTCTCATGATGGAAGAGAAATTTATAAAATCGAGTCTTTCGGTAATGAAACTGGAGAAAATCTAGGCGACAGCTTATGTCATATTATTGAAAGTGACTGCTTACTCAACAGTGTTTATCCAGTTATGCATACATTGTCTATGGAAGAACTGCAGAAGTATTACCGACTTTCTGAAGAGCTTTCGTGCAAGGATTTCATAGCAAAAGCTCTAGAATTAGGGGTGCGCAATGATGACTACTTCTTCTTATCAGAAAAATATCGTCTTCTTGTTGAAAGCGGTAAAATGGATTCTGAAGAATGTCAAAAAGTAAAGCGTAAATTACTCAATAAAGACCCTAAAAATGAAAAACATACACACTTCACTGTCGCTTTAATTGAGTTCCAAGAATTGGCTAAAAGATCTCAAGAAGGCCTGAATCAGGACCCTAGTCAAGTCATTGCACCTTTAGAGGCTTATTTAACAGAGTTTGGACACCAGGATCAAGAAAATATCTGGAGAATCGAGATGATGATCGCTCAGTTTTACCTAGACTCTGATCAGTGGAAAAGTGCTTTACAACACGCTGAAGTTGCTTTTGAAACAGCCCCTAAAGAAGTTCGCTCTCACATTTCTCATTCTTTAGATTATATTCGCCACCAGTCGTAGGCTTATTTTTTGAAAATTTACCGTTGAGTGCTTCTGGAATTTGTTGAGCAAAATCTTGAAGCAACTCTTCAAATTTAGGCCGGTGTTTATTTTTGGGCATGACAACAATTTGACAAGAAGGAAGAGAATGGCGCTTTAAACGAAAGGCCTCGCGCACAATGCGTTTAAAATAATTTCTTTTATTAGCTTTCCCAAACTTTTTGGATACAGTTATCCCCAACTTGCAACATCCAGGATATTTAGATGGAGCAACATGAAAAATAACCTGACTACCTTGGCAATGAGATCCTGCTCGCGATATATAAAGAAATTGCCGTCTCTTTAATACACGAGCGCGCTTGGGTAAAGTTGATCGATGCACAAAACAAAATATTTTATAGGTCGATTAGATTGTGTCTGCCATGACGACGACGGCGATTCAGTAAATTTCTTCCGTTTTTTGTAGCCATACGAGCACGGAAACCTACAGAATTTCGACGCTTTCTTTTACTAGGCTGATAAGTCCGTTTCACAGTACCTTCCTATTGGTTTCTAAGTTTTCTAGTCCATGGAATGATTACACTAGAAAAAACTCCTCGTAAGTGTATAAAATTGGGTGAATAAGTTCAAGAGAACTGAAGAGATTATCGCATTTGCACACGGAACTTGTAATCAGCTTAAGTCTCCTGTTGTCAAAAAGTACGGAAGGGGTTAAATTAGTCCCTTTTAGCGATATTCCATAATTTAGAGCGTCTTTCTCGGCATTTTAGAGAGGGACCACGAGGGGATAATTTTCATGAAAGTGAGTTCATCTATTAAAGCAGATCCTTCAAAGGGAGATAAGCTTGTTCGTCGTAAAGGGCGTCTTTATGTTATTAATAAGATAGACCCTAACCGTAAGCAACGTCAAACCGGACCTGCGCGTAAAAAATAATTTAATAAGTTTTAGGTAAGAACGCATGGCGAAAAAGTCAGCAGTAGCGAGAGAAAATAAGCGCCGAAAATTAGTAGAGGCAAACTACAAAAAAAGAAGTGAGCTTCGCAAAATTGCAAAAAGCTTAACCGCTAGCGAAGAAGAGAAGGAAAATGCACGTGTTGCACTGAATAAAATGAAAAGAGACACGGCTCCTATTCGTTTACATAATCGATGCTTGTTAACGGGTCGTCCTCGTGGTTATTTGAGAAAGTTCGCTATTTCTAGAATTTGTTTTAGACAAATGGCTTCTATGGGTGAAATCCCTGGAGTTATCAAAGCAAGTTGGTAGAGAATCTCGATACCACACCCACGACGATAGCAGGGGTGTTAAAGATTTTTTGTTTTTTATTTAAGAATTTTTAACGCCTCATTTAATTCTGGAATGTTCCTTACTCTTTCCCAGTTTTCCATTCCCTTTTTCCATACCCAGATGTCCTCGGGATTTGTATTTTCTTTAGCGTGTTTATTTTTGTCTCTCAGGAATACAAGCAAGTCCTCTAAGAACAAAGGACCTACATTTTCTTTTTTTGTATTTAGATAAAACCATTTTTCTGTATCCCTAGGAACTTGCGTGACAGGAGGGGGAGAGGAAATTACAGAAGAATCTTCTAGAATAGAATGTAAAATGTTATTAGAGGGTTCGTTTTCATCAGAAGAGAGGGTAGAGTTATCATTCTTTGGAGGGAGATCAGGAAGGATGAGGAGAATAATGATCCCGAAGAACCCAAAACACATTCCTGCAAGAAACCAGCCGATCGGGTTACGATTTTTTTTCACGGCCAGGTAAGCAGATACAAACCCTAACAGAATGTAAATCAGAAAAAAAGAAATAGGTAGCATTGAGGGTAGCATATTAACCGGTTGACCATTAGACTAATCACTAGCGCTTATTATTTCTATAGAGTACATTTCTCGCTAGCGAAATAGGCACATAGGAGGAATATGGATAAGCAGAATTTAAAATTAGATGTGAAAGAAATTGAGTTTCCAGAGACTGTATTTAGCCGTGATATAGAAACTCGCGTAATTCAAGTAATTATTTTACATTGTTTAGCTAAAATCAACGGAGTTTCTCTTTTAGGGGGTAATTTAATTGATACCTTATTCGGTAGAGATATCGAGAGAATGAAAGGAATCTATGTAGAACAAGATTCTAAAAATCATTTAGTCAAAGTTCGTGTCGAAGTAAACGTTGATTATGGTGTTTCTATACCAGAAAAAACTGAAGAAATACAAGGATGCATAGTTTCTGAAATATCTGAGTATACAGGTCTTCACGTTGCTTCAGTTCATGTAATTATCAAAGGGTTAACTCAACCTAAGGATCGCTCTGAATCAGAATCAGAGTCAGAGGATGAAATAGAAGAGTTGTGTGTAGCAGACCTACCCTCAGCAGAGGACTTTTTAGAGGAGATAAAAGAAGAAGTTGAAGAGTAATCCACTTTTCCATCTTCTAGATACGTATCTTCAGCTTGCTTAGCCAACAAATGTTGAATGTCTTTTTTCGTTAGCCCAGGGATAGCTTCAAGTTCTCCCTGGGAAGCCTTCATAACTTGTTCCCAGCTTTTAAATTTTTGTAATAAACGTTTTCTTTTTATCTCACCAATTCCAGGAATCTTTTCCTTGGGCAATAAGAAGTCTTTGTGACGTTTTTTTCGATGCCTACTGATTGCAAATCTATGCGCCTCATCCCGGAGTTTCTGGAAAAATTGTAATAGCTTTGATGTGGGAGGGAGTAGAACTCCTTGGGGAAATGTATCACAAAATAGTTTTTCCTTTTTTAATGAGCTGCTGTGGCTGCCTGCTTCTTTAGCTATCGAAACAACTTGAATCCCCGTAAGATTGAGTTCTTTTAATGTTTTCTTGGCTTGTGCGTATTGTGTACGCCCTCCATCTATAAGAATCATGTCGGGAATCGACGAAGTGAGTGAGGTAAATCGACGAGATAACACCTCACGGAAAGCAGCTAAGTCATTATAAGCAGAGGAAGAAATCGAGAATGTTCTATAGTCTTTGGGAGACAAGGCGTCGTTTTCATAGACAATGTATACGCCAACAGCATGAGATCCTTGTAGATGCGCGTTATCATAACACTCTATACGGTAAGGATAGTCAGAGGATTTCAGAATTTTCTTCAACTCCTCATAAGGTAGTGCCGAGGATTGTATCGTTGTCTCTGCATGCACCTGAGCATTATTTTTGGCTAAGTTGAGTAATTCTCTACCATAACCTGTTTTTGGAGAACGTAGCTGTGGTGGGGTATCTTTATTTAATAAACACGGAAGATCAGGAATATTTAGGGGAATAGGAGTGAGAATTTCTTTAGGAGTTTGAGGTTGGCTTGTGTAGTACTGTAATATAAAAGAGGCAAGCAAATCTGCATCTTCTTGAGCATTTTCTGAAAACGGAAAATGACGCGCTCCAAGTAGCTTCCCAGAACGTATTGTCAATATAGTGATGACAGTCTTCTGGTATTTTCGATAGAGACCAATAGCATCTATATTTTGAAAATGGAATTTCTCTACATGCTGCTTTACCATAGCTTGTTGGATAAGTTGTAATGTCCGGTAATACATCCCCGCTTGTTCAAATTTTTGTTCCTTAGAGGCTTTCTCGATAGACTTCTCTAAGTCTTGGACAACTTCCGAAACTTGGCCTTTTAAAAATAAAATAGCCTTCTCTAATGTTTGTTCATATTCCTCATGAGAACATAAGTTCACACAAGGTGCTAAACAACGTTTCATCTCATAAAGAATACATGGACGTTTTCTTGAAGCAAATTCTCGGTTAGAGCAGGTGCGCAAGGGGAACCATTGACTGATCACTTCTAAAAGAGTCCGACAAGCTTCTGCACTCACATACGGACCAAAAATTATCTGCTTTTTGGAAGAGGTCACAGCTTTAGTACGAATAACATCTATTTTTGGCCAAAGATGAGTTAGAGATATAGCTAGGCAAAAAAAAGTTTTATCGTCTTTTAAAAGAACATTGTATTTCGGATGATACTTTTTTATTAGGTTGTTTTCTAAAAGAAAAGCTTCTGTTTCGTTAGAAACCAAAATTGTTTCTATGTCTGTTGTTTTTTTCATGAGAAAAGGAATTCTTTCTCTAGAATCCCCTTGTTTTCGAAAGTAGGTGCTTATGCGGTTGCGTAAGTTTTTTGCTTTCCCGATATACAATACTTCTCCAGAGCTGTCTTTCATTAGATAAACACCTGGAGATGTTGGAATCAGTTTCGGAGTAAAATCCTTTACACGCATGGTCAAAACAACGTGAGCTGCAGCTCTTTTTCTTGAGGTTGTTTAGAAGTCGTTTCTGGGCCTTCTAATTGACGTAAGATCTGTTGCGCTCTCGATATCACACAAAGAGGAAAGCCAGCAAGTTTCGCGACATGTATTCCAAAACTTTTCTGAGAATGTCCCTTAAGAATCTCATAGAGAAACACAGGTTGGCCACCAGTTTCCTTAACGCCAGCATGGAAATTTTCTACATGTGGGCAGTGATTTTCTAAATCTGTAAGTTCTTTGTAGTGAGTCGCAAATAGTGTTTTTGCTTTTTTTCCTTCGGTGAATAGCAAATATTCTACGACAGATTGTGCAATTGCTAAACCATCGTAGGTGCTTGTCCCACGACCAACTTCATCAAGTATAACTAAAGAGCGATCAGTGGCATTATGTAGGATATTGGCAGTTTCTGCCATTTCTACCATAAATGTTGACATCCCTTTAGATAGATTGTCTCCCGCACCTATTCGTGTGAAAATCTTATCAATCATACCAATATGGGCAGATTTCGCAGGAATAAACGAACCCATTTGTGCCATGATAACAAGTAGGGCGATTTGTCGGATATATGTAGACTTCCCTGCCATATTTGGCCCAGTAATTAAAATCATTCGCGTTCGTGTGTTGTGCATTTTTATATCGTTAGGAATAAACGTTCCCTTATCTAATAGAGTTTGGGCAACAGGATGAATCCCTCCGGATATGGATAGAGAGTCGCTGGTGTCTACGATAGGACGACAGTAATTGTACTCTGCTGCAAGGTCAGACAGAGAAAGGATATAGTCAATATCCGCGATCACTTGAGATAAGAACAGAATTGCTTCGCGTTGTTGAAGAATTTGTTCACATAAATCTTTAAATAGTTGCGTTTCTAATGTCTGCAGTTTGTCTGAGATATTTAACATATCATCTTGAAATTCTTGCAGTTTTTCTGTTGTGAAACGTTCTGCGTGTAGACGTGATTGACGACGGATAAATTCTTTGGGTAATAAAGGAGCAAAATCACTACTTACTTCTATATAGTAGCCAAGCACCTGGGAATAACAAACCTTAAGTTTTTTCACTCCTGTTTGCTTGCGAATGGTTTCCTGATATTGCCATAACCATTCCTTTGAATTTTCTTTGGTATAGCGTAGGCGCTGCAGATCAGGATGATGATTATCACAAAAAATATTCCCCTCGGAAGTTCTTAAAGGCAATTCTCCTAAAAGAGCATTAGAGAGTAATTCTAAGAGAGAGGTCAAACCTATAGGTAAAGTAAATTTCCCTTGGAAAAATTTCGGCAAGGGTAAAGGAGAAAGGAGCTCACATACACGCATACTTGCATTTAATGAGTCGCGGAGCATCCCAATATCTTTGGGACCTGCTAAAGAGGTAGTAATTTTCGTAGTTAAACGTTCAAGGTCTCGGACTTGAGAAAGAAAAGATCTAAGGTTTTTTCTTAATTCTGAACGATCTAAAAGAAATTCTACAGCATCTTGACGCAGTAGTATTTCTTGTTGATCATAAAAAGGATTAACTAATGTATTACGTAATAACCTGCCTCCCATAGGAGTGCAGGTACGTTCCATCACATGAAGCAAAGAACTTTTCCCTTGAGGATCGTGAATGGGAGTCAATAGCTCAAGGTTTACCTGAGATGCAGTATCTATAAGTAGGTGTTTTTGATTTCCTTGTGTTTTAGGTATGGAGATATGCTCTACGGGTAAGAGAAGCTTATCTTGGAGATACGAAAGTAAGGCACCAGCAGAATTGATTGCTGGGACTAGACCTTTAAGACCAAATCCATCTAAAGATGACACATTGAAATGTAAGGATAACTTTTGCGTGGCAAATTGATGTTCAAATGCCCAATCCGCATATGTAGATAAAGTCAGTTTTAAATGTTGTTGAATTTGTTCGATGATATCAGAATGTTTTTTATAGAACTTGTCGCAACTTAAGATTTCAGTCGGTGCTAAACGGCAAATTTCGTCTACAAGATCTTTCATGTTATCATATTCTTGTAGTAGAAAGGATCCCGTAGAGAAATCTAAGCATGCCAATCCAAAAAGAGCTCCAACACGGTTGATAGATACGATGTAGTTGTTGGCTTTTTCAGGAAGTAATGAAGATGAGAGTAGCGTTCCTGGAGTAATAAATCTTTGTAACTCTCTCGATAAAGGCTCGGACTTTCCTTTGTTATCCTGCGCCTCATCTAGTTGCTCAGCAACAGCAATTTTAAAGCCTTTGCTTACCAAACGATCTATATATCCATTAATTGTAGATACAGGAATCCCACTCATAGGAATTCCTTGTCTTTGCGTAAGAGTAATATCTAGATTTTGAGAGAGCACAATCGCATCATCATAGAAAGCCTCATAAAAATCCCCCATACGAAAGAGAAGGAGCGACTCTCCTGCTTTCTCCTTACATTGATGCCATTGCTTCATCATAGGTGTAGTTTTTTTTGATGTCATAGTTCTTCTTTGGGGAAAAGTATTACCTAGAGATTAACCTAGTCTAGTGGAAGAGAACGCTTAGCAATGTTGCTATTCCATAAATTAATAACTGCTGGTTAGATTAGCAAACTCCTGTAAAAGACCATAGAGATTTTGCCGAATTTTCCTATGCGTTAGCCTGCTAGGTTACTATATTTATTCTTCGGGATCAAGATGGGTTTCTCTTAGAGTTTTGTTGATAGCTGATTCATAAGACGAGCTGCCTTTCTTTTAAAGCGGTGATTATGGCATAACCAAGGAACAACGAAGATCATAACCTATGTACACGGAAGAAAGTTTAGATAATCTTAGACACAGTATTGATATTATCGAAGTGCTTTCGGAACACCTCCATTTAAAAAGAAGTGGGGGTACCTATAAAGCGTGTTGTCCTTTCCATGTTGAAAAAACCCCCTCGTTTATTGTTAATCCAACAGGTGCATATTATCACTGTTTTGGCTGTGGAGCTCATGGCGATGCTATCAGCTTTTTAATGAATCATCTTGGGTATTCATTTAGTGAAGCTGTTCTCACTTTATCAAAAAAATTCCATGTCGACCTTGTTATTAAGATTAAAGATACCCAATCACCGTTTGCTACAGGGGCGAAGGATGAATTGCGCCAGATTAACGCTGAGGCTGAAAAACTCTTTCGTTTTTGTTTATATCAACTTGCTGAGGGGAGGGAGGCTTTACAATATCTATATCGTCGAGGATTTTCTCCTGATACAATAGGGCGTTTTCATTTAGGCTATGCCCCAGAACAAACTTTATTTGTTCACGCGATGCGAGAAAAGGGTATTTCAGAAAAACAACTGGAAGACGCAGGTTTTATAGGGAATAAATGGTTTTTATTTTCTCGTAGAATCATCTTTCCTATACACGATTCTCTCGGCCATACTCTTGGTTTTTCATCAAGAAAATTTTTGGAAAACACGCGGGGAAGTAAGTATGTAAATACTCCTGAAACAATGATCTTTAAAAAATCCCGAGCTCTTTTCGGACTACATCTATCACGAAGAAGAATCGCAAAAGAAAAACGCGTTATTTTAGTTGAAGGGCAAGTGGATTGCTTGCAAATGATAGACTCCGGATTCAATTGTACTTTGGCCGCCCAAGGCACTTCATTTACTGAAGATCACGTAAAAGAGTTAAGTAAATTAGGAGTGCTTAAAGCATATTTGCTTTTTGATGGTGATGATGCTGGTATAAAAGCAGCCGTGCGCGTTGGCGACATGTGTCAGATGGCGGGTATTGCTGCTATGGTATGCCGTCTGCCTCAAGGAGAAGATCCGGATTCTTTTTTGATGCATAAGGGAGCAGGGGTTCTTGGAGAATTGTTAGATCAAAGTGAAGACTATCTTACTTTTCTTATCAGTCAAAAAATGCGCGTTTATCCGAATTTCTCCCCAAGAGAAAAGGCTCTAGTCATCGAGGAGACTATCACACAAATTAAAAAATGGGGGAACCCCATTGTTGTTTATGAACACCTCAAGCAATTAGCTTCTTTAATGATGATTCCAGAAAGTATGGTATTTTCTCTTGCGAAGCTAGAATCAGGAATTGCACCCGCTAAATCTTCTGTAGTTAATAAAGAGAGATTACCGAAAATTCATTCCGATGTGATTATTGAAACAGATGTTTTGCGCTGTATGTTATTTTGTAAAACCCACCACACGAGCATCCCGCACACAGCGAAAAATTATTTTACGGCTATGGATTTCAAACATCCTGAATGTAGAAAACTATTTTCTCATCTCATCGAATATTACGAAAAACATCAACGTAATCTTCCTTTTGACGAAGCCCTCTCCTTGTTAGAAGATAAGGTAATTATAGAATTACTCATAAAACGCCGTATGAATACTGATTGTCTCGAAACAGTGTTTGTACAATCTTTACAAAAGCTTGCGGATCGCCAATGGAAGGAGCAACGCCACCCCTTGTCAAGGCAGTCGAAAAGTGCTCAGGAAGAAACGCTGTCCATTCTAGAGGATTATGTTCGTCTACGTAAAGATAGAGTCATAATTACTCTTTTAGAGCCACAGGAATGTTAGTCTCCTATTTATAGTTTTTTTTACAGTCCTAATTAATTATAAATTTCTTTGTAAAGATTGAAAAATTAATAAATTTAATATAAAATACTACCTTGTTAATTTTGTTAATTTGTTGATTTTTATGAAAACTTTCAAGTTTCTTTTGCCTATTCTCTCCTGGGCTTTATGTTTTGGGGGGATGGTCACGGAATCCAACCACACTCGAGGGTTCATTGTTTCAGAAGCTATGGGGTTAGCGGCTGCACGGCGCACTTCTTTGGTTAGTCGTGTAGGTGAAGTTGCTAAGGCTGCTGGTTTGGGCTACGGTGCTTCTATTTTACTTCAAGAGTGGCAAAATCAGCAGGCAGTCGAGCTAGAAACTTTAATATCCAAAAACGAGGTTATTTAGAGCTTTCGTTCACATTTTGTAATAAAATTTTTACAAATGGTGATTTTATATCTCTGTTGTTTTATCTTTTTTCGAGACATTAGCGGGCTGTGGATCAAAAATCGCAGCCTGTTTTGCTTTCATAAATCTTGATAAGTAGGGATAGGTTTTATGCGTTTTTGTTGTTTTGTTCTTTTGTTGCTGACCTCTTCTTTATCTATGTGGGGGCAAGAGTTACCTTTAAAGGATCAAGGAAACGCTGTTTTCGACAAGTTTTCCCCTCCGCAATATGTACAGCTTTCTAATGGCGAAAGAATATGGTATTCGTATCACGACGCTTATCGAGATGCTGTAAAAAAGGGCAAATGTTGTATTTTCGTTTATTTTAACCCGAGTTCTGCAAAGATTTGGTCACACCTAGTCGATAAGAATTTTTGTTTCCCCAAAGCTTTAGCTGATTTCTGTAATATTGTTGTTCTTCAACGAGGTCTAATTAGTTCTATTGATTATTATCCTAAAATGGATCCCATGGTGTTGTATATGGGGGATTTCCAGGATCATTTTTGGGAGTTGGATCTTCGGGAACCTTGCGTGATTCTTATTACTATAAGTCCTAAGGGTTATGAAAAAGTACTCAGAGTTGTTCCCGCTTCCATGTCAAATTTTGTAGACCTATAACGCTACGCTGTTATGGTCTAAGATTATCAGGCGCATACCTATAAACGCCTGATAATTAATATTATAAGTTTTATTTCTATATATTTTATTAGATCGTTATAGTTATTACTATTTTAAAATTAAAATGAACTATGATTAAAACTAAAGCTTTGGTATCCTAGCCCTTCTTGCTTCACTGAAACTAGCAATGGAGGTGCCTCATGCACATCTTGTTATCAATACTCTCGCTGTTGTTAGTCCTGCCTGCCATCGGAGGAGAAACAACCACATCATTGAAAGATGAAGAAAATGACCAACAGCAGGTCGAAGATATTTCAATGAAACACCCTTCTATATTTTACTCTTATCAGGATTGTCTGAAATCGACACGACAGAAGGGCTTGAATACTCTCATTGTTCTATACAGTGATGAATGTACGGTTGCTTTCCAACAGCTGTTCTCTATAGCGATAAATATGGAAGATTCAGTGCTAAGTAAATATGCGAATTTTGCTGTTCTGAGTCCTACAGGAATTAATTTATTAATTTATCCTCCTGTTCCTGATCCTATGCTTGCAGAAATAGCAGCTTTTAAGGAGTTGTTCTCAGAAGTCAAAGATCTTAAGGGAGCATACTTACTTACCTTATCCATTTCTGATAGAGATGAAAAAATTATGGATATCGCCCCCATAGATCTACCTGTGGAGGATTCTATAAAGCCAATTATTTCTATACGTTAGTGATAAAACATAGTTTTCCTAGAAGTATCCCGATATCAAATTTTTAAAATCGGGATATCTTTTTTCTCTATCTCCTGCTATTGTGGTGGGCATTTTAATTAGGGAAAGTAGTTTTATGCGTATTTTATTAGCTTTATTATCATGTTTCTTATTGCCTGCTCATCTGATTCAAGCAGTAGATGAGCCCACTAGTGCACTGGTTTCAGAGGATTGCTGTCATTGCGTCTTCCAAGACTATGGTGCAGCCTTAAAACATGCCCAAGATGAAGGTATTCCTTTGGTCATTGTTTTGATGAGTCATCAACATCATCCACTTTTAGAAGAGCTGATTGAGGAAGGGCTTGATCTCAGTGATTTCTTCGGATGTTCATTCGATGGTCTAGCAGTTATAGCGGTTTTACAACCTGACAGCTGTGATGAAGAAAATTCATCTAAAGTTCAAGATTTTCAGAATAGATTCCCAGATACACAATTCCCTGATCCTGCATGTGGAGTATTCTTAGTAACTATCGTTGTCGATGGATTAACAGAAACTGTTCTAGATGTCACTTCATTAGAAGTATAAGATCCTATGTATTTAGGATTGAGAAAAGTGGCCATTGATAGGAATCTATCAGGCCACTTTTTTTTTGCTACAAGCTTCTCTTAACTTTTTAAAGATTCCCAATGATACGAAGAGAATTTCTCCATAGCTACTAGTAACAGATGAATGCGTAAGTTTTTTAATTCTTCGCTGCCACTAGTCACATGAACTTCATTTAAGAACAGATTAATGTTGTCTGCAAGTTCTCCAAGACAGAGGAAATACTCTTTTTTATTCTTAATATTTGCCGATGCATCAAACTGATGGAGAGCAGCTTTTAGACGACCTTCCTGTAGACCAAGTTCCATGGACGTGTGTTTATTCGTAGGGAGTTTCAAAGAAGCTAAAATCTTTTTTAAGCGATTATGCGTCGTTGTAATTTTTTCTAAAGTAGCCCCTTGATTCGCTTTCATTTCTTGAATGGCTGTCGCAGATTTTATAATTTCTACAGGGTTTTTCTCGGAGGTATCAGAAAGTACAGTCGCAATTTCATCTTTGCTGAATCCTAGAGAGGCCAAAAAGGTTTTTAGTCTTCCCCATATAAATGCTAGGAGATCTTTGATAACCGCAGGTTTATCCCAGGAAGTCCCTTCAACGGTAGAAGGAAAGTTATCCGCTAAATGATAAAGTAGATTTTCAAGATCCAGAGAAACTTCGGAAGCATGTAACAGTGTAAGAATCTCTAAAGACTGACGACGTAAGGCATAAGGATCATGAGATGAAGTCGGTCGGAGATTTAATATAAAACAAGAAAGTAAATTATCAAAACGATCTAGCAGACTTAATAGAGTTCCTGTCGTGGAGATCGTCTGACCATAAGTAATATGACGTAAATGTTCTCCTATAGCTACCGCAGATGCATGAAATAATCCCGCATGTTTCAGGTAATATTCTCCCATGATACCTTGAAGTTCTGCAAATTCATTAACCACAGCAGAAACTAAGTCAGCTTTACAGAACTCTATTGCTGTGTTTATGTCTTCTTCAGAAGATAAAGGCATGAGTGGGTAAACTATGTTTTTATGAGCTTTTAACCTTTGTACTTTGTCATAAAGTGAGCCAAGAGCTTCAAAATAGGTTACGGATTTTAGTTTATCCACAAAAGTTGTTAACGGAGTTTTTAGATCTTGTGCAAAGAGGAATGCTCCATCGGTGAGACGAGGAGTTAAGGCTTTTTCATTCCCTTGAATAATAATGTCATTGGGACAGTTGTCACAAACTAAAATAAACTGATTGGTAATTTGTTGAGCTGTATTTTGGGTAGGGAAGTATTTTTGGTGATTTACCATTTCAGCAATGAGAAGCTCTTTAGGTAGTGAACAAAACTCAGGATCGAATTGTCCGCAAGTAACAAAAGGATGCTCTGTAAGGAAAACAGTTTCCTCAAGTAAACGAGGATTAGTTATCGGCGAAACACTATCCGAGCTGTGTAACTTTAACCCTTGTTCAATAATTTCTCTTCGTTCTTTATGAGACACAATCACACATGCATCACGTAGTGTATCTATATAACGTTCACAAGAAGGAATGCGTACTTCTCTAGGATCCAACTGGCGATGTCCCCAGGAAATATTCGAAGCAGAGACTTTGCCAAAGGAAAAAGGAAGCACAGAGGTCCCATATAGAGAAACTAACCAACGAATAGGGCGAGCATATTCTACACCACTATCATCATAGGTCATTTTCTTAGGGAATTTCATAGACTGAATTAATTTAGGCAATTCATTGGATAGAATCACAGCGGTGTCTTTACGCACTTCAGGATGGAGAAGGAAGAGATATTGTACACCATTGATTTCACGAATATCGAACAAAGAGTGTTGTGAAAGCTCACTATAATGACGGATATCCACATGATGAGTAGCAAAGAATTGCTCACCCTGCGTAGTTACATCTCCGGAATCACTAAATAAAGAGGATAGGATGGGGCCCTTCTTCTCAACAGCTTTTTGTATGGCTGTCGGCTCTAAGTTGTAAATTAATAAAGCCAGTCTTCTTGGAGATCCTAAGACTTCTAAACTGTCATAACCAATATTGTAGTCAGATAAAAGCTTCTTCGCCAAAGATTCTAACTGCTGAATCCCGATGGGGACGAAAGTTGCAGGCAGTTCCTCAGCACCAATCTCTAATAGGAAATTTTCCGCAGTTTCCATTTTAGGACATGGAAGAGCTTGTGTATCTACATGCTTATCAGCCTTCCTATTGCGAAGTAATGGGTAATTTAAAGAGGCGCGCCAATCTACATAACCATCTGCAACAGCACGGGCTAATTGACGAATTCTAGTAATGTAGCGGGTACGCTCCGTAACAGAAATCACGCCTCGAGCATCAAGAATATTAAAGGCGTGAGATGCCTTAATAACAAAGTCGTAAGCAGGAACGGGTAACCCTTGATCTAGGGCAGCTAAAGCCTCTTGAGCAAAGTCTTCAAAGTGTTTTAACCACATCTGGGTATTGGCAGCATCGAAATTATATTCACTCCAAGCTTTTTCAGAAGCTCGAGTCACGTCTCCATAGGTGAGCTCATCACTCCAGAGAACATCGAAAATGGAGTTTTTCTTTTGTAGGTACATAGCAATGCGTTCAATGCCATAAGTAATCTCTCCACTGATTGTATCGAGAGGCTTGCTTCCTATAGCTTGGAAATAGGTCAACTGGGTAATTTCCATGCCATTTAGCCATACTTCCCAACCTAAACCCCAAGCACCGATCGTAGGATTTTCCCAGTCATCATGGACAAAACGAATATCATGCTCACGAAGATCCAAACCTATAATTTGTAGTGAATCTTTATATAAAGAGAGAAAATTTGTGGGGACGGGTTTAAGAAGTACCTGAAGTTGGTGGTAGTTTTGCAGGCGGTTGGGATGCGTGCCGTAACGACCGTCTTGAGGGCGTCTAGAAGGCTCTACATAGGCAGTTTGATAAGGCTCTGGACCTAGAGCACGCAAAAATGTTGCAGGGTTAAATGTTCCTGCACCTACCTCTAGATCATACCCCTGATGAATCACACACCCCTGTTCACTCCAGAATTGTAAAATTTTAGCAATCATTGCTTGTAAAGTAAGAGGTTGTGACATAGTAAAACTCCAATCAAAAAAAAACGTAGAAAAATCCGTGATTTACACGATAGATAGTGTTAGAAATGAGGATTTTTCTTAAGAATAAGGGCAAAGATATCACTACAAATAAAAACAAACAATACTAAGAAAAGAACTAGAGGCTGTCCTGTAGCAGAAAATACTATCTTCAAAAAATAGTTTTTTAACATTATAACACTCGATACTTGCGCTCTAATTCTTATCTATTTAATTTGTCTCTTAGGCATTCATTATAGTGCTGAGGTTCTCGTTTAAGCAATTTTTTGATAGAGGTATGGGGTGGGACTACCTAATTATCTAACTTTTTCCCGGCTATTTATAACGCCAATTTTCATGCTGCTCTATCTCAAAGGAAAGTGGCTGGGGATCACCCCCGTGGTTCTTCCCTATGTTTTACTGGCTCTTTTGGGCCTCTCAGAGCTTACGGATGCTATCGATGGCTATGTAGCTAGGAAGTTTTCTCAGGTGACTGATTTAGGGAAACTTCTTGATCCTATGGCCGATAGTATTTATCGAATTTCTCTATATCTCACATTCACTCAACCTCCGGTAAATTTCCCCTTAATTCTTGTGTTCATTTTTCTCGCTAGAGATTCTGTTATTAGTACATTACGTACTGTATGCGCTTTCCGAGGGGTTGTACTAGCTGCTAGAGCGAGTGGAAAATTAAAGGCTATTTTACAAGGTATCAGCTTTTTGTTGATTTTGCTCGCTATGATCCCTCATTCACTGGGAATGATTTCTGAGAGAGAGCTAGAGCTTTTTGCTTCGGTAGTTGGGTCTATAGTGGCTATCTATTCCGTATGTTCAGGAGCTGAGTATTTTTGGGTGAATAAGAATCACGTGCTACAAAGGGCGAAGTCTAAGGGAAACGATCAGAATAAGGAATTATAGACCTCTAAGTAATGGGTAGCCATGGTGGTGAGTCCTGATGGTCGTAACATGCCCTCTTCAACAAGTTGAAACCATACGTCAGGCTCATGCCTATAGGTAGAAACTGCTTGGGATAACATATGAAAGAAGTCATTGAAGTTATCCGTATGGGAAAAAGTAAAACCATTGACCCCCATAGTAACGGTATCAGCAAGACCCCCAGTAGATCTAACTAGAGGCACGGTTCCATAGCGCATTCCAATAAGTTGTGTAAGTCCACAAGGTTCAAAATGTGAAGGAATGCAGATCATATCCGCAGCACCATAAATTAAGCGTACTAGGGAATCATTATAATCCAAAATAATCCGAATATTCGGCGAAGCCGTTAAAGATTCTTGTAAATTGGTAAATTGTCTTTGAATTTCTTGATCGTAGCATGTGCCTGCAATGACTAGAGCATAGCTATTTTCCATAGCATGAAGAATAGCAGCTTTCATAAATTCAGGACCTTTTTGCTCAACAATCCGTGAGATTACACACATTAAAGGAGAGTATTCAAGAGATAGCCCTAATTTCTCATACAAGGAGATTTTGTTTTCTTCTTTCTTTGTAAATAGGACATCAGGAGACTCAAGCAAATTGTTACCATAATGCTCCGCTAAAGCAGGATCTGTTTCTGGATTCCAAATATTTTCATCTATACCATTCAAAATACCACAAAAAACATGACGTCTAGACATGATGGCATCGTGTATTTCGTAATCCGAATAATCATTGAGTATATCCTGAGCATATGAAGGAGATACGGTAGTAATGTAATCAGAACAATATAAGGCTCCTTTGAGGAGGACGCTCGTGTTCGGATCTCTAAATAATTGGTAATTGCTTAATCCGAAATCACTGATTTCAGAGGCTCCAAGCAATTGTGTACTGCAATAGCCTCGATAACTAAAGTTGTGAATTGTGAAAATTCTTTTTGGATAGCTAGGAAGATTAGGTTCTTTTAACAGCCCCGCTAAAAGTCCTACATGCCAGTCATGCATATGCACAACATCTACTTTATCTAATTTTTGAATATATGCAGCAGCAGCAGCAGAAAAAGCACTGAAACGTAGCGTGTCATCTTCGGTGTAGATCGTCGACGTGGAAAAAAGCTCCGATTGTGAGTCCAATGTAATCACAGTAAGAGTCATCCCTTCATATTCATAGGAGGTGGCGGTCGCATTTTGTCTTCCTAAAAAGTTATAAGAGAAAAATTGCTCATTAAGCGCTTTAGAAGAAAACGCAGGGAAGAGAAAAGGATAGAAGGGGAGGAGGATTTCAACGTCATGGTCGATAGATAATGCTTTCGATAAACCATAAACAACATCACCTAGTCCACCAGCTTTAATAAAAGGAGCACATTCTACAGAAGCTTGTATGATTTTCATGGCTTTCTCTTTTTACAGCTTATCTACGCGTCATAGCAAGCTAAGAACAAAAATCACAAGACGAAAAGGCCTATTTTTTGCCATAACCACTTGATGTTGTGGCAAAATTCTTAGCCATTTTGCAATTTTCTTATTTTCAAAAACTGAAGATTAGATAAACTATAACCTTATGCTGGGGTGTAGCCAAGCGGTAAGGCAGCGGTTTTTGGTACCGTGCATCGGAGGTTCGAATCCTTTCACCCCAAGGTTTCTGTTATTTCTTTTTTTTATTCCCCTCAGCATGGTTTGTCGTTCTGTTAAGGAAAACTTCATTTTAGGGAAAAGATTGACTTTTTCCGAGATAGAGCTATAATTTTGCCTCGAAAACTGTTCAGATATATGTTCTAGACATGACAGTCAATGGTCCCTGGGAAAGCGTGTTTTAACTCTGGGAAGAGGTGTTTTTGCAGAGGATTCTTTTAGCTCAAGATTATGGAGAATAGCACATTATGGAGCTCGTAGTTACAAGTCGCGAGACTGATAAAAAATCTTTGCTTAAAAAAATTCGTCAAACAGGAGGTATTCCTGCTGTTATTTACTCTGGCGGAAAGAGCCTAGCAAATATTGTTGTTGATGCTCACGTGTTTAGCAAATTTTTATCTAGCCTAGAAAGCGGTGCGCTATCTTCTACAATTTTTTCTTTATCTTACGAAGGTCGTACGATTAAGGCCTTAGTTAAAGATATTCAATATCAAGTGACCTCATATAAAGTGATCCACTTAGATTTTGAAGAACTTATAGAAGATCGTGATGTAAAATTAAATATTCCAATTCGCTGTATTAATGCCGTGGATTGTGTTGGCGTAAAACTAGGCGGATCTTTAAGACAAGTTATCCGTGCTTTACGTGTCGTATGTAAACCTAAAGATGTTGTTCCCTACTTAGAATTGGATGTCCGCTCTCTAGGATTGTCTCAGACAAGAAAGCTTTCGGATATTCAACTCCCTGCAGGGCTTCGACCTATCACCCCTCTGAAGGAAGTTGTTGTAACAGTATCTAGAAGATAATTTATTTATGACTAGTCTGGTTGTTGCCATAGGGAATCCGGGGCGCCAATATATATGGACGCGACACAACATAGGATTCCTATGTGTGGATAGGCTAGTTCAGCAGTTCCCCGGAGTGCATTTTAAAGAAGCTCCGAAATTATTTTCTGATATTGCCAAGGTAGAGTCGTCCCAAGGGTCTATGGTTTTTATAAAGCCTAGGACTTATGTTAATTTAAGTGGTAAGGCTGTTTTAGCAGTTAAGGGATATTATAATATTGCAACAGACCGTATTCTAGTTATCGCTGATGATGTGAACCAACCATTTGGTAATATTCGTCTTCGCCAAAGTGCTGGAGGAGGCGGTCATAAAGGGATAAAAAGTATCACACAAAGCCTAGGTTCGAATGACTATTGGCAGTTGCGTTTGGGTATAGGTCGACCTCAAAGAGAAAATGTAGAGTTGTCGGACTTTGTTCTCGGGCAGTTTACTGAAGAAGAACAGATTGGAATACAATCCTTATTTATCGAGGCCAGTGCGTTATTTTCTCAATGGTGTTCTGGGGCTCAAACAGCCTAGGAGATCCCTTAAGTAATTTTTGTAGACTGGGATATCTTAGGGAAATAAACTACTCTAGCTATGTTTAGGAGTTTTTAATGAAAGAAAAAACAACCCAACTATACGAAGGGGCGTATGTATTTAGTGTTACTCTCAGTGAAGAAGCTAGACGCAAGGCTTTGGAGAAGGTAACTTCAGGCATCACAAATTATGGTGGCGAAATTCTAAAAATTCATGATCAAGGACGCAAAAAATTAGCGTATACTATTCGTGGAGCTAGAGAAGGTTACTACTATCTTATTTACTTTACAGTAGTTCCTGGAGTGATAGCCGAGTTATGGAAAGAGTATCATCTTAATGAAGATCTTCTCAGATTCTTAACCCTTAAAACTGATGCAGTCAAAGAAGTTTTAGAATTCGCATCATTACCAGAATAATTGTTTAAGGAGAAAATATGAATAAGCCTGTTCATAATAATGAACACAGAAGGAAGCGTTTTAATAAGAAATGCCCTTTTGTTTCCGCAGGTTGGAAAACAATCGATTACAAAGATACGGAAACTTTAAAAAAATTTATTACGGAAAGAGGTAAGATCTTACCTAGAAGAATTACAGGTGTCTCTTCCCGCTTCCAAGGTATTCTTACCCTAGCTATTAAGAGAGCGCGTCATATAGGGTTTCTACCTTTTGTAGGAGAAGATTAATTTAGAGGAAAAGAGACAAAATGAAACAACAACTACTTTTACTAGAGGATGTTGAGGGTTTAGGCCGTAGTGGCGATATTGTAACTGCACGTCCTGGATATGTTCGTAACTATCTTCTGCCTCAACAGAAAGCTGTGATAGCAGGAGCTGGAACCTTAAGGTTGCAGGCTAAATTGAAAGAAGAACGGTTACTCCGTGCAGCAGCAGATAAGGCAGAATCTGAAAAATTAGCAGAAATTCTTAAAGATATCGTTCTTGAGTTTCAGGTCCGTGTAGACCCGGATAATAATATGTATGGTTCCGTCACAGTAAGTGATATTATTGCCGAGGCAGCTAAGAAAAATATTGTTCTTACACGTAAGAATTTCCCTCACGCTCATTATGCGATTAAAAATCTTGGAAAGAAAAGTGTACCTTTAAAACTAAAGGAAGACGTAACTGCAACTTTAATGGTTGAAGTATCTTCTGAAAGTTCGTACGTTGCCGTTCTTAATACGCAACCGTCTCAAGAACAGACAGCTGCTGAAGAATTAAATTAGGCAAGGTGGGGAGTCTGCTCCTCGCCTATACAAAATTGGTTTTATGGATCTTTTTTCTCCAGCAAAACTCAATCTCTTTTTAAAGCTTCACGGCAAAACAGCTCATGGCTTCCACGAGATGACAACCCTATACCAAGTCATCAATTTTGGAGATAGCCTGAGCTTAGAGAGTAGTAGTGAAGATTCTCTTATTTGTAATCTACCAGAATTAAATACTCCTCAAAATCTCATATGGAAAAGTGTTCAGGTTTTCAGAGACTACACCAAAATCTACAGTCCTGTTGCTTGGCGGTTGTATAAGCGTATTCCTATAGGATCTGGTATGGGAGGCGGCAGTAGCAATGCTGCTACAGCACTCTATGCTTTAAATCAACATTTCCAAACGCAACTATCCAATGATGTTCTGCAAGAGCTAGGGAAAAAGATTGGCATGGATGTCCCTCTGTTCTTCTCATTGGGATCTGCTCTAGGCATAGGATGTGGCGAGCAAATCCTTCCTTACGAAAACGATCGTGGCGATGAAAGGTATGTCCTCTATTTCTCAGACCAAGCTGTCTTGACTAAAGACGCTTTTTCTTATGTACGCCCCGAAGATTTTTCTAAAAGGGAAGAATGCTTATCTTTATACGAGAGAAACAATGATTTAGAAAAGTCCGTGTTTCGTTTTCGTAGGGATCTTGAAGAGAAAAAAGACATGCTAAAAAGGATATGGAGTCCTTTTGATGCTCACGTTAGTATGTCTGGGGCCGGGGCAACGCTATTTGTAAGTTATCCCAAGGAAATCGAAATAGACCCCTCCATAGTTAAAGCTATCCATGCAACTATCCACAATAGCCAGGGTATGCTCGTAAATAGCTTACGCAAATACACTGGATGGTTTGAGCATTGCGATAGTCTATTTACAACAACAAGACAATAAGGTTCCTTCAGCAACAGAAACTATCTTACTTGCCTCAACAGAAAGAGTACTCTCAGCTTGGCAAACTTCGTAAATCTGATCAGCATTTTCTTGTTCATGTGAAGATCCAAGAACACATGAATAAGCTGTGGTAATCCTTTGAAGTGCTTGTTTAAGCTCTTCAGTATTGTTGTCAGTAGTCAATAGTGTAATTGTATGCGTCATAATCAGACCCTCATCTCTTTCTCTTACTTATAGAAATAAAAAATTTTTTACAATTTCTTTCCCACATTCTATTTTCAAAAGGAAGTGATTTTCTAATTGCTGACTCTCTGAGTTAGGAAAATGCTTTTGAGTCTTTATTTTTACTCAAGATATCTCTATTGATAATTATAAGAATTGTCGTCTCCTAGGTTGTTTATGATTTTACCTCAATACTCTTCGTCATTGAAGACCGGAGCGGCTCTGCTTTTTTTCTGTTCTATACTGCATACATTTCTTACGCCTTGGTTGTTCAGACAATGTCAACGGTATCAGCATAAAAAAATGGTATTCCCAGAAAGGTGGAAGAAATATCTTTGGTTGAGTGAATTTTATCGATTAGTAAGTAGGGTAGAGCTAGTTTTCGTTCTTTGGGCAGCTCCGCTATTTTTATGGTTCCTCTATTCTGAAGGATATAGAGTGACTATGAGTTATTTCAATAGTAGGAACTACGTATTTTCCCTGTTTATTGTCATTATGCTCATTCTTCTTGAATCTCGACCTATCGTATACTTCTCAGAACGTGTTTTCTCCAATATTGCAAAAATAGGTAAGCAGTCCCCACGGTGCTGGTGGTGGACGCTGATGATCGCTTCGCCATTGTCTTCCATCCTTCTGAAAGAGACAGGCGCTATGATTATTGCTGCGACTTTGCTAGTTAGGAATTTCTACAAGTTTTCTCCAACCCCACGTTTTGCTTATGCAACCATGGGATTGTTATTTGCTAACATCTCTATCGGAGGATTAACTTCCGCATTATCTTCTAGAGCTTTGTTTATTATTTTACCCTCAGTGAAATGGGGAAATAGCTTTATTCTACAATATTTCTGTTGGAAAGCAATAATCGCTATCCTGTTGTCGACAACTATCTATTATCTCATTTTCAGAAAGGAATTTAATAACTTCCCTAAGGTAGTGAGAAATCCCTCTGTGATGAATGAACGTGTGCCAAAATGGATTATTTGTGTGCATATCATCCTTGTGGGCTCTGTTATTCTTGCAAGATCAGTTCCACTGTTAATGGCAGCTATCCTCATCTTTTATTTGGGATTTCAGAAATTTACAATTTTCTATCAACACGCAATCAACCTTTCTAAGGTGTGCTTTGTAGGATTATTTTATGCAGGTCTAGTGATTTTTGGAGAACTCCAAGAGTGGTGGGTGTTAGAGCTCATGCATAGAATGTCAGATTTTGGTTATATGATCACTGCGTATACCTTATCCATATTCTTGGATAATGCCTTAGTGAATTACCTGGTGCATAATCTCCCGGTGGCTACAGATTGTTTTCTTTACCTCGTTATCGCTGGGTGCATGTCTGCAGGAGGATTGACGATTGTTTCTAATATGCCCAACATCGTGGGCTATCTTATTCTGCGACCCTCATTTTCATCGTCATCATTATCTTTAGGATGGCTATTCTTATTTGCCCTAGGACCATCTATTATTTCTTTAATGACCTTTTGGTTTTTAAGAGATATTCCCGAATTTGTTTATTGTTTCTTTAGATGAAAACCTAACCCTCTTTTCCATGAATGTATACAGGAATTTCTGATCCTAATTTCTGATTGAGAAATTCCTGGCAGTAAACTTTAAAATCCGTGTAGTTCATATTTTTAGCAGCGGCAATTTTTTCGTTAGGTAGTGAAAATTGTACAGACGCTTTTTCAAAGGCTAGCGAAAATAATGCCGACCCCATAGATTCTAAGGAATGGGTAGGATGAGTAATATTTTTTATATAGGCGTCTTTTAAGTCAGAAAAATATGCCTCTGACATACCAAAATCCTCTACCGAAGCAGCAACACTTTGGATGAAAGCCTGTGTTTTCATTGCCAATTCTTGAGGAGTATATGCATTAGAACGGATGTACAGTATCCCTGAAGGACATAGTAGAGGTTCGTGGTAACATGCTCCTATAACGTAGCCTAATTGTTGTTCTGTATGCAAATGAGAGAAGGCGATGTGATGTAGCCATTTAAACATCATTTCTGTGGCAACGACATGGTCTATGGAAGAAGAACGTCTATCTTGAAGGACTAACAACATAGCGTTCCCTGATAAGGGATAATCTATGTTTATATTGGCGATGTCTTTCTCCTGCCTTTGATAGTAAAAACCGTCGACATCATATTGTGGATAGCAAGAAGAAAAATCCTTAACTATAGATAGTAGTTCGTCTTCTTGTTTTTTTGATGGCGGTCCAAGAACTAAAGCATCAACATGTAGTTGGTCAAATAGACTGTTTACAAAACTTTCTACCTCTTCAAAATCCATGGTTTTTAGAGAGGCAAGCTTTTCTTGATAAGAGTACACGTCGTGTAGTGTATACGACCACAGTTGATCGATCCCTGCACGTATAGGACATTCTGAAATCTTTCTCTGATATATTTCTAGAAGCTGTTGCTTCTGTATGTCGAACTTGTCTTTATCTATAGCAGGTTTCAAAGAAGATAAAATAGACTTCAGTAAGATAGGGGCCGTAGTAGTATATCCAGTAATTTCTAAATTCAACCCATCTCCACGCAAAGAAGTAGAGAAAGAAAGACCCGCTTGAGCTGCTAGGTAGTATTGTTTAACAAGATTTTCGTTAATAGCAAGAGCACATAAATCCGTAGCTATTAAGGAGCGGATATTCTTTCTAGAAATCTTGGGAGAGCGTATGCGTAAATTGATGGTGAGCTTAGGTGTGGTATAAAAGTTGTCCTCGCAATAGTAAAAGGTAAGACCCTTATCTTGATAAGCTAATCTAGGTAAGAAAGGAAATCCTTCTGTGTCTGTTTTAGACACGTTTGCAACCTCAATATTTTTCGGAATATAAATATTCGGTTGCGGCAAAGCCATACATCCTTTTGAGTCCGCTTCTTGGTAGGCTTGTAGATCCGATAAGGACTTTTCATAATAGACCATATCAAAAATCGTATCATGGTGTTGTAGGGCTTCTTGCCAATTTTTAGGGTTTTTTGTTGATAGCACATAACGCGCTTGGCTGGGATCTGAAAGCGTTTTTAAAATGCTTTGCTCTTCCTCAGAGGAATATTTGGGATAAACAAGAGAGCGATAGGGATATGTGGTTAAATCTTCGTCAATAAGATCTGCAATTTGTTCCTGCAGAGTTTTGAAAAGATTCGTGTTTGAGCCGTAGCAATACTCTAGAGTATTAATAGTAGTAATGTCTTTTAGACAGTGTTCAGGAATGCCCTGTTTTTGGATTTGATGTAAGTAGGCAAAAGTGTGGAGTAGTACTCTAGAGTATTCTCGTTCACCTTTTTCAGTGAGCTGATAGTATATTGTGAAACTCACTGTGTTGTCTGAGGTTTTATAAAATCCAGAATCTAACTCTGTAATGAGGTTTTCCTTTTTTAATAGATAGACAAGACTATCAGTTGCTTCGTGCTTTAAGATATAGGAAAGGGCGGCATAACAGCCTATGGGAGCTTGGGAGGTAGTATAGAGATGCCAGTAGACCTGCATACTTGCTGTAGGCTCCACCGCAGCATTTATGTAAAGTTTCCCCGATGAGAGATAGTCATCAACAGAAGATAACGTGGGATGTCGATGGTTTTTCTTAGAAGGAATTTGCGCAAAAATCTTGGGAAAGATTTTGATAGCCTTTTCTAGAGTTTCTGCTGTGTGGATGACTGCTATCATATTTTCAGGGTGATAACGCTGATGAAACCATTGATGCATGTCCTGAGCTTGAACTTGCGCTAACGTGGAAGCATTGCCACACCCAAATCTTTGTAGAGGATGTCCTTTAGGCGCAATAAGTTGTTGAATGCGGTGTACACGACGAAGATCCTGATTGAGATGCATAGAAAATTCCTGGTGTACGGCATGTTTCTCTCTGTCAATATCCTCCTGACGGAAAAGAGGGTGGATAAATAAATGCACAAATTGATTAATCGCTTCAATAAACGCTGAGTTTTTATAGAAAATAGGAAGCGTGTTGTATAGGAACTCGTATAGGCGTTGTATACGCCATTGTTGTTACTTAGGAAATGAGAAAACCCGTTGGTATCAGGATATTTGGCATTTCCTAGAAAGACACAGTGCTCTGTTAAATGTGCTAGCCCAGGAAAATCCTATGGATCTGGGGAGTTCCCCGTTTTCACTGCTAAAGCAGCTCCTGAGTTAGAAATCCCTGGATGGGAAATGATGAGCAACTGCAGTCCGTTGGGACAGATGATTTTTGCTGTTCTTTGATTGGCTATGGAAGGGGTACAAACTTTTAGGGGACAATGATCAGGAAGGATCTTGGAAGATTGTTTGCATGACGTTACTGCTATAGATATAAGTAAAGTAACGAATAGTGCCTTCCACTTCATTCTTATAATTCCTCGTACAACTGTGTTAGAATAGAAAATGCTTTTTTTGATCTCAAGGCTCGTTGGCTATGCTTATCACTTTGGCTAAGCTCGTCTTCAGAGCATAATTGGTCTAATAAAATCTCTTCACCAAAGCTAAAACGAATCGGAGCAAAGAAAATTGCTCTGTATTCTCCAATAGTGTCTTCTATTGTTGGTGGAGGAGGAAGAATGTCATAGGTTTTTAATGCAAATGGATAGAAATGAGCAGGTCTCCCTGATGCCTTGGTGAGCAAGCGAAACATCTCTACACTTTCAGGTTGAAATTCTGCAGGATAAAGAAGATTGTCTTGCGTTTTCCTATCTCTACCTCCTGCAGGGGCTACATAAATAAACTTGCCTCCTTCATGGAGTAGAGTTTTCAATGTTTTCATGCTTTTCTGGTTATGATGAAGCTTCTCTTCTTTTTGCTCTGGAGGATTGTTGATATGGCGTTTGGAGTAAATGCATAATAAATCGCATCCCATACTAAAAGGACGTGCTAAAGGATCGGAAGTTACACGATCTCCTGCAACAAAAATCATGTTTTCTAGAAGTTCAGGGTGGGTCTTCCCTAAGGCATAATACATCAGTTGGGGATCGCATTCTGTTTGATGATTGGCAAGCAAAATTACGTTATCTTTACGCCCGATGAATGCTTGAATGTGATCCAAATGATGAAGGTTATAAATTTTAGATTGCTCATCATCTACAAGTACTGAAAAAAATTGTTTGCCGAAATCAAACAGGTCTACCGGTGAACGGATTTTCTTATGGTACGGAGGGAAAACAAACGGCTCTTTGAGATCTTCAATGACAATTTTTAACCATTGTAAACACAATTCTTCTGCCTTTTCTAAAGAACATTTCCTCGTCGCTGCATCGATATAATTTTGATGATAAATCTGAAACTTCTGATACAAGGACTCAGGTAAGGATTGGTTGCCAAAGGCTTCTAGTAGATAGGTAGAAAAATGCATAACCATGCCTATAATTCAATACTCTCTCCTGTAACTAATGAAAAGAATTGGTAGTGATTGAGGTGAAGCGAGTCTGAGGTATTGATTTGTAATTTCGCTTTTAAATGTTTAGCCAATCGGATGAGTTCATCATCATCTTGTTCTTGTTTCATAAAACTGGCAATTTCAGGATGCACAACTAAACACAGGTGGGTGTGCTCCTTATGATTGATGACTTTTTTGAGATCGCGTTCAATTTCAATCACCACGCTTTCCGGGGTTTTGATAATCGCATTCCCACTACAGTAAGGACACGTAGTGAATAGTGTCTGCATTAAAGATTCGCGATTTCTCTGACGGGTCATCTCAACAAGACCAAATTCACTCATACTTAAAATCGTACAGCGAGCAGCATCGTATTTCATATGTTCTTTTAGGCGTTCTAAAACACGACGTTGGTTTTTCCGTGACTTCATATCTATGAAATCAATAATGACTAAGCCCCCAACATTACGTAAGCGGAGTTGTCTAGCAATTTCCTCAGCAGCCTCTAGATTGATTTGTACCAGAGTTTCTTCAACACCACTTTCTAGTTGCGTGCTTCTACCTGAGTTAACATCAATTGTATGCATCGCTTCTGTTTTATCGAAAAATAGATAACCACCGCTTGAAAGCCAGATTTTCCTTTTTGTTGCTTTATCTATCTCTTTTTCAATGTTAAAACGTTCAAACATAGGGATAGAATCACGATAGTATTCAATCTTTACAGAAGAATTAGGGGAATATTTTTTGAGCATACGCTTACATTTTTGATAGGTAGAGTAATCATCTATCAATAAGCGTTTATAATTCTTATCTATACAGGTGATAACAGCCTTTTTTAAGATATCAGTCTCTTCATAAAGTAGACAGGGCTGATCGGTAGAATGGAATTTCTCCAGGATGCCCTTCCATGTTGCAAGTAAGTCGTGAGCTTCATTGATTAACGCATCTGTAGAAGCAAGGACACTAGCCGTTCGACAAATTAAACCCATATCCTGAGGCATTTCAAAGGAGCGGATGAGCTGTTTCAATTGATCCCTCATATGCGGATCTTCTATTTTTCTAGATACACCACGATGAGGGGAGTTAGGAAGTAAAACTAAATAACGTCCAGGAATAGAAATGTTAGAGGTGAGACGTGCTCCTTTAGTGCCTATAGGTTCTTTCACCACTTGAACGAGTACAGGACTGTCTAATTTCAATAACTCTTCTATAGGAGCTTCTGGTTTTTCATTGTTTTCTTTGTGGAGAACATCGAAATCCATATCAAACATTTGTTCAAACTTCTTAGAGTTCTCCAATACGTCGGAAATGTGAATAAAGCCGTTTTCTCTTTCATCAATATTGATGAATGCGGATTGAATGTTTCTTAAGATATTAGTTACGCGACCCCGATAGATGTTGCCCTTGAGCTGGCGAATTTTTTTTCTTTCAATGATGAGGTCAAAAAGCTGGCCGTTTTTTAGATGAGCGTAGCGAATTTCTTTGGACTCTATATTTAATAAGATGTCGTTTTCCATGGTCTTCCTTGATGCCTAATCCGTATTTCCCTGCTTTTTTCTGGGACATAATTCAGGAATAGGTTTGTTTGTAGAGGCGTGGTCTTAAACTTCCTAGATATTTGTCTACTTGCTGAGAGAAAAATTATAAAAAAATTAGGTAAAAAATTCTACAGAAATGGTTTATTGATTCTTTTAATTTAAAATGATAGTTTTATTTATTGTCTCAATAGATTTACAGCATGTCTTTGTTTTCTATAATTACCTTGTTTGGTAAACTCCTGTCTTCAAACTCGCAGAAGCTTTAAACATTGCTTTGAGATTTTTTCTTATGGGAAACACAGACGATCTAAAATTATACATTTGCCGACTCAAACTTCCCGGAGAAAAAGAGGTAATAAAATATTCTTTAAGCCCAGCAAGTATACGTGAATCTGGTGAAGAAGAACTGTTTTCCAGTACCATTGATGTATCCGGAAGCTTAGAAAAAATAGATAATGAACAATGGATTTTGTCTTTAAATATCGCTACCGACTTAGGGTTACGTTGTTGTATTTGTGACAAAAGTTTTCTATACTCTGTGCATTTAATGGATGTATCTCACCTGATTTGCCATGAAGATGCGAAATCGGGTGTATTTGATTGCAAAGATTTAATTAGGCAAGAACTCCTCCTAGAGAGCGACCATTTTCAAGAATGTAATAAAGAAGGCTGCCCTGAAAGAGGAAATATCGTACAATTTTTAGAAGATAGAAAGAAAATCAAAGGGGAAACCCCTTTCGATAATTTATAAAAGGTGAGAGATATGGCAGTACCACGCAATCGACATAGCAATGCGCGAAAAAATATCCGAAGAAGTCATCATGCAAAACAAGCACGTCATGCGGCTGTCTGTAACAACTGCAAACAAGCTTTTATTCCTCATACAGTCTGTACTTCTTGTGGTTTTTATAACGGGAAAGCCGTTATGACTGTAGAAAAGAAATAACAAAATATTTGTGCTATGAACGTGCAAATTGGCATAGATCTGATGGGAGGAGACCACTCTCCTCTCGTTATTTGGGAAGTGCTAATCGATGTACTCAACTCTAGAGCTTCGAACTCGCACATTTCTTTTATTGCTTTTGCTTCTCATGAAGTGAAAGAGCAGATACTCAGTCACAGTACTTACAAGGGATATCCAGAGGTAATATCTTCAGAAAGCTTTATCACTATGGAAGATTCTCCCTTGTCGGCTATTCGCAAAAAGTCTTCATCCATGGCTCTGGGTTTAGACTATCTCAAAGAGGATAAGATAGACGCATTGATTTCCACAGGAAACACTGCGGCATTGATTACCTTATCACGAACAAAAATTCCTATGTTCCCTACAGTTCGTCGTCCTGCTTTACTTGTTCGTGTTCCTACTATGCACGGATGTGCGGTTATATTAGATGTTGGTGCTAATGTCTCTGTGAATCCTGAAGAGATGTTAGGTTTCGCTCGTATGGGGTTAGCCTACAAGCAATGTCTTGGGGATACAGAACATCCGACCGTGGGTTTATTAAATATTGGTTCAGAAGAACGTAAGGGGACGGAAGCACACAGACTGACATTTCGCTTGTTGAGAGAAACCTTTCAGCATGCCTTTCTAGGGAACATTGAAAGTGGTGATGTCTTCAGTGGTAGTGTCGATGTTGTTGTTTCAGATGGGTTTACAGGAAACATCTTTCTGAAGACAGCAGAAGGCGTTTTTGATTTTCTCAGTCATATTCTAGGGGATAAATTAGAGTCTGATGTGAAACGTCAATTGGACTATACGATTTATCCCGGTTCGATGGTATGTGGGCTATCGAAACTTGTCATAAAATGCCACGGGAAGGCTTGTGGCCGGTCTTTGTTTAACGGAATTTCTGGATCTATAGATTTAGTTCGAGCACGTGTCTGTGAGCGGATTTTATCTAGTCTCTCTTAGTGTTTGCGTTTACCCCTTTGTGATCTTTCTTTATTGACGGGATCGTGTTGATAGTGATAAACCTTTTGAAAACGAATACTGAAACATCTCTGAATTAGGTTTACGATGATCGAAAAAAAGGTATCCAGGTTTCAAAAGTCTACATTTTCTCACTCCGTAGTTTTAGCAATATTAGTTTCCACTGGGATGATCACCAATAATGATAAATTATATGGTTATGTACCAGCTTCAGAGGTGATTCTCGATACGCTTTCTATGCCTAAAGCAGAATTAGAAGTACCTTCTGCAGGTATTTTTAAGAAAGAAAAACCTATCCATGCGCAAGAACCTAAAAAAGGAGAAACGGATCAAGAGACTTCTCTTTTAGATAATACATCTACATGTGTGTACAAAGTTCTAGTTGCAGAGGATGAACAGAGACAACATTTAGAAAATACGAGCACCATATTTCAAACATCCAATGTTTTATCTTGGGAAAATCTAGATACCAGGTCTACAAATGCTGAAGCGGAGCAAGAGAAAACCTTTCCACAATACGCTGTAGAGGATCTCCAGCAGGGATTAGCATTCTGCTATAAAAACGCACCAGAGCATCTTGTAGACGCAAATACTCCTGGATTCTTAGGCATAGCCCTAAAGGGAACAGGAATGAAATCGGGCCTATCTCTCACTAACTTAAAATCTACAGCTGCAGGAGCAGCTGTGTATTCTGAAGAAGACGTCCTGTTCGAAAGCTTTAAGGAAAAACTCGTTTTTGATGGTTGTGAGTCTCAAGCAGGTGGTGGAGCTGTTTCTGGACGTAGTATCGCTATACATGGTTGTCATGCTGTTACAATAGCGAATTCTAAGACAGATTTAGAGCTTACACCTGCTTCTGGAGAGAGTTCGGATTTTTCCGTAGGGGGCGGTGCTTTTAACGCTAATCAAGTACATCCAGTGCATAAGTCTCGATTTGCTAGTGGAGACGTTGTATTCTTAGATAATCAGGGATCTGTTCTCTTAAGTGGGAATCATTCGGACAAGGCTAACGGAGGCGCTGTAGCTTGTGGCAGTTTTATTTGTTCTGTAAACCATAGTGATATCCATTGCCTCGATAATTATGCTTTATCTGGAGGCGCTGTATCTTCTTCAAAATCTATGGATTTTTGCGGAAATTTGGGATCCATAGAGTTTCTAAATAATCAGGCCTTGGCTTCTTCTGAAGGTTCTCCGTTCTTGGGAGGAGGAGCTTTAGCTGCTGGAGAGAGAATTAGTTTTCTAAATAATCATGGAATACTGTGTTCTAAAAACACTGCGAAGTGCCGTGGAGGAGCTCTTTTATCTAGAGAGGTAAGCATCGTAGAGAACGTTGGCAATTCTTTGTTTAAGGAAAATACAGCCGAAGTCACTGGTGGTGCGATTAGTTCTCGGCATCAAGTAGAAATTGATCAAAATTTTGGAAACGTTACCTTTGAAGGTAATACCTCTAAGTTCGGTGGTGGGGCTATTTATTGTTTGCTTCCTGCGCAACCTGATACAGATGCTCAAGAGCCACGTATTGGATCTGGTGATATTAAAATAGTCGATAATGTTGGAGAGGTTCACTTTACATCTAATGCGAACCTTCTAGATTCTCAAGAGACTCATAGCTATCTCGGTGGTGGGGCTCTTTATGGATCCAATGTGTTAATTTCTGGAAACATCGGAGCGATTACTTTTTCTAAGAATCAAGCGGGTCAATGTGAATCTTCTAGTACACACATTGGTGGCGGAGCGATTTTTGCTCATGAGGTGGTTACACTGTCCGGGAACTCAGGAGAAGTCACCTTCTCTTACAATAAAGGGCAAATTCTTCCCTTGCCTTTATCTCCAACACCTGCCGAAGAATCCAGTACCTCGAATGCTCCTATAGAATCTTCTACACCAGTAAATTTAGGGGTCCGTGGTGGCGGAGCGATTTTTGCTAAGAGTATAAGTGTAGAAGATAACTCTGCATCCGTGTCGTTCTCTGAAAACTCTGTGGAAATTAGAGATAACCAGGCGCAAAAAGAAAATCCTTTAGGAGGAGGAGCTTTGTTTGGGCTTGATTCTGTTGGTTTGAAAAATAACGTAGATCTTGCCTTTAGCAATAACCGAGTTTCTGGGGGAAATAGTAGTGGAGGAGCGATTCTATCTAAGGAGGTTGCCATTGCCCACAACGGGAAAGTTCAGTTCACTCGTAACTGTGCGAAATTTCTTGGGGGTGCTGTTTGCGCTTTAGGAGATACATTACGTATTGAGAATAATGAATCTACTGTATCTTTTGTTGGAAATAGAACAATTGCTGCTGGTGGAGCACTAGCAAGTGCCGCAGGCGCTGTGTCTATTTCTCAAAACCTAGGGAAAGTGGAGTTTAAGGATAACTTTGTTTTTGGGGATCCTTATATTGAAAATCTTGAGGAAGGACAGATCAATTCAGAAGGGCATCATAGCGGAGGAGGAGCGATTTTTGCTAAGACATCAGTAGTTATTCGAGGCAATGACAATAAAGTGCTTTTCTCAGGAAATTCTGCAGGATGTTTTGGTGGGGCCATTTTAACAGGTTCATTAACCTCAACCGAATCTCAAGAGCGTTTTGCCGCTAAAGTAGAGAGCGATAATACAAAAGTCGTGATTACCGAGAATACCGGAGATGTGATTTTTTCAGGAAATAGTACCACGGCTTCTAAACACCCTGAGCATAATTTATTTGGCGGTGGCGCTATTCATACTCAAGACCTGATCATTAAGAACAATGAAGGTTCCGTAGCTTTTTATAATAACTATGCTCCTACAGGGGGAGCTGTTCGTATTAGTGAAAAAGGCAGCGTGGTTTTACAGGCTTTAGGAGGGGATATAGTTTTCCAAGGCAATAGGAATTCTGAAGATGTCTCTAATGGGATGTACTTTTCAGGAAAAGAGTCGAAATTAGTTGAGGTTTCCGCTGCTGGAGAGACTTCTGTGATTTTTTCCGACGCTATTGTTTTTGAAGATTTGACCTTAAGAAAGGGCACAAAAGATCATGAGGATGCGTTAAATGATCCTACGTTGATATTTAATTCTAAAGCTAAAGATGATGCAGAAATTGCCCATTCTGGAAATGTACGTTTTTCTCATGCCACATCTAAAATCCCTCAGGTTGCTTTGTTAGAATCAGGAACTCTGATGTTATCTAATAAAGCTCAGTTATGGCTATGCGGCTTAAAACAAGAAAAAGGTAGTGAGATCTTACTTTCTGCAGGAACAGTTTTGCGTATTTTTGATCCGAATGCAAAGCCTACTGAGAAGATAAAAAGCCCTACATCTAAAGTGTATTATAGTGCGTACGAGTCTGTTAAACAGCCGGAAAATAAGACTTTGGCAGATATCAATTCTATTGGAATTGACCTAGCTTCATTTGTTTCCAGTGATGACGAGACGCCTTTACCTCCTCAGATTATTGTGCCTAAGGGCATGACAATTGGCTCAGGATCTCTAGATTTAAATCTTTTAGATTCAGCAGGTGCCGGTTATGAAAACCATGCTTTACTAGGTAAAGAAACGGATATTACTTTACTTTCGTTTAAGAGTGCCTCCTCGGTATTAGATACTCCTGATCTGGATCACGCTTTAGAAGAATTACGTGTTAAAGTTTCTGTTCCAACAATAACAGAAGACACTTATGGACATATGGGAAGGTGGTCTGATCCAAAAGTAGTCGATGGAAAATTGATGATCAATTGGAAGCCGACGAGTTATAAGTTAAATCCTGAGAAGAGTGGGGCTATCGTATTAAATTCCTTATGGGGGCATTGCGGAGATTTACGATCTTTAAAACAACAACAGTTAGCTCACAATATTACCGCACAAAGAATGGAGTTAGATTTCTCAACTAATATTTGGGGATCTGGGATGGGAACTTTCACTAATTGTGCAACAATTGGTAAAGTGGATGGCTTTACTCACCGTGCCGGTGGCTATGCTTTAGGATTGGATACTCAATTAATAGAGGACTTCTTAATTGGAGGAAGCTTCGCGCAATTCTTCGGTTACACCGATAGTCAATCTTATTCATCACGTAGTGATCAAAGTGGTTATTTAGGTTCAGGATACTTGGGTATCTTCACTGGGTCGTGGTTATTTAAGGGTATGTTGATTTATAGTAACGTGCATAATGACTTAAACACGCAATATCCTCAGCCGAATTTAGGTCGATCCAAAGGATCTTGGGATAGTCGTGGTATCTTGGCAGATGCTCACGTAGATTATCGTTATATTCTAAACTCACGTAGGTTGATTTCTTCTATTATTTCTGCGGTTGTACCCTTCGTGGAAGCGGAATACGTTTATGTGAATTTTCCTAAATTTACAGAGATAGGTAGTGAGGCAAGAACATTTGACGAAGGACATTTACAGAATATAGCAATCCCCTTTGGTGTAACCTTAGAACATAACTATTCCCTAGGGCAGCGTTCAGAGGTTAATAGCGTGAGTTTTTCTTATGCTATTGATATTTATCGTCAGGAATCCACTGTTCTTATTCACTTGCCAGAAGCTTCTTATTCATGGAATGGCGTTGGTTCTAGTCTTTCTAGAAAGTCTATGAAAGCTCAGTTTAGTAATGATACAGAGTGGAATTCGTATTTCAGTACTTTCTTAGGATTTACCTACGAATGGAGAGAGCATACTATAGCCTATGATTTGAATTGTGGTATGCGTTTGATCTTCTAAGGCGTATTGTTTGAGACTTGTAAAAGCAAAAAAGCGTTGTGAAATCTCTCACAGCGCTTTTTTATTGTTTAGCCTGACTATTTTAGGTGCTTTGAGGAACTATGATGTCCATAATGTAGAGTGGGTAGACGATTCCTTCGGGTTTGAGTTCATAATTTTCATTATAGAGACGATCAAGTACAACATTAATGCGAGCTCCTGTTTCAGGAAGATTGATTGTGTTAGTTACCATATCCAGTAGGTAGTTATAAATTTACGCTTGTATTTCTGGTGTTGATGTTATAAATGCGTTGTGTAGATAGGACACAAGTGGAGAATACTATGCTGTATAGGCTTGTTTGAAACTCTTTTTAAAAGCCTTGTATTTTTCTATGTTCTGAGGTAGTATTGGGGTTTGTCTTAGGGTTAGACTAGCAAGATTCTGATTTAGATGATGAATGGCTAAGCCAAGTTGTTTCTCATAGATATGTTTTAAGCCATTAATTTGATGCCATTCCTCTTCATGTGTAACGAGTTGTTGTTGTGTGAGTAAGTGTTCTTTAAACATTTGCAGCCACAAGAGTATCTGGTCTCTTCCAGAAGTTCTTGTATTGTACAGATGATTAATAGACCTGCAAATTGCTTCACCCCAAGTCGGTCGGCACATATTTGCATACGAAGAAATTTCATTAAGAGCGGAGAGTTTTTTCCGCAGAAATCGTGCGATCTTCTAGAGATAGAATGAGGTGGGTGCATCATGATAGGAAATGTCTCAGCATCGGGATGAGAAGGATCTTCCGATAATACAATAGTAAGATAATTCATGATGTTCTCCCAACCAGAATCCCAGCAATGCAAGTTATGAATTGGTCGTATTAACTTTTTGTAGTTACACGAAATTTTTTCACAAGATGCTGTCTCTAATGAAGTTAAAAATGGCGAAAGAATAGGAGTTAGGGACAAGATATCTTTGGACATCTATTAATTTCAAATTCATTAGTTAGATTTTGAAGAATGGATCGTTTTACCTCTTCAACGAAGGCTTCTTGTATTTCTGTTAAGGGTATAAGGACCTTTGTGAGGTTTCGGGAACCAAAGAGGTTCTCTGGGTCTTTCTGCAGTGGGGAAAGAGTTATTGCGGCAACTACTAATTTAATTGGAATAAGTAGCACACGAAGTATTAGAGAAGTAAGAACCAGGGGTAAGGTACGCTAGAGCAATGGCGAGTTAACCAAAAAGACTCTAGATGTTCGATACCAGATAGAGACTATTTTTGACAAGATGGTTGAAAATAAGGAACACAGAAATTCGCCTCTTTTATGCAAGTAAGTGATATGTTGGCAACACGATAGGTGAGGAAAAGAATAGAGAAATAAGGCGGTGTCAGCCGTGAGTTGCTTGGGTTAAGGTAATAAGGAACACGCTCATAGAGGTATTCTCTAAATATTAAAAATAGTTTAAGGTTTTTAATACCCTATCATCGTATTAATCTGATGCTAACCTAAACTTTGTTAGTGAAGTGCTTTAACTCTAGTTTTAAATATTAATTAAAATATACGGATCAGCCTACTTAGGATTGGCCTTAAAGAAGGAACTCAGCGATTCAAGCCAAGAGAATAACCACTCCGTATTGTGGATTTTAAACTTGAATCGAGAATATACGAGCAGCAATATCGGAATTATATTTTTAGAATGTACAATGGTACCATTTTTTGTTTGGGGTAAAAGATAGAGGCAACACAACTGTGTGGTGGTTATGTTGCCTTAGCTTCGGTGGGATATGTTGTGCTGTGAACTATTTCGATATTTTATTCGTTATAGTTTTGAGCGGTAATAACGCCTTCTTTAAGTAGTAAGTAACAGATAGCCTCTCTCGAAGGTTTGTAGTCATTTTCTTCCGAGAAGAAGACTTCTTCCATAATTTGAGCACGACATCCTTCAGGAATACCAGCAGCCTCTAAGTCTGCTAGGATGGTGTTGGTTAGAGCTTGTATCTGATCTTCAGAGCCTCCAAGAGCCTGTTCTAGAGCAGAGTTAATCAAGTCTTCACCACTATTTCGGTAAACACTTAGGAATCGTGAGAAATATTGGTTATGCTGATTAGTATATTGACGACCGGCTAGCATGGTTGTATATGGATCTAGAATAATACCCACATTGTCTAATCCCAATTCAGAACCGTAAACTATCTTGAAGGCTGTCATCATGTGCCATTCTCTTTGGTTCCTGAAGATTTCTGATAAAAGCCCTTCCTTAAACATTTGTACCCAAACAAGCACAATATTTGCTGTCTGATCGTTAGCATTAAAGACAGCTTGTAACTCCTGGCCAGCAACTCGGACCCAAGTAGGAGGACACCTATCACTGTATGAAGCTACGTTGCTTATGATGGATAATTTCTTTTCGTGCGTTATGTTCGAACTACTTATGAGCTTACGCATTTGATACATTGTAGAGCGGGAAAGAGCTTGGGCCTCGTATGAAGAAACTGATGCCTCCCTACCTCTAGATAGATCGAGCAGTATGCTATGCCAACTATAGCGTATCTGTTGGTTCTGTGCTAATCGTAAAGTTCGAGATCTAGGGTTTTGTACTTGTTGAAGAATACGACTGTCCTCAATATCTAGAACCTGTCTGATGTGATCTTCTAGTGGTTGACGGATTGGTTCCCAGGTATCAGGTACTTCTCTTGTTAATGAGGTTAGGTAGTGATCATTTTCCGGAGCGAGGTGGACATTACCCTCCTCTATGAACATAGGGCTTGATAGAAGGCTTCTTAACAGTTGGATATATCCATCTACTTCTTCAGGAGTTGCTTGAGTGGCTAGGGGAGGAAGAATTCGATTAGCAGGTGAGCCGATGCCTCCTACTGCACCCTCGGTATCAAAAAGAATGAACTCAGGTGTTATCTCATTTTGTAAAGCAATTTCTTCTTGCATAGCTACTAAACACATTGCCACAGAGTTTGGATCATAATGAGAGGCTATGTATTTTAATATGTCTGCTTTTCTTTCAATGGGAACCTCATTATTTTTTAAAATATAGTGAATTCTGAACAGGTAAGCACGAGCAGTATTACTTACATCTTCTATTTCAAATTCTGGACTGGTTTTATTAACAATCATGTCTATTATTGAGAACCATTGTCTACGTAAGTCTGCACTTTGAGTAGAGTTAGTAATATTGGTTCTTAGTCTATTTAGAAAAGACCAGTGATTAGGCGTGTTTGCTAGGAGATTCTGAATAAACTCGTTATTTCTTCTTACATATTCTTCGGGGGAGATATCCCCCAATCTTTCTTGCAAATCCTCTGAAGAAATCGGCTCATAATCTAGATTGGGTGTCGTATAAATAAATGCTTCCAAAGGTAATTCAAGAAGATTGAAGCTTGCTTCATCCAACCCAGAAAGTGAAGCTAGTAAATTAATGTGTCTGCTGTAATATTCAGGTTGTAGATCAGGAAAGTGTTTCTGTAGGAAAGCATATCGAGGGTCGTTTGGTGAAATTAGTTCTTCACTAGGAGGAGGCGTAACAGGTTCGACTTCTAGAGAATCATGGCGCAATAGTGTGTCACTGAGAGTTAAGGAGGAAGGACGTACGGGTTGTCCAGCAACTAGATCTGGGAAAGTAGTGACTGCGGAAAGATTAAGAACATCGTCATCACTGAGGGGCTCAGGAATGCCTTGAAGTCTTAGGTTTACACGAGCACTGCTAATAAATCTTGCGTGATCCATATTAGGATACAATCTATTTAACAATTCTCTGCCAGAGAGAGTGTGGTTAACTTCTACAACAGGAATAGTTTCAGACGTATCATTGACTAGAGAAGTTCGTCCAGTAGCTCCGCCACCTTGATTGTGAAAATCTTCTAGATCATCTTCTGGGCGTTCAAGAAACTCGGGTAGAGAATCAGCTAAAGATGCAGAAGACGGGTCAGCTTCATGACCTTGGAAGAGGGGGAGTTCAGATAGGTCACAACTACCAAAAAATAGAGATGCGGGGAGATCAAGAAGAGTATTTTCTTCTTGAAGATCTTCTGGTGTTAAAACTTTGATTCCTAAACTGTCTAGGGTAACAGTGTTTAAGTCGATTGTGGGGAAGTTTGCTTCCAAGAACTCTCTAAGAGTTATTTCTTGAGAACCTACTTCTCCTAAAGATTGAATTAAGGGTGGACTGAGAGGGGAAACAGGAATAAAAGAACCAGGAGAAAATCCAGATGCATCTAGTCCTGTAGCAGATGAAGAAAAGGCACTAACTCGTCTTCTTGCAGGCGAAACTGGGGGTCTTGAGGAAGATGTAACTTGGGTCGCCTCAAACCTTGTTGTAGGTTTAGATAAGCAAGGGCAGCAGCTTAATCCTAGAAGGATTAACTTCAAAGGGAGGAGGATAACACAGAGCAGAACCGTAATAATAGCAGATAAAATAAAGGCAAAGATCTGTCCTGCTTTATTAGAACCGGGCTCTGGATTTAAACAAAGACAAGAACTAATTTTATTTCTTAAGGCATTAAATATAGATAGAAAAGAAATCTTTTGATTGGCGGTTTTTATTAAAGAGGTTCCATGTAATGCTGAAGCAGGTTGCGAGCGTGCAGAGGCAGCCCAGAAATTATTGTTTTCTAGTGACATAGAAACTTACCTAAATAAAAAATAATTAGGCTAAAAAACTCTCCCCGACGGGGTCTATTTTCGCGCCTTTTTATGAAAAGATAAAGCATTATAGAAGAATTTGATATTAATTACAACTTTTATTGGTTATATAATTGAAGTTTAAGAATTTTTAACTCAACAATTGTTCGTGTCTTTTATAAAGATTTTTTATAATTCTATTTATTAACGGAGTGTCGAACAAAGTCGTTTTTTTTATTTTTTGGGTGGTTGTCTCTGGATTTGATCTTTAGGATCCTCAACCTGAGTAAGGTGAACGTAATCGGAGAGGTATTCAGATCAAGCGGTCAATAGAAGGGGGTAGAGAAAATTTCGTTTTCGGGGACTCTTCATGTTCTCATGGTTTCGCATAGATATTATCATAGATACAGTGACAGAGAGTTTTTTAGATCTTGAGAAGATTCGGAGATTTGATAGCGGGTGTGGGGTATTCAATAAGGTTTGATGCTGAATGTCTGTAACTAGAAATGAATCTTTTATAAACGCGGTCATATAGGCTTTGTTTTTTTAAGACAGGGTAGTCTGTAAATTGAATCCGTGCGAGGGAATCCATGTTCATCCTTAGGGAACACCTGTGGTAGTTTTTAAAGCTAGTTATGTAGTGTCCGGTGAAGAACGGTTCGTAATAAACCGCGGCAATTTTCTTGAACATTTGTACACACAGTAGGAAGTAGTTTACACTAGTTTCTTGTTTCTTATAGATCCTGGTCAGTTCTCGAAATATCACTTCTATTGATGTAGGAGGGTATGCATAAGATCCAATACAGTTTAACAGCTGTTCTTTTCTTTATCTTGTGATAGATGGGTCTTGTAATTCTGCTGTAAGTTTCTCTAGAACGGAATAATAAAGAGATTCTTCTAGGGAGTCTTGTTTGGCTAGAAGAGGAGTCGTTTTTTTTGTAAAACTTGGTGTTTACGTGGTTAAGAATTTTGAATAGGGGATCGGGTATATCGGAATATATTTTGCTTATCTCACTTTACAATAGGCATAACTTCAAGGATTTTAAAAAGGGAGAGGACTCAGGAGTTACATGAAGGGTATAGGTATTGATACACAGCGTTTCATTACATATATCCTGTAAATGACAAGAAAAAACCTTTATAGAGGGGATATTGTAGCTGTTTTAGCATCTTTCAAACATAGGCTGACTCCTAAGAGAGCGAGTTTTAACGGATAGAGAAATACGAAAAGAACACTACTGACAACTACAGAAAGAATAACAGTAAGAAGTATACGCGCATTCACTAGATTTGCAGTATACGGGTGACGGCTTCAACAAGGTAGTTGTGATGAAAAAGTAAAAGACGTATTGGTGGATGTTTCCTGCACATGTCTGTAAACGCTGTTTTAAAGATAATTCAGCAACGGGACTGGTGGAGTAGTTAGGAAACAATTCAGAGTGATGTTTGCTATAGAGATAGCTCAGTCTTACAAAATTCATGAAGCGGTCATTCAATATTGTATTCACACATGCGTGGTTAAGATTAGATGAGGAGCTCATTCATAAGCAATGTATGATTTGTGACTAAAAAGTAATTCTGAGGTGCTGTGTTTAATTACAGATCTCGGATATAGAAAGGGAGCGTCTAAGCAATAACTTTACGGATAAAGGAAGTCGATATAACTATAAAAAGAAGTAATTCTAATTAAAAAACATCTGAATGACAAATTATGAAAATAAACAAAATAGCGATTAAACAAAGGAATTTCCTAAAGATTAGTGAGATAATGTTTTTTCTGAAAGTATCTTCCACTTTTCTTTTTATACTTAGTTTGTTTACCTTCCTCAATTTCGCATTTTCCTTCAAAGTATGTAATTTTCTCAATGATAGCGCTTTTTCTTTTGATTTTAAATGAGTTGCATAAGTTCATCTAATCATAAAATCAGATTTTTAATAAGAGTTTGAAATAAAATAGAGTGGAAAATACCATGCCCCAGCCATTTGTAAATTGGATTGATTTTATATGAAATGTATTTCTCCTTGTTTCTATTTGAAATTGGGGAACTCTGAAGGTTGCTGCTGTAATTTTTCTGCTTCTCGAGTTCATTTTCTCATGACGATTGTATCATTAACAGCAAGTTTATTGATTACTACTAGATCTCTGTACTATAGCTGCTGTGATTCTATTCGGGAAGTAGTTAGGAGTACTGTATTCTACCACAATTATCGGTATATCTGTTGTTATTGGGGTATTACTTTTCAGCGCTAGTTTACAATGTTTTTCCTGTCACGTTGTAATATCTCACTCTCAGCGTTTTTCAGAAGATAATTCAAGATCTCGTAATCAATGATTATAGGCCATCACTCAGAAGTTACTATACTCATATAGGAAAGTGTAGCAACCATAGAAAGAGAATAATGAACTTTTTTGTCAGAATACGAGCAAGAGAGTCTCGCCTGCCAATGTTGTATCAGTCAGAGAGACCTATCAAAAATCAGCATGGGTAGGCGCTAGGGAGGAGCTTGACAACGCTATATACAGGTTCCCAAAGGTTCTAAGGATTGCTTATTATAGTCGAGGACGTTAGTAATCTCAACAACGAATGTCAATAGAGCTTGCCTAGATACAGAGAAAGAAGGATCAACCATGTACGTTTTATATGGAGTTATGAAGATCTTCTTCAGCAAATTCACTCTCATCATGATCTTATTGATTTTCGGAAAATTGTCCCCCCCATTATACACATCAGCAAGTTCGTATTTTAGTGCAGGAAAAAGATGAGTCGCAAACGCGTATACGTTTTTAGAAGATGCGTTCAGTCTAGGGTGATAGGGATTTCGCTGTCTTGTCTAGTATGAAAAGAGATTCGCACAGTTCAGTAGAAAAACTACAGAAGGAGAATATTGTGCACTTGTGGCTATTTTTAAGGCCTGGCGTATGTAAGGAACTCGTTCATTTCATTAAATATTAGTCCATAAGTTATTTGTCTATATTTTCACTTAAGTTTTTTATTTATCTTAACTCATAAAATTCTTGTATTTAAAACGTGATGACTGCTTCAATGTCCTGAGTTATGTTATTAAAAATGAGTGGTGTATGACAACCGGCCCTGTAAAGACTAATCCCATTGCGATTGCGACACATGTACCTATAGCGCAACACATGTTCTCCAGCAAATCGCCGATTAAATATCAACGAATTGCGACTACTATTGCTTTATCATCAGGCATGGTGCTTGTCGGGACTTTAATAGGTGCTTTGGTTTTCTTCGCCTTACCTACATCTATAACTCTAGTCGCTCTTGTATCTATTGCTTTACTAGCTAGTGTTATTCTTCTCTCCATGGCTATGTATAATTTAGTTTCTCAATCTCGAAGAGTTTCTAATCATGCTCAACTTTGTGAAGAAAATACACGTCTACAGGCAGAAATAATTGAGCTAAGAGAAAAGCTTAGTTTTGAAGTGTAGTTTGCAGAAGAATAAGAATATTATAGCGAGTTGTCAATGAGGTTAGTGTGCGTGCCATAGGTGATTTAGCACAAGCTAATTGAGAAAAAATTTCTTTAGAATCTAAAGTTCTCGCACTCCAGGAATTAGCAGCGAGCTATCTAGAAGTGTCGAAAGAAGTACAAAAAATTCAAGAAGAGTTGGGATAGAAGACCTCAGAGGTTGCTTCGGTCTAGAAAAACATAAGTGATTTAGAGGAAAACGTACAAAGTTTACAGGCGCAATTAACACAATTGGAAAAACGAATTCAAGTATATCAAAGCAAAATGACGAGCTGGAAGCTTGTTTGCAACAATTACAAGATGAGAGGGAGTTAGTACAGTAGTAGAGTTGCAAGGTAAAGTCATAGATCTTGTAAAAGAGAAAAATCTTGAATTTTATGATGAGAGTATTGGGAACCTTATAAGTCAAAATGTAGATCTTGTTACTACGGTGCAATGTCTTGAATCAAAGAAGGACAAGGATCGATAGAAGATCTTGAAGATCGAGTTTCTTTGTTGGCTTATATGATAGATGGATTAACGGAGGAGGTGAGAAATCTCTACTGTGATCTGGATACCCAAGTTGCAGCCAAGCTGTCTCTAGAAAAGAGAGTTCAAGAGCTGGAATAGGAAAAGAAAAAAGTAGAATAGGACTTCCTTAAGATGCAAAATCAAATCAAGGTACTAGGGGCTTCTGTACCAAGTAAAGTTAATGTAACAACAATGCAGGAAACAGCACGTCTCTTAAGTAAGGTTGCAGCATTAAATGATCGGCTTGACGAGAAGCAACAAGGAGATTAAACTTTTTCAAAGTGAAAAATCTAATCTGATAGCTAGGATAGACAGGCTGCACGCACATCTAGATCAATTACAAGAACAATTGGCAATGAGTGCTTCTAGTAGTATAGGTGATACAGCTCTCTCTGAGGCAGACAGTAGCGAAGTATCGGCTACAGATGATTATGTAGGCGGTTCTAGAAATTAGAACAATTTTGAGGGATAATTATAGAAAAGACTATAAATCAGATCTATAGTCTATTTAAAATAGTGTAATCTTTGCCCCATTGGGTAAATAGAGTCGGGTTTTTATCCATTCTTTTGATTCATTTATGATCTCATTTATATCTCTAAGTCTATATTTATCTGTATATCTTGTATAGTGAGCTGGATTACTTCTTCATCAGTAATAAACTCTTTATTCTTCTAAGAAAAATTTAGAGAGTAAAATGCAGTCTCGATCCTGCTTACATCCTGGGTAATTGTATCGGGATCGGGATAACAGTTAACCAACATATACTGGATTTTTAAGTATAAGCAAAGCCTTGTGTTACCTACATACGAAACTTTTGTTTTTCTCAATAGAGATGTTTTTTCATTTTGTTCTAGAGCAGGTATGAATTTAAACAGGATTTCTGTTCGTGGATTCCAAGGCCATTTTCTGTGGATAACCTTGAGTATAATCATCATTGCTGCGCAAACTATTATTTGTGTAGCCTCTCATATTTAGGTGGGATTTCTTTACATCATTGTTCTGACTCTTACCTTAATCGCTTCTATTTTCATTATTTGTGTCGCTGTTTACAACCTTTTTCATCTTCATGCTACTATTATGCAGTATAGCCGCGAAGAGTAAGAGAGATTATGTCAGTATATACAGAATCTAGAAGCGGTCGAGACAGAGTTGAATAGACAACTATAAGAATAGAGTTAGATTATCTTAGAGAGGAAATGGTCTCTCAATTGAAGAAGAAAAAGAAGATCTAGAACAATAATGACTCGTTATCAAAGGTGAGGTGGTTAATCTTTCTCTAGAATTAGATTCTAGATTAGCAGATGCTATTTGTGGATAATGAAGAAGATGATGATAATGCAGATTGGTTTGAAGCTAATCACGTTATAGGATCCTTATGTCAGGAATCCGGGAATGGTTTATATGGTGATAGAAGATAGTAATGCTGATGATGAGGAAAGTATATCTTCTAAACATGAATTTTCTAGATAATTTTATAGTTATTACAAATCTTAAAAAAGCCACCTTGCTTGTATTTAGAACTTTTTTGTGTCATATCCAGTCAGTGTCCCATTTTCTTAATTCTAGAAATAATTAACTTGCTAATAAATACATTACATATATTCTCCTAACTTATTCTATTTAGGATTAGTTGTTTATCATACTATGTTTAGGCGAGAAACTTATGAAACTTCTCTATCGCTTAGAACTTGCTAATGCGCAGCCATTAGGTTCTAGTCGTTATCATATTAATAAACCGTACATTGTTCTTATTACTTCTATACTCGCAGTTATTGCAGGTTTAGCCGTTATAGCGTCTGTGATAGCGTTACTTGTGATATACCATGCTCAATCTTCTGCAATTTTTAACGGAATTCTTATTAGTATAGTTCTCGGAGTTATATTGATTCTCTGCATAGGAGGAAGGCACTCCTGTATTATTTTGCAGTTAGCTCGTCTTCATAGTCCCGAAGTTTCGGGGTCTGAAAGTGTCATTCAGAAGTTACAAACATATTCACAGGATTTACAGAATCGTTTATCAGAAGAAGACTGTCTTCTCCAAAATCAACGGAATCATGAGATTGAAGAGGCTTTGCAAATGCAGACTCTCTTAAAGAGCAAGCAAAATGAATTAAATAGCCTCACACATAGGTATGCTGCGATGGCTCAAGAGCACGCTGATTTAGAGAAGATGGTTTCTCGTTTACGTAAGGAATGAGTAGAGTTGAAGCATACTCTAGAGGGAAATCAAGTTGCTTCTCATATAGTTATAGAGAGACTCCAGGCTAGTAATGAATTGCTTAAGAAAGAATCTATAATTGCTCGTCAGTCTGAACAGGCGGAAAAACTTATATCTGGTAGTCTTAGGTTTTGCTTCTTTAAACAGAACTCCGAGCTCCAAGGACACTCTGCGTTAATTTTTCTGAAAGATCAGACAATTGAAGAATTAACAAACAAAGTTGCTGAATTAAGGGGAAGGATTTCTAGCCTACAGCTTTTTCTTACAGATAATCTAGAGTCCAGAGAACAAAACCGGGGATTTTTTCTAGAGTTGAGTCAAAAACTTATCACATTGAAAAGTAAGTTACAAGATCTCTTGTTATTGATTACTGATAACACAAAAAACGATCAAATAACAACTCCTACGGGAAATAGCTTAATAGAATTTGTTAACGCATTGGATGTCTATGCCTCTGGTATTCAAGAATTCATGAATAATGCCTTGTTCTAAGAATAGAAAAGAGTAAGACTTACCTATATTTTTTATTTGGAGTGTTTGAGATTATGCATAATGTATCTTTTCCTAAGCGTTTAGAGCAAACGTGTGTTGATACCTTGACCACATATTCTTGTGAAAAGCAGTTATTAGTTTATACTACTTTGATAGCTATAAATGTTGTTTTCATTCTTTCTAATGTCATTGCAGTAGCTGCTTTTGCTTCTCTACTGCCTTCTTTTGTTGTTGTACTTTCTGTAACTTCAGTAATTTTAGGGTTGGCTTTATTGGCGTTAGGAGTGAAGCACATTTTTGCTTATCCTAGGAAAATTAAAACTGTAGATTTTGGTAAACATAATGAGTATCGGTCCACGATACAGAAATTGCTTTTAGAAATACAAGGTCTTCAAAATAAAGTTCTTGATTATAAACGCGGTGCACTTGAGATGAAAAAGGAATACGATTCTCTTGTACAAACTTGTATAGAAGACAAGGCTGCCTACATTGACAGTGAAGAAACTTGGCGCTTTGAAAATGATGAACTAGAATCCTGTATCGACAAGCTTAATGAGCGTATAAATGATTTGCAACAAATAAACGAAGATTGTGAGAATCGACTTCAAGAAGAACAGCGAATGCATTTTGAAAGTATGGTAGCTTATGAAACAGAGCTTTATAATGTGGAAGTAAGGCTCCAAGAATCTAATAATATAATTGAACGGCAACGATTACGCATACAGGAAATGAACAGGAAATTAATACAATCAAAAACAAGATCTGAAACATAGCTTTAAGATGGCATAGATGTCCATTTCATTAAATCGTTGTAAATTTGCATGTTTTTCCATTACCTTGTTCCAATCTAATTAGGAAGAAAGGCAATATCTTGTTTTAGTCAAACACAAATCATTGAAAGTTTTAAAGACTAGTCCTGATATCCTTTTGGACATAGTTTCCCAAGTAATCATTTTCTGTATGAAAACGACTTTTTAATGAGTGTATAGTTTGTAAACATTCTTGAACCGTTACGACATTTGTTTCCATTGTTTCAAGAAGTGTCTGACACGCACGTTTTTGTTTTTCTCTAGATTTGGGATTAGCAAGGATATCAATAGCTGCTGCTACTTCTTCAGGAGTAAAGTCAGATTTACCTCCTATAAATTCTGGGAAGATAATGGATTTGGTAATGATATTGGGGAGGGAATATGCAGGCATAAAGATCTTGAAGATATACTTTGCTAAAAAGATATCAAAAGGTCGAAGAAGACAGGTGACAATTGTAGGTGTTTGATTTAAAGCTGCTTCCAAGACAATAGTTCCACATTTCGCTAAGGCACAATCGCAATCTCGCATAAGGTGATAACGGTACATCGCTGGGACAGTTTTACCACAACAACCTTCCTTTTCTAAGAGATCGAGGATGGTCTGATCGTGTTTCGGGTTGTAAGAAGATACCAGAAGTTGATGTGATTCTGCTAATGATGAGGCAAGAAATGCACGAATTTGTACTTGTAAATTTCTGAGAATATCCCGAGGTCGGCTACCCGGAAACAGGGCGACAATAGGTTGATCAGAAATAGCGAGTGTTTGTTTCCAGGATTTGCAATGTTGGAAATTCGATACCGTCTTTACTAAAGGATGTCCTAGATAGATTGTTTTTAAAGGGGAGTTTATGAAAAGCTCATTTTCAAAAGGAAGTACGAGCAAAAGGGTATCTAAGTACTTTTCTAGGATCTTTTTTCTTTTAGGTCGCCATGCCCAAATACTCGGACAGACATAGTGAACGATTTTTCCTGTATAACCGCATTTTCTTAGCTTTTTAATAAGGAAAAAATGGAAGTCTGGGAAATCTATGCAGAAGACTATCTCAGGATTTTCTTTAAGAATAGCTGTGTATAGCTTTCGGTATTTCTTAAGCAGAGTAAAGATAGAGGTGAGGATTTCTAAGAATCCTGACACCTGAAACTCTTCCATGTGGATTAGAGGTTCAAAACCTTCTTTGCGCATTAAAGGTCCTCCAACGCCAAAACAGCGCTTATCGGGGTGAAGAGCTTTGATATGGCGAAGAAGGTCGCTGCCTAAAGTGTCGCCACTAGCTTCTCCAGCAGATATGAAGTAGCTGGGGTTGTGAAATTCCGAAAGACGTGATTTCTTATATATAATACGTAAATTGGCTATGGAGGGAAACAATCCACAACCATAACTCAGAATATTTACGGGATCTCCTGTGCGTATAAAATAAAGAAAGGCCAGGAAACCTCCCACAAAACCTACCTGCCAGAATAGCTTCGGTAATGTCGATTGATTATTTATTTCTAAGTGGCACCACTGAATAAAGAATCTACACGAAAAAGTGAACAATCCTAAACAACCAATCATATGCCAATACATATTCGGTGGGGGTAGAGGAAGGTGAAAGATATTAGGAGAAGCCATCCACTGCATGTTAGGATGATAGTAAGCTTCTAAGGCAAAAGGTAATGCAGTGAGAAGCAGTGTTACAGCAAGAATGATCAAAGTTGTTTTTAAAGAGAGCTTACGGGAAGAGGAGATATTTAGGTTCCTAAAATAGATAACCAAATTTGCCCCGTGGAGAACTGCTATAGGAAATTGACTTTGAATAAAGCCGTGGGCAATCATCAAAATCGCCCCTATGGATGAAAAGATCCAAAAAGCCTTAGGGACACAAGCTCTTTTGTGTCTTTCACTTAGAAACCACTGGAGAGTAAACGCAAAACCAAAAAATAGATTAGCTATTAGTCCTATGGGATACAGCAGACGAACCAGATAAAGAGGAAACATGGCTAGTTTAAACTCAAGAAGGAAGTTCCTTTTTAAATTGTAATGCTTGGTAATGCCTTATCCAAGCAGCAAGTATTTTATCTAGCTTAGGATAAACTAAGCTACGTATTTCTAATAGGGAAAGAGCTTCAGAAAAACGTACGTGGTTTAAAAACTTCCGGTTAAAGAAGTGGATTTTTTTCGTGGGTACTATTGGGGTTAGCCGATATTGCATCTGCAAAATCAAAGCTGTTAAAATAAAATTTTTTTTAGAACAACTGGTAAATGAATCTGCAAAAAACTTTCCTAAAAAATTTTTAATGTAGTCAAAGACAGATGTGAGTGAAAGGCTCGGGTACTGGCGGTGCTTATAACGTACATTAAAGTTTACAATAGGAAATAAAAATATCGCCATGAGCTGATGACGGTCATAGTTATGTTTTTTGTTGACTATGTGCCTATCTAAGACATCCAAACAGGCAAAGGTTTGTTCTTCTAGAGTCTTATTGAGACGAAACGCTTTGTCCATATAAGGGAAAAGAATTTCTAAAATCTGATATTTTGCCGTTAATTTAAAAAATTGCGAGGAAACTCCCGAACCTAGCATTTTTATGAGTTCTTCAAACACACGCGCTTGGGAACTCTTAATTAACTCATAACGGCACTCTTGAAGAGCTTCTAATGTTTTGGGATCCACAGTGAAATGCGCTCTCGCGAGTATTTTTAATAAACGCAACATTCTTACGGGATCTTGTTTAAAACGAACAAAAGGATCGCCAATAGTCCTTAAGTACCGATTCTCTAAATCGCTCACACCCCCAGTATAATCTATGATAGTTTCTTCTGTAGGATCATAGAACAGACCGTTGATGGTAAAATCCCTTCTTAAAACATCTTCTTCAGCAGTTCCCCAAAGGTTATCTTTGGTAATGAGGCAGTCTTCATCAGCACTTCCCGAACGAAATGTAGATACTTCAATGATTTGATTTGAGAAACGAATATGCGCTAAGCGGAAGCGTTTCCCAACAAGTATACAATTCTTAAAAACGGCTTTGATTTCCTCAGGCTTCGCTGATGTAGAAATGTCAAAGTCTTTGGGAGTTGTGTTGAGTAGTAAGTCGCGGATACATCCGCCAACAATATAAGCTTTATGTCCAGCTTTTCGTAGGGTCTTTACTACGGAAAGTGCGTGTGGAGAAAAGTCTTTAAGTTTGATGTTGTGGTCGGCAGCTGAGTAGATAATTGGAGTGGGTGCAGATTTAGAAATTTTTCTAAACAATTCTAAGCCTCTACGCAAGAGAGTTTTGTTGTCACAGACCATTTATTATAGATATCGGGTGTTAAAAAGTCTTGGAAGAAAAAGGGTTTATATGAGCACTCTTTTTTCTAGGGGAATTTCACCATAACAAAAACATTGAAGTTTGCAAGAACAAAATGCCTAGCAGAAAGACACACATTTATACCTCATACAAGGATTTTTATGATTATTTATCTACGTTTCTTTATAGAATTTTCATTTTACTTTTCTGTGATTTCTAAACTACACCAATTTTCCGATAATTAGACCAGACGGTGTCTTAAGAAAATCAGTGTTTTCATCACGAACGAGGACAATTTTATAAAAATTCATAAAGAACAAGATCATAATTTTTAGAAAAATTTTACACATATCGACAATTCCACCTAGGATGAGAGCTTGTCAGGTTCAAAAATAACTGAACCACATGATTTTTCTAATAACAATTCTAATTTTTATGATAGAAAATTTAAAAAGTGTGAGGGAGAGATGAAAAGAACTTTAAATTCAATAATCGTAAACACTTGTTGTCTAAGAATATCCTAACAGTGTTTCTAGAGCATCTTGCCTGTTATAAACCGAAAGAGTGAATCACTCTTAATCTGTTGAGAACGAATCTTTAAGGGAATAAATGACTAAGGAAGTAAAGCAACTTTTTGGCACGGATGGGGTGCGTGGGAAAGCAAATTATGAACCTATGACTGTAGAGCTTTCGGTATTATTAGGAAAAGCTGTTGCAGGTGTTCTACAAGAAAGTAAATCCGGGAAACACCGTGTTGTCGTAGGTAAGGATACACGTTTATCGGGATATATGTTTGAGAATGCCCTGGTTGCGGGTTTGACTTCTATGGGGATAGAAACCTTAGTATTGGGGCCCATTCCCACTCCAGGAGTAGCGTTTATTACCCGTGCTTACCGTGCCGATGCTGGGATTATGATTTCCGCATCTCATAATCCTTATTGGGATAATGGGATCAAGATTTTCTCGTCTGAAGGATTTAAAATTAGTGATGTCATAGAACGACGTATTGAGCAAATGGTTGCTCTTAGAGAGTTTGGAAATCTCCCTGATGATTGTGCTGTAGGGAAGAACAAACGTGTCGTGGATGCTATGGGAAGGTACATAGAGTTTGCTAAAGCTACTTTCCCCAGAGGAAGAACACTAAAAGGGTTGAAGATAGTTTTAGATTGTGCCCACGGGGCAGCCTATAAAGTAGCGCCTTCTGTTTTTGAAGAACTTGATGCTGAAGTGATTTGTTATGGTTGTGAACCTACAGGAAGTAATATTAATGATGGCTGTGGGGCTCTTTTCCCTTCCGTGATTCAAAAAGCTGTGATTGAGCATAAGGCAGATGTAGGTATTGCCTTAGATGGTGACGGTGATCGCGTGATCATGGTGGATGAGAAAGGGCATATTGTTGATGGAGATATGATTTTAAGTATCTGCGCTAATGATCTAAAGAAAAAGGATCTCTTACGAGGTAATCGTGTTATAGCTACCGTTATGACCAATTTCGGTGTATTGAAATATCTTGAAAGTGTAGGAATAGAAGCATTAATTTCTCCCGTGGGCGATCGTCATGTCTTACAGAATATGTTAGAGTATGATGTCAACCTTGGTGGTGAGCAAAGTGGTCATATGATCTTTCTGGATTATAATACTACAGGAGATGGTATTGTTTCTGCTTTGCAGGTTTTGCGGATTATGATTGAAAGCGAATCTACGTTATCAGATTTAACATCCCTGATTGTAAAAAGTCCTCAAGCACTGATCAATGTTGCAGTGAAAGAAAAAATCCCCTTAGATACCTTGCCTTTAGTTCAAGAAGCACTTAGAGATGTTAGATCATCTTTAGGTGATTCTGGTCGCGTTTTATTAAGATATTCTGGAACGGAAAATATTTGTAGGGTTATGGTTGAGGGTTTAAAGAAGCATCAAGTAGACTCTCTCGCTAAGACTATAGCGGACATCGTTGATTCTGAGTTGGGAGTAGGCGTGGTAGAGTAAGGTAATGTATGTGCGGAATATTCGGATATCTAGGTTCTAAATTAGCTATTCCTGTAGTTTTAGATGGTTTGGCTAAGCTAGAGTACCGTGGATACGATTCCGCAGGATTAGCTTCTATTCATCTTGGACGCCTGTTTGTGCGAAAGACGCTAGGACGTGTCGATGAACTTAGACATTCTTTAGAACAAGAAAACATACAATCTTTATTAGCTATCGGCCATACGCGTTGGGCAACGCATGGCGTGCCTACAGTAAGTAATGCTCATCCCCACGTAGATGAGAATTCTACTTGTGCTGTTGTTCACAACGGGATTATTGAAAATTTTAAAGAATTAAAATCCTTCCTTCTTTCTGAGGGGATTTCTTTTTCTTCAGATACAGATTCTGAGGTGATCGCCCAGCTTTTTGCATTTCATTATCAAACTACAGCAGATTTAATCCACAGCTTCTCCTCGACCTTATCTCAACTGCAGGGGAGTTTTTCGTGTGGCCTGATTCATAAAGATCATCCTGATGTTTTACTTTGTGCATCTCAAGAGAGCCCTTTAATTATTGGATTGGGAGAGGGGGAAAATTTTATAGCTTCAGATAGTCGAGCCTTCTTGAAACACACGCAGAGTATTCAGGCTTTAGCTTCTGGAGAATTGGCGATTGTAGGTCTTGGTAATGAAGTCGAGACGTACAATTTTGCATTAAAGCGTATTTGTAAACAAGTTCGTCAGGTCACGTATACCGATTCCGGTTCGGATAAGCAAGGATATAGCTATTATATGCTTAAGGAAATCTATGAGCAGCCGGAGGTTTTGGAACGTCTTGTTCATAAATATATAGATCCTCAAGGATGTATTAGTGAGAAATTTTTACAAGGTTTTCCTTTAGAAGATTTTGATGAGATTTCTATAGTTGCTTGTGGTTCTTCTTATCATGCCGGGTTTTTGGCGAAGTACATTATAGAGTCTTTAGTCTCAATTCCTGTTCACGTTGAAGTGGCTTCAGAATTTCGGTATCGAAGAGCATATATTGGACAGAAGACATTAGCGATTTTAATTAGCCAATCTGGAGAAACAGCCGATACTTTAGCAGCTTTAAAAGAGTTTCGTCTTAGACAAGTGGCTTGTGTTCTAGGGATTTGTAATGTTCAAGAATCTGCGTTAGCTACAGGAGTGGATCATTGCTTATTCCTAGAAGCAGGTATTGAAATTGGTGTAGCTTCAACAAAAGCTTTTACTGCCCAATTACTTTTACTTATCTTATTAGGATTAAAATTAACAGTTTCTAAACATACGCTAAGTTTAGAAGAACATTGTGCTTGTGGAAAAGGGTTGCTGGAACTTCCAGAGTTATGCAATCGTTTATTGGCAAATGAAAATTTACATTCATGGGCACAGGCTTATTACCATGAGGATAGATTCATATTTTTAGGACGTCGCCTAATGTATCCTATCTGTATGGAAGCAGCCTTGAAGTTGAAAGAAATTGCATATGTTGAAGCAAACTGTTATCCTGCAGGTGAAATGAAGCATGGACCCATTGCTTTAATTAGCAAAGGATCTCTGGTGATTACCTTCTGTGGTGACTCTACTGTCTATGAGAAGATGGTTGGATGTATTATGGAAGTGAAAGCTCGGCAAGCACACGTGATAGCTGTGGCTTCGGAAGCACAAGAAGACATTGCTGCTGTTTCAGATTATCAAATATATGTTCCTAATAGCCATCCTTTAGTATCTCCTATTCTTTATACGATAGTGGGACAAATTATGGCCTACACCATGGCTTTGAAAAAAGGCAATGAGATAGATTGCCCTAGGAATCTAGCAAAATCTGTAACTGTTGAATAAAGTAAGAGCTTGGTGTTTTCATTCCAATTATCATTAATTCTAAAGTATAATACAAAATTCTAAAGGTTTTTCTATGTCTAGCAAGGTCTTGGGTGGTTCCCTTATTATTGCGGGGACAGCCATAGGTGCTGGTGTGTTAGCAGTTCCTGTATTAACAGCATATTCAGGATTTCTTCCTACAACTCTTCTTTATGTTCTTTCCTGGCTGTTTTCTATGGCGTCTGGACTTTGCCTTCTTGAAGTTATGACATGGTGTAAGGATAAGCAACAGGTCAACATGTTATCTATGGCACAATATACCCTAGGGGATATTGGGAAGATTTTGATGTGGCTTGTGTATCTATTCCTCTTCTACTCTCTCTTGATTGCTTACTTTTGTGAGGGAGGGAATATTTTATTTCGTATTTTTGGCTGTCAAGGATTGGATATTCCCTGGATACGTCATGGGGCTCCTTTGGCATTTGCAATTTTGATTTGTCCTACTTTAATGATGGGAACAAAAGTTATCGATTATTGTAACCGGTTTTTTGTTTTTGGATTAGCCGTTGCTTTTGCAGTATTTTGCATTTTAGGTGTTTTAGCATTGCAACCCGGACTACTTTTACGTGGTTCCTGGGTGCGCTCCTTAGATGGATTATCCATCCTTTTCCTGTCCTTTGGTTTCCAAAGTGTAGTCCCTTCGCTGTACTACTACATGGATAGAAAAGTTAAAGATGTAAAAAAAGCAATCGTTATCGGGAGTTTGATCCCCTTAACCTTATATGTAATTTGGGAAGGACTGGTTTTAGGAGTTATCCCATTAGATTTTCTTATAAAAGCTCAGGAAAATGGATTCACAGCTGTAGAAGCTATGAAAAATTCATTACAGTGTTCTATGTTTTATGTTGCAGGGGAATTCTTTGGTTTCTTTGCTTTGGTTTCTTCATTTTTAGGTGTAGCTTTAGGAGTTATGGATTTCCTAGTTGACGCTTTTCAATGGAGCAAGAAAAAACATGGTTTCTCTATTTTCTTTTTAACTTTTATTGTCCCTCTAGCATGGTCGATGTGCTACCCTGAGATTGTTCTCAAATGTCTCAATTATGCCGGAGGTATAGGCGCGGCTTTAATTATAGGAGTATTTCCTGTACTTATGGTCTGGAAGGGGCGCTATGGGAAAAGACACTACCAAGGAAAGCATTTAGTCCCAGGAGGGAAGTTTATTTTATTATTAATGCTCTTGGTAATAGTAATTAATTTAGCTAGTCTTTATTATAAATTTTAAATAAATAATAGCAAGTCTGTTAATTTTAAATTATATGTGAGTATAGGAGGTTAAATGGGACTATACGATCGCGATTATGCACAGGAATCTCGTTTGCCGGGAACGTTTACATCCAGAGTATATGGTTGGATGACTGCGGGTCTTGCTGTCACGACTTTTGTATCATTAGGATTATACTTTTCTGGAATGTATAGAAGTTTATTTTCGTTCTGGTGGGTTTGGTGCATCGCTACTCTTGGAGTATCGTTCTACATCAACGCGAAGATTCATAAGCTTTCTGTTCCTGCAGTTATAGGACTTTTCTTAGCATATTCCGCTTTGGAAGGTTTGTTTTTTGGAACTTTAGTTCCTGTATATGCCGCACAATATGGTGGAGGTATTGTTTGGGCTGCTTTTGGATCCGCCGGTTTGATTTTCGGTTTGTCGGCAGCTTATGGAGCTTTTACTAAAAGTGATCTCACACAGATGAGTAGCATTTTGATGTTTGCTCTGATTGGTTTGATGTTGGTTTCCGTTATATTCGGGGTGGCTTCTTTATTTGTTTATATGCCGCTGTTCTACCTATTAATTTGCTATTTAGGATTAGCCATTTTTGTAGGATTAACTGTCGTAGACGCGCAAGCTATCCGTAGAGCAGCTCAAAATGTAGGCAATGATGGCGATTTAAGCTATAAGCTATCTTTAATCATGGCATTAAAGATGTATTGCAATGTGATTATGATATTTTGGTACCTTCTGCAAATTTTCTCTTCCTCAAAAAGAAACTAAAATATCTTTTAAGGGAAAAGCTTTGCTAAGAACCTATCTATATGAAACTCTTCAAGGTCCCCTATAAGTTCGCCGTAGCCGACGAATTTTGTAGGGATCTTTAATTGTTTTGCCACACGAAATAATGTCCCGCCTTTAGCAGAACCATCAACTTTGGTTAGGATGAGTCCCGATAGAGGAATGGCGTCATGGAAAACTCGTACCTGCTCAATAACATTTCCTCCCAAAGTCGCATCTATAGTCATGAGTCGTTCGTGCGGAGACCCTGGGTGTATTTTATTACATACTGAAACAATTTTTGATAATTCATTGAGTAAGTTGGTATGCGTGTGCAAACGACCTGAAGTATCAATAAGTACACGGTCGTAACCTCGAGACATAGCAGAAGCAATGCCGTCATAAGCAATAGCAGCAGGATCGCCGCCAGGCTTCCCTGATACGAATCCACAACCTAATTTGTCTGCCCAACAACGCATCTGATCCATGCCAGCACTACGGAAAGTATCCGTGGCAACAATCATAACTTTCTCTGATCGAGACATGTGGTAGTGGGCAAGTTTAGCCACAGTTGTGGTTTTCCCCGAACCATTTGTTCCCAATATCAAAGAAACCATAGGAGCTTGTCCTTGACAAGGTTCTACATGAGGTAAGTTGTCTAGAGTTTCACGAAGTAATGAGGAAACTAGATCTTTAACAGTAGACGCATCTGGTTTACGACATTTGCGCAAACGAGAACACAACTCTTCAGTAAGATCTGATCCAAAATCTGCTTCATAAAACAAACTTTCCGTAAATTCTAAAAGATCGGGGGAGAGAGTTTTTTTAAATAGAGACTGAATCTTGCTACTAAAGAACTTGGACACGGATTAGAGCAAAGTTAGTTGAAGTAAAAGGAATGATACAAGATAAGGAGGAAAATTCAAAGGGTTATTTATGCACCTTCATGAATACCAAGCTAAAGACCTCTTAGCCTCTTATAATATAGCTATTCCTCCTTATCGTGTAGCCTCGTCTGTTGAAGAAGGTAGACATACGCTCAATGAGTTAGGAATCAGCGCAGGTGTGGTTAAAGTACAAGTACATGCTGGAGGTAGGGGGAAAAACGGTGGTGTCATTGTTGCGAAATCTCCTGATGAGATTCTTGCAGCTGTGGATAAATTGTTACGCATGCGTTTTACCAGTAATCAAACTTCTGGAGAAGCTTTACCTGTAGAGAAAGTTCTGATCACACCCTTAGTGAATATTGCTACTGAGTATTACCTAGCAGTAATCATGGATAGGAAAAATCGCTGCCCAGCGATTATGTTATCGAGAGCCGGAGGTGTTGATATTGAAGAGGTAGCTCAAAAATATCCTGACCAATTGCTTACTATACCCCTGACTCCTTTTGCTCGTATATATAATTATCAACTTAGACAGTTGATTAAATTTATGGGTTGGGAAGGCGATACAGGGAAACAAGGCGTACAGCTGATTAAAAGTCTTGTTCAATGTTTCTATGATAATGACGCTTCTTTACTGGAAATTAATCCTTTAGTGCTTACTCAAGAAGGAGATCTTCTTGTACTAGATGCTAAGGTCACTATTGATGATAACGCCTTATACCGTCATCCAAAACTTGAAGTATTGTACGACCCTTCTCAAGAAAATGTTCGTGATGTACTTGCTAAGCAGATAGGACTTTCCTACATTGCTCTAGATGGCAATATTGGGTGCTTAGTTAATGGTGCCGGATTAGCTATGAGCACATTAGACATTCTTAAGATTCATGGAGGATCTGCAGCAAATTTCCTTGATGTAGGCGGGAGCGCTACGGAACAACAAATTCAGGAAGCCGTATCTTTAGTGCTATCAGACGAAAATGTAGAGGTTCTTTTTATCAATATTTTCGGTGGCATTATGGATTGTTCTGCAGTTGCCTCGGGACTTGTTGCTGTGATGCAAACTAGGGAAAATCTCATTCCTACAGTAGTGCGTTTAGAAGGAACAAATGTAGAACTTGGCAAAGAAATTGTACAGCGTTCAGGAATCCCCTGTAAATTTACCGATTCCTTAAATACGGGCGCACAGCTTGCTGTAGCATTAAGTAAATAAGGTTAAGGAGCTCTATGTTTTGCTCATTAAGTAAAAACACCCCGATTATCACTCAAGGAATCACAGGAAAAGCCGGCTCGTTTCATACAGAGCAATGCCTTGCATATGGATCAAATTTCGTAGGAGGAGTCACTCCTGGGAAAGGAGGGACAAAACATCTAAATCGTCCTGTATATGATTCTGTATTAGAAGCAAAACAAGCAACGAATTGTCGCGCAACAATGATATTTGTCCCTCCTGCTTATGCTGCAGAAGCGATAATTGAAGCTGAGGATGCAGGAATCGAGCTGATTGTTTGCATTACAGAAGGTATCCCTGTCAAAGATATGCTCGAAGTGAGCCATGTGATGCAATATAGCTCTTCCCGATTGATAGGTCCTAATTGCCCAGGAATTATAAAGCCCGGTGTATGTAAAATTGGTATCATGCCAGGATATATCCACCTTCCCGGGAGTGTAGGTGTCGTTTCAAGATCAGGAACATTAACTTATGAAGCTGTTTGGCAACTCACTCAACGGAGTATAGGACAAAGCTTATGCATAGGTATAGGTGGAGACCCTTTAAACGGGACTTCGTTTATTGATGTTCTAGAAGAATTTCAAAATGATCCTCAAACAGAACTCATATTGATGATTGGAGAAATAGGAGGTAGCGCTGAAGAAGAAGCTGCCGAATGGATCCAAGCTTACTGTACCAAACCTGTTATCGCGTTTATTGCTGGGGAAACCGCTCCTAAAGGAAAGCGTATGGGTCACGCTGGAGCTATTATTTCTGGAAATTCTGGAGATGCTAAAAGTAAGAAAGAAGCTTTGAGAAGAGCCGGAGTTTGTGTTGTTGAATCTCCAGCTTTAATTGGAGAAACTGTAGAAACCTTATTACGCTCTCTATAATTTACAAGCACTTCAGCTATAATTATTTAATAATCAACCTATTTCTATAGTTGGCAAGAATATAGAAGTTTGTAAGTCGAGAATATGACTCTGTATTTCTTCTTGCTTTCAAATTCTTTATAAGAAGATATAAACTCTTTCAGAAAGTTCTTAAGATAAAAATTCTTTGTAGTAATATCTTGCTACAATATAATCCGCTTTTCGTGATTATATCCGAAGCGGCATGTGAATCACTGTCCTTTACAATGTCTATTTAAAAAGTATTAGAATTCATAAGCTTTCACAAACATGAGCACGAGATCTAGACAGAATCTAGAGCCTATAGGGAAAAAGGTATGACGAAGAAGCCAATACATGTATTATTAGCCACAGCAATGTTTTTAAGTATTTCTACGCTTTCTCCTTTAGGATTTGCTGCTGTGAAAAAAGATTCGCGGATAGCAGAAGTCCCTCAAGAAGTGCTGCTGAAGGAGATTTCTGGAGGTTTTTCTAAGGTCGCTGAACAAGCAACACCTGGTGTTGTGTATATCGAAAGCTTTCCTAAGTGTAACCGTCCTGTGCATCCTGTTCCTGGGCGTAGGGGACCTTACGATAATCCTTTTGATTATTTCAATGATGAATTCTTCAATCGTTTCTTCGGTTTGCCCACACAAAAAGAGCGTCCGATGTCGAAAGAGGCTGTTCGTGGTACAGGATTTATAGTTTCTCCAGATGGGTATGTCGTCACTAACAATCACGTAGTTGAAGATGCCGGAAAGATTCATGTTACCCTGCATGACGGTCAGAAATATCCTGCTAAGGTTATCGGTTTAGATCCTAAAACTGATTTAGCAGTGATTAAAATCAATGCGAACAAGCTTCCACATCTTACCTTTGGAAATTCTGATAATTTGAAAGTGGGGGATTGGGCAATAGCGATTGGGAATCCTTTCGGCTTACAAGCTACAGTTACCGTAGGAGTGATTAGTGCTAAAGGAAGGAATCAGCTGCATATAGCCGATTTCGAAGATTTTATTCAGACAGATGCAGCTATTAATCCCGGAAATTCTGGAGGTCCTCTTCTTAATATCGATGGGAAGGTAATTGGAGTGAATACGGCTATTGTTAGCGGTAGTGGAGGTTACATCGGTATTGGTTTCGCTATCCCTAGTTTAATGGCTAAGAAGATCATCGATCAATTGATTAGCGACGGTCAGGTAATTCGTGGGTTCCTGGGAGTTACTCTACAACCTATAGATGCTGAATTGGCGGCTTGCTATAAACTAGATAAAGTTTATGGAGCTTTGATTACAGATGTCGTTAAAGGGTCACCAGCAGATAAGGCAGGATTAAAGCAAGAAGATGTAATCATTGCTTACAATGGTAGAGAAGTAGAATCTCTTAGTGCATTCCGCAATGCCATTTCCCTGATGAATCCTGATACAAGAGTATTACTAAAAGTAGTTCGTGAAGGACAGGTTTTGGAAATTCCTGTTATAGTTTCTCAAGCTCCTCAGGACGACGGTGTCTCTGCTTTAAATCGCGTGGGTATCCGAGTGCAAAATCTCAACCCAGAAACTGCTAAGAAATTGGGAATGACTCCTGATAGTAAAGGTGTGCTGATTATTTCTGTCGAAGCAGGTTCTGTCGCTAGTTCTTCAGGTATAGCTCCGGGACAGCTTATCCTCGCCGTCAATAGACAAAAAGTTTCTTCAGTAGAAGAACTGAATACTGTTTTAAAGGATGGAAATAATGAAAGCATCCTCCTAATGGTTTCACAAGGAGAGGTAATTCGCTTCGTAGTATTAAAACCAGAAGACTAGGCCTAAGTTTTTCCATTACACAATTTTAATGAAAGCACTCTCTTAGAGAGTGCTTTTTTGTGCTTTTGCTAATTTATCTAAAAGAAGACAAATAGAAAGGAAACCGTTGCGCATTTGCTCTAGGGAGAAGTTTTCTTCTGCAGCATGAATGGCATCACTTACATAAGATGTGCCGCAAATAATCGGTTCTGTTTTTGAGATGGCACCTAATAATGAAGCTATAGGAATAGTAGCTTCCATAAATACTCTCAGACACGGCTGGTGATACAGTTGGGAGTAAATCTCTTGTAAAGCTAAAACAATGGGTAAATTGGGAGAACTTCTCCATCCCGGAGAACCCTCAAAGATCTCATAAGAGAATTTCAATGTAGGGGGAACGAGTTTTTCTAAATGCTGGATAACTTGCTTTACTGTTTTCTGAGGATCCTGTTTAGGAACTAACCTGCAAGAAAGATAAGCAGTCGCTTTATAAGGAATGACTGTTTTAAATCCCGGTCCTGTATAACCTCCAGAGATACCATTGATATCTAAAGTAGGATAAATACTCAAAGCTTCTTCTACAGTTGTTGCTGGAGAATATAGAGTAGGACGAAATCCTAAACTTTTTTCCCCATCTTTTAAAAGATTGCTTTTCGGATTGTCACTGCGCTCACTCTCTTCAGGAAGAACAACGTCATCATAAAAACCTTCTACAGCGATAGAATTATCCTTGTGGTGTAGTGATGCCAGCATTTCTGCTAAAGCCCTATTTACGTTATAGGCAATACCACCAAAAATGCCTGAGTGCATATCTTTCTGGCCTTCTTCTAAGGTGATTTTCATAATTGCTAAACCTCGAGCGCCTATACTAACAGCAGGAGCTTTTGCAGAAGAAAAACCCCCGTCAACAATTAGGAAATAATCAGCTTGTAATTGCTCTTTCTTCTCTTCAAGAAAAGCCTTTAATGCAGGGCTGTCGCTTTCTTCTTCTCCCTCAATGATCCAGGTAATGTTTGCCGGGAACCCTTTTCTGGATTGATAATAGTGTTCAAGAGCCTTCCAGGTATAGAAACACTGCCCTTTATTATCGGAAGCTCCTCGAGCAATCAGATGTTCTCCTTTTTTTCTCATTGTAAAAGGATCGGCTAACCATCCATCTGCCATATCCGCGGGTTGTACATCGTAATGATTGTAGAGAAGTAGGGTGGGGGCTGTTGAACCTGCTTCACGGTAAGTAGCATAAATTATAGGAGGGTGGCCCGGTTTTTCCCATAATTCTATTGAGAATACATCTTTAAGATTGTCAACTAAGAAAGCAGCGCAGCTTTCACAGTTGGATAGACAACTAGGATCTGCAGATATAGAACGAAAGTGAAGAAAATCTGAAAATTCCTTGAGTAATTTTTGATAATGACTTTCAAAATAATTGAGATCATTGTTCATAACTTCCCCCAGGAGTTATTGAAAATAATACCCAAGGTAACTTAACTTGGTTTTGCTGAAAAGCAAGAACATTATAGTGTAATTAACTCTATAAAATTAAAAAAAGATGGAGAACACCTGATGTGTCACATTAGGGATTTGGATAGAGTATGAAAGCTGGAGATACATATAGAAATTTCGTCGTTAAGTTAAGTCAAGATCTCCCTGAGATAGAAAGCAAATTACTCGAGGTGGAACATAAACCTTCGGGCGTTTCTATTATGATGATCGTTAATAACGATGATGAAAATGTTTTCAATATTTGCTTCAGGACTTGCCCGTCAACTTCTAATGGAGTGGCTCACGTTTTAGAGCACATGGTGCTTTGCGGTTCCAATAATTATCCAGTGCGAGATCCTTTTTTCTCCATGACACGACGTAGTTTAAATACGTTTATGAATGCCTTTACAGGTGCAGATTTTACCTGTTATCCTGCGGCATCACAAATCCCAGAAGATTTTTATAATTTACTCAGCGTATATATAGATGCCGTTTTCCATCCTTTACTGACTGAAAATAGCTTTTTACAAGAAGGATGGAGATATGAACTCAATCCTGAAAATGCCCTAACTTATACCGGTGTGGTTTTTAATGAGATGAAAGGCGCGATGATGTCAGGAGAATCTCGGTTGTCAGAGGCATTAAATGCGGCTTTATTCCCTTCGGTTACCTATGGTGTAAATTCTGGAGGCGAACCTAAGGAAATTCTTACCCTATCTCATGAAAGTGTTATAGCGTTTCATCAGAGCCAGTACACTCTTGGACGTTGCTTATTTTATTTTTATGGAAATATTAAACCTTCTAGACATTTGGATTTTCTCGAGGAAAAGCTATTACGTCATGTAGGGAAGCTAGAAAAACAAACAGTTACTGTTCCTCTGCAAAAAAGATTTAAAGAACCTGTAAGGAATATCCTTAAATATCCTTCGGATACACAAGATGAAGACAAGGTTCTTTTTGGTTTATCGTGGTTGACATGTTCTATATTAGACCAACAAGAATTATTGGCTTTGCATGTTCTTGATGTTGTTTTAATGGGTACCGACGCGGCTCCTTTGAAATCTCGCTTGTTAAAATCAGGTTTTTGTAAACAAGCCGATATGGGAATTGATAGTGAGATTCGAGAGATTCCTATCACCATCGTGTGTAAAGGATGTTCTCATGGAGGAGCTCAAAAATTAGAATCATGGATTTTTGCTTGTTTAGAAGAGATCATCAGAGAAGGTATCCCGAATCATTTGGTTGAAGCTGCTGTACATCAACTAGAATTGGCAAGAAAAGAAATCACAGGGTATTCCCTTCCGTATGGCTTATCTTTATTTTTCCGTTCAGGATTGTTGCGACAGCATGGAGGGCATGCTGAAGATGGATTAAGAATTCACAGCTTATTTGCTGATCTTCGAGAAAAGCTCAAACAACCAGATTATCTTCCAAAACTTATCAGGAAGTATTTTCTAGATAATCCCCACTTTGCTCGTGTGATACTTCTTCCTGATTCTGATTTGATTGCTATAGAAAATCAAGAAGAGCAAGCTCTTCTTAAAGAGATTCAACAGAAGCTTTCTCCTGAAGATATTGAAAAAATTCGTCTAACTTCTAAAATTTTGGAAGAATATCAATCTCAGAATGAAAATTTAGATAAGATTCTCCCAAACTTTTCTTTAGATAAGGTACCAAATTCAGGAAAAGAATTTCCCCTTGTTAAGGAGAATGTATCTCGTGGGGAAGTTCTCCATCATGATTGCTTTACCAATGACTTGATCTTCGCAGAATTGGTAATGGATCTTCCTCCTTTGTCTGTTGAAGAACTGCCCTGGTTACGTCTGCTTGTTTTCCTAATGTTACAGTTAGGTTGTGGAGGAAGATCTTATAAAGAGCAGCTGGAATTTCTCCTAGAGCATACAGGAGGTGTCGATGTTTCCTATGAGTTCTCTCCACATGCTAATAACAACACTGTGTTATCACCATCAATAGGTGTGCGTGGGAAAGCTTTGATATCGAAAGCTGATAAGTTGTTTCAAGTTATGGGAGATACTCTCCTCAGTATTGATTTTACAGACGTAGCAAGAATCAAGGAATTACTCATGCAGCATAACGAGGCATTGACAAATAGTGTGCGCAATAGCCCTATGAGTTATGCTGTCAGCATGGCTTGCATGGATAAATCTATAACCGCAACGATGTCTTATTTAGCTTCAGGCCTGCCTTACGTAGATAAAATTCGTGATCTTACGAATAATTTTGATAAGGAAATAGACAATGTCGTCGGTATTTTACAATCCTTATATAAAAAGTGTTTCTTTGGTAAGCGTCAACTCGTTCTTAGTGGCAGCAAGGCAAATTATCAACACTTATATGAGAATAATTTCTATGGGATTTTAGATGTCGAAGGTCAATCGTGCGAACCTTGGGTAAATCCTTCTATAGATATGGTCCTAGGATCACAGGGTTTGTATATTCCTGCTCGTGCAGCCTTTAATGCTCTAGCTTTCCCTATAGGAGATTTGCCTTATGATCATCCTGATGCTGCTGCCCTTACCGTAGCTGCAGAAATTCTTGATAACACCGTGTTGCATACAAAAATTCGTGAACAAGGTGGAGCCTATGGATCAGGAGCAGCAGTGAATCTTGGTAGGGGAGCATTTTATTGTTACAGTTATCGCGATCCTGAAATTTTTGATTCCCATCAGGCATTCCTCTATGGTATCGAGGAAGTCGCTAAAGGAAATTTCTCGAATGATGATATTCATGAAGGAGTTCTTGGCGTTATCCAAAATTTAGATGCTCCAATTGCTCCAGGCACTCGTGCTTCTACAGGATATTATAGATTACGATGTGGAAGAATTCCTGCTTTACGGCAAGCATTCCGTAGAGCTGTCTTAGCTGTAACTAAAGAACATATCTGTTCTGTTATGAAGAAGTACCTACAGGATCACAAAGATAAAGCCACATTCATTTCCTTTGCTGGGAAAGACATGCTACAAGATAACGCTAGCCGATTTGATCAAGAGTTATCGATAAAATCAGCTTTATAGGTATTACAGCTTATCTTCTTGGAATAAGCGATCTTCTGAAGCGATGTCATCTTCTTCGCAGCCTGGAAGAAAAGATATTGCAGGATTATGGATAGGAGATGGATCCTCTACTCTGTGTAGAGAAGATGTTATCTCTAAATCTTCGAATTTCCGTAGTGTTGGTAATATCCTATGCTGCAAGCTAGACGACATATCATTATAGCTTTGCACAGTATTGTTAAGATTTTTCCCAATCTTGTGGAAATAGTTAAAGACCACATGTAAACGATGGTGTAACTCTTTTCCTAATTGTCCTATTTCCTGGATCTGTGCTCTTAAGTTTTCCTGTTTCCATGTATGAGCAACAGTTTTTAATAAAGCGAGTAGTGTTAAAGGTCCCGATAGAATGACATTAGAAGTGGCTGCGATATCGATAAGTTCAGGAGCAATACGTAGAGCATCATTAAAAATACTCTCGCCAGGAAGGAAAAGAATGACAAATTCTGGGGAGTAATGAAATTTTTCCCAGTAGCTTTTTGATTTTAGTGTTTTGATATGATCCTTGATTTTCCCTACCAAGTCAGATTTATCAGAAGTATCCCCAGACAAATATGTTTCTGAAAATGGAGCCTTGGAATCGATGATCAAACAGCGTTCGTGAGGGAGACGGATGACCATATCAGCTCGTACTGAACCTTCAGTATCGGTAGCTTGTGTTTCATAATCGCAATATTTAAGCATACCTGAAAGCTCTAAGATTCTTTCTAACTGAATCTCTCCCCAACGGCCTCGTGATCCTGGATGTTTTAAGATATCCGTCAAAGCTTGAGCTTCTTTTTCAAGTTTTTTTTCCGCAGCAAGAAGCTGGGAAATTTGTTCTTTTAAGGAACCACGATCTTCAGCATGCTTAGTCTCGAAAGTTTCTAAGTTTTGCTTAAAAGCAGTCAGCGTAGCCTGAACAGGAGTTAATATAGATTCAATAGTTTTAGATTTCTCAGAGAAGTAGCTCTTTGTTTCTTCTTTCATCTCTTTAATAAGAGATTGTGAAGAAACAGCAAGTTTATTGCTGAAATCCTCCATCAGTTGTTCTTGACGACGTGATAACTCTAAAGAACTTTTAAGGAGTTCATTTTCATGCTCCAAATTTCTTCTTGCTTCGGAATGCGAAGATTCTCTCTTGCGATAATAATAAGAAGATAAAGAAATCCCTAAGCCGAGGCCAAGGCAAGCAACAAGAAGATGTGTTATTGAAAAGTCTATCATAACCGTTTTGTCTTTCTCTGATATGTGATCGCAAAAATAGGGAACGCTACCAAAACATATAACCAAGAAACTAAGAAAAATACTTCGGTAAAATGATCAACAAGACCTAGGAAAAACAAACATGCGACTAAGCCAGTAGTAACGACAAGTAAAAAAGAAGAAACTTTAAAACGTAGGTTTTTGAGCCCTGGGAATTTCCAAGGGGAGATCATCAAACTTCCAATAAATAGTAGACCTAAAGAAATCAAAGTAACACGCACTTGTACCGGAAGTACTGTACCAAAGTCAGAGGCTATGAATAAAGCTAAAGAGACAACACATGCAGCAGCAGCAGGAATCGGCAAACCGATAAAGCATGGAAGCCGTGTTGTTTCGTTCGGTTTTTTAGAGAATAAATTATAACGGACTAGCCGTAACACTCCACACAAGGAGTAAATTATAGAAGTGACTAAAAGCAGAGAAGAAAAAAATCCTCCAGCGTACACACCATCAAGACTCTTAATTGCAATGAGTGGAGGAGCTATACCGAATGTGACCGCATCAGAAAGAGAATCAAATTGTGCTCCGAAAGCACTTTCAGCTTTCATAATGCGAGCAATAGCACCATCAGAAAAATCTGCAATCATTGCACTAATTAACAAAAGCGAAAGCCCCTGTAAACGATGCAAGAGTTCTACAGAAGATGATGTCTTTAAAACACTCTTAAAAATAATAAAAAGTCCACAACAGAGACCGAAGGCTGTGATAGCGTTCGGAGTCACGACTCGACGCTTGCCTCGGATTTCTGGTTCCAATTCTGCCATGAGAATTCCGGAAGTTCGTTACAGGTCTAAGCATAATATATTCATCAAAAATCAACAAGTTTTTGCCAAAAAGATCATCGTATATCTAAGTTAAAAAATGTTCCTCAGAAGGATATTTTTTTCCAGAGAATGATCGTACTTTTCAATTGCACGAAACGTTGTCTATTCCTATATATGGTATACAAGTGCATAATGTTTCACTACATATTGGGTTTTCTAGAAGAAACGTCTTCTAGGAAAGGGAGACTTTTCTCTAAGTTTTTTGATGTTCAACTATGAGAGATCTTCTGGGATTTTCCTAAGTGTTTAGTCGAATTCCGTTATTGCTTAGAAATACTTATTTTGAATCGAAAATACAGATTTTAGGGGATGATATATGGTCGAGGTAAAAGAGAAACATTATACTATTGTAAAACGTAATGGCATGTTTGTTCCCTTTAATCAGGAACGGATTTTCCAAGCTTTGGAAGCTGCTTTTCGTGATACACGTAGTCTGGAAAATGATTCTCCCTTACCCAAAGATTTAGAAAATGCTATTTCCGATATCACTCATAGAGTTGTAAATGAAGCCGTTCAAAAAATTAGAGAAGGTCAGGTTGTTACTGTTGAACGTATTCAGGATATGGTAGAGAACCAGTTGTATGTGAATGGTTTGCAAGATGTCGCTAGAGATTATATTATCTACAGAGACCAGCACAAGGAACAACGAGAAGGGTCTTGGCATTGTGTTTCTGTCATACGTAGGGATGGAAGTACTGTAAAATTCAATCCCATGAAGATTTCAGCAGCCTTAGAAAAAGCTTTTAGGGCCACACAGAAAATCACAGATGTTTCTATTCAAGAGATTCTTTCTGAGATCAATGGGCTGACGAATAAAATAGTAGAAGAAATCTTAGGCGTTTGTTCTCCAGAAAAAACTATTGATATAGAAGTCATACAAGATATTGTTGAAAAACAATTAATGGTAGTTGGCCATTATGACGTAGCTAAAAATTATATTTTGTATAGAGAAGCACGTTCTAGAATTCGTGAAAACAAGCAACAGATAGATGCTCAGAAAGATCCTGTTGAAGAAGTATATGATGTCGTTAAAAGTGACGGAACTACATATTCGATAAATAAATCTCAGCTAATTGATAAATTTATTTGGGCGTGTCAAAGATTCCCTGAAACAACAGATCCCCACGTGCTTGCTGATATGGCATTTGCCAATTTCTATTCTGGAATTAAAGAATCAGAAATTGCTTTGGCCTGCATTATGGCAGCGCGAGCCAATATTGAAAAAGAGCCTGATTACGCATATGTAGCAGCCGAGCTGCTCATGGATGTGGTCTATCAAGAGACCATGGGGAAAACCGCAACGGATTCTGATCTTGCTGAAGCGCAAAAGCAATGTTTTAAAAACTATATTCTTAATGGAGAAACGTATCGGTTAAATCCTCGTTTGAAAGAGTATGACCTTGATGCTTTGGCCGAAGCTTTAGATATATCTAGAGACCAAAAGTTCTCTTATATGGGAGTACAAAATCTTTATGATCGTTATTTCAATCAACATGAAGGGCTTAGAGTAGAAACAGCTCAAATTTTTTGGATGCGTGTTTCCATGGGGCTTGCGTTGAACGAAGGTGATGATAAAACTTTCTGGGCCATTACTTTCTACAATCTCTTGTCTACATTCCGTTATACGCCAGCAACACCTACCCTGTTTAACTCTGGAATGCGTCATTCACAATTAAGTTCTTGCTACTTGTCTACAGTACAGGATGACCTCGCGCATATTTATAAAGTCATATCAGATAATGCTATGCTTTCTAAATGGGCTGGAGGTATCGGTAATGACTGGACTGGAGTACGTGCTACAGGCTCTTTGATTAAAGGAACTAACGGAAAAAGCCAAGGTGTCATTCCTTTCATTAAAGTAGCGAATGATACAGCAATTGCTGTGAATCAGGGAGGTAAACGCAAAGGCGCTACGTCCGTATATCTAGAGACATGGCATCTAGATTACGAAGATTTCTTAGAGTTAAGAAAGAATACTGGTGATGAGCGTCGACGTACTCATGATATCAATACTGCAAGCTGGATTCCCGATTTATTTTTCAAGCGTTTAGAGCAGCAGGGTATGTGGACTCTATTTAGTCCCGATGATGTTCCTGGATTACATGAGGCTTATGGTATCGAATTTGATAAGCTTTATGAAGAATACGAAAGCAAAATAGATACAGGAGAAATCAAATTATATAAGAAGATACCGGCTGCAGATTTGTGGCGTAAGATGTTAAGTATGCTCTACGAAACAGGACATCCATGGATGACCTTCAAAGATCCTTCTAATATTCGTGCTGTGCAGGATCATGTTGGTGTTGTACGTTGTTCGAACTTGTGCACAGAAATTTTGTTAAACTGCTCAGAGAATGAAACAGCAGTTTGTAACTTAGGTTCTGTAAACTTGGTAGAACATATTGAAAATGGTGATATCAATGAAAAGAAACTTGGGGAAACGATATCAATAGCTATTCGTATCTTAGATAACGTCATAGATCTTAACTTTTATCCAACTCAAGAAGCGGCTAACGCTAACTTATCTCATAGGGCTGTTGGTTTAGGAATTATGGGTTTCCAAGATGCCCTTTATAAACTGAATATTAGCTATGCATCTCCAGAAGCTGTAGAGTTTGCTGATAAGAGTTCAGAGCTGGTTGCATATTATGCCATACTATCTTCAAGTTTATTAGCTAAAGAACGCGGAACATATAGCTCTTACAAAGGTTCTAAATGGGATCGAGGTTATCTCCCACTAGATACCATAGAGTTATTGAAAGAATACCGCGGAGAACAAAATGTTTTGATGGATACATCATGTCGTAAGGATTGGACTCCTGTGCGTGAAGCAATCAAGTCTTATGGAATGAGAAACAGTCATACTATGGCAATTGCTCCAACAGCAACTATATCCAATATTATCGGGGTCACTCAATCCATAGAACCAACATATAAGCACCTGTTTGTGAAATCCAATCTTTCTGGAGAGTTTACAATTCCCAATGTCTATTTGATCAATAAGCTCAAGGAATTAGGAATATGGGATGACGATATGTTAGATGATTTGAAGTACTTTGACGGCTCTTTATTGGAAATAGAACGGATTCCTGATGATTTGAAAAAGATCTTCCTTACAGCCTTTGAAATTGAGCCTGAATGGTTAATTGAATGTGCTTCTAGAAGACAAAAATGGGTAGACATGGGTCAATCCCTCAATTTATATTTATCGGAACCTAACGGTAAAAAACTTTCTGCTATGTATCTCACAGCATGGAAAAAAGGACTGAAAACTACGTATTACTTAAGGTCCTTAGCAGCCACCTCTGTAGAAAAATCGTTTATTGATATCAATAAACGAGGAATTCAGCCTAGATGGATGAAAAACAAGTCTGCTTCTACAAGTATAGTCGTAGACAGAGCTAAGAAAACACCCGTCTGTTCTTTCGAAGAAGGTTGCGAATCTTGCCAGTAATATAAAAGAGAAGGATGGAAACAATGGAAGCAGATATTTTAGAAGGTAAATCAAAACGCGTCCAATTAAATAGCAAGCGCTTGGTTAATTGTAATCAGGTGGATGTGAATCAGTTAGTCCCTATTAAGTATAAATGGGCTTGGGAACACTATTTAAATGGATGCGCGAATAACTGGCTACCAACAGAAGTCCCAATGGCTCGCGATATCGAATTGTGGAAATCAAACAATCTTTCCGAAGATGAACGTCGAGTTATTCTTTTAAACCTTGGGTTTTTCAGTACAGCAGAAAGTTTAGTAGGGAATAACATTGTTTTGGCTATTTTTAAGCACATTACAAATCCTGAAGCACGCCAATATTTATTGAGACAAGCATTTGAAGAAGCTGTGCATACGCATACGTTTCTTTACATTTGTGAGTCTTTGGGACTAGATGAAGCAGAGGTTTTCAATGCTTATAACGAGCGCGCAACGATTAGGGCTAAGGATGATTTCCAAATGACCTTGACTGGGGATGTTTTAGACCCTAATTTTTCTACGAATTCGTTAGAAGGATTGAGCCAGTTTATTAAAAACTTGGTCGGCTACTACATCATTATGGAAGGGATCTTTTTCTATAGTGGTTTTGTAATGATCCTTTCTTTCCATCGTCAAAATAAGATGACTGGAATCGGAGAGCAATACCAGTATATTTTACGAGATGAGACTATCCATTTGAATTTCGGTATCGATCTTATCAACGGAATTAAAGAAGAAAACCCCGAGGTATGGACTCCAGAACTTCAAAGTGAAATTATCGCACTTATTGAAAAGGCTGTAGATTTGGAAATCGAATATGCTCGTGATTGCTTGCCACGTGGGATTTTAGGATTAAAAGCTTCAATGTTTATTGACTACGTACGTCATATTGCTGATCGTCGTTTAGAAAGAATTGGTTTGAAGCCTATTTATCATTCTAAGAATCCTTTCCCATGGATGAGTGAAACTATCGATCTTAATAAAGAGAAAAACTTTTTTGAAACTCGTGTAATAGAATACCAGACTGCTGCGAATTTAAGTTGGTAGTTTTTTGAAATCATTATTATATACGTACTTTGACGACTTTTGGGATTCCCAAAGGTCGTTTTTTTTTCTGATATAAATTGTATTTTCTCTCTTTTTTTCTTGAAAAGAAAACTCTTAAAGAAAACCGAAAGAGCTTCTATAATTTCTTGAGTTGTAATCTCTTATTATTATTTCTAAATGAAACCACAAGATTTAAAAGCTCCTTTTTTTTGGGAAGAACGTAAAACCCAAATCAAGGATGATGTCCTTTACATTCCTGAACATTATTTCAAACATGATCAGTTTGAGATGCCTAGTTGGGAAGAATTTTTCGGGAATAATCACCCAATTTTCTGTGAACTTTGTTCAGGGAACGGTGATTGGGTAGTTGCGCAAGCTAACAAAAACCCGAATATGAATTGGATAGCAGTTGAAAAACGCTTTGATCGGGTAAGGAAAATCTGGTCTAAAATGCATAATTCTCAAGTGAGAAACTTGAGGATTGTTTGCGGTGAAGCTCAAACCTTTTTCCGTCATTATATTCAGAATGAGGTTATACAACGTATTGTTGTTAACTTTCCTGATCCATGGCCAAAGTCTCGTCATCGTAAACATCGTTTATTTCAAGATGAGTTTATGAACGATATTGTTAGGGTTCTAGTAGACTCTGGAATTATCATTCTCGCTACAGATGATAAAAATTACCTTCTTCAGGCTATCAAGATTATGCAACAACGCTTACTGCCTCAATTGGAAGAGCCTTATTATTGTAAGATGCTGGAGAATTACGGAGATTCTTGGTTTGAAAGGTTATGGAGATCTAAAGGACAGGAAATTTTCTACACAGAATTTGTAAAGAAAGTTGGGATATAGCTGACTTGAACAGCTGACCTTCACGATGTCAACGTGACGCTCTAACCAACTGAGCTAATACCCCAAAAACTAGGGTATAATGTTATCGAGAAAAGAGTATCTTTGCAATAGGCTTATTGATGTTTAAAGGAATAGGATTGCTTCAAGGAAATGTCGTCCGGTTATCTCACGAAATCTTTCAACATGTTCTTACTCCTGGAGATACCGCTGTGGATGCGACTTGTGGGAACGGTAAAGATTGCTTGATTTTAGCCCGTATACTGCAAGGAAAAGGGAAACTGGTAGCCTATGATGTGCAAAGAGAAGCTTTAACAAAGGCTTCTCTTTTGTGTTCTAAATCTTTGTCTAATGAAGAAAAATCTATTATAGAATTTAAAGAGATGTCTCATGAACATATTAATGAGTCAGGAGCTAAACTATTTCATTATAATTTAGGTTACCTTCCTAATGGCGATAAGAGTATTACTACTTTAGAAAAAACAATTATCATGAGCATTCAAAAAGCACTTACCTTAGTAGCTCCTCAAGGGGTAGTTACCGTAGTATGCTACCCAGGTCATGCAGAGGGAGCAAATGAGATGTGTTCTGTCGAGGGACTGGCATGTACATTAGATCCTAAGCTTTGGGAAGTGGGCTCTTTCTATATTATGAATAGATATAAGGCTCCAAGACTTTTTGTGTTCCGTTCTCTTAGGGTAGTTGGTAAGGAATAATACGCACTTCTTCTTCTAAGTTGATTCCTTGTGATTGTAACTTGTCTCGAACCATTTGAATAAGCTGTTTCACTTCTTGAGATGTTGCTCTGCCCGTATTCACAATGAAATTAGCGTGCTTTGGAGATATTTGTGCTCCTCCTAGAGAAAAGCCTTTTAAACCAGCTTCATCGATGAGCTTTCCCGCGGAATTTCCTGGGGGATTACGGAAAATGCATCCCGCAGAAGGTTGTTGGTAGGGTTGAGAAAGTAACCTACTCCGAAGCAAGTCTTTTGCAATTTTTGCGGATGAAGAATTTCTAGATAGGCGGAAAGTTGCCGAAAGAATAAATTCATTGCAATCTTGAAAACGCGATGTCCGGTAACCAAATGCGAGTTCTTCAGCATTATACGAAAGGATTTCTCCTTGAGAATTAATGACTTCCACGCTTTCAATTACAGAGGCAGTGTCTTGACTGCCGATTCCAGCATTCATAAATACAGCCCCACCAACTGATCCTGGAATACCTACTGCAAATTCTAAACCTGAATATCCTGAAGAAGAAAGAGTTTTCCCTAGAAAAGAAAAAGAAGTTCCCGAATAGACTTTGATAGTAGTTTCAGAGATAAATTCTTTTCCTTGTATACCATTACACAAAACAAAACCATCAAACCCTCGGTCATCGAATAAGCAATTCGAACCTTTCCCGACGATAATAAATGGATAGTTGTGACTGTGTAAGAACTGAATCACTTGCTGTGCTTCGCTAGCTGAACGCACTTCTTTAAAGTAATTCGCAGGACCTCCGATACGAAACGTAGAATACTTATTCAACCAAACACTACGGCGAACTGAAAAGGGGAAACGAATGGCAGTAGATGCTTTCACATTTAGAATTCCAGATAAGTTTAAAATAACATTAGGTTTAACAACACATTAGAGAAGTATCAGGGTGTGCTATCGGCGTAGCTAAACGAAAAATATCATTTAAAACTGCATGAACAAAAGAGCAAGCTTCAACATAGCTAAACTTCTTGACCAGCCTTGTAGCTTCCGCAATCAAGATAGCGGTATTGATAGGCTGCCCGTGAAAGTGCTCATATAATGTTAAACGCAAAACGTTTTTTTCCATCAAAGTCAGCTTCTCAAAAGAGGTATTTTTAACTGTTTGAGCAATTAATAAATCCAATTCAGAAGACTTTGCAAGGATTTCTTTTGAAAAATTTAAGGCAGAAGAAGCGTGTTTTTGAGTAACGGCAGTCTCTGACATTAAGAGAGGAACAAGGCTCTCTTCAGACATAGGATCCATGTCCAAGGCATAAAGCATTTGCAGTACGATCTCCCGCATTTTTTGTTTGGGGAGAGGACGAGGAAGTTTGACGTAAGACCCTAAGGAGCTTTCAGGAGTCAGAGTAGACATTATGACACCAAAACAACAATGATTTATTAGTTATAAAAATACATTTTCAGTTTGCTAAATTAGGCACTTAGTATAGAAAGACGCGAAATGAGAAAGTACTAAGGTTATATTTTATAAAGTTTTAAATGCAACAAAAAATCATAAACCTCAGGATGACTTTCAACCATTTTCTATTTAGAGAATTGTAAAAACAAGTTTTGAAAAGATGGGATTTGCCTATGTTAGGAGATGAAAAGTTCTCAAACAAGCTATTGAGCAATGGGATTTCAATTGCTTTTCTTTTAAGGATTCTCTAAGATTCTATCTTTCTTTGTCTAGATGAAGGGAAGATTGTTTCTATAGGTTTTCTCCAGGGCAAAGTACTAGCCTCTGATCATTTAAAGAATCGTGTTAACGAGCAACTGGGATAGAGTGTGGCATTAAATTTAAAAATTAACAGACAGATACGAGCTCCTAAAGTCCGTCTTATAGGTTCTGCTGGTGAGCAATTGGGCATATTGAATACCAAAGATGCTCTAGACTTAGCCAGGGAGTCCGATTTAGATCTTGTGGAAGTTGCTTCAAACAGCGAGCCACCTGTATGTAAAATTATGGATTATGGCAAATATCGCTATAATCTAACCAAGAAAGAGAAAGACTCTAAAAAAGCTCAACACCAAGTCCGTGTTAAAGAAGTCAAATTAAAGCCAAATATTGATGACAATGACTTTGCTACAAAGCTAAAACAAGCACGAGGCTTTATTGAGAAAGGGAATAAAGTAAAAATTACGTGTATGTTTCGAGGCCGTGAACTTGCCTATCCAGAACATGGGTACAAAGTTGTACAAAAGATGAGTCAAGGTCTTGAAGACGTAGGATTCATAGAATCTGAGCCAAAATTAAATGGCCGTTCCTTAATTTGCGTAGTCGCTCCGGGAACGGTAAAAACTAAGAAAAAGCAGGACAAAATCAATGCCCAAGATGAAAAGCAATAAGTCCGTTGCGGCGCGTTTTAAGTTGACAGGTTCTGGCCAGTTAAAGAGAACTCGCCCAGGCAAGAGGCATAAATTATCGAAAAAATCTTCGCAGGAAAAACGCAACCTATCTAAGCAGCCTTTAGTAGATAAGGGACAGGTAGGTATGTATAAGCGAATGATGCTTGTTTAAAGGTAAGGGAATTGTATTATGGTGAGAGCAACAGGTTCAGTAGCTTCCAGGCGCCGTCGTAAGCGTATATTAAAACAAGCTAAAGGCTTTTGGGGAGATAGAAAAGGCCATTTTCGTCAAAGCCGATCCTCAGTAATGAGAGCTATGGCGTTCAATTATATGCATAGAAAAGATCGTAAAGGTGACTTCCGTAGCCTTTGGATTGCTCGTCTTAACGTCGCTTCTAGAATAAACGGTTTATCCTATAGTCGTTTAATTAACGGCTTAAAGTGCGCAGGAATCGATTTAAATAGAAAAATGCTATCAGAAATGGCTATTCATAACCCTGCGGGTTTTGCAGAAGTGGCTAATCAAGCTAAAAAAGCTTTAGAGGCAAATCTTTAGGAAGTAAATCTCATGGCGATTCAAGAGGAGCTTGAAGCTACAAAGCAACAATTTTGTGCAGAACTAAATCAAGTTAACTCTTCAAAAGATCTTTTTGACCTAAAGGTTCGTTATCTAGGAAAGAAAGGTCTTTTCCGTTGTTTTGCAGATAAGTTAAGGGAGTGTCCTGCAGACCAAAAGGCTCTAATGGGTGCTTCCATAAATGACTGTAAGACCTATATCGAAAACCTAATCCGTGATAAAAATAACGCTATCCTTTTGGCAGAAGAAGCCGAGGGATTCTTAAGAGAAAAGATTGATATTACCTTGCCAGGAGAACCGCATTGTCCTGGAGGGAAACACATCGTGAAAAAAGTTTTAGACGATGTTGTGGATATCTTTGTTCATCTCGGTTTCTGTGTTCGCGAAGCTCCAAACATCGAAAGTGAAGAAAATAACTTTTCTTTGCTGAATTTTGAGGAAGATCATCCCGCGAGACAAATGCATGATACTTTTTACTTAGATGCTAAAACAGTATTACGCACACATACATCTAACGTCCAGGTTAGAGAATTACGAAAAGGGAAACCCCCTATAAAAGTCGTTGCCCCAGGTCTATGTTTCCGTAACGAGGATATTTCAGCACGCTCTCATGTGATTTTCCATCAAGTAGAGGCTTTTTATCTTGATCGTCATGTAACACTTTCTGACTTGACAGCGATGCTTACGGAGTTTTACCATACGTTCTTTGAAAGGGAAATAGAGTTGCGTTTACGTCACAGCTACTTTCCTTTTGTTGAACCAGGCATAGAAGTCGATGTTTCTTGTGAATGTCGACAAGCAGGGTGTTCCTTATGTAAACATACTGGTTGGCTAGAAGTAGCTGGAGCTGGTATGATACACCCTCAAGTTTTGCGTAACAGCGGAGTTGATCCTGAAATCTATACAGGATATGCTGTTGGCATGGGTATCGAGAGGTTAGCTATGTTAAAACATGGTATTTCCGATATTCGTCTTTTCTGTGAGAACGACTTAAGGTTTTTACAGCAGTTTTCTTAAGGAAGAATGGCAGAGCGGTTTAATGCACCTGTCTTGAAAACAGGAGACCTGAAAGGGTCCGGGGGTTCGAATCCCTCTTCTTCCGTTTCTTTCTAGATATCAATCTTTTAGCGCATTTCAAGCTTTTCTCTTGTTTTTATCTTCTCTTATTTTTTTTTATCAGTTTTTAATTTCTTTAATTCAACGTTTTATTAATCGTAGTTTCATTTTCTTTTTAAATTAGTTTGATGGTTAAATTATTTTTATAATAAACTAATATAACGATTGTAAGATAATAATCTAATTTTTTGATTCGTTTATAGAGTAAATATGCGAAAGTCTGGTCATAATTTTGAAAAAGCATTGCAGCATTTAGAGAAGTTAAAAAAGATTTCTTATAATTCGCCATCGTCTTTCATTAATAGCACCAGGTCGGATGATATATTTTCTGAAGATCATCATGTTGATGAAATGAAACAGGCGATCAAGAATATAGAGGATTATCTTAAGAAAGCCGGTTCTCTACCTAAGAGCGAAGCAAATAAGGCCTTACAAGAGTCTAATTTCCTTATCGCAGGGGTACAAAACGTATTTTCTTTCCTAGAAAGTAGAGAACGAGAGTTGTATCAGAGTTTAGTTCATGATTATTCTGAGCTAAGTAGGGTTTACAATAAAACGCAAGCCAATCTCAGCCGAAAGATTATTAAGGAGGAAGAAGAAGAAGAAAACGAAGAACTCATCGAACGGGAATTAGAAGAAATGCATGAGGAAGAGCATTTCTTAAATAACTTAGTAGAAGTGAAACGAGACCGTTCCTATGAGCTTTTCTACATGTCTGACGAGGAGAATAAGCGTTTTTATACAGATACACTCACTCAGATTATCTGCAAACAAGGGAAGATTCATGAAACAGCTCATGAAGGTGATCCTTTAACAAAAACATCGGTGTGGAATAGCGAAGAGCTTCATAATTTAGCGTCTTCATTAGTATTCACGAACGATATGCCTATACGGTTATTTTATCAGAAGGCTTTGAGTAATCTAGAGATTAAATCTACAGAAAAAATACACAATGCTGTCATGGGGCTATTCTTATCTAGATATCAAACCACCGTGGTTTCTAATAATCCTAAGAAAGATAACCTTCAATACTTCAATGATTTTCTCTATTTCTTGAGAGATGCATGGAAAACTCAAAACACTGTTCCTGATAATCAGACGCATTATCGACATACACACACTCTCATGTCTTCTTTAAGTAGTGGGATTTTTGAAACTAAACTGACATTTACAGAAGCAGCTCGATATTTATATTTTCATATAAACTCAAAAATCCAAGCTCAGGAAGATAAGAAACCTCTATCATCAGGACAATATGTTTCTGAGGTGTACGAAGAATTGTATCGGTTATTTTCTAAATACCCAAGCGGTCCTTTATTTAAAGCGATAGACAGAATATTAGACTCGCGCGCCACAGTGTTTGATCCTATTGTTTTAGGAGTATTTCCGGGATTAGAAGGAACATTGAAGTTGGGAGATAAATCAATAAATATCATAAGATCTCCAAGCCCTATCACACAAAGCTCTATACTCTATGCGAATTGTAATGAGGAATTTATCGGGTTTCTCAATGCTAAGGAAGACCTAGGAGATATCACACTAATTTTAAACATACAGAATCGTTTATCTAGGAAAGATCGTGCAAGAAGCCGTGTGATAGAAGAAAGCTTAGATAGAATTGATAAGGCACATATATTTTCATTCCCAGAACCAGAGGATCTATTAAAACATATTGAAAAAGTTCACGGAGAACAAGAAACCTTTTTTGGATTCTTTTCGATTTTCAAAGAAGAATTCAATAAATCCGGATCTTTATCATTATTTTCCGTCCCAGGTATATCCAGAGGCCAAATTTATGATTTTCTTGACGCTAGCCTCTCAGTTCTAAAAGACACATTCTTTTCTAAGAAAAAGATTTTATTTAAAAACGATAAACTCTTGCTGTTGCATATTATTTCCTACCTAACCGTCTTCAAGCTTATAGAAATTATAGATCCAAATAACCTGATAGTCATGTCTAAGGATGGGTTGGATTACGCATCGATATTCATTGCAGGGTTGACTTTCTTTTCTAGTGAAGAAGCCTGGGATGAGCACAGATTAAAATTGCTTATGACAAAGGTTCTTGCACCCACTTTAGTAGCTAGAGACCGGCTTGTATTTGCACATCATATTGAATTGATGAGTAAATTTTTAAATTGTTTGAGGAAAAATAGACAAAACCTTTCTAACCTTAAACCGTTCTACAATTATGATTTAGAAAAATGGCAGTTCTCAGGTTATCTCAATGAAATTATTGAAGCTTAGCATAAGCATAGTTTGTGAATATAGCTAAGATAATTAATGGGAATAACATTACAGGTAATATCGGTAAAACACTACTGTTAGACAGAACCATACCTGCTTTTAAGAAGATAAAAAAAGTATTTATCGTTCCTAAAGGCACAAGGTAGGCAAGAGTCACTGCAGGAACACGACTGAATCTTAAACAAAGATACGCAGAGATAATCATCGAGGATATGCAAGCTAAAGGAGAAATTAGCATATAGTAAAACGTAGACAATAAAGATAAGATTCGCTGAGGAATAGTTGTAGACAACCCTAAGCCTGTGGCATTCCAAGGAATAGCTTGGAACGACTCCGAAAGGCGATTTTTACCTCCGGCCGTGAAAATTTTAGAAAAAGGATTATCGTAGAATCCAAATTCAATTTCAGGGAACTCTTTCATATCAGAGTATTCACTAAGCTCTATACTTCCAGATTCTGTTTCGGAAAAGCGTATAACATCAAGTCCTATAGGAAGAGATGGTGTTGTAAATGCCAGTTTTTCCATGGTGTAGATCGTTTTAGGATTTTTAATCCAAAACACCTGATTAAGAGTTAATGTTTTCTGCTCAATAGAAGAATAAAGTAGAACTGTTTGATCTTTAAGATAGAGAGCGGGGACTTTGTCATGGACTTTATCTAGAGTGCCTCTGTCCATATGCTCTTTGGTTATGGATATTTGTTCACATATAGGATGTAGCCATTGGAAATTCGCATACAAAAGTAGTGTAATAATAAAACTCGAATGGATCAAAGGAGCTGTTAAAGACTTCAAAGAGAGTCCGGAGGCTTGTAGGAGAAGGACTTCACGTTTATTTTGCATTGAAAATAGAGTGATGGTAGTTGCCACAGCAACTAGCTGGGGAATGAGAAATTCTGCTTTAAGAGCTATCTGTGATAGATAATAAAGAATAGAAAGCTTTAACGATGCCCCTGAAGCCAGAGAGGTAGTATTCCCTTTGATAGTATGAAGGGAGTGATGAATAGAGGCATAAAAAACAAAAGCCAATACAATTAATGATACTAAAGAAAACCAAAACTTGGTTAATACATAACGTTTCCAAATATACATGACTTATGCATAACCCCTATTTTCTCGATATGCTTTGATCGCAAAAACAATCCAAGAAACTACCTGAGGGAAAATAAACAACATAAGAGCAGGAAAGAGAGAGGACGTGTTTTTGCCAACTATTAATAAAATTAAATCTATAACGGGGAAAATACAATAAAGAGTTATTGATTTGCGAAATCTTGGTTTATAGGTTCCTAAAACCATGCCAGAATAGGTAAGAGTAATACAGAGCAAACCTATACCGATTCTTCTTAAGGTTTCGGGTAAATAGGTGCGGCTAAATGATTGTTTTACAAGTTGCTTCCAAGGTAAATAATCTGTCCGTGTTTTCATGTAAGATTTTCCAGCAAATAACGTTGAAGTTATCTTAGGAATTAACATTTCATCCAAGGTCTCTATATAGTATTCTTTAGAATTCGAAGAGCGTTGATCTGTCAGTGTGGAGGGCAGCTTTGAGATCATAACAACACCCCGTGCTTGTACAGTATCATTAGCAACATCAGGAATGATAGTTTTAATCAGCCCTACATTAGCAATTTCTTTGTCTCTTTTTAAAGCAATAATCACATTATCAAATTTGCTTTTGGCACAATGATCCACAGTAATAAAAATACGATTGCTTTCTTTCTTCTGTAGTGTCTGGAGTAATAATGTCGGAGAAGTCATAGCCATATTGGCAATTTCTTTACAGGTTTGAAAACGACAAATAGAAGCCAATTCAGAACATGTATAAAAATTTACACAACAAATGGCGCAAGAAACCATAAGAACAGGAAAAGTGATGATCGCTTGGGAAGCTCCAGATGCTTTAAGGAAGGTGATTTGGTTATTATCAGACAATCCTCGAAAAAGCGTAAAAGCAGAAATAAAGCAAGAAATCGGAAGAATAAAGGGCAATAAGTAGGGAATCTGGTAAGCTGTTAGTCGCAAAACTGTCGGATAAGGAACATCTTTTGCTATGTAGCTAACGATTTCCTGAAGGGAACTAATAACAGAAATACAGATAAGGCTAAGCGTGCAAAAAGTCACAGTTTTTAAATAACGGAAAATTAGGACTTTCCATAGAATGGGCATAGCATACCTGGTATCAGGAGTTCTTCAAGGTTAAGGACAAAGTAAGCATATATCTGTAAGTTGATAAGCCTTAAAGTATTTGTAATGCATTTACACGGACATGTATTTAGATTATGTTATCTTGCCTACTCAGAAATGATAAGCGATTAGAAGTTTTTTTTTCTGCTTTAGATATGAAAAAAAGCTATCTGCTTGCTTTATCAGGAGGAAGCGATTCATTATTTCTCCTCTATCTTCTTAAATCTCGGGGAGTCTCTTTTACTGCTGTTCATGTAGATTATGGATGGAGAGAGTCATCCTATCGTGAAGCTGAGGAGCTTAAGCTTAGATGTCAAGAAGAAGGTGTCCCCCTTATAGTCAATCATGTTCCTTCCAAAGATAAAACATCAAAAGATCCAGAAAATGCTGCGAGACGTTATCGCTATGAATTATTTTATAAAATTTGTCGGGAAGAAAATCTTGCAGGGATCTTTTTAGCTCATCATGCTAATGATCAAGCAGAAACTGTTTTAAAACGCGTGTTAGAGGGAGCACATTTAGGAAATTTAAAAGGGATGACTAGTGAAGCATCCTACAACGGAATCCCTCTTTTAAGGCCTTTATTACATATCCCCAAACAGATTTTAATTCATACTTTAGATGCTGAAAATATTCCCTATGTTCATGATGTAACAAATACTGATGAACGGTATCTACGTGCTAGAATGCGTAATAAGATATTTCCTTGGTTAGAAGAGATTTTTGGTAAAAACATCACGCAACCTTTACTCACACTCGCTCAAGATTCTGAGGAACTTTCCTGTTACATGAAACAACAAGCACAACCCTTTCTTGAAAATATACGGCAAGAACATACAACGTGGTCTATTGAAATTCCTAAATCATTGATAGAACAAGTTTTTCTTGCTAAGTGGGTGTGTAAGGAGTTCTTTTATAAGGTTGGTATTGTTGTCTCAAGGCATTTTTTACAAATGGTTTATGATCATTTGAGCCGTAATTTACCAGCAGAAATGCGACTTCGAGATAAAAGAGTCATCGTAAAAGCTGGGGTAGTAATGATAGAATAGAAAGTATATAATGATCGTTCTTATACTGTATTCGAAGATGATGAGTAGTAGGTCATTGTATAAGCAGATTTTCATATTTTTTATTTTATAACTTGGTTTTATAAACAAAATAATAAAAAATATGCTACATTAAATAATTACCTGTCTGATTGATTAGCTTAGTTGTGTAGTTTATGTCTAAAGATAAAAAAATGAAGCCCGAATCGAAAAAAAATTTTCCTACGGTATTTTTTTTCCTTCTATTTGGTGTAATTTTCGGCGTGATTGCTGTTCAAAATTTCCTAGTTGCCAAGAAAGCCCGGGTCAGTTTTAGCCATCAGCTAGAGCATTTAGTAAATTTAAAATTGATTTATCCTGAAGATAGTAGAAAAATTGCTCTAAATGATAATTTGGTGTCGTTTAGTGGGCGTTTTCGTGAATCTCCAACAGCTGAAAGTCAGCTGCGCTATCATTACTTAGAGTTGATAGATCAAAAACATCAATTAGAGTTTGATCTTCAGGAAGCGAGTAAGAATGTCGATAATTTTGCAAAAGAGGTAGAGAGCTCTGTTTCGTGGTTTTCCGCAATTTCTGGGGTTCCAATTCCTGAAACAGGTTATTTGATATCTCCTAGTGTGGAATTAGGAAAGTCTTCTTTGGGAGCTCTTGTCGTTCATGGTTCGAATAATTTCCAAATTATCAATTTGCGTTCTTTAGAGCAACGTTATCAGACACTTCCTCGATCTAGTGAAACTTTACGTACGTTTGGTTCCGATTTATATGAGCTTATTGGGAAATATCTATCCCCAGCTTTGGGCATAGGTTCTGAGAGTATAAAGCGAGAACTAAAAGATTTTTATCAACAGGTTGAGCTTTCTCTAACTCAGTCGATGGATGCTGAACAGCTAAGTGTTCTTTATGAGAAAGTTTTATCTTCTCTACAGAGGATTTCTACATCACTAGTTTTATCTGATAGAGGAGACCATTTTGGACAATTGCGTTCTGTACGTTTATATCGTGAAGAACGTAGTAAATATGAAAAACTTATAGAAGATAGTCAGATTAATCAAGCACAGTTAGATAAGCTTCGTGGTGAGCTTAGCCAGGTTGTTTGGTATTTTAATAACCAAGAGCTATCTTCTCGAGCATTGGAAAAACAAGACCCTGAGGTATTTGCTCATTGGTTTTCTGGAGCTAAACAAGAGTGGGAAGGATTCTCCAATAACCGTGCTTTAACTTTCAAAGCTCCGGATCAGCCACGGAATTTAGTGTTAGAGAAAACATTTAAGAGTGAAGAGCCTGCGCCGCATTACATAGGATATCTGTTTACTTTCTTACCCATTATACTTGTGCTTGTCTTTGTCTATTTTGTCTTTTCTAGACAAGTGCGTGGTATGAACGGTTCAGCCATGTCTTTCGGGAAATCTCCAGCGCGCTTGTTAATGAAGGGGCAGAACAAAGTCACTTTTGCTGATGTTGCGGGTATAGAAGAGGCAAAAGAAGAATTAATAGAAATCGTAGACTTTCTTAAGAACCCTACGAAATTTACGAGTTTAGGGGGAAGAATCCCTAAAGGCGTGTTGTTAATAGGACCTCCAGGAACAGGAAAAACTTTAATAGCTAAAGCTGTGTCCGGAGAAGCTGACCGACCATTTTTCTCTATAGCCGGATCTGATTTTGTAGAAATGTTTGTTGGTGTTGGAGCTAGTCGTATTCGTGATATGTTCGAACAAGCGAAGAGAAATGCTCCTTGCATTATATTCATTGATGAGATCGATGCTGTAGGTCGTCATCGGGGCGCGGGTATAGGCGGAGGTCATGATGAACGTGAACAAACATTAAACCAATTACTTGTGGAAATGGATGGCTTTGGCACGAATGAGGGTGTTATCCTTATGGCTGCAACTAACCGTCCTGATGTTTTAGATAAGGCCTTATTACGTCCTGGACGTTTTGATCGTCGTGTGGTTATGAATTTACCTGATATTAAGGGTAGATTTGAAATTCTTTCCGTACATGCTAAGAGAATCAAATTGGATCCTACAGTAGATCTTATGGCAGTAGCACGAAGCACTCCCGGAGCTTCAGGAGCGGATTTAGAGAATTTATTAAATGAGGCTGCTCTTCTTGCTGCGCGTAAGGATCGTACTGCAGTAACTGCTGTAGATGTTGCTGAAGCTCGTGATAAGGTTCTTTATGGTAAAGAGCGTCGTAGCTTAGAAATGGATGCGGAAGAACGAAAAACAACAGCCTATCATGAATCAGGTCATGCGGTTGTGGGGCTTTGTGTTCAACATGCCGATCCTGTGGATAAAGTAACTATTATTCCTAGAGGTTTATCTTTAGGAGCTACGCATTTCCTTCCTGAGAAGAACAAACTTAGCTATTGGAAAAAAGAGTTGTTTGATCAGTTGGCTGTTCTTATGGGAGGTCGAGCCGCAGAAGATATCTTTTTAGGGGATATTTCTAGTGGTGCTCAGCAAGATATTTCTCAAGCTACGAAATTAGTTCGTAGTATGGTCTGCGAGTGGGGAATGAGTGAGCAATTAGGTACTGTAACTTATGATGAGCGTTCAGATACCTCTACAGGTTATGGCTCTTATCATGAGAAAAGCTATTCAGAGGAAACTGCAAAAGCTATTGACAGTGAGTTGCGTTCCTTATTGGATGCTGCGTACCAGCGCGCATTAACAATCATCAGAGAACATCGTGATGAAGTTGAATTGATGACGCAGATGTTAATAGAGTTTGAAACTCTAGACGCTAAAGACGTTAAAGAAATCATGGATCACACTTGGGACCCAGAGAAAAAACGAGCACGTTTAAAAGAAGAAGGTATGATGTTTAAGAAAGTTTCTGACGACTTACCTCCTCCTCCTCCTCAAGAAGATGCTATGAAAGATGGTACGTTAAAACTGAATAACACCACTACCTAATCTAATAGATTAGGTACTGATGTGAAAAGCCCCGAAATTCGGGGCTTTTTTTTTGTCTTTTCAAAACGATCTAAAGAAAAACAACAAAGGAAAACGAGGAAACTACTCACTGAGAGTAGCTTTATGGCTGAGTTTGTATTGTCCTTTTTCGTTGATGCTTAACAGCTTAACAGTTAGGGTGTCTCCCTGTTTAACGAAATCACCAACGTTGTCTATACGTTGTTTAGAAAACTCAGAAATATGGCAAAGACCCTCTTTACCAGGGAGAATTTCAACAAAGGCTCCAAAAGGAACAACAGAGGTTACGCGACCTTCGTAAATCTTACCAACTTCAACTTCACCAACTAAACCTTCAATAATAGATTTAGCTTTCTCTATTGCTTGTGGTGAAGAAGCAGAAATACTGACAAGACCCGAGTCATTAATATCAATTTGTACTCCAGCTTCTTCAATAATTTGACGAATCTGCTTACCTCCAGGCCCAATAACAGTAGCGATTTTATTAGGCTTAATTTGCATTGTTTCAATGCGAGGAGCGTATTGAGATAAGTCTGTTTTAGGAGCTGCAAGAGCTTGTTTCATAGTTTCAAGAATATCTTGACGACCATCTTTAGCTTGGGCTAGGGCAGCTCGCATAATAGCAGGAGTAATGCCTTCTACTTTGATATCCATTTGGAATGCTGTAATTCCTTCGGTATTTCCAGCAACTTTGAAATCCATATCACCTAAATGATCTTCTAATCCGGAAATATCTGAGAGAATAGTTACATGGTCATCATCTAATATTAATCCCATGGCTATACCAGCTATAGGAGTTTTAATAGGAACTCCGGCATCCATTAAAGCTAAGCAACCTCCGCAAACAGATGCCATAGATGAAGAACCATTAGATTCAGTAATGCTGGATTCTATTCGGATAGTATAAGGGAACTTCACAGGATCGGGTAGCGTATGACTTAATGCTTTTTCAGCAAGTTTACCATGACCGATTTCCCTTCTTCCTGGGGAGCCGATCCTTCCTACTTCTCCAACAGAGAAGGGAGGGAAGAAGTATTGTAAATAAAATTTGGCTAGTCCTTCACCATTTAAATCTTCATAACGTTGGGCCATGGCTTCACTACCTAAAGTACAGACAGCCATAGTTTGGGTTTCTCCCCGAGTAAATAAACAACTACCGTGAGTTCTTGGGAGGAAAGATGTTTCAATAGAGATAGGACGAATAGTAGTTATAGAACGTCCATCGGAACGTATGCCTTGTTCACGTATCAGACTACGCATGAAGTTAGACTTTGCTTGTTTAAAAGCAATTTTAATATTGAACTCAGTGAAAACTTCGTTTTCTTCTTGGAGTTGTTCTACGACTTCATTTTCTAATTGTTTTGAAGCAGCTTCAAAAGCTTTCTTTTCCTTAATTTTCAGGAGGTCAACAAACTTTCCTTCCACAAGTGCGTTTACAGCAGATTGGACTTCTTCTGGGAGAGAAACAATTTGACTTGTATTCTTTTCTTTACCTATTTGTTTTTGCCAATCCTTGAGTGCTTTGCATATAGTGACAATGTGTTTGTGACCAAATTCAATAGCTTCGATAACCTGCTCTTCTGTAAAGAAATCGCAGTGTCCCTCGATCATTAAAATAGCATTTTCTGTTCCTGCTAACACGAGTTCCATTCTGGAAACATCCATTTCAGCTTTTGTTGGGTTAACTACCCAACGATTGTTCACAAAGCCAACACGAACACCAGCTACAATACTAGTCTGAGGAATGTCAGAAATTGCTAGGGCTGCAGAAACACCACAAATTGCTATAGGATCAGGAAGAGTTACTCCGTCGTATGACCATACGTAAGATAAAATTTGAACATCCTGCATTAACCGGTTAGGTAATGAAGGACGCATGGAGCGATCTATGAGGCGAGAAGTTAAAATTTCTCTTTCTGTTGGGCGGCCTTCCCTTTTAATAAACCCACCTAAAGTTTTTCCTATAGAAGAAAACTTTTCTTGGTAATCAACTCTTAGAGGTAGAAAGTCGACAGCTTCCTCAAGGTTAGCCGCACAAACAGACGAAAAGACCCATGTTTCTTGCATGCGAGCAAGAACCGCGCCGTTAGCCTGACGAGCTATTTTCCCCGTTTCAAATACTAATGTTTTGCCTTCTTCAAGGGTAACAGAAATAGTTTCAAATGTCATGAAGGTCTCCTAATTAGATTTTTTTGTCGGGGAAAATAAATAAAGATTATTTTCTTAGATTTAATCTTGAAATTAAATTTTTATATCTTTCGGTGTCTGTAGAGTTAAGATACTCTAAGAGCTTTCGTCTTTGTCCTACCAACTTAAGCAGGGCTAGTCGAGAATTTTGGTCTTTAGGAGATCTCTTGAGGTGTTCTTTTAGTTCTGTAATGTGTTCTGTTAATATGGCGATTTGCACATCTGCTGAACCGGTATCCTTTTCATGAAGCTGAAATTTTTTTGTAATTTCTTCTTTAGTTCCCTTATCCAAAGACATTGGATGTCTCCTTAAAATAAAATAATTGCCGCAAAAGCCAATTATACTTGAGAGGTTTGTTAATGTACACCTTTTGGTATAGTGAGGCGGGTTTTTTTGATTTGAAAATAAAAATTCTACGTTTTTGATCTGATTGAAAAATGGCCGTTAAAGTAATATGACGACTTTTTACTATTTCTTATTAGGCAATTTTTTTCTTATAATCCGATGCAAAAAAGTAGTTTTGCGCTATCTAATATAAAGTCGATGAATATAGAAAAAGATATATTTTTTATGAATCAGGCTCTTAAGGAGGCTCGCCAGGCTTATGATGAGGACGAGGTTCCTGTGGGCTGTGTGATCGTAAAAGATAATAAAATCATTGCTCGAGGTCATAACACGACCGAAAAACTTCAAGATCCAACAGCTCATGCTGAAATTTTATGTATTGGAGCTGCGGCACAATATTTGGAGAACTGGCGTTTAGTTGATACTGTGCTCTATTGTACTCTTGAGCCGTGTTTGATGTGTGCCGGAGCTATACAACAGGCCCGTATTCGTAGAATAGTTTGGGCAGCCCCTGATTTGCGTTTGGGAGCCGCGGGGAGTTGGATCAATGTTTTTAAAGAAAAACATCCATTTCATCAGGTAGAGTGTTGCTCCGGAATTTGTCGTGAAGATGCTGAGCAATTAATGAAACAATTTTTTATAGGGAAGCGAAAAGAGAAAAATGAAAAATAAAATTCATGAGTTGTTGAATCAGCTTTATGAAAATCAAAAATCTCGTTTACAAAACATGGGGGAGCAAATCATTCCTAATTTAACTTCGGATGATGTGTTGCAGCCCATGGATTTTTCTTTATTGGAAGAAAACCCTTTTTTCCGTTTTGAAGAGGGTGTCCTTTCCGGATTAGGTGAGGCTAGAGCAGCAATTCTAGCTTTATTTGCTGATGAAGCTTAAAAGATTCGAGATATTCTGTAAGGGTTAGGAATTTTTTCTTTATAGCAAAATAGAACGCCCAGCATTAATGAGAGTATGGATCCGAAGAATAAGGCAAAGGCTCCAGAAAATAGTAGAATCAGGAAGTAAAACGCTGCCAAAACTACAAATCCCCATTTACGGGATAGGGTAATTGGGAAGGGGTGAAGTCCAAGGCGTTTTTCTGGATCTAGGAAAACCCAAATGAGCAAAAGTGTGCTAATTAAACATTCTGGTCCGAATAGGGCTTGCGAACTATGAAATAATTTGAGACATGCCCAAACCGCGACTCCTGTTATTAGGACTTGGCTGATAACAAGAATAAGAAAAGTTATCGATCCTAGTTTTCGAATAATGTGGTTAGTTGCCTTATAGAAAAAGGTGAAACCTAATACATTTCTCACGAGTAAACGTTGTGTTATGTCCATGCAGCCTTCTTTATGGATGCATAGAGAGTCAGCCGTAATGAGAGGATAGGTAATAAACTGCCAGAAATTATGTTTGTGAATTCCTGCAGTAGATAGGGCTAGAGTTTCGATAATCCCTGGAATACCGAATAACCTTTTCATCAGGTAGGAAAGCAGAGGGGATATACACGAGGTGATTAAGATAAACGAAGGAAGCTGTCTAAGTACCTGAGTGAGAAACGGGTTTTTGTTATGTTTATCTGGGAAGATAACCCTCATAGAGGTTTGACCTGATTCTTTTCTTTTTAGCCATGCCTTATATTAGATTATGGATTGTTTTATTAGAAGTCATTAAATAATTAATCAGACGGAGATGTCGTTAGATTTGCTTTAATAGTATATTCTTTTAATGAAGATAGGAGAGCTGTAGTTGCTTGCAATAACTTCATAGACTCTGTAGAAGTTGCATTCACTGCCTTTTGATTTGCTTGAGCTCTTTGTTGTGCTGCGGAAAGCTCTTGTTGGATAAGCTGTCGGTTGGCAGTGATTTGTTGGTTTGAAGTCTGGTATGCTTGGATTTCAGTTTGGTTTTTATACTCAGGCTTTTCCTCATTAAAGTTATCAGCTTTTTGAAGATCAGGGACTTTTAATAAGGGTAGGTTGATTAGCTCTTTTGTTTTCTTTTGTTGAGCTATCGTATTATCTTGTAACACTGCCATGATCGATTTTCCGAATTCTGTAGTCGATGTAGATAACTGTAGCATAACCGAAATACAGAAGTAGATAGCTGAGGGTTTATTAATTACAATGCTATCAGACACAACTTTTGTCGATGGGGGAACTACTGTAGGGACTTTATCCACATTTGGTGCTATAGAAGAGACGTTCATTATGCTAGGTTCCTTATAATTAAATGTTAGCTATCAAGCTCACAATTTGTGAGAATGTTTGAATTAAAGCCTGACCAACTTGTAGAGACTGTTGGATAATGTTATTATTGGTATTCAAGTTACTTGAAATCACTTGGGAGCCATTTCCTAGTCCTGAAATTTGGTTTTGTAGTGCTTGTCTAGAAGCTCCAACAGCTTGGTTCGTCGCTTGAACATCTTGCAAGAATGCCGATGAGTTATCGTTTAATTTATTTTTAGGGATAGTTGTGTATTGGTATAAAGCTTCTTGGTTGTTTAGAAAAGTTTGAGCAGAAGCATTAGCCTGAAGTTCTTGAGCGATAATAGATAAGTTGTCTTGAGCGACCAATACCGATTGGTATACATAGTATACGGTAATAATCAGCGGATTGGAATCTTTAGCAAATTTTGCAATAATTTCGTCAGCTGTTGCTGTATTGGGACCGCCTGTGATAGACGTTCCTGGAACCTCGATAGCGGCTCTTGGGTTAGCTTGCAGTGGTGTAGAAGAGAACCACATAATTTCCTACCTATTTATCTTCAATTAACTTTAAGTTGTTTCCCTACTTGCTTATGAAGGAGGTTTATTTAATTGGTTTACTGTACTTCCAATAGAACTGGTTGTTTTTAAGAAGGAAGAATCTTGAGAAGCTAATTGTTGGATGATGTTGATATTCGTAGATGCGTGTGAGAGGATAATTTGTCCGTTTTGTCTAGCAGTAACCAATTCATCTTGAATATTTGATCTTTGAGCAGAGTAGTTCTGGTTTTGGTTTTGTACACGAGTAATTTCGTCTTCTTTAGCCCCAGCGCTTACCACAGCAAATTTGATTTGATTAGTTGCTTGGTTTAATTGTTGTTGAATATTAGTATTATCATTTAATTGTTGTGATTGAGTCAGAACTGTTTGTTGTCGAATTTCAATCGCTTGTAAAAGAAGCTCGTAAATGCTAAAAAGCAAAGCGCCAATAGGAGGTGTATTTAGTGGATCCAAGGGGGGAAGTTGAGTAGCCTGCGTCGCTTCTCCAGATGCTATTAAAGCTGTAGATGTGGTGCTAATAGGTTGTACTGCCATAATGGAAAATTTTTTAGTTTTGTTTAGTTTTATTTTACCAATAAACAAAACGTTTTATTAAATAATAAATTCAAAAAATACTTATTTTGTTTATTAAGTTGTTTTCCTTTAGCGACAAATAAAATTAAAAAATTTTGCAAGGAAAGTAATAAAGTTTTTATCTCTAAAATTTAGAGTTTCTAAAGAAAATAAAGGACTTGCTATCAATCGGTGAACACGAGGTTGCTTGATTGAGAATAGCATCCTTTAGCTAGCGAGGAGAAGGAAGTGTCTGGAAACGAACGTGATGACGGTGCAGGAACTTTCGATGAGGATGTGAGTGCTTATGTACTGGTGACTTGCGCGCATGTGTCTTCAGACGGCAAGATGAAAGTGGAGATGACCTATGAGGGAGATCCCGCTGTAATTAGCTATTTATTAACTAAAGCTCATGACTCTTTAGAAGAGTCCTAGGCGTATTCTTGTATGGGATTTGAGGCCATGCACGTTTTTAATAAGCGTCTTTATCGAAAAGTTTATCAAGGATTTAGGTGGGGAACTTTGTTGGGAAGGTGTAGATCTTTCTCAATAGAATGGGTGTTTCTATCGTCTATGATTTTAATTTTCAGTGGATTAGGTTGTGCTTATATAGTTGATGCAACTGTATTTCTACTGACTATGTTTTTTTCTGCTTTAGCATTAGTTGCGTCTGTATATTTGCGTTTTTGGGGATACGGTATCGTGTCCTGTTTATTTTTATCAGTATATTATTACAAATATATTAATGTAAGTTCTTCATTATTATGGGCTTTAGGCTTGTTTTTAGCCTTTTTATTATCTTGGGGAATTTTTGTTTTTGGTATTTCCTTTGTTGATGAAGAAAATAACGAACAACAACAGAAATATAATCAATTAGCGAATGAGTATAGTGAGATACAAATATCTTATGATAAAGCAGTTCATGATAAATCTATAGCGTGTGAATTTTTAGAAAAGCGTGCACATGCTTTAGAATCTGAGCTGAAAGAGTGCCGAGCTTTGTTACAGGATTCTTGTAAGAAACAAGAACATATGGCTTTGGATTTGCAAATTCTTGCTGATCAGAAAAATAGTTGGCTAGAAGATTACGCTGTTTTGCATAACGAATATGTACGTCTTGTAGCTGGAGATGAGACTACTTCTGTATTTTCTTGGGTGTCTGGAAAAGACACAGTTTCCAATAGAGAGGACGGGGAAACTGAGTTATGGTTACGTGCTTTACGAGAAAAAGACGAAAAAATGACCTCTTTAGAAAATGAGCTTATCGAAGAAAAGCTTTTAAGGAAGAGTTTAGAAGATCGATGTGAAAGTTTTAAAGCCTATGTTCAGGAAGTAGAGCAGTTACGCTTAAGGTTAGAAGAAGTACAGAATCTTTTAAATCAAAAGGATGAAGAAATTATAAAGCTGCATGCTTTTATAAAAGAACAAGAAACTGCTATTAAAACACCGTCTGATAACCATGAAATTAAGTCCTATAAGGATAAATACATTCAATTACGGGGACAGTTTGCAGAAAAAACTGAAGTGTTAGCAGAAGTTCGTAAGGAGCTGTTCTTAGTTCGAGAAAAGTATCTTGCTCTACAAAAACAAGAGGAAAATGTCTCTGTCTTCACAGACATGAGAGACATTGAGATAATTCAGAATCTTCTAGAGCATATAGAATCTCTGGAAGAAGAGATTATTTCTCTAGAAGAGTTAGTATCTCATAACCTGTCTCAGTAATCAGTAGGGTGTGTTCCCACTGTGCGCTAGGTTGATTATCGCAAGTTCTTGCTTCCCAGTGGTTTTTGGGATCTATAATCCCTTCTTTTTTCCCTACGTTGATCATGGGTTCTATGGTAAATATCATTCCAGGAGCTAAGGGTATAGCACTACGATTCCTGTAATGCGGAACATAAGGGTTTTCATGGAATTTTATACCCACACCGTGACCTACAAACTGATCGACTACAGAAAATCCATAACTATCAGCACAAGCTTCTATGGCTTCACCGATTTCGTATAGAGGTAAGTTGGGCTTTAACTTAGCAATTGCTGCGTTCAAACAGTCTAAAGATGCTTGACAGACGCGTTTTTTTATTTCAGAGACCCCTCCAATCATTACCATCTTGCTACAATCTCCGTAATACCCATCAACAATACAAGAAACATCGATGTTCATGATATCGCCGTTTTTTAAGGGGGTATTATTAGGAATGCCGTGGCAGATCACTTCATTAAGTGAAGTGCAAATCGTTTTTGGGAAAGGAGGAGAGCCATAATTTAGAGGTGCTGGAATTGCGTCATATTCTTTATGTAATTGACGGGAGAGTTGGTCTAGGTCTTCTGTAGTCACACCTTCTTTAGATGCTTTGCAAAGAGCATCAAGTATACGTGCAGTTACTTGACAAGCATAACGGATTTTTTCGATTTGTTTTGGAGTCTTTAAAATAATATCGTATTGCGAAGCGTAATATTGTTTTTGTTGTTCCCAAGATATTTGAGGGGACTGGGCATGGCAATGTTTCCATTTGCGTTTGCTTCCACACCAGCAGGGATCATTTCTTTTCATTTATCTACACTACTTAATATAAAATCCTATGTTAAATGCTATTGAAATACCTTTAAGCATGAGGTTTGCAGACATTAATAATAACGCAATGCTGAATAATCTTTCTAAGGCTACTAACCCGGAAGATCCCAGAATTCGATTAAAAAAGCTCGAACTTAGTAAAGTAAATACGGAAAGTACCCAAGCGATTATCATAGCACTGAAAATAATTTCTTTAGATAACAAAGCTTCTTCCATATAGCTGAGTAGAGAAGTAATTACAGCAGGGCCAGTGATTACAGGGAAAGCTAAGGGAAAGAAGATAGGTTCTGATTGTGGTTCAGAAGAGTCTGATTCTACTGGTGGGGGTACAAGCATCATTTTCAATGAAACCGAGCAGAGTAGAACCCCTCCGATAAACTGAAATGCGTACAAGGAAATGTCAAGAAATTGGAAGAATTTTCTTCCGAAAGTGACAAAAAGTAGTAGGGTAACAAGAGCAAAAATACATTCTCGGAGGATGATACGTTGTTGCCTTTTGGCAGAGAAGCGCTTTAACAGAGATACGAAAACAGGAACAGATCCAGGAGAATCAAAAAGTACGTAAAATAATAAGCTAAGATTAATCAGAGTTAGCATAAATGTCTCTTTTATAAGAAGGCAAGTTGTAATCCGGACATGAGTAGTTGGGTACCCACGATCGTTGCGAAGAGACCAAGCACTGTTTGGGTGGCAAGGAGTACCTTTGCCTTATCTTTTCCTCCGCTGACAAAAACTTGTAAGATTATAGTAGTTAGAGAAATAAAGACCCAAGAAAGAATGAGAATAAGAGAAATTGAAGCAAAGCTGTAGCGTTTCCCTATCAAAATGCAACAAGCTGCTAGCCAAGAAGGACCGATCATTAGAGGCAAAGCAATGGGTGTTACCATAGATAGGGAGGAGGGGGTAGTAAAACCTTTCCAACTATTTTCTTTACTTAGATTTAAAATAGCCCTCATTCCCGTCAATGTGACGGCAATACCCCCTACAACTTGTATTGCACATAGGGGAGTTTTTAACACGTACAAGGTGCCCAAGGCTGCTTCATATAAAGCAAACATGCTAAAAAGAGCGAACACACTTTCTCGTACTAACAGTGACAAGCGTTCTTTTCTTGAATAACGTGCCAATACGTGATTTAACACTAAAACATTAGTTAAGGCATCTGCTGCTAACAAGAGTATACAAGCTTGAGGTAATAAAAAATAAAAAGTGTCCATGGGGAGAATTTTTATATGCTAGGGCTATTATTTTTCAAGGTAATCAACTAAAGTGCGGAGAAACATGCAAAATAGGATCTAAAATATCTTATGATCGATAAATTGATAGCTGAAAGTATAAAACTCTATACTAAACCTTTTTCTTCCATTCTTTTATTTGGTCCTCCCGGTGCTGGTAAAGATTTATTAGGAAATTTTATAGCACATGGTGGTAGCCAAGTTTATGTTTCTTTAGGGGATATTTTCCGTTGTTATCCTATAGAGTCTCCTATTCGACAACTTTTTCATAAATATGCAGTGTCCGGGTCTTTGATCCCCGATGAAGATGTTATTGCTGTTTGGAACTATTATGTTCAGGGTCTGATAGCTACTGGGAAGTTTCTTCCAGATCGTCAGGATTTACTTATTAGTGGGCTTCCAAGAACGGTAGATCAAGCAAAGCTTCTTGATTCCTACATTCATGTGCGTCATGTAATTATTTTAGAAGTACATGAAGAAGCTAAGTTGCTCGAACGCACTCAAAATTCTCTCTATAGTAAGGGAAGAATTAATGAGGTTGGTATTGAAGTATTGCAAAAGCGTTTGCAATCCTATCAAAAAGACATAGATGCGATTATTCAACATTATCCCATTCACAAGGTGTCGCGCATTAGTGCTGAGCAGAAGCCAATGGAAGTTCTTCGAGATGTGCTATCGCGTCTTGCTCACGTTTTTTCTCATCCTGGCAGACCTGTGAATTAGATGGGTATATCTGATCTGGAGAGAAACTGATTATTTTATCCGAAAAGTTGGGGTAGCGCTTTAGGATAGCTTGTAACAAGGTGTCGATTAGATGTTTATTTAATGGCTCTTGGGATTTCGACAATAGAGGGAGAGTGACTTTCCATTGAAGAAATTCGTCTGTAATGATTTTCGGTATGTCATGCGTAGCTTTGATATACGCTTGGAAGGATTTTTTAGGGTGTTTTTGGCAATAGTCAATGCTTCTTTGAAGAGCTATTTGTATGGCCTCAACAACTTCTGGAGATGTAGCTCTCGTATTTTTTTTTCCACATAGGAGGAGCTGAGGTCCTGTAGGAAGACCGTAGGAATCAGAGAGGAAGCAGCCTACAGGCATTCCCAATGTTTCTAGTTTCACGCCTTCTATATTGTAAAAAGCTCCATAGAGGAAATCGATTTTTTTCAATAACATGGGCGAGATTAAATCTGAGCTTACATTTCGTACTTCCGAGGGAACAACACCGTGTAGACGTAACGTTTCTAGTAAACAGGAAAGATCGCGTGAGTTGTTTAAGCAGAATCCTAAAACTTTATTATTCAAATCTTCTATTTTTGAAATATTATTTTCTTTCCTATAGATAAACCCTTGTAATGTAGAGTCAATTAAAGACCCGACTACTTGTATATCAGCTCCTTGTAGAGAGGTTTTTATTATTCCAAGAGCGTGGTATAGGGTAAGGTCTACTTGTTCGAAGAGAACATGGGGAATAACAGCACCTGTATCTGTACTTTTTTGAATGCGTAAATCTATACCTTGATCGCGGAAAAATCCTTTGGATACTCCTACATATAGCGGGATATGGTTAGGGTTAGGAGTCCAGTCTAGAAGTAAAGTTATAGGTGTGAGATGAGTTTGGTGTACTGGCTTAGTCTTAAACTTCCATAGAGGTAGAATGAGTAAGGGGATGAGTAAACAAGCGAATTTTCTATTAGGCAGTCGATATTTCTTTGTTGTTTTTTCTATGCGAAAGAGGGCAAAGGTTAGCTTCTCAATGAGTAAAATGCTTTGAAACAGAGTAAATGTGAGAAGGGTTAAAGCAAACAATCCTGCAAAGGTCATTTCCATATCATAGTTTCGTCGACTTTCTAGAATGAGGATCCCTAAACCAGATTGTGAAGCCAACCACTCTCCAGCTATTGCTGCAAATCCTGCAGATCCCATAGCAATTTTAAGTCCTGAAAATATATGAGGAAGAGCATGGGGGAGACGTAGCTTAATGAAAATTTGTTGTTTGGTTGCTTGATGTAAAATAAATTGCTCTAGAAGTTCTTCAGGAGTTGATGTTATCCCTTGATACATCGTGATTGTTAATGGGAAAAATACTGTAAGCGCTGTCGGGACAATTACGGCATTCAATCCCCAGCCAAACCATAGTACGATTAGAGGTGCTAAGGTAAACATAGGAGTACATTGCACCAATATGAAAAATGGGTTCAGGAGATCTTTTGCTGGTTTATAGGCTAGCATAAGGATTACGAGCCCTATAGACAATAATAGGGCTAAAAAGAATCCCCCTAAAATCCCTTGGAGGGTATAGCAGGAAGAAGAAAAAATAAGATTTGTAGAATTTAAAAAACTAGCAGCTATTTTCGATGGTGGAGGGCATAAAAAGGAAAAGGATGGATTATTTTTAGAAAAATACTCCCAAAACAAAAGTAAAAATGAAGTAGTTAGAAAATAACATAAAAGTTTTTTTTTCATTTTGTAGATGTAGAGGGAAAAATAAAAGGGAATCATAGGGGAATAGAATATATGCGGCAAGAAAATGATAGTTTAGGAATTGTAGAAGTCCCTGAAGACAAGTTGTATGGAGCACAAACAGCGCGTTCTCAGAAGTATTTTTCCTGGGCTCCTGAGGTTATGCCTCAAGAAGTTATTCGAGCTTTAGTATGGATTAAAAAATGTGCTGCTAAGGCAAATCGTGATCTAGGTTTTCTAGATTCAAAATATTGTGACATGATTGTTTCTGCTTCTGATGAGATTATAGCAGGCAATTTTGATGAGCATTTTCCTCTAAAAGTTTGGCAGACAGGTAGTGGAACGCAATCAAATATGAATGTGAACGAGGTGATTGCGAATCTAGCTATTCAACGTCACGGTGGTGTTTTAGGTAGCAAAACACCAATACACCCTAATGATCATGTAAATAAATCCCAATCTTCTAATGATGTGTTCCCCACAGCTATGCATATTGCTGCAGTGATGAGTCTGAAGAAGAAATTAATTCCTGCTCTGGATCATTTACAGCGGGCGTTAGATGCTAAGGTTGCTGAGTTTCGAGATTGTGTCAAGATTGGCAGAACACATTTAATGGATGCTGTTCCTATGACATTAGGACAAGAATTTTCTGGTTACAGTAGCCAAATACGTCAATGTTTAGAAAGAGTCGCTTTTTCTCTTACACACATGTATGAGTTAGCCATAGGAGGAACAGCGGTAGGAACAGGATTAAATGTTCCTGAAGGTTTTGTAGATAAGGTGATTCATTATTTGCGTCAAGAAACCGGAGAGCCTTTTATTGCTTCATCGAATTATTTTTCAGCATTATCGAATCACGATATTTTAGTACATGCTCATGGTGTTTTAGCTACTTTATCCTGTGCTTTAACAAAGATTGCCACAGATTTAAGTTTTTTGGGATCGGGTCCTCGATGTGGTTTAGGGGAATTATTATTTCCTGAGAATGAACCGGGATCTTCGATAATGCCTGGGAAGATCAACCCAACGCAATGTGAGGCTTTGCAAATGGTTTGTGCTCAAGTTATCGGTAATAACCAGGCAATCATTGTTGGCGGAAGTCGAGGGAACTTCGAACTTAATGTAATGAAACCTTTGATCATTTATAACTTTTTACAATCTGTAGATATACTCTCTGGCGGTATGCAAGCCTTTGCTGATTATTTTGTTTCAGGTTTGCGAGTGAATAAGCTAAGACTTAAAGAATACTTGGATAACTCTTTGATGCTCGTTACTGCCTTAACTCCTGTTTTAGGTTATGATAAATGCTCTAAAATGGCTTTGAAAGCTTTTCATGAAAATCTAAGTTTAAAAGAAGCCTGTATACAGATGGGCTACTTATCAGCAGAAGAGTTCGATCGTCTTGTTGTTCCCGAATCTATGGTGGGGAAACATTAATGAGACGACTTGCTTTCTAAATTAATTAAGGCTTGAGCGAATAAGAGAGCGCTCTTCGTATTCGAGAAGATATGATCAACACCGATAAGTTCATCTAAATGATAACGTTTAAGATCACTTAGCGGTGTTTTTTTTACTCCTGCTAAGAGTAAAAGCGTTCCCTGGCGATCACACTCAAGGAAGAATTCTTCTAGAGCGTGCATAGCAGATGCATCAATTGTAGGTACGCGACTCATGCATAATATGAAGATTTTAGGAGGTTTCTCTATTTCATTTAGAAGATTTTTCAATCTATCAGCAATTCCAAAGAAAAATGGGCCGTTGATTTCATAAATTTCTGTATGAGCAGGAACTTCAGATTTAGAAAAGAGATCATCATCTTTTGTCTGCTTATTTTCATCGAAGAACTTTGCTGTGGATATTACGTCAGAAAGATCACTCATTTGTTTCATAAATAGAAACGCGGCTAACATCATCCCTACCTGCACTGCAGAAGTGATTGTTGTCATAACCGTAAGAATAAAAACGGTTAGGAGAACAACAACGTCTTTTTTAGGTGCGGTAAATAAATGAATGAAGTGATGAATTTCACTCATATTCCAGGCAATAAGAATAAGGACAGCTGCTAAACAGGTAAGAGGGATTTTTACTGTTAAGGGTGCTAAAGCTAAAAGAATTACGCAAATAAAAGCGGAGTGAATTAACCCTGCGATAGGAGTGGTTGCCCCAGATTTAATACTTGCAGCTGTTCTTGATAAAGAACCCGTTACAGGCATCCCTGCAAAGAAAGATGTTCCGATATTCGCAATGCCTTGAGCTACGAGTTGGCAGTTGGATTGATGTCTCCATCCAGTCATACCGTCAGCAACTACAGCCGAAAGCAAGGTTTCTATCCCTGAAAGAACTGCAATGGTTAATGCATCTGGCATGAGTTGTAAAATCTTTGTCAGACTGAGATGGGGGAATGCAGGTAAAGGTAGAGATTGTGGTAGAGCTCCGTAGCGACTGCCGATCGTTGGAATGTCAATTTTTAGCAACCAAACTAGTGTTGAAGCTACGATAATTGCTATCATAACTCCTGGGTATCGTGGTTTGTAATTACGGAAGTAAATCATGATGAGTAGAGTGAACAGCCCTACAGCAAAAGCTTTGCTATCCCATGTCCATAAGTAATCCCAATAAGCTACCCATTTAGCAATAAAATCTGTAGGGATAGTATCCCCCATTTGTAGACCTAAAAAGTCTCTAATTTGAGAGGAGAAAATGATAACAGCTAACCCCGTTGTTAGTCCTGTGACGACGGGATAGGGCATATATTTAATGAAGGTTCCTAATCCAGTAAGTCCAAAGGCGACTAGGAATATCCCTCCCATTAGGGTGATTGTAAATAACCCTTCAACCCCGTATTTTGCTGAAATGCAATAAAGTATAGAAATGAAAGCACTAGTCGGTCCTGATATAAGAACACGGCTACCACCTAGCGCTGAGGCTATAAATCCTCCGATGATGGATGCTAGCAAACCTTGTATAGGGGATACGCCGACACCGATAGCGATAGCAATGGCAAAAGGAAATGCTAATACACCTACAGTAAGTCCGGCTATAAAGTCTTTTTTAAATGTATTAAAGGTATAACCATCCTTAATACACGTATAGAGTTTGGGAATAAGATGTTTAAACGATAAGGCGACTTTCACTAGACTCCTAACGCAGATTTAGAACTAGGGAACTTTATTATTGTTCTGTTCTTTTGTATCTTTGTCAAATAGTTCGTTATATTTATAAACGTTTTGTTGCTTCAAATCTAAGCTGCAAGAATATAGAATTTTTCTATAAAACGGTGCTAAATAACAAATTTTGATTTTAGTGTGTAAAAAAACAAAAGTTTTTCTTATTCATAGAAGAATTTTTTCCTACTTTACCTAACCTGTAAATAGGAGTACACTAGTTCGTAGTATTATTTTTGAGGTCATTATGTTGAAATTCCAATTGTGTGCTCTGTTTTTATTTGGATACATCGCGATTGTTTTCGAACATATTGTGCGAGTCAATAAGTCTGCTGTAGCACTGGCTATGGGAGGTTTGATGTGGCTAGTTTGTTTTTCTCATATACAACATGCTGATCATATGATTCTAGCTGAAGAAATTGCTGACATGGCTCAGGTCATTTTTTTCTTATTCGCGGCGATGGCTATAGTGGAACTTATAGATGCACACAAAGGGTTTTCTCTTATAGTGCGGTGTTGTTACATACAATCTAGAACTTTATTGCTTTGGGTGCTTATAGGGCTTTCTTTCTTTTTATCAGCTGCTCTAGATAATTTAACTTCTATCATCATTATTATCTCTATTTTGAAACGCCTAGTGAAATCTAGAGAAGATCGGTTACTTTTAGGCGCTATTTGTGTGATTAGTGTGAATGCTGGGGGGGCTTGGACACCTTTAGGAGACGTAACAACAACAATGTTGTGGATCAACAATAAAGTGACTTCTTGGGGAATTATTCGTGCTCTCTTTGTGCCTAGTTTGGTGTGTGTGCTTATTGCGGGAATTTGTGCTCAGTTCCTACTTAAAAAACGCTCTTCGGGAATGATTTCTAAGGATATTGAGATAGAAGGATCACCTAAAAAAAGTGGTTTAATCATTTGTATTGGTTTAGGTTCATTGTTAATGGTCCCGGTGTGGAAAGCATGTTTAGGAGTGCCTCCGTTTATCGGTGCTTTGTTAGGTCTTGGGCTCGTTTGGTTAGCCAGTGATTGGGTTCATTCTCCTCATGGTGAGGATCGTTACCATCTGCGTATTCCTCATATTTTGACGAAGATAGATATTTCCTCAATTACTTTCTTTATAGGTATCTTATTAGCCGTCAATGCTCTAACTTTTTCAAATGTTCTTTCTGAACTTTCTATAAGTATGGATAGAATATTTTCTAGGAACGTAGTTGCTATTTTTATTGGTCTTATTTCAAGTGTATTGGATAATGTTCCTCTTGTTGCTGCGACTATGGGTATGTATCAAGTTCCAATTGATGATACTTTATGGAAATTAATCGCTTATGCGGCAGGCACTGGGGGAAGCATTTTAGTCATTGGATCAGCTGCTGGAGTTGCCTTTATGGGTATCGAGAAAGTTGATTTCCTGTGGTATCTTAAGAAAATTTCTTGGATTGCCTTGGCCAGTTATTTTGGCGGTTTGTTTTCGTATTTTATGCTCGAGCGTATCGCTATGTTTTTTTGATGTGGTTGTTTTTTGAGTAAAAAAATTTTTTAAAACTTTGTTTTAATAAAATCTTTATACCTCTATCATACCACCTCCTTATAAATATTCTCTATTTGGAAGAGAGGTAAATATGAAAATAAAACACATTACAGTCTTGGTTTGTTCCCTGTTACTAGGTTTTTCCTTTTCAGGTTCTGCGAAGACCTTAGTCCACCAAAGCGCATGTGCGGATTTGGATTTTTTAGAACACTTATTGGATATTAAATATGCTCCTAAAGACTGGAAGCATAAGCTTTTCCGTTGGGATCTTAAAGATGTAACAGATCAAGCGCGTTTAAAGATAAAATTAGAGGAAAATCCCTCGATAAAGTATTGCCAAGGGGTTCTTGCTGAGTATATTTCTAGTTTAAACGACTTCCATGCAGGGATAACATTCTTTGCTACAGAGAGTTCTTATTTACCTTATACACTAAAGTTAAGCAGCAATAATAGATGTTTTGTTGTCGACGTACATACATACCACTCTGACATATCTGTAGGTGATGAAATTTTGGAGATGGATGGTGTACCAATTCTGGAAGCGATTGAAAGTATACGTACGGGTAGAGGAGTTCCTTCTGACTATGCTGCAGCTACACGTATGCTCTTTTCGCGTTCTGCTTCTTTGGGGCATCAGGTTCCTGTGGGAATAGCTACGTTAAAAATTCGTCGTCCTAGTGGTTTAACGCGTACGTTAAAAGTGAAATGGCGTCACACTCCTGAACATATTCGGGATTTATCTTTGATATCTCCTTTGGTAAAAAATCCTGTAATAGAGATGAAGTCCCCACGTGCTTTACCTCTATTATCCAGTGTTGCTGACAAATGTTTGTTTACAAATGAAATGGTCCCTTATTTCTGGAACGAATTACGTGAGCAGTATAAACGTGGTTTCTACAGTGATTATAATATTGGAAGTAAAAAAGGCTTTTTCCCTGATTTTGGGAAAGTGACATGGAGAGCCAAAAGTGGGCCATATCATGCTTACATATTTACAGTTGCAGATGACCAAGGGCAACCTCATTCAATCGGATTCCTGAGAATTTCTACATATTCTTGGACCGATATGGAAGATCGTAGTGTTGAGAATATGAATTCCCCATGGGAAGATTTTAACGAGATCATCGACGTTCTTGAATCTAAGTCAGAGGCTTTAATTATCGATCAAACAAATAATCCTGGTGGTAGTGTTTTCTATCTTTATGGGTTATTGAGTAGATTAACGGATAGACCTTTAGAAACACCTAAACATAGAATGATACTAACTCAAAGTGAAGTTCAAGCAGCAGTCAAATGGTTAGAGATGCTTGAGGGTGTTGAAACGGATGAGCAAGCAAGAAATGCTCTTGGTCAAGATATGGAAGGTTATCCAATTGATATGCATGCTGTGGGGTATCTACAAAAATTCTCACACGCAGTTTTAAAGAGCTGGGAAAGTGGAGAGATCAATCTCACTACTCCTATACCTTTATTAGGATTTTCCCATATATGCCCGCATCCTGAGCATCGTTACTCACATCCTATTTGTGTCTTGATCAATGAAGAGGATTTCTCCTGTGGAGATTTATTGCCTGCGATTATGAAAGATAATGGTAGAGCTCTCATTGTTGGAACGACTACAGCAGGAGCTGGAGGTTTTGTCTTTACTGTTGATTTCCCTAGTAGAACAGGAATTAAAAGTTGTTCTTTAACAGGATCTCTAGCAGTAAGATCCGATGGTTCATACATAGAGAACTTAGGAGTGTCTCCTCACGTATTTTTAGGCTTTACAGATGCTGATGTGCAAACAGGAAAGTACGGGGATTACATTAGTAATGTAAAACGTATGGTTCTTCAACTTATTCAAAAAGAAGAAAATGCAATGGAAGAAGGTGGGAACACAATAACTGAGTCGTAATAGGCATTACAATATAAAAAATCTTCAGTTATATTAAATAACCTTTAGAAACAATGTTGTTCTAAAGGTTTTTTTTATTAAGCATCGCACTCATTTTGGAGAATGTATGCGTAGAGTTATTTTAAGTAACCCTAGAGGATTTTGCGCTGGGGTAGTTCGTGCTATCCAAGTTGTAGAATCTGCTTTAGAGAAATGGGGAGCTCCTATTTATGTAAAACATGAAATTGTTCACAACCGTCATGTAGTTGATGATCTCAAGAGACGCGGGGCAATTTTTATAGAAGATCTTAAGGATGTTCCTCGTGGAGAAAAGGTGATTTATTCTGCTCATGGTATCCCTCCAGAGGTTCGTGAGGAGGCGAAAGCTCGGAATCTTTTTGATATAGATGCGACTTGTGTCTTGGTAACTAAGATTCATTCTGCAGTTAAGCTTTATGCAAGCAAAGGTTATCAAATTATTTTGATAGGCAAGAGCAAGCACGTGGAAGTTATAGGGATTCGAGGTGAAGCTCCCGAGAGTGTCACCGTAGTCGAAAAAGTAGAAGATGTTGAAAACTTACCCTTCAGTGTGAATGATCCTTTATTTTTTGTAACTCAAACCACTTTGAGTTTGGACGATGTTGCGGAAGTTACCCAAGCATTAAAGGTGCGTTATCCTCATATTATTACGTTACCGAGTTCTTCAGTCTGTTATGCTACACAAAATCGTCAAGAAGCATTACGTTCGATACTTCCTAAGGTGAATTTTGTTTATGTTATTGGAGATGTCCAAAGTTCTAACTCTAACCGTTTACGTGAGGTTGCTGAAAAAAGAAATATCCCCGCACGGCTAGTGAATAGTCCCGAGGATATTTCTGATGAAATTTTAAACTATTCTGGTGATATTGCAATAACAGCAGGAGCATCAACTCCTGAGCATATTGTTCAATCTTGTATTTCTAGGTTGAAAGAATTAATACCCGATTTACAAGTTGAAGAAGATATATTTACTGTAGAAGATGTCGTATTCCAACCGCCTAAAGAGCTTCGTACTTAAGAAGTCTTCATTCTTATACGTATTGCGCGTATTGATTTATAGAATATGGTTTTCTATTAGAGAATACGTTTGTTTATCCTTATCGCTCTATATTCAATATCCAAAATTGCTTTTATATGATCTAGCAAAGTTTGTTTATTCTTTATTAAAAAATCCTTACCGAAAGTTGCGTCGTTCTCCACAATCTTCATTATTGAGAGAAGGGAATGTATATGGAGAAACTCCTTGGTTGGCTTTGAATAAAGTGAGTAGGGAATTTGGGGTTACTTCTCAAGATGTTGTTTATGATTTAGGTTGTGGATTAGGAAAAGTCTGTTTTTGGTTTTCGCATATTCTTAGATGTCAGGTTGTCGGTATAGATAATCAGCCCGCTTTTATAAACTTTTCCTCTTATCTACATCGTCTCTTATCTGTACAACCTGCGGTATTTTTGAAAGAACATTTCCATGAAACACCGTTGTCTCAAGCCTCTTGTGTTTACTTCTATGGTTCTTCGTATTCTTTAAAGGTACTAAAAAGTGTTTTAAAGGCTTTGAAAGAGCTTAAACCAGGAAATATGGTTATCAGCATTTCTTTTCCTTTGGATTCTTTACCTGGAGGGGATCAGCTGTTTTTCACTGAGAAAAGCTGCGAGGTCATTTTCCCTTGGGGGAAGACAAAAGCATATAAAAATATAAGGAAATAGCAGCCTTTTATTGGTAGAGGCTACGAACGGCATCATGCTCTGTTTGTAGTATTTGTAAGAGAAAATTATCCATATTTTTCCAATGGTCTTTCACCTCTTCAATAGATCGGGTGATTTCATCATGTTCCATGCGGAATATCTCTTTATAGTTTTCTGCGAATGTTCTTGATGCTGTTTCTTTTAATTCATAGATTTTAGACGAGGCTTCTGTAAGTTGTGATAGGGAGGAACAAACTTTTCCGACACCTCTGAAGAAGGTGTGTGCTGTGGCTTTTTTCCAAAATCCCGTATGCTGCTGGATGAATCCAAGAATCTGTTTTCCAGAGATCTCTCCGATGATAGGAGCAGCAGCACCTACAATTCCTAAAGTTGCTGTGGCGACTCCTAACCATTGAGAAATCTTAGCTTGATTTTCATAACTTTCAATAAGTTCTCTGGCTTTTTCTAAAAGATGTTTTCTAGCTTCTAAACGAGCGAGATTATCTTGCTCTCTACTATTCAACATCAGCTTCATAATTTCTGCACAGATTTTGAGAATATCGAGATTCGATACGCGCATATGCATCAATGAGCTCAGCTGAGCCTCTGTAAGGGCGAATTCAACAATCTCATCAGGTAACATACAAGATTGCGTATAACGAAGAGATGTTTGATTAGAAAGCTCTTCAATAGCAAAGCCTTTTTTCTGTTTATGATGATGTTGCTCTTGCTCTTGATGTTCTTGTTGTCCTTTTTCTCCCTGACCTTCTTCTTTTTCTCTCGATTTGGTATCGAGACGTGTTTCCGTAATTTCTTTTTGTACATGGCTGAATAGAGCCAGAGGACTGAGAGAAGAGGTAGAAGGTTTTGGCAAAGAAGGTGAGGATTTTGCAGATTCTTCAGAGGTTTTAGTAGAGTTTTTAGAGCTATGTGCTTTTATTGTTTCCTTGTCGTAGGTGTGAACTTGAACTTTTGTTGGACACAGATGAAGAGAAGACTGATCTCGCATACCTCCATCCTCTTTAGATTCTGGCAGGTTTAAGAGTACGATTGTTGTTTTTTCTATGAGATTTGCGTCTTTAGGAGCTGGACAAGAAAAAAATACTGTACTCGCTTGAGTTTTTTCTTCTTTTGCCGAGGTGAGATTAGAATACAGGCTAGCTTGTTGTAAATAGGGGTTTCTCTCAGTTGAAGAAAATGTATCCAGTGACTTTTGTGAGGAGAGATTTGGTAGGCATGAAGATTTCATCAACATACCATTTTTTGCCATGAGAGTTTCTGAAGGCGCAGGTTTGTTTTGAGGAGAAAATTGTGAAAATACGGAACCTGATTGGTTTAATAAGCTTAGACAGGCATCCGACATCGAACGCAAGATAGCCATCTGACAGCAATCAGGAACACTAACTTCAGCGTCGGTTGTTGACGAGGCTTCAGTTGCCGATGCTGTATTTAGTAAATCGATCTCTGTACTCTCTGAAGTTGTATCGGTTGTTGTTGCACAAGATGCTGTCATAACATTCCTTACAAAAGAATTTACCTTAGAGATTCCAGAAACATTCTGTCGATTTCTCTGCACAACTGTAACACGCGCGCGAGATTTTCGAAAGAATCATGAAAACTTTCTAAGATTTCTTGAGTACGAGCGATGTAATCATCCCTTTCTAAACTGAGAAGTTCGATTTTTGTTTCAAGAAAAACGTAGTGAGACTTCATTTTGAATAATTTTGAGCGTGTCCACAGCATAGCTCCGCGTAGCAGGCTTAAAGCGCCTTCTAAAGCGGGGGTTATCCCACGCAAGACTCCTTGAACAAATTGGGGTAGCCCGAGACATTCTAGCTTTAAAGTAGCAATGGATAATAGAACTGCTATTACAAAAAGGACAATTCGTACAATTTTCAGTATTTTTTGTTTTGTTTGCCTATCTTTCCCTGGGATTAATTTTTCAATAGCTTCCCAACCATTTAAAGCATCCAATAAGGTGAGTGTTAGTGCAATAAGACCGGATAGTACACCTATCCAAGAGAAAATCCCTTCACCCATAATTACAGAAACAGTAGAGGCTCCCAAGGTTGCCCAGGGTAAAATCCATTCTACAATAGTTGCTAAAGAGCCCCAGCGTTGCGCTTGCTGTTCCTTCTCGATAGATTTTTCGATTTGTTGCATACGCTCGATATGCGTTGCTTCAAGTTCTTTTTGCGTAGCTTCCACACAATCTTTATAGGATGCGTAAGCTGAAAAATCAGAGAGTATCCCTTGTTTTGTGAGTAGGTAACTTAAGGTAAATATACCAATAGAAGGAGGATTAATAATAGGAACAACAGAAGCTGCTCGCGTTTTTTTATTTTTTTGGGATTTTTTAAAGAAACATTTTTGAGAGTGCTGTTTTCCTGGATGCTCATCCTGTGATAATCCTTTGCTATATTTTCCTAGGGGCGATTTTAAAATTAGTCGGTGTTCTTCTTTATTACGAAAATCAGCATCCCGAGAAGAAAGAAATGTCTCCTCGGATCGTGTGTTATATTCTGTATCTTCTGTAGATTCACAGAACGTCTTAGATCTTTCTAAAGCATGTTGAGTTTTTGGCTGTTGTTTACATTGTATGTGTGTTTCCGTGTAGGGAGTTTTCTCAGAAAAGACTCTCTTCTCAGTAGCTGCTTCTTTAGATTTTGGCATCATTAAGTCTTTGAGAAGAGCTGTCATCGATTCTTTAGAATTTTTTTGTGAAAAGAGATTCCAAGGAGAAGACGATGAAGTCTGTTCTTTTCTAGGTAATTGTGATGTTAGAGAACTTCCAAATTGTAGGATTTTTTCTCTAGGACTTGCAGGGGTAAGGGGGCGATTTGTGACAACTTGCACATCATCTTTTGTCAGCAATCTCTCACTTTGCTTGTTGATAAAAATTTTTGTTAAGGATTGCCCAGAAGATTCTGTAGCTTGAGTAATAGAATATTTTATGCTTGCAGTGGCTTCAGATTGTTTAGGACTATCTGGGATATACGGCTGTTGGTTTAAGAGGATTTCTGTAGATTGTGCGAGCCAGGAAGACATAGTCAATTCCCCATAGTTATGGGATTATGCATGGTTTTTTATATCCAGAATTTCTGCTTTTAGTTCTTGGTAAGCGCTATGATGTTTGGCACGTTCCCATGCAAGCTCTAAAGCCTTATTTGCGTTCTCGTGTTCGTCCATAAGTGTATAGCAAATGTAAGCATAGTAATGAGGATAGGGATCTTTATCTCTTAATAATGCAGTTACTGCATAGGCATGTAAGGCTTGAGGGTAGAGCTTGCTCATATGTAAAGAAGCTCCTAAAGAAAACCAAAACTTCGAGACGAAAGGATTAAAGAATACTAACCAACGGAAAGTTTCACTACTTACTTGATATTCTCTATTTAAGTAGGCGTTATAGCCTTCTTTATACACACGTTCTAGTTCTTCTGAAGAGATTTTGAATAGCTTTTGGTACGTATCTAAAGGAAGATCTTGATTTGGAAAATATCCTGCAAGATAACTTTCTAAATCATCAGGAAAAGGAAAATCTTCTTTGCTAGAAGCTGCTATTTTTTCTAATAAATACGTTAAATATGACATTACGGACGCAGGTTGTAAATAAAGGTATCCATGAGTTCTTTGAGAAGTTTCAATACATTGGAGCGTGCCTGGTGACATTGCGAGACTTCTTGAAGATGCCTTTGCATGTCTGTTCTTTCGAGTTGGGTGATTTTCTCCATGTTTTCTTTGCGCATCTGAATATTTTCTTTCAGAAGCTTTTTCTCTTCTTCAGTCCATTGTAACGTATCGGATATGGTGACATCGAGTTTTCTAGCTTGTTCAACAAGAGCTTTCATTTCTGGGTTATCTCTCCAATCAATGGCACCTTTCTCAGAATTGATTTTAGAAAGTAATAGAGTTAAAGTGTCAACATTATCTGTACGTTCTTTAACACGAAGATAGAGTTCTTGAGCCTCAGCTTCCGCCTGTCCCAGGATTCTTGCCATAAGTTTCATAAAACGTATGAATACGTTTTCGATTTTTGGCGTTTGAATGGGAGCATACCCTTGAGTAGGATTCCCTGAAGCAAACAACGACATCGGAGATTGCGCTTTTCTCTTAAAAGTTTTTTCTTCCTCAACGTTGATGTTTCGAGATTGACGTACGTCTTCAAAATACCGAAGTTGCTCTATAGATAATTGAGAAGATATCTTTTTACTTTTGTCGACGTTAAACTGCGACTTGTAGTGTTTTTCTCTCTGTTTTTCTTGATTATTCTCTTCTTGATGCTGCCCGTTGCGTTGTTGATCTTGCTTTTGATCTCGGTTTTCTCGGTCTTGTTTGGACTCTTGAGATTTCGTTGTAAAGATTTGTTGTTCTTTTTTCTCTGTGGTGTAGGCAGGGTAAGATTGATAAGAAATAAGATCACTATCTTTTTCTGTTCGAGGTTGCTGAGATGGTGTAGAAGAATGAGAAGCTCGTGATGTAAATTGTTCTGAGTTATGAAGAATCGTTGAAGAGTTTGCCCAAGGCCGGGAATCGGAAGTTTTCGCAGAAGTATAACCAGAAAACGTTTTTGCGGGCTGTTGTAATGTTTTGGATGAGCCTTGGATGTCTTTTGCTGATCTTGGTGCTACTTCCTGAGGTTCAGATCCCTTGTTGAGTAAGCTCTGTTCTTGTTGCTTATAACTCGTTTTTTCTTCGTTAGTTGTTTGAGGAGTTATCGTTTCTAAAGTTTGCAAGAGGTCGGCGATTTGTATTTCAATATCAATTGTTTCAGGAGATAAGAATACCAAATTATGAGCACAATCTTGAAACAGGTGAGTATTTTCGTTAGCAATCGCAGAAATTTGTGCCAAGGCAAGTGTAGCAAGAGAACTTAACGAAGCTGGTGCTGACCCCTCTGAAGAAAATATAGAAAGTACAACGTCGCCAGCTGCAGTTTTTAAAACACTGCAAGATGTTGAGGCAGAGGACGAAGCAGAGGCGTCTTCCTTTAGAGTTACATTGGTAGACGGGACTGCTGAAGGCAGGGGTGTATTCATACTAATTTTCGCACGAGTAATTTATGGGGACATAGAAGCGATGAAAATTATATAAAACGTAATTTTCCTGCAAGTTTGATTATAAAAGGGTTAGACTATGAGAGAGAATCCTAGAGAATATAGGGTTTTCTATTTACAAAAACAGTCAGAGGAACCAAAATGATTTTGCTAGCCATCATAGAGTGTTTTTTTCTGCCCAGGTGGTGAAATTGGTAGACACGCTGGATTTAGGATCCAGTGCTTCGCGGCATGTAGGTTCAAGTCCTATCCTGGGCATTTCAACGCTTTTTCCTTTATAGACACATCATTAAATTCCCATCCGTAGTAAAATAAAATCTAGAGTTTTAGATTTTTTTGAGGAAGTTTATGAAGAAAAAGCTTCTAGCCCTAGCATGTTTCCTAAGTGCTTGTTTTTCTTCAGCTTTTGGAGAAAATTCCTTTGTATCAGAGTCCGCATTCTTAGCAAAAGTGGTTACTGTTTCAGGATTGCAGTTCCAGGAGCAGAATGGTCATGTGCCCTACAGCTTTTACTATCCCTATGAATACGGGTATTATTATCCTGAGACTTATGGAGGATATACTGGAACATCACAAGGAAACGAAGATTGTTATTCTCACCTAGAGAATGGTACATTTTTCTATCAATGTGATTAGGAGAGATTTCTCGGGTGATAGGAAAGAAAGTTTTCCATTAGGGTGTCTGCTGCTACATGTGTATAGACTTCCGTAGAGGCAATGCGCGCGTGACCGAGCATTTCTTGAATTACTCTGAGGTCGGCCTTATTGTCTAATAAATGTGTAGCAAAGGCATGCCTTAGAGAGTGTGGTGAGACGCGTTTGTGGGTGACTTGCTTTGCGTAATAATGGATTCTTTTCCATACGCAAGAACGCTCGAGTTTACGTCCGCGTATAGAGAGGAATAGGTGGTGCTCCTCAGGTTGTTTTTTTTGGAGGTTTTCTCGAAAAGGACATAGATAGGCGTCTATTGCTTCGCTCGCAAGTTTCCCTAAGGGAACCAGTCGTGTTTTAGAACCTTTCCCTGTAACTCGAAGAAAGTCATCGCTAACATCTCCTATGTGTAAACCACAGAGCTCAGATACACGTATACCTGTAGAGTATAGCGTATGGAGAATTGCCGTATCTCTAGTAGAGATCATAGAAGAGGTTGTAGTTTTCTTAGGAATCGCTAAAAGGGTGTCCACTTCTTTTGGTGTGAGTACGGTGGGTAGGCGTTTCCAAATTTTAGGATGTTCGATAAGAGGAGGGTGTTCAAGAAGTTTTGCCTCTTTGAGAAATCGGAAAAATACTTTTAAGGCGATCAGACGACGTGCTAAAGTGGCTTCAGCTTCTTTGCGTTTATGTAGCTGATCAACAAATAGATGCACACTGTCTTGAGAGATTTCTGCAATTGATGTAATGGCGTTTATTTTTAGGAATAGAGTAATGTCCTGAATATATGCGGAAATCGAATTGCAGCTAAGACCGCGATCTACTGATAGAAAAAGAGTAAATTGTTCAAGGATAGCATCGCAAAACTGGGCTGAGGTCATAAAATCTAACTTCGGCTGGTAGAGTTTTTAGTATAGGTTTTGGGTAGATTTTAAGCTAGGATGAGGTAGATGATGGATAGAAAAGGCTTTCTGGATAGCCCCTCAACAAAGATATTACAAGATTTGGCTGTTGCGCCTATAGACTTAACTACCCCTGGAATAATTTCACAAGAGCGTGTAGAAAGATTTTCGTTATCCATAGAAGGTTTCACCCTAAGTTATGCTACAGAACGAGTTGATGAAGGTGTTTTATCCGCATTAACGGATTTAGCTTCTGAGCGCGGTCTCGTGGCTTCCATGCAGGCGATGCAAAGCGGGGAGGTCGTCAACTATATTGATAATTTCCCTAGTGAATCTCGCCCTGCCTTGCACACAGCAACACGTGCTTGGGTTAAGGAAATCCCTTTAACAGGAAATGCAGAGGATATTGCTTTAAGATCTAAAATTGAAGCACAACGTTTAAAAGACTTCTTAAGTAAGTATAGAGATGCTTTTACTACGATTGTGCAGATTGGCATTGGAGGGTCAGAGCTTGGTCCTAAGGCTTTGCATCGTGCCTTAAAAGGCTGTTGTCCTTCGGATAAGAAAGTCTATTTTGTTTCTAATATTGACCCTGATAATGCAGCAGAAGTTTTACAGGAGATCGAGTGTTCTAAAACTTTAGTTGTGACTGTATCGAAATCAGGAACTACATTAGAAACTGCTGTTAATGAAGAATTCATTGCTGATCATTTCTTAAAACAGGGTTTAAACTTTCGCGACCATTTCATTGCGGTTACTTGTGAGGGTAGTCCCATGGACGACACAAGTAAGTATCTTGAAGTTTTCCATATTTGGGATAGCATCGGGGGAAGATATTCCTCTACATCTATGGTAGGCGGTGTTGTTTTAGGCTTTGCTTATGGATTTGATGTTTTTCTGCAGCTTCTTGAAGGAGCTGCAGCTATGGATTTAGCTGCTTTGGAACCACACATGGTTGAAAACCTCCCTATGCTAGCAGCAATGTTGGGAATTTGGAATCGTAATTTCTTGCGTTACCCTACCTCAGTGATTGTTCCCTATGCTGCGGGTTTAGAGTATTTCCCTGCGCACTTACAGCAATGTGGTATGGAATCAAACGGGAAAAGCATTGCTCAAACTGGAGAGATCATCAGATTTGCTACAAGTCCGATTATTTGGGGAGAAGTCGGTACCAATAGCCAACATTCCTTTTTTCAATGTCTACACCAAGGTAGCGATATTGTTCCTATAGAATTTATTGGTTTTCTTGAAAATCAGAGGGGAGCAGATATCGTCATTTCTGGATCTACCTCGTCTCAGAAACTTTTTGCCAATATGGTCGCGCAATCTATAGCTTTAGCACAGGGGAGAGAAAATACTAACCCGAATAAGAGCTTTAGAGGAAATCGTCCTTCTTCTCTTCTTGTTTCTGAGAGACTGACTCCTTACACTATGGGAGCTCTTTTGGCTTTCTATGAACATAAGATAGTCTTTCAAGGTTTCTGCTGGGGCATTAACTCTTTTGATCAGGAAGGAGTGACTCTAGGCAAAGATCTAGCAAACCAGGTTCTGGGAATTATGCAGGGGCAGGCTAAAGAGGGGGCGTGCCTTGAGGCAGAAGCATTGTTAAATCTTTTTAACAGTACACAGAAGAAAAAATCCTAAAGCTTTTCACCAGAGGGGAAACTCATTTTCCCTCAGTGTTTTAATAGTTTTTGTGATATAATAGCGTCTTCATTTTTTAAGCGATGGATGGAAACGCTATGTTTTTTATTCGTGTGCGTTCAGTAGGTTTTTTAGATATTCACGGTGTTTTATCTACGCGTAAGGGAGAACAGGTGATGAAATCTCGTTCAGGGGTTTGGGTAGGTGCTCGAGGAGCCATTTTCTATCGTATAGCTTCCTGATCGCATTTCTTGACTTCCAACAGTTCTTAAGACGCAAAGGTCTTTCTTTTTTATCTTTTTGCCCAGCAGTATTTTTTTTGCAGCACGTTACTCTGATTTTACTCAGATATCTTTGGTATTTACAGGGTTTATGATGACAACTAGGGTTTGACAGAAACGTTAGTAAAGCATAAGTCTTGGTATAGAATTCAGACGCGGAGTATTGTGGATAGGAGCGTAACGCTTGTATTTATTTCGCCTCTTGACACGGTTTTAGCTTAGGAATCGCTTTCTCTTGGCTATCACAAAATAGACGCGCTTGATTTTGTTTTTATTTAAGGATTATAGTGTTTTTTTTAGGGAGGCGTGGTTATGAAACTAACGCGTACGGTTAGCGTTGCTGTTACAGGGGGGACAGGGCAAATTGCCTATAGTTTTCTATTTGCTCTAGCTCATGGTGATGTTTTTGGTAGTGACTGTGGGATAGATTTACGTATATATGACCTCCCTGGGCTAGAGAGAGTGCTTTCAGGTGTTCGTATGGAACTTGATGATGGTGCTTATCCTCTTTTGCAGTCTCTGCGTGTTACAACTTCCCTAGAAGATGCTTTTGATGACATTGATGCGGCTTTTCTTATAGGAGCAGCGCCGCGAGGCCCTGGTATGGAACGATCGGATCTTTTAAAGCGTAATGGAGAGATCTTTTCTCTTCAGGGATCTGTGTTAAATACTTCTGCAAAGCGTGACGCGAAAATTTTTGTCGTTGGTAATCCTGTAAATACTAATTGTTGGATTGCTATGAACCAGGCTCCAAGATTGAATAGAAGGAATTTCCATTCTATGTTGCGGTTAGATCAGAACCGGATGCATACAATGTTGGCTCATCGTGCGGAAGTGCCTTTAGACGAAGTTTCCCACGTTGTTATTTGGGGAAATCATTCTGCAAAACAAGTTCCCGATTTTACTCAAGCGTTAATCTCAGGAAAACCTGCTGTTGAGGTGATTAGTGACCGTGATTGGCTTGAGAATATTATGTTCCCCTCTATTCAAAATCGAGGAAGTGCTGTTATAGAAGCTCGCGGAAAATCCTCTGCAGGATCTGCTGCCCGTGCTTTAGCAGAGGCGGCACGCTCTATTTTCCTCCCTAAAGATGGAGAGTGGTTTTCTACTGGAGTATGCTCTGACTATAATCCCTATGGTATTCCTGAAGATTTAATTTTTGGTTTTCCATGTCGTATGCTGCCATCTGGGGATTATGAGATTGTTCCTGGATTGCTTTGGGATACCTTTATAAAAAATAAGATTCAAATTTCCTTGGATGAAATTTCTCAGGAAAAAGCCAACGTATCTTTGTTATAGCACAAGTTAATGGGGTGATTTATGACTCAATCTTTTGACGTATTAAGTCAAAATGCTTTTAAAAAGATTTTTAATAAACAGCGATTTCTTTTTATTTTTTCTAGTTTGTGCTGTTTTGGTTTTGTTTTTTCTATATTTTTAAAATTATGCTCACAATTTGTTCTTAGTTTTTCGCTATCAACACTAGGTCTGGGAGCGTTTTTTTCTTCCTTTAGTATTGTGTGTGCTTCTGCTGTGGTTGTACAGGCGTTATTAAAACAAGAATCTGTGGGTAATGTAGAAAAAATCACAGCAACATTTCATAAGAATTGGAAATCACTGTGGTTATCTTTACTTGTTTCTATGCCATTTTTCATTGCGATGGTTGTAGTAAGTACAATAATTTTGTTATCGATGTTTTTAAGTTCTTTGCCTTGGATTGGTAGAGTTTTCCATACATTGTTAATTTTTGTTCCCTATCTTTCGGCAACAACTTTGATCTTACTCTTTCTAGGTTCTTTCATATCTTTATTTTTTTGCATACCTGTGCTTAGCGATCATGAAAGCGTTGATTATATGCAGTTATTAAGCTGTTTTAAAGGTAACGTGTTGAAACAGTCTATTGGATTTATCATAGCAGCGACGCCTTTAGCATTGTGTAGCTGGCTCGCCTTAGATTCGTTTTATTTGATGTCACATCTTGTGTGTTTATCAGATATGAATACAGGATCGTTTTTAATGGAAGTCTTGGTATTAGTTATGCCCATAGCTCTTATTCTGACTCCAGCTCTTTCTTTTTTCTTGAATTTCTCTTTTGATTTTTACTTGATGAAGCAAACCTCTCAAGACAATTTGATTAAAGAGTAAATAAGAACTCTTTAGCTATGTAAGCTGTAGATTGTTTTAAAACAGCTTGAGCTAGCATGTCTCCGGTAAGGCCATGATAAAGTAGACCTTTGGATCCTAGACCTCCTAGGAACCAAAGGTTTTCTTTTATCCTGCTAATCAATGGTAAACGTGTAGAGCTGGATGAACGCATGCCTGCATAATAATTCAGGATAGTCGCATCTTTGAGATCTGGAAATAGAGAGAGAATAGGGGGCATGATTTCGTTATAGGCAACATTTTCATCAGGAACAATTTCGGGTTGATTATGTTCGAAAGTAGATCCTAAAATACAGGTGTTGTTTTCCGTATTTGCTACCATATACTTACGGCCATTGATGCTGAATTGTGGCATAGCCAGATCCTTAGGCCAGGAGATTTCTATAAGCTGGCCTTTTACATTGGATAAGGGAAGTTTTTGTAATTCGGGGAGGAAATGGGCATTAGCTCCTGGTGTAACGATAATATGCTCATAAAACTCCTCAATATCAGAGATATTTTCTATAAGCTCATCGTAAAACTGAGTGCCAAGATTCGCACAAGCATCCCAAAGACCATTAATGTACGCGTTATTATTTATGGTTACACCGTTCTTTATGAACAAAGCTCCGAGATTCGCAACAATACCGGGGACAGTCATTTCACAACGTGCTTTCTCCCACCACTCGAGTTCATTAGGAAATTCCTCGACACGCTTCATAAAAATCTCCGCCTGTTCATCGTCTACTGCTGGGCGGATGATCCCTCGGGAAAGAACAATCGGGATATGTAATGCTTTGCTAGCTTCTGTGATTAAGCTATGAGTAGAGGTAATTCCTAAATCAGCGAGGGGAGGTTTCATGGCTTTCTTTCCAGTAAATCCGTGAAGAAGACCCGAAGACAATCCCGAAGCTCCTTGACCTAGAGGAACTGGATCAAAAAGATCAATAGTTGCTGTTCCTTGAGAATGCAGTAGTAAATGCCAAGTTACAGAAAGCCCGGCGTATCCCGCTCCTAAAACTGCTATACGCATAAGTTTACCTTGAAATCTAGAATCTGAATTTAGAAATTCACTCTATATCTCTCCTGAGGATAAGCAAATAATGCATTAAATAACAGAGAGGAATGTGGAAGGAGAGGGAACTAAAAAAAATGAGAGAGGCGCAAGGGCCTCTCCCCAAGGGTGATTGGATCATTGGGTTATAAACGGATTTTCTCCGTTGAAAAGAGGAATATAGCGAGTAATGCTAAAAAAGCAATTATTGTAATTTCTGTAATCTCTTTTTTTGCAAAAAAAGTTTTTGCATTCCTGCCTTTTTTCCCAGCATCAATGTAAAAAGGAATACCTAAAGCCAAGAGAATAATCGCCATAAGTAGATATTTCAGTCCTCCAGCATAGATGAGCCAAATAGAATAAGCAGCACCAAGGAGTCCTGTAATTTTTGCAGTAAAGGCTTTGATTGGTCCCTTATTTGGGTATTTTTTGTCTTTACTAAACTTCACAAGAAAAGCAGCGCTTGCAAAATAGGCAGGTAAAACCATGACGCCTGTAATGCTCAACATCGTATTCCATGCGTTGGTTGAAAAGTACACCAGAAGCATAGCGACTTGCATGAGAGCGCTAGTGATGTATAACGAAACTTTCGGAGAGCGATCAGCATTTTCGATAGTGAAAATCTCTGGGAATGTACCATTTTTTGCCGCAGAATAAGGGATCTCAGCAACGATCATCGTCCAGGATAACCAACTAGAGAGTATGGCAACAAGGAGACCGACGTTCATTAAAACTTCTCCCCATTTTCCTACGAGAATACCTAATACTCCCGCGGTTGAAGGGTTGGCAATACCTGCGAGTTGATGTTGAAATAAGGAGCCAAACGGTAAGATAGATAAAAGTACGTAAACGGTAAGACAACCAGTAAAACCTAAAATCGTAGCTTTTCCAACAGCACTGGGACTTTTTGCACGTGCGGACATAACTACAGCTCCTTCGATTCCTATGAAAGCCCACAAGGTAACTAACATGGTGCTTTTTAGCTGACTAGTTACAGATCCTAATAACGGTTGTGTTTTTGTAACCGTATCCCCCCAAAAATCTGTTTTGAAAATCGCAAGTTTGAAAAGAAAGGCTGTAATGATAATGAATACAATAAGAGGAACGAGTTTGCATACGGTTCCGATGACGTTAATGAACGATGCCTGACGGATGCCCTTCAAGACGATGAAATTGAAAACCCATATGAGTATGGAGCCTCCTATAATTGCGGGTATCGTATTTCCTCCTTGAAAGTAGGGTGGGAAGAAATAGTTTAACGCATCCATGGTCATTACAGCATAACCGACATTACCAAAGATCTGGCATAACCAATATCCCCACCCAATGGTAAATCCTATGTAGGGGCCAAATCCTTCTCGGCTGTACATATAGATCCCTGTCGTTAAGTCAGGGCGCACTAATGAGAGAATTTTAAAAGTATTGGCAATGAAAAACATGCCTACGCCTGTTAGGATCCATGCTAAGATAATTGCTCCTACTCCTGCAGATGCTGCCATATTTTGGGGAAGGCTGAAAATTCCTCCCCCAATCATGGAGCTAATTACCATACCTGCCAAAGCTATGGCTCCGAGATTTTTCCCGGATTTACTCCCATTAGAAATCATGTATTCTCCTTACTTAATTGTTACCGGATCGGCATTTTCAAAGTTGAGGAACCCTAACGCAGTTAATGCGAAACCATATTTTTGCTTAATGTTAATGTAGTTATGGAAATACTGAAATTCACTGTGTTTTACAACTGAGCGAAGATCCAGTTCATGTTGAAGGGATTTCTTCAACCACATTTTAGCATGAGATTCTGCGATTTCATCGTTAATCCATGTAGGGAAAAACTCTACGTATTCTGCTGCCCATCCACCGATAAGCTCGCCATTTTTATCTTGTCCCCAGCAAATACCTACACCGGTAGCAATTGCATGAGTGCCTTCTGCTGTGGAAGCTCCGCGTCCAGCCATGATGACTTCTAAAACAGCACCATGTTTGAAGAATTTTACACATTGATCTACAGGGACAATATTTCCAAAGAGTTCTTTAGGTAGTACTGATGTGTAAGGGACAATATTAAAATTCTCTATTTTTGCTTGTAATAGAGCTGAGTCATAACAGAAAGTTTCAAAAGGTTGAGGAGGCATTCCATCATCAGATTCACCGACTCCTCCGGTATGGAAAGCTAATGTGGGATAGCGTGTTCCGTAAGGCATGTACAAACTCCTAAGGATATCAAGTTATAGGATATTAGGTAGAGAAATTAGCTCGGATGCCGTAAACTTTAGCAGAACGTTTATCAGGTCTCCGTGCAGGATGAATATAGATTTGCAGATCTGGAGTTAAGGATATGTGAGGTCCAAATCCTATGGTTGCGAATGTTTCTATTACAGTTTCGTATTTGCGGATTCTCTTTTCTGTAACTACTTTAGGATTGACTTTGCTCATGGAGCACGCAGCCCCTAAAAGATCTTGAGGATTGCGATTTATTGGATTTGCTGATGCTAATCCAAGAACATAAGAGCGGTTGAGATTCAGCGCTGTTCCTGTGGCACCATTCCATCTTCCAAATACGTAAAGTTTCTCTCCTAAGTGCTGTCCGAAGTTTAGCGACCATCCTGTTGTTTGCGTAGGTTGTTCTGGTACCTTTCTTGTAGAATAGATTAATGCAGAATATTGTCCACTACCTAAAGCACTTTGAGGTGCCCAAGAGAAATATCCATAAAAGTTATAGCGGTTTCTTGTAAGATTATAAATGTCGAAAGAAGAGCCTAAAATATTGTAAGCATCTTGGAAGCCTGCTTGAATATTTATAGAGGGTGTAGGTGTAAATTGTAAATAGGCGCCAACGCTTCCTAATGAATATGTCGCACTAGCATTTTGTGATAACGCGTAACTTATGAATCCTGATTGTTGATCGTTATCGTACAATGTCCCATCTATAGAGTATAAGCTGTATTGACCAACTGAAATCGTAAGAATATTCCCCGGGAATGTTTGAGAAAACGTCAGCTGAGATAACGTATTAGCTCGGGTACTGTAATCATTAATTCCACCCGCAATTCCTATGGCGTTGTTAGCATTTTGTGCGTTGTTTCTCCAGTAACGTATTAAGGTATAGGAGAAATCGATACTCCCTACACCTGCAGTAGGGCTATTGTAGAGTTGCCAAGAAACGTTAGGACTCATGTAAAATTGCCAAGTCGGCTGCTTCTCATCAATTGCCGTTAGCAGACCTTTTTTAGGATAAAACCATTGAGGGAGAATGGTAAAATCCACAGAAATTTGTGAGTTTGTTTCTTTTTCTATCGAGTTGAACAATTTGGAGATCGACAACCCCTCGTCGCAAGGGCGATCTGCTAATACATTACGTATTGGGGTAAGTACATGACGACGAGGTTCTTGGCTTGAGGTTGCAGAGGATTCTTGTATCGAGGAAGAGGAAACATAAGAATCTTCCGTGTGCCTTTTTTGCAATCTTTCGGAGTATTTATGATGGTGGAGCTTAGGATGATTCGGATCAATAGCATAGGCGGGCATGATCATCATGCCATAGGTACATAAAGCAGTTAATAGAGAAGAACGAAAAGACGCCATGAACTACCAAAAGAAAAGATACGTGGTTCTTTTTTGTGACTCTAAAAAAAAAAGTTTTTTTTATGCCATCATTTTTGGTGAAAATAGAGGAATTATCATCTTAATGCTATTCCATCATTTGGTGTCTTAGTAATAAAGCAGCAGCCTCATTGCTAAGAAGTTTTTGTGTGTATGTGTATTGAACCTTAGAGATTTCAGGATGATATACTGGAGGCAAGAATTTTTTAGCTGAGTAAGTAATTCCAAGATAAGAAATTTTTTTTAATTTGCATAACTCACCAACACGTGCCACATTTTCTTTGGAATTATCCACATAGATAATTTTTTCAGGACGGGCTGCGATGGTATCTAAGAAAATTTGGAGTCCAGGTCCTTTGTGGAGTTCTTCTCCAAACAAGACCCCAGAAGAAAAAAGGATACTTTTTGGAAGTTCATGAGTTACAACAGGGGCTGTACTTTCTAAAGATAGACCTAAGCTTTTTAGCTGTTGTAGAGTAATAGATTTTGAGGAATGTTTACGCTCAGTATAAACAAATAGTGTTTTCTGTTTTTCTTGGACTTTTGAGATGAGGATCTGCATAGCATTTTCTATAGTTTTTACAGATCCTTTTTCTAGAAATCCTTCCCAATAAGGGTAGACAGTTTGCCAAGCTTCACTTTCAGAGAAGCCGAGTTGTTGAAATCCTTCTATTGTTTTCTGGAGCCACACTGTTTGTGTTAGTGCTTCAGCTCCTTCTAGTAACGTGTCATCAAGATCAAATATTAACCAGAAATCCTGATCATCATACAGGATATCACCAGCAATCTCGTGAATAGATTTTACCTCTACATAACGCGTGGTTTCTGTACAGTCACTAAGCGTAGGAAAAAGAAAAAAGAAAAATAGCCAGTACTTTTGCATGGGAGGAAGAATAAAAAATTTCGAGAAGCATAAAGCAAAATAGAAATTTTTTACATAGCGTTAATAATATTTTCTACGCTCAGACGGAATTGTTCTCTATTCTCTTGAGAGAGTTTATCTGGGAACCATAAGGAAAATTGCAGGAGAGCTTGCTCAGCAAACATTTCATAGCCGTAAAGAATCTGACAACCTCGCTCCTTAGCTTTTTTCGTATAGAGGGATTCTTTAGGTAGTGTGTTAATATCGATAATCACAGGAGGGTAGATTTCAGGTATTTCTACATCGGGAGGCAGACATAAAATGAGAATATCGATGTTGTGGTTTTCTGATAAGGCATTTAGGGGAAAAGCTTGACCATGACATAGCACAGAGAGTTTTTCAGCGTGAGTTTTCGTACGGTTGAAAATGCTGATCTGCGCTCCTGAATCAGCGAATGTAGTGGCTATGGCTTTTGCTGAACCTCCAGATCCCACTATACCCACATGCTTGTTTTGTAAAAGGATGTTCTTGCGTTTTAAAAGGTTTAATAGCCCTAAGCCATCTGTGTTGTATCCTGCGATCTTATTATCACGGAAAACTAAGGTGTTGCAAGACTGACACTGTTGTACAGAGGGATCAAGAATATCGATATATTCAAGAACATCGGTTTTAAAAGGCATAGTCACACTCAGACCACCAAAAGGAAGATCACGAGTTAGAGAGAAAAATTCGTTAAGTTCATAGGGGGTGAGTAGAATTTTTATGTAGCTCATGTTGAGCTGTAGCTCTGAAAATAATTTATTATGGGAAAGATGACTGATGCTACGGTCTACCGGGTTACCAATCAGACCATAGATACGGGATTCTGAAGAGAGATTCGTATAGTTGTAGGCGAGTAAATCTTCTATAGAGAGCTGTCCTTGGGCTACTTTGGGAGCATTGATTCCAGAGGCATAATTAATGGCATTTTTCATTAATGGTGAAAGAATGCGTGAGGCTATACCTGCATTTCCCATACAAAGTAGTGTAGTATTTTCGGGAAGGTGTTGTTTTATTTGTATGCAGCGGAGGGTGTCTATAGACTTCGTTGATGTAATAGCAATTTTATAATGATGTGCTTGTCGCCTAAGCATTTCATTACAGAGATTAGGAATGTGTTCGGAAGTGTCGCTATGATAAGAGAGAATAATTTTTATGTTAAGATAATTCTTTTGGATTTTTGCTAAAGCTTCTTTGGGGAAGTCTTTATCAATATCCAGGTACTCCGGCTGTAACTCTGCAAGTTGTATAGTGCGTTCTATCCATGCTATTTCAGAAAGGCTTGGGTTCTTCCTTAACGTGAGAATAGGTTTTTTTGCTAGGGCTATGAGATGTTTGAGTTCATCTGAAGACAGAGATAAAAGATAATCAATGCGCAACTCTATACTATCGACTAGAGGTAAGGAGTGTAAAAGTTGCTGTTCAGCTTCAGCAAAAGTAGGCCCACTAATTGTTGCACATAGCATAGCATTCACTTTTTAGAGTTTTATAAAGGATATCCATTTTTGGTACTGTACAATAGATCCCATTACATGAAGCTGCCCTGCCCAAATGTTCTATCATAACCATCCTGATGGCTTTTTTGGAGAGATTTTTTTTGTCGTAGCCAAGAGCATGGATGATATTTTCAGGATTGTAAAATTCATTATGAAGATGTTGAGGAATAAGATTGCGTAGTTCCTCAAGAGTTGTAGGCAAATGGAAGCGTTTATATAGATGGTGTAATTGCTCTAGCAGAGAAAGATTTTTCATAATTCCTGATTCTAGGGAAATTTTTGTTTCTATCATCATGCCTACGCTTACCGCCAATCCGTGGGGGAGATGGCCTTGGGATAATGTTTCTATAGCGTGTGCAATTGTATGACCGAAATTGAGTATTTTTCTTAGATGTTTATCATGAGGGTCTTTAGCAACGATGGCAGCTTTAACGAGGCAGTTTCTTTTGATAAATTCACTAAGAATTTCCCGAGAGGAGAACAGCATCTCACTGTGATTCTGAAGAAAATCTAAGATATAAGCATCAGCGATACATCCGTGTTTTATGGCTTCGGAAATTCCGTAGAACCACTCTTTCTTAGGTAATGTTGATAAGAACTCAGGACATACCCAGACATCTTTCGGGAGATAGAAAGTCCCCAAGCGATTTTTGAATCCACGTAGATTAATCCCATTTTTTCCTCCTATACAAGCATCTATCATTGCCGTCATTGTTGTGGGGACTAAGAATAGTGGAACACCCCTGCAATATGTAGAGGCGAGAAATCCTGCCATATCCAAAACTATACCGCCCCCAATACCTATAATGGTAGAACCTAGAGGAACATCTTGATCTACAAGTTGATTTTGCAGAGAAATGAAAACTTCCCATGTTTTATTTATCTCTCCGGAAGGAAAGGACAAAGGAACTACCTTATAGCCTAAAGAACGTATAAAATCTAAAACAGGAGGAAGAATTGCTTCTGCAACTTGAAAATCGGTAACGATAACAACGGGATAATTTGTAGATATAGAAGAAAATAACTTTTTATTGAAGAAGTTCCCCACAAGCTTGATATTATGAGGATCGGAAACAAAGTTTTTGATCATAATCTCGCACATCGTTGTTGTAATAATAAATCAGCTAAGACAAGATTTACCATAGCTTCTACAACACCTACAGCTCTTATAGCAACACAGGGATCATTACGACTGCCTTTTTGCGTAGTATAGCTCGCAGGCTCCCCAGTTTTCGTTACTGTGCAACAGGGTTTTTTAATAGAAGATGTAGGTTTAAATACTACCCGACCATTGAGGGGCATTCCTACAGTAATCCCTCCTAATGATCCGCCGCAGTTATTCGATGCCATGGAAATTATCCCGTCTTCGATAATAATAGGATCAATATATTCCGATCCATACCTATCAGCAGAAGCGAATCCTAACCCTATTTCAAATCCTTTAGCTGCTGGAATGCTCATCAGCGCAGAAGCTAACATGGCTTGTACTTTACTGAATACTGGCTCGCCAAGGCTCTCATGAATAGGAGAAGTAATAAAAGATACCACGCCCCCTAACGAGTCTTGTTTATTTTGTAGGTCGGTTATTGTTTGAAAGATAGAGTCATGGTTTAGAGGAGAAAGAAAGGGGGAGTTGTAAATGCTTTGCGCGAATTCTGTAGAATATTTTGGATATTCCTCAATAGATGCCTGTCCTAATTTAGATAAGAAAGCTAAACAATGAATATCATAATGAGCAAGAAATTTTGCTGCGATTACACCGGCAGCCACGCGGCATGCAGTTTCTCTTGCGGATGACCTTCCTCCTCCTAGAGGGTCTACAATGCCATATTTTTTCTCATAAGCAAATTGTCCATGTCCTGGACGGTAGCGATCGTTTTGTTCGTAATATGGATCGCTTTTTACATCAGTATTAAAAATTTGTAGAGCAATGGGTGTCCCTGTTGTCTTGCCTTGATAGATCCCAGAAAGAATATGAACAATATCTGCTTCTTTACGTGGAGATGTTCCTGGCCGCCCTGGGCATCTGCGCGACATAGCAGGAACAAAATCTTCAGGGGAAAGTTGTAGCCCTGCAGGGCACCCGTCGACGACAACCCCAATACAAGACCCATGAGATTCTCCCCATGTCGTTAGAGAAAATAAAGAACCAAAGCGATTTCTCATTGATTTAGTAAGGTATTCAAAGATTCACACGCAGATAATAATGAACGTTCATCTAAAAGATCTACCTCGTCAAGAGGGAAGTGATAATCACAGATGCGTTGCATACGCTCTATACGTTGTTGTAAGATTTCTTCCATATTTGGAGCTTGTTTTAATCTTTCAGGAAGACCACGTTTTAAGAGCCTTTCACAAATCTGAGCTATAGGAAGGGATAGGTAAACCAGCAGTCCTCTATTTTTAATTATATCACATGCTTCTTGATGCATGATGGTTCCTCCGCCTAAAGCAGTGACACTATTATCTAGAGAGATAGAACGGAGAGCTTCAATTTCTAATTTTGTAAACTCTTGTTCTCCAACAGCTTGGAATATTTCGCAGGCCGAGGAATGTAGCTTGTTGCCGTAGTTCATGACAATTAAATCATCAACATCGAAGAAAGATGTCGAAAAATATTTAGCGAGAGCCTTGCCGAACAATGTCTTGCCCACTGTGGGCAGGCCGCAGAGAAATATATTCATGATGTTCCTGGACGTTTGCATGCAGAGAATTTAGAATCTGGATGAAATTTGGGAAAGTTTTTTCTACGCAACCAGTATCATAGATGATACTCTCCCCAGAAGCATGCATCGCTGCTATAGAGAGGGCCATAGCAATTCGATGATCGTTATGAGAATGCATGGAAGCTCCATATAATGGGCTGGGATTGATTAGTAAACCATCGTGACACGGTTGGATACAAGCTCCCATTTTCTGTAGTTCTTGAGTGATTGCAATGATGCGGTCGCTTTCTTTATCTTTAGCGCCTCGAGCATTATATAGATATGAGGAGGAGGTAGCAAAACAGCAGAGAACAGCAAGAATAGGAAGAGCATCAATAAAAAGATCCATATCAATATTTCCTCCCGAAAATGTGGAAGGGAAAATAATCATGGTGTTGTTTTCAAAAGTAATATTGGCTCCAAGTTTCTTAAGAAGGAAGAAGAGTTCCTTATCTCCTTGGATATCGTCGATATTGAGATTTTCTAGGTAGGTGGGATGAGGGGATTGAGAAAGTAGGGCAGCAGCTGCAAGGAACGCTGCGGTGCTAAAATCTCCCCCCACAGTATAGGAAAATGCTTGGGGGCGAGCGTTCCCTTCAAACGAGTAAGTATCCTCAGATTGCACATAGGGAATAGCGAGGAAATCCAGCCACCACAATGTAAGAGCAAACCAAGGGCGTTCTTTAGGATTGATGATAGTAAATGAAAAAGGTCCTTCTGCTAAAGAACATGCTATAGCAAGAGCAGAGGCGTATTGGGAGTCATCACCTAGAACTTCTGTATATCCGGAAGAAATTGGCCCTAAGACAGAGAAAGGTAGAGAATAGGGATCTCCTTCATAGGAAAAGGTAGCTCCAAAATTTTCTAGAGCTCGGACCAAGGGAGCGATGGGACGCCGTTGTAATTGTGAAGATCCTGTAATTGTGATCTTCTCAGAAAAAATCGCGGCAAGTGCTGTAAAGAAACGAAAAACAATTCCCGAACTTCCTGCATTGATGGAGGTGTCTCTAGGAAGTGTTAGCTGGGAGGTTCCCGTAATTTCAAGATGTGTAGATTTTCTAAGAATTTTTGCTCCTAGCTGCTCGCAAGCTTGGATCATAGCTTCTGAGTCTGGAGAGGCGAGAGCATTATGTATTATGGAAGTCCCTTGTGCTACCGAAGCCCAAAAGATAGCTCGTAGAGTATGAGACTTCGACGGAGGAACGGAAACTCTTCCAGATATAGAGGAGGGAGAAATCTTATAAGCAAGCATTTTGGCTAACTTATTTTTGCTTTCCAAAAAGCTTGCCTGAACACTAATTTCTCGTCCAAGAAAATATTATTCATTCTAGAAGACTAAACTCTACACGTTTTCTCTATGAGTTTCTCTAAGTGAGTGACTAACTGCAAGCATAGCGTGCTTTCAATTTTGCAAGCATATGAAAGAAGGTCTTTTGCGTGTGGTAATGTTGCTAATTCTGATTCCATTTCTTCTAGGTGTTCTTGTTCTTCCAAGATAATGGATTTTATAGTGACCTTGCTCCCTGCCTGTTTTAAAATATCATGGTAGATAGGGTAGAGCTCAGCAGCGCGCATTTCTATAGCGGAGGTGACAAGTACGTAGGCTGTGGTCTTCAATGTTTGTCCAGAAAGGTGGTAATGGTTTTTCAGTATTTTACATGTGCGCACATCTAGAAGATCTAGGTAATACTTAACACCATAAGAACCGAGCATTTTGTCTAGAGAATAATCAAGGAAAGGTTGATCTGAGACTCTCGAGATTTGCGTTTTTAGATAAAACGCATGACGGAATTCTTCTGCAGCGTGTTTTAATACTTCTTTTTTTACTTGTGTAGGGTGCTCACTAATTGAGATCTTTTTTGCCCCACAGTTTTCTAAAAACGATAGTGTATTGACCCACTTGCTATGTAACTCGTTATCCGCAACGATATTTTTAAGGATAGATGACCAACGTGATGCATATGATACAAAGGTTGTTATTGTACTCGTAAGCATAGAATCTCCTGGAGGTAATGATAAATTCGCTGCAGATCTTCCTCATGGATACAGTAGGGAGGAAGGACATAAATAGTATTTCCTAAAGGGCGTAGAATGAGGTGATTGTCTATAAAGAAGTTATAAAGGGTATCACGTAAATTAGAGAAATATCCTAAAGATTTGGTTGGATAATCTACAGCGAGTACCGTTCCTAAGACATCACAGCGTTGCCATTGTGATCCGTATTGTGATTGGAATTGCTTATGGCAAGTCTCTATCATTTCACGTTGTTGTTTGCACTGCGGGGATAATGTGAGATCCAGAGATGCTAAAGCTGCAGCACACCCTAAGGGATTCCCTGTATAGGTATGGCCATGTAGAAAAGATAATCTACGATCTTTAGCTACAAAAGCTTGGTAAATTTCTTCGCGCACTACAGTAACAGCAAGAGGAAGAAATCCACCTGTTAACCCCTTAGAAAGACAGAGGATATCTGGGTTCGTTTGCATGTACTCTGAAGCAAACAATGGTCCTGTGCGTCCGAATCCTGTAAGAATTTCATCGGCTATGCAAAACACATCATAGTGTTTGGCGAGTGCTAAAATGGCATCTAATCCTTCAGGATTGTGCACACGCATGCCTCCTGTGCCTTGTAAGATCGGCTCGTAAATAAATCCTGCAATTTCTCCTGTGGAAAATAGAGCTTGTGCTTGCTGTAAAGAGATATCTTCTTTTCCATAATAGGGAGGGTCGATAGTATCCACAGGGAAAAATAGAGATTGAAAAGGCTGATTAATATCGGCCGGGCCTGCTATGGACATAGCTCCGAAAGTATCTCCATGGTAGCCATGTTTCAAAGATACAAAACGAGTTTTTGGTCTTCCTTGATTATAAAAATATTGCAGAGTGATTTTTAAAGCGATTTCTATAGAACAGGCACCATTATCAGAGAAGAAACAACGTTCTAAACCGTCTGGAAGTAGTTCCGTAAGCCTTTGAGAAAGCTCTTCAGCGGGACTATGTGTGATATTAGAAAAAATTACATGCTCAAGTTGGTATGCTTGTTCTGAGATTTTTTGCGCAATATAGGGATGAGCGTGACCGTGAAGATTACACCACCATGAAGAAATGGCGTCCAGATAAGCAGTGCCCGATTCTGTATAGAGATAAGCACCTTCTCCACGTACAATGTGGATAGGCTCGTGATCTAAACCAGGTTGAGCAAAGGGATGCCATATTTTAGATTTTTTTTTCTCATTCTTTAGATCTGTAAACATCACTGTATTTCTCTATATTTCCAGGTTTCTCTCCATAGATTTGCGTAGTTTTGTACTACAGCTTTGGAAATAGTCTTTTCATAATTCAAACGTCCCAAAAAAGGCAGACCGGTCATATTAAGCAACCAGTCCTCTTCTTCCTTAGAGTATTGATTGAGAATGATTCCTAAGATGCTGAGGTTTCTGGCTTGCATAGCCTCAACGGTTAAACACGTGTGATTGATACTTCCTAAATAGGCTTTGCTAACAAGTACCCAATGGCATGGCCATTTCGCAAAAACATCACCCTGTAAAGAATTATACGTGCAGGGAGAGAGGAATCCTCCTGAAGTTTCAATAATGAGAGAAGAATCTGTTTTGGGAAGAGTGATAGTTTCTTCATTCATAGGGATATTATCGATTTGAGCTGCTTGGTGGGCTGCTAGGGAATGAGTAAATCGGTAAGATTCTGGGTGGCAGCGAGCTCCTGAGAGTTCATGAACTACGGCACTGTCAGACTGGTTTAGGGAGCCAGATTGTATGGGCTTCCAATATTCTGCTTGAAATAGGGTAGTTAAGATGGCACTAACCAAAGTCTTACCAACTTCTGTGTCAATTCCTGCTATGATAATATGCATAAGCTTTCTTGGACTTCATATAATTTATTCAAGAATTCTGAGATTTCACTTTTGGTATTAAACGAGTGAAGACAGATCCGTAATAATTCTTCTTTTTGTTTTACAGTTGGACTGACAATAGGGCGGACATCAAATCCAGAATCCTGAAGTATTTTTGCTGCTGCGCGTACTTGAGTGCTTCCTGGTATACATAAGGGCTGAATAGGCGTATTGCCATTGTCTTTAAAAATCGGCAACTGCATGTCTTGTGCTTTTTCTCGGAAATAAGAGATCAGTTGTTGGAGATTTTCTCTAAGGGCATTCGCTTTTTCGTTATATTGATAGGCCAATTGGATCAATGCAAACGCATGGGGAGGTAAAGCCGTGGTATAAATAAAAGGACGGGAGAAATTAATGAGGTAGTCTTTAAGAATAGCTTTCCCTGCAACGGCTGCACCGTGAATCCCTAAAGCTTTTCCAAAAGTATATACGGTTGCAGATACGTCATTTTGAAGACCTAAAGAAGCTACGTATCCCTCTCCTAGTTTCCCAAAAACTCCTAGAGCATGTGCTTCATCAACGATAAGATGAGCAGAGTATTTTTTACATAAAGCACAGATAGCTTTTAGGGGAGATACTGAACCATGAAGCGAATATACAGATTCCACGCAAACAAAGGTTTGTCCACGGTGCGGTTGTGATAAACGCTTTTCTAAATGTTGAATGTCATTATGACGGAAGGGGATCCCTTGGGCTTGCGCAAGGCGAATGCCATCGTGGATAGAAGCATGGATATAGATATCGTAGATTACACGGTCTTCTTTAGAAACCAATGCTGAAATTAATCCGAGATTTGCCATGTATCCAGAATTAAAAACTAAAGCGCTTTCCATATGGTGATAGGCAGCAATGTCGTGTTCTACACGATCTGCTAGGAGCGATTGTCCTGTGAGGAGACGCGATCCTGTAGAACCCAGGGAATGCATACCGTCCCATGCATGAGAAAATCTTTGTTTCAACTCTAAAGATCTAGCAAAGCCAAGATAATCATTAGACGTGAAATCTATAGAAGCAGAGACAGTTTTTAATGTTCGGTGAATCTTTCTATATTTTTGTTTTTCTAATCTTTGTTCTAACAGGTTACAGATTGGCATGGTCGCCCTCTTTTCGTTGAAAATGACGGACGATGACGCATGCCAAGTAATTTTAGCATGGCAGTGTCTTCATCCATATCGTTGTTATCTACAGTGAGGAGTTTCTCACCATAGAAAATCGAATTTGCTCCAGCAATGAAACATAGAGTTTGTTGTTCAACAGAAAGGAAAGCACGTCCTGCAGCCAGGCGTACCATAGAGTGGGGAAACACAATGCGTGCTGTAGCTATCGTACGTAAGATTTCCCAAAAAGATATCGGTTTCTGATCGTATAGGGGAGTCCCTTCTATCGGCCAAAGCACATTGATAGGCACCGATTCTGGCATGCGTTCTCTACATGCTAGATTATGAAGAAGCTCGATACGATCTTCGACAGTTTCTCCCATACCAACAATCCCGCCACAACAGACCTGAATTCCAGATTTTTCCACGATATCCAAAGTGCGTAAACGATCTTCATATTTGCGTGTGGTAATGATTGTCTTGTAAAAACCTTCAGAAGAATCTAAGTTGTGATTATAAGCATAGAGACCGGCCTCAGAGAGCTTTTTAGCTTGGTCTGGGGTGAGCATACCAAGAGTACAACATACCTCAGCGCCCATATCGGTAATGCCTTTGACCATTTCTAAAGTACGATCAAATTGATGGTTATCTTTTACCTCTCTCCAAGCAGCTCCAAGGCACACACGAGTCGCTCCAGAATTGATCGCATGTTTTGCCTTACCCAAGACTTCTGTGATTTTCATCATTGGTTCTGGTTTGACATTTGTTTGGTAACGTGAAGACTGTGCGCAATAAGCGCAATCTTCAGTACAACCACCTGTTTTTATCGAAACAAGATAACATGTCTGTAATTCGGAATGAGGAAAATTACTTCTTAATATAGCGTTCGCCCTATGGATTAATTCAAAAACAGGAGTGTTATATACTTCTTTAATTGCTTCTAATGACCATAATGCAGAGCGTGCTTCCATAAGTAATGCTTTCCTGGAAAAAGGTTGACAATGTAGACAAAGGGGAGAATTGTTAACACAGAATCCCTAGAAAGTCAATAACAACGGATTTGTGAAAGTCTATAGGAATGAATAAGATACGCTGATTTGTTTTGTTGAAAAATGGGATGAATTTGTTCAACAGAAAATGGAAGGATACGGTTGGGGATACCCGCCTATCACTCTATGGGATTTAGATGGATTGCATCAGTTTAAAGTGGGAAAACTTTAGTTAGTTCAGAGAGGAGGTAAACCCCCCATCCAAAAGTAGATTGACCCCTGAAATAAAAGAGGAGGATGATGTGAGGAGAAACTCTATAGTTTTTGCTAGCTCTTCAGATTCGCAATGACGACGTAAGGGGATTTCTTCAGTCTCCTTAGTATATTCTTCCATATAGCTAGATTGATTTACTCTAGCTTTTTCTTGAATTCTACCTTTATGAAAAGGAGTGAGTACAACTCCTGGAGAGATAACGTTTACACGAATTCCTTTAGGGCCTAATTCATAAGCAAGAGCTTTAGCATACGTTGTCCACATACGACGAATAACACAGGATAGACCGTAAGCGGGTAAGCGCTGTATAGATGTCGTTCCTCCTATGATTACAATAGAACTTTGAGAACTCATATAGGGGAGTGTAGCTTGAATTAGAGCTGTCTGTGCTATAAAGGTTGTTTGTAATGTGGATTCCCAAGATTCTGGGGATTGTAAAACGCTTCCCCAAATAGGGCGCGGTGTTAAAATGATCAGCCCCTGAATAGGGCGATTGAGTTCTTTAAGAGTTTTTTTATAATCTGCAAGATATCCGGGGAAAGAATAGTCTATAGCTAGAGTTGAAGAATTGGGGTTTTGTTCGTGTAGTTTTCGCAGCTTATCGTGTTGTCTTCCTATAAGGAGTAGATAGTAATCTCGTTCGTGAAGATATAAGGTAACTGCTGAACCTAGTTGTCCTGAAGCTCCTGTCAGTACAACACATGGATGGTTTTCCTCTGTTGTTGCTAACGCAAAAGTTGAGGAAAACAACGTTAGAATGATTATAGTGTACTGGATGAGTTTTCTGCTTGGTTGCATGTAATTCCTAGAAAGTTACGAGTATAATCAGAAGCTCGAGTTATTGGGCGTTGGGGAATAGTTTCTAAGAATTCCTGCAAGACATGCTGAGCTTGTGAGTATCCCATGACGGGAGGCACATAGTCAGGATTGTCTAAGTATTTATCAAGGAATAGAGAAAGCCAAATTCCGCAAGACGAACTGTCTTGTTGTATAGGGGTTTTTATAACTTTTCTGACAACAAATGGAGAAAATGCTCCATTGGCATCGGGATGAACATTTCCTAATCTAGTAGCTATAGAGTTTAATGCAGGGTCAATTATACGATTATCTATAAAGTTCGCTAGACTATCAAAGAAAACAACCTCTCTTCTGTCTAAGTTGACGATAACTAGTGTCCAATGAGATATCCCCGCAAAACCTCTTTGTGCTGTTGATAACATCAGGGAGTCCATTTCCTCAGCATTATGCGCGCTGGGATGGTGCCATAATGGGTAAGCGTAGATTCGGAAATTTTGACAACCGCTTTCCATTAAATGAGGATAGTCTTGGTAATTGCCTTGGTGGTGACACTGAGTATGGTCAGGGCGGTCTAGAATACTTTGAGTAGAGGAGTCATACATATGTAGGTCTCTTAACACCGTGCGTTCTATAGAAAAACAGGTTGACGGTGTATAAAGAGAGGATACGAATAGATTTGAATACTGCTCAGAAAGCCTGATCAGATGAGTTGAGATTTCTAAATGATCCCAGCTGCTAAATACAATACGCGGTTTTGAACCAAATACAGACGTGTCATACAGGTAGGGTGAGTAATAATACTCTGCATCATCTTCCCAAGAACAATGGATATCAAAGTCCAAGAGATTCTGTGTAGACATAAAACATAGAATCAACCCTAGAGTGATAATAATAGATATAGAAGCGAGTATAACTCTAGCGAATTTACTTAAAAATGAAGCGTTATCAAAGGAGCCTGGGCCAGTAATAGGCGTTTTTTTACGCATAAAACCAACCGTTCTTTCTCCGGAAGAATAAGGATTATACGGTGTATAAACAGACCTTTGATAGGTAGTTGGCGGAGAAAGAAGAAAGTTAGCCATAAAACTGTTTTTTTATTTTTTTGCAACCATTGTAGTTTTTTAAAGAAAAAAAAATCATTTAATTTTTTATTGACTACTTACTAACTTCTTATTATTTTACATTATCTTTGCAGATACATACGATTTTCTTACCCCAAGATAAAAGATGGGCGTGGTGAGAATGTTAAAGAAAACTTTATAAAGATAAGAGCACATCATGATTTGTAGGGTTTTTGTAAAGGGGAGATGCATTCCTAGGTAAATGACGCCAAAATCTACAATGAATGTGTCCATCATTTGAGAGAGCAGGGTGGAGGTATTGTTACGTAGCCAAGCAGGGGTATTAGGAAAGCGTTGTTTGAGGAAGCTAAAGGAGAGAATCTCTAGCTGCTGAGAGACTGAAAAAGAGACAAAGGACGCTATAAATACTATCGGGCTAATATCAAAAAGGGTATGCCATGCATGCTCGACATCTGGAGAAGATGCGGGAAGAAAAGAGATCATATGAAGGAATATCAATGAGAATATGTTGCCAGCAAATGCAGACAAAACCATACGCCGGGTTTTCTCAGGGCCAAAGACCTCATTAACAATATTAGAGATTACAAAGGTTGCGGGATAGAGTATCAGCCCTCCAGGGATCGTGAAGTAGGAGGTAATCACAAGCCTAGAAGCTGCTACGAGATTGGATAGAATCAAAATCAATGAAAATGTAAGCGATAGGTTAAACAGTACCCTATCTTTATGAAGAGACATGTTCATTCAAAAAATAGATAATATCTTGATAGTACATATCGTGTGGACCAAAGACAATAAAATCAAGACGTCCTTGCTCTAGAAATAGGTGCATTTTTTCTGCAATGTCACTTAATTCGCTAAAATCACGAATGAGGAAGAAAGTGGTTTGTAGGGATTTTGGATCGCAGGGACGTTGTATAATGTGTTCGGTTTTAAACGGAGAAACGAATACGTTGTTGTTAAAGGTATAGGATAACTGATCCGTGGAGCTTAATATAGCAGCTCCGTAGGCTTTTCTCTCTCCCTGTTTTTCAATAAGGCCATTTTCTACTGTAAACCAGAAACACCGCGAGATTGCTAGAACATTGCTGTTAAGTATGCGTGGCTGGTCTTCTATAGAATAGTTTTCTTTTACTCGTTTTACAGCTTTTATAAAGAGCTTCCCCATAGAAGAGAAAAATTTTACGAATTCCTGATGCAATAGCCATGGAACGTGGCAAAATAAATCGTGAATGAGGTCAGGAAGAGTTGAAAAACTTTCATTCTCCATTTTGCGTATGTGCTTAGCTATGGGAAACCGTTGCTGACTTAACTCAAATAAATAGTCGTGTGGTGAGAGATAATCTTTTGTCGAGAATAATGTAAACCCTGTTCTTGACAGGATAGTATGGTGAATGTGATCAATATCTATCGCTGATCCTGCAGTTAGATTTAGAGCATCCAAGTACTCAAAAAACACTTGAGGACAATAAGCTTTCCATAAAGCAAGTCGAGAATTTAACAGTGCATCTGAATAACTTTCAGAATTGGAAAGTATTGCAGCGATGTGATGAGTCATGAATAAATAGAAGTTTATAATTTAGTATCTATTTAAAAAAGCTTTCTACTTGTATAGACTATTACGGATTATAAAGAATAATTCGTGTTAAAAGAATCAAAGAGATTTAAATTCTAGGGTCCTTTAGGATTTTTGTCGAGGGAAAGCTCATCCCTTTTAGGGATATAAAAAGTCGTGTTTTTTCTATATTTTTAGAAGGTTGTATGCGTGTTGGTATCATCGGATGTTCGGGAAGAATGGGAACGTTATTGAGTTCTTTGTTGAGGTCATCCAACCGTTTTATTTTAGGCCCAGGGTTTTCTAGACAGAGCTCGTATTCTTTAGACTCCGTTATAGAAAGTAATGACGTTCTTGTAGACTTTTCTTCCTCATCTCTTTCAGAGGAACTCCTTATTGCTTTGCTTTCTAACCCTAAACCCCTGATTTTTGCGACGACAAAGCCTGAGCCCTCTTGCTCTGTAGATGAGAAATTACAACGTTTATCTGCTTATGTTCCTGTTGTTGTCTGCCCAAACACAAGTCTAGGAGCATATGTGCAAAAGCGTTTGGTAGCTCTACTTGCTCAGGTATTTGATGATAAGTATGATATCCGCATTTCTGAAGTGCATCATCGGGGAAAAAAGGATCCAGTTTCTGGAACGGCTAAAGAATTAGCCTCTATTCTTCGCCATACTAAGCAAGAGGCCTGGAAACAGGAATATAGTATCGGGTCTCATTGTCATGGTGTAAAAAATATTGAACTGCATGCATCGCGTGTAGGGAATATTGCTGGCGAACATGAAGTCGCTTTTATTAGTGATCAAGAACAAATCGTTATACACCATAAGGTCTTTTCTCGAGCAGTGTTTGCAGAGGGAGCTTTAAGAATTTTAGATTGGTTAATTGATGAGTCTCCGCCCCCTGGATGTTATGGACCTGAAGTAGGGCTAAAGGTTTCTATCTGAACGAACAGTTCTTGCTTAAAAAACAAAACGGTTATTACAATGCGGCCTCTAAGATTCTTTGATTTTTGAATAAGAAGCACGTGTTTTGTACCATCACCAACCTAAACTTCATGGCAGTTTATTGGCCTGCTTTTTTATTCGTAATCAAGGATGATATAGTATGATTTCAGGAGGCAACACATGCGTGTGGCTGTTTTGGGAGCTACTGGACTTGTTGGACAAAAGTTTGTAGCTCTCTTGCATAAATGGTTTCCTTGGCATATTTGTGAAGTTGTTGCCTCCGAGACAAAATGTGGTCAAACTTATGGTTCTGTATGTGTGTGGCAAGAATCGTTAGGTCCTATGCCAGAAAGCATGAGATACGTACCTGTTCGTAGGATTGAAGAAGTCGAATCAGATGTTATCGTGTCTTTTTTGCCAGAGATTGTAGCAGAATCATTAGAGTCCTACTGTTTGTCTAAGGGGAAGTTGATCTTTTCTAATGCATCAGCTTATAGGATGCACCCTGCTGTTCCCATAGTTATCCCTGAGGTAAATCCGGAGCATTTTCAACTTGTGAATAAGCAACCTTTTCCAGGAAGAATCATAACAAACTCTAATTGCTGTGTTTCAGGTATTGCCTTAGCCTTAGCTCCCTTAGTGGAGTTGGGCATAGGTCATGTACATATTGTGACTTTGCAGTCGGTGAGTGGAGCGGGGTATCCTGGGATTGCTTCTATGGATATTTTAGGAAATACTATTCCCCACATAGTCAAGGAAGAGGAAAAGATCCCAAGAGAAACGTTAAAGATTTTAGGAAGGAGTGAAGAACCCGCAGATTTTCCTATAACGGTTACTGTACACCGTGTTCCTGTAGTTTATGGACATACATTGACCTTGCACGTGACTTTTCATCATCCTGTAGCTATAGAAGACATTCTTCATATTTATCACCGTAAGAATGCAGAATTTCCCGAAACGTATAAACTTTACGATTCTCCTTGGCATCCACAGGCAAGAAAAGATCTCACTGATGATGATATGCGTGTGCATATAGGTCCCGTTACTTATGGAGGAGATGCCCGAACAATAAAGATGAATGTATTGATACATAATCTTGTTCGAGGTGCTGCGGGAGCTTTATTGATGAATATGCAGAACTACTGTTTTCAGAATGCTGGAGAGTATGCATGCCCCCAGTAGTTTATAAATTTGGTGGGACGAGTTTAGGAACTGCGGAAAGTATCAGAAAGGTTTATGATATTGTTCATAAGAATACGCCGTGGTTTATTGTTGTCAGTGCTGTAGCCGGTATTACGGATCTTCTAGATATGTTTTGTTCTGTTTCTAGTGAATACCGGGAACAGATCATTTTGGATATAGCAAACAAACATAATGAAATTATTCATGATCTACAACTCACATTCTCTATATCTCCCTGGATAGAGAAGTTACACAGTTGTCTGGATAAGGAAAAAATATCACTGCGTGATCGCGCAGAAATTCTTGCTATAGGAGAGGATATATCCGCCTCTCTCTTCCATGCTTTTTGCTGTAGTAATGATTTGTCTTTAGAGTTTTTGGAAGCTAGAACCGTGATCTTAACAGACGGTGAGTATAGTCGAGCCACTCCTGACATCGTGCGTATGCGTGACAATTGGCATGCTCTCGATCTTCGGAGTGATGTTTGTTACATTACCCAGGGATTCATAGGAGCAAATGCTTCTGGGGAAACAACCCTCTTAGGTAGAGGGGGGAGTGATTATTCTGGAGCTCTAATTGCAGAAATGAGTCACGCTAAGGAAGTGCGTATTTATACAGATGTGAACGGTATTTATACCATGGATCCTAGAATTATTGAAGATGCTCAACTTATTCCTGAGTTGAGTTTTGAAGAAATGCAGAATCTTGCCACATTTGGCGCTAAGATCCTTTACCCACCGATGCTTTCTCCTTGTGTGCGCTCTGGTATCCCTATTTTTGTAACCTCAACTTTTGATTTATCTAAAGGGGGTACGTGGATCTATGCTATGGATAAAATGATGAGTCATGAGCCTCGCGTAAAAGCCTTGTCTTTACGTCAGCATCAGCGCTTATGGTCGATAGACTGCAGCGGTTCAAGTACTGTGGGCTTGGATAAGATTTTATCTATACTAGACATCCATCATGTTCTTCCTGGATTAATCACTTCTCAAGATAGCACGGTATCCTTTACAACTGATGATGATGACGTTTCCGATGATGTTGTTCGAGAGCTTTATGATAAGTTATCGAACATCGGCACAGTGCATGTGCTCTATGATCTAGCATTAATCACAATGATCGGTTCCGGATTAGCTTCAACAAAAGTTGTGACAACTGTGACGGAAAAATTACGACATTATCCTTCCCCAATCTTTTGCTGTTGCCAAAGCTGTATGGCATTAAGCTTAGTTGTTCCTGAAAATCTTGCAGGAAATGTTGTAGAACAACTCCATAATGATTATGTTAAGCAGAAGTTTTCTGTAGTATAACCGCTGATTACTATGAAATTACTCACGGCTTCTGTCACGCCTTTCTTACCTGACCATTCTATAGATTTTGTAAGCTTTGAAAATCTCTTGCGTTTGCAAGAGAGAGAAAGCCATGGTGTTGTTCTTCTTGGGAGTACAGGAGAAAGCCTATCCATGACAGCAAAGGAAAAAGAATCCTTAGTTTCCTATGCATGTTCTTTAAACTTGAGGGTTCCCATAATTGTTGGTGTGCCAGGGACATCACTACACGAAGCTGCCGAGTGGATCCATACATGTCAGTCGTATCCTATTTACGGTTTTCTAATCACCACCCCTATTTATACTAAGCCCGGTGTACATGGTCAGACTCTTTGGTTTGAATCTCTGTTAAACAAAACAAACAAACCTGCAATTCTATACAACATTCCTTCTAGATCAGGAACAACATTATATTTCGACACAGTACGAGCTCTTGCTACGCACCCTTTTTTCTATGGTTTGAAAGACTCCGGAGGGTCGATTAAAAATTGCCTAGAATACGCGCAGATTAGTTCTGACATAGTTCTTTATTGTGGTGACGATGGCTTATGGCCACAAATGTATGAGTGCGGGGCACAGGGGTTAATTTCCGTTCTATCCAATATCTGGCCAAAAGAGGCACGTGAGTGTGTTGAGGATCCTCGTAACAAGGATCGTGCGGACTTATGGAGAGAAGTTTCTTCTTGGCTGAGTCAAACGACTAACCCTATTGCTATTAAAGCACTACTTGCTTATGAGCAGGTTATTGCACATAACACTTTGCGCTTGCCTTTGTCTATTCAAGACTTACAATGTGCTGAATCTATACCGCGCATTATACAAAAAATGTCGCAATGGAAATACTCAAGTGCTCACGTATAGCTCTTAGTGAAAAAGCACTCATTTTCAATGATTTATATAGCAAAATCATAGCCCTTTCTTGTTGATTTTAAATGACTTGTGTTGCATTTTCTTTCTGCTTGCTAGTGCTTTTCCTCTAAACTGATTACAGATGCATCGATACACTAAAGTTCCTCTACTCCCTATTCAATCTGTGCAACGGATATGCCCGCTGAAAATCGAGCATAGTCTGGTAATTTGCAAATCAGATTTCTTGAATTTCATTTTAGAAATGCTCAAGTTGGATCGACTGCATAAGTTGTTATTTAGAATAGGACTCATGCGGATGTTTACTTTCGTTTATCACGCTATGCTGATGTTTATCACAGTGGTATATATATCGATTTCTTGTGTTCTACATGTTTTATGTATGTGTAGTCCCCTAGAGGCAAAATAGTAAAAGCAGAGAAAATATATTAATTTAGAAATATGTTAAGAAGCTGTCCTTAATCGTTTTACCTATAAGGTAGATTGATTCATTCATATCCGTGTTAAATTCTGTAGTCTTATTTGTAATAAACTTCGGGTTGGCTTTTTCGTTTTTTGTTTCCTATGTTGCACGTGAGTTTGAGTGAATTAGTTCAGATTAAAGAAGAATAAGAGTAAGTATGATTAAAAGATTGTTTATTTATAGTTTAGTCTTCGCGTTTTCTCCTATAGTATCCTACAGTAATACAATCGCTGAAGATGCAGAGATTGTTGTGAAAGAGTCTGTTGGACATCAGAACTCTAGTATAGAGAGTTGTTTTGATTCTATGACAGATGAGGATAGAGAAACTCTAGCAAGCCAGCTCGATTCTTTATTTCAAGTATTGGTAGAAGAGAGCCAAGATCTCTACCGCGATCTCGTTCTTAAATGTAAAAATGAGAATATCGAATTAGAAAATAGTAAACAGGCTGTAGAACTAATAAAAGAATTGCCCTCAGGTAAGAGAATTCTACAAGCATGTAACGATATTTTTTCCTCCTTACGTATGCCTGCTGATGATTTGAATAGTGAGAACTTTTCGTTTGATGCTTTACTACAAAAGCTCGATGAGATAGCTCATGTTTGGCACGCCTATCGACATTCTAAAGATGTGGAATATGCTTACAAAGATCTCGAAATGCGAGAAAAAGAACTAGAATTTAAAAAAGATCTCCTCTCTTGGCAGAAAGAGAAAACAGATAGAGAACTTGCATGGAAACGCGAAAGATATGCGAGAGAGATTTTAACGCATAAAAGATAACGCATACCACAGTTTACTAAATTTATAAGAGTTTTTGGATTTCTGTTCGGATACTTTTTATTTTGTGGATAAAGACATTTGTTAAAAAGCTCTAAAAAATTTAGTTGGAATAGATCAAAACCTCGGGCTAATTTTTTTCACAGATGCGAATTACTATAACATCACACTTATAAGTTCCTTTGTCTTAATTACCTCTTAAAAATGCGGTTCTATGTGTACAGAAGACTACAACATAGACATAGCCGCATTTCTAGGTTTGATTTACAGAATAAAGTGCAAATCTCAGCACAAACGAAAGCTGGAGAAGAGGCCTATTTTTTTCTCCGCACGTAAGCTTATGAATACCTATTACTCTATATTGTAGTTGAATGTTTTTATGGTTGTGACTGTCAATCTTGAGAGCAGTTCGAGTTTAGAAAATATCAGTTTAGGAGATTATCACCCACCTTCTATTAATATTGAGGCATCATTGTCTCAACAGACTTCTGAACGCGTAAATTGTTTCATTCACGGAGGATGTGGATCTGATGTAAGGGAACATGCAGAAGTTTTTGAAGCAGTGAGTATTTTTGATCCGAATGCAGAGATACCAAGAGCTCATGAGGTTTGTGTTACCTACGTTAATGGGAGTGCCCAAACTTTAGTAGAAGCTCAAGGCGAGTCCTTGTACCTTAGTGAGGTCCGAGGTGAGCCTGTACGTCTGTTGTATAATTCTGGATGGGGGGGGGGGGTTTGCTCCCGATTATTACGAAGACCTGTTGTTTCATGTTCTAGTCCCCTATGTCAGGCATTGCTCGAATGCTTGAAACACTTCTTCTCTCATCCTAACAACCAGCATAGACATCACACAATTATATTTTACGGTGATGGGGGGGCTATAGTTGATGAGGTGTTGCGTCACACGCCTTATGGTGAGCGGGTTAAGGTAATTGGGATTGCCCCTACGACATATGTTACAGGAGGTAACGCAGCCCATTTTAGAGTGTCAGGAGATGTGACTACTCTGTTTGACTCGGCAGGATTTGCACGTTCTAACGTTACAACTCTTGCTTACTCTTCAGGAGCTGAGGGATTGTTTTTCCCAAGTGTGCGTTGTCCTAGCTATATTTGGGCGTTACGTCTATCACACCATTCTTCTTCTGGTGAATCGAGCTCAGAAAGTATGTCGCCACTTGCTTCTCATCAGATTTCTTTGGTGGAAATAGGTCATGGTCACGGGGCCTTTGACAGATTATCCGAGTTATTGCGATTGGGAGACACATCTGCTGAGGCAGAGTTTAATTTCGCTCCACGATCCAGTAGCGATATTCTTTTATCGAGTATATTCTGTATATTTAGAGTTTGTGGTTTACTGCAAGAGTATATCATCATTTCTGTGACATACGCTCCTGATGTTTACGTTTCTTACGTAATCATTTTTGGCTATACTTTGAATCTCTTGCGTTACTTTCTTTTGTTGTTGACCAATCCTCATGCTGTTCGCCATACGTATAGGTTATTACGTCTTATGGCTCATGCATTAACACCTCTGATTTTCCTAATCACTGTTTTGGATAATCTCAATTGTATAAGAAGGTACGGCAATCCATTTCCGATTTTGCGAGCGGTATTTGTTGTAGCATCTACATTAAGTGGTAGTGTTATCTTTATGGAGTTATTAAGAAATTGCTTCCGAGGATTGCGAGGACGTATCCAAACTACTATTTTACAAAGATTGACAGGTGCTCCTCAGGAATCGCAAGTCGTTGTGCGCTCTGTAGATGGGGGCAGAATCGGTGCTGTGCAGGCGATTATGGGGGTAGCCCATGGAATATTTTTATCTACTGCTGTTGGGATCCTTAATAGTATAGTTATGCAGGTCCCTAGCACATTAGGAAGAAGTAATACAACAGATGCAAATGACACGGGATTGTATTCTACTCATTTACACAATGCTTCTTTAGCGTGGCAGACAGGAGATGTTTTAGCAGTATCACAGACAATAAGCTTATTTATATGCTTGATTGTGTTTATCGCAAATATCTATGTCTTGGTGGGTTTGGTAAGCAGCAATCGACGCCGGTAAAAAACAAAAGCTGTATAGTCTTTTTTTTAAAGTTAAGATAGACTGTGTTTTGCAAAATCTAAAGAAGATGATAGTTATGGCGACAGCAATTCCCACAGGTTTCTGTTTGCAAAATCAGGAACTGATCAATCTATGGGACGAGTTTCCTTTGGCTGAGAGAGTATGCGTAATACTTTCTATTGTGTCTGTTATTTTCGGTGTAATTTGTAGTATAATCGGTATGGTACTTAGTTCCATCACCACAGGTGTCATAGGTTTTAGTCTCTATATTATTAGTATCTTTTTACTTTTGCGTGGAGTGGTGATTTACAATCATTTTTCTCTGAACTACTTAGTCTATGGCTCATTAGATAAAAATTATCGTTCAAGTGAAGTTTGGGGGAATATCTACGACAGTCCCCATCGACTTGTCTATGATTAAAATATCGGGTTGTAAATTAGCAAATCAGTTTTTTCAGACAGGTGTTTCTGTTTTCTAGCCACCTTCGAATGAGTGAGGGGTCACGATTTTTTTCACCTTCCCTAACACCGTTAACAGCTAATATGCAGTTAGAGAAAAGGATCATTAAGTAAATCTGACCCCTATTTTTCTGATAGATAATCCGCAGTTTTTCTCAGCGCTATAATCATATCGAATTCAGTAGTCTAGGAATGGGAGTGAGTCTGTTTTCAGTGTAAAGGGAAGGCGATAAATACTATGGATACCATCGGTAGATATTTGAGCGCGGAGTTGGCGACGGAGTCAACGGCGGAGCATCTGTTAAGGGGGAGGAGTTCACGTCAAATGAGCGGTCATTTTCATCATCATGGAGAGGAGGGGATGCGTGTTGTGGGTAGAATCCTGGTGCGGGAGTTAATGGCGGAGCGTCTGTTAAGGAGGAGGAGTTCACATCAGATGTGCGGTCATGTTCATCGTCATGGATAGGAGTGGATACGTATTGTGGAGAGAAGCCTGGCGCGGGAGTTAATGGTGGAGCTTCTGTTAGAGGGGAGGAGTCGATGTCAAATGTATAGTCATCTTCACCGTGAGGGGAAGGTGTTAAGTATTGTGGGGAGGAGCCTGGTGTCGGAGTTAATGGTGGAGCATCTGTTAAGGGGGAGGGATTAAGAATAGACGAAGATATTGCGAGTAGCCTTTCAGCTGTATGTGGTGTTATCGCTTCGCCTTCTTCTCCTGCAAAATCATCGAAGTTGTCTTCTTGAACATTAGATGAACTTAGTTGATCTAACTTTGATTGACGCCATGGATCGCTGTTTTTGCTTGCTACAGAGAATTCCAGGGGTTTGGTTTCTGAAACTCCTGCCTCGTCTTTGTTTGATGGTATTTTCCCTAAGACTTGTTCTCGGAAGATATTTGATGCAAGGGTTATGACGTTCTTCTCATCTTCTGAAAAGATAGCTTCGGGTTTTACGTCTCTAGCATAGGGGTGTGCATTTCTTGCGACCAAGGAAATCAGGAGAATTATTTGCACTAATACACTATCAGCGACGTAGATTGCCTCGCCGTTATTCAAAGTCTCTTTTTCAAGTAGTATATTTTTGAAACGGCTATGTCTGAATATAGCTCCCAGGGTATATGCTACACTTGAAGCAAGAATGCTACCTTGATTTTCGTCGAGTAAAAAGCTTCCTCTACTTGGGGCGGTTGTTCTATAACAACGAATTGTTCTAGCATAATTCAAACATTTCGTATAGCAAAATGGAGATTTATAGCCATCTGGGGTTTTTATCCAAATTTTTTGAGCATCCTTAGGGTTTGTATCTGTCGGAGCTACATGCCAAAGGTCTAAAACTGCTCCACACCTATCTTCAAAAATATTATATTGTCGAACTTTCTGTGCTATAAATAGCATGTCTCTTGTTCTTTTTTCGACACGAATAGCTTGTCTATCTGACTCTTCTATTGAAGTAGGGCAGAATCGTTGCATTTTTTGTTTTGTTGCTCCCGGTATTATTGGAAGGCGACGTTTTATACCGGAACGTACATCCGTTTTTAACAAAGAAAGCGCTGTACAAGCGGTACCGTGGATTGTAGAGTATTCCTTTACATCAAAATAAAAATTATCGGCACTACTTCTAACAAGTGGTCCCTGAGGAGGGTAGTTTTGTTGGCCAAGTGTCGCCGTTACTTCTCTACTACAAGATGCCTCGCCAAGTATTTGCACACGTGAGGAGCTTGTAGGATTAGCTAAATAGCACGTGCTTGCTGGAGGCTTGTGCTTTTCTAAAAAGCCTTCGATCTTTCGGGATAATTTAATAATTTTTTTGGACCAGGATCTAAAGTATTTTGATTTTGTTGTGAAACTGCTGTCTGCAGTCCTGGTGTATTACAGGATGAACTTAAAGATAACATATAGACTACTCCCAAAGAAAACTCAATAGGACACCTAAGAATGTCTCTTAGTTATTAAAAATACTTTTTATGATTGATTTTTAAAATAATTCGAAACCATTTTAATATAAATTATAATTAAATATCATCGTTTTATTATTAATATAATTTGAACTGGTTAATTTTTCTTTTCTTATTAATTATGTGTTTGCGAATTGAAAAATTGACAAGAGAGAAGGGAAGCTTCAAAATAACTACGCCACCGTATCGATTAGAATTAGGAGAAGAATATGGGTTATAGCTTAGCTACAAAGTCTCATCTGTTAAGAATTTTGAACAGTCCAATAGTCAAAATATTGGAGGGATCTCTTTTCCTCGCCTTATTAGCGAAGATTGCCCTACCCCTACCCTTTACCCCTATTCTCGTCACTTTTCAGACATTAGGGATTTTCTGTATAGGTATTGCATACTCTCCAAGGATGGCTGTCGGTAGTGTGCTCTCTTATCTTGTTGCAGGGATGTTTTTGCCAGTATTTTATGGTTCGGGATGTGGCTTAACCGCGTTTTTCGGTCCAACAGCAGGATATCTTTACGCTTTTCCTATCGCTGCTCTATTTATCTCCTCGCTCTATCGTCGGTTTAAATCTCCCAGTGGATACGTCTTGGCTTCTATTCTTACTATCGCAGCCCTGATAATACTAGTAATGGGATCTCTCTGGCTTGCCTACTATTTTTATATGATGTCGCTCACGGAATCCATAGATGTTGTAAAGGGCTTCCAACTAGGCGCTATGCCATTTATTGTCGGAGAAGCCTTAAAAATCCTGCTCGTAGTTAAAGGCAAATCGGCAGTGCAGTTCTTTCAGAAGCACTATTTTTAATTAAAATTTTTTAACATTGCTTCCGCTTGTCCTTCAGAGGGTAGATAGTGACTCTAAGATTATTGAAGTCGCTTGGTTAAATCTGGAAAATAGTTTAACTAAGTAGGCTTCTGCTAAGAGTCATTTACAATCATTCCTATTGTAATGCCTGCGCATGAGCGCATGGTTATCCCGTTCCCTAGAAGCTCGCCTAAAGTCATACCATGAGGTTTGTTGCGAGCCTCTAGAAAATACCAAGCTGTTCATTGGCTTTAAAATCAGTTTCTTTACATTTTAGAAGCTGAGCGACAGTACCTTCATAAGTCAAATACCATGATGAAGCTACTACTCTGTTGCTTAATGATGAGATTTCAGAAAGGTTGAAATAAAGACGATTGTTGATAGGAAAGAGAGCTTGGGGCAGACAGGATTCGAACCTGTGACCAACGGGTTATGAGTCCGTGGCTCTAACCGCTGAGCTACTGCCCCGTGATTAAGAGAACGGATATTAACATATAAGCTTCTGACAAGCAAGTGATATCCATCTCTAATCTGAAGATTTGAGATACTGCACAGAAATTTGTTTCATCCGCATATACAAAGACTCACCTCCATTCACTCTTCCGAAAGATAGGTATTGGCTGAGTTGATCAAAAAATACTGGCTTACAGGTGAGTACGGTCACCGGAGTTTCCCCAGAATACACTTCAGCAAATAATGCTGCTATTCCAGAAGAAATCAAAGCTTCCGTATGCGTAAAAAAGAATAAACGTCCTTCTTGATATACTTCATAAAGATATAAATCACTCTGACAACCCAATACAAGGTTCTCCCTTGAAATTTTACTTTTGTCAAAGTGTTTAGGTTGTGATCCGAAATCTAAAAGAGTGTTATACAACATGTCTTTATGAAATTTTTCGGGAAACAGAGTTTGTAAAATGCGGTGCTGTTTTTTCAAGCATCCAGCATGTTGTAGGGGACATACGGAGGGATTCAAAACTACTCCTCAACAACACGATTAGGCTCTTGTCTTAGATGGGTTAGAGTTTGTGATAGAGCTAAAATTCTTTGATTCGCAGAAGCGATAACATAATCAGGATCACTAAAATGTAGGTGATCACTAAATTGTGTTTTAGGTGCATCAAATACGTATGGTAATGGCATATTCATTTGTAGTTGCAGGGTATGCAACGTATTGGTCATTTGAGGATTATTTTGTTGGGCGACAATTTCAGAAATTTGCTTCTGAATGATCATTTGATTTTTAATTAATTGGTACTGATTAATCGCTTTCTGAATGTGCGCCACCTTTTTATCAAAAGCTTGCCGATCAGCGACATAATTGTCGTCATCGCCTAAGCGGAGACCGTAGGAAATGAGAATACTGATTTGGTTGCCTATGCATGCACCAATCGTAAATCCAACAGCTTCAGGAATAGCGTAAATTAGCGAAGAAATAGAAGCAATGATTGTTGCTAAAAGAATTTGGCGCGTTCCATTGGGATCAAGCTGCTGTAACCCATAATTCATCAAATTCCACAGGCTGTTTGTATTTTTATACTTATTTTTCCTATCCAAAACATTGGCGGTAAAAATACCAAAAAGAACACCAACACCTAAGCCTATACCCAGCCAAATGGTCAATGTTACCGCCATAGTATGATGACAGGCCAATATTAATGCCCAAGCAAGGATATACAATAAAATATATTTCCAGTTATCCCTTAAAAACGTACTAATTTTTTCCCCTACAGATCGAGCATGGTCCATACATGTTTTTGGAGCTGGTCGGTAAGGGAGAATATTCATCAGAGAGAGGGGAGGGCGAGAAGATGTAGTTATTCCCCTAAGTTCGCTATTAGGTGGCTGTGGGTTCTCTATATTCGTATTCACAGATTCACTATCGGATCCACTGTGATCTTGCATGGCTGCCATGCTCTCCAAACCATTAGGATGAGGAGTGCTAAAAGTAACAGAAGATATCATTCTATTTTATTAAAAATAACTAAACTGACGCATTGTAAAGTAAATTGATTTTAATTGTAAATGTTGTAGTAAATTTTCCCACTTATTCCTAAAGCAATCAATAATTTTTTATGATATTTAGGCTATCTATGAAAGGGATTTGACTTTTTCTACATACCGAATATAATGCTGCTGCATTTATGGATAGAGCGGAAAGGGATAAGCTCTATTCTTTAAAAAGACCAAATCTGCCCGTCTGGCCAGTCTTTAATTGAGATGCCTTTGGCCGAGAGGATTTTGTTTAAGGATAATTAATACATGGCAAAAAAAGAAGACACTATCGTGCTTGAGGGTAGAGTGCAAGAGCTCCTTCCCGGGATGCATTTCAAAATATTACTAGAGAATGGCATGCCGGTCACTGCTCATTTATGCGGTAAAATGCGTATGAGCAATATTCGTTTGCTTGTTGGAGATCGAGTCACTGTTGAAATGTCAGCCTATGACCTAACGAAAGCTAGAGTTGTATACAGGCATCGTTAATTGTTTTCTATTGATGTTTTAAAATAAGTGACATAGACTAGGCAATTCTCTGAGCCGTTATGAAACGTGAAGTATAGGCCCAGATAGCTCAGTGGTAGAGCACTTGCATGGTAAGCAAGCGGTCGTAGGTTCAATTCCTATTCTGGGCAGAAGTAATGGTTGGAGTAAAACTAATTTAATGAGGATTCTGAAATGTCAAAAGAAACTTTTCAACGTACTAAACCCCATATCAACATAGGGACCATTGGACACGTTGACCACGGTAAAACTACGCTAACAGCTGCAATCACACGCGCACTGTCAGCAGAGGGGTTAGCTAATTTTTGTGATTACAGTTCTATTGACAATACTCCTGAAGAAAAAGCTAGAGGAATTACTATCAACGCTTCTCACGTTGAATATGAAACCCCTAACCGTCACTATGCTCACGTAGACTGTCCTGGTCACGCCGACTATGTTAAAAACATGATTACAGGTGCTGCTCAGATGGACGGAGCAATTCTCGTTGTTTCCGCTACTGACGGTGCTATGCCCCAAACAAAGGAGCATATTCTGTTGGCAAGACAGGTAGGGGTTCCTTACATTGTTGTTTTCCTTAACAAAATCGATGTGATTTCTCAAGAGGATGCCGAGCTTGTAGACTTGGTCGAAATGGAATTATCCGAGCTTTTAGAAGAAAAAGGTTACAAAGGCTGCCCTATCATCCGCGGTTCTGCTTTGAAAGCTTTAGAAGGCGATGCAAGCTATGTTGAAAAGATTCGCGAGCTAATGCAAGCAGTAGATGATAATATCCCTACCCCAGAACGTGAAGTTGATAAACCTTTCTTAATGCCTATCGAAGACGTATTTTCTATTTCTGGTCGTGGTACAGTAGTAACAGGCCGTATCGAAAGAGGAGTCGTTAAGGTTGGTGATAAGGTACAAATTGTTGGTTTGAGAGATACTCGCGAAACAATTGTTACCGGTGTGGAAATGTTCAGAAAAGAACTTCCAGAAGGTCAAGCAGGAGAAAACGTAGGTCTACTTCTTAGAGGTATTGGGAAAAATGATGTTGAGCGCGGTATGGTTATTTGCCAACCTAACAGCGTAAAATCCCATACACAATTTAAAGGTACTGTTTACATCTTGCAAAAAGAAGAAGGTGGACGTCATAAGCCTTTCTTCACTGGATATAGACCTCAGTTCTTCTTCCGGACAACAGATGTAACAGGTGTTGTAACTCTTCCTGAGGGTGTAGAGATGGTTATGCCAGGCGATAACGTTGAATTCGATGTTCAATTGATTAGCCCTGTAGCCCTAGAAGAAGGTATGAGATTTGCTATTCGTGAAGGTGGTCGTACAATCGGTGCTGGAACGATTTCAAAAATTATTGCCTAAACCAGGTGATTTTATAAGCATGATTAAGATGATAAATCTTAATCATGCTTTTTTGGGTGTGTAGCTTAGCTGGTAGAGCAGTGGCCTCCAAAGCCGCCGGTCGGGGGTTCGACTCCCTTCGCACCCGTATAGACTTAATTTTTGATCTAGAAATTTGCTTATGAAACAACGCAATCACCAAGAGACACTCTCTAAGAAAATCGCTAAAGCTAAAAAGCAAGCTGGTGCTGGCTTTCTAGATGAAATTAAAAAAATTGAATGGGTCAGTAAACGAGATCTAAAACGATACGTTAAGATCGTAATCGCTAGTATTTTTGGCTTAGGCTTTTCTATATATTGTGTAGATTTGGTGTTTCGTAAGCTACTTACATTGTTAAGTGGTATAACAAGCTTTTTGTTTGGTTAGTTGCATGTTTAAATGGTATGTCGTTCAAGTTTTTACGGCTCAAGAGAAAAAAGTAAAAAAAGCTTTAGAAGATTTTAAAGAATCTTCCGGAATGACGGATTTTATACAAGAAATTGTCTTGCCTATAGAAAACGTGATGGAAGTAAAGAAGGGTGAGCACAAAGTCGTTGAGAAGTTCATCTGGCCGGGGTACCTGTTAATTAAAATGCATTTGACCGACGAGTCTTGGTTATATGTAAAAAATAATCCAGGTGTTGTTGAATTTTTAGGTGGGGGAGTACCTCTAGCTTTATCCGAAGATGAAGTGAGAAATATTTTAAAAGACATTGAAGAGAAAAAAGCTGGTGTTGTGCAAAAACACAAGTTCGATGTTGGCTCCAGAGTTAAAATTAATGATGGTGTTTTTGTAAACTTTATCGGTGTTGTTTCTGAAGTGTTCCATGATAAAGGGCGTCTTAGTGTCATGGTATCCATCTTTGGAAGGGAAACTCGTGTTGATGATTTAGAGTTTTGGCAAGTGGAAGAGGTGGCCCTAGAACAAGAAAGTGAATAAGAGTAAGAAAATCTGTGTATTCTTATTCTCCATCTTCTTATAATTTTAGTTTTTCGTTTCTTCCTCTTTATTCATAGAGGGACGTCAAGATAGAGTAAGGTTTAGTATGTCGAATAAAAAGGTGATTAAGTTAATTAAACTACAAATTCCTGGTGGTAAAGCCAACCCAGCTCCTCCAATAGGACCAGCTTTAGGTGCTGCTGGTGTAAATATTATGGGTTTTTGTAAAGAGTTTAATGCTGCAACACAAGATCGTCCTGGAGACCTGTTGCCAGTAGTTATTACTGTTTATTCGGATAAAACTTTCACTTTCATAACCAAACAACCTCCCGTATCTTCTTTGATCAAAAAGGCATTAAATCTAGAATCTGGGTCTAAAATTCCTAACAGGAATAAAGTTGGAAAATTGACCCAAGCACAAGTTACAGCTATTGCCGAACAAAAAATGAAAGATATGGACGTCGTTCTTCTTGAATCTGCAAAGCGTATGGTAGAAGGAACTGCCCGAAGTATGGGTATAGACGTCGAGTAAATTGTAATAGGGCTGCATAATTATGACAAAACATGGAAAACGTATACAAGGCATCTTAAAAAGCTATGATTTTTCAAAGTCATATTCTCTGCAAGAAGCTATAGATATTTTAAAACAATGCCCCACAGTGCGCTTTGATCAAACTGTCGATGTATCTATTAAATTAGGCATAGATCCAAAGAAAAGCGATCAACAAATTCGAGGGTCTGTTTCCTTGCCCAACGGTACAGGAAAAACTTTAAAAATTCTTGTGTTTGCTGCTGGAGAAAAAGCTAAGGAAGCTTTAGACGCTGGAGCTGATTTTGTAGGTAGTGACGATCTCGTTGAAAAAATTAAAGGCGGCTGGGTTGACTTTGATGTCGCAGTGGCTACTCCAGATATGATGCGTGAAGTTGGGAAGTTGGGAAAGGTTCTAGGACCAAGAAACCTTATGCCTACACCTAAGGCTGGAACAGTAACCATGGACGTTACTAAAACTATTGCCGAGTTGCGTAAAGGGAAAATTGAATTTAAAGCAGACCGCGCTGGGGTATGTAATGCTGGTGTAGGTAAGCTGTCATTTGATGGACACCTTCTTAAGGAAAACATCGAAGCTCTATGCTCTGCTTTAATTAAAGCTAAGCCGCCTGCAGCGAAGGGGCAATATCTGGTATCATTTACAGTTTCCTCTACTATGGGGCCTGGTATTTCTGTCGATACTAGAGAGTTAATGGCGTCTTAATTCAAGAGGGAAAATGAAAGAAGAAAAGAAATTACTCCTTCAAGAGGTAGAAGAGAAGATCTCCGCATCCCAAGGTTTTATTTTATTGAGATATCTTGGATTTACGGCAGCACACTCTAGAGAGTTTCGTAATTCACTCTCCGGAGTTTCTGCAGAATTTGAAGTATTAAAAAAGAGAATTTTTTTCAAAGCTATACAAAGCGCTGGTTTTGATATAGATTCTTCGGATACAAGCGGACACCTAGGTGTAGTCTTTGCTTATGATGATGCTGTTTCTGCAGCAAAACAAGTATTAGATTTTAATAAACAACATAACGATTCACTAGTTTTTCTTGCCGGACGAATTGATAGCGCTAACTTGTCAGGTAAAGAAGTAGAGGCTGTTGCCAAATTGCCTTCAATGAAAGAACTGAGACAGCAAATTGTTGGACTATTAGCTGCTCCGATGTCTCAGGTCGTTGGAATTATGGGCTCAGCTCTTTCTGGTGTTATTTCCTGCATCGACCAGAAAACGCAAAAAAACTAAGAAGAATGTTAAAACTCTCAAATTAAGTAAGGGTGACAAAAGTGACGACACAAAGTTTGGAAACTTTAGTAGAGACATTAAGCAGTTTAACAGTATTAGAACTGTCCGCTTTAAAAAAATTATTAGAAGAAAAATGGGATGTCACTGCCGCTGCTCCTGTGATGGCAGTTGCTGCTGGTGCTGGTGCTGCTGGTGCTGAAGCTGCTCCTGCTGAGTCTATAGAATTTGCAGTGACTTTAGAGGAAGTTCCTGCAGATAAAAAAATAGGCGTTTTAAAAGTAGTACGAGAAGTTACAGGATTAGCTTTAAAAGAAGCTAAAGAAATGACAGAAGGCTTGCCTAAAGTTGTTAAAGAAAAGACTTCTAAGTCTGATGCTGAGGATACAGTTAAGAAATTACAAGAAGCTGGAGCAAAAGCTTCCTTTAAAGGCTTGTAATTTATAGGAAAGAAAAATCCTTACAGATTTTTCTTTTCTTTTTTTATCATGTATACAATTGTAGTACTCCCTTAATACGGCATACGTAGGCTTGTTTAAGGGAAGTCTTTTGGCATCACAATAGTCTTAGGAGAGCTCGCATGTTCAAATGCCCGGAGCGGGTTAGCGTCAAAAAAAAGGAAGATATCTTAGATCTTCCAAATCTTATTGAAATTCAAATTAAGTCATATAAGCAATTTCTTCAGATTGGTAAGCTTGCAGAAGAGCGCGATAATATCGGCTTAGAAGAGGTTTTCAGAGAGATTTTTCCAATTAAATCTTATAACGAAGCTACCATTTTAGAGTATCTATCTTATAACTTAGGTGTGCCGAAATATTCTCCCGACGAGTGTATCCGTCGCGGGATCACCTATAGTGTTACTTTAAAAGTTCGCTTCCGTTTGACTGATGAAACAGGAATTAAAGAAGAAGAAGTCTATATGGGCACTATACCCATTATGACAGATAAAGGAACCTTTATTATTAACGGGGCTGAAAGGGTTGTTGTTTCTCAAGTACACCGTTCTCCAGGGATTAATTTCGAACAGGAAAAACATTCTAAAGGAAATATTTTGTTTTCTTTCAGAATTATTCCTTATCGAGGTAGTTGGCTAGAGGCTATTTTTGATATAAATGATTTAATTTATATCCATATTGATAGAAAGAAACGTCGCCGCAAGATTTTAGCTATAACGTTTATCCGTGCCCTAGGGTATTCATCTGACGCTGATATTATTGAAGAGTTTTTCCAAATAGAAGAACATTCTTTAAAAAGTGAAAAAGATTTTTCTTTCTTAGTTGGTAAAATCTTAGCTGATAATGTTTTAGATGAAGCTTCTTCTTTGGTTTACGGAAAGGCTGGAGAAAAACTTAGCACAGCTATGTTAAAACGTATGCTCGATGCTAATATCTCGACTTTAAAAATAGCTGTAGAGGCTGATGAAAATCACCCTATCATCAAAATGTTGGCCAAAGATCCAACAGACTCTTATGAAGCTGCTTTAAAGGATTTCTATAGAAGATTGCGCCCCGGTGAGCCTGCGACCTTAGCAAATGCTCGTTCTACAATTATGCGTCTGTTCTTTGATCCTAAACGCTATAACTTAGGAAGAGTAGGTCGTTATAAATTAAATAGAAAACTTGGATTCCCCATGGATGAAGAGTCCTTAGCACAAGTGACCTTAAGAAAAGAAGATGTTATTGGTGCTCTGAAGTATCTTATCCGTTTAAAAATGGGTGATGAAAAAGCTTCGATTGATGATATCGACCATTTAGCTAACCGTCGTGTACGCTCTGTAGGAGAACTTATCCAAAACCAATGCCGCTCCGGATTGGCTAGAATGGAAAAAATTATCCGAGAGAGAATGAATTTATTTGATTTCTCTTCTGATACATTGATTCCAGGAAAAATTATCTCTGCAAAAGGTCTCGCTAGCGTTCTAAAGGACTTTTTCGGTCGTTCTCAGCTTTCTCAATTCATGGATCAAACGAACCCTGTGGCCGAATTAACACATAAGCGGCGTTTGTCAGCTTTGGGGCCTGGAGGTTTGAATAGAGAAAGAGCTGGATTTGAAGTTCGTGACGTGCATGCGAGCCATTACGGACGTATATGTCCAATTGAGACTCCAGAAGGACCAAACATTGGTTTGATTACTTCTCTATCTTCCTTTGCAAAAATTAACGAATTCGGATTCATTGAAACTCCTTATCGTATCGTTAGAGATGGGGTAGTTACTGATGAAATCGAATACATGACTGCTGATGTCGAAGAAGAATGTGTGATTGCTCAGGCTTCAGCGAATTTAGATGAATATAATATGTTTGTCGATCCTGTATGCTGGGCAAGATATCGTGGAGAGGCTTTCGAAGCAGACACAAGTACCGTTACGCATATGGACGTTTCTCCAAAGCAATTGGTATCGATTGTTACAGGTTTAATTCCATTTTTAGAGCATGACGATGCTAACCGTGCTCTTATGGGATCAAACATGCAACGTCAAGCTGTTCCTTTATTGAAAACTGAAGCTCCTATTGTTGGAACAGGTTTAGAAGCACGTGCTGCTAAAGATTCCGGTGCTATTGTTGTTGCTGAAGAAGACGGAGTCGTAGAATATGTTGACGGTTATAAAGTAGTTATTGCAGCTAAACATAACCCAACACTTAAACGCACTTACGATCTTAAAAAGTTCTTAAGATCAAACTCTGGTACCTGCATTAATCAACGGCCTTTATGTAGTGTGGGAGATGTTGTAGTCAAAGGTGATGTTATAGCTGATGGTCCTGCTACAGATAAGGGAGAACTTGCTTTAGGAAAGAACATCTTGGTTGCCTTCATGCCTTGGTATGGATATAACTTCGAAGATGCGATTATCATTTCTGAAAAGTTGATTAAGCAAGACGCTTATACCTCAATTTATATTGAAGAGTTTGAATTAACAGCTAGAGACACAAAATTAGGAAAAGAAGAGATTACTCGTGACATTCCTAACGTTTCTGAAGAAGTCTTGGCTAACTTAGGTGAAGATGGAATTATTCGTATTGGAGCTGAAGTAAAGCCTGGCGACATTCTTGTTGGTAAAATTACTCCAAAATCAGAAACAGAATTAGCTCCTGAAGAACGTTTATTACGAGCAATCTTCGGAGAGAAAGCTGCTGATGTTAAAGACGCTTCTTTGACTGTACCTCCAGGAACAGAGGGAGTTGTCATGGACGTGAAAGTCTTCAGTAGAAAAGATAGACTTTCTAAGAGTGATGACGAGCTTGTAGAAGAAGCTGTTCATTTGAAAGACCTACAGAAAGGTTATAAGAATCAGATTTCAGTATTAAAAACAGAGTATCGTGAAAAATTAGGAGCCCTATTGTTAAATGAAAAAGCTCCAGCTTCGATTATACATCGTCGTACCGCCGATATTCTGGTTCAAGAAGGTACTGTATTTGATCAAGAGACAATCGAATTGCTTGAGCAAGAGTCTTTGGTCGATCTCCTTATGCCTCCTTGCGATATGTATGATGTTTTAAAATCACTACTTTCTGATTACGAGACATCCTTGCAACGTTTGGAAGTCAATTATAAAACAGAAGTTGAACATATTCGTGAAGGTGATGCTGATCTTGATCACGGTGTGATCCGCCAGGTTAAGGTATATGTTGCTTCAAAAAGAAAGCTGCAGGTTGGAGATAAAATGGCTGGACGTCACGGAAACAAAGGAGTTGTTTCTAAGATTGTTCCTGAAGCTGATATGCCATACCTTGCTAACGGCGAAACTGTACAGATGATCTTAAACCCCCTTGGTGTGCCTTCTAGGATGAACTTAGGTCAGGTATTGGAAACTCATCTTGGTTACGCTGCAAAAACTGCCGGTATTCATGTAAAAACTCCAGTATTTGAAGGTTTCCCAGAATCTCGTATCTGGGACATGATGATAGAACAAGGTTTGCCTGCAGATGGTAAGTCTTACTTGTATGATGGAAAGACTGGAGAGAGATTCGACAATACTGTGGTAATCGGATACATTTACATGTTGAAGCTAAGCCACTTAATTGCAGATAAAATTCACGCCAGATCCATTGGTCCTTACTCCTTGGTCACTCAGCAACCTCTCGGGGGTAAAGCTCAAATGGGAGGTCAAAGATTCGGAGAGATGGAAGTTTGGGCTTTAGAAGCTTATGGGGTAGCTCATATGCTCCAAGAGATTCTTACAGTTAAATCGGATGACGTTACTGGTCGAACAAGGATTTATGAATCCATTGTTAAAGGAGAAAACCTCCTGAAGTCAGGAACGCCAGAGTCGTTTAATGTTTTAATTAAGGAAATGCAAGGTCTAGGACTTGATGTTCGTCCTATGGTAGTAGATGCTTAAAAAATCACTTATTGGAGAAAAACAATAATGTTTGGAGAAGGTTCTCGAGACAATGTCTCTCTATCTAAAGAGGGGCTATTTGATAAATTAGAAATTGGAATTGCCTCAGATATTACTATTCGCGATAAGTGGTCTTGTGGGGAAATCAAGAAGCCTGAAACAATCAATTACCGTACGTTTAAACCTGAAAAAGGTGGACTATTTTGCGAAAAGATTTTTGGTCCCACAAAGGATTGGGAATGCTGTTGTGGTAAATACAAGAAGATTAAGCATAAAGGTATTGTTTGTGATCGCTGCGGAGTAGAGGTTACTCTTTCTAAGGTTCGTCGTGAACGTATGGCTCATATTGAGCTGGCTGTGCCTATCGTACATATATGGTTTTTTAAGACTACACCATCAAGAATAGGTAACGTCTTAGGAATGACCGCTTCTGATCTTGAAAGGATTATTTATTACGAAGAATATGTAGTTATCGATCCAGGTAAGACAGATTTAAATAAAAAGCAGCTTTTAAATGATGCTCAGTATCGAGAAGTCATCGAGAAGTGGGGAAAAGATTCTTTCGTAGCCAAAATGGGCGGAGAGGCTATCTATGATTTATTGAAATCAGAAGATCTTCAAAGTCTATTAAAAGAGCTTAAGGATCGTTTGCGAAAAACCAAATCTCAGCAAGCCAGAATGAAACTTGCTAAGCGATTAAAAATTATCGAAGGTTTTGTCTCTTCTTCGAATCACGCTGAGTGGATGGTTTTAAAAAGTGTTCCTGTCGTTCCACCCGATCTACGTCCTTTAGTTCCATTAGATGGTGGAAGGTTTGCAACTTCTGATTTAAATGATCTATACCGTCGTGTAATTAACCGAAATAATCGTTTAAAAGCTATTTTAAGGCTAAAAACTCCTGAAGTGATCGTACGTAATGAAAAACGTATGTTACAGGAAGCCGTGGATGCTCTATTTGATAACGGTCGTCATGGACACCCTGTCATGGGAGCGGGGAATCGTCCATTAAAATCCCTTTCTGAAATGCTAAAAGGGAAAAATGGACGCTTCCGACAAAATCTTTTAGGTAAGCGTGTTGATTATTCTGGACGTTCTGTCATTATCGTAGGTCCTGAATTGAAGTTTAATCAATGCGGTTTGCCTAAAGAAATGGCTCTTGAGTTGTTTGAACCATTCATTATTAAAAGATTAAAAGATCAGGGTAGTGTCTATACTATTCGTTCTGCTAAGAAAATGATTCAACGTGGAGCTCCGGAAGTTTGGGATGTTCTAGAAGAAATTATTAAAGGCCATCCAGTATTGCTTAACCGAGCCCCCACACTCCACCGTTTAGGGATACAGGCGTTTGAACCTGTATTAATCGAAGGTAAAGCGATTCGTGTGCATCCCCTAGTCTGCGCAGCATTTAACGCGGACTTCGATGGAGACCAAATGGCTGTTCACGTGCCGCTGTCTATAGAAGCACAATTAGAAGCCAAAGTTTTGATGATGGCTCCTGATAACATCTTCTTGCCGTCTTCTGGAAAGCCTGTCGCTACACCTTCTAAGGATATGACCTTAGGTATTTACTATCTGATGGCAGACCCGACATATTTCCCGGAAGAGCATGGAGGAAAAGTCAAAATCTTTAGAGATGTTACGGAAGTCTTGCGAGCATTGTATTCTGGCGGATTCCTAGATGAGCATACAAATGGTCGTCGCGATGAAACAGGCCGTGGTATTCATATTCACGAGAAAATTAAAGTACGCATCGATGGTCAGGTTATTGAAACTACTCCAGGAAGAGTTCTGTTTAATAGAATTGTTCCTAAAGAGTTAGGGTTCCAAAACTATAGCATGCCAAGTAAGCGTATCAGTGAATTGATTTTACAATGCTATAAAAAAGTAGGGCTTGAGGCTACTGTACGCTTCTTAGATGATCTTAAAGATTTAGGATTTATCCAAGCGACGAAAGCTGCGATCTCTATGGGATTGAAAGATGTAAAAATTCCTGAGATTAAAAGTGAAATTCTTAAAGAAGCTTATGACAAGGTTGCCATTGTTAAGAAACAATATGATGATGGTATTATCACCGATGGTGAACGTCATTCTAAAACTATTAGTATTTGGACAGAGGTTTCAGAACTCTTGTCAGACGCTCTTTATGTTGAAATTAGTAAGCAAACTAAAAGTAAACACAACCCTCTGTTCTTGATGATAGATTCAGGAGCTCGAGGTAATAAGTCTCAGTTGAAGCAGTTAGGAGCTCTACGAGGTTTAATGGCTAAGCCAAACGGTGCGATTATCGAATCTCCGATTACCTCGAACTTCCGCGAAGGATTAACCGTTCTTGAGTATTCCATTTCTTCTCACGGTGCTAGAAAAGGTTTAGCTGATACTGCATTGAAGACAGCTGACTCTGGATATTTAACTCGAAGACTTGTTGACGTAGCACAAGATGTCATCATTACGGAAAAAGATTGCGGAACATTGAATCATATCGAAATTACTGCAATTCGACAGGGTTCAGAAGAGCTTCTACCTTTAAAAGATCGTATTTATGGTCGTACGGTATCAGAAGATATCTATCAACCCGGTGATAAAAGTAAGCTTCTAGCTAAGAATGGAGATGTGATTACATCTGCTCAGGCTGAACTTATTGATGATGCTGGAATTGAAAGTATTAAAATCCGCTCTACACTTACTTGTGAAAGTCGTCGTGGTGTTTGTGCTAAGTGTTATGGGTTAAACCTTGCTAATGGTCGTCTGATTGGTTTAGGAGAAGCTGTGGGTATTATAGCTGCTCAATCCATTGGTGAACCTGGAACACAGCTAACGATGAGAACGTTCCACCTTGGAGGTATCGCAGCTACATCTTCAACTCCAGAAATTGTTACAGATTGTGACGGTATCCTAGTATACATGGATCTACGTGTGGTTGTGGGTCAAGATGGAAATCACTTAGTCTTGAATAAGAAAGGTGCTATCCATGTTGTCCGTGATGAAGGACGTAGTTTAGAAGAGTACAAGAAACTTCTAAGCACCAAGTCTATAGAAAGTTTAGAGACTTATCCGGTAGAACTCGGTGTTAAGATTTTAGTAGGTGATGGGGAGAAGGTAACTGCAGGCCAAAGAATTGCTGAGGTCGAATTACATAATATTCCAATTATCTGTGATAAGCCTGGTTTTGTAAAATACGAAGACTTAGTAGAGGGTATTTCTACAGAGAAAGTAGTTAATAAGAACACAGGTTTAGTCGAGCTTATTGTTAAACAGCATCGTGGAGAACTGCATCCTCAAATTGCTATTTATTCTGATCCCGGTTTGACGGAATTGGTTGGAACATACGCTATTCCTTCTGGAGCGATTGTTTCTGTCGAAGAAAATCAAAAAGTCGACCCTGGTATGTTATTAGCAAGATTACCTCGAGGGGCAATTAAGACTAAGGATATTACTGGAGGTCTACCTAGGGTTGCTGAATTAGTTGAAGCTCGTAAGCCTGAAGACGCTGCAGATATTGCAAAGATTGATGGTGTTGTAGACTTTAAAGGAATTCAGAAAAATAAACGTATTCTTGTTGTTCGTGACGAAATAACAGGAATGGAAGAAGAACATCTGATTCCTTTGACCAAGCACTTGATTGTTCAACGTGGAGATCATGTGATGAAGGGACAGCAGCTAACAGATGGTTTGGTTGTTCCACATGAAATCCTAGAAATTTGTGGCGTTCGCGAATTGCAAAAGTACTTAGTCAATGAGGTTCAAGAAGTTTATCGTTTACAGGGTGTAGACATCAATGATAAGCATGTAGAAATCATTGTTCGTCAAATGTTGCAGAAGGTTCGCATTACTGATCCAGGTGATACTACTTTACTCTTCGGAGAAGAAGTAAATAAAAAAGAATTCTACGAAGAGAATAAACGTACAGAAGAGGAAGGTGGAAAACCAGCACAAGCTGTTCCAGTATTATTGGGAATTACCAAAGCTTCGTTGGGTACAGAATCCTTTATTTCTGCCGCATCCTTCCAAGATACGACTCGGGTATTAACTGATGCTGCGTGTAGTAGTAAAACTGACTACCTGTTAGGATTCAAAGAGAATGTCATTATGGGGCATATGATTCCTGGAGGTACAGGGTTTGATACACACAAGCGTATTAAGCAGTACTTAGAAAAGGAACAAGAGGAACTTGTCTTTGACTTTGTAAGCGAATCTGAATGCGCTTGTTAGCTAGGCTTTAATGATCAAAAGAGGAGGTTAAGGTTAGACCTATAACCTCCTTGATAGTAATATTTTTTTTTGGTAGTCTCAGCAAAAGACGAATAGTGATAACAGGGTGTGTATGTCCAGTCAATTCGAGCAACTCAAACTCTTGAGCGTTCTTGTTTGCGACACTGGTGATCCAGAGTTAGTTAAGTCTTCAGAGTCTCAAGATGCAACGACGAATCCGTCTCTTATTCTCAAAGTTGCGCAAGAACCCAAGTATCAAGAATTGCTAACAGAAGCTATTGCTTGGGGAATTCGACAGAATGGTGATGACGTTCAAACCCTCACTTTTGTTTTAGACAAGATACAGGTAAATTTTGGTCTAGAAATTTTAAAATACATTCCGGGTAGAGTTTCTTTAGAAATAGATGCTCGTCTTTCGTTCAATACAGAAGCTATGGTACAACGAGCTATTTTCTTAAGCGAGTTGTTCGCAGCCTCTGGAGGAGATAAAAAGCGTCTTTTGGTTAAGATCCCAGGTACTTGCGAGGGTATACAAGCAGTAGAATTATTAGAGAAACAAGGTATTGCTTGTAATGTCACCCTTGTTTTTAACTTAATTCAAGCTATCGCTGCTGCAAAAGCAAAAGCCACTTTAATTTCGCCATTTGTTGGGCGTATTTATGATTGGTGGATAGCTGCTTACGGAGATGATGGGTACTCTATAGATGCGGATCCTGGTGTGGCTTCTGTATCGAATATCTATACATATTATAAGAAGTTTGATATCACTACACAAATTATGGCTGCTTCTTTCCGTTCTAAAGAGCAAGTATTAGCCTTGGCCGGATGTGATTTATTAACAGTTTCTCCTAAATTGTTAGACGAACTAAAGAAGGATCAGTCTCCGGTTGCAAGAAAGTTAGATCCAGCGGAAGCTAAGAAACTCGATGTTCAGCCTGTTGAATTAACAGAAAGCATATTCCGTTTCTTAATGAATGAAGATGCTATGGCTACTGAGAAACTCGCTGAGGGAATCCGTATATTCTCTGGTGATACCCAGATTCTTGAAGCCGCTGTTACAGAATTTATTAAGCAAATAGCCGCACAAGATGTGTAAGAAAAACTGCCTTAAAGTTTCAACAATACTGTAAGGCAAATTAAAGAAGATAAGATGAACCATAACTCGTTACTTGTTTTTTCCTGTCCCTGCTGTTGCGAAGGAGAAGTTTCTTTTTCGGTATTTAGCTTGGAGGAAGTCTTAGCCTGTAGTTGTTGTTCTTCTACATATACTTTCGACCCAGCAATGCGTAACTCTATTCGTCAATTTGCTGCGTTATGTCTAAGGATTTACGAGGCCTCTCCTATACTAGGAAATGCTGCGGTTTCTGTATCCGTCAAAGATCATGCTGTGGAAATACCCTTCCAGCTACTCTTTTCTAGATTCCCCGTGGTGTTTAATTTAACTCTTGAAGGGAAACAGATCGCTATTCGTTTTATTTTTGATGCTCTTAAAAGGGAAGTTTTACATAAAGAAAAAGCATCTTTAGTCTAAGTAGTTTTGGAACTTTATTCTATTTCTTCTTGTAAGGCTTTAAGAGCCTCTCTAAGGATAGTATCCCCAGAAGTAGCTTCTTTTTCTGAAAGCTTAAAGGAAGACACCGTCTTTAAGAAAATCAAAGATACATTAGGATAGTCATCTAAGGTAGCGGTGCTTGTAAAAATATAGGCCTTGTGGTTGATGACAGCAACGCCTTGAAGGCAGAAAACCCTGCCCCACGAAGAATTCTTTTCTGTTTTGATAATTGTGAATTCTCCATGAAGAGATTGAATATGAGTGAATACAGAAGATTCTAGTGTCATGTCATTGGCTTTGTGATAAGCAAGTATCTCTTCAATGTATTCAGGTTGATTCTTAGATATAATTTCTTGAGAAATGTTGATCGTGGGTGTTAACGAACCTGTCCCTTGGCCAATAAATACGACATCAAGTTTTTCAGGCAGTTGTGTTTTATCATTTATGCACTGCCAGTTATTCGGGATGCGAATAGTATACTCATCTGTAGAGTAGGTAACCCAAGAAATTGATGATTTTTCTTTCGTTTGTTGTGTTGTTCTTCGACTTTTATGCGCTCTTTTTGCAACGTAGTGAGAAGCTGTTGCATTAGAAATACTAGATTGTGATTTTTTCAACGCTCTTCGTTGAGAAACGCTCGAGGGACGTCTCTGGGCAGGTTTTGCTGTACTTTGTGTTTGAGGATTTGCGCTTATTGTAAGAGACAAACTAGTAAACAGAAAAGAAACAAGAGCGTGAAGTTTCATGGAAATCTTTTATTTAATTTTATTTAAATGATCAAATGCTATAATCTGTTGGGTTAGTTGGATTATAATTGAATTTTTTTTTAAGATAAACTCTGTTTTCTTAACGGTAGCAATGATATGGCAGATCTCGGTGCAGAAGATAAGTTAAAGCAAATCTGCGATGCTCTACGAATAGAAACTTTAAAGCCTGCGGAAGATGAAGCAGACGCTATTGTGCGTAATGCAAAGGAACAGGCAAAAAGGATAATAGACGAGGCTCAAGAAGAAGCCAGTCGCATTATTGCTTCGGCTAAAGAAGAAGCCGATCACAAACTAAAACAAGGAGAATCTGCTTTAGCACAAGCAGGTAAGCGTTCCTTAGAAAGTTTAAAACAAGCTGTAGAAAATAAAGTTTTTAAAGAGTCCTTAGCGGAGTGGCTAGACAATACTTTAGCTGATCCCGAGGTTTCCGCTAAACTTGTTGCAGCGTTGATACAGGCGATAGAAGACAAAGGCATTTCCGGGGATCTTACAGCCTATATCGGTAAACACGTGGCAACAAGATCCGTTAATGAATTCCTAGGGAAAACCGTTCTGGCGAAACTTAAAGGTAAAGGAGTAGCAATCGGGAAGTTTGTCGGTGGTGTTCAATTAAGAGTGGAAGATAAGAACTGGGTTTTAGATCTTAGTTCAGATACCTTACTTGATCTTTTGATGCGTTATTTGCAAAAAGATTTTCGTGAAATGATATTTCAGGGTTCCTAGTTTTTTCTCATAAATAGGATCCTAACCAATTTTAGAGTTATTGCCATGACTCAATATTATTTTTTATCATCGTTTTTTCTTCCTCAGCTTCCTGAGTCTCACCCTGTTTATTCTTTTGATGATCTTGATGCTCTTCTACATTTAAACTTGTCTGAAGAAGATCTAGGGTATTATGTTATCTTAAAACGTTTCTTCGATTTTGAAAATTTTGCATTTTTCTGGTCAGGGAAGCCATTGCCTCATTCTTATGGTGTAGTAACACAAGAGAATGTTGAAAGTATGGTCAATCTCCAACAATGGTCTGATGATTGTGAATTTGAGGATTTTTTCAAGGATTTCTTGTTGCAATATAAGACTTCTCAAGAACGTGTGGAGAACTTTTCCTCGTTAGTTAGGGAATTTCTATCTTTTTATCAACAAAGCTCTTCTGAGTTTCTTCGTACGTATTTTACTTTTAAGCAAAACTTACGTGTGATTTTAGCAGGCTTTCGTTCTCGGGTTATGAAGCTTGATGTTTCTTATGTATTAAGAGATGAAGATAGTTCTAATCCTGTCGTGCTTCAAGTGTTGATGCAAAAAGATGCACCTAATTATGAATTACCCGAAGAATTCTCAGATTTGAGTGATGTGCTACAAGACTATGGACGTTTACCTCATACATTGAATCGTACATTATCTTTGTACGAATTTCATAAGATTGAAGAGATGTACCGAGACAAATATTTTGATGCAAATGCAGTTTTGGCAAGGGTTACTGCGTATTTATTTGCTATTCGCAATAGCATGGTAGATTTAGAGAAAGGCAAAAACATTATTAATTCTATGGAAAAGGCAATCACATGGTAACAACTTCGGGACAAACGACTCAGGGATATGTTATAGAGGCCTATGGCAATTTATTGCGTGTACGTTTTGATGGGCACGTACGCCAAGGTGAAGTTGCTTACGTTAATGTTAATGATGCGTGGCTAAAAGCTGAAGTTATTGAGGTTGTCGGTCAAGAGGTTAAGATCCAAGTCTTTGAAGACACGCAAGATGTTTGTCGAGGAGCTTTGGTCACTTTCTCTGGACACTTACTAGAAGCAGAATTAGGGCCAGGATTATTACAAGGGATTTTTGACGGATTGCAAAATCGTCTGCAGGTGTTGGCAGAGAGTAGCTTTTTCTTAAAAAGAGGAGAATATGTCAATGCTCTTTGTAAGAACACATTGTGGGCATACACTCCCAAAGCTGTTGTTGGAGATGTTCTTGTTCGTGGAGATGCTCTAGGGTTTGTTAAAGAAGGGTACTTTGATCATAAAATTATGGTACCGTTTTCTTGTTTCAAAGAGGTAACGATTACCTGGGTAATCTCAGAAGGTGAATATAGTGTTGACACCGTAGTTGCTAAAGCTCGAGATGCTGATGGCCAAGAATATAGTTTTACTATGGTTCAGAAATGGCCGATTAAGCAAGCCTTTATTCAAGGAGATAAAGTTCCTTGCCATGAAATTATGGACGTGGGTGTTAGGATTTTAGATACCCAAATTCCTGTATTGAAAGGGGGAACATTCTGTACTCCTGGTCCTTTCGGGGCAGGGAAAACTGTTCTGCAGCACCATTTATCTAAATATGCTGCTGTGGATATTGTTATTCTCTGTGCTTGTGGAGAGCGTGCTGGTGAGGTAGTCGAGGTATTACAAGAGTTTCCTCATCTTACAGATCCACATACTGGAAAATCTTTAATGCATAGGACATGCATTATTTGTAATACATCCTCAATGCCTGTGGCTGCTAGGGAATCCTCTATCTATTTAGGTATTACTATAGCTGAATATTATAGGCAAATGGGTCTGCACGTACTTCTACTAGCAGATTCAACATCACGATGGGCTCAAGCTTTAAGAGAAATTTCCGGAAGATTAGAAGAAATTCCTGGGGAAGAGGCTTTCCCAGCTTACCTGGCATCGAGAATAGCCGCGTTTTACGAACGCGGTGGTGCTGTACGTATGAAAGATGGTTCCGAAGGTTCTCTAACGATATGTGGAGCTGTATCTCCTGCGGGAGGAAATTTTGAAGAACCTGTAACTCAGGCTACTTTATCAGTAGTGGGTGCCTTTTGTGGTCTTTCTAAGGCTCGTGCTGATGCGAGACGTTATCCTTCAATTGACCCTATGATCTCATGGTCAAAATACTTAGATCAAGTTGGAGAGATACTAGAAGATAAGGTCCAAGGGTGGGGAGAAGCAGTAAAAAAAGCTAATTACTTCCTTCGTGAAGGATCCGAAATTGGCAAACGCATGGAAGTGGTTGGGGAAGAAGGAATCCCCATGGAAGATATGGAAATTTACTTAAAATCTGAGTTATATGATTTCTGCTATCTTCAACAAAATGCTTTTGATCCCGTGGATTGTTATTGTCCTTTTGATCGGCAAATTGAGTTATTTTCATTAATGAGTCGTATTTTTGATGCGAGATTTAATTTCGATAGCCCCGACAATGCGAGAAGTTTTTTCCTTGAATTGCAAAGTAAAATCAAAACCTTAAATGGACAGAAGTTTCTTTCTGATGAGTATAAGGAAGGGATGGAAGTCATTCTTAGGTTGTTAGAGACGAAGATGGTACAAACAGCGTAAGAGGTTATGCAGACAATATATACAAAAATTACCGATATCAAAGGAAACTTGATAACCGTAGAAGCTGAGGGAGCACGTTTAGGCGAATTAGCAGAAATAGAGAGAGTAGATGGAAGGTCTTCGTATGCCTCGGTTTTGCGTTTCGATGCTAAGAAAGTGACTCTACAAGTCTTTGGAGGGACTTCTGGGCTGTCAACAGGAGACCGAGTGGTGTTTTTAGGACGCTCTATGGAGGTGACTTACGGAGACTCTTTAATAGGTAGGCGTTTGAACGGGGTAGGTAAACCTATTGACGGTGAGGGAGAATGTTTTGGTGATCCGATTGAAATATCAACGCCTACATTCAATCCTGTTTGCCGTGTTGTTCCTAGGGATATGGTGCGCACCAATATTCCTATGATTGATGTATTCAATTGCTTAGTGAAATCACAAAAAATTCCTATTTTCTCGTCTTCAGGTGAGAATCACAACGCCTTATTGATGCGTATAGCAGCACAAACAGATGCGGATATCGTAATTATTGGAGGCATGGGATTAACCTTTGTTGATTATAGCTTTTTTGTTGAGGAGTCTAAAAGGTTAGGTTTTGCTGATAAAAGTGTAATGTTTATTCATAAGGCTGTAGATGCTCCTGTAGAGTGTGTATTGATTCCTGATATGGCCTTAGCATGTGCTGAAAAATTTGCCGTAGATCAAAATAAAAATGTTTTAGTCTTACTTACAGATATGACGGCATTTGCAGATGCTTTAAAAGAAATTGCTATTACCATGGACCAAATTCCTGCAAACCGCGGGTATCCTGGATCTTTGTATTCTGATCTTGCTTTACGCTATGAAAAGGCTGTGGACATAGCCCAGGGTGGATCGATTACCTTAATTAGTGTAACTACGATGCCCGGTGATGATATTACGCATCCTGTTCCTGATAATACAGGATTCATTACGGAAGGGCAATTTTACCTGAAAAATAATCGTATTGATCCTTTCGGTTCCTTATCTCGTTTGAAACAATTGGTTATTGGTAAGGTGACCAGAGAAGATCACGGAGATCTAGCAAATTCATTAATACGGCTTTATGCTGATTCTAGAAAAGCTAATGAAAGAATGTCCATGGGCTTTAAGTTATCCAATTGGGATAAAAAGTTATTGGCATTTGCGGAGCTTTTTGAAACACGATTGATGAGTTTAGAAGTAAATATTCCTTTAGAAGAAGCTTTGGATATTGGGTGGAAAATTCTTGCTCAAAGTTTCCATTCCGAAGAAGTAGGAATAAAGGAACAGTTGATCAATAAGTATTGGCCCAAGTCATGTCTTCACAGGTAAAGTTAACAAAGAACGCCTATCGTTTAGAAAAGGTAAAACTTTCTCGTCTGGAAACATATTTACCAACGTTAAAATTAAAGAAAGCCTTGTTACAAGTAGAAGTAACCAATGCTATTCGAGAGGCCAGTGAAAGTATACGCGCATATGAAGAATCTAGAGAAAGCATATACGCCTTTGCTGAGCTCTATAGTGTTCCTCTCTATGTTGACGCTATAGTAAATAGCTTTAAGATCGAAAAAGTAGCAAAAGAATATGAAAACATCGCAGGCGTCGAAGTTCCTGTAATAAAGAATATCGTTCTAACGGAATCTTCTTATTCTGTTTTAGATACCCCGATCTGGGTAGACACTCTTGTCGCTTACACCAGAGAGTTTGTAGTTAATAAAGTACGCTCTGAAGTGGCTGTAGAAAAGCAAAGAATTTTAGAAGACGAGTTAAGAAATGTCTCTATTCGTGTAAATCTTTTTGAGAAAAAGCTGATTCCAGAGACAACACGTATGATTAAGAAAATAGCAATTTTCTTGAGTGATCGTAGTATTACAGATGTTGGCCAAGTAAAGATGGCTAAGAAAAAGATACAGCAGCGTAAGGAGGAATCCGAATGCGCGTAAATGTAGATAAGTATCTTTTTATTGGAAGAAATAGCTCAGAATTTCTTACTGCTTGCAGGGAACTCGGAGTTGTCGAGTTTATTTCCGATAAGAGATTCGTTACTTCAGAAAAAATGCGGCGTTTTTCTGAGTGTCTGAAAATTCTAAATAGTTTGAAAAGAGAATATCCTACATCAGATTTGTCGTTGTCAAAATCTGAAGACTTAACCGTTGAACAGATATTAGATGAGGTATTTTCTCTACACCAAGAAATCCTTACTTTCACGGAAAATACAAAAGCTTTAAGGAAAGAGATTCTTAGAGTGAAACCTCTAGGCGTATTTTCTTCTAGTGATATTGCTGAATTCACAAGGAAAACAGGATTAACCATAAGGTTTTTCTATCGCAAACATGTTGAAGGGCAAGAGCTAGAAGTTGATCAAGCGAATGTTTTCTACTTATCTACGGCGTATAATTTCGATTATTATGCTGTAATTGGTGTAGTCGGCTTATCAAAAGACCAATTTACAGAGATTGATGCTCCACACTCTGTTAATGAGTTGCAATCGCAAGAAGCTGTCCTTTTAAGGACTATTCATCATAAAAAATCAAGAATATGTGAGCTTTATGCTTATCGTCAGGATATTCTTGAAGGACTTTGCAATTATACCAATGATCAGCAACTCAAACATGCCGAAGATAGTGTTGAAGAGCTTTTCGATGGTAGGATGTTCGCTATTTCGGGGTGGGTAATCTCTGATCGTCTGACAGAATTAGAGAAACTCTGCGAAGAATTTGATGTCTGTCTATACAAGGTAGCCCCAAATCCAGATGAGATTGTTCCTACCTATTTAGAAAATCATGGTTTGGGACGCATTGGGGAAGATCTGGTGAATATTTATGATACACCAGCATCTTCGGATAAAGACCCTTCGTTATGGGTATTTGTCTCCTTCTTTTTCTTCTTCTCTATGATTGTCAATGATGGTGGTTACGGACTTGTTTTTCTAGCAACCTCGTTGTTCATAACATTTAAGGCACGTCGTGCGCTTAAAGGTTCCAAGTCATTAGCGCGTTTCCTGAAGATGTTTTCTATTTTAGGATTAGGATGTATTTGTTGGGGATTTGCTACCACTTCCTTTTTTGGCATTTCTATCAGTCCTTCAAATCCTTTGCGAGAGTACTCGCTTACGCATGTATTAGCATTGAAAAAGGCAGAATATTATTTAGAGAAGCATCCTAAGGGATATAAAGAGTTAGTTAATGAACATCCTTTATTGAAAGATAAGCAGACCCCAAAAGAGTTTCTCCTTGCTACTGAAACCGTTAATGGCGACGTAGGTAAACGTGCTGTTGTCTATGATAAGTTTACAGACAATATTCTCATGGAATTAGCTTTATTTGTCGGATTGATTCATATGGCTCTGGGCATGTTGCGTTATATACGTCAGCGCTATTCAGGGCTTGGATGGATCATTTTTATGTGCGGTGCCTATCTTTATCTTCCTTTATATTTACAGTCTGTATCTTTAATTCATTACCTATTCCATGTCCCTTATGATTTTGGAGGGGTTCTAGGTTATTACGGCATATTTGTAGGTATAGGTCTTGCAGTCTCCGGAGCAGTGTTGCAACGTGGTATTGGTGGTATAGATGAGATTACAGCGATTATTCAGGTATTCTCAGATGTTTTATCTTATTTGCGTATATACGCATTAGGCTTGGCAGGTGCCATGGTAGGAACCACAATAGTACAGATTAGCAATCGGTTTTCGCCTGCTATAGCTTTCATTATTATTTTGTTTGGTCATTCAGTGAACATATTACTTTCTATTATGGGGGGAGTGATTCACGGTCTAAGATTAAACTTTATTGAGTGGTATCACTATAGTTTTGATGGGGGAGGCAAGCTCCTACATCCCTTAAAGAAAGTAGTATGTCATAAGGTTGTGGATTCCTAGGGATAGGTTTAGGTAATAATTCTATGGTTTGGTAGAATTCGGGACCTTTGGAAAAATGAAGTTATAAGCAAGACAATTAAAGAATTCATTCTCGGGTTTTCTTGTAGTATTATTATGAGGTATAGAGGTACATAATGATTGATTTATCGGTTGTTGGTCCTGTTTTTGCCATGGGCTTAGCAATGATAGGCAGTGCCATTGGTTGTGGTATGGCAGGGGTGGCTTCGCATGCTGTGATGTCTCGAATTGACGAGGGACATGGAAAGATTATAGGCTTGTCTGCAATGCCTTCTTCGCAATCTATCTATGGATTGATTTTTATGCTTTTGCTTAGAGATGGTATAAAAGATGGCAAAGTTGGTGCTATAGCAGGGATTGCTGTAGGGCTTTCTGTAGGGATCGCACTATTAATATCGGCTGTAATGCAGGGGAAATGTTGTGTAAGTGCTATCCAAGCTTATGCACGCTCTTCAGCTATTTATGGTAAATCTTTTGCATCTATTGGGATAGTTGAATCGTTTGCACTCTTTGCTTTTGTTTTTGCGTTACTATTGTTCTAGAAGCTTATGGGTTCTTCTATTCCCTCTGGGATCTATACTGTGTTTGTCCGGATGTTCGCAGCCGTGCCTGTCCTCGTTCACGGAATTTATAGATAATGATTACACAGCTGCAGCACATCTGGGTATAGAACAAACCTGTCTGCGTGAAACATTGGGCCAGCAGATTGTTGTTACCTGGAGTTTACCTTATCGGATGCAGTATATCCTTCCAGCGACTTTGCATCTTTGGGTTTACTATGGTGATGGGAAAATAGAAAAATTGACGTATGAAGTACGTCAGCTTTCTGGTTACCGTATTTACTGTCTAAAGGGTGAAGATTTCAAAGAGCGCCAGGGAATTGTTTCTTACAAGGTTTCTTTATCTAGTAGGGATAAGGAAATTGTCAGTAGGCGACATCATCTTTGGATGGAAGTGATTTCTATGGATGCTTCTTAGGCCGACAAATTTTAACATGACATCTAAAATATTATAATGATTTGGATAGAGAATTATGGAAGAGGATGCATTTCCTAAAGCTTATGATCCTAAAGGATTAGAAGAGAAATTATATGCTTTTTGGGAAGAGTCTAACATGTTTGTGGCACAAGCGGCGAGTGACAAGCCTCCCTATGCTATTATTATGCCGCCACCGAATGTTACCGGCATTTTGCATATGGGGCATGCCCTTGTAAATACTCTTCAAGATGTTCTTATTCGTTATAAGCGTATGTCAGGGTTTGAGGTATGTTGGGTTCCAGGTACCGATCATGCCGGTATCGCTACTCAGACAGTCGTGGAAAGGCACTTATATTCCTCCTTAGGGAAGCGTCGTGTGGATTTCTCTAGAGAAGAATTTCTCGAACATGTGTGGCAGTGGAAAGAAAAAAGTGAAGGCGTCATTCTTTCTCAATTACGTCAGTTAGGATGTTCTTGCGATTGGTCGCGCTTGCGTTTTACCATGGAACCTCTAGCCAATCGTGCTGTGAAAAAAGCATTTAAAATCCTTTTTGATAAAGGACATATTTATAGGGGGAATTATCTTGTTAACTGGGACCCTGTTTTACAGACAGCACTTGCTGATGATGAAGTAGAGTATGAGGAAAAAGACGGTTGGCTTTACTACATTCGTTATCGCGTAGTGGATAGTTCTGAAGACATTGTCGTAGCAACAACACGTCCTGAAACATTGTTAGGCGATACAGCGATTGCTATTTCTCCTGATGATGAGCGTTACAGCCATCTATTAGGAGCTAAGGTGCATTTACCTTTTGTGGATCGCGAGATTCCTATTATTGCAGATATGTCTGTAGATCCCTCATTCGGTACTGGAGCTGTCAAGATTACACCTGCTCATGATAAAGATGATTATCGCACCGGAATTAATCATAACCTCCCTATGGTAAATATTCTTACTCCTACCGGAGAAATTAACGAGAATGGAGGGATATTTGCAGGCTTAAGTAAAGAAAAAGCTCGAGAAAGTATCATTACTGCTTTAGAGACTATGGGGTTATTTGTTAAGAAAGAACCCTATAAGCTTAGAGTGGGTGTCTCGTATCGTTCAGGTGCCGTTATCGAGCCATATTTATCAAAACAATGGTTTGTTTCTGTAGATAGCTTCCGCGACTCATTGCGAGAGTTTATATCTAGTGATGCAATAAAGATTTTCCCCCCAGAATTTACAAAAAACTATCTCTCTTGGGTGAATAACCTCCGAGATTGGTGCATTAGCCGGCAATTGTGGTGGGGACACCGTATCCCTGTATGGTATCATAAAAGCGATGCGAATCGTATGTTATGCTACGACGGTGAAGGCATTCCTGAAGAGGTAGCTAAAGATCCTGAATCTTGGGATCAAGATCCTGATGTATTAGATACTTGGTTTTCTTCTGGATTGTGGCCATTAACCTGTTTAGGTTGGCCCGATAACGAATCCGGGGATTTAGAAAAGTTTTACCCCACAGCAGTTCTTATTACCGGGCATGATATCCTATTTTTCTGGGTGACGCGCATGGTATTGCTTTGCAGCGCTATGGTTGGAGAAAAGCCTTTTAGCGATGTTTTTTTACATGGATTGATTTTTGGGAAATCGTACAAGCGTTATAACGATCTCGGAGAATGGACATACATTACCGGAGAAGAAAAATATGCTTATGACATGGGGAAAGCCCTTCCTAAAGATGTTATAGCAAAATGGGAAAAGCTTTCTAAGTCTAAAGGTAATGTTATTGATCCTTTGGAGATGATAGCTAAGTACGGTGCTGATGCCGTTCGTATGGCGTTGTGTTCATGCGCGAATCGTGGTGAGCAAATCGATCTTGACTATCGTTTATTTGAGGAATACAAGAACTTCGCGAATAAAATATGGAATGGCGCAAGATTTATCTTTGGTCATATTTCTAATTTGACAAGTGAGGATCTTGCTCGTGGTATAGATACAACTCTTTTAGGATTAGAAGATTATTATATTCTTGATGGGTTCAATCGTTTGTTAAAAGAGTTACATTCTGCGTATCAAAATTACGCATTCGATAAGATGACCACGATGGCATATGAATTCTTCAGGAATAATTTTTGTTCCACATATATAGAGATTATCAAGCCAACTTTATACGGTAAGCAGGGAAGCAAGGAAGATCGACTAACAAAACAGAAATTGTTAGCTGTTTTACTAGTCAATATTTTAGGTGTTTTACATCCTATAGCACCTTTTGTTACTGAAACACTCTTTCTAAAGTTAAAAGAAGTTATAGGAGAAGTTAAGGACGAATGTTCTGATGCTATTACAGCACATGCTTTAGCTATGTTGCGCGCAGATTCTTATGTAGTCGCTCCTTATCCTCAACCCATAAATATCGTTATTCCTGAGCATCTTCATGAATCTTTTGCTCTTGCAGAAAGGCTCGTGTACACAGTTAGGAATATTCGTGGAGAGATGCAATTAGATTCTAGGGCTTCTTTAGAAGCGTTTGTTATTTGCCCTGAAGGAACATCTATAGAGACTTATGTGCCTATGGTGTGCGCTCTTGGTGGTATATCTTCTATAGAAAATCTTACAGAAGAACCTAAAGATCGTGTATATAGCTTAGGGGTAGTTGAGGGTATTCGTCTTGGGGTATTTGTTCCCGTAGAACATATTGCTAAAGAAAAAACACGCCTAGAAAAAGAGAAAACACGTTTGGAGAATGCTATCGAAAGTGCCTCACGTTTATTGAGTAGTGAGAGTTTCCGTACGAAAGCTAATCCAGATCTTGTATGTGCTAAGGAAGAAGCTTTAAAAAATAATCGTATCGAATTACAAAGTATTCTTGATAAGCTAGCATCGTTTTCTTAGAACTAAAGGACTAAGCACTTTTGCAGCATTACGATATTATCAGAATGATTGGTAAAGGGGGAATGGGTGAGGTTTATTTAGCCTATGATCCTGTCTGTTCGCGTAAGGTTGCACTGAAAAGAATCCGCAAAGATCTTTCTGATAATGAGTTATTAAAGAAGCGTTTTCTTAGGGAAGCTAAAATTGCTGCGGATCTTGTGCATCCGGGGGTTGTTCCTGTTTTTACGATTTGTAGTGACAGTGACCTTGTTTACTACACTATGCCGTATATAGAAGGTTATACTCTTAAGAGTTTGCTCAAAAGTGTTTGGCAATGCGATTCTCTTCCTAAGGATCTTGCGGAACAGACATCGGTAGGGACCTTTCTTTCTATCTTTCATAAAATTTGTTCTACTATAGAATATGTGCACTCTCGAGGGATTCTCCATAGAGATCTTAAACCTGACAATATTTTACTCGGGCTATTTAGTGAGGTTGTGATTTTAGATTGGGGAGCAGCCCTATCTAAGGAAATGAAAGAAGATTTTCTTTTAGATCTTGATATTCCTATGCCGGGATCTATGTTTTCCAATATGACGGTGCCTGGTAAGATTGTAGGTACTCCGGATTATATGGCTCCTGAACGTCTGCGAGGAGCTCCAGCTTCAGAAAGTACGGATATCTATGCTTTAGGGGTAATTCTTTATCAGATGTTGACGTTGTCTTTCCCTTATCGTAATAAAAAAGGGAAGAAAATTAGTATCCCTAACCACATTATTTCTCCTGAAGAGGCAGCTCCTCATCGAGAAATTCCTTCTTTTCTTTCCCAAGTGGTTATGCGAGCTTTAGCGACAGACCCTAAAGAACGCTATCCATCTGTGCAGGCATTAAAAGCTGATATAGAACAGCATTTACAAGGTAGCCCGAAATGGACGCCTAAGATAGCCCTGCATACTCAGGACGCAGAATGTTGGAAATTCCACGAATCTATTTTACTATCTAAATACTTCCCTATGTTCGAGGTGTCCCCAGCATTATGGTATAGCTTGGCGATTTCTAAGATAGAAAGCTTTTCTGAAGTACGTTTGGAATATACGTTATTACGCAAAGGATTAGAAGGAGGGTTTGGAATTTTATTGCCTCCTTCTGAAAACGTAGATCATGGGGATTTCTACCGAGGTTATGGTTTCTGGTTACATATTAAGAAGAATATTCTTTCAGTTTCTCTAGTGAGAAACGGCTTAGAGATACAGAAAACCTCTGGAAATATAGATATAAATAAAGAGAAGTTTTTTATAGCTTTTGAAAAGCAAAACCATCGGTTATCTTTGCATATCGATCATGCAGTCTGGATGATTCATATGGATTATCTCCCTGGACGTGGAGGACGTATTGGAGTCATTATTCAAGATATAGCCGACGTTTGTGGAAATATCGTTGTTTTAGAAAGTAGTGGATCACTTCAAGTCAGTTGTTTAGCAGTTCCTGATGCCTTTCTTAATGAGAAGCTTTATGATCGTGCTATTACGTTTTACCGAAGGATCGTCGAATCTTTCCCTGGTCGTAAGGAGGGATACGAAGCACAATTTCGTATAGGCATTGCTGTATTAGAAAAAGCTGCTGAAGAAGGCGATAAAGAAGGGTTCTCCCAAGCACTTAGAGAGTTTGCTGTTTTACATGATAGTGTTGCAGCACCATTAGAATACCTCGGTAAAGCTTTAGTATACCAACGTCTCGGAGAATATAACGAAGAGGTAAAAAGTCTATTATTAGCATTGAAGCGTTATAGTCAGCGTCCAGAAATTTCTCGAGTTCGCGATCATGTTGTCTATCGTTTGCATGAAGCTTTATACAGTAATCATCGCGTCTCCTTAGTTTTTATGCTGCTGGCTCTTCATGTTGCTCCTGAATCCATAAATTCCTCAGAGGAAGAGCATTTCTTGAAAAATTTACAAGGGAAAATTCAAGACACTTTGTTTTGTAGTTTGGATATTTCCCCTATAGATTTCCGTTCATCGAAAATGGAATTGCTATTGAGCTATTGGTCAGGATTTACCCCTTTTCTCCCAGGCTTATTCCAAAGATCTTGGGATTTAAAAGATTACCGCGCCCTTGCAGACATTTTTTATACCGCAGCGGATTTAGGAGATCGAGAATTTATCGATGTCTATGGGAACATTTTACGCGAGAATATCCAGGCAACAACATTTACTGAAGATGTCGTAGAAATTCTTCCTCATCAGCTTGTACATTTCCTTTCAGCATTAGAAGCCATTTTCCTTCACGCACCTGTAGAAAAGGTTTTTTCAGATATCGAAATCTTAGATCCTGTTTTGATTATTTACTTGTTCGATTTATTTGCTAAAGACGTGTTAATTCATGGTAAGGGTGAGCTGATCCTTGATGCTCTCCGTTTACTGGAAACATATGTTTCTCCTCAGCAGCGGTATACCTATCTTTTGCCTTATGAAATACTTGCCTACCTTTGGATGAAAGAGGAGCAAAAAGTATACGAGCTCTTATCTGATAATTATGACGAGTCTTTCTGGATAGAGGACAGTCATTGTGCTTTTGTTCTTTATGGTTATTGGTTAGCGCTCACTGAAGAGAGTTCTTTAGCTTATTTACATCTTTCGGGATGTAGAGAAGATGGTGTAGCTCCAAAAGCATTACTAGGATTATTTTGTAGTCCTTTAGGAATTTGTGAAAACCAATTGAGTTATCAAGAAAGAAGAAATTTACTCTTGCAAAAGTTCATCTTTTTCCATTGTTTAGGAGATGATGTGGAGCGTGACAATTGTCGCGTTGCCTATGATCTTCTTGTGAAAGAGCGTCTTTTATAACCCACACATGTACGTTTTCAATACAGAGGATTCTGAAGCTAAGATATCTTTTGGTCTTCCTGTAAAGATCAGTTTCCCTCCATATTTCCCAGAGCCAGGCCCCAATTCTATGATATAATCTGCTTGTTTCAGCAAATGCACATCATGATCAACATAAATAATCGAATGTCCTTGAGATATCAGGGTACGGAATAGTCTTTGTAGTTGGCATTTCTGATTTCTATCTAAGGAGGCCGCTATCTCATCGAGTAGGAATAGTGTTGGTTCTTTTGGAGGTAAGTAGAGAAATTTCGCTATTTTCACAGAGATCTTTTCACTAAGCGATAGAGAAGAGAGGTTTTGGCCTAAAGGTAAATAGCCCAGTCCTGCCCGTATAAGCGCTTGTAAAGGAGCTTGAATCCTTTGAAGAAAAGGAAAGAGTATAGGGAGTTCTTCAATAGGAGTTTGTAGTAATTTCCCAAAGTGCTTCCCTTCATAAACAGCTTCTTGAGCTAGGGGTTGGATTCGGTATCCTGAGCACGTTGGACATACGCGTTTCTCTAATGCATAGAAAGCCCGGTCGATTAGATGATAACCTAATCCTAAACAATCTGCACACTGTCCTTGCTTAGTATTTGTACTGAACATACTTGATGTAATGCTTAAGGCTTTAGCCTGGGTGAGCGATGCATAGAAGTTTCTTAAACTTGGAGCAATATCAAAATACGTACTGATATCCGAACGTTGTGAAGAAGAAAGAGGATGAGAATCTAACAATATTACATGAGAAAATAGCTCATAACCATTGTGTATAAGCTTTTGAGCCTGTTTATAAAAACCTTCAGTTAGCAATGAGGTCTTTCCTGATCCCGATACTCCAGCAATCGCAACCAAGCTGCGGAGAGGAGCTTGTACACTGAGATCCGTGATGTTATGAACCGTGAGACGTACATCTAAAGTATGTTTAAAGGGAGTTTGAGGATACTCCTCATTTTCTAGAGATACGGATGTATCAGTTGTGAGGTACCCTCCCTGAGGTCCAGATCCTGGTCCTAAATGAATTGTATGCTCTGCGTAATGCTTTAATACATTGCTGCGGTCTGTAGCAATAACGGTATTGTTGTTAGCAATGAGCTCTTTAATCAGTTGTACTAGAGTGGGAACATCCTTAGGATGGAGACCTGATAAAGGATCTTCAAGAAGATAAATGATGTCCGTAAGGTTTGTAGAGATTTTTTTTGCTAAGTGTAGGCGATAATATTCACCATCGCTAAGAGTATTTTGTTGTTGTCCTAAGGTAATGTAGCTTAAACCTACCTTGTTAATGAATGTTAAACGATTTTGTAAATCTTGTATAATCGGCTGAGCTTGATCATCGTGAAGGGTGTTTAAGAAGTCTTTCAAAAAGTGGGTGTCTTGTTGATAGATATCTACAATGGAGGTTTGCCCTATACGTACATGTTGAGCATATGTGTGAATTCCCCATCCAGAGCATGTTGGGCAGATGTCATGGACGAGCAAAGGTTGTAAAAGAGGACAGGAGGGAACGCGGTTACAATGGTCAAGAAGGATCCTTTCTAATCCTGGATATCTGTTGGTTCCCTTAAATAATAGTTCTTGAGTATGAATATCGAGATTTTTGATGGGCGTAGTTTTTGCAATTTTTAGTTCTTTAATCAGATCGAGAATAGGTTTTATGGAGCTTTCGGGGAAGAAGAGCTCAAAGAGAGCTATAGGAGAGTAATTAAGAATTTTATCTTTATGATCCATTAAAGAGAGTTTTAAAACATTCCCTGATCCATAACATTGTTGACATTGCCCTTCAATATGCTCGCGAGATAAAAGCTTGCGTGTAACGTTAGGGTAGCTATTTCCTAAAGCATCTTGCCAGCCGAGATTAAAGGCTAGTGAATGAACAATCCCTTGATGATTATGAATATGTAATTTGGGAGTAGGGGATAAGGAAAAGGCTAAAGTTAGAGAAGATAAAAGCGAGGACTCGTGGTTTTGGGAGATTTTTGTGTGTTGGATAACGATAGCAGGATCTTCTAAAATCTCAGGGAGAGGTTCTTCAAGATCATACACTTCTTGATTGGCAAATAATTTTAGATACCCTTCTTTTTTCTTTGCTTCTAAAGCGATAGAGAGATCTTCATCTGAGGATATAGGCGCTGTTATTGTTACATAAGAATTTGCATACTCGTGAAGAAGTTTCGCAACAAGAGTTTGTGGAGTGATTTTTTCTAAGAGAGTTCCTGATAACGGGCAGTGGGGCTTCCCTAAAAGGGAAAAGAGTTTTTCAAGCCCGTCAGTAATATCTAAGGCCGAAGCTAAGGAATGTCGGGAGTTTTTCTTTATTCCTGTTTTTCTGATGGCAATAACTGGAGATAATCCTCGAACACTTTCTACTTTTGGTAGAGGGGTCTTTTTAATGAGAGCTTCACGAACATAATAAGGAAAGAGTTCGGCATAAGCGATATTTCCTGAGGCATAAAGGATATCGAAAACTAAAGTATGCTTTCCTGAGGCTGAAGGTCCAGAAATAGCTGTTAAGGCATTACGTGGCAGCGTAACATCAATGTGTTTCAGGTTGTGATGATAAGCATCTTTAACAGAAATATCTCTGAGAATATGCGTATTCTGGCTTGTTTTCGTGCATTTAGGCAGAGCTGGGGTCTTTGTAAAATATGGTTGCAAAGCTTTTGCTGTAGGAGTGTCTAAGAGAATGAGTTCTTCAGGAGAACATGAGGCCAGTACATATCCACCGAGATTTCCTCCTTCAGGGCCAAGTTCAATGACGTGATCTGCAGTTTTTACAATGTGCATATTATGTTCTATGATCACTACCGTATGTCCCTGGTGTGTAAGAGAAAACAAAACTTGGATAAGAGCAAGGATGTCATGAGTATGTAAGCCTGTTGTTGGCTCATCAAGAATATAGAGGGTAGGTTTTTTAGAGGGGGAAAGAAGCTCATAGGTAAGCTTTAATCTCTGAATTTCTCCTCCTGATAAGCTGGATAAAGGTCGTCCTAAAGGAAGATGATCGAGACCTAGAGAACATAATGCATGTATCTTTTCATGAATATGGGGAGTAGTTATAAAGAATTTCTCTGCTTCATATGCTGTCATTTCTAAAATGTCAGCGATGCTTTTCCCTTGATAATGTACGTCTAAAATTTGGGGTTGGAAACGTTTTCCATGACACAGCGGACAGGGAATGAGGGTAGAATCATCTAAAGTTACCGCCCCTATTCCTTGGCATTCCGTGCACGATCCTAACGGTAGATTAAAACTAAAATGCCCTTTAGTTAACCCCAGCCGCTTACTTTTAGGCAGTTGGGAAAATAGTTCTCGCAGATCATCAAAAGCTTTAATATACGTTAGGGAAATAGAACGTTGCGAGCGGCCAGGAAGGTCGCGAGTAATATGGACAACACGTGAAATATCCCCTCCATCTATGCGCAGGTGAGGTTCTGGTTTTCCTTGTATAAGACGTTCCATAGCAGGAACTAACGTGTCGTTAATTAAAGACGATTTTCCAGATCCTGAAACACCAGTAACCGCAGTGATTCTTTCCAAAGGTAGGGAAATGGTCACGTCTTTCAAATTGTTGGTTGTTGCATGAGATAGAGAAAGAGTGGCTTGTGTTTTAGCACGTCTTTTGGGGATATCTATAGTGAGTTCGTTTCGTAAATATTTTGCTGTTAGAGAGTTGCTTTTGCTTAGAAATTCTTGAGGAGTGCCGTTAAATAGTACCTCACCTCCGAAAATCCCTGCTCGTGGACCAATATCAATAATACGGTCTGCGAAAGAGATCATATGTTCATCATGTTCTACAAGAAGAATGGAATTCCCTTGACTGCGTAGTTTTTGAATTACTTGTATGAGCTTATCGGTATCACGAGGATGGAGTCCTATGGAAGGTTCATCAAGAATGTAGGTAATTCCTGATAACTCAGCGCCAAGATGCTTAGCAAGAGCAGTACGCTCTTGCTCTCCTCCTGATAGCGTTGCTAAGGCCCGATCTAAGGTAAGGTAGGAAAGACCCAACTGAATAAGTGTAGCAAGGCGATTATTGAACCCTTCTAGTACCTCATGCACAGATTTTGATGATGGTGTTATAGAAGAGGTTAAAGAGAACAACTCATCAAGAGGCATTTTCTGAAGTTCGATAAAAGTTTTTCCTTGCCAAGTGGCTGCAGATGCGTATTCTCCGATCCCTATTCCTTGACATTTAGGACATGGGACTGCTGTGGTCCCCTCAGGAATATATTTTGAAGGTTTCGCTCCATAGCGTACTTTTTCACCAATATCATTAAGAACTCCTCTCCACACTTTATGGGTCAGGGATTTCTTCCCAAGTGCAGGATCAAAAAGGCGTACTGGAAGAACTAGGGAGTTTTGACCGTAGAGAAAGGTGTCCTGAATATGCTCAGGAAGCTGTTTCCAAGGAGTATCTAAGCTGAAGTTTAACGTGTCTGCCAGAGATTGATAAAGGGCATGGTAAAAATAAGTAGAGCAGTTTCCAGCGAGCTTACAACAGTTTTCCCGGATGGATAAATCCTTTTGAATAAGAGAAGGGTCTTTAATAGTAATAAGAACTCCCGTTCCCTGGCACTTAAAACAACGATCTTCAAGGCTATGGGGAGAAAACAATTGTCGTGTTAATGGCGTATAAGTTTGTTGGGTTTCTGGTATATAGACTTGTGTAGAAAAGGTTTCTTCTTGGGATCCGGAATGTATAGAGCAGCGCCCCTGACCTAGTTGCAGCGCTGCGAATAAGCTGACTTTCATTCTTGCATTGTTACTTTCATTTTTAATGAAAGAATCCACGACAACATCGACAGGGTGATCAGTAGTCAGAGGAGACGATAGAAAAGGATAGATGGATGAGATTTCATTATGCATACGGATTTTCGTATATCCCTGCCTGACACACTCTTGAATTGCTGAGCTACTGGTATCTGGTAACGGAGCAAGTAGTGTGATTTGCGTACCTTCAGGGATATTCTCAAGTGTTGCAAGAATCTTTTCTTTGCTTTGTAGATGCAGCACTTTGTTGCTTACAGGATCTCTAGCCTCCCCATCCAGAGAAAATAGCAACGCAAGGTGTTGGGAAAGTTCTGTAACACTGCCGACAGTAGCATGAAAGTGATAAGCAAAATGATTTTGCTTAACAGCAATGGTTGGAGATAACCCTTGGATGCTTTCAACGTTAGGTTCAGGTAAAGAAGATAAAGTCGTCGCAAAAAATGAAGGTAGAGTGGATATATACCGTTTTCTTCCTGCAGCGTAAACAGTATCAAAAGCTAACGAAGATTTTCCAGATCCTGATACTCCTGTGAGTAGAACAATTTCTCCTGGTAGAAACTCTATAGAGATATTTTTCAGATTTCTAACTGTAATACCAGAAATACGAACGGGTAAGCTGGGCATAGATTTCATAATAACTTTGGAAATAAGAAGAAATTTTCTACATGGATAATTATAACTACTTAGTAGAAACTAGTTTGATTTACTTTTAACTTTATAGAAAGAAAAAAATCCAAGCCTTCATTTTACCTGATTCAAGGATAGGAATGCGCGATATATTCTATAAAATAGTATTTAGTTGGGGATTTCAACGTACAAATTAAGATAAAATCATGTATCGTGTCTTGAGTAGAGAAGAATGTTCGCTATAAGATAAAAAAAGTTTTTGATTGGTTTGATAAATTAGGGAAGTATGATCGCAAGAACGAAAATCATTTGTACTATAGGTCCGGCAACAAATACTCCGGAAATGCTTGAGAGGCTTTTAGACGCGGGTATGAACGTCGCCAGGTTAAACTTTAGTCATGGTACTCATGAAAGTCATGGTCAGACAATAAATCTTCTTAAAGAGTTGCGAGAGAAAAAAGGAGCCCCTTTAGCGATTATGTTGGACACTAAAGGTCCAGAAATTCGCTTAGGAAAGATTCCCACGCCAATTAAGGTAGCACGAGGCCAGAAAATCACTTTAGTAGAGAAAGAGATCGAGGGATCGCTCGAAGGAGGAGTCACTTTACATCCTCAATGTGTCTTCCCTTTTGTTCGTGAAGGTACTGAAGTTTTGATAGACGATGGGTATCTCCAAGCTGTTATCACTTCTGTTGGTGACGATTGGTTAGAGTTAGAATTTATTAATTCTGGAGAGTTGAAGTCTCATAAGTCTTTAAGTATCAGAGAAATTGATTTAGCTCTTCCTTTTATGACCGATAAGGATATCCATGATCTTAAATTTGGAGTAGATCAGGGTGTCGATGTGATTGCGGCTTCCTTTGTTCGTTGTGCTGAAGATATCGAGAGTATGCGCAAGTGCTTAGCAGATTGTGGGCGTGAGGATATGCCGATTATTGCTAAGATAGAAAATCGCCTAGGTGTAGAAAATTTCCCGCAGATTGCCAAAGTTGCAGATGGGATTATGATTGCCCGTGGGGATTTAGGAATCGAGCTGTCTGTTGTGGAAGTTCCTAGTTTGCAAAAATTTATGGCAAAAGTCTCTCGTGAAACAGGGCGTTTTTGTATTACTGCTACACAGATGTTAGAATCTATGATTCGCAATGTATTGCCAACGCGTGCAGAGGTTTCTGATATAGCGAACGCTATTTATGATGGGACATCTGCAGTGATGCTATCAGGAGAAACAGCTTCAGGTAGTCATCCTATAGCTGCTGTGAAAATCATGCGTTCTGTAATTCAAGAAACGGAAAAAAACCTCAATTACATGTCTTTCCTAGAGATTAATGATAGTGAGAGTGCTGTTAAGGTATCTCCTTATCTTCAGTCTATAGGGCTGTCAGGAATTCAAATTGCTGAGAAGGCAGCAGCCAAAGCCATTATCGTGTATACAGAATCTGGAGGCTCTCCGATTTTCCTTTCTAAGTATCGTCCACGCTTCCCCATCATTGCTGTTACACCAAACCTGTCTGTATACTACCGACTTGCTTTAGAGTGGGGGGTATACCCTATGCTTACCGAAGAGTCGGATCGTACAGTCTGGAGACATCAAGCTTGTGTCTATGGTATCGAAAGAGGAATTTTATCAAATTACGATAAAGTTTTAGTGTTAAGTCGCGGAGCACAAATGAAAGATACCAATAATCTGACATTGACAACAGTTAATGACATCGTCTCAGCATCAGCTAAATAAGCTGATGCTCGTAGGATTATGCAGATAAAAAGCGGTTTCTTGCTTTGAAGCATCCTGCTGATAACGAAGCCGTTACCAAGGCGATTGCGAGGAGTATCGGTGTTAGGATGTACTTGCTGATTCCCCAAAGGGTTTCAGGAACATGAATCGTACCAGCGCATATTAATGAGAAAATAACAACAGCTGTTATTGCTAATATTGCAAGGACTAATGCGGAGATTAGTGCTGTAACGCGTTTATTATTCTGAGAGTTTTGACAACTGCAGATGCAGTTGAGAGTACATTCAAATGAGGATCCCAAACAGTCTGTTAAGCACATAAAATTCTTTTTATTTATAAAATACCGAAAGCATTCTGGGGCAAATCAAAAAAAAAAGCAAAAAAACTCTTTTGGAAGTTAAGAATTTTTTGAAAACTTCTTGAGTGCTGTAATTAAGGGAGCTGTAGGTTGGGAGATTTTCTTTTCTAATGCTTTTCGGGTGTACAGAGCCACTGATCCCGTTTTCTTAAAATGCTTATGCAGGCGTCCTGGAAGGTCTGCTAAATCAAATACAGCGGGAAAGCTATTGGGAAGAGCATAGAGAGTTTCAAGATGTGAAAACTCTTTTATAGTATATTGGTGTAGGTTCGAGGTAAAAATCTTTTCTTTAGTCGGGTTATATAAGGCTAATGTTAACGCAGCTCCTGAGTAGAGTCGCTCTAGGTCAGAAAGAAATTGTCCGAGGTGATCAAGATCCCCAGAGTTGACAATAACGAGTATGTGACTATAGGCATATTTCTTTTTTAACCCCTTGTGCAGTTTACGTTTCCATCGTTTATGCATCCACATCCATTGCTGTGGCTTATGAGCTATGCCTGTTTCTAAGAAACTCATGAGCTTGTTCATAAGTGATGTTGTGGCATCTTTGATAGGAAGAGATTTATCAGCATAGAGCTTTTTGCTAGGAACAATAGTATAGCCGTTTTTATTCCGGCATATGGATATGGCGATCACAGGCTTGCCTGTTTTATATGCGAGTAAAGCGGGAGATGTTGTTGTAAATGCTTCATGCCCGAAGAGTGGATAAGTATAAGAAGAGATCAGTAATGCTTGATCACCGACGATGCCGATAACATACCCTTGTTGTAAGGCTTGAAGAGCAGTATTGATTCCTTGTTTCGGAGCAACAATTTTCCCTTTAAAGATTTCCCTCAATGAAAAAATTTTTTTATTTAACCGGGCGTTTTTTATAGGTTTAGCAAAGGCTAGACCTGGATAGTCTCTCGTAATATAAAGAAAAGGCAGTTCCCAGTTTGCTTGGTGGCCACAAAACAAGATAACTCCTTCATTTTCATCGAGCTTAGAAAAGGTATCTTGTAATTCTTTGTGTGTGAGCACTTCGTCCGAAGAAAATCCTTCAGGATGCGATTCTGCTGTAGCTATGGAAATTAAATCATTAAGATGACTAATGAGGCCTTCTACTGCTAACAATTCTAAAACAGTAATCATTACATGTTGTATCGAATGCTTAGCAATGGATTGTCTTTCTTTAAAAGATTTATCAGGGAAAGCTAATGCTAAATTGGTAAGAGCCGTTTTTCTATAGTCCGAGATAGTATAAAAAACGAGAGTTCCTAGAGCTTTTCCTAAGCGATGTAACAAAGAACGAGGAATATGTTTGAAAATACCGATTACAGTTATTCCTAGATAGTAAACGAAAAAGTCTACAAAGCTTTGCTTAGCACGACGCAACATAATTTAGGATCCCTACTCTACACAGCGTAATAAGAGGTTGGGGGTAAGTGAGAACGCTGTCTCTTTATTTATGAAAAATTACGCTCTTTTAGTAGTTAAATGAGCCGTTCGCATTGACACTATAATAGTCTCAATAACTCTGACAACTGTTTTTATAATTTTTATGCTTATTTAAGCTGTTAGTTATAAATCTCAAGAGGTAGATATAATGAAATTCCTACCAATCCTTTTTATGTAGCTTTGAGGTTTCTGTAGGTTTTGAACGAATAATCACCTTATTATGAGAAATCTCTGCAGAAAGATTTAATGGAAATCCATCTTTGCCAAATAAGGTAAGTTTTCTTAGATATTCACGGAAGCGATGACGTATTCCTGTTTCATCAATCAAAGCGAAATCATGAAGAATTCCATGTTCTTGTGCCATGATTGCTTGAACAAAGGTATCCTCGAGAGTCTTTTCATCTATAAACTCTACAGCCCAATTTACAGAGTTATTCTCATGTGGGGGCGCCATAACAACGGCTAAAGCAATGTTATTCTTTACGACATCTAAGAAAAGCTTACTTACGTCTTTCACATAAAGAGGGATATTAATTTGATAAATGCCCTGATTCAGAATAATTGGATGGGAAGGTTCTAAAGTATAGGCTAAAGGATTGAAAGTGTTGCTGTACTTCACAGGGAAGAAAAGCAAAACAGGGAGATTAAGATTTAGAGGAATAAATTCCTGTTTTAAAAATAATAGACGTAAAAAATCTGCTTGAGGATCGTTTAGGTTCTCATATGTATTTGTATTCCCAAATGGGATGAGAATTTTTTTCCATTCCTCAGGAATAGGAAAGATAATTTCATCATGATTCCCTTGAGCAATACGATTTCTTTCTAATTCTTCAAAAGATACCTTATTGAGATTAAACGTGAGTTCCAGTCCTTGATCTTTAAGAGCGTTGACATACTCTTTAGGACCGCTAACTTTTTGAATCAGATATTTTGGCCAAACATCCAAGTATTCGTAACCTTTAGGGGGACTACCTACAGGAGTCGTAATCGTTACTGTAATATCCTCGGTGACATATTGTGTAAGGCGAATAAAAATATCATCAGCAGAAACACTTTGAATATCTCTACGGATATTAGTTTCACCATCAAGACTGACAAGATTGTACTTGTCAATAGCTGCTATCCAGCTTTCTGAATGTCCTGTAGCACTAATAACGACTTCCAAGTTTGTGGGACGAAGATCATGAACTGTATTTTTATTCCCTGTAATCGTTAAAGAGACTTTTTTATCTAATAACCCGTTACTTTGTAATCCTAATACAGTTTGATCTGGATTGAGGTCAATAATACGCACAGGAATATTATTTAACGTTCGGGTAACAGTTACTGTTTGCCCGACGAGCACCCAAATGATGATGGCAAAGCCCAAAGACACCACCTTTCTCAGCCAATTACGAATGAAAAAACGAGAAAAGAAATCGATCATTTTTTCCAAATCCATGAGCTAAAGGGTTTATGTTTTTGTTCTTTCAGAGTAAGGATGCTTCTTAGCACAGCTTTGAATCTATCCATCTTGACTCCGCGAGTCAAAATTCCATCGCGGGATAGTGATACATAACCATTCTCTTCAGAGACAATGATGATCAATGCATCGGTACGTTGACTAGCTCCTAAAGCTGCACGATGACGGGTCCCCATAGAACGAGATAACTGTGTTGTATCTTGGGCTAGGGGAAGAACAACACGAGCATAGGCTATGGTTTCTGCTCTGAGGATTACAGCTCCATCATGCAGAGGAGAAGAAGGTTCGAAAATTGTTTCTAGAAGCTCTTCTGAAAAGTCTGCATTAATTTTTACGGAAGAAAAGCTTAAGAATTCATCGAAAGAATCTTTATTTTCAAGAACAACAAGAGCGCCAATTTGTCTCTCAGACATTTGATAAATGCAGGAAGTTAGATGCTCAATAAATTGATCCTGTAAATCAATAACAAACTTTCGTCCATGAAAGCGTACACGAGATAAAGCCAGTCGGATTTCTGGCTGGAAAATAATAAAAACGACAATGGCAGCAACATTAACGACATGGAGCATCAATCGTCGGATAATAGGAAAATGTAGCTTGTCTGCGAGAACAAAGAGAAATAGAAAAGCTAGCAAACCAAAGACAACGTCCATGGCTCGAGTTCCCCAAAAGAACTTTAACAGATAATTTAACATTACCCAAATCAGAACAATCTCTAATAAGGGCGTTGTATAGTAAGTAATATCTATGGGCATAGTTTTACTAGTTTCTTAAGAATACTCGAAGAGATTCTCACCTTAATGGCAATGGACTGCTTTCTAAAAGAAGGTAATATACTACTGTAGCATATAGAGAAAAAGGTTAACAGCAAAGTATTTTATAGTTGCAATAGTTTGTTATATACTTCACATTACAGGTTTTTTATTTGTTCTCGGATTTCTGGCGGACATGATGGATACAGTAATTTTATCTAGAATACAGTTTGGTTTATTTATTGCATTTCATTACCTGTTTGTTCCTTTGAGCATGGGTCTCAGTATGATGCTTGTCCTAATGGAGGGCTTGTATCTAGTTACGAAGAAGAATATCTATAAACAAATGACGTGGTTTTGGATTGGCGTATTTGCAATAACATTTGTTGTTGGCGTTGTCACTGGAATCATGCAAATTTTTTCCTTTGGATCTAATTGGTCGAGGTTTTCTGAATATACAGGGAACGTGTTTGGAACACTTTTAGGAAGTGAGGGTATTTTCGCTTTTTTCTTAGAGTCTGGCTTTTTAGGCGTATTGCTATTTGGACGTCATAAAGTTTCTAAGAAAATGCACTTTTTCGCTACGTGTATGGTCGCTTTAGGAGCTCATATGAGTGCTTTCTGGATAGTGTGTGCTAACTCTTGGATGCAAACGCCTTCAGGTTATGAAATGGCCATGCATAACGGACAGCTTGTTCCTGTGATGACTTCATTTTGGCAAGTAGTCTTCTCACCTTCAAGTATAAATCGCTATATTCATGTGGTATTGGGCACGTGGCTTTCGGGTATTTTCCTAGTGATTAGCGTAAGTGCGTATTATTTGCGTAAACAACGCCACGTAGAATTTGCTCTTAAGGGATTAAAATTGGGTGCCTTGACTGGTATTATCGTGCTCATTTTGCAGTTGTGGTCTGCAGATGTTACAGCACGTGGTGTTGCGAAGACGCAACCTGCAAAATTAGCTGCTTTTGAAGGTATATTTAAAACTGAAGAATACAGCCCAATCTATTTGTTTGGTTACGTAGATGTAAAAAACCAAAAAGTTATAGGCTTACCTATTCCTGGAGGTCTTTCATTCTTAGTGCATAGAAATCCTAAGACTCCGGTTACAGGTTTAGATCAAATTCCACAAGATGAGTGGCCTAACGTGCAACTGGTATTCCAATTTTACCATCTTATGGTAATGCTATGGGGACTTATGGTGATTTTGGCGGTCATTTCATGGTTTGCCTATAAGAAAAAACGTTGGGCATTAAGACCGTTCTTCTTATCCATACTTTCATTTTCTGTTCTTTGCCCCGAGGTCTGTAATGAAGTGGGCTGGTTTGCTGCAGAAATGGGAAGACAACCCTGGGTTGTTTATGGCTTATTAAAAACTAAGGACGCTGTTTCTCCTATAATCCGCGGAGAACAGGTTATGCAGTCTCTGATTTTATTTAGTTTGGTGTTTGTTTGTCTCTTATCTTTATTTCTCTTTCTTTTATGTAAAAAAATACAACGAGGACCAGACCAAAACGATCTTAATGAGGTGGAAGTATAATCATGGAATTTTCATTAACTTCGATGTTGCCAATAGCTTGGTACGCTATACTAGTGGTTGCAGTATTTGCTTATTCTCTAGGAGATGGTTTTGATTTAGGTTTGAGCACAATCTATTTCACCTCTCGTGGAGATGAAGAACGACGCGTATTACTTAACTCTATAGGACCCATTTGGGACGGTAATGAGGTCTGGCTGATTATTATTTTTGGCGGACTTTTTGCAGGATTTCCCCCCGCTTATGGTGCATTGCTATCTATTTTCTATATGCCAATATGGACTTTAGTTTTGCTTTATATCTTTCGGGGATGTTCTTTAGAGTTTCGTAGTAAGACTGAGTCAGCAAAATGGAAATCTTTTTGGGATGTTACTTTCTGCATATCCGGAATAATGATTAGCTTTTTCCTAGGTGTTATAGTAGGGAATATGGTCTTAGGATTGCCTATATCTCCTACAACTCCGTATTCTTCATTATCTTGGATACTCTTTTTCCGCCCCTATACGTTGTTGTGTGGAGCTCTTGTTGTTTGTGCTTTTGCAATTCATGGGGTAACTTTTGTTTTAATGAAAACTACCGGTGAATTACAACAGCGGATTATTAAACGCTTTCCTTATGTTTTGTCAGCATTTTTAGTTGTTTATCTACTGTTAATTAGTACTACACTTGCCATGATACCGCAAGTACAAGGGAACTCTTTCCAAGTAGGTAGTTTTGCTGGTGTCCCTACATATCCTCTGTTGACACTTTTATTGGCTATGACTTTAGGTTGTTGCTTTGCAACTAAAACTTGCATATCTCGAGAACGTTATGGCTGTGCTTTTCTCTATTCTTCGCTGAATTTACTGCTTTTAATATTATCTGCTGTAACTTTGGTTTTCCCAAATATCTTATTTTCTACAGTAGACCCTGAGAATAGCTATACGATTTATAATGCAGCAGCAAGCACAAAAACTTTGCAAAGCCTATTAGTCATTGTACTGGTTGGTTTGCCGTTTATAGCTGCCTATGGTGTGTATATTTATCGTGTTTTCAGAGGGAAAACAGATTTCCCTTCTGTGTATTAGCAGTTTTAGAGATGACGTATTTTTACCCATTACAAAAACTCTAAAATTTTTATAACATGCTGCCTATTTTCTATTTTTAGGTTGCAGTTATGTGGAAGGGCTGGATTTGTTTAATATTCTTTTCTCCTGCGGTTGTACATGCAGGAGAAACTTATAAGCCCTGTGAGGAGCTCTGGCTATCTTCTGACAACAGGACTTCAGGAATGTCGACAATTGTAGAGACTTCGGGACGTCTTCTTGTTGTTTGGCAAGATTGCGACAGCAATAAGTTGATAGGAAGGCGTTGTGACCTGGGGATATGGTCAGAGCCTTATGAAATTTTTCCTCAAGAGTCCGGCCTATTTTCCCACCCTGTATTAGTAAGAATTAGCTCTCAAGAAATTTGGCTGTTTTATAGAAAGCAACAGGTTGGAGAGAGTAGAAGTCAACCTTATGTAGCTTTTTCTTTTAATTCAGGATTTCATTGGTTGGAGCATAGACTCTTGCCTCCAGGAATAGAAGGAACAACTAGAAATCCTCCATACGTTGATAGGATAAGAAATCGCGTATACATTCCCTCGTACAATGTTTATGAAATTCCTGGTCAGGCGGTGATAGGGGACTCTTGGGTTGAAATCTATAATTTCTTTTCTAAATCTTGGGAAGGACGTATGGGTCCGATTTTAGGAGGTTCGCGAAATCAAGTTCCTATAGAACCTGCAATTGTAAAATTCACGTCGAATAAGCTCGCATTGTTTTTTAGGAATGCTTCTGTAGAAGAGAGTTATATTTGTATGGCTGTATCGACAAATCAAGGAAGCTCTTGGTCAAAACTCAAGAACCTTCCCTGGCGCAGCTATGACAATAGTATTGCTGTTCAATCCGGGAGAAATGGCAAACTGTACCTTTTTGCGAATAGTGCTCGTGCAGGAGAGAGGCTTACATGCTTCTCATCATATAATGAGGGAATAACTTGGAATCATCCTAAGCTTATTGACTCTGGTTATAGCGTAGACCCTAGTGCGTATCTAGACAGACAAGGATGCATGCATCTTGTCTATACAAGTAAAGACGACCAGGGGACTCAACGCATTAAGTACTATAGAATCAAAGAAGATACTCTACTTCTAAATTGTCCTGCATGCTGGATACTGGAAGATATAAAAGAGAGTACGGACGAATAATTTAAGAAGCTATTTCTTTGATGTTAATTATGTAATAAGCAGGGAAAGCAAAATGGTTGTTTGGGCGAGGGAGGCATTCCACAGAAACTCTCTTTCCTAACCATTTTTCTAAGTCTATTTTTGTTGCATAGACGAATGCTATAGTGTTTTCTTTGTCTTTAAGTAAAAAATCCCCGGGATTGTTTTTTACGACATGAGGATAAATTTCAAGCTCACCAACAAAAGTTTGCTTTTTCTTTTTCTCTTCCTCATAGAAGGCTTCTTGAGTAAGCTTTTTAGCGTTTTCTTGGGGTTGCATGCTCGCCCAAATTTTAAACAACGACAATTCTAGGCTTTCTCTTCCTTGAGTTTTTGGAGAAGTTTTTATTGTTGTTTGCTTACGGATATGTCGAGATAACAACGATCCTGTTGTAGGTTTCTCGATACTGTCAACAACATTAGAAGAGTTGGACACTTGTTGTTTCCCTATCGTATTATCTTGATTTGTTAATGACTTCGATAGGTAAGTATCTTGAATTTCCTCTAAAGCTTTTTGTATTAGAGGTTGTAGACCTGGGACATCATTAAATTCTTCAGATTGTATAAGGTTAATCTTTTTATAAATAGCTTCTAGATCAACCGCATCTAATGGTTTCTGTAACTCTGCTTTAGCAAAATTCATAGCGGAATCTAGCAAGTCTAAAGCGATTTTTTTCTGACCTTGTCTATGTTTATAAATATCGATAGGGCCTTTCTGAGAAACAAAGTTTTTCGCAACGTAGAAAGCACATTGGTTAGGTAAAGCAATCTCTAACCACTTTCCTTGTGGTTGGTTGGATGTTGCTTGGATTTCTGTTCCTCGGGATAATCGTGCAAGCACAGGAGCTGATGTTGAAGGCTCTAAACGTACATTCACTTGTTCGCCTTCAATAACATTGTCTAAAACAAACGTCCGAAATACATAACCTTTTAGACCTTCGGGTGCTGCAACAATGTAGTAATCCTTACTTTCACCAATTACAGCGACATAATCACCTTTGGATAGTTCTTTTACAATAGAACTATCAACATGAGGAGCTAAGCGTAGACGAACACGATTTCCTTTAATCTCTCCTGTAAATGGAGCAAAGGAAGCCTTGTCTACTTGCGCAGCGGGAGTCTTTGATGTGGAAGGTGCAGCATGCAAGCTTACTGAACTTATTCCTGACCCGATGGTAAACAAAAGCATAGAAATCGATAGCGTTCGCATGCTTTACTCCTACAGTGTATTCGCATTAGAAATCGATATAAGGATGTGACCTAGTCCTTTAGGGGAAGTACTCCCTAGAAAAAAGAATTATATCGACTGCAGTGAAAAAGTCAATTATCTTACCAAACGAGATTAGGTAGAACCTTAAGTATAGAGAACAGCTTTAATATGTTCACAATTTACCTGCCCACATGTACATCCAATAGGTGTGCCTAAGTAGACACTAAATTGCTCATTCGGATTTAGGGGATTGGTAACAAGATACAATTTGTTCCCTGTCGGACTGATATCCCATGTGCGAAAAGATAAATCTTGTTCGGATACAGTGGCTTCTTCTTCTTCACTAATAACTCTAGCAATCTGACAGTGCATGCAATTACAATGAGGCTCTGCTTTAGGAAATAGGTTTTGATTATTTCCTACTAATGAACGGATTACCGTCACCATTTTCTCTAAAATATCCGCAGGAGCGTCTGGATGATCCTTATGTTCTGGAGTATGTTGTAAGATCATTTCCATTGGACTCGTTCCCGAAAATAGAGGAGATATGAGGCTTTTATGAGCAAATATCTGCACATCGGTATCTTTGGATAATTGTTGCAAGGTATTGATTAACATACCCAGCTTGTCGTCTTCACGGCCAGATTCATCGCGCATCATTTGAGAAGATTCTAAGTGGAGAAGGTGCTCTTGGAAAGCAATATCGATAATCGCCTGATCTAAGTTAGGTATAGAAATGGTCTTTCCATCAATTAAATGCAACTTGAGGGTAGACCGACCTTGAACTTCTCCTTCTTGTGATTCGATAAAAGCTATTTGATTCCATCGTGCGGAAATGTAGGGAGGGATGCAAATCAATTGGTCATTAATTTTCACTTTCATGACGACCTCCAATGGTGAACTCTACTGTCATTGCTTAACGTCATTGTAGGGAAGCTTTGTTTTTTTTACAATCGAATTAGCAATTCGTAATATCGATTGCTAATTCATGACCTAACTTCCTAAAGATTCAGGCAGTTTTTTCTTTTTGCAAGAATTAAGAATAGAGTTTTTTTTACTTAGAATTATATAAAAGGGTCAAGAAGTTTCTAATAAATTTTTGTCAACATCGGCGCAGATTCTCCAGGTATTTGTTTAAGTATTTTCATCGTTCTACTAATAAAGATATTTGTCGTTATAAAATGATTTGATTAGGGTTGGAGCCCATTTCGTTAGGAGTTAGCTGAATGAAGAAGACAATGGTCATTGATACGAGTGTGTTTATTTATGATCCTGAAGCCCTATCATCGTTTGAGAATACACGCATCATTATTCCATTTACTGTAATTGAAGAGCTGGAGGCTTTTGCTAAAGATCGTGATGAAGCGGCAAAAAATGCTTCGCGAGCTTTGAGCAATATCCGTTTACTACTTGAAAGGTCAGGTAATCATGCCGAAGGCATTTCTTTACCCAATGGCAGTGAATTGCGTATAGAAGTATCTTCTATTGCGAATTTAGCTAATGATGAAAAACGTAGAAAACTTCTCACGTTAGAACTTCTTCAAGTGATCGCACAACGAGAACCTATGGTTTTTGTTACGAAAAGTCTGGGACGTAGAGTGCGAGCCGAGGCCCTTGGAATAGAAGCTAGAGATTATGAAAATAAGAGATTTTCTTTTAGATCTCTGTATCGTGGTTATCGTGAGTTAACTGTATCCCCATCGGATGTAGAGAACTTTTATACACATGGGTACTTAGATGTGCCTTTGGATATCGCTCCAGCGCCTAATGAATATTTTTTCATTTCTGGAGGAGAAAATTATTTTGCCCTTGGTCGTTATCATGAAACTGAGGGAAGGATTGTTTCTTTGAGAGCTCTTCCAGATAAAATTTGGGGAATAAAACCTTTAAATAATGAACAAAAATGTGCGTTGGATCTTCTTTTAAGAGACGATATAAAGTTAGTTACCCTTATGGGACAAGCTGGGTCTGGGAAAACCGTATTGGCTTTAGCTGCAGCTATGTATCAGGTATTTGATAAGGGAAATTATAATAAGTTATTGGTAAGTCGTCCTATTATCCCTATGGGTAAGGATATTGGATTTCTTCCAGGTCTTAAGGAAGAAAAGCTTCTTCATTGGATGCAGCCCATCTACGATAATATGGAATTTCTTTTTAGTATTGGTGGGATGGGGGATTTTTCCGAAGTTTTACAGTCTTTAATTGAGGCTAAAAAATTAGAAATGGAAGCGCTCACCTATATTCGTGGACGGTCTTTGCCAAAGGTGTTTATGATTATCGATGAAGCACAAAATCTTACTCCTCATGAGATTAAAACAATCATTTCTCGTGCAGGTAAGGGCACAAAAATTGTTTTAACTGGGGACCCTACGCAAATTGATAGTTTGTACTTTGATGAGAATTCCAATGGTCTTACTTACTTAGTCGGTAAGTTCCATCACTTATCTTTATACGGCCATATGTTTCTCACGCGTACGGAGCGCTCTAAACTTGCTGCTGCGGCTGCAACTATTTTATAGTTGCATAGGTCCTAAAAAATCTTGGAGCTCCTCCTGAGCAGATTTTGGAGGAGAGAGTGGCCGGTTTACGAAATTCATAACTGCGCGTGCCGGAGATATGCACCCACAGACTTTATTGAAGTAGCGAATAACTACGCGTATAACCTGAAGAATGGCTTGAAAGATAGCTACAAAGCCTTTAATTCCCAAAATTTCTAACCAAGCATTTTTGCGGATCTTGGGCACAGCTTCATTAATATCCACACAAGGTCCAATGGAGCATATTGTACTGTGACCTTTTGTTGGAATGAGCAAAACATTTTCAATATTTGCAATCCCTAATAAAGCACGCACTCCAGTAAAAGTACTGAAAATTGGCACGTAGCTAAGGAATAATTCAAAACAGGAGCGGTATAGAGGGTTTTGAAGTACGTATTGTTTGTTGGAGCCAAAATAATGATCTAATTCGCCAGTAGGAGTATGACAATGATTGATGATTAAGACAGTGTGTTCTGAAATTTTCATGCTTTGTTCAAGTTTCAGCAGGCGTTTGACTTATTTGAGAACTATAATGAAAAAGTAAGTTTCCGAATAGATACTGATTAAAGTTACTGTGCAGTTCAAAGGATGATGTATTTCTTTAGATAAAAAAGAATGCGTGCTTGGAGGCCAGGCCTTTCTATAACTAGAAAAGTATGGAGGTGGAGAGACTCGAACTCTCGTCCTTAGTGAATTCCCTGCTAACTTCTACATGCTTAGTCCCTAGTGGTACTACATTGCATTTCCTCAGCTAAGAACATCTATGGAAACCAACGACTCTCAATAATCTCGAATCAACCCCCTTGAGAATTAGAGGAGGTAGATTCCAACCAGATAGATGACGGTACTTCACAAACCTCTGGTAGAGTCCATGAGGACCGGGTTATCTAGAGGTTATCTAAATAACAACTTTTGCTAATTAAGCAGCTAATCTTTGCTCAGAGAGTTCAGAGAAACTGATAATTTCGCATTCAGCCTTAGGTTCGGCATTTATTGTTTTGTCGGCTTTTTAGGAGGCCAGCCAACGCCCTCCGCATGCGATTAACACTTCATTCCCAAGTCGAAACCTATACACCCCCGGAGTATATTGTAAGCTTTCCTGTGCTTTTGTACAACTCAAGTATCTCCCTATTTTAAATGTTGTCAAGAGAAGGAAAATTTTTCTCAAACTCTAGGGCAAGGTGGACGAAAACCTGAAAAATCTTTATTTTTAGAGTGATTTTATATCAAAACACACTCAACGGATACAATATGCATACGGAAGGGGAAGGCAGTAGGGAAAGTCTTGCTAATAGAGAAGAAAGAATATTAAATTTTTGGAAAACTCAAGAAATTTTTCAAAAATCATTAAAAAATAGAGAGGGGAGAACCCTATATTCTTTTTATGACGGCCCGCCATTTGCTACAGGTTTACCTCATTATGGCCATCTTCTTGCTGGAACAATTAAAGACGTTGTTGGGCGTTTTGCTACTATGGATGGATACTATGTTCCTAGAAGATTCGGCTGGGATTGTCATGGTGTTCCTGTAGAGTATGAAGTAGAAAAATCTTTAAATCTTACCACTCCAGGGGCCATAGAGGATTTTGGTGTTGCTAGGTTTAACGAAGAGTGCAGAAAAATTGTTTTTCGTTACGTTGATGAATGGGAGCATTATATAAATCGTGTAGGCCGCTGGGTAGATTTTTCTGCTACGTGGAAAACGATGGATGCCTCATTTATGGAAAGCGTCTGGTGGGTATTCCGTTCTCTTTATGATCAGGGGTTAGTTTACGAAGGTGTTAAGGTGGTTCCCTTCTCTACGAAGTTGGGCACACCTCTATCAAATTTTGAAGCAGGTCAAAACTACAAGGAAGTTGATGACCCTTCTGTAGTGATTAAGTTTGCTTTACACGGGGATTCTGCGTCTTTATTGGTATGGACCACAACACCGTGGACGTTAGTGTCGAATATGGCAGTTGCTGTGAACCCTGAAATCACTTACGTACGTGTTGCTGATAAAGTTTCCGGTGAGCAATGGATTTTAGGGCAAGGATGTCTATCGCGGTGGTTTTCCGACCCCGATACATATGAAGTTATAGAAAGTTTCCCAGGAACAACATTGATTGGGAAAAGCTATGAGCCACCCTTTAACTTTTTTGAGCAGAAACGTGCGGAAGGCGCTTATAAAATTCTTCCTGGCTCGTTTGTAGAGGAGAGCGAGGGTACGGGAGTGGTCCATATGGCTCCTGCGTTCGGTGAGGCAGATTTCTTTGTCTGCAAAGAGCACCGTGTTCCCATGGTCTGTCCTGTAGATAATCACGGCTGTTTTACTGAAGAGATACCTGAATATCAAGGGCAATACATTAAGAGTTGTGATAAGGGAATTATCAAGTCTTTAAAAACTCAAGGCAAGGTGTTTTATCACGGTACGATAATGCACCGGTATCCTTTCTGCTGGAGAACAGATACACCATTGATTTATAAAACGGTGAATTCTTGGTTCGTTTCCGTTGAGAAGATCAAAGATAAAATGTTGCAAGCGAACAAAAAAATCCATTGGGTGCCAGAACACATTAAAGCAGGACGTTTTGGTAAGTGGTTGGAAGGAGCTAGAGATTGGGCCATTAGTAGAAATCGTTATTGGGGAACACCAATTCCTGTTTGGAAAAGTAAGGATGGAGAAATCTTAGTTATAGGCTCTGTAGAAGAGCTTGAGAAGCTCACTGGAGAGAAGGTTTCCGATCTACATTGTCATTTTGTTGACCAATTAAAAGTTGAAAAAGATGGGAAGTCATTCCATCGCGTACCTTACGTATTTGACTGCTGGTTTGATTCAGGAGCTATGCCTTATGCTCAGAATCATTATCCTTTTGAAAATCAAGAAGCTACTGAATCTGGATTTCCTGCAGATTTTATTGCCGAAGGTTTAGATCAGACGCGAGGATGGTTCTATACTTTAACTGTTATTTCAGCAGCTTTATTCGATCAGCCTGCGTTTAAGAATGCGATAGTTAATGGTATTGTTTTAGCTGAAGACGGCAATAAGATGTCGAAGAGGTTAAATAACTATCCGAGCCCTATGAGCATAATGAATACTTATGGCGCCGATGCTTTGCGGTTGTATTTATTGGATAGCGTTGTTGTTAAAGCAGAAGATTTACGTTTTTCTGATAAAGGTGTTGAATCTGTCCTCAAGCAAGTTCTATTACCTTTAACAAATGTATTATCATTTTTCAAAACCTATACGGATTTATACGGTTTTGATGCTAACAATTACGATAAAGAAGAGATTAGTTACAGTGAAATTGATAAATGGATTCTCTCTAATCTTTATACTGTTGTTGGTAAGGTTCGTGAAAGTATGAGCTCTTACAATTTGAATACCGCTGTGAATCCTTTTGTTACTTTTATTGATGATCTAACAAATTGGTATATTCGTCGTTGTCGTCGACGTTTTTGGGAATCTGCAGATACCCCAGATAGAAGAGCAGCTTTTGCAACACTCTATGAGGTGCTGACTGTTTTCTGTAGAGTGATCGCTCCTTTCATTCCTTTCATCTCAGAAGATATATACCAGCAGATAAAAACAGAAAACTCTTTGGAGTCAGTACATCTTTGTGATTTCCCACACGTTGACCTTGCTAAGGTATTTCCAGATTTAGAACAGCGTATGGGTGATGCTAGAGAGATTGTCGGGTTAGGGCATTCCTTAAGGAAAGAGCATAAGTTAAAAGTACGTCAACCTTTGGCGAATTTCTATGTAGTAGGTCCTAAAGATCGTTTGGATGAGTTAGCTTCTTTTGAGCAGCTTATTGCAGAAGAGCTGAATGTCAAAAATATTGTATTTTATAAGGAAGCACCAAGTTTTGTAAAAACAACGGTGAAACCTAACTTTCGGTCTCTAGGTAGAAGAGTTGGAGAGAAGATCAAGGATATACAAAAAGCTTTGGCTTCTCTTTCTCAAGAACAAATACAACTGTTGTTAAAACAGGAATATATCTCTCTTAATTTAGGTTCTGAAGAGCTTATTTTAAATATGGATGATGTATTGATTTCCTGGGAAACCGATCCAGGTTATGTTGCTCGTAGTTCTTCGTTGTTTACTGTTGTTCTTGATTGTCAATTGACTGAAGAGCTTATTGTTGAGGCGATTTCTCGAGAATTGGTGAATAAAATCAATACTATGCGTCGTAATCAGAAACTTCATGTTTCTGATCGTATTGTCTTGCGAATACAAACATCAGAAGATGTGAGAAAAGCGTTTGTACACTATGTAGATTATATTTGTGAGGAGACTTTAACTACTCAATGGGAATTTGTCGATATTCTCGAAGGAGAAGAATGGGACATTAACGGTCATCCTACAGTTATCGCAATCGAAGTAGCTGCTAGACCACATTAAGCTCTAACATTCTTTCTACATAGAGAAAAGAAGACCCTCCGTTAGGAGAGTCTTCTTTTTTATTTTTTCTTATTATTCTTGGGGAACAGACGATGGTGTCGTTGATAGCGCATGTACCCAAATATACAAATAAAGAATCCTAAAGCCAGACTATTAACTAGATATCCCGGAAGTGTAGTTGGTGCGGGAACATTTTTTAAACGTCCAAAATGTCCCAAAGGCCAGAAAATCCATAAAGGTGATCCTAAGAGGTTTTCTAAAGGCACAAAGCCAAACTCTCTGCTATCAGCACTCATAGGGTAATTATCTCCTAAAACCAAAACGTGGTTCTCAGGAATTTGTATTCCGAAATTGTGAATAAACTCTGCGAATTGTTCTGGATCTTGAGGAGGAGGACCTCTGTCAATAAAGCCTATATAAGGACGATCTTCTGAAGATTCTTCCTGTTTTGTTTTTTCAGATTCTACAAACTTTTGCAAAGCGGGATCATTTTTAATGAAAATAGGAGAGTCCATAATATAAAGATTCCCCTGGTTATAAAATGCATAACGGTTAGGCAAAGGATTGTATTTAGGATTTTTCGGGATGAAGAAAGAACTAAAATTAACACCACAGTTAAATAAATCAATTACTTGGTTATCATTTAACTGCATTAAAGGATGCGTAGGTTTAAGTTTATAACGCATGCCTCCGAAACCTATTTTGTAAGCTTCTCCCTTGGAATACTCATAACAACCATCATCTACTCCGGGAAAAGGAAGACCGTAGAGTTTAGCGGATCCCTCTGGATCTGTTGCAAATGGTTGGTATTTATAAGCAACACCATCAGAAATCACAAATCGTGATGTGGTTAGATTATTCCTAATCAGGTGAATATGTTCCTGGCGTAAGGGAAGTAGCGTTTTCATCGGTTGTATTGTAGGAACAATCTGATTGTGATAATGCTGAAGATTTGGCGTGGGATAGGAAACGTTTGGAGTATGAGATATCTCTAAATATGCCTGCGTTGTTGCATTAGGTAACGTATGACATAAGCTCGCTTGTTTATGTGTCAGAATGCGCACCATAGCATAGTTGCCCATACCAAACAGATCAGCATAACTCACCGGAGAAGCGTGGTGCTGTTTTAATGCATTTGGGGTATCATTGTGCCAAACACCTTTATGGAAAAATTGGCCGTAAGGACCTTCTTGAGGCAAGGAAAGTTTCCCACACGGTTGGTGCATTTGTTTAAAATAAGCGGTAGTTTTGTTGCTATTTACGATCTCTACTGACCCATCAAAAGATATGTAAGGAACGTGATAGAGATGCTCTAAACCAAAATCATTGGGGAAATGAATAACCGAACCTTCTTTATCTAAGCCGTAAATTTTACCCCCGTAAAAATACAGGGTGTCGCCTGGTTTCCCCATACAGCGCTTAATATAACGTTTCTTCCCTGGAATGAATCCAAAATACTTGGTATCGGAGTTGGAAATGGGAAGATCACCAACAGTAAAGACTACAAGACCTCCACGAGTAACAGCTTCAGGACGAAATCCCCAAGGTTTTTTCTTAAACGGGAAATGTAAGCCGAAAGTGGTTTTAGAAACAATCATCCGGTCTTGTTCTAAAATAGTTGGACGCATGGATCCTGTGGGAACTTCATAAAGTTCAAACCAAAATTGGCGAATAAGAAAAGCTGCTAAGGCAGCAAAAAGAATGGCTTTAGTCAGTTCCCATGATTTTTTTGCAAAAGAAGCGGGATAGCGCTTGCTGAATTGCTGAGCTTGCCGTGCGAGTTGACTAGCTGCTTCCTGATCTTGTTGAAAAATGGCTTCTTCAAGTTGTTCTAATAACTTATGTAGCTCTTGTTTAGAGTCGGGATCTTGAGCAAGTTTTTTACTTTTGAGTAATTTATATGTTGAGTGAAGTATCTGACGACTTTTATTTAAAGAAAACCGATCTTTCATGAAGATGCCTAGTGAAACCCTTAATTACTTTCTGAGTTTGAATTTCTCCATAACCATATATGGAGGTTCGAAAAGGGAATTTCCCTAATCGGAATTGTGGCCATACTTAGCGCACCTAGAGTAGACGAAAGTCATACACATTTAATTCTAGTATTAAAATTAAAATGCGCACGTCTAACAAAAACCATGATAGCCATTTTACTCTATTAGATTTTTCAATCAAAAATATTTTCTAGATAAGTTTAAGAATTTCTCGATTTTCAAAGTTGAATCTATAGAAGGCATCCAGACAGGGTTTTGGAAAGGATTTTATATCTTGGGAATGCTGTAGGAATATGGAGATATAGCATTATGACCCACATCAATAGTTCGTAAGACAACCGGACCCTTGGGAGTTTCTATACTTGTCCATAGAGGGAAAACAGAGATCTCACAGGCTGTAAAATACATAAGCACGTTTTTCTCTGATAAAATAGAAGAATCTTTGGGCCAATGTGCATGCCAAGCTTGCACAGGCATTTTAACTGCAGAATTTCCTTCTAGAGTAATTCTAGGGGACCATGGGTCGTTATTTTTCCCCTGTGTCTTTATTAGATGCGCAGGAGCTTCGTTTAAAGAAAGTTGTACAAGCGTGGAAAACAGAGGCAGATCATCTGTGTGAATCTGCTGCAGTTGTTGCGTTTTTAGATTTAAAGAGAAGATACGCAAGTCTTGATTTGACAGAGAAATTACAAAAACTCTTCTGGGTGAGTGTAGACTACTAATTAAAGTTTTCCATGGGGTATTTTTCAATAGGGTACGGTCTTGTTGTGACAAATGTGGAAACTCTGTCATTTCTATCCACACAGTCTCTTCTGCTATGGATTTTACAAATAAAAAAAACTTTTGTCCCCCCTTGCTAAAGACTGCGTAATCTCCAGCTTGAGCACGAAACAAATTTTTTTTTAGAGAATGGGAAGACTGAGAAAAAGCGGAAAAAGGACAAAGGAAAATAACTAGAATGAAAAGTCTTTGGAATAGAGGAAATAAACGTGTTTTTTCTTGCTTTTTCATAAAGTATTACTGTACTCTTTTCCCTTAGTATTTCATGATGTTGTTACCCACATACCATAAGATGGTGATTTTGGAGTTGTCAATATGAAAAAGAACACCCATCCCAACTATCAACAAGTTTTATTTGTAGACTCTTCTACAGGATATAAATTTGTTTGCGGATCTACATATCAAAGCGATAAAACGGAAGTGTTTGAAGGACAAGAGTACCCTGTATGTTACGTGAGCGTCTCTTCAGCTTCACATCCTTTCTTCACAGGAAGTAAGAGATTAGTAGACGCTGAGGGTCGAGTAGACAAATTCTTAAAGCGTTACAGTAATGTAAAGCCCGCACAACCCTCCCAGGCTGCTGTTGAAGAAGCACCTGTAGTTAAAGCTAAGAAAAAAGCCCCTGTAAAGAAAAAGAAGTAATTTCTTCTTTTCATCTTCAATGTTTTTGTAAACACGTTGTCATTTCCCCTGTGATTAGGGTGTATTGAAACGTGTTTTGTCATTTAATGCCCTAGTTGGGAACGCTCATAGTTATTCAACAAATAGAGTAATTAGTAACCTTTTTTTGTTTGCAGTGACGCATATTGACAAAATATGATAAAACTATGACCCAAGTACCAATTTATAAAGTAATCAAAAGCTTTATTTACAGTGGGTTTGATCCGACGATATAGCGACTCCATAATAGAATGTTTTCATTAAGGGATGGCCTACTTACATCAGGTAGATAATTTAAGAAATTAACTTAAGAACTCCTGGCATGCTTAGCTGGAATCATGCCAAGAACTCTTGATTGAGAAGTGATACATGCAAAAAAAGATTCTAGAGTATTTGAAACGTCTCGAGGAAGTGGAAGCTAAAATCTCTAATCCAGAGATTTTTGATAACCCCAAAGAGTATAGCCTCTTAAGTAAAGAGCACGCACGGCTTTCTGAGTTAAAAAATACCTATGATAGGGTTGTGGCTCAGGAAAAAATTCTGAGTGATGATAAACAAGCTTTAGCTCAGGAGAAAGATTCTGAGATGATAGCTATGCTAGAAGAGGGAATTCAATCGGGAAAAGCTGAGGTTGATAAACTCTATAAAATTTTAGAGAATTTATTGGTCCCCCCCGATCCAGATGACGATTTGAATGTCATTATGGAATTACGTGCAGGTACAGGAGGAGACGAAGCCGCTCTATTTGTAGGGGACTGCGTAAGAATGTATCACCTATATGCGTCTGCTAAAGGATGGAAGTATGAAGTACTTTCCGCTTCCGAATCAGATATCGGTGGATATAAAGAATACGTGATGGGTATTTCAGGAACTGGAGTTAAGCGCTTACTTCAGTATGAAGCGGGAACTCACCGTGTTCAAAGGGTCCCTGAAACTGAAACTCAAGGTCGTGTGCATACTTCTGCAATTACTGTTGCTGTATTGCCAGAACCTGCGGAAGATGATGAAGAAGTTTTTATCGATGAAAAAGATTTAAAAATCGATACCTTTAGAGCTTCGGGAGCTGGAGGACAGCACGTCAATGTTACGGATTCTGCAGTGAGAATCACCCACCTGCCCACAGGCGTTGTTGTTACTTGCCAGGATGAACGCAGTCAGCATAAGAATAAAGCTAAGGCTATGCGTATTTTGAAGGCACGTATACGTGATGCAGAAATGCAGCGCCGTCATAAAGAAGCTTCGGCTATGCGGTCGGCTCAAGTGGGTAGCGGAGATCGATCAGAAAGAATTCGTACTTATAATTTCTCACAAAATCGCGTGACAGATCATAGAATAGGACTGACTCTTTATAGCTTAGATAAAGTTATGGAAGGCGATTTGGATACGATTACCTCAGCTTTGGTTAGCCATGCTTATCACCAGCTTTTGCAAAATGGAAACAAAGAAAATTCTTAAAGAAGCTGCTGCTTATTTAGAATATTGTGGCGTACTTTTCTCAGATAGAGAAGCCGTTGATATTTTGATGGATTTGCTTGGAATAACTTCAAGAGCTCAAATATTATCCGTACGTTTGAATTCCGATACTCTAAACATGTATTGGATGCGTATTCAGAAAAGAGCAGAACGTGTTCCAACAGCATATATTCATGGTAGTGTACGTTTTTTAGAATTAGATCTAGAAGTAGATTCTCGGGTGCTGATCCCTAGAATGGAAACAGAGTTGCTCGCTGAAAAAATTATACAATATTTAACACAGCATTCTCATATCCAAACATTTTATGATGTGTGTTGTGGTAGTGGGTGTTTGGGATTATCTATAAAAAAGTATTGTCCAAATGTTAAAGTAGTTCTTTCAGACATTTGTCCAAAAGCCGTAGCTGTAGCTAAAATCAATGCTTCTAAAAATAATCTAAAAGTCGACGTTCTTGAAGGGGACTTATTTGCCCCCTTTTCTTGTCCAGCTGATGCTTTTGTCTGTAATCCTCCTTACCTTTCTTTTGATGAAATTATGCGCACAGATCCAGAAGTTCGTTGTCATGAGCCCTGGAAAGCTTTGGTGGGAGGCAGTTCGGGATTGGAATTCTATGAAAGAATAGCTCGGGATTTAGACGCTGTTTTACATCCCGGGGGTGTAGGTTGGCTGGAAATTGGTTATCGTCAAGGAGAGGCAGTAAAAAGAATTTTTGCAAATCACGGTGTGTGTGGTTCTATACACCAAGATCTCTCAGCATGCGATAGGATTTTTTTTCTTGAAAATCATGCAAGTGATGCTGTATCCTCATGAGATTATTCTTGATTTTTGCTCAGTAGATGATCAGTTCTTTATCGCAAAAACTATCCTCAATTTTTTCTTCGCTGGTTGCCTCACGTAGAATTACTGAAGAAAATATCTCTGAAGCGATCCGGGAAGTCCGATTGGCGTTGTTGGACGCCGATGTGAATTATCATGTGGTTAAAAGTTTTATTGCCAAGGTAAAGGAAAAAGTTCTCGGAGAAGAAGTCTGGAAACATGTTTCGCCCGGACAACAATTCATACGGTATTTACACGAAGAATTGACAGAACTACTCGGTGATAAAACTGATTTAAATACTTCTGGGAATCCTGGGGTAATTTTACTTTGTGGCTTACAAGGAACAGGAAAAACTACGGCCTGCGCTAAGCTTGCAGCTTATGTTTTAGAGGAACGTAAAGCAAAGAAAGTGCTTGTCGTTCCCTGCGACTTGAAACGCTTTGCAGCAGTAGAGCAATTGAGAAACTTAATTTCAAAAACTAAAGCTGAGCTTTACAATAGCGAAGGACAAGATCCTGTAAAAGTGGTTTCTCAGGCTCTAGATTACGCTAAACAGGAAGGGCATGATCTTGTTTTGATTGATACAGCAGGTCGTTTGCATGTTGATGAAGTGTTAATGGAAGAATTAGCCTCCATACAAAAAGTATCTCATGCATGTGAAAGGCTTTTTGTTATGAATTTAGCGATGGGACAGGACGCTGTTTCTACAGCAAAAGCCTTTGATAATTATTTAGACTTGACTGGAGTGATTATCTCCATGACAGACGGTGATGCTCGCGCCGGCGCCGTATTATCTATGAAAAGTTTATTGGGGAAACCAATAAAATTTGAGGGATGCGGTGAGAGAATACAAGATCTTCGACCTTTTAATGCGGAATCGATGGCGGATCGCATTTTAGGTATGGGAGATACCGTGCATTTTGTACAAAAAATGCGTGAATGTATTTCTGAAGAAGAAGACGAAGAACTCGGGAAGAAGCTAATAGAATCGACCTTTACTTATGAAGATTATTATAAGCAGATTAAGGCGTTTCGACGCATGGGTCCACTTAGAAAACTCATGGGAATGATGCCAAGTTTTGGTGGCGCTAAACCTAGCGATAAAGAGATAGCGGATTCCGAAGAGCATATGAAAAAAACAGAAGCGATCATTCTTTCTATGACTCCTCAAGAGAGAAAAGAAGAAGTCGATTTAGATATGAGTCGCATGAAAAGAATAGCATCGGGTTGTGGATTGACTTTAGGTGATGTAAATCAATTCCGGAAGCGTATGATGCAATCTAAAAAGTTTTTTAAAAATATGAGTAAAGAGAGAATAGAACAAATGAAAAAGAAAATGTCTGGAGGAAACCTGTGGCGTTAAAAATTCGTTTACGACAACAAGGACGAAGAAATCACGTAGTCTATAGACTAGTACTTGCTGACGTTGAGTCTCCTCGTGATGGTAGATATATCGAATTATTGGGTTGGTACGATCCTCACAGTACAGTGAATTATCAATTGAAAAGCGAGCGAATCTTTCACTGGCTAAATCAGGGAGCCGAACTTACAGAGAAGGCTGCTGTTTTGATTAAGCAAGGAGCTCCTGGAGTTTACTGTGAATTAATGGCTAAGAAAATGGCTCGTAAAGCTGCTGTATGCCAAAAACGCCGTGCTTATCGTCAGCGTCGTTCTTTAAAAAGAGCTGAAGCAAAACAAATGTCGTTAAATAATTTTTTGGTCTCGGGATGAAGATTGATATACTTTCTTTATTCCCAGAGTATTTTGATAGTCCTTTGCGCTCGAGTATTTTAGGGAGGGCTATTAAGAGAGGGCTGTTAGAAATCCAATCCAGGGATATACGAGAGTTTGGATTGGGTAAGTGGAAGCAGGTAGATGATGCTCCTTTTCATAATGATGGGATGCTTCTTATGGCTGAGCCTGTAGTAAAGGCAATAAGGCATGTGAAAAGAAGTGATTCTAAGGTGGTGTATCTTTCTCCTCAAGGAAAGCTTTTAACAGCAGAAAAGAGCCGTGAATTAGCAAAATGCTCCCATTTGATATTCTTATGCGGGCATTACGAAGGTGTTGACGAAAGAGCCTTAGAAAGTGAAGTCGATGAAGAGATAAGTATAGGGGATTACGTTTTAACTAACGGAGGCATCGCGGCTTTAGTTGTAATTGATGCTTTATCTCGCTTTATTCCCGGAGTGTTAGGGAATCAAGGGAGTGCGGATGCGGACTCTATGGAAAACGGGTTGTTAGAGGGGCCTCAATATACACGTCCTCGAATATTCGAAGGGCGCGAGGTTCCTGAAGTGCTTCTTCATGGGGATCACCAAGCGATTTCCAAGTGGAGAAAGCAAATAAGTTTAGATAGAACCAGAGAAAGACGTCCTGATCTCTATATCCGTTATCTTTATGATCGGGACAACGAGGAAGTAACTCAGCAGGAGTCTGATCTCCAACAGTCTGTGCTAGAAGGGGAAAGTGCGGTAATTTTAGAGGTTGAAGACCTCAATCGGTCGCGCAAATTTTATTCTAAGATGTTTAGATTAAATCAACCTGTCAATGATAGACTGCAGATCCCTGGGAAGACGCAAATGACAATACATTTGCAAGAGGTAGGATTAAAAAATAAAAATATAGTCCTTTTGTCGCTTCGACTAGATTGTAAAGACGACTTTTTTAGTTTTTTAGGACGATGGAAAATGCTTGGAGGCACTCTAGAACAAGCTGACGATCGTGGAGAGGTGAGATTAGTTCGTGATTTTGACGGCCATTTATGGGCTATCTCTTGCAAACAGGCAGAATAGAAATAGAGAATGTAGGTGAAGTATATGGGGAACTTAATAAAGGAATTGCAAGAAGAACAACTTCGAAAAGAAATTCTTACGGATTTTTGTGTTGGGGATACCATTCGTGTAGCTACAAAAATTGTAGATGGTGGTAAAGAACGAACACAGACATTCCAAGGTACAGTGATGGCTCGTAAGGGTGGAGGAGCTGGAGAAGTGGTTTCTTTACACCGGGTAGCCTACGGAGAAGGCATGGAAAAAAGTTTTTTACTTCATAGTCCTAAGATTGTTGGCATTGAAGTAGTGAAACGCGGTAAGGTTTCTCGTGCTCGTCTGTACTACTTGAAGGGTAAAACTGGTAAAGCTGCTAAAGTTAAAGAGTATATTGGTCCTAGATCTTCCAAGAAATAGTTATAACGACTGAATTTAGCTGATTTCTCATTTTATTTAAGATACACCGATCTATGAACACGCTAGCTATGGATGCAGAACAGCTGTTTCTATCTAAAACTATCTTCGAAGAAGAAGTTTTCCGTGAAGGTTTTTCTCTCATAGCTGGGATAGATGAGGTCGGTAGAGGCCCTCTAGCTGGGCCTGTGGTTGCAGCAGCTTGTATTCTTCCTCGAGGCAAGGTGTTTGCCGGAGTGAACGATAGCAAAAAGCTCACACCTAAAGAAAGAGGCAAAATTCGCGATATTCTTGTGAATGATCCTGAGGTATATTATGGACTTGGAGTTGTCTCTGTAGAAAGAATAGACGAGATTAACATCCTTGAAGCAACCAAGGAAGCTATGGCAGTAGCTATAGCTAATCTACCTATTCATCCCGATTTTCTTCTAGTGGATGGTTTGCATCTACCCCATAAGATTCCGTGTAAGAAGATTATTCAAGGAGATTCCAAGTCTGCATCTATAGCTGCGGCATCGATTATAGCTAAAGAATATAGAGATGATTTAATGCGGGAGCTTCATCAGCTTTATCCTAATTATGGCTTTGATAAGCATAAGGGATACGGTACAGCCGCTCATTTAGCGGCATTGAAGGCTTTTGGCCCTTGTGATTGTCATAGAAAAAGTTTTGCTCCTGTGAGGCAGGTATTCTAATAGTTTATGAAAGATAAAGTTCGTGTTCCTTTTTCTCCCGATCATCCCCTATGCGTACCAAAATTATTTACTATTAGTGCTCCTGCTGGAGCTGGGAAAACAACGCTAGTACGTATGTTGGCTCAAGAATTTCCAGATTCTTTTCAGAAGACTTTATCACTTACAACACGAGCACCTCGTCCTGAAGAAGTTCCTGGAGTAGATTATCAGTTTGTTTCTCAAGAGGAGTTTCAACGACGCTTAGACAATGATGATTTTCTTGAGTGGGTAGCACTTTTTGGAGAGTATTACGGAACGAGTCGTTTAGGGATTGATGAAATTTGGAAATCTGGGAGACACGCGGTTGCGGTTATTGACGTGGAAGGAGCTTTGGTCTTGCGGAGTAAAATTCCCACAGTGACGATTTTTATTTCTGCGCCATCTCAGGAAGAGCTAGAAAGGCGTCTAAAACAAAGAGGATCAGAACAAGATACTCAAAGACAAGAGCGGTTGCAGCATAGTCTTATTGAACAAGCTGCGGCTAATAAATTTGAATACGTCATTATCAATGATGATTTGGAGAAATCTTACGAGGTTTTGAAAAGTATTTTTATAGCAGAAGAACATAGGAACGTATTATGACTAACAAAGATCGTTTAACCAATGAAAAGTTAAACCAGTTGTTTGACAGCCCGTTTAATTTAGTGAATTACGCGATTAAGCAGGCAAAAATTAGGATAGCAAAAGGTGATGTGCGTTCTTCTAATGCTGCTATTGAAGCTTTAGTTTTATTAGAAAAAGAAGGCGTACAAGCGGATTATATAGAAGAAGATACCGAACATGTGTCTACTCCAACTACTGAGAAAAAACGAGAAGGTGGTACTTCAGGAAGAAGAAAAGACCCTTCCGCTTATACATGGAGTGACGTGAAATAATGCCTTCACGTGTCTTAATTACCTCGGCATTACCCTATGCAAATGGACCTTTGCACTTTGGACATATAGCTGGAGCCTACTTACCCGCTGATGTCTATGCGAGATTTCGTAGATTGTTAGGGGATGATGTTCTTTATATTTGTGGTTCTGACGAGTACGGAATAGCGATCACATTGAATGCAGAACGCGCAGGTATGGGATACCAAGAGTATGTGGATATGTATCATAAGATACATAAGGATACTTTTGATAAGTTAGGGATTTCGATAGATTTCTTCTCGCGTACTACAAACCCTTTTCATAAAGATCTGGTCCAAGATTTTTATAAAGAATTGAAATCCAAAGGTCTGATCGAAAATCAAATCTCTCTTCAGTTATATTCTGAAGAAGAAAACCGTTTTCTTGCTGATCGTTACGTAGAGGGCACGTGTCCTAAATGTGGATTTGATGGAGCTCGTGGTGATGAGTGTCAAAAATGTGGCGCTGACTATGAGGCTACAGATTTAGTTAATCCGCGATCTAAATTATCAGGATCTCAACTTGTTCTTAAAGAAACTGAACATGCGTTTCTGCATTTAGAACGTATGGTGGATCCTTTATTGGCATATATCGATACGTGTTATTTACCAGAACATGTTCGTAAGTTTGTTACAGATTATATAAAGAATTTACGCCCACGCGCGATTACCAGAGATTTATCTTGGGGAATTCCCGTTCCGGATTTTCCTAACAAGGTATTTTATGTATGGTTTGATGCTCCAATTGGCTATGTTAGCGGAACTATGGATTGGGCTGCATCTCTGAGTAATCCTGATGCTTGGAAAGATTTTTGGTTGGAAGAGTCTACAGAGTATGTGCAGTTTATCGGCAAGGATAATATTCCTTTCCATGCGGCAATATTTCCAGGTATGGAATTAGGTCAGAGTATCCCCTACAAGAAGATGGATGCTTTAGTGTCTTCTGAGTTCTATCTGCTTGAAGGCTACCAGTTTAGTAAGTCCGAAGGGAATTATGTAGATATCGATTCTTTTTTGGATACGTATTCTCTTGATAAACTACGTTATGTTTTAGCAGCAACAGCTCCAGAGACATCTGATAGCGAATTTACCTTTATAGATTTTAAAACTCGATGTAATTCAGAGCTTGTAGGCAAGTTCGGGAATTTTATTAATAGAGTTCTTGCATTTGCTGAGAAAAATGGGTTCAAGGAACTAGCATATTCAACAGATCTCTTAGAAGATCAAGATAGAAAGTTCTTAGATCATGCACAGAAGATCGTTCGAGATGCTCAGGAGCATTATAGTAAGTACAGCTTACGTAAGGCATGCTGTGCAATTATGGAGTTAGCAGCATTAGGAAATGTATACTTTAATGATCAGGCGCCGTGGAAGCTGCTGAAAGAAGGTTTTACCCATCGTGTAGAGGCCATACTCTTTTGTGCATGTTACTGTCAAAAGTTATTGGCATTGATTTCTTATCCCATTATTCCAGGAACAGCTTGGGAAATATGGCGTATGCTTTCTCCAAAATCTTTAAAACTGGAGAGTCTGGATAAGGATCGAGTTATGGATCTTTGGAACATAGAGTTTTTGAACTTTTCTGAAGAGGTATTTTCCTTAACAACTCCTCAGTTATTATTTACGATCGTGGACTAGTCTATTTTCATTTAATGATAATGTTTCTGATATTGGGGCTGAGTAAGTTGTTCAAGAGCTTGCAAGAGTCCCGTACAGCGGTGTTGTGCCTTATCATTTCTTGTGGCTATAGCAATGGCTTTTTTCGTTCCGACTAAGACTACGAGTTGTTTTCCTCTCGTGATGGCCGTGTAGAGCAGATTCCTGTAAAGCATCATAAAATGTGAAGTGTGTATAGGGAGGATAATACACGGACTTTCACTTCCTTGGTATTTATGCACTGAGGTAGCATAGGCTAAAACCAAATCATCAAGCTCTGAGAAGGAATAGACGACATACTTTCCTTCCATATTCACTACAACGCGTTTATTTTCAAAGTTAATCATAGAGATATACCCAATATCTCCATTAAATATTTCTTTATTGTAGTTGTTGCGGATTTGCATAACCTTATCTCCTACAGCATAGGAATGAAACCTCCCGTGGAGAGTTGCCTGCTTAGGATTTAAAGCGGATTTTAGGACTCGATTAAGATTATGAATTCCTAAGACCCCCTTTTTCATGGGCGCAAGAATTTGAATATCTTTGGGATAGATATGGTATTTCTTAGGGATGAACTGTGTCACTAGATGGACAATATGGTCTACAGCTTCTTGAGGATCTTCCTTTTGGAAAAATAAGAAATCTTTCCGGCCTGATTCAGAATATAGGACAGGAAACTCACCTTCATTGACTTTATGAGCATTGATAATGATGTTAGAGTCGTGGACCTGACGGAAAATCTTATTGAGCTTAGTCACGGTAATCTTTTTAGAATTGATAATATCTTTTAGGATATTGCCAGGGCCGATACTAGGAAGTTGGTGTACATCTCCAATGAATATAACGATCACATGATCAGGAAGAGCTTTTAAGAAATGATATAAAAGATAGGTATCCATCATTCCAGATTCATCGACAATGATGAGATCGCAATCTATAGGGTTTTCGTAGTTCTTACGAAAAGACCGTGTTTTAAAATCATATTGTAATAGTGCATGGATAGTTACCGAGTGTTTTCCAGTAATTTCTGTCATGCGTTTTGCAGCTTTTCCTGTAGGAGCTGCTAAAATGATTTTATAAGTCACTTGCTCAAATATCTTGAGTATAGCCTTAGTGATGGTACTTTTCCCTGTTCCTGGTCCTCCAGTAATAATATGAATTTTTTCTGAAAAACACGCACGAATAGCTTCTTTCTGGTTTTGCTCTAAATGTATACTTAAGTTTTCCTCAACCCATTGAATGGCTTTATCGCTATCTATAGGGCGGATTTTCCTTGAGGAAAATAAAATACGTTTTAAATCAGAAACTACTGTTTTTTCTGCTAGGTAAATATGTTTTACCCACACGTAGGGGGTGTTTTCTAACTCTTCGATATGAAGAAGATTTTTCTCTTGCATGATGTACACTTGAGAAATGATTTCTTCAATGCGTATGAGTTTTTCTGGAATATCTTGATTGAGTAGTTTCTCTACTAACTGCGCCAGACTTTGTAAGGGGTAGCAAGTATGACCGTCTTCTTGGAGTTCTTCTAGGGAATATTGTATTCCGGCACATAATCGGCTTTGTGAGTTTAAAGGCACGCCAAGACGTGTTGCTATAAGATCAGCAGTTTTAAATCCGATGCCCTCCATTTCTCTAGCAAGAAGAAAAGGATCTTCACATATTTTTTCTATAGAGTTCTCTTTATACTTCTTATAGATTTTTACACCGTAATGAATCGCAATGTTGTACTGTTGTAGGAAGAGTAGAGTAGTCCTAAGATTTTTTTGCTCGCGGAGTTGTTCACAGAGACTATCACAGCGTGTTTGGCTAATCCCGGGGATTTCTATTAATCTTTCGGGTTGATTATCGAGGATATCTGCGGTGTCATTTCGGAATTTCTCGATGATTTTTTCTGTGATTTTTGGCCCAATGCCTTTGATAAGTTTAGAGGTAAGGTAGTTGATTATCCCGCGATTATCCCGCATTTCTTGAGAATCACAACTATAGACTTGGAAGTACTTCCCTAGGTTGGGATTTTCTGACCACTTTCCGTATACATGTAGTTGCATACCGAGCTGTAAAAAAGAATCGGGGAATTGTCCTTTGATAACGATCATGGTACCCTTATAGGGTATTCTCATACGTGCAGCAGTTTCCTTTGAATCATGATCTTCAAAAAGCACGCTTTCTAATTTTCCGGAAATTTTCTCCATAGAATTCTTAAATCTAATTTCGAGGGGTGGGTGTCCCAGGAGAATGAACTGACATATTCCCACGCTTATATTTTCTGGAATCTGGGGGTGTAACTTTTTTCAAGGTGCTTGCCTCCTGGGGAACGCTAGTTACCCTTCTCCAATATTTTTATCTATAGGAGATGCGAAAACTCTCTGGCATTTAAGCGTAACAACAAAAGACACCTATACACTAGTATTTCCAATGTGTCCATAAGAACACTTATACAGTTTCTTCTTCACCCAGAATCCAGATGGTGAAGTTTTTTGTTTTACACTTTCAAACGCGAGGTTGTGATTTAATCTTCATCAAGTTTTATTGATTAAGATAGTAAGGTGAGTTTAGCTGAAGATAAATTTTTTATTCGATGAGTATTTTTGAAGATTTGCTTTTACTTTTAGAAGCAGAAAAGACTTCTTGCTGTAAAAGATTGTTATCATAAGAAAATATATTACGCACCATGAGTATACAACTTGGTTAATCAACAAAGGGAAGAGCTTTGTTGTTTTCTGCTTCTTTTTGACTTGTTTTTTTCCCGAACAGAATCAAACAGACTAAGCTTCCTCCTAGCATAAGGAAAATCCCGATCCCTTCCTGTAGGGAGGGAAGGCTCCTTTCGTAAAGATAGGATAAAGTTAAACCAAATATGGGTTCGAAGATCAATATGGCTCCTAAAAGAGCGGGGGATAGATGCAGGCTTGCCTTATTCCATGAGAGAATGGCTCGAGATGAGGACAATATCCCCATGGCTGAACATAGAAGGATAAAGAGCAATCGTTCCGATACGGGGGTATGTGTAAGGAAATTATGAGCTACGTGTGTAATGTTCAGACAATCCAAAATGACAATCAAAGGCAGGCAGATAGCCAATGAAGATACTCCCAACATGGTGCACCATAATTCTGGGGAAATGTTAGGATTTTTTAGCAAAAAGTCATAATTGCAAATAATGTAGGCAACCCAGATTCCTGTGGAGATGATGACACAGGCAAGGCCTAGGAAATACTGTGGGGGGTTTGTAGCTGTCGTAGCATGAAACTCTGAGAGGTTGGTGAGCACGACTCCTAAGAATATCACACAACTAATGGCAGAAAGTAGGGGGTAGGAAAGCTCTTTTTTCTTTATATTTGAGTGGAAGAGAACGGCTATGGGTGCTAATCCAGCGATAATAATGGTTATTGCGGCTCCTACATAACGGATAGCTAGGGCTATACCAAAATAGTACACTACATTGACAAGGAAAGCCCAGAGGAAGCTTTGCCCCCAAATATTCAAAGTGGTATTTTTAAAGATATTTTGTCGCTTCCACAGAACGGGTAACAGAGAAAAAAGCCCAAAAATGGTATAACGGGTTAAGACAATATCTAATTCTTGAAAAGATTCTAACAAATTAGGAATGACGAACACAATTCCCCAGTAAAGGCACGCCAAAAGGCTGTGGAATAGTCCTAGAGCAAAATTACGTGATTGTTTTGTTTGAGAATTATTAACAAACATAGGTGTCTTTGCAAAAATAACGTAGTTTTATAGGCAATAAAATAAATATTTTACCAGAAATAACATTTTAATGGATTAAACACTTTATAATATTTGAGTGATTCTATTCCAAGTACTAATCCTTAGTTTATTTTTTATGAGAACAAAAATACTCGTTTACTCTGATGAGGGCGTCTCCCCCTATTATTTGCGTCATCTGATGCGTTGGTTAAGAAATAGCCTCCCTACTGAGGAAAACCTAGAAATTTGTCGTGTAAATGGGAGATTTCTTCTTTATGATCCTTTATGGGAGCTCTCTGCGAGGTTATTAGTTATCCCTGGGGGTGCAGATCGTCCTTATCATAAGATCCTTCATGGTTTAGGAACAGCAAGAATTGATAATTATATTCGTGAGGGGGGCAGTTATTTAGGGATTTGTGCAGGAGCCTACTTTGCGTGTAAGAGATTGAGTTTTCGTGAGCCAGACGCCTCTCTTTATCAAGCGGATAGAGGATTGGGTTTTTTCCCCGGTAGAGCTGTAGGCCCGGCGTATAATCAAGTGTTTTCTTATACCAGTCCCGTAGGTGTTCGTGCCGCCCCCTTACTTTTCTCGAATTTTCCTATGCCTGGGTGGGCTTTATTTAATGGTGGCCCCTATTTTGAACATGCGGATACGTACCAAGAAATTTGCGTGGAAGCACGTTATGAAGATCTCCCCAACCAACCTGCCGCGATTATTTCCCGACGTTTAGAAAAAGGTTTGGTTATCCTTTCTGGATTGCATATAGAGTATCTTCCTGAGCACTGTCAAATGCCGGAGGAGAATGTGGTAAAGGCGCGCGAGCTTTTATCAGCAGATACGTCAGTTTTGCATCAGTACCGAGCCTCTCTTTTGTCACGCCTACTTCATCATTCCACATTAGCCACAGCGTGACTCAAAGTTATTCATCTGTATTGTTCTGAGATTGTCTAGGATTTGTTTCCTTACAGAGGCTGCTGAGATTATGAATTTCAGCCTGCGTTAGGTTGGCTACGATCATAAATTGTGTTTCCATGAAGCGCCCCAGATTCAGATTGAACATGGAGTTTTCTTGGCTTCCTTGAGAATGAGAAAGGAGACCAAATGGAGATGATTCTCTTGGGAATGATGTCGTGTCTTTTGTTACAAATATTTTCCAATAATCTTCTGGAGATAGAATATAGACAGAAGTCTGATTGGGATCTAAAGGTATGTCGCGTTCTCCACTTTGATTAACTAAGAAGGTTTGCACTTCATCAAAATTGGGGGTGGGAATGCTTCTTGTATTTTCAGGAGCAGTTGCGTGTGAATCTCGTGTATTCAATACCGTTTGCAGATGAGATTGAGGTTGGAAAGATCGCAATTGACCATAGGGAGATGCATACTTATCTGCTGTAGGTGTATGTATAGAAGCTTCTCTAGATCCATAAGTAAAATATGTAGAGCTCTGTTTGTGTTCTGAGGTTTGGGGAGGAGGAGTCTCTACTGTTCTGGTTCGCTGAACAGCGTGTGTTTGGGGAGTTTGTGTATAACGCATTTGTTCAATGGCGCAGAGTAAAGCAAGAGTTTCCAGCAGACGGGCTCTGGGGTCAGGATAGCCGGAGTGTAATAACTGTAGTGTGATTATTTTGTTGTGAGTAACAGAGCTATTTAAAGCTACATAGTAGTTTATGAAGAAAGTTTTAAAAATTTCATAGAGAACTGAATCAGCATCTTTTGTGCTATTCGGATTGGTGCTTTCACGGGCTGTGACGAAATTAGGAACAATAGGAAGTACATAAGTTAAATCTTGCAGCTGTGTTCTTATGACGCGATTGTTGTGAATTTCTTCGGGTAAATCGGTTTGACAAACTTGATGTATGTAACAGCGTTGTGGTTGTTGGGCAATGAAAGCCTCTGATTCAAGTTCCTCAAAATCATATTCCGCAAGGACAAGACGAAATCCTATATAATCTTTAGAGAGGACAACATATTCGTTTTGCTTGTCGACAACTTTCCATGAAGAGAGGGCGCTTTGTAGTAAAAATAGAGGATTCTTTAAGAAAACACGCCGCCACTCATCTTTATCTGTAATGAACTCATTAGCTTTAACATGTGTGATGTATTCTATAGTCTCTAAATCTGATTCTCTAGACAGCCTTTGTTGTAATTCATCAAATACTGCGTTTGCGAGTTGAGGAGCTGTAGAGATTTCGGGTAACTGGGTAGCCTGGGGTTGTGACTCATCGTTTGTCAGTTTTAGAGTGGATGTTTTCTTACCATGAATGTGAAAAACAATTTGCACGAAGCATAGGATAGCAAGGACAGCGGAGACTAATGCTGTTACGATTACAAGGATTTGCGGAGAACAAGTTAAGCTTAGGGAGGTAACTGCCGCCGTAGCAAAAATTGCAGTTATGCTGACAAGAATACCCAAGGCGGAGGAAGAGATAGGAAGCCTACCAGAAAGAAGACAACTTCCTTGAGCCTCATTTTCAGAAATCCTTTCTTGGGGAATACTAAAGCCCACAGACCTTACTTCCTCTCTATGTCATGCGAACCTTAATGAAGAAAAAACTCCGGAGGATGGGTTCGAACCAACGACCAATGGATTAACAGTCCACTGCTCTACCGCTGAGCTACTCCGGAACACTAAAAGAAAATAATTCTAAGTGAAATAGCAAAAAAGTCAATAGGTTTTCTGTATAAATATGTTTCTGAGTTGGAGTGAGGTAAATTCGAACAGCTGGAAGTAATGGAAAAAGGCTAAGAGGTTTATTGTTTTTTAATGAAAGAAGAGTTCTCTGACAAACTCGACGATTTCATCAGTGGATTTTTTTGACGTTGTTGTAGTTTCGCATTCTTCTTTTGGTGTGAAGATGGGGTAGGCAGAGCTGAAGTAGTTATGTGATTGCTTAGATAGAGTTTTGACAATATCACCGGGGATATTTACGTGGTAGAGAGTTTCCTCCACTGCTAGATACAGAATGGAGGTGAGTGCTGTAGCTAGGTTAGGAAGAGAGTGATGTTTGCTTATGTTGCTATGGAATTCCATGGAGGGCACAGCAAGATAGGGGATATCTTTGTTGTTTGATTTTATGCCATGAATGCGGGTATTTACGAACAAACAGCGTTTGATCAGCACAGGAATATCATCAAATCTTGATGAGAAGGAGTATGACGAAGATAGAGCGCGATTTTCTTGAGCTTCTGGAGTGAAGTTTTTCCATAACAACGACCAGTTTGTTTTTGAAGATGGGCTATCATATGGAAGTATAGTGAAGTTTGCTCCGTGGATTAGAAGATCTGAGATTTCTATTTTTTTCGACAAAAGCATAGAAATCAGAGAGAAGCGCAGGTTGACGTATTCGATTTCCATGGCATAGGGGAAACGTTCCGATGGCATGGGGTTATGAATACATACGTAACGGATTTTCATTCCTGAAGTTCTCGGGGAGACTCTTCCTACGGTGACTTGAGTATGTAATTTTGCAGATAACCAGTGCTCGACAATGCTTTCTTTACGAATCCAAAAGTAGGCAGCAATGCAGAATGCTAACAAAAATAAATTTTTTAGAAGTTTAAGCATGCAGATGAGATTGTGTTTATCTTAGTTTCTAACATAGATGAAGAAAGAAATATTACAAAATGAAAAAGGTCCCCCTTCTTCTTGAGATAGATGAAGGGAGACCTTGTAAGAATAGAGAAGAAGTTCTCTACATAGGGGATTAATAATCCATTCCTGCGCCTGGCATTGCTGGAACAGAAGAGGATTTCTCTTCAGGAATATCAGCAATTAAAGCTTCTGTTGTTAATAGAAGGCCAGCTACAGAAGCTGCGCTTTCTAAAGCACAACGTGTGACTTTAGTTGGGTCGAGAATTCCTGCTTCAATCATATCGGTGTAAGCATCGCGTAAAGCATCGTAGCCTTCGTTAGAAGAGCGAGAGAGCACTTGTTGGCAGATGATAGCACCTTCTTTACCAGCATTTGCTGCGATTTGTTTTAAAGGAGCGGATAATGCTTTAAGAACAATACGTGCTCCGATTTGTTCATCTTCATTTGTAAGAACAGGAATGAAAGCTTCTAAAGTAGGGATACAACGAACTAAAGCTGTACCACCACCAGGCAAGATTCCTTCTTCAACTGCAGCAAGAGTTGCATGTTGAGCGTCATCTACTCGGTCTTTTTTCTCTTTCATTTCAATTTCTGTAGCAGCTCCTACACGGATTACAGCTACGCCTCCAGAAAGTTTTGCTAAACGTTCTTGGAGTTTTTCTTTATCGTAGTCAGAAGTGCTGTCTTCGATTTGTTTTTTGATATTTTCGCATCGAGCTTCGATATCTTCTTTGTTTCCGAGACCTTCAACAATTGTTGTGTCTTCTTTAGAAACGATGACTTTCTTAGCTTTTCCTAGCATGGATAAAGTGGTGTTTTCAAGCTTCATACCAAGCTCTTCGCTGATAAGTTGGCCACCGGTTAAGATAGCAATGTCTTCTAACATAGCTTTTCTTCTATCACCAAATCCAGGAGCTTTAACTGCGCAGACTCTGAATCCTGCACGTAGTCTGTTGACTACTAAAGTAGCTAGAGCTTCGCCTTCGATATCTTCAGCAATAATTAATAGGGGACGTCCGGATTCTGCTACCTGTTGTAAAACTGGAAGGAAATCTTTAATTCCGGAAATTTTTTTGTCGTAGATAAGCACAAGAGCTTCTTCTAACACACATTCTTGTGTCTCAGGATTTGTAGAGAAGTAGCTAGAAAGGTATCCTCGGTTGAAATTCATACCTTCAACAACATCGAGAACAGTTTCGAAACCTTTAGCTTCCTCAACAGTAATGGAGCCATTTTTTCCAACTTTTTCCATGGCTTCGGCGATGAGATTACCAATTTCAGAATCGTTGTTAGCAGAAATGGTGGCTACTTGAGCTATTTCTTTATGATGTTGTACAGGTTTGCTAATTTTTTTGATTTGATCTACAACGACTTTTACAGCTTTATCAATTCCTCTCTTGAGGTCCATAGGATTGGCGCCTGCAGTCACATTTCTCAATCCTTCACTGTAGATAGCTTCAGCAAGAACAGTAGCTGTTGTAGTTCCGTCACCAGCTTTATCTGCAGTTTTGCTAGCGACTTCTTTAACCATTTGAGCTCCCATGTTCTCGTGTTTGTCTTCGAGCTCAATTTCTTTGGCGACAGTTACACCGTCTTTTGTAACTTGAGGAGAACCAAAGCTTTTATCGATAACCACATGGCGTCCTTTAGGACCTAAGGTTACCTTTACAGCTTCTGCAAGAGTTTTAACTCCCTTATGGATTTTTTTTCTGGCGTCTTCGTTATATTTAATATTTTTTGCTGCCATTGTTTTTTGTGCTCCTTAACTTTTTGCAATCTATAAATAATTATCAGTCTTAATTGAGAACTGCCATAACTTCGCTTTCTTGAACAATGACGTACTCCTCACCATCCATGGTAAGTTCTTGTCCCGCGTATTTATCTATTAAAACAGTGTCGCCTACTTTAACTTCAAAAGGTAGGACTTGACCGTCTTTATCACGCTTCCCTGTTCCTAAGGCTAGCACTTGTGCTCGGTCTTGTTTTTTCTTTGCTGTATCAGGTAAAATGATGCCGCCGCGCGATGTAGAATCTTCTTCTTCTCTTTTCACTAAAATTCTATCGCCCAGGGGCTTAATCCTAAAGGTCGTTGCTTGATCTGACATATTGTAAGCTCCTTGTGTTTCATATTCTAAGAGACTTTGCCGTTTCTCGAAAACGATAACAAAGCCCCATGTTTTTGGCAATGATTTTAGCACTTAATAATATCAAGCGCCATTTTTTTAGTTGTTTCAAATTAAAGATGATAGCTCTTGAATTTTTCTCTCGATAAAACAAAAAGCCTTTTGGATTGGGTCAATTGTGCCCATGTCTAATCCTGATTTCTTTAAGATTTCTAAGGGGAAATCCGATCCACCACTTTTTAAAAAGTTCAGATACGAGTTCAGAGCGTTATCTTCGTTGTTAAGAATTTTTTCTAAAAAGCACAGGGCGGCTATAATCCCCGTTGCATATTGATATACGTAGAAATTGTAGTAGAAATGAGGAATTCTTGCCCATTCTATGTGAGAGAGGACATCAGATGTGATAATTTCTCCGTAAAACTCATTTTGTAAATTCTTGTAAGTTGAGGATAGGTATTCTTCAGTCAGAGGAATCCCTTGTTCTGCTGCGTGATGAATGTCGTATTCAAAAGAGGCGAATAATACCTGACGGAATAGTGTAGAGAAGATGGTATCCAAACATCTTGTCAGAATGGTGATTTTCTCTTCTTTTGAGTTGCTGTCCTTAAGCATGGAATCCATAAGAAGCATTTCATTTAAGGTAGAAGCAATTTCCGCAAGGAAAATAGGATATTGAGCGTCATGGAAAGGTTGATGTTTCCTACTAAAATACGAGTGCATACTGTGCCCCCCTTCGTGGGCAATTACAGATACATCATAAAGGGTTCCCGTATAGTTTAGGAGGATATAAGGATGGCTATCGTAACATCCTGAAGAATAGGCTCCAGAGCGTTTATTAAGATTTTCGTATTTATCTACCCAGCCTTGAGTTGTTAACCCCTGTTTTAAGATATCCGTGTATTCAGTTCCTAGAGGAAAAAGGCTAGTGTAGATAAGATCTACAGCTTCTTGGAACGCATATTTTTTCTCTTCAGACTGACTTAGGGGAGCATAAACATCATAAAAATGGAAATCTTTTAGATTTAAGCATTGTTGTTTAATGGAAAAGTACTTCGTGATCAGCGAAGAATTTTTCTTCACGATATCCATAAGGTTCGTGTACACGGTTGTCGGGATATTATTGTGGTACAACGCAGCTTCTAAGCATGAGTTATACCTTTTATTTTTTGCGTAAAATATATGTGCTTGGATTTTTCCATTAAGTAAGTCTGCAAAAGTATGTCGGTAACTGTGGTATCTTTCACATTGTGCTAGGTAGGCTGTTTTTCGTAATTCCCGATCTGTGGATTGCATATACAATGAAGCAAGTGCGTGAGAAAGAGGGTGGGAGTTACCTTCTGAGTCTGTAGCGTGTCCAAAGGGAATTTCCGAGTCACTTAAAGAAGAAAATGCCTTACTTGCTACTTCAAGAGGAGTAAAGGCAGAAGCAAGAATTTTTTCTTCTCCAGGAGTGCCTGTGTGTATAGATAGTCTAAAGATTTTCTCTAAATAGAATCTATAGGGAGCTAAACAAGGGGCCGATAAGTGCTGAGCAATTAGAGATTCAGATAAGCTGGTTAAAGCAGGTTGTACCCAAGAGGCTTCTTCGGCAAATAAGGTGCAGAGATGTGTGATAGATTTAAGATCTGCGATACCCTCTTGGTTTGTAATGTCCTGATCATGAACGAGATGGGCGTAAACATAGAGTTTGTCCAACTTTCTCTCAATAGAGAAGAGTGTAGTTAATAAGGATAGTAGAGACTCTGAATTTTCAAGTTGGTATTGCGATGCTTGAAGAGCAGGCCATGTAGGTGAGCCGTCTGTTTTTAATCCGAAAGAATCCAGGTCTGTTTTCCATGCTTCTCTATTTAGATATAAGGGACTGATATCCCAACAATCTTGAGGGGAAATTTCACTTCTTGGACGAACGTGTGGCTTGTTTAATTCTATGGTCATGACGGTCTATAGATTTTTGAAATAGTAAAAAGAACTTACTATAAATTAAGTTCTAAGAAAAAGCCAAGAACGATCACACACATTGCCGTAGATTAAAATGGATTGTCGGTATCAATAAATGTTGAGGGAATTTGTAAGTGTGTTTGTAAGTAATGAGCAAGAGCTTTTGGTCCTACTTTTTCTGTTGCGGTATGTCCAAAAGCTAGAAAGTGCAAATGATTTTCCATAGCCGTAGACCATGCGGGTTCATCAAAATTTCCCGTGATAAAGCAATCTACGTTGCAAAGAATAGCTTGAGATAGCTCTTTATATGCTCCTCCAGAAATCAGTGCTGCAGAAGAAATGATTTCTTTCCCACCAAGCGCTTGAGCTTTTATTGGAGATTGGTAGTAGGCGGACAAGTTTTCTATAAATAGTTTTATGGGCGTAGGAGAGAAGGAGCCTTGAACTCCAAGATGGGGAAGAAAGCTTCCGAAAGGTTGAAGATTGGTCCATTGCAAATCATGAGCTACCTTCCAGTTATTCCCGATAAGGGGATGAGCATCCAGGGGTAGGTGATAGGCGAGTAATTGTATGTCATGTTTGATCAAGTATTGTATTCGATCATAGAGCATGCCTGTGATGGGATAGGGCATGCCTTTCCAGAATAAGCCGTGATGTACAATCAAGACATTAGCTTCTATTTCAATAGCAGCCCGTATAGCGGGCAAATCTGCAGTTACTCCAACTGCTATCTTTTGAATATCAGAACCTGGGCTGCCTACTTGCAGTCCGTTAGGACAGTAATCAGGAAATGATTCCGGAGAGAGTAGGTCGTTTAAGTAGACTAGGAGATCAGCAACTTTCATGTAGGATAACAATAGTTAGGAGAATTCGTTTTTATTATTAATTCACAAATGAAAATTCCTGACAATCTTTACTAAGTGCTTTGGTCTAGAGTTTAAAATACAGTGTAGTGTGATTGGAGTTCTTAGATTTTTCAATCTATGATTATTCTTGTGTCTGTATTTTTAATGCTTTTGTTATTAAGGATTTACGTTATGAGATGAAGAGAAGTAATGGTTTAATTAAAAAAATAGAGATTTACTAATTAATTAATTATCCATAGACTGCTTCTGCCAATGCGTCAGGGCTTATTATTTAATCTGTTGTCCTCCCTGTACTCAAGAGAAAATTATTCTCGATAGTTAATTCTATAAGGGAGACGAATGACCTGTTTTAGTACTTTTTGTTGTTATTCTCAATCATCTTTAGTTGATGATAGTTCACATACTTGTAATTCACGGCGTTTATATCGGTGTGCTTTAGCGATCACTAACATTTGCTTTGCGATTCTTGCTCTTGTTTGCGCTGCTTTTATTGTTAGTGGAGCTTCTGAACTTATAGTGATTTTAGGTTTAGTGATTTCTTTAGTCCTTTGTGGAGTTCTCTTAGTAATTAATCTCTGTTGTTTTAGGAACTCTCATGTTGTCGTAGCGCATATCGTTGATTCAGAAATGGATGGGGTTGGTGGCTCCAATCAAAGAAGTGTAACAGGCTTAATTTCTGAGACCAATTTGATAGGAGATTCTCATGTTGTTGGAGACGTATTGGAAGAGGAGTTGCCTTTAGCTGTAGATAAAGTTGATGAAGAGTCTTTAGCTAGTGTTTCCGAGGTTGCGTCGGATTTTCATACTGCTGGAGAGGAGTCTATGGATGGGGAGTCAACGTCTATTTTAGATACTGCCTTTCAACTATCTTCTTCTAGTGTTGATGAGACCTTGATTAGAGAAGAAACAGATACAGCAGACTATAATTTAGGTTTGTTGTTTGACAATTCATTGACAGTAGATACAGAAACTACCCTTGATGCTGAGGGTTATGTAGGAGAAGAAACCCTAATTCCAGCTAGCTTTCACAGCGCAATTGGTAGAAATTACCCTGGAATGATTCATCAATTGTGTATTCAGGAGAATCTGACAATTCAAGAACTCCGCCTTCTTATAGAAGGAGTCAATCAAGGAAACTCTATTGAAAGTTACCCTAATAGCCTAAAAACAAAATTGCAGAATTTTTCCTTTTCCCAGCTACAAAGCGAATCTCTTGGTACTGGATTACGTCCTCTGGATGATGTTTTATTAAAAGAATGTCCTTTTTACTTTATCAATAGATTGATTGCCTTGGGAGATAGGACACTTCCTGAATCTCATCGATTATCTCCTGAAGTTTATTGGACAAGCCGTAGGGGATTTGCTCATACTTCTGATACAATCTTCACGCCTTTCATTTGGATTTTATCGCGCACAGTATCTAGAGAAGAATACCTCACGCTTCTTGAACATGCTGAGAATGAAACGTGGTCGCAAGTGCAGGATATCATTGTTACACTGCAACGTCGTATAATCGATAGTATAAGTAGCACATATCAACCAAGTTTCTCATTGAGAGTCTTTGATTTAAAATCGGAAGTAAATAAACCTAACTCTTTCCTTTACTTATGTAAACACGGAGTGAGTTGGGAGCAGTTACAGTTATTTACGAAATTAGATAGTCGTTCTATCGATTTTCTTTGCGAAATTGAATTGCAAAGTCGAGGGGGACATCTATGTAGAAATATGATGTCTACTTTCCCTTATACCCAAGCAGTGGAAACAAGCTTTGATCCTCATGTTACCCTATTTACATGGGATGAATGGATAGAAGACTATCAAGATAGCTCTAGTAGAAGTTTGAGATGGAGAACCCATGAATCCACAATCCAGTTGTTAAATCGTAGACGGGATGGGGGAGAGCCTTTACCAGAAGTCTCAGTGGATCATACTATGCTTTCCGGACAACCTTATTATGATTATGACATGAATACAGGAGCTAGAACGAGAACACATTAGTGTATTTACAATGCACTAAAAGAATTTTAGGAACGTACCCCTCAACTTGCTATGCAAACATCGAGTCAGAGGCTGGACAACAAGACTTTAGCTGAGGAGAAATTATCAATTTTCTCACTCTGAGACGACTGTTTTGTAAAACAATGTATTTTTATAATTCCGTAGTATTCCCTACTGTAGTTTATCTTAAATGGCTATGTAGTTAAGAGTCATTCAACTGTATTTTCAGAGTTAGATTTCCGTTATTCTAACCGGAAAATTCTGAGATTTATCCATTGTTTTTTGTTTCTAAAAATGCGTATATTTCCTCAGATTTATTTCATTCATTGGGTAGTATAGCGTGCATCCTTTACAGTCACCTTCTCATTTAGGATCTAATGCTGCTTCGATATTAGTAATCAAAGAACGTAAGGCGCAGACGTGTATTGCGGATAGTTTACGTAAACATGCTTTTGCTATAGCGAATAGTGTTTTTCTTGCTTTAATTACTACTTTCGCAACTTTGATGATTTGTGGGTTAACTCAACCGTTAATTATCCTGGGTTTGGTCATCTCTATCATTCTTTTGGGTGTCTCTTGTGGGTTATTGATTTATCGTGGGGATAAGTTAAAGTTGAAACCTTCTATTCCGCAAGGTTTTGCTTCTATAATTCAACGTGAATTCCCTTCGGTTATTTATGATTTCGTGGTTCAGGGAAAGTTGTCTCTGCAAGAGTTGCGTGCAGTGATCTCGGGACTATCTTCTGGAAATTTTGTTTTCCCTTCACAGAAGTGTCAAGAAAAGGTAGAGAAGTTTGGTCTTAAGCGTTTACAAGCAGCTTGTCAGGGAATAGATCTTCCTGATTTAGAGAAGCTCTTATTAAAGAGTTGTCCTTTGTACTTTTTTATGGGTAAGTTTATAGATTTGGGTTCTAGAGAGCTTCCTAATGCAGAGGGTATGGAACCTGAAGTGTATTGGGTATGTCGCACAGGATTATCTAGTTGCTTAGATACGGCTTTTCATCATTATCCTTGGCTTTTTTCTCGAGTAGTTTCTGAATCTGAATACCAAAGTTTATTAAATCATGCTCATAATAATACTTGGAATGAAGCGCAGCCTATAGTTGAAGGCATTCGTTCTCGACTTATCGCTGTTCTTCCACATGTGTTTGTTGATAGTTTTCATGTCGATCATAGTTGGGTGTCCTGTTGTTTAAATACCTACCAATGGGATTGGTTACTGTTCTTATGTAAACATGGTGTTTCTTGGGAGCAATTACAGTTACTTAAAGAGGTAGAATGTAGAGATATGGTCTTCCTTTCTTTATTCAATGAGGCAAATGGAGGCATGAATTTGGCACGCCTCATGCCTGTTACATACCCCTATATGCATCAAGAAGGCTCTGAGTTTGATTCTTCATTGGCTCTACTCACTTGGGACGAGTGGATTCACCATTATGAGGAGAACAAAGAAAGCCCTACATGGCATTTTTATGATCAGACCCTAGCATTCTTCAATAAGAGTAGTAGTCGAGAACTTGTAGAGAGGCGCAGTCTCTCTCATATTCCTATTTATTCCTTAAATCGCACGACAGGAGAAAGGACGCTGAATTAGCATCTTTTTAACTTGGGTTGTATTTCTATATCTTAATAATATTTTCTTCTAATTTTCTTGCATTATTCATTTTTAGTTCTATCGAACAATAGATTTAGAGGGGACCGGTTTTTTTATTGTTTTTAATTTTGAATATAATTAAAAGCTTTTGGGCTCTGCTCTGTTTTTCAAAAATATAATCTAGGACATGTTATGAGTGGCGATAGTATCTCCCTAGATGGGCGTCTTCGGAGTGCTTGGATTTCTCTGAGTTTGAGAAGTAAATAGCATTGCCCGTTAGATAAGTTATCTCACCATGCTGCGGCTATTACGAGTATAGTATATTCTGTCTTTAGTGGCGTTTTCGTGTTTTTACTTGCCTACGGATTTTCTCACCCCTTGATTATATTCGGCCTCGTCTTATCTTTGTGTATTGTCGGCATAACATCTGTTTTGGCATTGCGTCGTTTTTTGCATGAGTTACACCATCCTCTTCCTTCAGGATTTCGCCGCGTATTAGAGAAAAACTATCCTCGGGTTATTTGTGATTTAGTTTTTGATCATGCGCTTAATCTTAAAGAATTACGAGCTCTTCTCTTGTGTATGTCTTCGGGGAATTTTGATCTACTACCTGAGGAGTGTAAGGGGAGGGTGACAGCTGGTGATTTTGAGCGTTTACACATTGCTTGTCATGGGGTGCAGATTCCTGATTTAGAAACTCTATTATTAAGGAATTGTCCTTTATATTTCATAAATAAGTTTATCCAGCTTGGTCCTAGAGAACTGCCTGAAGCAGAACACATGGAGCCTGAGATCTATTGGGTGAATCGTGTGGGGTTGTCCGATGTGAACCTAACCGCTTTCCACCCTTGTGTTTGGTTATTAGCTCACATTGTTTCTCAGGAGGAATACATAACGTTATTAGAACATGCAAGACACTCTACTTGGAATAGCATTCAAGATCTTGTTAACGCGATACGTTTGAGGATGAACCATTCATTAGAGGGAATGACTGAAGATGAGAATTTTACGTCGTTATTGGCATGTCTGAATCAAGCTCCTGCGGCATGGTTGTTAGCATTTTGTAAACACGGAGTGTCTTGGGAACAATTGCAGTTATTTAAAGATGTAGATTGTGATTTATCACTTTTTCTTCACACATTCGATAAGTCACGAGTTAGTGGTGTGCTTATGGAGTTAATGCTTGTTGTTTGTCGCTACATTGATGAGGAGAACATCGAAAATTTCGATCCTAAAATTGCATTGCTTACTTTGACTGAGTGGATGAATTACTATTATCGAGATGATCAGCGTATGTATGGTCTCCATAAAGGAGCGCTGCAATTCTTTAACAAACGTAGTAGGCATATGTTACAACAACGTAACCTTTCACGAGAGCATCTCAATTACTATATGCTAAATAAAGATACAGGAGACAGATTTTTAAAGTGGATTTATTCAGAATAGGATTCTCTATAAATTCGCATTCATTCTCGCACAAAGAAAACAACGTATTATTGAACATAAGAATATGTGCTGGAGATTGTGCCAGTGAATCTTTGATAAATATACAAGGGCGTTTTTGTATTATTTGCATAAGGAAAACGGCTCTAAAGTTACTATCTCTCTAATCGGTTGGTGTAATTTATTTTTTTGCGATTTCAGCCTATAGAGCTCTCATCGATCTTCTTACAGATTCTTCAAAACTCCATGGTTTCATCACTAAGCAGATGGCATTTTGAGGTATTTTTCGTGTAAAATATTTGGAGTTATTTTCTTCTACAAGTATGCAGGACTATCGCAAGTGAGAATTGGCGATACGCTAAGCTTCCCATAGTGTCTAAGAAAGACATGCCGCTGTATAGCCATAGTAGATAAAGTATGAGCAACACACTCTTTATCTCATATCTATAGGGAACAGTGATTGTGTTATCTGGATTTAGGTTTAGAGACTTATCCGTTAAATATAAAGGTTAAATCCTTATTTTAGAATCTTAGTGACCACCAAAATACATTTTCAGAAAAACAGATGGGGAATCATGTTTTAGATAAACTACAGATCGTGATGGTAAGGATTTTCTTCCTAGACTTGCTTATAAAACTTGGGGAGAATGGAGACAACGCAGTGGGATTTTATGATGTTTAGATTACAGGGAGAACTATCCGTATCTTGGATCTTTCTGTTAGAGAACATCCTCATTTGACCTCACAAAGACAATTATATTAGTATGATTTAGGCTGTGAGTTTTTGTGTGAAAATGCAGATATTTTCTAGCTAAAGGATAGAGAAAGGTAAAACAAATAGAGGTGTTGTGAAAGAAGATCCCTATTTAGAAGTAAAAAAACGGTTAGCTTTTGAAGCAGCAAACTTGGTGGAGCCAGGCATGCTGTTGGGGTTAGGGAGTGGCTCGACATCTAGAGAATTTATCAAAGCTGTTGCTAACAAGCATAAGCAAGAAAATTTAGATATTCATGCTGTTGCTTCTTCAAAAGAGTCGTATTCTCTAGCCATGAGTTTAGGCATTCCTTTAGTTAATGACGAAGAGTTTACGGAAATAGATCTTGCTGTTGACGGTGCTGATGAAATCGATCCTCAATTGCGTATGATTAAAGGTGGAGGTGGAGCGCTCTTTCGTGAGAAGATCTTATTACAATCCAGTCGTCGACGGTTGATACTTGCAGATGAAAGTAAACATGTTCAGGTGTTAGGGAAATTTGGTCTTCCTATAGAAATTAGCCCTTTTGGTAGATCTTCTATTATTGCTACTTTGGAAAGTTTGGGGTATCTAGGGAAGTTAAGAAAACATCCTCATGGAGGATTTTTTATCACCAATAACGGAAATTATATTTACGATATTCATACTCCAAATGTATATCCTCATCCCGAGGAAGACCTGCTGAAGCTGCTACAAATTCATGGTATTATTGAAGTCGGGTTTGTTATAGCGAACGTTGAGGTATGGTTTGGTTATGCCAACGGTCAGATTGGTAAAAAGAACACCGGTAGAGTATGAGTATAGAAAAAGAGCTGCTCCAAGATACCCCTTTGGTTTTACTGAACTTTTATAAGTTAGTCAGCTTTTGTCATTATGCAGGAATAGTCTTAGGTACCGAAGAAAAGAAATTTGCGATATATGGGCATGTATCTATGGGGCAGGCTTTTCAAAATTCCGATCCTACGCATTTTGCCTTGTCAAGACCATTGACCCATGATTTACTAAATTTTGTTTTTTCAGGTTTTGATATTCATGTATTACGTGTTGTAATTAGTGATTACAAGGATAACATTTTTTATACGCGTATGTTTTTAGAGCAAAAACAAGGGGATTTCCTCTATGTCACCGATATTGATGCTCGTCCGAGCGATAGCATCCCTTTAGCGCTTACACATAAAGTTCCTATTCTTTGTGTGCAGTCGGTGTTTGATGCTGCTGTAGCTTATGAAGAATAGAAGAAAATCCCATGGTATCTTATGGCTAAAATTCCCTATGCTATTTTAGAGAAAGGTTCGTTATTATTAGCTTCTCCTGACACAGATCAGGGAGTATTTGCTCGTAGTGTAATTTTGTTATGTGAGCATAGCCTCAATGGTTCTTTTGGTCTCATTTTAAATAAGACATTGGGTTTAGAAATAGCTGACGATATTTTTACTGTTGATAAAGTATCCAATAACAACATCCGTTTTTGTATGGGAGGCCCCTTACAAGCGAATCAGATGATGCTTTTGCATTCCTGTTCAGAAATTCCCGAACAAACTTTGGAAATTTGCCCTTCTGTATATTTAGGAGGGGATCTATCTTTTTTACAAGAGATCGCTTCTAGTGAGACAGGACCTATGATCAACCTATGTTTTGGTTATAGTGGTTGGCAAGCAGGACAATTGGAAAGAGAATTCCTAGATGGGAATTGGTTTTTAGCTCCTGCAAGTTATGAATATGTATTTACCGATTGTCCTGAAAATCTTTGGTCTATGATTCTTAAAGATTTGGGAGGTAAGTATGCTTCACTGTCTACAGTTCCTGAGAATCTGTTGTTAAACTAGCTTATATTGTTTATTTACTGTTCTCTCAGTCTTTTCCTAGGTTTTAAAGTTGTCATGTTTCAAAATAACCCCGGACTTTCTTAGGGGGTTATATGTCAGTTATTGAAGAGTCAACCATGACTTACGCAGAAGCTTGTCGCTATTTTCCTGGAGGAGTCAATTCTCCGATACGTGCGTGTATTCCTGTGGGGATTGTTCCTCCCATTGTCTCTAGTGCTTACCGCGATATTTTCATAGACAGTTTTGGTAAGACATTTATTGATTTTTGCGGGTCTTGGGGATCGTTAATACACGGTCATAGCCATCCAAAAATTTTAGATGTTATTTGTAATTCAGCACCTAAAGGCACCTCTTATGGTCTCACTTCAGAAAATGAGATTTCTCTAGCAGCTACCTTATTTTCCTGTTTAGAGTTAACGGACAATAAGGTGCGGTTTGTCTCATCTGGTACGGAAGCGACAATGACCGCTGTGCGTCTTGCTTGTGCAACTACAGGGCGTGCCATAATTATTAAATTTTTAGGATGCTATCATGGACATTCCGATGTTTTGTTAAACGGTATCTCCATAGATGAGAGCACTATACACCAGGTTCCTCATATTGTAGATACCTACTTTTCGGGAAATCCTTATTTGCCTCTGAATTTGATCTTGCCTTACAACGATTTGCAGATTTTCGAAGAAGTTATGCTTCAGGTGGGGGAACGCGTTGCCTGTGTCATTTTTGAACCTATAGCTATCAATATGGGGGTGATTCTCCCACAGCCTGGATTTATTGAGGGTGTTATCGCTACAAGTCGCAGGTTTTCAGCCCTAACGATTATGGATGAAGTGGTGACAGGATTTCGCATGGGAATTCGGGGTGTGCGCTCTATCATGGATGTAGATTCTGATATTACTGTGTATGGGAAAATCTTGGGAGGAGGTATGCCGGTAGCTGCATTCCTGGCACACCAGAGGATTATGGATCATTTACTTCCTTTAGGAAAGGTATTTCAAGCAGGAACACTTTCTGGGAATCCTATTGCTATGGCTGTAGGAAAAGCTTCCATAGAGCTATGCCGTGAAGTAGATTTTTACCCTAAATTAGAGAACCTTGCACAAAGTTTCTTTGCTCCTATAGAAGAAGTCATTCGTAATCGAGGTTTCCCCGTATCTTTAGTGCGAGCCGGTTCGATGTTTTCATTTTTCTTTAGAGAAACACCCCCAAAAAATCTCAGTGAAGTGCAGGAATGTGATCAACACATGTTCGGAGTATTTTATCGTCATGTCTTTGCTCAGGGAGTGTATTTATCTCCAGCCTCCATGGAAGCGAGCTTTCTTTCTTCTGTACACAGTAAGGAAAATCTAGCCTATACTCAAAATGTGCTTATTGATAGTTTAGTGAAAACATTCGATAGCCTTTAAAATACAGGGGCTTCTCAAGATTTTGAGGATGTGGAGTATGGAGGCAAAAAAACGCGCTCGTATTTTCCAAATACTTTGTGTTTTTCCTTTGGAATTAGGCAGATGGATGGGGTTCACTTGTGCAGTGATAAAAAGCTTCTCATGGAAGAAGAGCTTATTTCGTTCTATAAGTATTCAGGGTTATGATATCGGCGTAGCTTCTCTACCAGTCGTGATGCTTACTGGCGCTGTAACAGGAATCGTTTTGGCTTTGCAGTCCTATTATCAATTGGGAATACATGGATTGTCCTGCGCTATAGGATTTTTCGTGGTAAAAAGTATTTTAGTGGAAATAGGTCCTGTTCTTACCGCTCTCGCCCTTTCTGGAAGAGTAGGAGGAGCAATTTCTGCTTTCTTAGGAACTATGCGCATGACCGAACAAGTGAGCGCAATGGAAACTTTAGGAGTAAATCCCTTAGAATACTTCGCTTTACCAAGAATCATTGCAGGCATTATGGCTATGCCTGCTTTGGTCATTGCTGCAGTTTGGTCAGGGATCTTTTGTGGATACTTACTCTGTCGTTATGCTTTTCAATTGTCAGCACAGGTATATTTGCACATGGTCTCTGGGAATGTATTCCTATCCGATATTGTGATGGTCATTGTGAAGTCTTTAGTATTCGGATTTATTATCACCTCTTTAGCTTGTTATCAGGGATTAGGGAAGCATTGCCGCATTACAGATGTTGCTAAGGTAACTACTGCGGGAGTTGTGACTTCATATATTTCTATTTTATTTGCTAATTGTGTGATTACAGCATTCTTTCATGTTCTAGGTTACTAGGGAGGGGTGTGGTAGAGCCCTGGATTTCTGTAGATCGCATTTATAAGAGTTATTGCAATACCGAAGGTCAAGGCCATACGGTATTGCAGGGGATTTCTTTGCAGGTATTTCCTGATGAGTTGTTGGTAATCCTTGGAAAATCCGGCACAGGGAAAAGCGTGCTTCTTCGGCATATTATAGGGTTAGAGGTTCCCGACTCTGGAGAAGTGCGCTATGCTAAAGAACTGACTCATAAAGGGCGTTTAAAAGATTTTACTATTGGTATGGTGTTTCAGGGAGGCGCTCTCTTTGATTTTCTCTCTGTTAGAGAAAATGTGGCTTTCGGTCTTCATGCCTATAATGAACGACATAAGGTATTTTCCCAACGAGAGATTAACGCTAAGGTAGATCAAGCTTTGTCTAATGTAGGATTAAGTTATGCTGCAGATTTTATGCCGAGTAAATTATCAGGAGGTATGGTAAAGCGAGTTGCCTTAGCTCGATCTTTAGTCTATTCTCCCAAGCTTGTCCTTTATGACGAGCCTACAGCAGGTTTAGATCCTATGACGAGTCGGGAAATGACACACTTAATCTTCCAATTGCGAAAAGAGCAAGGAATAGGAGGTATAGTCATCACTCATGATATTACATTAGCATTAGCGCTTGCAGATCGCATTGCTATCCATGATCAAGGAACTATACCCCGCATCTATACAAAGGAAGAATTTATAAGAACAAACGATGCTTTGGTTAGGCAATTCTTTGCCGGTCATCAGCATGGTGAAATGCTGATTAAGGAGGGCTCTAATGTCTAAGGAAGATCGTAAATCCATATTTTTTGGAGTATTTCTTTGTGTAGGAATTCTAGGTTTATTTTCTGTCATGCTATTCACTCCCAAAAGTCGTGGAGATGGAAAACAGGAAATCCATGTGGCCTTTACTCACCTTAGTGGAGTCAGTAAAGGAATGAATGTGTGTCTAGCAGGTAAGATTATTGGTTCTGTAGCTTCTGTACACAATATTATGGATAAGGGAATTTCCCGAGATTCCGGACAATTGTATTGCTACGAACTCGTTTTGAAAATCGATTCGGGAATTGCTCTTTATAAAGATGATATTTTTGCTATGTATTCTCCTAAAATTATAGGCGAATCTATAGTGAATATTATTCCTGGAAAGATAAGAGATGAAAACAATCGTTTGTACTCTCAGGATTTAGTCTACGGTAATAATATTGATCCTATTGAGAAATTGATACAGTTTGTTGATAAGGCAGACAAAGCCTTGGGGAAACTCGAAACAGAAACTGCCCATATGTATGAAAAATTATCTTCCTTGGTTGATGACGAGCGAGACTCTTCATTAATCAAGCAGGCTCGGTTAGCAACAGAGTCTATACACAAAAGTGCTAACAGATTAGCGGATTGCTTAGATGGTGAGCGTATAGCCCGTCTCGATGGGCTAATGAGTGACTGTCGGGAGATCGCTAGTACCGTGAAAGATTACGGATTATTATATCAATACAACTCGCAATGGAAAAAACAGCAAAAAATAAAAGATAAGAAAAAACAATTGTTACAGAAGCAAGAAGTCGCTTTGGAAAATAGATAGATTTTTTGTTTTATCTATGTAATGAATACAATGTTTCAGAAGGGTATTAGGGCTGTTTTATGGATAAGATATCGGATGCAGTAAGCGAAGCTCTAGAAAAGGCTTTTGAGCTCGCTAAATCACAAAAAAATCCTTACGTAAGCGAAAATCATTTTCTTAAATGTCTATTAGAAAATACTGAGTCACTATTTTATTTAATTATTAAAGAAATTCAAAGCAATCCTAAATTGCTTATTTCTGCAGTCGATAAGGCTCTATCGTTAGAACCTTCAGTTGTTGAAGGAGACTCTATGCCGAAACCTTCTCCAGGGCTGCAAAGTCTACTTTTAGATGCCAAACATGAGGCAAAAGATCTCGGAGATACTTACCTTTCCGGAGATCATGTATTATTAGCTTTTTGGAAATCCAACAAGGAGCCTTTTGCTTCTTGGAAAAACACGGTAAAAATATCCTTAGACGATCTTAAGAAACTCATTATTAATATAAGGCGTGGCAATCGTATGGACTCTCCTAGTGCGGAAAATAATCTCCGAGGCCTAGAAAAGTATTGTAAGAACTTAACTTCATTAGCGAAAGAAGGAAAGCTGGATCCTGTAATTGGTAGGGATGAAGAAATCCGTCGTACAGTTCAAGTGTTATCACGAAGAACTAAGAATAACCCCATGCTCATAGGGGAACCAGGAGTTGGGAAAACTGCCATAGCGGAAGGCTTGGCGTTACGCATAGTTCAAGGCGATATTCCTGAAAGTTTAAAAGGTAAACAGCTCTATGTTTTAGATATGGGAGCGTTAATCGCAGGAGCAAAATATCGCGGGGAATTTGAAGAACGCTTAAAAAGTGTGCTTAAAGATGTAGAATCCGTTGATGGGGAAAGCATTTTATTTATTGATGAGGTGCATACTCTTGTAGGTGCTGGAGCTACCGATGGAGCTATGGATGCTGCAAATTTATTAAAACCGGCGTTAGCACGCGGAACTTTGCATTGCATTGGTGCGACTACTCTTAATGAATATCAAAAGTATATTGAAAAAGATGCCGCTTTAGAACGGCGTTTCCAACCTATTTTTGTAACAGAGCCTTCTTTAGAAGATGCTGTGTTTATTCTTCGTGGTCTTCGTGAGAAGTATGAAATTTTCCATGGCGTACGTATTACCGAGGGAGCATTAAATGCTGCCGTTCTTCTTTCTTATAGATACATTCCTGATCGTTTTCTCCCTGATAAAGCGATCGATCTTATTGATGAAGCTGCCAGTTTAATTCGTATGCAAATTGGTAGTTTACCTCTACCTATCGATGAAAAAGAACGCGAGCTCGCAGCATTGATTGTTAAACAAGAAGCTATAAAACGCGAAAAAGCTCCCGCCTATCAAGAAGAGGCTGAAGCTATGCAACAGTCTATAGATCAGCTTAAAGAAGAACTTTCAGTCTTGCGACTACGTTGGGATGAGGAAAAAAAACTGATTTCCGGTCTTAAAGAAAAAAAGAATTCTTTAGAAAATATGAAATTTTCTGAAGAAGAAGCAGAACGTATTGCCGATTACAATCGCGTTGCGGAGTTACGCTACAGCTTGATTCCTGCTCTTGAAGAAGAAATCCGTAATGATGAAGAAGCATTAAATCAAAGAGATAATCGTTTGCTTCAAGAAGAGGTAGACGAGCGTCTTATTGCTCAAGTAGTAGCAAATTGGACAGGAATTCCTGTGCAAAAAATGTTAGAAGGTGAAGCAGAAAAACTTCTTGTTTTAGAAGAATCATTGGAAGAACGTGTTGTAGGTCAACCGTTTGCTATTGCTGCGGTAAGCGATTCTATACGTGCTGCACGTGTTGGGCTGAGTGATCCTCAACGGCCTTTGGGGGTATTCCTATTTTTAGGCCCTACAGGAGTCGGAAAAACAGAGCTTGCTAAAGCCCTCGCGGATCTTTTGTTTAATAAAGAAGAAGCGATGGTACGCTTCGATATGACTGAGTATATGGAAAAGCATTCCGTGTCCAAGTTGATCGGATCGCCTCCAGGTTATGTAGGTTATGAAGAAGGCGGAAGCCTTTCCGAAGCTTTACGTCGAAGGCCGTATTCTGTTGTCCTCTTCGATGAAATCGAAAAAGCAGATCGGGAAGTTTTCAATATTCTTTTGCAGATTTTTGATGAGGGGATTCTTACAGATAGTAAGAAACGTAAGGTAAATTGCAAAAATGCTTTATTCATTATGACCTCGAATATAGGTTCTCAAGAACTCGCCGATTACTGCGTAAAAAAGGGGAGTGAGGTAAGTAAGGATACTGTGTTGTCGGTAGTTGCTCCGACATTACGGAAATACTTCAGTCCTGAGTTCATCAATCGTATTGATGATATTCTTCCTTTTATTCCTTTAAGTACCGAGGATATTGTAAAAATCGTCGGCATTCAGATGCGTAGGGTTGCCCAACGCATGTTAGAAAGACGTGTAACGTTAACTTGGGATGATTCTGTCATACTATATCTCAGTGAGCAGGGGTATGACAGTGCTTTCGGAGCACGACCCTTAAAACGGTTAATTCAGCAGAAGGTAGTTACACTATTATCGAAGGCTTTACTTAAAGGTGATATTAAACCGGACACTTCTATAGAGTTAACTATGTCCAAAGATGTCATACTTTTCAAAAAAGTTAGTGGTTAATTTTCAAGAAGTACGCTCTTCGAGATTCCCCTTGATTGTGACAACGAGTTTTTTCGTGTTGTAAAGAGATCCTTAGCCTAACAGGCTGAGGAGGCCCTACCCCGTGAGAGCGGGGTAGGAGAGGTGGATGAGATTAGAACTGGATCTTGGATCCGAGATCTACGTTATAGGTTCGAGAAGAGCCCCTGAGTTCGAAACCGAACTGGCTGAACAATTCTATGTTGTGACTTAAAGACAAATAATTTCCTGCTTGTAGTATGAAAGCACTTCGAGCGAGGTTATTAGCTTTAGTTACCCAGACGGCAGAGGTTGGGCTCACTAACAGAGAAGTGGTACAGTCAGGGTTGCTTCTTACGATATCTGGAGCATACGCAGCAGTGAGATGATAAGAAGCAGTATCATTATGAGCGAATCTCTCTAGTTTCACACCGATAGGCATAGACAGGTTGGTGAGATTGCTACTTTCGAAATATCTTCCCTGATCACTATTGTTTTCCTTAAAGTCATCTTGGTGCGCATGCACAAGTTGCAACTTCAAGAAAGGTGAATACATATCGAATATGAGAGAAGATTCTGTTTGGATAGGCACAGTTGCCCCAAGCTCGACTCCGAAACAATCGTTACCCCAATCACCCTTGATTTCTGAATACGTTGTTGTAAGAGGAGCGTAGGTAGTTGTCATGTTTGTTTTCATGTCATTTGAAGCATGACAATAAGTTAACTGTGCGTTAAGGACTAACGGAGCTTCCGCACCGATAGTGTTTTGTAGCAGATTCTGCCAAGCATTCCAGTAAGAGATGTGTTGATAATATAGGGAACCTGCATAAATATTGGCGTTGTTTTTCGACACTAAATAGTCTTTGTCCTTTCCGAAGAGCTGGCAGAAAGCTGCACTGAAAATATCATCAGAAGGAGTTTTTGCGTAGACGCCTAAAGCGTATCCGGCGCTATTGTGACGGAACTTGCGTTTAGTATCAGAACCACTTTTGTGTAGGAAGTTGGCTAGACCGGATACCCAGAATCCTCTATGGTAATCAGCACCATTGACGCTGAGATCCATTAAGTTTTGTATGGCACGGATATCCGAGAAGGAACCCCAAAGAGTGTTAGGAACCAAAGGTCCTTGACGTTCTGGGTTAGGGGAGTAGCCAGTTTGTTCCCAAGTTAGAGTGGCTGTTTGTTTCGTTGTTTCGTTGTTCCAAGTTACTGTCCAATTTCCTTGATAACCGTAATGAGTAGGAGGGGTATAGTTTTCTAGATTGGTTGTGGGTGCAGTAACTGTACTAGTGTTAGTTGTAGCTACTATTGCTGTGAAAGGTTGAGACGTAGCAAGAATGGGATATTCGTAAGCATTACCGTCAGTATCGACTAGATTGACAGCACTGATTGTAACTGTTTTATTTGAGGTTTGTGATGTGACTTTAGCAGGATCTGGAGCAACCCCCCCCCCCCCAACGAGGCGATGTTGATATCCAAATTAGTTAGAGTAATGGATTCTCCACCTGAGGGAGGCGTCTGTAACGTAGTTCCTAAATCCATGACAACAGTGCCTGCTGTCTGTGTGACTTTTTTTGCTTCTAAAGTGACACCATCCTTAAGGACTAAAGAACCGGAACCAATTTTCAAGGGTTGTTTGAAATATGATTGTAGATTGGCCGGAACCTTTTTCTCTTCATCGGATAGCCTTTCTCCTGAGAAAACTATCTTGCCTGTATAATTAGTGCCGCTTTCAGCTTTATTTAGCTCTATTGGGTCGCTAGTATCACCTTGATTAGCGATGGGGTCATAGAAGAAAATCCCGAAGCCATCTTTAGCTCTTAAATTGGTAAATTTCCCAGCAGAACCAAGATCGATGGAATTTCTTGTTACTGAACTATCACTAGTTTTAATGATTTTGTTTCCATCGAAGGTAATATCCCCGAGATCAGCGGTTAGGTTACACTCACTGCTGGTATCATCTAAACAAATAGCTCCGCCTTTAGGTGTCGAATCATGGGACACAGAGTTATTAGAAAATAACGTAGGCCCACCGGAAGTTATGGTGAGTTTTTGAGTAAATATAGCCCCGCCTTTGGTGTTAGAAGAGTTCTCTGAGAAAACGAGGTTCTGATTATTTTCTATTTTTAATTCTGTGGTACCACTGCTTGCTTTACAGTAAATGACGCCACCTTCTGTTTGCGAACAGTTTTTATGGAAGACAAGACTAGAGTTATCTTTGATAGTGGTATTCCCTAAAGTTTTAATAGCTCCGTAACCGGTTGTGCCCGGAGGACAATAAGCACATGAAAATAATGAAAATCCTGAGACGTCTAAGGTTTTCTCGTTACTACTAACATTAATGGCTCCTGGGTTACTGGCTTTAGTAGTAATATTATCAAAACACAAGGTATAACCATTTCCTACGAAGGCAAGGTTACCAGCAGTATCAGTAAAGCAACTATTGGTTAAGCCTTCTCCGCCTAACCCCGCATAGGAAATACATATATTCCCTGTACACGTGTATGTTGTCCCTTCAGATTTGGAGGTTTCTTTAGGTTCAAATTCTTTATCCCCAGCCGTCTTCCCATTATAGCTATCAGCAGAGGTTAAGGTTTTTTGCTCTGCGTCAGCAAAACATAATGAGTTCGAGACAAGTAGGCTCGAGGATATTAAGAACCAGTAGACTGGATGTTTCATAAATTCATGCTTTGGGTGATTTGAGATATCCCAAACCGATCATAAAAATAATTAAAAGTCAAGGGTGTTGGCAAGAGTAGAAAGAGGGAGGCCCTACCCCGTGAGATCGGGGTAGGAGAGGTGGATGAGATTAAAATTGGATCTTCGATCCGAGATCTACATTATAGGTTCGAGAAGAACCTCTGAGCTCGAAACCGAAGTGACTGAAGAGTTCCATGTTGTGACTTAAAGCGAGATAATTTCCTGCTTGTAACATGAAAGCATTTCGCGCAATATTGTTGGCTTTAGTTACCCAAACGGCAGAGGTTGGGCTAACTAATAGAGAAGCGGTGCAGTCAGGATTGCTTCTTATGATGTCGGGAGCATAAGCGGCAGTAACATAATAAGAAGCTGTGTCGTTGTTAGCAAATCTCTCAAACTTCATACCGATAGGTAGGGAAAGGTTAGTGAGATTGCTACTTTCGAAATATCTTCCCTCAGAGCTGTTGTTTTCCTTAAAGTCATCCTGGTGTGCATGCACAAGCTGGAGTTTTAAGAAAGGTGAATACATATCGAAGAGGATAGAAGATGGCGTTTCTATAGGTGCCATAGCTCCAAACTCGACTCCGAAACAATCGTTACCCCAATCACCCTTGATTTCTGTGAGTGTGACGTTTTTAGGAGTATATGTATTTGTCATGTTTGTTTTCATGTCATTTGAAGCATGACAATAAGTTAACTGTGCATTAAGGACTAACGGAGCCTCAGCACCGATAGTGTTTTGTAGCAGATTCTGCCAAGCGTTCCAATAAGAGATATGCTGGTAATAGAGAGAACCCGCATAGACGTTGGAACTATTTTTAGAGACGAAATAGTCTTTGTCTTTTCCGAAGAGTTGGCAGAAAGCCGCACTGAATACGTCTTCTGAAGGAGTTTGCGCGTAGACGCCTAAGGCGTATCCGGCACTATTGTGGCGGAATTTGCGTTTAGTATCTGAGCCACTTTTATGTAAGAAGTTTCCTAGACCGGATACCCAAAAACCTCTATGGTAATCAGCACCATTGACGCTGATATCCATTAAGTTTTGTATAGCTCTGATGTCAGAGAAGGAACCCCAGAGAGTATTCGGAACTAAAGATCCTTGACGTTCTGGGTTAGGAGAGTAGCCAGTTTGTTCCCAATTTAGAGTGGCTATTTTCTCTTGAGCGCCTGATCCTTGTGCCCAAGTTACCGTCCAATTTCCTTGATAACCGTAATGAGTCGGAGGGGTATAGTTTTGTAGATTGGTTGTGGGTGGAGTAATAGAGCCGCCAGAACCAGATTTTACTTCTATTGCTTTGAAAGGCTGAGATGCAGCAAGTATAGGATACTCGTAGGCATTACCGTTGTCATCGACTAGATTGACAGCATTGATTGTGACTGTTTTACTTTCAGTTGTTGCTTCGACTTTAGCAGGAGTAGGAGCGACCCCCCCCCCCCAATGAGGCGACGTTAATATCCAAATTAGTTAGGGTGATGGTTTCTCCACCTGAGGAAGGCGTCTGTAACGTAGTTCCTAAATCCATGACAACAGAGCCGGCTGTCTGTGTGACTTTTTTTGCTTCTAAAGTGACACCATCTTTAAGGACTAAAGAACCGGAGCCAATTTTTAAAGGCTGTTTGAAATATGATTGCAGATTGCCCGCAACCTTTTTTTCTTCATCGGATAATTTTTCACCTGAGAAGACAATCTTACCTGTGTAAGTAGTAGAGCCCTCTTCAGCTTTATTTAATTCTATTTCTGTAGATCCTCCTGTGTTAGAGATGGGGTCGTAGAAGAAAATCCCGAAACCTTCTTTAGCATTTAGTTTTGTAAACATCCCACCGGAGCCGAGATCTATAGAATTTCTTGTTACTGTACTATCACCAGTTTTTATTGTTTTGTTTCCGTCGAAAATAATATCCCCAAGATTAGCGGTTAGGCTACATTCACCGCCTGAATCTTTTATGCAAATAGCTCCGCCTTTAGGTGCCGAATTATGGGATACAGAGTTGTTAGAAAATAACGTAGGTCCACCTGAGACAATAGTGAGTTTATCAGCATAAATAGCGCCGCCGCTTGAAGAGGAGGAATTTTCAGAGAAAACCAGATTCTGATTATTTTCTATTTTTAATTCAGCTTCACTGGTTCCTTTACACTGAATAGCTCCACCGTCTGTTGTCGAGCAGTTTTTATGGAAGACAAGACTAGAGTTATCTTTAATAGTAGTATTCCCTCCAGCTTTGATGGCTCCGTAACCGGTTGTGCCTGGAGGGCAATAGGCACATGAAAATAATGAAAATCCTGAGATGTCTAAGGTTTTATTGCTACCACTAACATTAATGGCTCCCGGGTTACTTGCTTGTGTAGTAATATTATCAAAACAAAGAGTATAGCCGTTTCCTAAGAAGGAAAGACTGCCAGAGTTATCAGAAAAGCAACTACTAGACAAACCTTCTTCACCTAATCCTGCATAAGAAATGCACACATTTCCCATACACGTGTATGTTGTTCCTTGAGATGCAGAGGTTACTTTCGGTTGAAATGCTTGATTCCCCGCCGTGTTCCCATTATAGCTATCCGCAGAGGTCAAGGTTTTTTGATCTGCCTCAGCGAAGCATAAGGAATTCGAGGCGAGTAGGCTCGAAGATATTAAGAACCAGTAGACTGGATGTTTCATAAATTCATGCTTTGGGTGATTTGAGATATCCTAAACCGATCATAAAAATTATTAAAAGTCAAGGGTGCTGGCTAGGATAGACAAAGGGAGGCCCTGCTCCGCACATACGGAGCAGGGGAGGTGGATGAGATTAGAACTGAATCTTGGATCCGAGATCTACGTTATAGGTTCGAGAAGAACCTCTGAGCTCGAAACCAAACTGACTGAAGAGTTCTATGTTGTGACTTAAAGACAAATAGTTTCCTGCTTGTAGCATGAAAGCATTCCGTGCGAGGTTATTGGCTTTAGTTACCCAAACAGCCGAGGTTGGGCTCACTAACAGAGAAGCGTTGCAGTCAGGGTTGCTTCTTACGATATCCGGAGCATAAGCCAGGATGAGGTTATAGGAAGCGATATCCCCTTGAGAGAATCTTTCCAGTTTCACACCGATGGGCATAGATAGATTGGTGAGATTGCTACTTTCAAAGTATCTCGCCTGATCGCTATTAGTTTCCTTAAAGTCATCTTGATGAGCATGAACAAGTTGTAGCTTCAAGAAAGGTGAGTACATATCGAAGAGGATAGAAGATGGTGTTTCTATGGGTGCCATAGCTCCAAACTCAACTCCAAAACAATCATTACCCCAAGAACCTTTAATTTCAGAGTAGGTACTATATTTTGGAGCATATGTATTTGTCATTTGAGTCTTCATATCGTTAGAAGAATGACTATAAGTGAGTTGTGCGTTAAGAACTAACGGAGCCTCAGCACCGATAGTGCTTTGTAGTAGATTCTGCCAAGCGCTCCAATAAGAGATGTGTTGATAATAGAGAGAACCTGCATAGATATTGGAACTATTTTTGGAGACGAAACAGTCTTTGTCCTTTCCGAAGAGCTGGCAGAAAGCCGCACTGAATATGTCCTCTGAAGGAGTTTTTGCGTAGACACCTAAGGCATACCCAGCACTATGGTGACGGAACTTTCGTTTAGTATCAGACCCACTTTTGTGTAGGAAGTTGGCTAGACCGGATACCCAGAATCCTCTATAGTAGTCAGCGTTGACGCTTACATCCATAAGATTTTGTATGGCTCGGATATCTGAGAAGGAACCCCAAAGAGTGTTCGGGACTAACGAACCTTTACGCTCTGGGTTAGGAGAGTAACCAGTTTGTTCCCAAGTTAGAGTGGCTGTTTTTGTAGCTGTTTCGTTGTTCCAAGTTACTGTCCAATTTCCTTGGTAACCGTAATGAGTAGGAGGGACATAATTGGTTAGATTCTCTGTGGGAGGTGTGACTGTACTTGAGGAGGTTGTGGCTGTTATTGCTGTGAAAGGTTGAGACGTAGCAAGAATAGGATCTTCATAAGCATTACCGTCGGCATCGACTAGATTGACAGCCTTGATGGTAATAGCTTTACTTGAGTTTTTTGTTTCGAGTTTAGCAGGAGCAGTACCCCCCCCCCCCCCAACGAGGCGATGTTAATATCTAAATTAGTTAGGGTGATGGTTTCTCCACCTGAAGAAGGCGTCTGTAATGTGGTTCCTAGATCCATAACAACAGTAGAGCCTCCTGTCTGTGTAATTTGTTTTGCGGTTACAGATACACCATCTTTAAGTACAAGAGATCCTGCTGATAATGTGATGGGCTGATTGAAAGTAGAAGCTAGGTTGTCTGTTTGTTTTTTTTCTTCATCGGATAATTTTTCACCAGAGAAGACAATCTTTCCTGTATAATCAACAGTATCTTTTTCATTGATGTTTAGTGCACTAGATCCTCCTCCAGTAATAGGATCATAGAAGAAAATCCCGAAGCCATCTTTAGCACGTAGCTTTGTAAATTTCCCTGTGCCGAGATCTATCGAATTTCTTTTGACTGAACTACCATCAGTTTTTATTACTTTGTTCCCATCAAAGGTAATATCTCCGAGATCAGCGGTTAAGCTACATTCACCACTTGAATCTTTTATGCAAATAGCTCCGCCTTTAGGTGAAGAGTGGGATACGGAGTTGTTAGAAAATAACGTAGGTCCACCTGAGACAATGGTGAGTTTATCAGCATAAATAGCCCCGCCGCTTGAAGTGGAGGAGTTTTCTGAGAAAACAAGGTTGTTATTATTTTCCAGTTTTAATTCAGCGGTAGAGCTTCCTGATTTACATTGAATGGCGCCACCCTCTGCTGTCGAACAGTTTTTGTGGAAGACAAGACTAGAGTTATCTTTGATGGTAGTATTCCCTGCAGCTTTTATGGCTCCGTAACCAGTGGTTCCTGGAGGGCAGTAAGCACATGAAAATAAGGAAAATCCTGAGACGCCTAAGGTTTTATCGTCACCACTAACACTAATAGCTCCGGGGCTATTAGATGTAGTAGTAATATTATCAAAACAAAGAGTATACCCGTTTCCTAAGAAGGCAAGGTTCTCAGTAGCTGTGAAACAACTTTTATTTAGACCTGAATCTTTCCCTGCATAGGAGATACACACATTGCCTTCACAAGTATACGTTGTTGCTGATGAAGTTTCTTTTACACTGAACTCCTCAGATGTTGTATTTCCATTATAACTATCGGAGGGAGTTAAGGCTGTTTGAGCGTCTTCAGCGAAGCTCAAAGAATTCGAGGCAAAAAGGCTCGAGGATATTAAGAACCAGTAGACTGGATGTTTCATAAATTCATGCTTTGGGTGATTTGAGATACCCCAAACCGATCATAAAAATATTAAAAAGTCAAGGGGATTGTCCCTAACTTAGGCAGAACTAAAACCTCTTATATATGTGTATTTGTGATTGCAAAGATAAGTAGGCTTTTGGAAGATGATGAAATAGAAACTATTCCTTATTTCTTTTCATGATCTATCTGTGATCTAAATCATTAGTAAATAAAGAATCACAATATGAGAGAAACCGTGGTATAATTCTCGCATCAGTAAGTTCAGATTAAAGATACTCAGGAAGTACCATTTATGATGCCAAGGTCACTGTTTGCTGTTTTTGTGTTTGTTATTGCTATAGAAGGATTTGGCTCAAAGATATTTTGTGAAGGTACGACTATCCCGCAAGATCAATATGAGGATTTTTGGAATCTTGATCCCTACTGTTTGGAAAGCTTGTGTGCGTATTTTGTGATACATGGTGATCATCAAAGTAGAAAGAAACTAGAAAAATTTTTTCCTCAGCTAACTGTTAATGAACTAAAAACTTTATCTAATTGCGTTTTACTATCTAAAAATCCCGATTATGTTTTTTCAAAAGAAGATGTTGAAGTTATGAAAAAACTAAATCTGCAAGGGATCTCTTTTCTATGCCACAATGATGATGCGTCTTTTCTTCCTGAAAAAGATCTTGCGCGAGCTCTTGTATACGCTGAATTTCCCGGAGAAGAGGGAAAGAGTAAGGCCGAACATTATACACAATATTTAGATATTTTAGCTCTGCGTGCTTATATAGAACGTCAGCGACACTTAGATGGGGAACACAGTCCAGTAGGATCAGAGGCTTATCATAGAGCAACTATAGAAGCTCTGAATACGATTCTATTTTATGAAGAAGGGATTCGTTATCCATCGAAAAATGAAATGTTTTCCGATGAATTTTCTTTTCTATCTTCAGTAGCAGACCGAAAATTCGGTGTCTGCTTGGGGGTTTCTTCTCTTTATTTGTCTTTAGCGCAACGTTTAGATCTCCCTTTAGAATCCGTTACGCCTCCAGGACACATCTACTTAAGATACGGAGGGGGAAAGGTCAATATTGAAACAACTGCAGGAGGAAGACATCTTCCTACAGAGCATTATTGTGATTGTTTAAACGTTGATGAATTAAGAATACGTTCTGAAAAAGAGCTTATAGGCCTAACTTTTATTAACCAAGGGTCTTTTGCTTTGCAAAAGCAACAATATCATGAAGCTGATCTAGCTTATGAAAAAGCTAAGGAATATGTAGACGATCATGAACTCGAAGAGCTTTTGGGTATTGTAAAAATCCTAAAAGGTCAGAGAAAAGAAGGGGAGGCTCTTCTTAAAAGCTCTTCACAAGCACAGACGCTAGGGTCAGTAGCTCATGATTACTTGCAAGGGCACATAGATGAAGCCACATTGAAACTCTTGTTTACACATCCAGGATCTACATACGAAGAGGTCCTTTCTTACCAAGAGGCTTTAAAAAAGGCTGTGCAACGCTCACCCAAATGTTGTGAATCTCGTCGTAGACTGGCTTCTGTATTCCTTCATCTTGGGAAAATAGCTGAAGGCGTGGCTCTTTTAGAGCAGAGCGCTAAGGAAGCGCCTGAAGACATCGCTCTGCATTTGAAATTATCGAAGGTCTTTTGCGATCGTCATGATTATGCAAAAGCTCAAAAATATTTTTTAATAGCGGAAGGCCTATTGAAAGATAGGGGTATACAGGATGAGGATAAGAAGTCGTTTACTCTGTATCACGAAATTCGTAAAAAAATGTTTTCAATAGCACCTTGATATTAATACTTTGGTTTATTGAGATTAATATTAATTTTCTATATACTTAGTTATCCTTTATTTTATTATACATGTTTTATGGCTGCTAGTGTAGAGGGAAATCCAATACCTGCCCGATCGAGTGTTATGGATATTCGCTCTAGGTGTGCAGATCTTATATTAATAATGAACCAGAGAGCTTTGATTGTTCCGCGATGTAGAGTTATTTTAGAACTTGCGGCTGCTATCATAGGAGCAGGGTGTTTCGCGTTATCGATCGCCTCTGCAACTGGTTTCTTAGCTGTTAGTTTGAGTGTTTGGATAGTGCCCACAGGATGTGCTCTAGGCGCAGCTTTGCTAACTTTCGCGATTACATCCACTCTTTTACGACAGGGTGAACTCACTCGAGAAAGAGAATGGAGAAGTATTACTATGCGCTGGTATGACTTAGTAAGTGAAGGATGCATACAGCCTAAAACACGCATAGGACACCCTAAGACTCGCCTAGGAAATACAGCTCATCCTTCTTGAAATGGAGGTGTACTTAAGACGAGTGGATAATAAATTTTTTATTATCCTGTGTTTATGTTTTTTCCTGAAGATGTTTCAATAGAAAAATTATAAATCAATGTTTTAGGTGTATTATGTCGTGTCAACAACTCGTTTCGGACATACGTGATGGTTTAGGTTTTAGTGGTTTTACTTCTGCTCATCTCGTGCAGAATAAATTGTCTGTTAATGTGACTCGCCTGGTGATGACCTTAGTCGCCATGCTTCTTGGTTTAGGTGCTTTAATCTGTGGTATTGGGACTTGCACAGCAGCAGCGCTTACCGTTATTTCTTTAGCTGGTGGTGCTTCTATAGCCCTAGGACTAGTCTTGCTGATGTTAGCTAGCTATTGGGGGTACGGTGCGATATCTAGTTATCGTAATAGATCAGCACAGCTTGCCCAAAATGCATAAACCCTCTAATTCAGTTTCTCAAGCAGAGTGTCAGATTTATTGAGATCAGTAACTCAAGTTTGTTGAAAACCGTTCTATAGTTTTAAGACGATAGAACGGTTTTTTTTATGCGTGAATGTCTTCACGAGCTGATTTTCAATAAATATAGGAAGCGCATAGATATGCCTAAGGGTATGTGTCTCTCCAGTTCACCAATAACTTCTTCTTTGTGATGGTTCCCAAAATGCTTTCATGCTTTGGTTATCCCTATGTAGGCAGCTCTGGTTGGCTTCTGTTTTTATATACTTAAAGCTTAACATTTTATATTGTTCTTTTGAAATTTAAGATAGGAGATGGTTATGGGTTTCGTATCGAACTTCAGCGTAGCTGCTAATGGTTTAGGAAAAATTGATTTATCAAAAGACGCTATTCCTGCTTTTAATAAAAACGAGAATTTATGCTCCCATGTAACCCGAGTTGCTATTGCAGCACTAGTAGCCATCGTAGCAGTAGCATCTCTTATTGTAGGTTGCATGAGCTGCTCTGTTGGTGGAACAGCTGCATACTGTGGTGTTGTTACAATTGCTACATCTTTGGTTGGACTTGCTTGGTCTGCTATTGCATTAAAACGTATGTTTATTAAAGGATAAGATAGGATGTCACCCTTTGGAAATTACTCTATAAAGGGCTTATCTTAGATTAGGGAGAGTCGACTTTTCTTAGAGCATCTCTCTCCCTAGTAAGGGCAGGATGTATGACGATTTTGGAGAGTACTTGGATTTGATAAATCGGCATTTTCCCCATTGTAGCATGAATCCTTGCCCGTAGACTCTATTTACAGATGCATTTTTGAGAATTGTACTACAGTTTTCATGTGATTCATCTTCTCTTTGTCTATGTTTATATCGAAACATAGAGTGGTTGGAGAAGCCACTTGTATCCCGACAGTTTTAAATAAATATGGATCTATTTTTAAAGAAAAGTAGGGGTTCTTGGGATATTTCTAGCTTTATAGAAAAGACTTTTTCTTTTTTCATAATTTAAAAAATATCTCTCTAGTGCTTCAAGAAAATAGATGTGTTTTTTGAAGAGGATGATCAAAGTTTTGTAGCAGGTAAGATTTGCTCTAGAGCGGTTTCTTTCTCGTTATTTTTATAATCAGAGAGGAATCTCTGATTGAATGTTTGAATCTTGTTATATAATCTATGTGCTGTCTCTGGGTATTTATGAAAATAGAGAGGTTTTGATGCCTTTTATTGAAAATGTGAAAGATGTTTTTGGCGGTTTAGGGAGTTGTGATCTATCCGTAGACAAAATCCCTGCATTTAGAGCAGAGCGTAGATGTGTAGATATCAGTAGGGTGGTTATTGCTATTGTTGGCGCTATATTTTCTATTGCAATTTTAGTTCTTGGAGTGACAGCTTTAAATTTATGTTGTCCGACTTCTGCATTGGCAGGCGGATGTGCCATTGTTTCGGGGATCCTTTTATTGTCTTGGGTTGTAGTCATGATTCTTCGTTTATGTGGCGTGGGGAAAATTACTAAAGAACCTTTGGTAAGAGTTGCAGGTATAGAAGAAGGAGATAGGGCCGACCGCGTAGTGACCGATATGCGAGCTGCCGAAGTTTGTAGTTAAGTGACTATAGAAATAACAATAGATTGTAACTAACTGTGGTTAAGAGAGAGTGATGAGCACACAATCTTTTCGCGTGTTGTTTATTCTTAAGAACAAAGAAGGACTTTAGGAGAATCTTTCCAAAGTCCTTCTTTGTTATTCTTGTATATTGCAATCATCCCTTTCCCTTACTATAGTTAGCTCAATATAAGCAGAAGATAGAAAATCTCAAAAAGGCAAGGAGTTTGCTCCATGGAAAGCGAGCAGAATATTGGAATTGAGTTTTTAGGTGACTATAAGATTCTCTGTTATTTGCGAAAGGACTTATGGTGCCAAGATATCCTTGCTGAGCACCGTTTTATAAAAAAACGGTATATTTTAAAACTACTGCATTCGGAATTTTCCTCATCAGAAGCATTTATGAATGCTTTTCATGAAACTATTATAAAATTAGCAACAATAAAACATCCTGGCATTCTCTCTATAGAAAATGTTTCACAAGCAGATAATCAGTATTTTTTAGTCACTGAAGAAAAAGAAGTTCCCACGCTTTCCTTAAGTCAATATCTTTCTAGTTTCCCTCAGGGATTATCAGAGTTAGAAATTCAAGAGATTGTTGTACAGTTGGCAGAGGTTTTAGATTATGCACACTCTAGAGGGTTAGTTCATGGTGGCCTGAGTTTAGACTCTGTACATGTGGATCTTTCAGGAGAGTCTCCTACGGTGTTTTTACCTGAGTTAGGATTTTCTTTTTTGCTCAAGGATCACTATACTCAGCATCTTTTAACAAAGTTTCCAGAGAGATCATCTTTAGATAAGTTAAAGGAATTACTTGTATTTCAAGCTCCAGAACCTATGTCAGGAACAATTTCTGAAGATGTTTATGCTTTTGGAGTGATTGTTTACTTTTTATTATTTAGAAAGTTCCCTCAGGGAGTCTTTCCTTTGCCATCGGAAGCTTTCCCTGATTACATTTATTCATGGGATCAATTAATTAAATCCTGTTTGAGTTATTCTATAGATAAAAGACCCAGGAAACTGACTCCCTTAATTGTAAAAAAAACACTGGGAGAACAGCTCCTTACTGCGAAAATGCAGTGTAAGGAAGAACAATTGAGGGAAATCAGTGACGAACCGCAGGTCCCTAGCGTTGCGAATATTTACCGGGAAGGTGAGAGCAGAATACATCAAGAATCTTCTGATCATTCAGCCTTTGTTCTTGTAGAAGCAAAATCTATAGACGAAGCTATGGATACTTCTGTAGATTCTAAGGAAGAGGTAGTTAGGGAAGACGAAAGCTATGCTAATGCATTGCAGTCCTTATTAATACGCGAGCCTGTGGTTAGCCGTTATGTAGAAGAAGAAAAAGAAGAGGTGAAACCTCAACCCTTGCTCACAGAAATGGTATTTATCGAGGGAGGAACTTTTATCCGGGGGAGTCGTGAAGGACAACGAGACGAACATCCTGTACATGAGATTTTCCTGCAGAGCTTTTTCTTAGATATCCATCCTGTGACTAATGAACAATTTGTGCGTTATTTAGAATGTTCGGGAAGTGAACAGGATAAATATTATAATGAGCTTATCCGTCTTAAAGATTCACGAATACAACGGCGTTCAGGCAAGCTGGTTATCGAGCCAGGTTATGCTAAACATCCTGTTGTTGGTGTTACTTGGTACGGTGCTTCTGGCTATGCTGCTTGGGTAGGGAAGCGTCTCCCTACAGAAGCTGAATGGGAAGTAGCCGCGTATGGAGGTGTTGCTCAACAGCGTTATCCTTGTGGTGAAGAAATAGATAAGAGCCTGGCGAATTTCTTTAGTTCTGATACAACAGCAGTCATGAGTTATCCTGCCAATGCCTATGGATTATATGATATGGCAGGAAACGTCTACGAGTGGTGTGAAGATTGGTATAGCTATGATTTCTATGAACTTTCTGCTCAAGAATCACACGCGCCTCAAGGCCCTGCTCAAGGAGTGTACCGCGTCTTGCGTGGGGGATGCTGGAAAAGCTTAAAAGATGATCTCCGTTGTGCTCATCGTCATCGTAATAATCCTGGTGCGGTAAATAGTACCTATGGCTTCCGCTGCGCAAAAGGAGTTAAGTAAATACTGCATGCAAAGTACATATTCCAGAGAACAATATCTCTCTCTGTGTAAAGATATCGAAGAAGATGATTATCGCTATTATGTTCTTCATAATCCCACAATCTCAGATTATGACTATGATATGAAAATGCGGCAGCTTCTTTCTATAGAAGCGCAGCATCCTGAATGGAAGGTATTATGGTCTCCATCGATGCGTCTTGGGGATCGAGCTTCAGGAAGCTTTCCTATTGTAGCTCATGCCCACCCCATGCTTTCTATTGCTAATGCCTATACTTTAGAAGAGCTTTATGAGTTCTTTTCCCGTATGGAGAAAGCGTTGGGGTATACCCCGAAATACACTCTAGAAATAAAAATAGATGGTATTGCCGTAGCTCTTCGTTATGAGCAGAGAGTCCTTTTACAAGCTTTAAGCCGTGGGAATGGACGTAAGGGAGAGGATATCACAGCAAATATCCGTACGATACGCACGCTTCCCCTACGTTTATCAAAAGAGGCTCCAGAATTTCTAGAAGTTCGAGGTGAAGTATTTTTTTCACGAGCAACTTTTCGTCAGATTAATGCGGCACAAAGGCAAGCGGAGAAACCTGAATTTGCTAATCCAAGAAATGCTGCTGGTGGCACTTTGAAATTGTTGTCTGCTAAGGAAGCAGCACAAAGAAACTTAGAAATTTCTATTTATGGATCGTTGGCAGAAGAGAATAAGCGATCACATTATGAGAATCTCCTGTTGTGTAGAGAGTGGGGATTCCCCGTATTGGGTCAGCCACGTCAATGCCAAACTATCGATGAAGTCGTCGCCTCTCTCCATGAGATAGAAGCTTTGCGAGATCAACTTCCCATGGAAATCGATGGTGTGGTGATCAAAGTAGATGATATAGAAGATCAAAAAGTCTTGGGAATGACGGCGAAGCATTATCGCTGGGCACTCGCATACAAGTATGCGCCAGAACGCGCTGAAACTATTTTAGAAGATATCTTAGTTCAAGTAGGCAGAACGGGAGTATTGACCCCAGTGGCTAAGCTGCGACCTGTAGTTTTGTCAGGATCTAGAGTTTCTAGGGCTTCTCTATACAATGAAGATGAAATTGAGAGAAAAGATATCCGTATAGGTGACACCGTATATGTAGAGAAGGGCGGAGAAATTATTCCTCAAGTTGTTGGTGTTTGCCTAGAAAAGCGTCCGGAAGGCTCACAGCCTTGGGTTATGCCCGAATACTGTCCTGTGTGTCATGGGAAGGTAACTCGCGAATCCGATAAAGTTTCTGTTCGTTGTACGAACCCCCTGTGTTCTGCAGGAGTTATTGAAAAAATCCGCTTTTTTTGTGGAAGAGATGCTTTAGATATTGATCATCTTGGTGAAAAGGTTGTTACGAAGCTATTTGATTTAGGGTGTATTCATCGACGCTGTGATATTTTTCAAATCACTGAAGAAGATCTCCGCCATGTTCCAGGATTTAAAGATAAATCCATAAGAAACGTCCTTAAAAGTATAGAGAAAGCTAAAAGTGTGCCTTTAGATCGTTTTCTTACTGCTTTGGGTATTCCTTATGTGGGTATAGGCGGAGCCAACGCTCTTGCACAACATTTTCTTTCTTTAGAGTCTGTGATGTCTGCCTCTTTGGATGATCTAAAATCTGTAGAGGGAATTGGAGATAAAGTTGCAGAATCTATAGTTGCTTATTTTAATCAACCAGAACATCGCGAAGAGATTCAAATAATGCTTTCTCTAGGGGTGCATGTTTTACCTTACCGCAGGGAAAGTTCTTCGTGTTTAGGGAAAACCTTCGTAATTACGGGCAGTCTTGAAAAATTGACGAGATCCGAAGCAGAAACTTACATTCGCAATTGTGGAGGTAAGGTAGGTTCTTCCGTGTCTAAAAACACCGACTATCTTGTTGTGGGCAAGGATCCTGGGTCCAAGTTACAAAAGGCCCAAGAACTGGAAATTCCCATTCTTAGTGAGGATGAGCTGTTAAAAATTCTTTACTAAAGTTACATTATCCCATTTGTTAAGTTCTTAATTATTTTTATTAATTAAAAATTATAAGAACAATCCTTACATATATGATTTAATATAAATTCTTTTAGAGTTACAATGCTTATCTGAAAGTTTAATTTTTTCTTAAAATTAGTATATTTTTGAGGTTGTCTGTGTCTATTTTTCTAGTTAATGGAGACACTAATCAAAATTCTCTGAGAGAACAGCTGGATTCTGTTTCCTCACCATCTCCATTGAGCCCGGAGGCACAAGGCCTGCGCGCGGGATTAACAACTCAGCAAGCTCTTTTAGAAGCTGTAGAGGGAGAGCTCTCCTCTATGGAACAAACGGATCTGAAAAAGATGCGTTTGTACAAGATTGCCCTGATTATTTTGACACTAGTAGGACTAGCAATTCTTTTTGTTATTCCTGTAATGATGATTTTCAATATCAGTTTATGGATCCCTGTCGTTATTACACTAGGTGTGTCTTTATTTAGTGGGCTTGTCAGCACGAAATTACGCGCACGTTGTCAAGAGATCAGATCAAAATATCGTTCTTTACAGGTGTATCACCGACATCTGCTCAGTAAGCATCAGGATTTAAGGAGCTCGACGTTATCTAAGTATCATATTGAGATGCCTAAGGGGGGATCTTTAAAAGAGAAGCTCCTTGCTAAGCTACGTCCAGACATGAGCCAAAATACCTATGATGGAGGAGCCAATCTTGATAAGACTCTTGGGATATCTGGGGAAATTAACTCACGTTATCAATGTAACGCACTTTTAGGTATTGATAGGGTTGATGATGCAGCCTGGCAAAAACGCCTTTCTGATGTGTTGAATGCTAAGGTCGAGTTATTAAAAAATAATTCCGCATACTCTGCTTTACGCACACTTTCTAACTCTGCTCTTCAAGAAACTGGGGTAAATTTGCCGGCACTCCTCCCAGGAGCAGATTTCGTAGACCTTGCAAAATCTTTGATGAGTATCTGCGGATTTGGAAATAAAGTAGGCCTGGAGATTCGTCAGACTATAGACCAGTATGAGCGCACATACTTATATAGCAAGACGCTGTCGTCCTGGTTATTAGATATCACACCGGCTACACGTTTATATTTATCTCAAGAACAACAAACTGTGGATATGACCTTAGATATATTCACAAAGCTGCAAACGCATATAACTAAGGTCCAACTTGCAGATTGGTTAGAACAGTTTGAATCTTGGAAAATGGATGTATATGCTTTATCCGAAAATCCTACGTTAGCTGATCTACATCAAAAAATTAAAACCGGCGCTCATAAGCTAAATACTCATGAGAGTATCGACTCTGCGCGTCAGTTGATGGTTAGAAATATTTTAGATCAGCTTGAGAATATCATTACAGAACACTCATCCGGGAATATTGAAGAGGCAAATACGATAAAAACAACTCTGCAATCATCGATACAGACAGAGGTGAAGAGCCTACGTAAATTCCTAGGGGATAGGCATGCAAATGCTGCAGATTTATCTAATAAAGTGCAGACAGAGTTGATCGGGTATCTTGCGAATCTTGGCAACCTGAGTTCTTTATTTGATAAAATCCATAGGTGTATACAGCTTGGAAAGTTTGTCCGTATGGACATAGAGAAGGCTGTCAAAAAACATCCTGATAATCAGCGTGTGAGAATTCTGAGTTCTATCAACCAACTGTTAAACTTAGTGAATAAGGATAGTTGGGGGGCTGTATCTACGAAACCTGTGGAAGAGATTCTCCAAGAAAAGCAGGCAATTATTCAAGACTTAGGAAAAGCCCGTCAGAAGGTTGAAGAGTGGAGCGAGAAGTATAACACCTTTAAATCTCAAAAGATGTCTCTAGTCTTGATGAGTGATTTCTCAGAGAACTATTCTACTATAGAGTGTGAAATTGATAATTTAAGGACATCGCATCATCAAGCTGAGGCTGTCACAGAGTTTATAGACAGATGTCGTACTTTCTTGGATACGACCTATGATGCTCTTGGAGGGGCTGCTGCTCTTCCTACTAAAGAAGATATAGCTGCATGGGCCGAAGAGTTTAAAGCTCTTATGGGAGAGTTGGACGCTATTATTCCTGACGTTCAGAGTATTGGGCAAAGAATTCAAGTTGAAGGGACAACTACAAAATCCTTGTTATGGCAGGCACTGACCAGTAGAGAGTCTTCATTAAAGGAAGCATCCAAGAAGAAGGAAGGAGAGCTCGTAGCCGCTATTAAAGCGAATCAACCGGGAACTCAGGAAAATATCGATGTTTTACTTGATTCAGGTATTGATCATATACAAGCGATCCTCGAGGAGATGACTCATTTAGAGCAATCTTTAAGTTCTCCCGATAATATTGCTGTTGAAGAGGTAATACGCGCATCTAATCAGCTATTTTCAGTTATACGTGATCCTAGATCTGATAAGTTAGCAGATTTAGAAACAGTATTGTCATCCTATGGTGAACAGAATGTCCCTACCGCGGTTGCAGAACTTGGAGAGATCGCCGAGAGTACAGCGCAAACGGTTAGTGATGCTCAGAGTGTAAACAAGAGCTTCTGGGAAACACGCAATAAAGACTTAAGCAATTTCTTGAGTCAGGTACAAAAAATAGCCAGTAAGTGGAACAAAACACAGTCTTTGGTGACGTTTGTCTTGGGTCTGGGTATGCTGATCGCCAGCTTATCTCTATTGTCTCTGCAAATGGTATGGTTGCCGATAGGTCTTAGTGCTGCGGCACTGGTCTTACAAATCGTTCCCATGGTTTTTGACCACATCATCGAGAAGAAAACTTTTGATGTCCGTGTAGCATCATTAGCTAAAGATTTACTACCTGCAACAAAGATTCTCCCTTCAGAATTTAATAATCCCGATGTGGAGCGTCTTTCTCGAGTTCAAGATATTTTACAACTAGAAGGTTTTGAGTATAGCTGGGCTAGGGGAGTAATTCGTGATTTAGATAGAGATCCTTCTAATAAGAAGGACGATTTCAAAAAATCTATCCAAGATCTTAAAAGTTTTTCAAAATCTTTAGATAAAAGGATTCAGAGACGCTTCGGCACTACAGATCTTCAAAGTGTTATAGATCGTAAAAAAGCAGCTGAGGAAACCGCTAGAGTCCAAGAGTCATTAGTTCCTGATCAAGGGGAAGCCGCGGATCACATAGATCACATTGTTCCGCAACCCACAGATGCTGCTAGAGAAATGGTCTTAGCTAGTGGTCAACGACGTTTAGATGAGATTACTGTAGAGATCGGTCGACTAGAAGAAGAGGAAAACAAGATAGTCAACTATCGCATGCGTTATGATAATGAGATGCTAAGTTATCGTCAGCAGATGTCTTATAAAAATCAGCTACAACAGCGTCTTGAAAATACTAAAGCACAGTTTCCTGAGTTAGAACAGACGCTTGTTGAGAGTCAAGCTGTGGCGGATGTCCTATCTCAAATAGTGTCTCAAATACCAGATCAGCAAGTCGATACTAATGAGGTAAAGAGTAGGGTAGACACTCTTACTCAACTGATGTTTAGAATTGCTGACCCAGATGCTTCTGATGATATTGTCAACGAAGCTAAACGTTTATTCGATAATCTAGTTAAAGAATCTGCTGAAGCTGGGTACCTGCACGAGATTCAAAATGCATTAGAACTCTCTTCCTGCTTAGGGAAAAATGACGTCAGACTTGATCAATACCGTAGGGATCAGCTAGCACGTTTCGAAGTCTCTAGGGCAAGAACTTTAGACGATCTATCTCAAAGAACGGTTGTAGGTGAGCAAGAGCTCCAAGTGCGTAAGAAAGCATTGGAGTACTTAGGTATGAGTCACATCTCTCCATTCTTGGAGTTTTCTTCTCCTATTCCTGGTAAGGGATGGTCGCTAGCTCAAGATGCTCTACAAGAGCTTCAGCTCTTAAAGCAAAAAATTTCTAACGGAGAAGAAGTTTCCATAGAAGAGTATCGCAAAGCAAAAAGACTACTTGCTTCTTACTTAAGAGTAGAAAGAAACTTATCCCCGCTAGCTTATGGGACGTTGCTAGGAGACGAAAACTTCGTTAGAAGTACACAAATTATCAGAGAAGGGAAATCGCTCCAAGAGGTTGTGACGGTAAACGCAACCCTGGGTAGACACCACTTGTGTTCTTTAGCATCGCAACGTATTGATAGTTGGATAATGAAGAATGTACAAAAGAGAAGAAATACACGATTAGTTGCTAGTTTACTAGAACGTATCCGTGCTAATGAGAGTGCAGACGGTCAGAATCAGGATCTATTTCGTAATGTGTACGAGACATTCTTGCAACAGCCGAAGTATATTTTGACGCGTTTGGTGAAAGATTTCAAAGTCAAAGCACTGATGGCCACACAAAAGATACAAAATGCTAAAGAAATCGAGAAACAATACATGATGGCCTCGAGTATAGTTGGCGAAAAAGATAAGATGTTTGCCCAGGGCCGTGCGGCATGGGAAAGAGAACTAGAAGTTTTATCTCAAGCTCTTCAAGAGTTACAGGAAAGAAAACGAGCATTAACTCAAGAAAAAGTTACGCTAAGTAATGCGTTGTACCCCAGCCATTCCTAGACCTTCTCGGGTTAAGGAACAAGAATCGCCATAGTACAGAGTAGTCAATCTGGAAGAGGTATTTAGAAAAGTAGAAAAACGTTGTAGCTAGAGTGCGCGCTTAATCTATTTTTTCTGTTGCGAATATCCGCAATAGATAGGAGATAAGTTCATGTAACTTGAATTTATGAGTTCTATAGCCGATGTAACAATCGGGACGGATAATAAATAATGAATCCGGATTTGCATGATAAAGATTAGCAATCTTTTGATCTTTAGTCACAATGACCTCTAACCATTCACCATACTCTTCTTTAAGAGCTTGCTCTAGATCCGTACGTTCTTTAAAGAAGATGAGTAAGTGTTTGGTACTTTTTAAACTGTCTAGTAGATAGCTGCCATTATCCAGTTGAGCATTAATGGCTCGTATGCCAGGACCTGGACCAAGAATTTCTTTATCTTGTGAAGACATCTTAATAATATCGCTATTTTGATATTTCAATGCCTTATGGGGGGGATAGTAATACTCTCCTCCAGAAACATCCAATTGACGGCAACCCTTTAAAAAATAATACATCAGAGCGGGTGCATAAAGATTGGAGAATAATAGATTTTTAGCTCGTCCTTGCCTCTTTTCGCTAAGATGCGGAAGAATGTTCCCAATCTCATGTTCTTTAGCTGTGATGAGGTATTTTGAGGCAGCCTTTTTTACCACAGGGATAAGCTTCCATGTTAAGTTAAAAGCTGTATGGATATTGGAATTTATTCCTGTAAGATAAGAAAAATTCAGATTATTAGCTAAATTACCCACAAATAGAAAGTTGTTATGGTCTGCAGGATACTGATGAAGAACAGATTTGATATGGTGATGTTCATCAGTAACAGCAAGATTGTAATTATAGAGTAATTTCTGCTTTTGCTTTACTGATAGGGGGTAAGAAGTATTGCTAAGACACAACTGCTTAGTGCCTTTCTTGTGATTATAAAAAACAAAATTTAAGAAACTTTTTGAGCTAGGAACCAGGTGAATATGGCTTTCTTCAAAAGGTTCCCCTTCATCACAATCAACAAAAAGGACTTCTTTTACTTGCTTCCGAGGTTTTAATTGATTTTTAAATAGATCGCGAATGTCAGGATCACTGTCAGCTTCGCTGGCAATAACCCATTTCGGGTTGTAAATTTCCCGATTTTCGAAATTTTGTGATGTTTTCGTACTCTCAATAAAAATGCTATTGTCTACCAAAGTCACAGGACGTGTTCCCCAATGGATCGCTCCACCATTTTCCTCGAACTTACGAATCAAGTGTTTGGTAAACTCTTGATAAGAAGTGGATAAAGCAAACGGAAAACGCGATTCTGATGCTTGATTAAACTTGAACAATACAGTGCGCTTTTTCCAATGATAGCGGGCTCCGAAGAGTTTATGCCCTTTTTCTACGAAGTCATCGATTAAACCTGCATTATCTAGAAGTTCTAAAGAAGAGCATGATAAAACAACAGGAAGATCCCTAAGATCTATAAAATCGGGTTCATCTGCAGAATCCCGATGGTCGATCACTTTTGCAAGAATGCCGTGCTGAATGAGCATGTTTGCTAAAATGAGACCTGTGGGGTTGGCGCCTATGACTAATACATCTGTCATATCGATCTCTATGAGTAGAAGACACGAATAAATCCTAGTATAGGGAAAAGGATCTGATGAATCAAGCAGGGAATATTTTTAGAAAAGCTCACAAAGTCCTTTCTTTCTGAGAAGTATTTTTAGAGATATCAGCCAAAGTTAAAACAGTCTCTATAGATGGCTATGGAAGTATTTGACTATATCTCGAATGATCTCCTGCATATGGGGAGACGTACCTAAATTGTGATCCGTATTTTCATAGATTTTAAACTCTGTATTCCCTGGAGCTGTATTTTTAAATAAGTCTATTTGAGTTAAAGATACTAAGTTATCTTCTCTACCCTGTAGATGTAAAATAGGGATTCTTGTAGGAAGAGAGTTCAAAACAATATGATCTTGAAGAGAGAGAAAAGCGCTCACGTCTTCTTCGCAAATGACTAAAGGAGCCGTGCCAAATCCGAAATCCTTTCCCAGGTTATCCACAATACTCGTATTGTCGTTCACCGACTCATACATTTCTTTAAATAAAATTGCTCCATCAGCAACTGGAGCCCAGAGGCTGATTGCACGAATCTGAAATTGGGAAGGACAGTAAAATTGTGCCAGATGTAAAGCAGTGTGGCACCCTAGAGAGAAAGAGGCAATACCCAGCCTAAAAGGATGAACTTCAGGGTACTGGATTACAGTACTAAGAATATCCTCACCGTTTCTGAGATAGGTTTGAATAGGCACTTCATGAGCAATACCCTCGCTATTTCCGCACCCAGCCATGTCAAAGCGTACACAAGCTATACCCGACTCAACTAGAGCGCGTGCAAGCTTTCTATAAGATCCTGTCAAGCCACCGACTGTACTTCCACGGAATCCGTGAAATAAAATAACAGTAGGATAACCACCTTCAGGCATAGGAGTCGTTGGTAAGTGGAGTGTGCCTACAAGGTTATGCTTACCACTTTGTATATTTACAGCCCGGCAGATTTCGTTTTTTGGAGTCTGCGTTCTGTTAATTACAATCAAGCTCTCAGGGATTTCTGGGAACCCAGGGATTTTAATTGATTCAGCTTGAGATGCATTAGCTACTATGAAAAACAAAAAAATAAATGCGAATAGTTTGCTCATTTTAACTAACATGAAAAGCAACCTAATTAAAAGATAACTAAAATAGGGTTTTATATTTTTTTTGTCAATGTATTGGGGAAAAGCGGGACAAGGGTATAACAGAAGCGAGTTTTTTATAGAAAAAATTTCATGCTTTTCAGGTTTTGATTAGAAGATTCTTGTATTTTCATCGAGTGAAGGATACACTAGCCTCTATTTTATTTTAAAAAGATCTCTTTGTCAGGATATTATGCGGTACGATCCTAGTTTAGTAGAAAAGAAGTGGCAGCAATTTTGGAAGGAACACAAGAGCTTTAAGGCAGACGAAACTGCGGATAAGCCTAAATATTATGTATTGGATATGTTCCCCTATCCTTCTGGAGCAGGCTTGCATGTCGGACATCTTATAGGGTATACCGCGACAGATATTGTCGCACGATACAAGAGAGCTAAAGGATTTTCAGTTTTACATCCTATGGGGTGGGATAGCTTTGGCCTGCCTGCAGAACAATATGCTGTGAGAACAGGAACACATCCTAGGGAAACTACAAAAAAAAATATAGAGAATTTTAGAAAGCAACTTTCTGCTATGGGGTTTTCCTATGACGAGGGGAGAGAGTTTGCTACTAGTGACCCTGATTACTACCGTTGGACTCAAAAGCTCTTCCTTTTTCTATATGAAAAGGGGCTTGCCTATATGGCAGATATGGCAGTCAACTATTGTGAAGAGTTGGGGACTGTTTTAGCTAATGAAGAGGTAGAGAATGGTTTATCCGTAGAGGGAGGGTATCCTGTAGAGCGTAGAATGTTGCGCCAATGGATTTTACGCATTACAGCGTATTCAGATCAGCTATTGCAGGGTTTAGAGGATTTAGATTGGCCAGAAAATGTTAAACAGCTCCAGAGAAATTGGATAGGGAAGTCGGAAGGTGCTCTCGTACGCTTTGAAGTAGATAACGGAAACTTTTTGTCAGTATTTACTACACGTCCTGATACTTTATGTGGCGTATCGTTTCTCGTTATGGCTCCAGAACATCCTGAGATAAATCACCTAGTTTCTGAGGAACAGCATAGTGCTGTAGAAAACTATATTCGCTGTGTGCAAAGTAAAAGCGAACGTGAACGTATCAGTGAAACTAAAGTAAAAAGCGGAGTGTTTATAGGAGCCTATGCTAAGCATCCGATCACAGGTGCTCCTTTACCTATCTGGGTTTCAGATTACGTGATCATGGGATATGGTTCCGGAGTGGTTATGGGCGTCCCTGCTCATGATGAAAGAGATCGCGAGTTTGCCAACGCATTTGCTCTACCTATTTCTGAGGTGCTTGATGACAACGGACAGTGTATCCATAGTAATCATGGGGATTTTCTTCTCAATGGCCTGAGAGGCAAAGAAGCTAGCGATTATGTGATTGCTTATTTGCAGAAGAAGAATTTGGGAGAAGGTAAAGTTGTTTATAAGCTGCGTGATTGGCTATTTTCTCGCCAAAGGTATTGGGGAGAGCCAATTCCTATTATTCATTTTGAAGATGGGACATGCCGTCCTTTAGAAGATGATGAACTTCCTTTACTTCCTCCTGAAATTCAAGACTACCGCCCCAAGGGTTTTGGTCAAGGGCCATTGGCAAATGTCAAAGAGTGGGTAGAAATTCATGATGTAAAAACTAACCGTAAGGGAAGACGTGAAACACATACGATGCCTCAATGGGCAGGATCTTGCTGGTATTACCTACGTTTTTGTGATGCGCATAATTCTCAAGCACCTTGGTCTAATGAAAATGAACGCTACTGGATGCCTGTAGATCTGTATATTGGAGGGGCAGAACACGCAGTTTTGCACTTACTGTATTCTCGCTTTTGGCATCGGGTGTTTTATGAAGCCGGATTGGTCTCGACTCCAGAACCCTTTAAAAAGTTAATCAATCAAGGTTTAGTTCTTGCTACATCATACCGAATTCCTGGTAAGGGGTATGTTCATCCTGAAGACGTTCGAGAGGATAACGGCAAATGGACTACTGCTTCTGGAGAAGAATTAGAAGTCCGTCAGGAGAAGATGTCGAAGTCTAAGTTAAATGGGGTGGATCCTCAAACCCTAATAGATGAGTTCGGCGCTGATGCGTTGCGTATGTATGCTATGTTTTCAGGACCGTTAGATAAAAATAAGCTTTGGTGTAATCACGGTGTTTCCGGCTGTAGACGCTTTTTAAATCGTTTTTATGAGTTAGTTACTTCCTCTGCTGTGCAAGATGTTGATGATCCTAAGGGAATGGCTCTTGCGCACAAACTAGTACATAGGGTTGGGGAAGATATAGAAAAAATGTCTTTAAATACCATACCATCTTCGTTTATGGAATTCATAAATGAATTTACAAAGCTTGATACTTATCCTAAATCTGCTTTAGCTATGGTCGTGCGAGCCTTAGCTCCTATAGCTCCGCATATCAGTGAGGAGTTGTGGACAATTTTAGGCTATGCTCCTGGTATAGACAAGGCAGAGTGGCCAGAGGTAGACCCTAAATATTTAGAAGACGCTTCCGTAACCTTTGTAATACAGGTAAATGGAAAGTTAAGAGCACGTTTAGATATTGATAAGAACACTTCACAAGAAGACATCTTGTCCGCAGCAAGAGAGTCCGTCGCTAAATATCTAGAAGATAAAGAAATTAAAAAAGAAGTTTTTGTTCCTAATAGATTGGTGAATTTCGTTCTATGATCAAAGGTCGACGTACTAAGCTACATACTTTCCTCTACGATTGTTTTTTAATCTTCGCATTTATGGTGGGGCTTCCTAGGATTCTGTATAAGAGATTCGTGCATGGGAAGTATACCAAGTCATTAGGTATTCGTTTTGGTTTTAAGAAACCAGAAGTTCCAGGAACGGGGCCCGTAGCTTGGTTTCATGGAGCTTCTGTAGGTGAGACAGCTCTTCTTCTTCCCTTATTAAAACGGTTCATGAAAGAATATCCGGAATGGCGTTGTGTTGTGACTTCTTGTACCGAATCCGGACATGAGAATGCTCACAGGTTGTTTGGACCTCTCGGAGTGACAACTTTTATTTTACCTTTAGATTTAAGTATAATTATTAAACCGGTTGTTCGTGCGATATCCCCATCTTTATTAGTTTTTTCTGAGGGAGACTGTTGGCTGAATTTTATTGAAGAGGCCAAAAGGCTAGGCGCTACTGCCGTGATTATTAATGGGAAGCTTTCCGCTAATTCTTGTAAACGCTTCACCATTTTAAAACGTTTCGGTAGGAACTATTTTTCCCCTGTAGACGGCTTTTTACTACAAGATGAGCAGCATAAAGCACGTTTTTTGCAGCTGGGTGTTGATAAAGAGAAAATACAAGTTACGGGAAATATCAAGACGTATACAGAAACACTATCTGAAAATAACCAGCGGGATTATTGGAGAGAAAAATTACAATTAGCTCAAGATACGGAGTTGCTTGTCTTAGGTTCTGTACATCCTAAAGATGTTGAGGTTTGGCTTCCTGTAGTTCGGGAATTACGTAGGAATTTAAAAGTTCTTTGGGTACCTCGACATATTGAGAGATCCAAAGAATTAGAAGCTCTCTTGAGTAAAGAAAATATTTCTTATGGTTTGTGGAGTAAAGAAGCGACATTTGCTCAGCATGACGCCATTATTGTAGATGCTATTGGTTGGTTAAAACAATTGTATTCTGCCGCTGATCTTGCTTTTGTAGGTGGTACATTTGATGATAGGATAGGCGGACATAATTTATTGGAGCCGTTGCAATGTGGTGTGCCGTTAATTTTTGGCCCGCATATCCAATCCCAGTCAGATTTAGCAGAGCGTCTGTTGTCCATGGGTGCAGGTTGTTGTTTAGACAAGACCAATATAGTCAAAGTGATCACATTTTTATTAGATCATCCCGAGGAAAGAGCAGCTTATATTCAGAAAGGTGCAATGTTTTTACATGAAGAGAAAGTCGCTTTTGATCGCACCTGGGAATCTTTTAAAAGATATATCCCTTGTGTAAAAATATAGAGCTTTGCTAAAGTCTTTTATCTATCGCGGGATAGAGTAGTGGTCATCTCGTTGGGCTCATAACCCAAAGGTCGGAGGTTCGAATCCTTCTCCCGCTATTAATTTTACCATCTAGTGTGGCGGTATAGCTCAGATGGTTAGAGCAGCAGAATCATAATCTGCGAGTCGTTGGTTCAAGTCCGACTACCGCTAATTTTCTTCTATAAGCATCTTTTTAGAGAGTAGTTTCTGAAGTAGCCAGATAGTTGCCTTGGCAAAGGTGCTTATTTTTCTCTACTTTTTGTTTCCCCATGACAATGTTAGTGGCCGTTGATCTATGAGGCGCTCTTCACCAAAATATTGTAATGGCCCAGGAAAAGAATACAAATCTTCCATCAAGCACGTATCACTTTGATTTAAAAGGTATTGAACTTCTGGAGCATTTGGATTTACAGAATCTGTTTTAATTACAGGTATTTCTTCACCTAAGCGTTGTTCTAGTTGCATCATTTTATATAAAGGAGTAGCCCCGCCACTCCATTCGTTATAAGGGAGAGCTAGGTTATTGATAGTCACCATATACCCTGTCCGTTGTCTGACAAGGAAAAGAGCAGAAACAATGCCTAAGGCTAGTCCGTAATTAGCATCGAAATTTGAAGGGAATCCCGCACGCGATTCATAGCCAAAAAAGTGATTCACAGGTTGGAATTCCATATTGGGTTCTATTTTTTGGATTTCTTTTTTTATTAGAGCAGCTAAGAGTTCCTCTGTAGCAATTTTAGAGACCCGTACATTCCCATAAGAATCCCTAGCGATCAGTAGCTGCTGAGCAATTTCTGTAGGTAGAGCAGAAAATGTCTTTAAAGACTCTGGAGAAAGTTGCTTATACACATTATCAAAGTTTAGGGTGTTGTCTAAAAGTAACACATTGAGTTCATTGATGAGTTTCTTTGTATTGAATATGTGTTCAAGCAACCCTTCAGGAATGAGTATCGTGCTGTAATTTTTCCCAGATCTGTAACGATTTACTAAGCCCATAGCGAGATGTTCACTAAGCTTTTGTAGGGAAATCTTTCTCATAGCGAGATGTTCGCTAATGAGGGTAATATTCGGTAAGGTCTGTAGACCACATTCTAAAGTTGTATAGGAAGCTTTTTGTCCCATAAGACGGACAAAATGATGGTACTTTTTTATAGATAGAGTGTCCTTCTCTAAATTTCCGATCATTTCTGAATAAATACGACAGGAAGTATGAAATCCTAAAGGAGTCTCAATCCAGAAGTTTTTTAGATCTCCATCAATAGTTTTTGGCACCCCGATAATGGGGATATGGCAGTTGTTCTTGAGGAAATACTCGGCGAGCATTGCTGTATCCGTATTCGAATCATTCCCTCCTATAATCAGTAAACCATCAAGCTTGAGCTTTTTTACCGTAGTAAGAATTGTGCTTTTTTGTTCTTTGGTTTTGATTTTCTCTTTACTGGAAGAGAGCATGTCAAAACCTCCGACATTGTAATAGTCATAAATTACAGAGATATCGAGATCTTTATATAAACCACGTGTTAATCCTAAAGGGCCTTGAATAAACCCAAAAAGTTTTGTTTTGGGGTTAAAGGCGCGCAGTCCTTCGAATAGCCCTATAACCACGTTATGGCCTCCGGGAGCCTGACCCCCAGAAAGTAATACACCAATCTTCAAAGGTTGAGAAGGTGTTGCCTTTCCCTTTTCAATAGTGACTTCAGGGATGTTGCACAAATGAGGAATATGCTCTTGAAGATCTTTAGGAACATGAGGAGATGCTGTAGAGGCAGAGTCGACAATATGCAAAGACGTGATACCATGTAGAAAGCTTAAGGTTTCCGGACGGTAGTGCAAACGCTGCAATTCAAAGTAACTTTTATTTACAGAGAGAAGCTCCACAGGTAGTTCCTAGGGAATAAGTTGATGTTTTAGCCATTGTACAAGTTCTGATAACATAGAGCAAGACTGAGGAATATGGTGACCAGTATGGGGATAGACGCGTAGCTCATAAGGATTGGGTTTGTTCTTGATAGCCTCAGAAAAGATTTCCTGGTGATGTAAGGATACGACAGTATCCTCTTGTCCTTGCATGTAGAGGATAGATAGGGAATCAGAAAATTTCGGGATTTCCTTAGTTACGTCCATTTCAATGAATTGCGAACAGAACGTTTTATTGATGCGCATACCTCCATAAAAAATATCTTCTGAGGATGGAGAATGTGAAATCAGGTTATTGGGAAGATGAATAGCTTCTTGTAGCCATACAGCCCCTTGAATGGTCGGGGCCCACACTGCGAGGCTTTTTACATAGTGTAGGCTAGACATATTTAAGAGAGATAAAGTAGCTCCCAATGAAGAACCAAAAACAGCTATATTTTTTGTATCGATATGGTTTAAGCCGTAGCCGTGAGAAATAATTTCATTTGCACTTAAGATATAGTCGTTGAACGAGAAGTCATAGGGATCGCCTTCTGCATCCCCATGTCCCGGAAAATCAACGCGTAAAACCGCAATCCCACATTCTGACAATTTTTCAGCAAGGTGTACGTGAGTGCGTTTAGAACCTATTTTACTTGAGGCTAATCCGTGAAGGGTAATGACCAAAGGATAGGGAGGAGAAACCTGTGCAGGTATATGGAGAACACCAAAAGTTGTAATGTTATTGAGGATGTTAAATGTAATTACATGACGATGTTCATGTTTATGGCATGTAGTGCTCATTCAGTTTTACTTTCCATAGGTTTAAGAGGGTATTTATGCGTGAATTTAATTTTTTAAAAAGAATTCGTCGAGAATAAACTCGAATTTCTCATGGTATCATCTTGTTATATCGCTAGCGGAAATTAATAATCGCAGTCAGGAATTTCCATACATATAGAACACCTTTTTTGCCATTCATTATGATTGAGGAGGAGAGTAAGAGGAGGGAAATGATCGGAATGAGAGTTGGGCGGGGTGTCAATTTGTAATGGTCCTAAAAAACGATAAGAATCTTCTAGAGCCCATATTTTTCTATAGAGTTTAAACTTAATAAAAGCAGGACTGCTAATATCAATTAAACTCTTCTTTATCAGAGGTTTTATAGTTCCATCCGACTTTTTCTTTGTTGTGAACATTTTTACAATAGGCATAGCGCGTAGCCGCCATTTATCTACAATATTAATCAGTGATTCGATGACAGTGAGGTAGCCGTTGCAGCGGTTATACGTAAGAACTCCTGCGCCATATCCTAGGGCGTAGCTGTAGGTATTATCGAATTTTGTGGGTAGGCACGACCTTCCCTCATAACCTAAAAAATGAGAAATCGCATTAAACGGAACATTTTTAAAATGTTTCTTCAGGTGGTTATCTACAAGGTGGATAAGCAATTTGTCCACGCTGATTTTAGATACATAGACGTTCCCGTGAGCATCACGATCATTAAGGAGTTGTTTAGCGATAGTTTCTGGGAAGCTTTTTAGTAATTTTTGAGATTCACGGGATAGAGAAGAAAATTTATCCGCATCTTCAGGGATTCTTTCGATTTCTTTAACAAGGTTGTTAATCTCAGGGATGAATTCGATAATGCCTTCAGGAATAAGAATAATCCCATAGTATTTCCCCATAGCGGCTCTATCAGCAATGATCGAACAGACTTTATGGATTATCGTATTTAGAGGCACATTCTTTTCTGCGATTTCTTCTCCTATAAGAGTGATATTTGGATGGGTTTGTAGAGTGCATTCTAAAGCAATGTGCGATGCAGAGCGTCCCATAAGCTTGATCACGTGGTAATGCGCTTTGCAAGATAGCGTATCTCTAGAAATGTTGCTAATAATGGAGGAATAAAATTTTGTTGCTGAATCAAATCCAAAGGTAAGGTCTAAAAATAGATGTTGAAGATCTCCATCAATAGTTTTTGGGACGCCTACAACGCACGTTTTAGGATGATGCTGAGAAAAGTATTCTGCTAGGATAGCCGTTGCTGTATTCGAACCATCACCGCCAATAATTACTAAACCATCAAGGTCTAAAGCTTGTACTGTTTTTAAGCATCGGGCTTTATTTTCTTCAGTGATGATGTTTGTTCTTCCTGTGCCTATACAGTTGAATCCTCCGGAATTTTTGAAAGACTCCATGAATTCTTCGGTAATTTCTACTGTATGATTATTGAGAATCCCTTGGCCGTTATTAAGAAAGCCAATGAGCGAGCTGTCGGGATGTATTTTCTTTAAGCTATGAAGTAATCCCCAAATAACATTATGACCTCCGGGAGCAGGACCTCCCGATAGCATCACACCTACTTTTAATGGACGAACAGGTTGGTCAAGAGTTCCTGAAGTAAATTTTAGGTAAGGACTGTCATAGGTATTCGGGAAAAGCTTAGCAACGTCGGCATCAAACTTAGGGGAAAATCGTAAATCATTTGTTGGAATCAAAGAGGGGAATTTTTGTAGTTCCCTCGGGAGGGGAGGAGTACCTGGGATAACTACGTCGTTGAGATCATTGGAGTTCACGTGCATATACAGTATTTTCGTAAATTCGCTGTGTTTTTCTTTATCGAATAAGAGAAAACCTTCTTTTTAGAAGGTTTTCCCTATCGCCGTTTGAGGATATTTCTTAGATAAGACCGAGAATTTTCCACCATAGGCTGCCGATACCTACCCAAATGGCAATATTGACAATACTTAGAACAAAACCAGATTGCCACCAATCCTTAATAGAAACGAGTTGCGAACCAAAGTATAGGGGTGCCGGTCCCGAACCATAGTGAGTGAGTCCTCCAAACAGGTTACTGGAAAAGGCTAGTACTAAACAGGCGAAAATGGGGTTGGTCCCTAAGGCTATGGAAACAGCGAGAAATACAGGGAACATGGCACCGATGTGCGCTGTGTTACTTGCAAATAGGTAATGTGAGTAAAAGTACATCAGGGCGAGGATAGGGAAGCCTATTTTCCACGATAGTCCTGTAACCGCTGAGGCTACGCTATCTCCAATTAGAGGAATGAAACCTAATTGATTGAGAAACGACGCCATCATAATAAGAGCGCCGAACCAAATAAATGTTTCCCAGGCAGTTGTATTAGCCATGACATCTTTATGCCAATCTAAAATATTTGTCAGGACAAGCAGGGATAGACCAATTAATGCTGCTGTGGTCGCTGATATTCTTAGTAGGTCTCCAAATGTCCATAGAACAACAAGCAAAATAAAAATCATCAAGATGATCTTTTCGCCTTTTTTCAAGGGGCCCATTTCTTTAAGACGTAATTTTGCTGTGCGGATGGCTTCCTCACAAGATGTAATTGTCGGTGGGTGCAGCTTATAGAGGACTATAGGCATAAGTACTAAACTCAGTAATCCGGGGATTACTGCTGCCTTTGCCCATGTTGCCCAGGTAAGAGCTATGCCTGCATTACTTGCTAAAGCTGCTAATAAGGGGTTACCAGCCATAGCAGTCAGAAACATGGCGCTGGTAATTACAGAGCTTTGATAGGCGACTTTAATGAGGAAGGAGCCAATCAGGCTTTCTGTTCCTTTTTCTGCAGAGCTGCCGAAAGATTCTGATAGTCCCATAACTACTGGATAGAGAATCCCCCCGGATCGTGCTGTAATACTAGGAATCGCAGGCGCTAAGAGAAAATCAGTAATTACCAACCCGTAGCTTAATCCCAGAGGGTTTTTCCCTAAGATGCTGACAAAAAAGTAAGCAACGCGTTCTCCGAGACCTGTTTTAATAATGCCTTTTGCTATGGAAAATGATAGAAAGACCAGCCAGGCTATAGGATCATGAAATCCTGAAAGACCTTGTTCTAGAGTTAATGTTTGAGTAAGTAGCAGTGTAGAAATCCCGATAATGACTATGGCTCCCATAGGTACGGGCTGCAGGATAATACCTAGAATTGTCGTTGTGAATACAGCAAATAGATGCCAAGCGTTGGGGTTTATTGCTTCAGGATGAGGACAAAACCATATGCCTAAGAGTACGAATGTGAGAAATAAAAGAGACAGGAACCGTTTTTGTTTTTTCACTTGGGACCTCTTTGCGTTATAGTCTGTTGGAAAATCCCGAGAGGGTTTAAGGCTCTATAGGAAAATCTTCGAGCCATTTTTCCATTTCTTCTAGGGTGTCGTTAATGAGTTCTGGTGAGGACAAAAGTTCCTGAAGACAGGACTCAATAGTTTCTTCATTTATGATATTTATTACATCTTCCATGCTTATGAAAGTTATATCTACAAGACCGGCATTAAAAGCTTTGCTAATCGGGTAGAATAATTCTCCGGGATACAAAGCACATATAGCAGCAATGAGACTATCCCAAGCAAAAGAACGACTTTTTTCTAATCTATAGTTTAGCAGTTCTCCAAAATAACGGATAGTTGCCTCTCTAGAGATTTTTTTTATTCCTACAAGATGTACAAGACTAGAAATTCCTGCAGCTTTTACATAAGGATTAATGCCTGGGGATTCTATAAGCTCTTTAATTAAAGATTCATCGTCGCATACGCTTGCCAGGATTCTTGAGAGGTCTTCAGTAAGAACGTCACCAGCAATTGCATGAGGTGTATCATCGGAGTAAGAAAAGAGCTTAATAATTAATGGAAGAGCTCGAGTTTCTCGAAACTGTGCTAGCAAATACATGGCATACAGATGCCCTTGATAACTACCGTCATTGATTAATTCCGGGACGCGTTCTGTAGCGTCTTCAAGAATCTGAAGTAGGTAGGGAGTGATTTGTGCATGTTTGACGATCGCAGCTTCTATAGCTTCTCTGGGAAGTATCCCTTCGTCGTAAGCGAGGTCTTCCAAGATATGAGAAATTTCCATCGTCAATGATGCTCCATTCTAACGGCGGTTAGTTTGATTCGTAGCACGCTCAACTTCTTCCTGTCAACGATTTACACGTAATGCCTAAAGGGCTCGATAACAGTTTTCCTATGCTATTGAGTCATAGATCTTTAGGTGGTTAAACAAGACTGTTTGTATCCTTGCAATTGTTGCTTTACAAACATCTAATTCAGGCAAATCATAAAATGAACGTGGATCGCAGTATACATAACTTTTCACATACTACAAAGAACTTTAGGTTTTCAGGCGGTGTCTAATTTTTTGTTTGGTTTTTAAATGAGTACTTTCTCATGAGCTGTATCGCTGTGGTGACATTCGGTATCTTCTAGAGAAAATACGGGGATAGCATCCAGAAGTTCTTGGGTTTTTTTATGTTTAGGATCCATGAAAATTTTTTCTCTAGGTGCGTATTCTACAAGAGATCCTTTATCCATAACAGCAATGGTATCTGCAATATAGTATGCTGCTGACATGTCATGGGTAATGAATAGAAGCGTGCTTTCACATTGCTGTTTTATTGTTTGGAAAAGTTCTAAGATTAGTGATTGATTTAGGGTGTCTAGAGCGGAGATTGGCTCGTCGCAAATAAGGAGATCAGGCTCACAAACTAAAGCTTTTGCAATTGCCACGCGTTGTTTTTGGCCTCCGCTAAGCTTATAAGGTTTTAATCGTAATACTGATAAAGGTAAGTTAACGAGACGTAAGACGCTTAGGATTTTTTCTTTTTGTTGTTCTTTAGAGTAGGTTCCTATGATATGGAGAGGTTCTAAAATAAGGTCTTCGACACTCATTGTAGGATTTAAGCTCGAGTGTATGTCTTGCCAGACAATTTGTACTGTTTTTGCCTTGGGCGTTTTCGGGTCAACATGAAAGGTAATCGTCCCGTGATTCGGCCGCATTAATCCTAAAATTGCCAAAGCTAGAGAAGACTTTCCTGAACCACTTGCACCGACAACGGTTAGACATTCTCCTTTTTTGAGTTCTAGGTTAATGTCATTGAGAATGACCTGCTTCCTAATGGAAATGGATAGGTTTTTTATGGTAATTAAGTTAGTCATATGTTGTCTGCAAAGTATCTGTATTTCTTAAATTTTCGAGCTTCGCTTTTAAAATGGGCGAAGAGCTAGCGGTTAGAGGAATTTTTGATACAGCTTTCAGAAGACGTTTTGTATAGGGGTGCTGTGGAGAAGAAAAGATCTCTTTTACACTGCCTGTTTCTACAAGTTGGCCATCTTTAATAATTGCGATATCATCACAAAGTTCTGTGACTAAAGCGAGATTATGCGTCACTAACAACATCGCGGTATGATGTTCTTTATGCACTTTACGCAATATACGCAATACCTGAGCCTGAGACACAGAATCTAGAGCTGTTGTTGGCTCATCAGCAAGAATAAGCTCTGGAGAGCTCGCTAGAGATATAGCGATTACGGTACGTTGCCGCATCCCCCCACTTAATTCAAAAGGATAAAGGTGAAAACAGCGTTCGGGATTCGGGATGCATACGCTTGAGAGTAATTCTAAAGCTTTTGCATAAGCTTCTTGTTTTGTTATGGGATTGTGTTGTCGTAAGGTTTCTACAATTTGAGCTCCTATACGCATAGATGGCGTCAGAGATCCAATAGCATTTTGCAATACTGTCGCTATTTTCTTTCCTCGGATCTTTTGGAATTTTTTATAGGACAGGGTTTTTAAATTTGTATTTTCAAAGAAGATGTCTCCTTCTAAGATTTCACAATTATCTGGAAGGAAACCCAAAATCGCTTTAGTAATTGTTGTCTTCCCTGATCCATTTTCACCAACTAACGCTAGGCTATGCCGTTTTTTTATTGAAAGGCTGAGATTATCTATGAGCAATCTACGTGGATTGTTTGATGCTATCGTAAGATTTCGTATGTTGAGTAAGGTATCAGGCATGGGAATTTTCCTCGATGAATAGTGCTTTTGCTCCTTCTCCGATGAGGTTAAAGCTTATCGAGAGCGTAATCATGAAAAATGAGGGGAAGAAAAATAGCCATGGGTAGTAGTCAATAGCGTTGATACCTTCTTTTACTAATGTGCCTAGGCTAGCTTGAGGAGGTTGGATACCTAAGCCTAAAAAACTAATAAACGCTTCTGTATAAATAGCTCCAGGAATAGTAAAGATTAATGTGGAGATGATAGGGGTTAGCGTATTAGGAAGTAAGTGTTTCCTGAGAATATGAAATGTAGAGGCGTTCATCGTCTTCGCGGAAAGCACAAATTCCTTATTTTCTAATAATAAAAATTGTCCGTATATAATTCGTGCTATGGGTATCCACCCCGTCAGTGTCATAGCAAGAATCAAAGGAAGGATTCCGTGATCAAAAATCACAAGAAGAAGAATAATAACTGGGATTCTAGGAATCGAAAATAAGATTTCTGTAATGCGCATCATGAGGAAAGCAACTTTTTTCCCCGAGGATAAGGCTACTGTAGACCAAAATAGTCCTACGAAGACATCGATCAGGGTGGCCGTAACCGCAATAAGAAGGGACAGGCGCAAACCTTGAACCGTTCTTGCTAGCATGCAACGCCCTAGAGAATCAGTTCCAAAAGGAAACATTCTTCCCGGTTGTTGTAGGGTGTGTTCTAGAGATGTCTGTTCGTAATTAGGGTAAATCCATGGAAGAAGAACTGCTCCTATGATTAAGGTTGCTAGCAATGAAGCTCCTACCATAAACATGGTATTTCCTTTCATACGTTGCCATAGAGTGAGTTGAGAAGATTTTGAAGGAATGTCCATGAAGTTTTTCAATAGCCTTATTTATTTCTTTCTTTGAATTTCTGTTTATTCTTCACCTAAATGCTATGGATTTTGTTAGAGATGTTCACTTTCTTGAGAAAAACTCACTTCTTTATCAGCTTCCTTATAGGAATAGCGCAGCTGGGGATCTATCATTGCTTGTATGAGATCTGAAAGTAGGGAAGCTAACATAAAGAAAGCGCCATAAAATACCGATAATCCTAGAGTTACTGGATAATCGCGTTGTTTAATACTACAGACGAACCATTTTCCTAAACCGGGTATGCAGAAAATATTCTCTATAGCGAATGTTCCTGTCATAACTGTAGTCACAAGAAATGCAGCGTAGGAAATCGTGGGAAACACTGCGTAGGGAAGAATGTGTTTAAGTATAACTTTTATTGGAGAGAGTCCTTTAGCATAGGCGAGCAACACATAGTCTTTATTTAAGACTGAAGATACTGATGAGAAAGTTAATTGTGTGATGAAGGCCATCGGCGCTATGGCTAAAGCAAGGGAGGGCAAAATCGTGTGGGAGAAATTCCCCCAGCAAGCTATGGGGAAAATAGGGATTTTTACTGCAAAAATATACTGCAGCATTGTGGCTAAGACAAAAGCTGGAATGGAAATTTGTAAAATGGAAGAAAGAAGGATATAGCGCCCTTGTTTTTTCTTTCTTAATGCTGCCAGAGTTCCTAGGGATATGCCTCCGGAAATCGAAAGTAGGAGACTTTCAAGTCCTAAAATTGCTGATGCTGGAAATGCTGTCGCGATAATGCTTGTTACGCTGCGATCTTTGTAAACAAGGGAGTTTCCAAAATCTAACGTGACTAAAGATTTGAGATAATGAATGTATTGCTGATATAGGGGTTTATTTAATCCGTAGCGAGACTTAAGGATCTGTAGAGTTTCTTGTGATAAGGTGTTGCTACTTTCATCATTAAATGGATCGCCAGGAATGGTTTTCATGACGAGGAAAGTTAGGGTTAGGATAATCCATAAAGAAAGCAAGTTAAATACCAGGCGTTTCTTTATATAACGGAACATTATCTACACCTTTAATGTCATTGATAAGTCAATAAGGATTCATGATCTAGAACCTTACCTAAGCTCAAATATTATATCTCTGATTTATCGTAGCTTCAATATAAAATAATTCATTGATCCGAGTGGAGAGTCGCCGTTAAGATATTTTTTTTCGAGTTTAAGTCAATATTTTGTTTGACTTAAGTAAAAACCCAAGACGTTTTTTAAACTTATAAGATGTGCATATTATTTTGAAATCTCTGCTTCTTTCAGGTCGATATGTCCGAGTAATGAGGTGTAGGAGTTGTGAATTTTGGGGTTAGCTGCGTAGGTATATTCAAAATGGTACAGAGGAATAATAGGAAGATCTTCTTCGATGAGTTCTTCCGCTATGATTTGATCTTGTATTGTTTCATCTTTTGAAAGTAGAGTTTTCAGGATACGATTGTATTGGGCATTCTCCCATTTTGTTAGTGATTTTGTTGGCTCGTCATTTTTAAGGTTTCCGAGAATGGAAAGGAACGATGTTGGCCTCGGATAGTCGGCTATCCATCTTCCGGTGGCTAAGGTAAAGTCTCCGCGACGTCTTTTATCTAAGAAACAATGATATTCCATACCTTGGATAGGGATATGAATCCCTAGAACGTTTTTGATTTGTTGTTGTATCTCTTGAACGATAGCGTTCAGACATGCAGATTCTAAAGGATAAATAATCGATAATTCTGCGATACATTTGAGTGAGAGTTCTTTCTCAGCTTCTTTAAAATACGCGCGTGCTAATTCTTTGCGTTCTTCTGGTGATTGATCTGATTGTTTAGGGAGTTGTGATAGTTCCGGCGGTAGGAAATGTTCGGCGACTTTTCCATGGCTGATAAACTGTAATAAGGTAGTTTTATCAATGGCATAGGCCAGGGCTTTTCGTAGGGCTAAGTTATTAGTTGGGCTATGTTTTAGGTTACATATTAGAGCTGTCGTTCCTAGAACGGGGTAATTGTGCAACTTATCTTTTGGGATATGATGTTGGTCTTCTTTAGAAATTGGAGAACTCCACGGGGAACCCACCCAGTCAATCAGATTTTTTTGAAGAAGTTGTGTAGCTGTATGGGTATCGGGAACAATTTGAAAAGTGATGGTATCCAGATGCACCGCTTGTTTATCGTGATACAGAGGATTTTTCTTAATGATCAGTTTATTTTGAGGTTGGTAATCTTCAATGAGAAAAGGGCCATTAGTGATATTCGGGAGTTTGGTTCCCTTTGAGGCAGAAAATTCTCTGAGGGATTTATGTACAGGGAAGAAAATCGGATAGGCAAGAATTTCTAAAAAGTGGGGAATAGGTTTTTCTAAGGTAATTTCTAATTGCGATGCATTTATTGCGCGAATTCCCAGGGTGTCTACAGGTAGCTGTTTGCTCATCACAGCATGCGAATTTTTAATCACACTGAGAAGAAAATTAGAAGAGCAGGCTACTTCGAGATTATGAATTTGTTTTATGGATTCTTCGAAATCATAAGCAGTTACAGGATCTCCATTACTCCATGAAGCCTCTTTAAGATAAAAAGTATAGACTGTTTGGTCGCTAGATATTGTGTAATACTGTGCAAGAGCGAGCTCAGGATGAGCAGAACGTTCCCTTACAAGGCCTTCATAGAGAGCTTGGGCTATCGAGATATCTTTACTTAGACAAGCACTTCTAGGGTCTAAAGACATAGGATCATGGCTAATCGCTATCTTTAGAGAGTTCTGGTGTTTAGCAGTATGTGTATAACAACCTGTGCATAGCGGTGAAATCCCCAGAAATAGAATAACCGATAGAATGGGTGTTAGGAATTTATGCATTGTTTTTATCGTCTATTTAAACAGCATGTTTGATGCTTACTCGAGGTTTTCACAGGCGGTTTTTATTTTACTCAATTGTGTAATTAGAGTCGCTCTATCAATATATCATTTAATTAAATATCTTAAAACTAGGTGTTTGCATATAAAAATATTTTAGTTTGTAAGAAATCATTATAATTTTTTGAAAAAGTTTTTAGAGGCTGCGTTATATAGGAAGAACTTCCACGTCTTTAAGTTCAACATGTCCTAAAGGGGAGATATTGAGGTTTTTGACTCGTGGATGGGAAAGGTAAATATAGTTGAAATGATATAGGGGAAATACGGGAAGATCGTCTTCGATAAGTTCTTCGGCTAGGATTTGATCTTCCTTAGTGAATGTTGCTGTATGGTATTTTTCTAGGATGTTGTTAAACTGTTGATTACTCCACTTTCCTAATTGGTGGCTCGTCTCTTTATTTTCTGGATTCCCCAGTATAGTAAGGAAATTTCTCGCATGGAGGTATTCTGCAATCCATCCTCCTACAGATAGATAAAACTCTCCTTTATTTCTTTTTTCTAAAAAACAAAAGTACTCAATGCCTTGAATGGGTATGTGTATACCGAGAACATTTTTAAATTGTTGTTGGAGTTCTTGAACTATGAACGAAAAAACGCTCGATTCTTGAGGGTAAATAAGAGAGAGTTCCGCGAGTTCTTTTTCTGATAGAGTAGATTTTGCTTCTTCAAAGTATTCTCGGGCTTTTTTTTCTCGTTGTTCTTTGCTTAGTACTTGTTGATCATGGATTTCGGACAGTTCTGGAGGTAAAAAAGAATGGGCAATTCTTGCTGAGTTGAGTAGAGGAAGGAGGGATTCTTTATCAATAGCATAGGCTAAAGCTTTCCTTAGAGCTTTATTTTGTAGTACAGGCATGTTGAGATTATAGATCAGTAGAGAAGTTGAGCAAACTGGATGAATATGTGTGATTTCTTTAGGTGTATTGTTCAACATTTCTTGTGGGATTTTTGCTATCCACGGATTTCCTAAAACATCAATCAGGTTATTTCTAAAGCATTTTGCTGCAGTATGAGAGTCAGACATGATGGTAAAGACTAGAGTATCGAGTTTCACTTTGTCTGCATCGTAGTAATGGATATTTTTTTGCATTTTCAGATGTTTTTGAGGTTGCACATCACTCAAGCTAAAAGGGCCATTAGAAATATAGGTATGTTGGTTTTTAGGGTTGGCATAGTGCTCTCTTAAAGAACGGTGGACGGGGAAAAACAACGGATGAGCGAGCATCTCAATGAAATTTTCAGATGGATGTTCTAGGGTAATTTCTAATGTTTTCGCGTCCAGAGCTTTGACTCCTAATTCTTCTATAGGTAATCCCTCTTCCATAATTGCTTTAGAGTTTTTGATAATGTATAGAAGGTTGTGGTAGGATATCGGGAGGTTTTTCGTGTGGATTTGTTTTATAGATTCTTCGAAATCATAAGCTGTTAATGGATCCCCATTACTCCATAAGGTATTTCTCAGATTGAAGGTATACACATAGCCTTCGTTAGACACTGTATATTTTTCCGCTATTCCCAGGATCACATCGTTAGAAACGCGTTCTCGAATTAAGCCTTCATAAAGGGCTTTGGCTAGGGAAACATCTTTTTTGAGATACGTACATCTAGGATCTATTGAAACAGGATCATACGATATTCCAATTCTTAAGCATCGCTCTGTATTTTCTTGAGAATGTCGATGATGACAACTCGTGAGAAGCAAACTAGACAAACAGAGGAAGTAGAGAGCATAGTGTTTTCTAAGTCGGTGCACCACGGGATCGTCCTAAAGTTAAATAGCAAATTGGAGTTAGATTACTGATTCAAAAAATAATTGCCAATTTTTGGGTCTGAAAAAAAAAGATTTTTGTATTTCTTGTTGTGTTGTGGGCGAGTTTTTAAGGTAAGCGTGCGTATTTAAGATCGACGGCTCCAGAAGCATTATGAATAATTTTTTCTATTGGAGATATAGTGATATAATCGTAGCTCATATGGTAGATAGGAATAATCTCTAAGTTTTTAATTAACCTATCTGCTTGTGGGATTAGCGAGGCGTTTGGGTAATAGGCGACTCCTGTTGCCGTAGCTATAGTAAAATCACACATTTGTCTTTTGGTTAGGAAAACATGGTATTCCAATCCTTCAAGAAATAACTCAATACCTACGGATTTACATTGTTCTTTAAGAATTTCTGCGATGCGCTGACATCGTAAAATATTTGAAGGGTAGGTTAGAGTCAGTTTTTCTGTAGGGGTAATGAGTTTTTGCTTTTTGTGTGAGTGCTGCGGAGAGGAGTGTCTAGATAGTGTATAAGCGGGATCTTGGTTGCCCTGTAGAGCATAATCTATAATTTCTTCTCTGTTAATTGCAGCGGCTAATCTATAGCGATTATGAATATGAGATAAAACCGGATCTTTTGTATTCAGTACAAGCCAAAAAGCTCCTTCTACGGGGTAGCAAGTGTAGTGATAGGGAGTATTTTCTTTTAGTTCCTTTGTCAATCCCTGATGCCAGGGCTGTCCTAACCAGTGAATTTTCCCACGATTTTGTAAAAGGGCTCCGGTATATAAATCCGGAATAACTAATAAGTTAACACAGGAGATAAGGACCTTGTCTTTATCATAGTAGTGAGGATTTTTTTCTAGTAAAAGGCAATGTCCAGGATTGTAAGTGATTAATTGGAAAGGTCCACTAAATATATTCAAATTTTCGGGGTTGAAAACAGAAAATGCGGGGAAAGCGAGTAATTGCAGTAGATTAGAATTTGGGGAATCTAGTGTTAGGGTAATGCTAGATGGTGAGCAAGCTTTAAAATCAATACCTTCAAATGCTTTGTGGTGAGGAGAGCGAGTTTTTGCATGTTGCCACGCTCGCGTAATATCCTGAGAGGTAATTGGAGTGCCGTTACTCCATAAAGCCTCATGTTTGATAAAGAAAGTATAGGTTTTTTCGTCCGCTGATACGGTATAATGACTTGCTAGGGCAAATTCTACTTGATTATGTTTATGGGGATTTTCTCTTGTCAGTCCTTCGAAAATGAGTTTAGATACAGAGAGATCTAAAGCGCGTTTTGCTTGATCAGGGGATAAAGATTCCGGGTCGTCATGGATGGCAATCGTAAGGGTTTTTGACGATCTTAAGGCCGTTGAAAAACAGCCTCCTAAAATTGAAGACGTGAATACAACAGCAATCAACCTCCATGTGTATTTCATAAAAAAAGCAAATACCTTCAATGTCGTTTTTTTAACAGAAAGACACTGTGACTTATTCCACTGTGCTACATTGATTTTATTAAAAATCTTTCAGAAGGATAAGTGGATTGCGGAACTTTCAACATAGGAGGTTAAGATTTTTTAGTTTTTTGTTCAAAGTAATTTTATTGATCCCTGAATTTAAATAATTTATATGAGAAAAAAAGATGAAATGAGAATTAATGAATAGATAAGATTTTTTCGTTGTTGTCGAGGAATCAATCGCTTCAAATAGATTTAAGAGAGTAGGTGAGGAGAACTTTCCAAGAAGCTGGTAAGAATCAGGTTTGCAGCGATACTATCCGTTTTTCCTTTTCTCTTTTTCCTACTGAGTCCGCAGTCTCCTTTTAGCATCCGTTCTGCTTCTGCTGAGGATAGCCTTTCATCCCAAAGGATCACTTCAACAGGGCAGAACTCTTGAAGTAGAGAGGACAGCTTGAGTATATCTTCTTGTAGGGCAGATTTTTGTCCTTTTTGCATGGGGATAGGGTTCCCTAAAACTACAGTGGACACATTGCGTTCTTGAATAATTCCAACAAGAAGCTTTGCTGTGGCTTCTAGCGTTTTGCCTGTGGCTATGAACCCTATAGGTAAACTAATGCACAGGGGAGATGACGCGTAGGCTAGACCTATCCGCTTCTCTCCGTAATCTACACCTAGGAAAACTTTGGCTGCCTGAGGATTAGACATAGGTTTTATTCCTAGAGTGAAGAAGTGCTGCCTCGATAAATCCTACAAAGAGTGGGTGAGGAGTTACCAACTTCGAAAGGAATTCTGGGTGGAATTGTACTCCTATCATCCAAGGATGATCTTTGATTTCTACGATTTCGCAAAGTTTTTGTTCTGGGCACATACCCACAATGTCTAATCCGTGATCTTTTAATTGTTGTACGTAGTTTAAATTCACTTCATAGCGATGTCGATGGCGTTCCATAATTTCAGGTTTCCCGTACATCGTGTATACTTTACTTCCTGGTGATAATACGCAAGGATAGGCTCCAAGACGCATCGTGCCACCTGTAGCAATTAATGAAGCTTGTCCATCCAACATACAGATAACGGGATCAGGTGTATCTTTGTCCATTTCTGTAGAGTTTGCTTGTTCTAGATTGAGGACATGACGGGCATATTCAACAACAAGAACCTGCATCCCCAAACAGATTCCAAAATAAGGGATCCCTCTTTCTCTACAGAGCTTGGCTGCAAGAATTTTCCCTTCCCAACCACGAGACCCAAAACCTCCAGGGACCAGGCAACCATCGCATAGTTCTAAGGTTTCCAGGAAATGAGGATCATCAGAATCTAAAGGGAATAACTCTACTGAGCAATTCAAGCTTAAAGCGGCGTGAGTAATGGACTCAAAAACGGATTTATACGCATCTTTATGTTGTACGTATTTACCTACTAAACCTAAGCGTATCTTATTAGGAAGAGGATTGCGCAAACGCTCGATTAGCATTTCCCAATCACTTAGATCTTCTTTTTTAGTAAATAGGCCTAATTTCTCGGTGATAAACGTAGAAATCTTTTCTTGAGATAACATTAAGGGCATTTCGTATATCGAATGTTCTACATCGACAACGTTAAACACCGCAGTGCTAGGAACATTGCAAAATAGGCTGATTTTCTTTTTTACTTCCGAGCTTAAGGGAGCCTCGGATCTGCAGAGAATCGCATCGGGGATAATGCCAATGCTTCGCAAACTCTGAACAGAGTGCTGAGTAGGTTTTGTTTTTACCTCTCCTGCAGCTTGTAAATAAGGCACATAGGTCATGTGAATACTGAAGCAGTCCTCAGCATGCTCATAACGGAATTGTCGGATAGCTTCTAAAAAAGGTAGGGATTCTATATCTCCAACAGTACCACCGATTTCTACGATTAATACATCAGGATGATTTTCCCTAGCACATTCTAAGATAACTTCGATGATTTCGTTAGTGATATGCGGGATGACTTGAACAGTACTTCCTAGATACACTCCATCGCGTTCTTTTTTAATGACTCGGGCATAGATTTGCCCGGAAGTCGCCGTAGAATGCCTAGATAGGTTTACTGAAGAAAAGCGATGATAGTGACCAAGGTCTAGATCCGTCTCTATTCCATCATTGGTAACGTAAACCTCACCATGTTCATAAGGATTCATGGTTCCCGGATCAACGTTAAGATAAGGATCCAGTTTTAACATCGCAACTTTAAGGCCTTGTCGCTCTAGTAGTAGAGCAAGCGAGGCAGCAGTTAATCCCTTGCCTAAGGAGGATACAACCCCTCCTGTTAAAAAGATGCACTTGAATGGCATGTTAAGTATTCTTCCACCTTATTTATATCTTCTGGATAATCGACTGAAGGGCTCTTAGCTTCCACTACACATACATGAATGGATCCACCGTGTTCTAATACACGTAGTTGCTCAAGATCTTCAGCTTGGCTTAGAGGAGAAGGAGCGGAAGCAATGTAACTGAACAAAGCAGATCTTCTATATGCATACACGCCAATATGTAGATAAATCGGTGTCTCTTTTTTTAAAATGTGTGGAATAGCGCTTCTGCTGAAATATAAAGCCTTTCCATTTTTATCGAAAACACATTTTACTTTTTGATTTGTTAAGATTTCATGAGGATCTGTGGTTTGAGCAACAGGAGTCACCATATGAATTTCTGGATTCTCTTCGAGTTTTCTCACAAGAGCATCTACAACGGTATGGCGTAAACAGGGCTCATCCCCCTGGATATTCACCATGATCTCAGCTTCAGGGAAATAACGCGATACGGTTTCCGCCATCCGTTCAGTACCATTGGCGCACTCTGGACTGGTCATAACACACTCGCCACCAAAATCTATCACGTGATCCATAATGCGTTGATCATCAGTAGCTACAACTACTTTATCTAGTGTTTCGCTTTGAATGATATTTTCATAAGTTCTTTGAATTAAGGATTTTCCTAGGATCATGGCTAAAGGCTTCCCAGGAAATCTGACACTGCCCCATCTCGCTGGTAAAACTCCAACCTTCTTACTGATAAACGTTTGCTCTTCCATAATCCGCAGCAACTCCTTAGTATCCAAGATTTTTTACAGTCAGGATTATTATCATGAGTTTTATAAAACACAAGATTTTTGATGATTTTGATTTTTTGTATTTTGTTATTAATAAAAGTGTCGGAAGTTATATTATTAAATTAATAAACGTATTTTATTTTTATTATGCTTTCAAAAGTCAGTAAGTTTTTATTAACCGTATTAATATCTCTACAAGCTCTATATCCAGCTTCATTAGTTGCTGGAGAATCTAAGACGAGTTTTCTCTCTAAAATGAAGAGTTGGTTCTCTGCTAAGGAGATGCAAGACGGTGACGTACGCGTTTCTAAGATCAAAGATAGTCTACCATGGAAACGGTATGATTATACGAAAAGTTGTGGCTTTTCTGCGGAGTTTCCTGGAGATCCAGAACATTCAGGACAGGTCATAGAGATTCCCCAATCAGAACTGACTATACGCTATGATACATACGTTACAGAAACACAATCGGATAACACGGTTTATGTTGTGTCTGTATGGGAGTACCCTGAGAAGGTGGATGTGAGCCGTCCGGAATTAAATCTTCAAGAAGGGTTTGCTGGAATGCTTCAGGCTCTTCCAGAATCACAAGTCCTATTTATGCAGGCAAAAGAGATACAGGGGCATAAAGCGTTAGAATTTTGGATATCTTGTGAAGACATTTATTTCAGAGGCATGTTGATTTCTGTAAATCACACTCTATATCAGGTCTTCATGGTTTATAAAAATAAGAATTCTAAAGCTTTAGACAAAGAATACGAAACGTTCACAAAATCGTTTAAGATTACGAAAGTGCGTGAGGCAAGAAATTTAGATTTAAAAAAGAAAGTTAGACTGTGAAAAACGCGTCATGTTCTCTGTAATGAATAAAGATTCATAGAAGATCAGCTCTTTCGAGTCTAGTTTTTCGCTACCTCTAGAGTCGAAAGAGCTATCTTCACTTTAGCTTTTTCATTCTCTTAAACATCATGTTTTTCTATAAGGAGCCAGAATTCTATAAGTGGAATTTTTATGGTTCTTCGCGTTGTTCTAGCTGCCGTTTTTTGTTGCTCCTTTATCTCTTTAGAATCAGCTCCTATAGATATTTTTAGTGAGAACCACGCTCCTTTATCTCGTATAGGCATTATCTTTGCTCTTCCCGAAGTTTCAGAATCTTCAGATTCCGCGTGTCCTATTCCTTGGTTTGCGAATAGCAAGAAGACAGTAGAGGGGAGGAGAACGTACTATTCTGGAGATTATTTCGGGAAGTATTTAGTAATGTCTTCTTTTTGGCCAAATAAAGTTTCTGCTGCTGTTATTAGCTGTAATATGATTCTCAAGCATAGAGTCGATCTTATCTTGATTATAGGGACATGTTACTCACGCTCAGAAACGGGGCGTTTTGGGAATGTTCTGATTTCTCATGGTTATGTTAACTATGATTCTGATGTACGCCCCTTTTTCAAGAGATTTGAAATTCCAAACATCCATCAGAGTATTTTTGCGACTAGCGAAGCGTATAGGGAGGCTGCCAAGATTGGGGGAAGACAGTTTATTGCTATGCATAAAGATTCTATCGAGCGTTTACTAAAAACCTATGGCTATCTAAAACCTACAACATCTACAGAACATGGTCTTACCGAAGGCATTATAGCTACTGGAGAGGCTTTCTCCATGTCTAAGAATTATTTTCTATCGCTTCAACAAATTCATTCCGAAATTCAAGGTTTTGATAGTGCAGGAGGAGCCGTTGCTCAGGTATGTTATGAATTTGGCATTCCTTGTTTAGGAGTAAATATTCTTATACCTCATCCTTTAGAGTCGTCAAGTAATGAAGCCTGGCTAAAATTACAAAGTGAAACTAGTAAGTTTTACACGGATTCTCTATTGAAAAGTGTGCTCCAAGAAATCTGTTTAACCCATTAATTCGTTTTTTTCTTAATTCTTTGATTGAGGTTAAATCTCTTAGTTATTAAGATAACTTTTTCTTTTTTGATCACAATAAGAGAAGAATAGACGGGGACTTAGCTTAGTTGGTAGAGCGTCTGATTTGCATTCAGAAGGTCAGGAGTTCGACTCTCCTAGTCTCCAAACTCGCGGTTATAGCTCAGTTGGTTAGAGCGCGACACTGATAATGTCGAGGTCCCAAGTTCAAGTCTTGGTAACCGCAAGCTGACTTCACTTTAAACTCTGTGGTTTCTACATGTTAGAAGTCAAAAGTCTTAGCTATTCTTATTCTGACAAGTTAATATTTCGAAACGCTTCTTTTGTATCTCATCCAGGAAAGATTACCATTATTTTAGGGGTGTCTGGGACTGGGAAAACTACCTTATTTCGTTTAATAGCGAATTTCTTATCCCCAGCCGAAGGGGAAATTCTCTGGTTAGGGGAACCTGTGCAACAAACAGATGTTGCTTATATGCAGCAAAAACATACGTTGCTTCCGTGGCGGACTGTGTTGAAAAATATACACCTAAACTCGGAATTAGGAGGGAAACATAAGCGTTTCCGTATATCCTCTGAAAAGTTGCTTGAGGTAGTCGAAAGCTTCAATTTAGGTGATTTATTAGATTGTTATCCTGATGAACTTTCTGAGGGTCAAAAACAGAGAGTCTCTTTAGCTTGTCAATGCTTATCTCCAAAGCCAATATTACTTTTAGATGAACCATTTTCTTCTTTGGACATTACGACGAAAGAACAGTTGTATAAATATATTTTAAGGTTGGCAAGAAAAGACTATAAAACTGTGATTCTTGTTACGCATGATTTTCGTGATGTGGCTTTCCTTGGTGATGCATTTTATGTGCTTAAAAATCATGGTCTTGTTCCTGTGTTCTTTAACGATTTAACGCGTTCTACCAGTAATGTCCATCTGCTTATAGAGGATATCCGGGAGTGTCTTTCAACGTGACATTACCGTTATCGAATTTACCTGCACCTGAGTTAGGTTATACTCTACTCTCTTCAGAACAAAAGCTTTCTCTTTACGGCGATATTCACACACATCGGTGCAAGGGAACTCCTCTTGTATTTATCTCTGCAATTGCCCTTGTTGTTTCTCTGGTGCTTTTATTGATAGGATCTTGTTTGTTGGGGTATCCTCTTCTAGGATTGGTTTTTGTTTCTGATATCTTTTTGCCCTTTCTTCTTCCTGGGGTTCTTTTATTCGTGCTTATTTCTGTTCCTTTAATTCTGTATGCTTTTCAGCATCATAAGGAAGCTTTAAGTAAGCATAAACAATTGGCGGAGAGTAATTACTTACAGATTTTAAATTACTGTAATAGTCAGACAGGGAAGATCACCAAAAAAGATGTAGCTGAGTTCATAGAATCTCAAGTTTTGTTGTCGGAATATACACCGAGGTTTTCTTTTGTAACGTTATTTCAGACTACGAAGGTGATTCCTGAGCGAGATTCTTTGCAATCTTCTTTACATGATTCCCTTATTTCTGAGGGGATAGACCGAGCTCAAGAGGATATTTATGCAAGCGAGCATGACAAAGAAAAACGCGATCGCTTAGAGGCCGAAGAAGAAGCGCGAGCTGCAGAGCAAAGACAAGAAGAAGCATCTTCAGGAGTGCCTTCTTTACTCATATAATCAAAGACTCTCGTCTTACTTTTTCTGTATTATTTTCCCTACTGATAAAAAGATCAAAGCGATTCCTGTGATTATGGTAGGAATCAAGATAGGGGCATGTAGGGGAATATGAAAGAAAACAGGAGAGAGTAAGATCGCTGCTGAGAAAATCACACAGAGCCAGCGCAAGTACCGAAGACTATCAGCAAAAGATAGAGTGGAGAGCACAATAATGAACCAGCAGCAGATATTGGTGTAGTTTTTCAATGTGTCTGTGATGGCGAGCTCATCGCTCATTTTGATAAATCCTATGGTTACGCAAATAGTAATCAGAAGATGGATAGGAAAGGAAATTCCCTGAAAAGCTTGCTTGCATGCTTTTATAAAGGGCAATACGGTGCGTTCTTCCCAAAATAGGGAATCCCTGTAGTATTCTGATCCAAAGAGAGATATACGAATGAGCTCGCGTTTTTTATCGAGGAATCGTGCGAGATAGTTAAATGTTGCTCTGAATTCATCGTAAGCAAAAACAAACGCCAAAGCTGGTTGTAAGGTTAGAAATAAGCATAACCAGCAATCTAGAGTGAGTTGTTGAGTTACAATAGGAATGAAAGTGAGAATGATGGTGGATAGGAGGGTAATGGCTGTTGCTATGACGACTTTAGGGCGCGTATGCCAACGACGCTCTCCTCCGGATAGAGAGAGTACAACAAGTAAAGAATATGCGGTCATCATCATGGCATAGACAAAGAAGTCGTGCTCAAAACTACTTGAGGATATTCCTAAGGCAGATGCTGTTAAATACCGCGACTGTAGCCAGGCTAATAAACTTAATATCAAAACAGCAGCGCGACGTCCTCCAGAAGATGGGTTATAGGAAATCCCTTCAGGTAGAGTTGGCCCGACTTCCAAAGCTTCCGGACGTGTAGGAGGAATGCAGACAACAGCAAAGATAGCAAAGCCTATCAGAGTATCGTTTGCAAATACGATAGAAGAGCGTTCTGGAAAACAGGGAAAAAGAGAGACCCAAATGCCTACAAATACGCCAAACCAAAGCACAGAGCGTTTATAGAAAGAAATGCATGCTAAGAGAATGAGCAGGCTGCCACAGATCCTATCGGAAAGGATAACACTAGGAGCTTGATAGTTCAGTGTATTAGGAGTGCATATAAGCAATAATCCTAAAAATGCGGGGAGAATACTTAATTTAAAAAAACGATAACGGAAGTGCTTATAAATGTTTTCTAGGGTTTCTTTATCCATACAAGGAAAAATATTGTGATTTTTCTTTCTAAATAGAATGAGAATGATAAAACTAAAAGGTTTTTTATCGATGTGGACATATCTCAATATAGAAATAAGAGAATCAAAGAGAGAGCTAGACTTCTTTGCATAAAAAATAGTTTTCAATTTTTATTTTTTTATTTTATTTCTGAGTTCTGTGTGGGCCATATAAGATAAGAGAACAGTCATTGAATAAAAAGATATTAGTCATAGTTACCAGCGCTTTTTTCGTACTATGCTTTGGATTAATGATTTATAAAAAGCAGACGATATTACCTCCGAAAGCTCATATTCCTACAAATGCCAAGCATTTTCCCACTCTTGGTAATCGTTACGCACCAATCAATATCACGGTATTTGAAGAGCCTTCATGTTTGGCATGTGCAGAATTTAGCACTGAAGTTTTTCCCTTATTAAAAAAGAACTACATTGATACAGGAGAAGTGTCGTTTACCTTGATTCCCGTATGTTTTATTCGAGGTTCGATGCCTGCGGCTCAAGCATTACTTTGTGTTTATCATCATGATCCCTATGAGCCAGATATAGAAGCGTATATGGAGTATTTTCACAGATTGCTTATTCATCCTAAAGAGGAGGGTAAGCATTGGGCAACTCCTCAAGTATTAACTAAGCTTACTGAGAATTTAAAAACGCATTCTGGTCGTAGCATTAATCCTAGGGGGTTGATGCAATGTATCGATTCTCAACGTTATGAAGAGCAAATTAAAAAAAATAACATTTATGGCTCGCAGGTTCTTGGAGGTCAGTTAGCCACACCAACAGCTGTTGTTGGGGATTATCTCATAGAGGATCCTACGTTTGAGGAACTAGAGCGTGTGATTCGACAAATCCGCTATTTGCAAGCTACGGAGGAAGACAATGATTAGATCCCTTCGTAACTATGCTTTATATTTTGCATGGTTAATTAGTTGCACGGGAACGGTAATGAGTATTTACTACAGTTACTTGTTAAATATAGAGCCGTGTGTTTTGTGCTATTATCAAAGGATTTGCTTATTTCCTTTATCGGTTATTCTAGGGATAGCTACGTATCGAGAAGATGATTTGGTAAAGATGTATGCTTTACCTTTGTCTATCATGGGGATGCTCATCGCTGTTTATCAGATTTGTCTACAAGAAATTGCCGGAATGACTATAGATATTTGCGGTCGGGTATCTTGCTCAACAAAGCTATTTATTTTTGGATTTATTACTATTCCTATGGCCTCCGCATTAGCATTTTGTGCGATTTCTTGCTTATTGATTTTGTCAGAAAGTAAAAAGAGATAGTGCCCGAGACGGGAGCATCAAAAGAGTCTCTTCTCTTGTATTTTGTATTCTCAGGATAACACAGAGAAGAGCAGGAAATTTAGACTAATGTATTGAGTGACTCAAAATGGACTCCTTCCTCTTCTTCGTAAGAAGGTAGTTCTTATAAAGTCAATTGTACTCTACGCATTTAGCTCCGTAGCATACTTTGACCTACTATGTTTCCGAACTGAGAGATACTTATTTGTATACCTTCTTCGTCATCTTCGTATAGATTTTGAATATTTGAGAGTAATTTGGTTGTGACTTATATCATGCTATCTATTATTTGTGGATTTACAGTGAGCGATACAGTTACTGGTTCTCTTTTAGAAGGATCGCCTTGTGTGCTGGTGGAAAATGCGTTCTCAAATTATTCAGGACGCATGTACTTTCAGGTTGGTTATGATCGAAATTCTCAGAAATTGTTGGAATTAGTATCTTCGCAATAAAAAGAATAATTCCTAACCATAAGGTTTCTATCATCTCTGTTAAGGTATGCAACAGTAGTTCCTTTTTATCGACTATATTGTCTTTAGTGGAGCATATGCTATACAACCTTCCTAGTCTCATAATTGTTCCGAGAATGGTGTAGCTTTTTTAATTTTTGGGATATTGCTTTTGGATAGAACGTCCGCGTGTATTGCAAGATACCATTCTCGCGTGCGCTATAGGTTTGATATCGGTAGAATTGCAGACAAATTTGGAACGGAATAGCGAGCAATCTTCTCTTTTTGCACGTAGGATATTTATTAGTAAATATAACTATATTTTCAATTTTAAATATAATTGTTAATGTCAAGTTGTTAATTAATAATGGTTTATTATTTTTTTGTTTCTTGAAGTCTTTGTTTTTAGCATTTTATAGTCAGAAGTTGAGTTTAGTAATTAGATATTCTCTGAAGTTTTCCTTACCATTTCTATCTATTCTATAAACAAGGCGGGTTAGGCATAATATGAGGATGTTTGCTAGAGCATTGTAAAAGATCTTCATAATTAAACCACAAATTTTGATAATTACCTTGGGTATTAGGATGAGGATAATTTTATCTCTTCTGTTATCTTCAAGAGTATCTGTAGACCATACACTGTAGATTTTTCCTATCCCCAGAATTGCTCCTATAAAATGGGTAAAGCTTGTAGCACTTGAAAACCACACTATCTGGATCCAAATCATCAATTTCACCGGAAAATATCCATTCAATATCCCAAGATTTTAAACCAAATTGATGAAGGACAAATCCAAGTCTAAAAAGTATTAGGTAGTTTTTTTGGGGGTGGTTAATTTCTGTATTATCGTGATCTTTATTTATGAATATAAGTTACAATTTCCTTATTATTTGTATTTATCATCGTGTAGACAAAAGACTGGTCTTTAGAAATTAAGATAAGAGCCATGATTCCAGAATACTCTCGCATGTCTTGTATTTTTTCTATAAGGAAATAGGCGATAGGCTTAATTGAGTCTGCAAGAAAAACCTGAAATATAAGAAGGTTTAGAATGTCAAAACAAAGAATATCCGGAAGTTTTGTCATCAAACATTGCTACATCCTTACTATTGAATATTGAGAGGGAAAAGGTTTATTTCTGTTTGTAAAGTATTTCAATTATAAATATAAAACAATATTAAACTTTTTAAATCAGTTATTTTAAGTGTTTTTGTATCCTGATTTAATTGGTTAATGGTTATAGTTTTTTTGGTTAATACGATTTGTTGGATATTTAGAGGAAAGAAAATCTTTTTGGGAATTGTGGCTATTAGGAAGAACTAAAGAAGCTAGTATATACATTTAGGAATTCGAGAAATTCTAAGAAATAGAAATCTGTAGTCAAGGTTATTTCTAATATTAGAGCTACTTACACCTACTCCTAGAGTTTCTAATACTTTTAGAGAGGATGAAATAGGGTGTCTTTGTATCGAGTTTCAGGATTTCTGGTAGACCACAGGCCGTACAGCTGCCCATAACCCAGGATATTACCTATGATAGAGTTGCACCTGATGAAGAGTTCTTTAATTTTATTAGAGTTAGTTATATTAATTTCCTAATCTATCTGTCAGTAACCAGTGAGCGTTTCAGTTATCATAGAAGAAACCCGTATTATTTTTATACTTATAGAAAAAACATTCCGTATTTATTAGGAGATAAAATCCTAGGTTAAAAATTCAGTTGTTTGTTGTATTTCTAGTATTAATTGAGAAATAAGGATTCTTGTGGTTTTTTGGCGATATTACATAGAGAAAACTAAGAAAAGCAATTTAAGATAATTTTAAATAAAAATCAAATTTCTCTTATTTGTTTTTCGTTTAAAATTATCTTAAATATCTCAAGTTAAATAAAATAATTCGAAAAAACAAAAAACTAAATCGTATCATTTAAAATTTGTTTGCGGATATTTTTCATAAATTCCTGCATGTAGTGAAGATTGTGGATTGAGGACCAAATTCCTGCGTTAGGCTCGTGAACTTTGAAAAGATGTCGCAGATAAGCTCTAGAGATCTTTGAGGTACATGTTAGGCATCTGCACTCTGGATCTATAGGAGAGAGATCGTTAGTATAAGCTTGATTGGTGATTTTGATAGGGCCTTGAGAAGATAGGATTAATCCGTGTCTTGCGGCTTTAGTTGGATAGGAACTATCGAAAGAGTCTATACCAAAACTAACAGTCGCCTGTATAGAGGGAAGGTCTCCTATTCCTAAAAGGTGTATGGGACGGTCTTTGGACAAGTAAGAAGTTGTTATTTCAACAATAGGGACCATTTCGTTTCTATTTCTTCCTAGGCTTCCCCCAATTGCAAATCCGTCAAAAGGATGATCTTCAACAAATTCACAACCAATTTTTCTTTGTTTGAGATCTATACCGCCGTGAATCACACCATACATGGATTGATATCCAGGGTCTTTTTTATGGTAATCTAAGGAGCGCTTTTCCCATACGTAGGTTCGTGCACATGAGGATAAGAAATCTGCTGTGTTGGAGTGAAATGGTAAAAGTTCATCTAGAGGAATGATAATATCGGCACCTAGGTCTTTTTGTGCCTGTACAGAAACTTCTGGGGATAAGAAAAACTGGCTGCCATCTCGATAGGACTTAAACCAAACCCCCTCATCAGTAACTTCTAAGATGGATGACGATCCCTTTTTTTTTCCACAGCTTTTGATTTCTTCGGCAACGGAGCCGTAAGCAAGGCTAAAGATTTGGAATCCTCCGGAATCTGTGATTATGGGGGCATTTCTATTAATAAACTTATGTAGGCCTCCCATAGCGGCGATAACTTGTGCGCCGGGGTGGAGAAGAAGGTGGTAGGTATTGCAAAACATTAACTGGATATTGCTGTGGTCTACTACACCCTTCAGGGCACCATTTGTTGCCACAGGAACAAAAGCCGGAGTATCTATAACTCCATGAGCAGTTTCTATTTTGCCCACACGTGCTCTAGATTTTTTAGATTGATGGAGGACATGAAATTTCAATGCCACGATAGGAACCTGAAACCGTTACCTCAAGAAAACATTTCTGCTTCGAAAATGATAGAACTATTTTATAGAGCTCGTATTTTCTTGTAAATAGAATTTTAGGCAGCAAGCTCTTTGAAATAGCAAAAATTCCTATGTACCCACATTACCATTTTAGGTAGCGCTGCACTTTCTTAGACGTTTGCCAAAGACAGCAACGGGGACAGACACGGCGATTACACACATTTTGGTAATTAAAGAAAATAGAATGACATGAGTAATGTTCGCTACAATTCCGTAGAGGCCTAGAAAAGAAAATAACAATGTGTCTATGATTTGAGAAGAAACTAAGGATATGGCTGATCTGGTTCCGAATGCTTTATCTTTGAACAAGGTTTTTAGGTAGGAAAAGAGTTTAAGGTCTATAATTTGTACGAGGATTACTGTTACTAAAGAAGCTAGGGTTAATCGTAGTGTTGGTGAGAAAAGTGCGATAAAATAGTTTTGGGTAGTATCGTTAGGAGAGGGCTTCAGTGCAAGATGTAACTGGGTTAAAAGAAGAAAGGCTATAGTTATTACCCAAGAGCCAACCATAGCTTCGTTTACTTTACTTTGTCCGTAAACTTCTCTAGAGAAATTTAAACAAGACAGGATACCAATCGTATAAACATCAGCTGAGGTAATTTCTAGATTGCATAGCACAATTTGTTTTAACACAAAAATGTTCATAATCACTGATAGGGCAGCCAACCAGCCCGTTAACCAGCCTGTACTTTTAGAAGAAAAAAATATACCCGTAAACACAACAAAAACCGTTTGTGTTATGAAGATTATTTCGTTATGCATAACAGCATCTCCGTGGATTGAGTAGATTTATAGATCTAGGATTCATAGACAGTAAAAATAAAAAGGCATTCTGACCAGGAAACGACTTACAAGTATAGAAAAAAGGTCTTAATTTGTATCGATTTTTCTTGAAAGTTCAGAGAAAGTTCTCGAAGGTTATTCAAATAAAGATTAGAGTAAGTCGTTTGATTTTAGGCGAGCGATTTTCTAGAAGATGCATCTAGGTGTGATTGTTATTGTGTATTTTTCTCTTGGATTCATCCTGTTTTCACAATGAAGGAAATAATTTTATCCAGGAGGAGAATTAATATTCCCAATCCCATGGTTTCTAGAATTCCTGTTGTTATATGGATTTAAGGTTTTCTTTATCGATGAGAGACTGCCTTCTTAAGGCGAAGACACTCGCTCCTATGGGTGATGGGACCTGAGCAAATAAAGGTGTTATTGAGGAGGAAGATTTGGTTCTTGGAACTAAAGTTATAGACGGGTTGAAGGAAGCAATCTCGCTAAACTTCTTCTAAGGGTTACGTTGTTACTTGTATAGCGCATGTTTCGGGTAAGTTGGGGAGTAGAGTTTCTAACTAAGTCAGAGTGGGAGACATTACTGAAATAGAATACAATATTCTCCCACTCGTTGGGACTTATCTAGAACAGCAAGATTTGTTGATACATTCAATGAGTTTGGTAATGGAGCAATAGGCGAGGAATCCTATTCCACCAATGGTTAGGACCACGAGCAAAATAGTAAGTACTAAGATTGATGTTACGGCCATTGAAGAGATCTGTAAAGCGAGTAGAAGAGGAGCTAGACCTAAAATTTCAAAAATAGCGATGGTAGAGTGTTGACCTAAATCCCTAGCTGTATCCAGGCTTCTGTTTTTAACAGACCAAAGACTGTACATACGTGCTAAGCCTCGGATTGTACCTAAAATGGGTATAGAGCTTATCAGTACAGATAGCATGACTTCGTTAATAGATTCTCTATCATGTATTTGAATAATTTCCCCGTTGGAGCCTTTGCGAGCAAAAGCACTCTTAATTAGGTAGGGAGCACTCGTAGTTTGTTCTATAAAGTCGGCAGGTGTGTTATAACTTTTAATTAACATAGTTCACCAAATCTTTTGTTGAGGGAAACATTTTATCATAAATTATTAGAATCAAACCAGACTTATTTTAATAGAGGACACAGCAACCTATACGAGGGGAGGAAAGTTTCTATAATTGAATAGGCTCGGTGGTTGAGTAGAGCATTTGCAATAAAACAAAACTAAGAGTCTGATTGAGCTACTAGCAGATGGTGAGGGGAGTTATTTTCTAACTCAATTAGAAACTGTATTCCTTTTTGGCTACTAAGTAGTCGGGATGGTTTGATGGATTTTAGAAGAGCATCTGTGTACGGGTGCTTTGAGAACATGCAGTCCCAGGATACACGAAGTAACACAATTGAGAATTTTTAGTTCTATAATTTCATAAATCAATCCTTTTCCGTGACTTCCTTTGCGATGCAATTGATATTCACAATGACTTTTAAACGTTTAATTTTTATTCCTGTAAATAAAAGATGAGCAATGTTTTTTTTAATAGTTGTGTTTTCTCGGGTTTAGTACTCATTGCTTAGCCCTTCGAAGGAAGACTGTCAGAATGAGCGGTATTAAAAATCACAGGCTGATCATTGTTGTTGTCTTTAACCAACATTCTATTAATTATAGTTGTCCTCATAGCAGGGCTTTATGGTAAAGGAAGATCCGAAAGCGAGTAGATTTTGCATTAATTCTAAATGGTCTTGGGAAAGGGGGATTTAATTTTTAATAAAGTTTATGTGATAGAATTTTTCCTGTTAGGATTGCTTAGGGAATTTATCTATATTTATTTGAAGAATGAGGAGAAATATTCATAGTTTCTAGGGATTATATTATCACAAGATAAATCTTGTTAAAGAAGAAACTATAAGTTTAAATACCGCAGCGTAGTAATGGGTTTTTCAATCTTCGGTGCAGTGTTCTGGTGAATTCAAATAGGTTGCCAATAACATATGTGATGCGGAAATAGGATAAGAAACGCACTGATCTATCCCTTGAGTAAGAACTTCCAGTTCAAATTCCTAATTTTCCCAGATAATCAGCCGGAGCTAGTTAGTCCCGTGGAACTTTTCCCTAAATGTTCTGAAAGGGAAAAAGCTGTGCTATACAACATTAGGTATTTCCATTAGCTCCGCAATATGGGCCCTGAAATTTAAAATCTTACGCGACTCTTAGAGGGTTAAACTATTTAAAAATAATTTCCTATTCCGTTTGGAGACGTGTCCTCTCGGATAGTATAAGTTTTTTAATAAAAATCGGATTTATCTCGGTTATAAGGACGGAGATAGCTGCTTAAGAAAATAATTTCTTCTCCTTATTCGGTAACTAATCTAGCTATTAAATATTTTATACGGATAATAGTAGTGACGGCGAATCCTAAGGCGATAGTCACAGAAACTCCAATACTAATAGGAGCAGCAACTATAGATAATCCTTCTCCTAAGGTTCCTAAAGCTGCTAAAGACATTAGCGATAAGACGACTATATCGGTATCATAACCCTAGATATCCCTTGCATGCGCTAGGTATATTCTCCTTTTGGGTTGAATGATATTCAGTGAAGTAGGGAAGTTTGTTGTTTTGATTCGAAGTATTTTATATTTCCCAGAGTTTTCCTGTATCTTAGTTCCATAACCAATATTACACGTGCTTTTAAGGTATTGATTAGTAGTGGCTGTTGGATAATCTTTAGTGTATCCCCAATCCCGTTTTGTTTTCATTGTTTCTCATTGTTACTTCTAATACGTGTTATGCAGTATTTTTTATCATCTATAAAAGCCAACTAGTAATTCTTTGTAAAATTTCTATACCGCTAAGCAGAAACTCTGCGTCACTTGTTTATGAAACAGTATACTCCTCTTTGTGGTTTGTTAGTTTTCTTTTAGTCCTCACTTAAAACGCAGGATAATACTAGTAAACCTATGGCTGCACATAATAAGCCTAAAGTTCTACTAGATATTTAATAACCTCCACAAAATCAATGGATTAATTAAAATATGTTGTACCTCAATTAATTGTGTATTGTCATTAAAAATAAATTTTTAAGATTTTTGAATGTTGTTTTAATACTTCGGATATTTGTGTCTGTAGCGTGCATAAAAGCTATTCCAAAAAGCATGAGCGTGAGTAATCGGCTTGGTGGATTGTAAAGGTTTACAAATGAATAATAAAGAAGATGATCGAGAACTTATTGGTAGCTTTTTATGGAAAAAATATATATAGTCGAGCCTTTTCTAGAATGAATTTAATGCCTTATGAGTCTTCCAGAAAAAATTAACTCTTCCCGCTCTTCTGAAAATCAAAGTGAAACTTTTTCTTACAATTTTTATAACAAAAGTCTTCTCGCTTCCTCATCAGTGTTTAATAATCACAAAGATATAACCCTTTATAACTCCTTGATAAAACAAGATAATACTACAGAAGATGTTGTTAAAATTGGCGGGTTAATCCAGGAGAGTATTCGTAATGCTATAGAAAAAAAAAGTATGAGTTGGGGGAAGTAACTCCTTCCCATCATACAGGAAACTGGAAGACCTCTCTTTTATACAATGCCTCTCGTCTTCTTGCGCATTTGTTTTCGATAACAATACAGCCAACTAGAATTACACATTCTACAGTCTTATCTCAGTCAGACAAATTCAAGAAGACATCTTCTATGTCTTCTATTAAAAAACTGGTCCCTTCACAAACGGGTAATGTATCTTTTCCTACATCATCCTCTCTTACTAAAAAGATAAATAGGTCTAACAACAAAATACCGGGAAAGCGCGTGTCTAGAAGAAAGCGTGCAGAAGTAGATCCAAATCGAGGTACAGAACAGAAGTATGATCTTACTGATAAGAATATTGTTAGTCGCCTTCAATTAAGTGATCAGCAGGTAAAATCTTGTCAGAATGCTGTTAATAATTTAAGAAAAGCAACGAATCGTTACCAAACTCTTCGTGATAAGAACTCTAGGATTGGTCAAAGTTTATTAGTTCAGCAAGCAGAGCTTCTGGAAGAAATTCGAAAGAGACTTAAATTGCCCAAGGAGCATCCAGCTTCTCAGGTAATGGCAATGATCAAAAAAGAATACAAATCTCATCGAGTGCAAGTAGATAAGTTTCTCCACGGGATTTGGGTTGCAGGTTCACCTCCAGATGGCACGAATGAATATATCAGATCATTCCTAGAAGCATACGATGATTTTAAATTTTATTTTTGGGTAGATGAAAAAGCATATGGTGCTGCTAAGTTTACTTCCATTATGAAAAAAATTGCCTTTGATTCGGCAATTAAAAAGTTAAGGGCGAGTGTACCTAAAGCTAACCAAGAATTCATCAAAAAGTACGATGAATTGAAACAGAAATATCGATCAGAAAAAAATCGTAACCTTCAGAATCAATATCTCAAAGACATAAAATCTATGAGGGAGACCTATGCTGGTCTACATAAGAGTGTTAAAGATGCTTTTAATTCCTTCTTTCTTCAAGAGACTGTAATTCAACAGGATAATTTTTTCAATTTTTGCAGTCTTAAGGGTGTAGACTCTATTTCTGATCAAACACGTATAGACTATCTTGAAAAAGAGCTGCTTCTTCCTAGGGAAGAAGTAGAGGGTTATAAGAAACTGATAGAGAAAAACAAGAAGAAAATCGAAGAGATAGTTTCAAAAGTTAATAAGGATATAGGAGAAAATAGGGTTTTTATTAAGGACATCAAAGAACTAAAATCTATGCATGATAGAACCAATCTCTATAACTACAATACAGAGATGTTCTTACGATGGAATTACGCTGCTGCAACAGATCAAGTCAGAATGTACATGTTGAACGAGATCGGGGGAATCTATACTGACTTAGATATGATGCCAGCTTATTCTTCAGAAATTATAAAGATAATTGATAGGGTTGGAGGAAACGAATTTTTCGAGAATCTCCAAATTCGACGGGCCATATCTTATTTTGTACTAAAGCTTGTTAACGACCGCTCTCAGCCAATTTCTCTAGGTGAGGTTGCTCAAGAGTTGGACATATCCAGAATATCGTCAGAAGACAAAACAAAACTTTCTCGATTAATTGACGAGCTACAAACATTCTCCCAGTCTCATGAGAAGAAAGCCTTTTTTGCAAGAATGGCTCCAGACGTAGTTCGTGATTTTATGCCGATTTTACAACGATACCACAAATGGACAACAAAATGGAACGTTCGAGGATTGAATGGTTTAATGATGTCTCATAGAGGAAGTGGTATGACAGAGGCTGTTATTAAGGCTCAGCAGCAAGCTTATACAGAATTGAAAACTTTGAGACAGAATGTTCTAAGCGGTCAGTTCTTTAATGGTTTTGAAGACCTTTCGGAATTAGATCGCATGTCAATAGTGGGGGGTGCATTAGTTAAAGATTATCTTTCAGGATCTTTGTTTTATGATTTCCGTCAAGACTCTATTATTCCTGGTGCAGTCAGTACTCTAGGTATTTCAGGCCCCGACTTGATTGTAAATGAAATGAAGAAATTTTTCCGTGAGCAAGGTCCTATAGGGCAAGATTTCCTAGAAGATGAAGGAAGAAAATTAGGGAAGGAGGCTTTCTTAGGGGCATACAACAGACTGCCGGGGGATACTATTCACTTTGATTGGCTCAATCCCGTAACTATTGGAGCCAATGATGTAACGCCTGCAGACGATAGCACTTGGTGTGGAATTAAAAATTGGGATCCTGGTGATTTATTGTTTTCTGATTCCTCAGAATTAAGTAGTAAGCCTGTACAAAGTATATCTCGGACTACGGTTGATGTGCAAGAATTCACCAAACTATGGTCTGAACATTCAAAAGTTATCTGCTCTGTAGAATTGTTACAACGTTTTAACAAAGTTATTGTTAATCCCGAGTTAGACATTAGAGAAGTTGCTGAGCTAGATAGAAGTTTTTCTGAAGCAAAGCAAAATTTATCCCAAGACCGAATAGCAAAGGAAGGAGTATTTTCTTTACAATTACAATTAGCCGAGCTCGTTCGATCTGTAAAATTTCCAGTATCTAATCAGGTGAATTTTTTTCCTAATAGGCATAGTAATTTTGAGCGTGATTTAGAGAAGGCAGTTAAACTATATCTAAACGCTAACCCGCAAACTAAAATTGTTCTTTGGGAAAGTCCCCTAAGTGATCGTGTCTTATTTCTTAAGGACATGATTTCTATATCTGAAAGATTATTAGCGATTTCTAATTTTATTGACTCTGTAGATCAATCGCCTCCTTCTCACTCTGAGATTAATCTTTTGACTACGTACGGTGAACTTAAGGCAAAAGAAAGTTTAGATCTCTTATCTCCTTCAGAGCTTGATCGATTTTTACATGTTACAACTCAGATTTCTGAAAATGAAAGACTACAAAATAAAATTAAGGAGATTGAATACCAAATTACTTCGGGACATTTGTACAGGGATTATGAAAGGCATTTATCTTCCTGGTTAGGTTTATCGGATAGTGAACTTAAGAAAAAAATTCTATCTTTTTCTAAGGACTTATCACAAGATGGTAGCCTAGGTAAGATTGAGCAGAAAGAACTGGATCATTGGTACGTAGAAGTTTGTGAGAAAATATATGAGCAGCGTGTTACTGAATCTTCCTCTAGAATAAGAGAGTTTATGAATAAGTTTCAGCAAAATGAACGTGTTGTTTTGGTAAGTATGGATGAACATCTATCTAGTCATACCTTGTTTGAAAGGATACAACGGGAAGGATACGCTTTCAAAGATTTTCAAAACATTGCAATGTTGATGTTAGCAAACTCTGGGGTTTCAGGTATTTTTTCATCAGAAAGTTCATTACCAGCGCCTTCCAAGGAGCTAGTAAGTATTATGAAATCGGTTCTTGGAGAGGATTACGATGAGATTAGTAATAAGGCTATGCCTCTTGTATATGAACTCCTCGCTTTAGATAAGGACAGTAAAGAAGTTAAACAAGTTCAAGAACGTATACAACAGCAGGGATTAGAAGAATTAGGGGAAAAATTATCACCATACTCTGCTTCAAATTTACTTGTTCCACCTACTGATAGTAGTGTAACAGCTTTAGGAGTCCGTTATGGGATTGAGTATGACAGGGAATCAGAACACGTAATCGTGAACATGGCTCCTGGGATTTTTAATCCTGCCGGTTATACTATGGAGTTTTATTTAGAAGCTCTTTACGACATACACAGGGAGATTCATGCAGGGTCTTTGACAAAGGAAAAAGCTCAATCTATTCTTCAAGATAAAGGAGCAGACTGTTTTATAAATGAGCAAGGAATTGCTTCTCTGGTTAGATATTCGGACAGCATGTATTACTGTTCCTTAACTGAAGTACATCGGATATTAACAGGAGAGTCTTTCTTAGCAGAAGCAACTAAAAAACTAATTGGTGGTTTTCTACCTGGAATAAGCACCATTATCGATAGCGATAAGAACTTAGGTCGACCATTATTAACAGCTATAACAGCCTCTCCTGTGGTAAATCCACATGATTATCGAGGCGTGGGATTAAGCAAAGATTTATTGTCTGCTCCTCACGATGTCCCCTCAATACGTTCTATTGTAGAGGGTGCAAAATATACAGTATCCTCTTGGCCAGAGTTTTTCAATACGCATGCGGAAAGCTGGTCAGATTTAGCTAATCGTTTAGGAGGTAAATCAATAGACGTTCATCCTCAAACTTTTTTGTACAAAGTGGAAGGTCGCTGTATTGGGGTCTCAATGTTATATCTGCTAGCAAAAGATACAACCTCTTATAGTCTTATCCAAGATAATCTCACGGTGATTTCGTCTTTATATCAGGAAAAGGAAAGAGAAAGGTTACCGTTAACAAAAACTGATCAGGACTTGTTAGATAGAAGTACTACGTTAATTGACTGGTTACAATTTCAGGGAAATAAATATCTAAAGTCTCCAGAGGTTTTCTCTCGGATACCTTGGAGTCTTCTCACATTAAAAGACAAGTTTGAAAAAACACAATTAAAGAGTGTTTTAATTACTACACCTAATCATAGTTTAACTTTGCATAAGCTAGGCAATGATGTGTATAGGCTTACGGACCCTAATTTTGGACATACTGATTTTCCATCCGTTGAGAAAGCTTTTTATTTTGTAAGCGGAATTATGGAAGAATCTTATGAAATAAAAACACGTTATGGTTTCTCTGATTACATGCGTACTCAAGATCAGATAAAGGTGTATGTTCCAAGCACTAATCTATTCGAAAACACTTTATTCTCTGGAACTAATTTAGGATTAACTTCTAAACATCAATCTACTACTTTAGAAAAAATGACAGAGAGGGGAAAAGTTGTTATTAGTCAGATTGAAACCTCGTGGCGTACTCTATATCAAATTGGAGGTACTGTTGATCATAAAAGAATATCAGAGACTACAACAGTAGAAGATTTAAGTAGATTGAAGATAGACGGGAATGTTTTAGACAACTATCTCTCTAAGCATGTGTTGGATTTGGATATTTCTAGTTTGCTTCAAACTCTCTTAAAAACTCATGGTCTAGAACCCGGAACTAAGGGAATTAAAGGAAGAGCTATCGTGGATGTACCTAATGAAGTAGCTTCTCTTATCAAGACATCTAAGAACAAAATGGCAAAGATTCGATCCTCTTTGCAGGTAATGCTCGATCTGATTTCTAGGAAACTGAAATCAATATCTGTTACTGATAATGATCGAGCAAAGATCAAAAGTGTGCGTATCAATGATGATGATTTCCTAACGATAGAATTGGAAATCTCTAATAAACAATCCAAAACTATTACGTTTAATGGAGAGGGATTAGCTCATTCATTTAGACGTTTTAGTAATATGCTTAATGAATTATCTAGCACCGGGGTTTTGGATTTGGATTTAGGCATGTCCGTAGTTTCTCTAGTTCAATATGCTCGTATGGTAGATCAGGGAAAACCTACTGATGCGTTAGCACAATTTAATTTAGTGATGGGTGTGAAGGCAACGTCTGAATTAACTCTAGGGTCTGTGATTCAGGCAATGGGTAAGAAATTTATTACAGAATCAGGAGTGAATGCTTTTAGATTAGAAAGCGCTTTAGCATCTAAATTGCAAACAGTTGCCCATAGGGTTGGAGGAAGTGCGGGCAGAGCTTTATCTAGTGTAGCGAGGGTTTTAGAACTTCCTGTATTAGAGACGGTAGCTGGAGTTTGGAATCTATACAATAGTGTTAGCGTTCTTACCCAAGAAACCTCCTACAGTGAACAGATGGCTGCAAGAGTTCAGGTAGCTTTTGACTCTATTGCTCTTGCTCTTACATTATCAGCTGTTGCTGCTCCGTCTCTAATGTTAGCAGCAGGTCCGATTGCCGCTATTGGTATGGGAGCAGCATCAATCGCACGAAATGTGGCGTATCACGAATCTCGTCATGAAATATGGTTGAAATATAAAAATTTTTTGGAAATAGGAAGCGAAAACATCGTTGTTAGTTTACCCGAGAGAGGATTATTAGATTTTTCAGGTAACCAGGTTTTAGGGAATGTTTTTTTAGACTTAAGGAAGAATCCTCCGGTTTTTACAGGGGATCCTTCATACAATGCAAATAGATACGCAGGTCATCATCGAGAATTAACAGATAGGCAAGTTCGAGATATGTTATCCTATGCCTATAGTATTACACCTACGTACGCGTTGGCACAAGGGCATGCTAATAGTTACTGGCCAAGAAAAGTGCCTTCCATACCTAAAGGAATTTATACTACGGTCATTTTAGGATACGGTATCCAATATAAAGCTGTTACTGAGGTGATATATCTTTCCAATCAGATTGTTTGGAGAGAGGCTGTTATGGAGCCCGATTCACACTATTACCAGCCTCCTTTAAATCCTATATCAAAACAAACAAAAATTATAGCAGGGGATGCTCCTCTGACTGTTATACCGGTGCGGCTATTGGATGGAGATTCTAAGGAAACATTGCAAGCACATATGGATCAGGCAAAGTCTTATAAGGACTACAAGATCAGCATTCAAGGAGGATTAGGAGGATTAGTAGTTCAAATTGGTGGGGCTGGATTTTATGATTTAAAAGGAGATCCAAGAGCAGATAATGTTATTTCATTTCGTGCTATACCACAGCCATATTCTGTTGTTTTCGATCTTGGAAAAGAGGAGCAAGAAGTGAAAATAGTGAAGAACGATCAAGAATACAATATTCTCAAGATTAAGCAAGAAGGTTTTTCAACTATTTTCGGGTCCGAACGGGGTTATGATACTCTGAAAGGGAAAAATAATACGAGATTTTACCTAGGATTAGGTGGTGGTGCTGTGTACTCTGGATTAGGGACATGTTATTATCATATACCCGATATCCCTCAACATACTTCCATGTTTTTACATTCTGCATCTACTTTTCATACTATCACTTTAGATAAGAAAATAGACAAGATTAAGATGATGGAAGAAGTTTTAGCGTTAATACCTTCTTACCAAACAGAAGATTCTACTGCTGGATTACATTTTTATTCTGAAGATAGCAAAGTAGATATGTCTGTTTGGGTAGGAAAGGTTAAAATACTCTTATTGGATGGAGTGCAATTAGGATTACTACAAAAAGAACATCATCGTCTTACTTTTGGAATCACGGGGTGCGATCATAGTAAATGGCAACAACAACATCCAGAAGAGCCAGGATATCCGGAAAGTATTCTTAAAGCTTTGCAAAAACTATCTTGGGAATTTGATGAAGAATTTACCTTGATTCGCAAGGATAGTTCAGTGGTATTTAGTTTTATAAATCAGCAGTTTACCTATTATCCTCATCCATATGCGGATGTTTCAGTCCGTACCAGTTCTCAATATGATGTAGTAGTTAAAGGAGAGGAGGGATGCACTTATCTCATCAAATCTCTCCCGAATATTATGTCGAAAAGTATCACGATACGACTAAAAGAAAGTTTGGTGACTTCTGCAATTCTTGATTTATATTCTCTCGTTATTTCTTCTATAGAAGGCAGAATTCCATTGAATTTAGATAACAGATTAGAACTAAATATTTCGTCTCCTAGATATCACATTCCTGTGATTCTGGAATGGTCTGGAGAAGTGCCTAGAGGAACATTTATAGAAGTTACCGACGGCGTTCACGGTAATCTAGGAAAATGGTACGACTTGCTGATCAAAGACCGAGGAATTAAGCAATCTCTTTACAGACGGAGTATGTTAGTTGCCGATAGAATAGAAAGTGTATGGAGTTTAAATGATGCTATTACTCTACTTAATGCTGAGGATGATCAAGGTGATAATCCCATCCAATTTTTAGGCATAGAAAATAAAGAAGATGCAGATTTACAAGTTGCTGGAAGTTTACAGTCAGGAATTTTCATAGGCAGCATGGAAAATTTAAGATGGGTTACTGTTGTCCCTTCCAAAGTATTTAACGTGACTATTCCTGCACGTAATATTAAATATTTGTCCTTCCAGGGGGGAGCAAGGTCCGGGAAAAATATAGTATTCTATAGTAGGATATCACTGCCTGTTATCGAGGCAAGGCGACAACCTCTTGTTCTAATATCGAGAAATCAATGGAGATCTTGTAGTCGGATAGATGTTTACTTTACTTCCTTACAACTAGGAGATTTTATTCGTTATCGTGTGAGTGGCGAACAACAAGGACTTACTAGACAGTTGATGTATGCTCAGCGTTTAGTAAAAATAGTTGGGCAGGATTTTATTTTAAGGTTCTTTTATATTCGTGGGGGAGATGGAATCGGTAGTATTGATCTTAGGTTTAAGGATTTCTTTAACAAGTCTATTGAGAAAGATGAAAATATAGATGATAAAAACCTATCAATTAATGAGCAGTATAGAGAGCATTTAAACCTAAAATTAGGGTCAGAAACTTTTAGCTTAGCCATTTTAGCAACTGAATTCTTATCAACCCATCATGTAATTAATTTAGTACATCATAGGAATGTCAAATATCAATTGGAATTCCCATACCCCCTTCTTCGGTTTCCCGATACTAATGTTTTTGTTTATACGGTAAATCCTGACCATATTTACAGTTCTTCCGAGGATCTGCGTTGGCTACCAATAGATTCCTCTATGAAGAAATACGAACTTACTGGTTTAGCTAAACAAGGAGCTTCCTATTACCTAGACCCTGAGTCCGGAGACTTATACTTAACTCGAATAATATTATTCGGGGAAACTAGAACAGAGGCTCTCCTTGTGAAATTCCCTAGATATAAGTGTAAATGGAGGGAGTTTCAGAAAGTAATAGTGACAGGAAGAGACCTACTCACCATTGCAAATAGTGAGACTATCTCTCTATCAGGAACAACATTTTCCGGTCCTTCTGTACAGCGTATCCGATTTGATTATAACAAATGGTTGAGAGGAATTTCTAGTCAACCCTCTATTACTTCAATAGAGGTAGGAATAAACTCAAATAGCGATCAGGTTATTCATTATGATTTTATGAAAGGCGGAAAACATCATTCAATGGTCGACGTTGATTTATGGGATTTACGCGATAGGTCCAAACAATCTGTTAGATCTAGGGTGTATGACGATTATTTATTAAAAGAAGCCATTCATCTATGCGAGAGAGAGCAACAATGGAAAGTTCCTGAAAGCGTGTTAGAATACGCTGTTGGTTATTATACTCAAGTCACTTCGACATGGATCAAACACCAAGTAACGGCGGGTATAAAATTATCATTACCAGCAAATTCTACAACAATATCTCTAATAACATCTCAAGGGATGATGTTTACCAAGCAACAAGAACGGTCAGGCTATTCGGTACACTATAGATTAGGGGGGCTACATAAGGTGGCTAAACACGTGGTTCTAACCCAGATCCCAGGTAAAATGTTATGTAGTATCAAAGCAGACGTTATTGTTCTTATAAAAAAAGTTGACGTGTCTCAATACAACAGTAGGAACATTTATGTGGTTGCCGAGATTATCGGAGAGGATTTGGGAGAGACTACATTATTTTGATTATTAAAATAGCGTTTCTTTTTGATAACTTTATTAAGTTTATTAAGATTTTTTTATAATACTTGTTGATAGAAAAGTATGGTTGGAAATTTACAAAAGGAGTAAAATGTTTTTATATTATTGTCTATAAATAAACGAATAATAGCTCCGGATAAGCGCGTAGATTTCTTTACCTCAATTCTGTTTTCTCAAAGCTGTTTAAGTGAAATAGCTTAGGCTCAAAAATTTACTATTTTTTGTTTTGAGAAATTATCCAGACGTTTAGTATTAGTATGGGTGATATAGAAATAGAATCTTTAAACGTAAACGGAGTCTTAATGAGAAATATCTTATAAAATACGAAATGGTAAAGCTATATTTTTGTGCTTCAATATCATTTTCTCCTAGATACATAGATAAGAAAATGTCCTCTGGGCAGTCGGTGTTCTTAGAAAAAATGATGGAGTTTGTCGATGCCTTTCTTTGTATTTCTGGTTCTAGAATTCAAGTAATAGATCGGGTGGGAAGGGAGGAATTACTCTTTAGGTTGGTTAAACCGGAGTTTTCTTGCACGCAAAGTTGTATGAAGATGCTAGGATACCTTTTAGTTGTTCCGGTCATTATAGCTCTAGTTGTTAAACTTATTGCACATATTTTATTTTTTAATAAGTATCAGTTTAAACAAGTAAACTCTTGCGATTCTGTTGAGACGAGTTCTGTTGAGACGAGTTCTGTTGAGACGAGTTCTGAAACTGCACAAGTATCGGGAACTTCGCAACCGCAAGAAGTAGTTGCCTCGGCGATAATGTCGGAGGAAGAGATACAGGAAACTGAGGCGGGCGAAAGACGTACAGCTATTTCTCAAGATCTACTAGCAGTTTTTCAAGATAATTTTCCAAAAACTATAGGAGATCTATTAGTAGAGCAACATCTGAGCTTTGAAGAATTCCAAGTGTTTATAAATAAGCTTATTGATATTAAATATTCTGGTTCATTGAGTGTTCTACCGCCTTCTCTAAGTGAAAAATTGGCAAGGTTCGGTATAAGTAGAATTCTCGAATTTCTTAGTATGCGAGATACAGAATTTCTGTTTCTGTGCCAAAATAAGTTGGGGGACATTCTGCTGTCTTATTGCCCCTTTATGTGGTTGTCAAGATTTTGTGATGAGTGTGCTCTAGAAAGACATCGTTTTTTACTATCCCCTGTTCCCCAAGTGGCTTGGAAATCCAGGGCGTCTCTTTCTGCATACTGGGTTTCTCGATTAGGTTTTTCAGATGAGGAGACAACTATTTTTTCTCCTGTTTTCTGGATACTTGCCGAAATGATATCAGATTCCGAGTACGTAAATCTTGTTTACTACGCAAGCTCAGACAAGTGGGGCCAAAGTCAAGAAATTGTAGACGCGCTGCTAGTTCGTCATCGTCAATATGTCCGTAGTCGCTCAGAACCCAGTCTGAGAAATCTTAATCTTGACAGAGAACTTTATGCAAAACATTTGCTTTTGTTTGCAAAACACGGGTTTTCGTTACCTGGGCTACGTCTTTTGAGATGTCTTACTTTAGATCAGGTTCTAACTTTACAGGATTTGACAACGGGATTGCATGGAAATAGGTTGTCGAAATGGATGACGTCCTTTGGAAATGCCATTTATGATAAAGAGCGCTTCTACGCAGTATGTTTGCCTTGTGATTTCGGTCGCAATACGTCTTTTTCTCAGGAGATACTGTTGCTTACCTGGTCAGAATTAAGAGCACGCGGGGTTGGTAGGAGTGGGAGCGAGTTTGCTGAATATCTTAGTAGGGTCAGTGGCCGCCCTATTGTTATTTCAGATTCTACTTTTGATGAAGCTGAGGAGCGGAAAGTAAGGAAATTTGATTTGACCACAGGAGAGCTCTTGCTTAATCTGGAACCAAGAGTTGGGTTAGCTTCACAACAGTTAAAATGGACTAACTGGTCCCGGTCCGTATATCCCAAATACTCCTATTCATAATCACGCGTGGTAGTGCTCTCACTTGTTTGTTGCTAACGTCTGATAATATTAATTATGTTGAATTAATTAATATTATCAGAGGATTAACTCATAGTATAAAGATATTAATTGTTAGATACTTAACTGTATTATCTTTGGACAATTATGGGCTTGCCTCGGTATTTTCTCACGTCCATTCTTTTCAATCCTCGCCAAAACTAAAACCAATCGAAAACTAGCACCAAATATCAATCAGCATGAGGCAATGTAGAAAAATCTTTTGATCTTTTTCTGTCTTGGTATAATCATAAATTATTTAATGTAAGTGATTTGAATAAAAAACATTATTATCTTTTCTATAATTAAGGGTTCGAGTACATGTTTTGGAGGCTATGTTGAATCACTTAGAACCGGAAAGAACCGGAAAGAACCGGAAAGAACCGGAAAGAACCGGAAAGAACCGGAAAGAACCGGAAAGAACCGGAAAGAACCGGAAAGAACCGGAAAGAACCGGAAAGAACCGGAAAGAACCGGAAAGAACCGGAAAGAACCGGAAAACCGGAAAGACCGGAAAGAACCGGAAAGAACCGGAAAGAACCGGAAAGAACCGGAAAGAACCGGAAAGAACCGGAAAGAACCGGAAAGAACCGGAAAGAACCGGAAAGAACCGGAAAGAACCGGAAAGAACCGGAAAGAACCGGAACCGAACCGGAAAGAACCGGAAAGAACCGGAAAGAACCGGAAAGAACCGGAAAGAACCGGAAAGAACCGGAAAGAACCGGAAAGAACCGGAAAGTTCCCCAGAGATTACAAGAGGTTGATTGGAAATTGTTTCCTTAGACGAGAAGTTTTAACTGTTACGTATCTCGACAAAGTGGAACGCTCTTTATTTTGTGTGAGTGGTCTACCTCCATTTGGAGGAGGGTTTAGCCGTTCTTCCCCTTCCTCACCTACTTCCAGTCGTTTTTCAGAAGAAGTTTCTAAATCAAAATCCAAAGAGATATCAGTAGAACGTAGACAACTCTTTTCGAGCTATACTCCGAAGCTTAAAGATGTAGTGAAGGTTTATAAGCGTGATGCCAAAGTTCTCATTAATAAGAGATGTCTTACTGTAATATTTGGAGAAGTCTAGCCAAAAGTCAAATTTTAACAGAAAGAGATGTGAGGTTGGATCTTCAAGGGATTGATAAGGGTGTGTTCAATTATCAGATACAAATTGGTCCTTACACTGTAGCTGCAGTTTTAATAGAACAAGCAGTCTCAGAAATTAAAATTCCTTCAGAACAAGTCTACGCCATTCGTAAAATTAAATCCGGATTCCAACAGAGCCTTAGTAGTCAACATGTTTATCGAGTGAGTTTTAAGTCCTCTGTTGTTTTAGAGTGCAGCTCAGGTTCTGCTACAGATGAAGATGAAGAATTTGTACCTAGCAATAAAATTATTTTTAGAGCCTTAGAATTTCCTATAACCCCTGCATCTAAAAATACTACCTTCAATTTCTAACCTGTATCCCCATTAAAATAACATTTCGATGGTGGTCAGTTCTTTATTCTGGGTTAGGCGGTGTAAAGTATTCTTTACAATAAAATCGTCTAAAACTGCTTCAAGACAGTTACCTATAATTTCTTCTAGGTAAGAGAGTTTAGTTGTTTAAATTATTTTAAGTCTTTCATACGCTTTATGTTATAATATTGGAGATTTGTTATTTGGGAGGAAAGATGTCTTGTTTCATTTTTTCTAACTATTCCAGACCTACGCCTCTAGAGAAAACTGTTTCTTTTCTAGATTCTTGCTTTTACTTCGGAGGTGAACAATCCTACATAGTTGGTAGAGATCCTTTAAATAGAGCGTGGTCTCTAACTTTTCCTGGCCGTGCTTTGGCAACCTATGAAAAGGTCTTAAAAATTATCGGTATTCTCTCCTCCTTCCCATTACTCTTATTGCTTTAGCTATAAGATTCCTTTTGCATAGCTATCTCTCTTATAAGCGTCGTATTGTCTCCTTGGATTCTTTGGTCCCTGAAGATAAAAGGCAACTCCTCCTTGTCCATCCTGAGCTTTTACAAAATATACGCCATCTGCCCCTTGTTTATTCTTCTTTGCCTTTAGAAGACTGTTTCATAACTTTTGATTCTGAATCATCCTCAAAAATAGATAATCTGAACTTCTGGGTAAATTATCTCAGCTTATCTAGTAAATTGGATCTTTCTGGTATTAAGGTTCCTATATACAAACTCAAGAAAGTTCAAAAAAGCCCCTTTATTAAAGAACAGGCGACAGAATTTTCTATTAACTTTCCCCTACTTTGCCGAGAAATTTTAAAAACGGAGTCTGGGGATACTGTCAGTCAAAAAGGGTTAGAAAAGCTCTCTAGATTATTTTTAGCTTTCATAATTCATATAGCTGAGAAAAAAGAGAACGGCCAAATACAGAGTGTGATTCCCTTAGGGACTCCAGATATGCTGTGGGCAAAACTTTTGTTCTTTGATTATTCTGATGAGAACCCTGAAACAAGAGGTTTACTTGGGTCGAGGATATTAAAAGAATTAGAAAGATTAGGTGTTCTTGCTAGCCCAAAAGTCCATTTATATACTTTTAGTAGAGTGGTTGTTCACTGGCGCACCCCTAACTTTTAAGAAGAAGTTCTAGCTCATTATGTGATAGGTTTTTTGGCTTGTAGTAAGCAGACAACGTCATGGTTGTCTGAAAATTTAAGTAACAAAAGGCTTTTCCTTACAGAACTTGCTTATTTTAAATTGTAAGAAAGATAAACAACTGTCCTAGTTGAGATTGAACTTTCTAAGAAATCATTTTGAAGATAGAAGACTCCAGCCCCTCCCCTGCGAAGAACCGGATAAACTCATGAAAGCTAGCTTAACTCAAAGATCCTGAAGATATTAACAAAAAATCCGGCGAGGTAAAACCCATTTTAAACTTGCTTTTAAATACACTAAAGCGTAAAATATTACGCTCGTTCCTTTCTTTCATCCAAATGGGTAAAATATGATAAATTTGAGTAGGTTATGCAACTGCGCAAACTTAACAAACAATAGTGAAACAAGTCAAGGGGTTTGTCGCTCTAAGTCATTGAAAATAAGCCTGGCTGTTTTAGCGGTCGCCATTCCTATAATTCTTATGGTAGTTGGTGGCTTAGGACTGGCTGGAAGTGCTGGTTTAGGCTTATTAATTTTCGGTGGTATTGTTCTTGCTGTAATGGGTTTAGTTGCTGCTACCGCTTTTATTAGATCAAAACAATTTATTCCTGGATCTGGAATAGGGCTACAACCATGTCCCGAATTAACTGCTGAAGGAAGAGCTGCTTTAGATAATGTAATGCAGAAACTTAATCAAGAACGAGATACGCTGCAACCCCCAAATTGGGGAGGTTTACGAGAGCCAGTCAATCCCGATATTTCTCATTTACTTTCTTTAAAAAGCAGGAAAAATAATGAGGTCTTAGAATTATTGCATACCGATCAAAATGGTCGAGTGGCTTTCCCTGATGATGCAGCTTCTAGAGATCCAGTTCTTATAAATGCAGTTACAGAGTTAATGGAACTCTCTTTTGCTGTGAGTATGTACTCCCTCAGAGATTTAGAAGCATACAGGGAAAGGTTCCCAGAAGTTACTTCAAATTTAGAAGCTTTATCCCGACAAGAGTCTGCTTATTATAAAACATTTTATCAGATGTCAATTTCCTACTCTTTATTAAGACATTTACATATGTACAGCCAAAATGATGTTTCGGATGCAGATATTGCAAGTAGACGAGATAGATTCTACCAAGAAGGAACTCCTGAGTTTCAGTGGAGGTCCCTATACAATTGCTTCTGTCAGCAGGCTCGCTGGTATATTGGTAATGAACAAGAAGCTGTTCAAAGAGAGGGTCGTTTAATTAGGCATTCAACGCCTGACACTAGCCGTCGTAGCTTCGGACACCCAGGAACTACTCCAACTTAAAATATATCTATTTGATGCTTCTATATAGTGAAGGATGGGTATTCTGTTAATCAGGATACCTATTTTTTTTAGAATAAGAAGTAAGTAATGACTCCAGTATTTGAGAATAGATAGATACAGGGGTTTCTTTGTCTAAAGTCTACTTACCCGTACAAATACTCCCCGATATACTTCTGTAAATCTTTCAATCACATGCATTTCTACTAATTGCATAAGTATAGAATTTATCAAATTGTTATTTATTGTATTAGAAAGACATCCCCAGATTGTCATACTAGATGGAGAGTTTGGAGAATACTCTTGTCTATAAGGAATGAATACTTCTTCACGACTTGAATGTGCAGGAGATAAAAATTGTTGAATGAATTCAATAGCTAATTCTAGTTTAATTTCTTTACTAGAGAGACCTCGTAATAGAGGCTTATGTATAAGAATATGGCTTTTTGGAATTATAACTTGATCCAGATCTAGAGATCGGGCAATTTTCTTAATATCTAAAGAAGGTAAGGCAACAGTAACTTCTTGTGCGGTTGCTTCTCGTAATACATCCTTAAGGAAAGCACTGGGAACTTGTCTTAAAAAGGCAGACATTACATGTTTTGTGCTTTTATCTACATCTTCAACAGGTAGGCTGCTTCCAACTTCATTCATAATCAGTTGGTATCTATTTTGATGATGTTTAAATACGGCATTCTTCCCTAAAATATAAGGAACTAAGTTTCTTTTTTCATATTATGATAGCACTCTACAAAAGATTTTGAAGAGAAGTATCTCAGATTAGTTGTAGTATCCCCTTCAGGGGTTGAGGTGATAATCTCCTTGTGTTCCTCCTCATCATCGAGAATGACTACCCTTGCGCCCATGTCACAACCCACATACTTAGGCCAAGATATATGAGAGCTATCTCTTTTTTCTAAATAGCGTGCTTCTAGAACATTTTTCACAAAGGTAGCAATAGCAGATACTTCTAACTCCTCTGCATATGAATTTACTACCCTACGCATACTTATGGTATTATCCTTCAATGTGCAAACATAATTAGGATAGTTATCAAAGCGGAATTCTGCTTTGAGACCTTGGTATAGCGCCTGATTTTGTTTTGGAAGACTCGTAATTTTTGCTGTAATTCCGAATCTGTCTTTTAAACATATTGCTATGGACTTCTTTACGTTTTTATTTGTTAATCCATACCCAGCAATAAAATTTCTTCCTAATTGAATTAGGTTGTAAAGGTCTAAACTATGAGTGTCAATTTTATCTCGGCGTCCTAGAAAATAGAAGGTATAAGATTCACGAGAATCTAGGTAAAATCTCTCAGGGAGCACATTTAAGAATTCTTCTTGAGGCTTTAGTAACGTAATACCTTCGTTAGAGAGCTCTTGGTAAGCATCTGCTTCTGTTGTGAGAATCGTTTTTGTGTTTAGGGTATGTGAGATTTTTTGACATGTAATAAAAATATCTTTCTGAAGCGCTTCTGGTAAAGCAGCGTCAAGATATATACAGGGATACGCAATATGTAGATATAGATGTAGGGCTAAGCGTAGTAACCATGCCGTGATGGTAATAGGAATAAAGATCCAAGAGAATATTTTTAGTATTTTTTCAACGGTAGATATTGCTCTTGTTTCATGTTGAGTAACAAGTCTGATCCCCAGTTCGGATGATTTATCTATAACTTTTGTTTGTTTACCACCTAGATAGAAATATGAGTCTAGAGCAGCAGAGAACCTTTCTACCCGACTGGGAGAATAGAGTGGAGAAAATGTTACAGAGTTTAACATGATATTTTTGGGGGTTCTTTTACTTTAATTACAGGTGTGTCTTTAAGTATGTTTAAAGGCAAAATGTTCATCCTCTTAGTTACCATAGTTGTTTATTTTCCTCTTGTGAATCGACAGATTTAATCAAAGTAAGCACAAATCATGTTCTCAGTACTTTCGTAACTAGAAAAGATACCTATAGCAATAAGCTGATCCATGAGGCTCTCCCCTAGACATTTTTCTTGAGTCCCTTCAGGTTTATAGAACATGGATCCGCAGTTATTATATTGATTCATTAGAGTAGCCTCTCCTTCTCCAGGATTGCCTTTATAGAAGACTATCGTCTTGCGACCTGCAGTGTTTTGAACGACGGCTCTTCTGGCTATGAAATTGAGGAAGTCCTGTACTAATTGTCTCTTTTCTTGATTAGACAATGGAGTTTGTACGTGATCGGATGTAAATAGAGGGGCTTGGATATCTAAGGTCTTGTCGAGAAATTCTTGAGATAATAGAAAATGTAGATTTTTGATTTTAGATTTTATAGACCTTGGAATTTGGTTGAGCATTCCTTGGAGATATTCTGGAGGCACGTGTTGAAGTATCGGTATTAGGGCTGTAACGCGTTGTTCTCTTTCTTTGTTTTTATCCGTATAGGTTGTCACATGGCCAGGATCAATAATCAAAAGTGCTCGTGAATTTGTAGCACTGTCCAAGCGGACAAATTTCCTGTCTGATTTTGCAAATACTTTACCTGGGTATCCAGTAAGTACGGTAAAGTTCACAAGATCATTGAAAGCGTTTTGTAGATGATTATGTTCTTCTACACTTGTTGAAGCATCGTGTTTATTTAAAGTATGTTCTGTTAGATGAATATCGCGAATACAATGAATAATCACCCCATCTTTTAAGTGAATGCCTATAGGGTTACTTATCATTAGGTGATCTAAATTCTGGCGCTTAGCGGTATTGATTGATTGTATACAGTTCCACAAGTGTTTCATTAGCGCCTGTTCTCTTTCCTCAGGCGTAGCGGTTGTGACAGGAATGGCTAATGTAAATGCTATATTCGGGAGATTTTGTGATGTCATGGTAAGAAGCAACTGATTAGTAGTTTCTTCTCTATAAAAGTGGACAACCTTTAACCCTTCGCGATTGAGAGCAGTTTTTAAGGCGTTATTATCATTACGATATGCATAGCGAAGCGGTATAAATTTATTGCGAATAGCTTTAGCCTGATTTAAGTAGGACTCACAAGGAGTACCTAATCCCTGTTGGTCCATTAGGACGACCTTGCTGTTCAACGCCTTATGTAGAAGGAAGCGTATAAGCAAGGCAACTAATACGATAGGCAGTAAGACATAAGAAAGTATTTTTATGATCTTCTCAGCGATAGGCACATGCCGCCCTGAGCTGGATATACATAGGATTTCTTGAGTTCTTTCATTTCTTCCGACGATTTCTACTTGTTTCCCACCGAAATAGAAGTAGTTGTCTAATTTAGATAATATTTTGTCACAATAAGAGGGCTCTTGATTAAAAGGGCTTAAACAAAAGTTAGTAGATATTCTCATAAAGACGAAAACAATATTAAGAAATTAAAACATTATAGCATGAAGTGCCCATTTCTAGAATCACTTCTCTTAAACTTTTAACATTTTAATTAACAAAGACTAAGGAGTCTAGAGAAGGGATCTCTAGACACAAGAACTTTTAAAGAATTTCTTAGAATAAGGAATTCCCCTGGGAAAGAAGATGATCAACATAGTTGATATCATAATCTGAGTTAATGAATTTAGGGTTATCCAACATGAATTGATGGAAAGGAATTGTGGAGTGGACGCCTCCAATATGAAATTCTTTCAGAGCACGTTTCATAATAGCTATAGCTTCTTCTCGATTCTTTCCTTTAGAAATCACTTTAGCAATCATAGAATCGTAATAAGGAGGAATGGCATAGCCGCTGTAGCAAGCTCCATCTAGACGTATAGAAGGACCTGCTGGTGGAAGATAGTAGTCTAAACGCCCTGGAGAAGGTGCAAAATTGTTGCTAGGATCCTCAGCATTAATACGGCATTGTATGACGTGCCCTTTGAAAACAATGTTTTTTTGTTTCCAAGTAAGTTTATTCCCCATAGCTACATAAATTTGCTCTTTGAGAAGATCTATACCTGTAACTTCTTCAGTGATAGTATGCTCCACTTGAATACGCGTATTCATTTCCATGAAATAGAATTTCTTATCTTTATCTAATAAAAATTCTACTGTGCCTACGGAGTGGTAGTTTGCACTTCTTGCTAAATCAACCGCGACTTTCCCTACTTTTGCACGGAGTTCCGGGGTAAGTATAGGACTTGGAGTCTCTTCAATGAGTTTCTGCCTACGCCTTTGTACTGTGCAATCTCTTTCGCCTAGATGCACATAGTTCCCATGTTTATCTCCAAGGATTTGGACTTCTAGATGTCTGGGGTTTTCAATAAACTTCTCAATATAGACATTGGGGTTATTAAATCCTGCCTCTGCTTCCGCTCTTGCTGCTGAAAAAGATCTGAAAAACTCATCTTTTTCTTTAACAATACGGATACCGCGACCGCCTCCCCCAGCAACAGCTTTGATGACTATGGGGAAACCGATCTTCTCAGCAATTTTTAATCCTTCAGCTTCATCCTTAATAATACCTTCAGAGCCAGGAATTACAGGACATTTCACTTTCTTAGCGAGCTGTTTTGCTGCTATTTTGTCTCCCATTGTCGCTATAGATTCTGAGCTAGGACCAATAAAAGTCAGACCACAGCTTTCGCATATGGAAGCGAAATTTGCATTTTCACTTAGAAAACCGTAGCCAGGGTGGACAGCATCTGCTCCTGTAATTTCACAAGCAGCTAAGATATTCGATATTTTTAAGTAGGATTTAGCAGCTTGAGGCTCTCCTATACACACGGCTTCGTCTGCTAGGAGCACGTGTAAAGCTTCTTGATCTGCCAGGGAATATACTGCAACTGTGGCCAATCCTAGATCATGACAAGCACGTATAATACGTACTGCAATTTCCCCACGATTAGCTATTAAGACTTTTTTCATTACTCAGCTTTAACTATACGAAATAACTTAGATCCAAATTGTACTGCGTCACCGTTGGCGATGAGAACTTCAACAACGCGGCCGGACATACCAGCTTTAACTTCATTCATAACTTTCATAGCTTCTACGATACAAACAATCGTATCTTCAGAAACGACATCGCCAGGCTTAACAAAAGATGGGGAGTCTGGAGAAGGAGAACTATAAAATGTTCCTACTAATGGAGAGCTAATAAAATCCCCAAGAGCTTGTTGGGATTCAGTTTCTGTTTTTTCAGGAGCAACATCTTTAGCGATTGTTTTATTTGGATCCGTAGGAATAGGGCGCTCCTGAGAAAAACCTGCAAATAACCTACTGTCATAAAACACGGGTTCTTGATTAGGTTTATCTCCTGTGTCTCTTTCTAATTCAAGCTCTAGCCCTTCACGTTTTATCACAAAACGCTTCATGCTATTACGTCCCATAGCAATCATGAGCTTTTCTATTTGCTTTAAATCCATATGTATTTTCTCTTACCTTCTCAGCCTGAAGTTAGACGCGTTGAATATATTCACACGTACGCGTATCAATTTTTATAATATCCCCAATTTCTATGAAAGGAGGTACTGTAATTTCGATGCCTGTTTCTAATAAAGCTTTTTTTGTACCACCGGTAATCAAAAGTGAATCCCCGGGGAAATCTGTTTTAGACACCATTAACTCTAAGAAGTGAGGCAACTCTATAGAAAAAACAACATTATCATAAACCAAGGCAGAAACGGTGACTCCTGCTTTTAAGAATAAAAAATTATCCTTCATGATTTCTTTGGTGATATGGATTTTTTCATAATTTCCCAAATCAAGGAAAAGAAAGTGGTCGTCCTCAATATATAGATATTCAAGATTTCTGGATTCAAACTGGGCTTCTTTTATTTCTTGGCCAATTTTAAAATTTCTTTCAACAATCACTTCGGAATCAGCAGATTTTAACGAAGCTTTGATAAAAGATTCCCCTTTATTGCCTGTTACTTTAGAAACCGCTACGACTTTATAAAGACCGTCTTTTCTGGAAATAAACATTCCCACAGAGAGCTGGCTACTTAATACCATGATTTTCTCCTCGAAGTAGCAAAACTTTTTCTTCCATAGTCTGTTCGTTCTTTTCGAACATGTAAGATGCAGCCACTAAAATATCTGCACCTGCTTCACGACATAGTTTTGCGGAAGTCTCGTTAATTCCCCCATCAACCTCAATTAAGCAAGAATCTTCTAACCCCATGGTTTTTATTGCCTGTTTTGTAAAGCGGATTTTGTCTGGAATATCCGGAATAAAACCCTGACCACAAAATCCTGGGCGCACAGACATTAATAGTATGACATCACAAAAAGGGAGGAAGGGAGGTATGAATTCTATAGAGGTTTCTGGAGAAAAAGCTAACCCCGCTTGTATTCCACATTTTTTAATATAAGATAACAACTCTTTAAGATCTTCAGAGGCTTCGAAATGTACGATGATACGATCTGCACCTGATTTTACAAACTCCTCTACAAAATCAAACGGAGTGTAGATCATAGCGTGCACTTCTAAAAAGATGTCTGTAGATCTATTGATTGCTGCGATGACTCCTGGACCAAAAGTCAGATTGGGTACGAAATGACCATCCATAACATCAATATGGATAAGGTCTGCACCCGATTCTTCTATTCTTTTTGCCTCTGCACCTATGCAAGCAAGGTCTCCTCCCATAATTGAGGGGGCGATTAATGTCTTCTGACGTTGTTTTTTATTCACCTATAGCCTATTGCGAACAGATCAAAATTATAAAGAAGCTTCTTAAGGTGTAACTAGAAAATTATTTATCTCACCATATCCTTTAGGATAGGATAACCACAAGAAAAACTTCGGAGAGCATAGATTCTTACATCTTTTGATTAAAATTCCTAGATGTCTTGTTCGATTTAGATAAAAAATAGAGAGTTATTTCTTTTTATCTAGATTATCTAGAACTAATCTTAGGAGCCTTTGAAAGGTACAAGGCTCACTATTTCCTTTTAGACAGCGTCCGTTTTTTTTATCTATTAAATATCAATCGCATGCCGCTTTGTAAAGAACTTGATTTTATAAACAATTATAATTAATCTCTGCGAAATTAAAATTTTTAACATGGAAATTAAGTTATGACATCACCAGTAGAATCTGCTACAAGCACAGTGCTATTGAGTAACTCCTTATCTACTTCTGAAGGTTATGGAGCAGATAAAAGTGCGGTCATACCTATTGCAACTCAACTACCTAGTCCTTCATCACCAGAAGTTGCAACTGCTAAAAAGCTAGTAATTCCTGAGGTTAAGGTTTCGGTGCTTCAGCGCATTTTTCATCTCATTAAAATTATTTCTGCTGTTTCTTTGTTTGCGGTGGGTATAGCTGCTTTAATTTGCTTACAATTCGGGGTTGCTGTTTCAACTCTTTCTCTTGTTTTAATGATTGCCATCATGCTTGTTTCGTTTGTCATTGTCATTATGGTGATTCAGGATAGCACCCCCTCTCAAGTGGCACGCCGTATGAAACAACAACTTCATCAATTTAGCCAAGAAAACACACGCTTACATCAAGAAGTAGATACTTTAGTATCTGCAAACAGGGATCTTGCTAACCAAATTTCAGAACTTACACAGTTGCATGAGAAGTTATCTGATTTCGGCAATAAACTTGAAACATGTACGGGAGAATTTGATGAGCTTATCTCAGAGTTTAAGGTTAACTTGGAAGCTTTCAAATCTGTAGGTACTCGAGTTGAGACTATAATCTCTCCTTTTGAGCGTTTAGCGGAATCGTTAACAGGAGTGTTCTCTAAAGACGCTGTTAAGAACATGGTGGATGCTGTGAGCGCCTTGAGAGTGGAAATGGAGACATTAAAACAACATGTGGAGGAAAGTCGCGCTGTTCTACAACAGCTACAATCTGATGCTCAACTAAGAGAACAGCATTTACTTTACTTAGAACAGCGTAAGCAAGAGTTAGAAGCCGTTTGTTCGACTCTATCAGCTTCAATTGAACAATTACGTAGTTCTACTTCTAACTTACAAGCTGTTGAGAGCCGGATTGTGAGTGCTGTAAGTGAGGACACGAGGCGTGCATCATTGACCTCTACCACAGAAACGGCAGATCAGGGAGCTCTGAGAGATCCAAGTGGGGACCGCTATGGTGGATGGGGTGCGCAAAGCTCCTATAGACTTTCTCCATCAGTAACCATGAGCCGGTTAGAACAACGAGGCAGAAGAATCATAGGAACCGATGATCAAGGCTTCCCAATATATGAACAGTAATCCCAGTCATCGCATGATTAAAAAAGGCAGAGAGCTTCTTCTTGCCTTTTTTTATGTCTCTGAGTAAATTCTCTCTCTCATGTCGCGACACTTTTCCCATAAAAAGCACCGTTCTTATTCTAAGAAAGAAGATACCAAGTCTACATCTTGGGAGCCCATAGCTGAAGATTATCATAAGATCGTTCAGAGTGACGGGCATTACTATCATAGGGAAGTCATCCTGCCTAAATTACTTCCTTTACTCGATTTAAAATCAAAAGATCGTTTGGTAGATATCGGTTGTGGTCAGGGGGTTTTAGAACGGATGCTCCCTAAGGAATGTGGATATTTAGGTATAGATATCTCCCCGAGTTTGATTTCCATCGCAAGAAAATTGCGAAAATCTCGATCTCATGAATTTCTTGTCTCTGATCTTACGAAAAAGCTGAAGATAGAGAGTTCCCACTCTTTTTCCACAGCTGTGGCGATTTTATCTCTGCAAAATATGGAGGCTCCAGATCAGGCAATTGATAATGTTGCCAGGCTTCTTGGTGATCAGGGAAGATTCTTTATCGTGTTAAATCATCCTTGTTTTCGTATTCCTAGAGTCTCTTCATGGCATTATGATGAAGATAAAAAGCTATTTTCAAGAAAGATCGACCGTTATCTTTCTAAAATGACTATTCCCATTATTGCTCATCCGGGGGAAAAGCATTCAGAATCTTCGATTTCTTTTCATTTCCCCCTAAGTTATTGGACCCAAGCATTATCAAAACATGGGTTCTTGATTCAAAGTATGGAAGAATGGGTATCTCCCAAAAAATCTATAGGAACACGAGCGAAGGCGGAAAACGTTAGTCGCGAAGAGTTTCCATTATTTTTATTAATCTCATGTATTAAAACATATAAGAGTTAATAAATAAAATTTTTATTAACTTAGTATTAAATAATCACTTTTTATTAAAATAAGTAAAAAATGATTATTTGATTTAACTATGTTTCGAAAACTCTCGCTATTTTCAAAAAAAAAAAAGAATCCAAAGTCGGGATTTCGAAATAATCGTATCATTATGTCTTTCCTACTAGCTCCTAGAGTTTTATTAAGAAATGAGGTTTCTAAAGAAGCTTGTGTTTTGAGTTATTACGGTTTGTTTAGTTGCATACCCATACTCGTCTTTTTCTTAAGGCTATCCCAACATCTTTTTGCAAATCTGGACTGGAAGGAATGGCTTCTTGTTAAGTTCCCTGATTATAAAGGACCTATCCTGGCGATTGTTGAAGCTGCTTATCATTCCACAACGAGTACTATAGGGTTAGTATTGGTAGGAAGCTTCTTTGTCTTTTGCTGGGCAGGGATTCTTATGCTCTTATCTTTAGAAGATGGTTTGAATAAGATTTTTAGAACTGGATGGACGCCTATATCTATCCAGAGATTGATTTCTTATTTAATCATCACGCTAGTTAGCCCAATGATTTTCATTATTGTTTGTGGGTCCTGGATTTACATTACACAAATCATGCCTGTGGAGTACGCTAGACTATTTTCTTTAAGCCATTCGATTACTGCGTTATATGTATTTTCACGTCTTACCCCCTATTTTTTTATCTATTTAGCTTTGTTTTGTTGTTATGCGTTCTTGCCGAGAGTGGCTGTACAAAAGACAGCAGCACTCATTGCTTCCTTAACAGCAGGGACTATCTGGATCATGTTTCAAAAGGTATTCTTTTGTCTGCAGGTCTACTTATTTAACTACAGCTTTACTTATGGAGCTTTGGTCGCATTACCCTCATTTTTACTTCTACTTTATCTTTATGCGATGATTTATCTTTTTGGAGGAGCGTTTACGTTTCTCATTCAAAATCAGGGATGTAATTTTATTTTCCCTTCAGAGCAATACCTCCCCAATTGCTACATTAAACTTGTGGTATGTACTTATATTCTTTCCGTGATATCGAAAGATTTTGATCAGGCCTCTACACCTCCTACGGCAAAGACTATAGCGAAAAACTCGAAGATTCCCATTGGGGAGATATCTCAATGTTTAGATATTTTAGAAAATGAAGGTTTAATTCTCTTTCATAAGAGAGCGTATAAGCCTACTCATAACATTTCAGGCCTCACTATTAAAGACATAGTCGAGCAACTTCTTCACCTAAAAACATTTAATCAAATTCATCCAGACGCGGCGCTAAGTTTAATACAGAATAGTCTGAAAAATATGTTTGATCAAGCAACGAAAAGTCCTCACAACCTAACCCTTACAGATATTGCCGGAAAGATAAAATGAAACGAAGATCCTGGTATAAGACTTTAGGGATAAGCATAAGTTTGGGAATTTTCCTAACTTTTTTCTATTTCCTGCCTTCATTACTTTCTGAGGGATCTGGGAAATACCTTTTTCTATCATTGATCCACAAAGAAACAGGGCTTTCGTGTGATATTGAAGACTTGAAATTGTCTTGGTTAGGGCCTCAGTCTGCTAAGAAGGTTAAAGTTATCGGGAAAAATAAAACAGGAGAATTCTTCTCAGCAGAAAAGATAGAAATTGATGGGTCTTTACTTAGGCTACTTCTTTATAAGCGTCCTAAGGCTATAGCCTTGTCAGGCTGGTCATTGCAAGTGGATGAATCCTTGTCTATAGAACAACCTTCTGTAGGGAATTTGGATCCAGGAGTATTTCTTTCTTATTTAGTTCATAGTTCCATACTTTCAGAACATGGGTCCATAACTATGAAGACAGTTAAAGGGCAAACCCTAGTTCTCTCGGGATTTTATGTGGAGAAGACACCAGAGAAGTTGCTGGTTAAAGGTGTGGTTACAGAAGACAACGCTACAGGAAGAGTCTTCATAGAGAGCGTATTCTCACCGAAAGTCAATATCACTGCAGAATTACATTCTGTCCCCGCCTCCTTTTTTAAGCTATTTATAGCCTCGCCTATTGTAGATCGTATTCTTTCTGAAGAGGATATTATCGATTTGCACGCTGTTGCTGCACACAATAACGGTAAAATCGTTATGACAGCAACGGCTCAGGGAAGTCAAATCCAAGCTAAGTTGCAAGGGTATATTCATCAGTCGACTTTCCATATTGTAGAAGGCGGCTCTTCATTTATAGAATTACAGCCAAAAATCGCTTCTTTGTTGTGTTCTGAAGTGCTTTCTTTCCCTACGAAAATTTCTAGTCAGAATATCCGGGCGCATATATCTAATGCCAAAATCCCCTTAGACTTGACTCAATGGAAAAATATAGAAGCTAATCTTCAGGCAAGTCTTCCTTTAGTTGCCTTATCTCCTAAAGATCCTAACCTTTCTGTCCAGATAAAAAATGTAGAAGTGAGTATTAAAAAATCGACTCGCTATACCCATATCCGTGGATCTTCTGTAGCTGTATTTGGAGGCGCTGCTCAGTCTTACGTGCATGGAATAATGACTATAGATAGTAAAAAACAACGCACGGAATTTATTCTTCAACAGAATATGTTGCCTCATACCTATTTACGCGCTCTATTTCCTAGGCCGTTCGTCATTAATATACCTTTAGAAGTTCCTTACTATTCTTTAGAAATTCACGGTGAATATAAAAATTCGCAATTAAAAGCTGAAGCACACCTAGATAATTCCTTGCTGAAAATGGACTGTTCATATTCAGGGACTCTACAATCTCTATTATTTCAAGGGAGTGCTACGTATCATCTTGAGGAAAACTGGAGAAAGAAGTTTTCTCAACAGTTTTCTTACGCTTCAGCTACCTTTTCAGGAAAAGTTCAGATAGCGCAAAAGCACCTGTATTTTCCTAAGTTTTCAGGAAAAATCACGGCAGGAGAAAACGAAGTTTTCATACATGGGAAATTTGGAAAGCCTAATGAGCCTATACGTCCTGAGACTTCCTCAACTTTAATACATGGGAAGCTCAGCTCGCTACCCTTAAGCTTGTTTTCCTCCAAGTTAGTTCCTCTACAGCTTACCAAAGCGAGTTTCTCTTTACATACTGATGGAGGACGATCTTTAACTAAAGGAAATCTACAACTCATGATAGAAGATCCTGAAGATCCTTTAGCTCCCCCTTCAAGGATTCTTATTCCTGATGTTTTAGTTTCTGTTGTAGATCCTGAAAAAGCGATCGATATGAATAATATTAAAATCCAAAGTGCTGGCGAGGTTATTGACTTTCCTATCGATAGGATTCTTAGAATTCAGCAAAAAGAAGCGTGTCTATCTACCTATATTGGACCTACTGGAGATATGACATTTTCCCTATTATACAATCCCAAAGAAGAAGATAGGCTTATTCTTCATTCAGTTTTTAAAACAGAAGCTCTTAAAGGTGATGTGAAACTGATCATGGACGAGTCGTTAACTCTGTCTTCAAAAACTCAAGGGACTCTACAATGGGAAATCACTCCAGAACGTTACTTGGGATTTTTTGAAAAGGCCTCATGTTTTCCTTTATGTACACTACACAGAACCGCTATTGCTCGATTAGATATTTATAAGCTTTCTTGTGCTCAGCAAAAATCAGGGCTTTCTTGTCTTTCCTTACTCACAGAAGGCGGTTTCGAAGGATCTTTATCAACAAATCCCATGATTTTCTATGATCATGTTTCGAAGGAAACATTTATCATTAACAACCTTTCAGGATCTATATATTCGAGTAATTTAGATACTAAAGTGGAATATGACTTGCAGGGAAGTTGTCTTGTCCCTAGCCAAGAAAGTAAAACAGCTGCAGAGTTTCTCATACAAGGTTCTGTAGAACACCTGTTAAATCCCTCAGAAAGGGAATTTGAACAAACTGCAGAGTGGAAGCATATTCCTTCGTCGTTCATTACAGGAATCTTCCCTATCTCCCCTAGTGTAAAAACTAAAGTACTCTCTTTGGCCGGGCCAAGGATTAACGTGTCTATCAACCACCATTTCCTCAGGGGGGAAGGACCGATAACGGTAAAGGTAGACTCAACGAATCTCCAAGCGTATATTCCCCTCATTTTAAAGGAACAGTCTATTCTTTTAGAAGATGATCTTGTGGCTACCCTACATATTAATGAGGAAATTAATAGAGCGTTTTTCAAAGAGTTTAACCCATTAATCTCAGGAAATGCGTATTCACAACATCCTGTCTTACTCCAGGTAAGTAAAGAGAACTTCTATCTTCCCATAGCCCCTTACTCATTTGAAGAATTTCGCATACAAGCAGCAAGTTTAGACTTTGGGAAAATTTCCATAGCCAATACGGGAACTATGTATGATCTTTTTAAGTTCCTTGATATTGAAGAAAGCAAACAATTCGTTGAGTCATGGTTCACTCCTATATTTTTTTCAGTTCAAAAAGGAACGATTATCTGTAAACGTTTTGATGCTTTAATAGATAATCGCATACGCCTTGCTCTATGGGGTAAAACTGATATGATTAAAGATAGGATTTTCATGACGCTGGGGATCGATCCAGAAATCATTAAGAAATATTTTCATAATACTTCATTAAAAACTAAAAACTTCTTCCTTATCAAAATTCGTGGGTCGATCTCGTCTCCAGAAGTCGACTGGTCTTCTGCATATGCGCGTATTGCCCTATTAAAGAGTTATACTATTGCTAGTCCGTTTAGCACGCTAGCTGATAAACTTTTCTCTTCTTTGGGGGATCCCACTCCTCCACAAACGGTATCACCTTTACCTTGGGAAAAAAAACAAGAGCCCTCAGAATAGAGAGTTTTAATAAATTAATCTTTTGTTTTTCTTTTATAAACAAATAAATAAAACATTTATTAATTAAATTGTTTTATTAATATGCGGATTATAATTAATTATTCGCATGAGATAAAACTATGAGAAGACGAAATTCTTTCTTTAATCCGGTCTCCAAGAACACTGAACCTCTATCTTCTATGATTCAAAAAACTATAACTATGGTGGAAAAAATCAAGGGTGATACTAAGGATGCTGTGAACTTAGATCTCAATAAGATTTATACGGATATACAGGACATTAAGACGATTTTACAAAAGCAAACCAAAGATATAGATTATTTATATACAAAGAAAACTGATGAAAAAGTTCAAGATTTAGAGACAGATATGAGTCTCATGAAGATATCTCTTCATGGTCTTTTAGAAGAATTGAACGATTTAAAGATCCTGATAGAAGAAGGTATTGATGATTCTTTAAGTGATCATAATTACCTTGTTCAGAAAGTGTTAATAGAGATCTACCAGAAATTCTTGCCTATATCTGGTGGGATGCTCACAGGAAATATAGATATGAATCGTCATACGATCTCAGGTCTTGAAACGCCTAAAAACCCTAAAGATTCTTACGCGGCTTCTGTAGGGTACTTAAGTTCAAAATTGCGCCCTATAGAAGATAAACTGCATGAAACTCATGAAAAGGTCAAAAATCATGACAACTCTATAACTACATTGACGTTTCAAATGATGCCAGTTTCCGGTGGGAAATTTCGTGGTCTTGTAGATATGGATGGTTATAGAATTACAGGATTAGCCAACCCTAGAGAACGCTCTGATGCTATATCTTTAGAATACCTTGAGAAATATTTGGAATCTCAACATCTTTGTAAAGTAGCAGAAGAGGCTCCAGTACAACCACAAACTACGCATACGGAAGCCTATCTTTTTTCTTCTACAGGTTTGAGTCACGAGGTAGAACACCCCTTACCTCTAGAACTTCTTTCTCAGGGTATTTTAGGATTTACTTGGGGAGCAAAAAGCCCAACATTTTCAGGGAAATTCCCTATGAATTCTCTTCAATATTCTTTATCTGATGAAGAGCAAAGCTGTTTTGTACTTGACGACGATGTGTTCTATGGTAAGTATCCAGGAATTTATACTTGGGAGCTTACTCTGAAAGCTCTAATCCCCTCAATTCTAGATTATAGTCGCCCCTGTATAAAGCTTAAGATTTACTATGATTATCCTTCTTGGAACTCAAAGGAAGAGTTGCAAGGAAATATGAGTTCTATAGAAATGCCTCTGCATCGCGTGGGAATAACCACGATAGGAGGGTGTAACTATGATATTGTCGAACTTCCCGCTGGAAATGCTCGCGTATTTACTGTTCCTAAACACTGTGGCGGAGTATCCATACAATTAGAGAATGTTAAAGAAGGAGCCTTGGCTGAAGATCTTTATATCATACAAGCAGCATACAGCTGTAGTTGGCGACGTTACTAAATCATGCAACAGCTGCTATGAGCAGCTGTATATCTCCCCACCACTATTTTCCAGAATTCAAGTAGAGATTTAAAGGATGCTCATCGTCTAAATCACCATAACGCTTGTCATAGGTGCTTATAATTTCTCCCTGATCTACAAGGTATACCCGGTCTAAGCATCCTTGAACAAAATGCATGTCGTGGGTGGAGACACCTAAGGTCAGATTTTGGTCTCTCAAAGATTCCAAAAGACGTTTAAACGCAGAGGTAGAAAAAGGATCCAATGCAGATGTAGGCTCATCAAAAAGAAGGATACGCTTATCCATGCATAGAGAGCGAACTATAGCCACACGTTGCTTTTGCCCTCCAGAGAGTTGGTGAGGATAACTATTCGCGATATCTTCGATATCCAAGAATTTTAAAAGATTAAAGGTTTTATCTTTAGCCTCTTCCTTACTTCTATGCTTAACGATGATTTGTGGATGCATGCAGTTATTTAACACTGTCATATGAGGAAAAAGCTCTGGTTGTTGAAAAACCAATGCCGGGGATTCCCCTTCAATGGAAATATCCCCACTTGTAGGTTCTACTAACCCTACAAGTGCGCGTAATATGGTTGTTTTCCCTGAACCACTCTTACCAACAAAAAGAGTAATATGGCCCTCTTCTAAAGAGAAGGAAACTTTCGATAAAATATGCTTGTTGTTTATGGAATATGCAAGATTTCTAACCTTAACAGTCATACGCCCTCCCTCTTCTCAAGCAACCTAGCTACATAAGAAAACAATGACGTCATAAGCAAATATAAGGCTGCGCAGATACTATACATTTCCATGGGATTGAGTTCGCGAGAAACAATGTCCTTACTTACTTTAGTAAGTTCAGGAACTCCTACAACCATCAAAATGCTACTTTCTTTAATTAATGCAACAAATTCATTTGTTAAAGAAGGTAAGATATTTTTAAAAACCTGTGGGTAGATGATATAAAAGAAAATCTGCGACTTTTTGTAGCCCAAAACCTTCGCGGATTCCCATTGGCCTACTGATAAGGCATTAATCCCACCACGAATGTTTTCAGCAAGATAGGCAGAAGAATTGATGCTCAAAGCAATTAATCCCGCCATTAAGGGGGTAGGGTCCAACCTAATTATCGATGGTAAACCGAAGTAAAATATGAGAATTTGAATAAACAGAGGCGTGCCACGGATCACAGTGACATAGAGATTTCCTAGCCATCGCGTAATGCGGCAAGGAAAATAACGCGATGTCATTGTTCCGATAATTAAACCTAGAAAGGAGCCACAGAGTATGGAAATTCCGCTAACAAATAACGTATAACCACAACCACGTAGCAGTACTCTTGCTGTAGCAACCCAATGTTCCATAAATCAGCAGCGCATATTTATTTACGATTAAAGCATAATCATGCAATTAATCAGAAAAAACTAGCAAGAAGTTTTCTATATCTTTGGCTATTAAGGAAATTGTTGACTCTGAAATCGGCGTGATAAAAATTGTGTCATCCCCAGCTAAAGTTCCTAAAATACTTTCTGTAAACCTATTGTCAATTAAGCTGGCTATCCACGAAGCAGAACCAGGTGCTGTGCGGATAACAATTAAAGAGGAATTATGACGAACAGAAAAGACTAGGCGTTTGATATTTGACTCACCTACAGACGGTGGAAGAGAGTAACGTGCTCCTTTTTCCCCAGGGATTTTTATTGCATGAACTTTCCTTAGCCAACGGGAAACGGAGGATTGTGTCATGGCAATCCCCAATGAAGATAGTTTTTGACAAATTTCTTCCTGAGTAGAAGCTCCTTCTCGGCTTAAAATTTCTTTTAAAGCTTCGTCAACTGCCATATTCTTTTTCATTTTGCCTCTTGAAGTTTTCCTTGCTGATATTCAGAAGACCCCTTTACTATAGAACACTAATTGATATTTTTCTTTGGTTTTTATGCTTACTCTCGGGTTGGAAAGCTCTTGTGATGAGACCGCGTGTGCTTTAGTAGATGCTAATGCGAAAATTGTAGCCAATGTCGTCTCTTCCCAACAGGATCACGTTTCTTATGGTGGCATAGTTCCTGAACTAGCTTCTCGAGCCCATCTTCAAGTTTTCCCCTCTGTGGTGCAATCTGCTTTAAAAGAGTCAGGCGTCTCTTTAGAAGATATTGATTTGTTTGCAGTCACACATACACCAGGACTTATAGGTTCTCTAGCTATAGGCGTGAATTTTGCTAAAGGTCTGGCTGTGGGATGTCAAAAACCTATCATTGGAGTAAATCATGTTGAGGCGCATCTTTACGCCGCCTACATGGAAGCAAGCTCTGTGGAATTCCCTGCATTAGGTCTAGTCGTTTCTGGAGCTCATACCGCCATATTTTTGATGGAAGACCCTTTAACTTATAAGTTAATCGGAAAAAGCCGAGATGATGCTATAGGAGAAACTTTCGATAAAGTCGCGCGCTTTTTGGGTTTGCCCTATCCCGGAGGAGCTTTAATAGAACAACTCGCAGTTCACGGCTGTGAATCCTCCTATCCTTTTTCTCCTTCCAAAGTTCCCGGTTATGATTTGTCTTTTAGTGGATTAAAGACAGCTGTTCTTTATGCAATTAAGGGAAATAACAGTAATCATCGTACCCCACTGCCAGGGCTTTCTGAAAGTCAAAAGAACAATATTTCAGCGTCTTTTCAAAAAGCCGCATTCACTAGTATTGCGCAAAAACTTCCTAATATTGTAAAAAAATTTTCGTGCAGATCTATACTCGTTGGAGGGGGAGTAGCAAACAATAAGTATTTCCAAAGCTTATTAAAAAATACTCTAGATTTGCCTTTATACTTTCCTTCTTCTAAGTTATGTACAGATAATGCTGCGATGATAGCAGGATTAGGAAGAGAGCTATTTCTCTCAGAAAAAATCACTTCAGGAATTACTCCATGCGCAAGATATCAATGGGAATCTGCTTCGGTTTCCTTATCTCCTCTTCCCTAATGCTGCATGGATGTCAACATTTTCGCAAATCTCAAGACCACCTTTCTATCAACATGAAAGACGACCCGCGCTCTTTAGATCCTCGCGAAGTTCGTCTACTGTCTGATATTAATTTAATTAAGCATATTTATGAGGGGTTGGTTCAGGAAAATACACGCACAGGAAATCTAGAACCCGCACTTGCTGAGAGCTACTCTCTTTCTGATGATGGCAAGACCTATACTTTTTATTTAAAGAAGGCATATTGGAGTAATGGAGATCCTTTAACATCAGAAGATTTTATTGCTTCTTGGAAACAAGTGGTCAGACAAGAAGTTTCTAGTGTGTATAATTTTGCTTTTGATCCTATTAAGAATGTTAAGCAAATACAGCAAGGCGTGCTCTCTGAAGAGCATGTAGGGTTTTATACAAAGGATGAGAAAACTTTAGTCATTGAGTTAGAATCTCCAACCTCACATTTTCTGAAGCTTCTCGCATTACCTATTTTCTTTCCGGTGCATAAGGAGCAACGCGAGTTACACCAAACCTTGCCAATTGCGAGTAGTGCTTTTTATCCTAAAAAGATCAAACAAAAACAATGGCTACGTCTTAAAAAAAATCCTTACTACTACAACCAGGAACAAGTAAAAACTCAAGAAATTACCGTACATTTTGTCCCTGACCCCAATACCGCTGCCCTATTGTTTAATCAAGGCAAATTAGATTGGCAAGGTCCTCCTTGGGGAGAACGTATCCCTACAGAAACTCTTTCTCGCCTACAGTCTACAGGGAACCTACATTCCTTCGATGTTGCAGGGACGTCCTGGCTAACCTTTAATATCAATAAATTCCCCCTGAATCACACAAAGCTAAGGAAAGCCCTGTCTTTAGCGTTAGATAAGGAATCCTTAGTCTCCACAATCTTTTTAGATAGAGCAAAGCCTGCACAACATTTGCTCCCAAATAACTTACATACCTACCCAAATTTAGATCTTCCTACGAGAGAACAGCGTAAGCAGCTTGCTAAGAAACTTTTTAAAGAGGCCTTAGAAGAGCTCAATATCTCAGCAAAAGATTTAGAAAGTCATTCCCTGGTCTTTCCTGCCGGCTCTTCGGCCAGCGCGTTAATGGTACAATTAATTCGAGAACAGTGGAAAGATACCCTAGGGTTTTCTATCTCCATAGCAGGAAAAGAATTTGCACTTTTACAAACAGAACTAGCATCGGGGCATTTCTCTTTGGCAACTGGAGGCTGGTTTGCCGATTTTTCTGATCCTATGGCATTTCTCACCATTTTTGCTCATCCTTCAGGAGTTCCTCCTTATGTAGTGAACCATAAGGATTACATAACTCTTCTCGCTAAGATTCAAGAAGAAAGAGATCTTAATAAGCGTCGTGAGTTGATTTCACAAGCATCGCTATATCTAGAAACTTTTCATATCATTGAACCCATCTACCACGATGCGTTTCATTTTGCATCAAACAAAAAGTTATCCAATTTCCACTTTTCCCCTACCGGAGTCGTAGATTTTCGCTACGTTAAAGCCTCTTAATCTTTCAAAGTAACGATGAAAACATAAAGGAACTGATTAAAATGTTTTTAAGTTGCTCTAGGATGTATCCTCCGTAAATGTCTTGTAGTTTATGCCTCTAGAACCTGTCTGTGCGAAAATAAGCACTTTTCTCCATAGTTACTTTTATTCTTTTTTTGTTATCCTAAACATTTTTAGCTATGTCACGAGGTCTCAAAAGTACGATGGAAATGACAAGTAATGAAAATCAAGATGGTGGGAGAACTTTACCCCCGCGCCCCCCTTGTGTGATGGTAATTTTCGGTGCTACCGGCGATCTTACAGCACGCAAGTTATTTCCAGCATTATACCATCTGATCAAAGAAGGCAGGCTATCTAAAAACTTTGTCTGTGTAGGCTTTGCAAGAAGAAAAAAGAGTCACGAAGAATTTCGTGAAGAAATGAAACAGGCTATACAGAATTTTTCACGCGCTCAAGAACTCGATATCCGTATCTGGGAGGAATTCGAATCACGCATATTTTATCACGAATCGAACTTTTCTTCTGCGGAAGGCTATGCTTCGTTGAAGGAAAGACTTGAGGAGATTGATAAGCAATATGGAACTCAAGGGAACCGGCTATTTTATTTATCTACACCCCCAGATTATTTCCCCGAAATTATTGAAAATATTAATAAGTACAAACTGTTCTATCATGATCAAGGAGAAGGCAAACCTTGGTCACGCGTGATTATAGAAAAACCTTTTGGCGTAGATTTGCAAAGTGCCAAGGAGTTGCAAAGATACATAGACGATAATTTAGATGAAGACTCTGTCTATCGCATTGACCATTATTTAGGAAAAGAAACCGTACAAAATATCCTCACGATACGTTTTGCCAATACCCTATTTGAGTCTTGTTGGAATTCTCAATATATTGATCACGTACAAATTAGCGTTAGCGAATCCATAGGCATAGGTACTCGAGGAAATTTCTTTGAGAAATCCGGAATGCTTCGCGATATGGTGCAAAACCATATGATGCAGCTTTTATGTTTACTTACTATGGAACCCCCTTCCGTATTCAATTCTGAAGAGATAAAAAAAGAAAAAATCAACATCCTTAAGAAAATACGTCCATTTTCTAAAGATGATGTCATCCGTGGTCAGTACGGCACGGGAGAAGTCCAAGGAGTGTCTGTTCTTGGCTACCGCGAAGAGGAAAATGTCAACCCAGCTTCTATGGTAGAAACTTATGTAGCTTTGAAGATGTTCATAGATAACCCTCGTTGGTTAGGAGTGCCTTTCTATCTACGCGCAGGAAAACGTCTGGCTAAACGCTCTACAGATATTTCTATTATTTTTAAAAAGTCCTATGCGACTTTATTTGAACCCGAATCTTGTCGTATTTGTCCTATAGAAAATGATCTCCTCATTATTCGTATACAACCAGATGAAGGCGTAGCTTTGCAATTTAACTGTAAAGTCCCTGGGATGAATAATGTCGTGCGTCCTGTGAAAATGGATTTTCGCTACGATACCTATTTTAAAACAACAGCCCCCGAAGCTTACGAAAGATTACTTTGTGATTGCATTTTAGGTGATAGGATTCTCTTTACATCTAGTGATGAAGTCATGGCTTCTTGGGAGCTTTTTACACCAATTCTAAAGCAGTGGGAACAAGATTCTTCAGATGTGCTCTTCCCTAATTATGTTGCCGGATCTGCGGGACCTAAAGAGGCGGATAAATTACTACAAGCCGATGGCAAAAGTTGGCGTCCTTTGTAATATAACTTTATTTTGAGATGATTATGGCAACATTAGTTAACTTTAATGACACAAATAAACTCCTTCTTACGAAAAAAACTGAGCTATTCATTGATCTAGCAAGTAAAGATTGGATAGCAAGTGCAAATAAGTCGATAAAACAAAGAGGAGCTTTTTATGTTGCTCTTTCTGGCGGGAGAACTCCTTTAGAGATCTTCAAGTCCATCGTAATAAATAAAGAAAAACTTTCTGATCCTACAAAGATCTTTCTATTTTGGGGAGACGAAAGAAATGTTCCTTATACGTCTTCAGAAAGCAATTACGGCCAAGCAATGAGTATTCTTCAGGATTTACGTATTCCGGAAGAACAAATTTTCCGGATGGAAATCGAAAATCCTGAGGGTGCTGAGAAGTATCAAGACATTATAGAACGTACAGTCCCTGATACAAGTTTTGATATGATTATGCTCGGTATTGGTCAAGATGGACATACCTTATCGTTATTCCCGAATACAGAAGCTCTAAAAGAAAAAGAGCGCCTTGTCGTCTTTCAAAGAGTTCCTCAATTGGATACAGAAAGAATGACCTTTACGCTACCTCTTGCCTATAGGGCAAAGCATATCGTTGTCTACGTTCAGGGAGAAAACAAGAAAGATATTGTAAGAAGTATCTTTTTCCCTTCAGATAAACAGCGCGAAGCCTACCCTATAGAGCTCATTGGGCAAGAGAAAACTCCCCTATTTTGGATTCTTGCCCCTGATACTTACGACTCGAAGGACTTCGACTCGATTTCCTCATTCCACAAACTAGACATTCTCTAGTTTGCCTACCCTATAGGGTCAACGAATCCAGGAAGCAGTTATTGCCCTGAACGGATCGCGTCTTCATAACTTGGAGGAGCGTCTGCATAACCAGGATAAGGAGGAGCGCTTGGAGTAGTATGATTTGGGGATGATGCTGGTTGCTGACCTCTATTACTACCCAATTGCTGTACATAGGCGAGCTCTGAGTAGCTCAGCATATGTTTTGCCTGCTGATTCGCAAGACATTGTTGTGCTACAGTCTGGCTAAAGATGTTGCGCTGATACTCTTCAGGATGCAGAGATATTTGATTTGCAACCATAGTGTACAGTGTTGCTTTATTTAAGTGTAAAACAGCACTTTTTTGTTTTTTAGCCATATAAATAGAAGAGATTGCAAAACTTACAAAGCTTATAAACAATAAACTCCCCCCAGCAGCACAAGAACCAATAATTGCTGCAGAGATCGCAGCCGTGGCTAAAGGTCCTGTGAAGAAAATACCGAGTATAGCTCCCGCGGCTAAGGCCAATAACGCAATGGAGCAAATAATCGCACACACTAAGTAACCAATTTTCGCAGCTCTATAGTTTTTATAAGCAGAAGCTAACTCTTTATTTGCTTCTAGGGTAACAAGAGCAGCAGCTTTTGCTTTCGCTTTTTCTGGAGTGTTAGCTTGGAATGAAGATACATCTAAAGAGATCTCTCGATTCGTTTGTTTCAATCTAAAAATTTCCTTAGAGGCGCTATTGATTTTTATGGAGCTCAAGATAGTAGATCCTAAAGAAGCACCAAAAATTCCTAAAACTAAAGTAGCTAAGATACCCAAAATAAAGGATGAAAAAATAGAGTCTGAATTGCTGCCTCCACTAGTGTTTCCTCGACATAAGTCACATAAGAAACGGATCCAGAGTACATGTTCTATACAATGGAGTACGGCTTTCGAAGCTGTCATAATGGCAAAAGCGGACTCCGCCTCGGCATCAACACCAGGAGAGAGAGGAACTCCCGATAAAGCTACACTATTTATCGACGCTGAAGTTGCTTCCACGTGTCGTGTTAAGAAATTATGAACATGGGACCTGGAATCTAAACTCGTGAAGCTTAATCCCCCTTTGTCCGTAAAATTTAAAATTGCAAAACGGGCTTCGGTATTAGCGGACCCCACTTTATTATTTAAGGAACTAACTGACATAATTAGTGGACTCCACTTTATTATTTAAAGAATTAGCTGACATAAGTTTGATTTCTTAAACGTATTAAACAAATCAACGCGGAATTATAGACTATTTATAGTTTTAACTCACGATTATTATTCCATTACGAGTCTTTACAGTTTCTTAATTCTTTAAGATCTTTACCATCGGGCGATATGTTCTAGATAGAGAGGAGAACCTTCCATGAAACTTACAAAAGAATCCAAAGTGCCAATAGAAGCATAATCATTTTCATCCAATTTATATGTAAGCACTAGTCCGTGAATAATCGCACCTATGAAAGGAATAAGAACGAGATGCTCAGAGAGAATTTCTGTTTTTATTTCCCCAAAAACTTTACTGAGAGATGTTTCTTGGTTACGGCAACACGTCGCTAGGACGAGAAATTTTAATGTTTTTGCTACTATTTTGATCAGTAAAATAGCCCAAGATACAACACTAATAACTACAGAGATCACAGGGAAAGTAATAAGATCAAAAGCTACGCACATCGCTTTTGTAGTGGTTGAAAAATCACTAAGATCTTGTTTACCAAAAGTTAAATAGCACGCCATGGTATAACCTCAATTTTTATGTATGCTGATTATTGTTTTGTCTATTTCTTCTATCTTCTTCCATAACCTCTTCATATGTCGGTGGTCGCTCTGAATACGGGGGTGGAACAGGAGAAGTCATGAACTCTCTAGAATAATCAAGGAAGGTACTCTCAATCTCATGGGAATCGAAGATTCCTAAAGATTCTTCATGCTCTGGTTCTGTGTGTGGTGGGAAAGTGACGGGGTCTAAAAGTGCACTGTAGTGACTCAAACAGCTCCTAGCGATCGAGGAAGTAAAATGATCTGACTCTTCGGTAGATACACGAATGTTGTCACTAATATAAAGGCTCAGTAGAGAACGGTGTATAGAATCTATAGCCGCTTGGCGCTGTTTTTTACTATAATTTTCATAAGAAGATGCCAGCAAACCTAATAACAGGAAGGTTAGCCCCCCACATCCAAGAGCAGATGCTGCTGGAGACATGAAAAACGCGTCAGAAAAAACACTATGGGAATGAAAAGTAAATACGCATCCCACAATAAATACTATCAATGCGAGTACGGCGAGTATGCTTATAACCAGAGAAACGCTTTTCCAAGCAAGTAAAGATAAGGCGACTTTTCTTGCATGATATAACGCCGATGCTGAAGCGATATACCCACCCCGTTGAAATGGTGAAATGTTGTTATTCTTATTAAGAAAACAGATAATTTGTTTCTCTTTGCGGTAGAAAAGGAAACTCTTCCTTACCAAGGAACAAACTGCGATAACGCTTCTTACGACATTACCGAATGTATTTTGATAGATGTTGTTAAGTAAGCTACAGAGTTCATGAATGAACACCAGAAAACAGTGCGGACTTTCAGAGAAGTCTAAACAGGGACTACTTTGAGATCGAGGAAAACAAATAGAACAGTCCGCAATCAAATCTGCAGCGGGAACCGGCCTTTGTTGAGTAAAAAGCGTCTGCGTAAATGCTGTGATATTATTTATAATGAGTAAATTATTGATATCTTGGTCTTGAGAAGAGCCTCCGTTTATTAGATGCTCTAAGGGGCCATGCCTATGTAGTGAAATTTCATAAACAGCCGACTTTTCTCTTGTAATAGAACCGAAAAAATGAAGGATGTGGTTATTAGGAGAAAGATGAGAAATCGGTTGATGCATGGTTTTATAATTCTAATAAGAAGGAAATTAACGAGAAATTATAATTTTAATCCCCCTTTATTTCAAATTGTTTTAAACCATATGCACAATATATATAGTTATACTTAATTAATATTTTATAGCTTAACGATTGCGAAATAGGTGGGAATTTTTCTATTCTCTTCCTAGGATTTTGACTTTTAAAATTTTTCTTAGACTTCAGATGCTTATCTAAAGCATAGAGTATAAATTCTAAATATATTTAAATATCCTGTGGCTTAATTAAATATTTGCAAGTAGTTATGTTAAACAATGTTTTTTATATTATTATGGGGCCTCCAGGATCGGGCAAAGGCACACAATCACAGCGTCTTGCTCATCTGTTAAAGCTTCCCCACATTAGTTCAGGAGAACTATTTCGTTCTGCTATAGAGTCAGCCTCTCCTTTGGGGATCAAGGCTGCTGAGTATATCAACCAAGGTTGTCTGGTCCCTGATGAAATTGTTTGGGGTATGGTTCAAGAAGCCTTAAACCAACCCGAGTGTCGGTCTGGATGTATTATTGATGGGTTCCCAAGAACTCTAGATCAAGCCATTCTTTTGAATGATTTTTTTGTGCAATCTCACGCTGATTATCGTGTCATACAATTAGATGTGTCTAATGAAGAGATTATTCGTAGGATTCATTCTCGGTTCATATGCCCTTCTTGTAAATATGTGTATAATCAAAGTCAGGGATTTAGTGAGTGCCCTACATGTCAAATTAAATTAGTTCGTCGTTCTGACGATACTCTAGAGGTGATTCATAAGAGACTTGAGGGTTATGAGAAATCAACAGCTCCTGTAGTCGACTATTATCAAGAGCTAGGGAAATTAACACGTATCCCTTCTGAGGCATCTCCTGATGACGTTTTTCAAAGTATTGAAGCTTGCATAAAAGCTTAATTTTACTTTTAGATATTCTCCATATGGGCACATCTTTAATTATGGTTAGGAAAGATGAAACATTATCAACTGTATGCATCTGTTTCGGATCTTTCATCTGCACATGGAGATTTGGAGACGCAGTTATTGTTTGGAGAGCGCTTACTTGCTGGTAAGCTCTCCTATTATGCCTACTCGCAATTAATCCGTGATCACGATTTTTGGCGCCCCTATCCAGTCAGAAATATATCCTCGCAATCATCTTTTGCTCTTCTATCTCAATATATTTTACCTAATGCAATCGTTAAGTCTTTCGATGCTTTTTTAGAACCTTGGCATATCCCCTTGCCCTACGGGTCTCCATTAGCCATAGATTCTCAAGGGAAAGTATCCCTCCCTAAAGAGGTGAAAATTAGAATGAAGCTCCCTCTGGATAAGGAAGTCCCTTATTGTAATGTGAGCCACGTGCGTTTTTGTAATGAACCGTTCTCTATAGATCTTTTGCTGAAAGAATCTGAAAATTTCTTGGGAATTCCGTATGTTTGGGGAGGACGATGTCTCCACCACTCCTTAATAGATTATGGATTAGATTGTTCTGGTTTTTTAAATATTTTATTTCAAGCACATGGATTAAGTATCCCTAGAAATGCTAGAGATCAGTTCAAAGATTGTGATCTAGTAGAGTATTTCGAAGATCTCCCTCCAGGAGGTTTTGTTTTCTTAAAAAATGATCAGAATACACAAATTTCCCACGTAATGTTAAAGAAAAACCCGACGCATTTGATTCATGCGGTTCAAAATTTAGGAAAGGTTGTTCTTTTCTCTCTAGGCGTCGATATAGAGTTTAAGAAAGACAAATTTTATACTCTGAGTGCAGAAGGAAAGGCATTTTTTGGAATGCCAAAAAGAAGAAAGATTTTCTTTTAGAAAAGAAACTAGCTAGAAAATTTTTAGGAAAGTACTTTAGACGAAAATAAAAAAAGCAAGCGATGAAATTCGATAAGACTCTCGCTTGCTTTTGATGAAAATAACGGCAAACTCTAACGTTTAGAGAATTGGAAGCTTTTACGAGCTTTCTTGTGTCCGTATTTCTTACGTTCTTTCTTTCTAGGATCTCTTGTAAGGAAACCGTGACTTTTTAATTCTTGTTTAGAATCAACATTCTTTTTTAATAAAGCTCTAGCCAATCCTAAGCGTGTCGCAATAACCTGTCCTTGGATTCCACCACCGTTAATACGAATCACTAGATCAAAGTCATTGGAATAGCCAAGAACTTTTAATGGGGAGAGGATAGTAACTCTTTGAATTTCCAATGGAAAGTATTCCTCAAAGGCTTTTCCATTTACATCGATCTTGCCCGTTCCAGGACGAAGGCGAACGCTAGATACAGCTTGTTTTCTTCTTCCGGTAGCTACTGATTCTTCTATTGTATTTTTTACCACAATTTACCCCAAATTAAACATCTAATACGATCGGCTTCTGAGACTTAAACTCTTGATAACAATCCCCTTTCAGTATTCTTAAGGATTTTAACTGACGCTTGCCTAAACGAGTTTTTGGCATCATACCTTTAATTGCATGCTCGATAATATAAGAGGGCTTTTTTGCTATCATATTTTCAAAAGCAACTTCACGCATTCCTGAAATATATCCTGTGTAATATCGATATATTTTTTGACCTTTCTTCGCGCCGGTCAAATGCACTTTTTCTGCATTAATAACGATAACACCATCACCCATAGCTACGTGAGGTGTGTAAGTTACCTTATGCTTACCGCGCAAGATCTTTGCCACCTCTGAAGAAAGTCTTCCCAAGGTTTTACCTGCAGCATCGATAACATACCAAGACTTGTTCTGAGCTTCAGATGCTTTGGCAATGGTTGTTTTCGTGTCTTTTCTTTTTTCCATAGTAACATAACCGCCTTATCAGAAGGACGAATTATAAATTTGTGCAATTTTTTTTCCAAATAAAAAGCAATAAAAGCAATCGAGAGATGTATTTCCAAGTGTAAATAGATCATATTTTCAAAGGAAAATAAAATCTGTTTTTATGTGCTTGTGATAGTGTAAGGAGGCATTTCTCACTCCAATTTATTAGTCACATTAAATGACATTTTACAGTAAAATAAGATAGATTTATTTTTTTTGTTTTACAGAAAGAGTTTTTGCTCTTCTCTCTTTATTTTTTAAGAATCTTATTTACAATTTCATAAGAACTAAAAACTCATTATTGCAATAAAGTTTTTAGTAGAACTGTTTGATTGTTATAATCCTCGGATAGGAAACACACTTTGAATTCAATGCGTGTGTTTACAGATGTCTCGTTATAGGGTTTTTTAACTCTAATTCATAAGCTTAATCATAATTTCCAAGATCAAAACTAGCGCGTTTTAGGGTGTTTTTTATGCCAGAAATTATTTTACATTCCCTTTTTAAAAACGATTGCCGTTGTCATGCTTCCTATTCGTTTGATAAGCGAGTTCAAGATCGTATGACTATAGCCATAGTTATGGCTGTTATTTCTTCTATCAGTTTGCTACTGGCTCTAATTCCAGCGATTATCATGTCCAATCCTATAGGATTTATTTGGGTTGGGATTTTTGGCAGTATTGCTTTGGCTTTATTTGTTTTTGCAATTCTAACAAACTATTTGAGATCCAACCTCCCTAAAGGACTTAAAGAAACATTTAAGGATACATATCCTCCTGTTTTTTATGATTTTATTGAGAAAAAGCAACTTACTATTCAAGAGATACGACTACTTCTCGATGCTTTAGAACAGGCTAGCCTCGATAGGGACATGTCTTTTCATAACTATTTAGGTAGATTCACTCAAAAATTAAAAATAGCATTGAATAAACATGGTATTTCAGAGTTTGTAGATAGTCTAGAACAAATCGATCTTGCTTCTTTAGACTTAGTCTTGATTCAACATTGTCCATTGTATTGGTTAAGAAAGTTTATACAATCAGCCTCAGAAATTCCTGAGAGAGACTTTATTACAGGGGCATCTTATGAAGAAATTGCTTCATATTGGTTAGGAACATCCGGATGCTGTCATAATGCTGGAACCATTTTTTCGGAAAATGTCTATCTTCTTGCTCAGACGGTATCTAAGGAGGATTACGAGAAATTTTCTTTTCATGTTCAAAATAACGATTGGAACAATGAGGAATTATCTGCAGAAAAGCAGAGAGTGGCGGAAGATTGTTTGGAACTAAAGAGAGAGCATGATGAGAATGCCGTGGTTGATGACGCAAGATTCCTTTCAGAAATGCAAAATACCCTGTTAGAAATCTGTACACATGGAATTTGTTGGGAGCAATTAAATTTGGTGCGCTGTGTGAGTCCTGATGATTGGGGGTATTTCTGTGCTCTTGATGGGAATAAACAAAGAATACGAAAATTTGCTGTCCCCTGCCTTGGAGAAGTTTCAGATGAGAAACATCATTTATATGAACCTATGATTTCTCTTACCACGTGGCAGGATATTCGTGCTCTGGGTTTGGATAAGGAAACTCTTTTGAATCAAGGAATACGTAATCCTGAGGATAGGCTGATGAATTATTTTACTAGACAAGCGCGCTATCACGGGTCCATGGATTTACTGGAACAGGAAGTTTTAGAGCGTTTGCCTAGATATACTTTAGACTTTGCTACGGGAATCAAAACGACGCTATCTTAGAAAATCAGTTCTCCATTTTGTAAAACCCCTTCACGATGACATTGACGTGCGAGTTGCTTATTATGGGTTACAATAAGCACTCCACGTGAATCATGAGATTGAGATAGAAGCAGTTGATGGATGTATTCAGAGGTTTGATTGTCCAAATTGCCCGAAGGTTCATCAGCTAGTAAAATTGCGGGATTGTTTATCAGTGCTCTTGCGATTGCGACTCGTTGTTTTTCTCCTCCTGATAGGTTGCAACAGCGAGAGTGCGTTCTATGAGATAAGCCGACAGAGTCTATGAGTTCGAGAGCTTTTTTAAATGCAGGAGATCCTTTAGCGATATTTTGTCGTGCAATGCTTGCAGGCATTAACACATTATTGATTACAGTATCATCTTCTAATAGGTAGAAGTTTTGAAAAATAAAACCGATATGTTGGTTTCTAAATGCTGATAAATTGTAGTGTTCTTTTCTTTTCCCTAGGAATAGGAGCTCTCCTGATGACGGTGTATCTAGTGTGCCTAATAGATGAAGGAGCGTGCTTTTCCCGTTTCCTGAAGCGCCTGTAATCGCAACTACCTCCCCAGGATATAAGCTAAAGTTCACATTACGTAATATTTCGATATCTTGATTGCTTTGTAGAACAACCTTAGACAGATTTTTTGCTTGAATAAGAGGAGGCATAACTATTCCGCTTTTAAAATGTCAGAGACATGCATTTTAGCGACTTTTCTTGCTGGTAATAATCCAGAAATAGCAGCTAACACTAAAGTGCCTAAACCGAGTATGAAAATAGTCGGCACATGTATTTCTTGAGGAAGACCTTGACCGAAGAAAGTAGAGTTAAACGCTTCTCTGCCTTGTAAGTAACTTAAGCCTTGAGTAATTATTGAGAGATTTTTCATTGTTAAAACAGCCAAAGCTGTTCCAAAAACAACACCAATACCTCCAGAGAATGCTCCACAAAAACCAAAAATAGCCTTTAAGCTACGAGAAGAAGTCCCCATAGCTTTAAGAATTCCTATTTCTTTCTTCTTATTATTTACTAAGAGGATAGACATAGTTACAACATTGGAACAAGCAACGATCAGGATAATAATGGAGATCAAGAGAAATAGAACTTGATCACTACGTAGTTGATCTAAAATAGGCTTGAAATATTGATAATCATAGAGAGAAGATACTTCCCAATATTCCTGTATACCGGCTTGACTTAAGATAGCTTCAATTTGCTGTTTAATTGGTGTGATCAGTTTAGTGTTTGGAAAGAAGACATGTAAGCCATTATGCATGCCGATTCCCGTAGATTCTGAACGTATTTGAGAAGCTAGATCCATATCAATGAATACAATTTTACTTCCCATGGGAGATAAGCCAGGATTATAGAAGCCTATGACATATACAGGATGTTTGATCTCTTTCTGAGTTTCTGGGGAGAAAATACTGATCCCCCCCTTATCTCCTACGCGATACCCCATATCGCGATAATTTACAGGTAAGATGATCGAAGCTCCTCGGTAGGTATTTTGCAAATGTATAAAATCTTGTTCCCAACCTTCGGAAGAGCTATTAAAAGGGTTTAAAATCTCGGAACTATAATCTGTTTGTTCATAGGGAAGCACGCGATTTTGATACACTTCATCAGAAGGATAGGCAATAAATTGAGAAAATGTTCGCGATTCTGTTTTGTTAGGATCGACCATTCTTTCCATCTGTACATAACCAATGCCCTCTTCAAACTCTAAAAGTTGGGCGTGATTTTGCCCTAGATAGGGATTAAGAACTTCAAAAGCAATTTTTACAGGATCCTTTAATTTCCCATCTGAAGTTTGATCTGGTAGAGGGAAGTTTTCTGGTAAAGAGTAGTCCAAATTTGGATCATAGGGATCTATAAGAGAGGAAGCGAGCTTTTCTCCTATTGTCTTTGTTGTATACAAAGAAAGGTCAGCATGTCTGTCTATTTGATAGTAATAGGAATCATAATAAACAGATGAAGGAACGATTTTTACTGGAGAATGAAGCTGGGAAAGATCATGAATCCAACGTTGTTCTAAACCATAGATAACAGAAATGAAAACAATGGATAACCAAGTGACTAAAGAAATAATGCCTATTGAAAATATAGAAACAATGGCAGAAGATAATCTTTTTCTTCTTGGTATTAGATACTTAAAAGCAATTAGAAGTTCTAATTTCATGACCCACTCAACAACTTGAAATAGAAGCTAGCAGGTAAATTAAATCTTTTTACTTAGCTTCTTTGAAAATTACGTGTCTACGCAGTTTTCTATCATATTTTTTGAGTTCTAGTCGACCTGTTGTTTTTCTTTTATTTTTAACAGTCCAGTACATATCGGAACTTTCAGAACTTTTTAATTTAATGATTTCACGGTTCTTACTAGCCATTGATGAATCCTTTCAAGAAAATGATAAATCGCTTATGATACTATATTTATTTTCAAAAAGAATCAAGAAAACTTCCCCATAATTACAAGAGAATCTTCATGTCAACTAAAGAACAGTTTTTTTTTAAAGGGGCAACCTCAAAAAATAAAATTCATTTTATTAGTTTAGGCTGCTCAAGGAACCTTGTAGATAGTGAGGTAATGCTCGGAATTTTATTAAAAGCTGGTTATGAAGCTACCGAACTCCTGCAAGAAGTGGATTATTTGATTTTGAATACTTGTGGGTTTTTAAAAGCTGCTCGAGATGAATCTACGGATTATCTTCAACGAATAATCGATAAGAAGAAAGAAACTGCCAAGATTATATTAACTGGTTGCATGGTTTCTAAGCATAAAGAAGAGTTAAAGCCTTGGCTCCCCTATGTACACTATGTTTTAGGTTCTGGAGACGTTGAACATATCTTATCCGCTATAGAATCTAAGGAAAGTGGAGAAAAGTTATCTTCTAAAAGTTATTTAGAAATGGGGGAAATTCCTAGAAAATTATCCACACCGAAGCACTATGCCTATTTGAAAATAGCTGAGGGGTGTCGTAAGCGCTGTTCCTTCTGTATTATTCCTACCATTAAGGGAGGATTAAGAAGTAAACCTCTAGAGCAGATTATTAAAGAATTTCGCTTATTGTTAAAAATGGGAGTTAAAGAAATCATTCTCATTGCTCAAGATTTGGGTGACTATGGTAAAGATCTATCTAAAGATCGTAAATCTTGCTTACACAGTGTATTAATAGAGATGCTTAAGGCGCCTGTAAACTATAGGATTAGAATTCTCTATTTGTATCCTGATGAAGTAGGTGATACCCTTAATTGATCTTATGGAAAAAGATCAGTGCCTACTCCCTTAGTTGATATTCCCCTTTAACAAATAATCGGGTATTAAAAAAGTTGTTAAGAACAATATCTAGAGAACAAATTTTAGATTTGTTAACTAAGTTGCGTGCACGCATTCCCCATATCTATATTCGTTATTCGTTTGTCTCTTATTTTTGGATTCCCAGGAGAACGGGTGAAGAATTTCAGGAGCTCGTCGATTTTGTTGGAGAAGGATGGATCGATAATTTAGGTATCTTTTCTTATTCTCAAGAAAAAGGTTCTTTAGCTGCTGAGATGTCAAACCAAATCCCTCAGAGCATAAAATCAAAGAGATTAAAAATCTTTTCTCAAATACAAAAGAAAAATATTGAGAAACATAATAAGCAGTTTGTAGGGAAAAATTATGGAAGCTGTTATTGATGGATCCATCCAGATAGTAAACTTTTACTCACAACACGTTTGTATGGTCAAGCTCCAGAGGTAGATCCTTACATTATTATGAATGAAGCTCGTTTAGTTTCAGAATTTAGAGAACGTTATCTTATCGAAATTACGGGATATGTGGGTTATGACTTAGTTGGTCGAGCTGTGAACAAAGTGCCCGGAGAATATTTCCCGGGCAAAAGTTGAGTATATTTATTCAAAATAAGGCAGCTGCACTACATTCCAAGAAAATGAAGCTACCCGCCAAGAATACGATACGTTTTTCAGTATGAAATGCCCATTATCTCTTGCTAGAAATGTCGTCGCAATCCATTCCATAGGCTTAGGCCTATAGTAACTTGTTCCTGAACAAGTGGATCCTTGTAAAAGTGTCTCTTTCCCATTAACAACAGCGACTAACACACACTCTCCGCCCGTTCCGTTATCCAACCAGCCGCCGTGCTTTGACATAACGATGCTAATACGGAAAAGTTTAGGATTGTTTCTGGTAGCACGAAAATACAGATAACAAGAGTTTGCCCCTGTTCCTACATACACATGAGAATTTCCTTGTTGTTCAATTTTAGTTTCAAATTTATTCCAAGGAATCCAGACACCGTGATTCACATCCCCGCTGCCTACATGTCCTCCTGAAGTAGCAGAACGCATAGAAACTTCAGCTTTATTACTTTGAAAAACATGATAGGGGACATATTGTTGCGGCAATTTTTGAGTATTCGTGCTATATGGTTGTTGTTTGCATGAGATTGTATGATTGCTCAGGTTTACCCTACCAAAGAAGTTTGCTTGGTTTTTAGTCCCTGTCTTAATATTCATGTTCCCACTAACAAATAGGTCCTGCTTGCAATTGAGGTTCCCGTTTGTACAAGTTAGATTTTGAAGGTTAGTGTTTTTGGCTGTTATTGCTTTCGATACCGTTATAGCACGTTTTTTTTTCTCTTCAGATAGATCCTTAGAGTAGATATTAAAACGAACAAATGTGGGTAAACTAATATTAGTTTTAGGTGTTGACATATTTTAATCCTCCTCGGGAAATCTTGCTGCAAATGGGAACCAAATCACACTTATCGTAGAAAACATACTTTGTATATGAGCATGTGTATAGACTCTGACGGTAGGTTGTGAAGAGATATCTGAAACAGAGAAAATTGCATACAAGGCCGTCGATGTCCTATCTGTAGGATAATGGCCTCGAGTGTCTGCTGTGCACAAGTTTTCGAATTGACTGCCTTGATCCAGCCTTAAAAATAAATTCACTTCATCATTTCCTGAGTGTTGCCCTCCCATTCTAGTGATTTCAAAAGTGACCTGGTAGATTCCTGGAGTTTTAATCACAAGATCTTTACCCTCCACATAGAAGTAGTTGCGATACATCGATGTGTAATTTTCAATATCTTTTGAAGTTCCGCTTTTTAAATCTAAAATAGAATGTGCAGGAATGTTATATGTACCGCGATGGTCTAACATACAGGTATAGGCTTGTACGGAGCTTTTTTTATAGTAGTTGAATGTTAAAGCGTCGCGTTGAGAAAGAGGGTCTGAGATATTCCCAATACTCGAACTTTGAGAGGCGTTAATGCTGATGTCCCCATTTAAAACCGTCTCACGCAAAGAAAACCCATTGTTTCCTGAGAGTTCACTACCAGCAAAGAAATCACAGTTTGCATTTACGTCCTTTGTTACAGTTAATGTCTCAGCATCAAAATCATCTTCGATATTTAAATTGCCATCAATGTTTAACGTAGCATTCTCTAGGTAGAGGTTTTGGTCTTTAACTCCTGTCGCATCGAAATCAGTTTCTCTAGTTTGATTATTAGGATTATCTGATGTGAATCTAGAAATAGTTTTGTCTTTATCATCCATAGCTATTCCCCTTGGTTTGGGTAGAAAATGATTCCAAAATAAAAAGCGCTTAAAACTGCCCCATTACTTGTTAGCTGTGCGCAGAATAAATTTTCTTTTATGCTGTCTTTTGGATCATTTGTTATAGTGCCGTTCGGATCTTTAGCTAGATTAGAGACACGAAAAGCTGTAGATAAACTTGCAAATCCAGAGTATCCTCCCCCACTATAGATAGTATTGCTGCTATAAATGGTGCCTGAAGCATTTTTCAGATGCACGTCGCCTCCCCAGCCATTATTCCATCCCCAGCGTTTATTAATGCCGTAATCGATCATGTAGATACCTTTGCTTAATAATTGTACCCAGTGGGATCCTGGATACGTGACTTTTGAATCTCTATAGGAGTAATCTACAAAGCGTATGTGGGAAAAAATATTTTGCGATTGGTAGACCAGCCTATCGGTGCCGAGAATGGGAACGGGTTGCTGTGTATTAATGTTGATCCTTCCAAACTCATTGAGTGAGCAGAAAAAGTACTCAGGAGAACGTATATAATTTGCCGGTACTGGAGAGGACTGGTCTATAGGTCTAGCAACGTTACTCAATCTGTTGCCGTTCAAATTTATATATACATTGTTGCCAGTTATATTAAGGTCGTTAGCTGAAGTAAGTCCTTCTACATTGATTGTTCCTGAAAAAGTCGAGGTTCCAGGAGGATTTACAACTAAGCTACTCGTGGATTCTATACTTTGAGATGTGACGTCGTTGGTTTGTACATTCCCAGCAGCAACATCACCTTCAAAAGTCGAATCTATAGAAAAATAACAATCATTAGTGTTATTATTAGAAATAGTCATTTATTATTCCGATTTTTTTCTAATAAAAATCAGATAATAAATTATAGGTCAATTTTTAATATGTTTAATTTAATTCTGGTAAAATTAATTATATCTGATAAATAAAAAATAATAACGAAAAAGAAAGAAGAGAAATAAAGAAAATCTTGGGGGCGGCTGGATTTGAACCAACGTATCCGTAAGGAGTCGGATTTACAGTCCGATGCAATTGACCGCTATGCGACACCCCCAGAGAATGCTGGAGAAAGGACTTGAACCCTCAACCGTTCGATTACAAATCGAATGCTCTGCCAATTGAGCTACTCCAGCGAAAAATCAGGAACCCTATTGCTTGAAGAGAAAACTTTAATTAACCAATAGGAAGTCAATTTATACGCTATTGGTTATTTTCTTCCAAGTCAGAATCAGTATTTTCTGAAATACGGTAATCTTCTTGGGTGGGAATAAACTCTTCAGTAACAAAATTTTCTCCTCTACCGGAAGGATCTACAGACAAGCTTGTATCCATAACTTGGAAGTTATGTTTCTTCAATTGTTCAGAAATCAAACGATCTTCTTTAGATTGAACTTTTTTAATGGTTTTCTTTCCAATAGGAGTTTTATTTTTCGTAATTTCGTAATACGTATCAACCGCTTGCTTTTGTTCAGATGTGATGCTTCCAGAAAGACGTTGGAACAACTGCGTGCAACTATTGTCTGCAGCACTCGAATTTACAACTTCCGCAGAAAATTTGAACTTGCCTTCTGAAGTATAGCGTGCTGGTTGACTATCTTTCTTAAGGCAACATTGCTTATATTTCTTATTAGAACCGCATGGGCATGGATCATTTCTGTTAACTTTTTTTGTCATACAATTCTTCTCAAAGCAAGGCTTTTAAAGGAAAGTTTAAATAAGCTAAGGATAAAAACCAATTACAAGTTTTCATAAAAACTAATATTGTATTGCAAGCTTTATTCTATCCTTTTACTATTTCCCCATGTCTATTCTACACTTACATCCCCCGTGGACGAAATCTGGTAAACGTATAGAAAGCCTAGTGCGTAAGGCTTTGTATACCTACTCTATGTTGGAAAATCACGCTAAGATTGTTATAGCTCTTAGCGGAGGCAAAGACAGCCTTTCTTTGCTTTTAATGCTTAAAGCGATTTCTGGTAGAGGTTTCCCAAAGCTTGATCTTTACGCTGTGAATATCGGAGGGAAATATTCTTGCGGTTCAGAAGTAAGCAAGCAGTATTTAGCTAATATTTGTGATAAAATTCACGTCCCCTATAGTTCGATAACCTCTCCCTATGACCCTGAAGTTCCAGAGTGTTATTCATGTTCTCAAGTTAGAAGACGTTTACTATTCCAAGCAGCAAAAGATGTGGGAGCTACTGCCGTAGCTTTTGGTCATCATCGTGATGACGTAGTCCAAACAGCTTTGATGAATCTCTTACATAAAGCAGAATTTGCTGGAATGTTACCGGTTTTAGATATGGTCCATTTCGGTATTACTATCTTACGCCCTTTAATACTTACCCCGGAATCTTGGATAAGAAAATTCGCTAAGGAAAGTGGATTTTCTCGAGTTACTTGTCGTTGCCCAGTTGTATCTTTAAGAACAAAAACAGAAGAAGCATTAAAGTTACTAGAAGATGTTTTTCCTCAAGCAAGACATAATATTGCTTTAGCTATTGAACAACATGGATTGTCAAAAGCTCAAAAAAAATAAAACTAATTAAACATATTTTTATAGATTAGTCTTACTATTTTAATTATAGTAAGATTTATTTTTTTTTCGGTAATTTTATGCACAAAAGATTAAAGATTTTGTTAACTAATGATGACGGCATTTCCGCTAAAGGGATGAGTCTTTTAGTTGCAAATTTATTAAAAGCAGACTTTGCTGATCTCTATATAGTTGCTCCTACTACGGAACAGTCAGGGAAAAGCATGTCTTTTTCTTATACACAACCCGTCTCTATAGAAAAGGTGGACTATCCTCAGCCTGTTGCTGGGGCTTGGGCAGTTTCCGGTAGCCCAGTAGACTGCGTTAAGCTCGCTTTGGGAGATTTATTCCGTAATGATTTGCCTGATCTTGTACTATCTGGAATCAATCATGGATCTAATGCAGGAAGAAATATCTTTTATTCTGGAACTGCTGGAGCTGCTATGGAAGCCATTTTATCAGGTGTCCCCTCCATAGCTTTTTCTCAAGAACAACACATTTCTTTCTTTCAGGAAGAACATGCCCCTGAGATACTAAAAAGACTCTCCTTGTATGCTCTATCGAACCCTCTCCCGATTTTATCGGGCTTTAATGTAAATTTCCCTGCTAGCGAACATAACGAAGAGTGGAAAGGCATGCGACTTGTGACTACAGGAAAAGAATATGCCTGCGGTATTCCCAGACTTTTAGTTGGTGATGGGAAACGCAAGTTCTTTTCTTTAAGTGATTGTCAAATAGTTATAGATGAAGATATTTCCGATGAGTGTCGAACTCTTTTGGAAAATTACATATCCGTGGTTCCTTTGCTCGTAAGAAATTCTCCTCTAGCTTTAACTAGCGAAGCTGAGTTCCAACAGTTACAAGAAGACTTTGATAATTTTATGAGCTCTGAATCAGGTGTTACACTCTTTGATTAAACTGATCCCACCTCTTGGGTATTCCTAATTAGAAAATCGGTAGAACATTCTCTCTACCGATCTCTTCCATAGATTCTTGAATCCTCTACAATACAGTTCTAGTTTACTCTAAAAACATGAGAATTTTTTTTAGGGATACGCTGTTGTTCTTCTAGCTCTTTTTTTAAATTTATAACTATTTCCTCTAAAGAAACAAAGAAACGTGCGACAGACCACGGTCTGTGTATCTTAGCATTTTCTAAAAATCAGAAACGCTGTGGGAAACATCTTAGGGTGTGTCTTTCTCGAACTTTTACTTGCAACAACAAGCTTTATTAATTGTTAGAGTAAAAATGGTTGTGATTAAACTATTTCTTCTGCTAACTTATGCACCTAATCTTGTTTGGATGCGTAGCTCAGCGGTTAGAGCACCTGTCTTACACACAGGGGGTCATAGGTTCAAATCCTGTCGTGTCCATTTGCGGGAGTAGTTCAATTGGTTAGAGCACCGCCCTGTCAAGGCGGAAGTTGCGGGTTCAAGCCCCGTCTCTCGCGAACATACAATCAGAGGTTGAAAATGCCCCACGGAACTCGTTTAACGAAGTTTAGCTTTCCTCTGTACTTTTCCAAGACCCTAAGCTGGTTTATTCTTGGAGGATTTTTAGCTGCCTGTGGAGTTCAAATGGTTCTAGTTCCAAATGAACTTATCGATGGTGGTATCGTCGGTTTATCTCTTATTGCCTCTCATTTCTTTGGTCATAAATATTTGCCGTTTTGCTTAATACTCTTCAATCTGCCCTTTGTCATTTTAGCCTTTAAACAGATTGGTAAGTATTTTGTCATTCAGATGATGACTGCTGTGATCATCTTTTCCTGTGCCCTATGGCTTATTGATTCCTTACCTTTATGGTTTGGTTTTAGCCCTATAGTGTTTAAAGGGTCCGAAATGGAAACAGTAGTTTTCGGTGGAGCTGTTATAGGGGTAGGTTGTGGTTTGATCATCCGTCATGGAGGATCTACGGATGGTACCGAGATTCTAGGTATCATCATAAATAAAAAAAGAGGATACACCGTTGGTCAGGTTATTCTTTTTGCTAACTTTTTTATCTTTGCCTTGGCAGGTATTGTCTATCAGAATTGGCATACGGCATTCGTATCCTTCTTAACTTACGGCATCGCAACGAAAGTTATGGATATGGTCATTCTAGGTCTCGAAGATACGAAATCTGTGACCATTATCACCTCCTCTCCAAGGAAACTCGGCCAAATCCTTATGGAAAACTTGGGAGTGGGTCTTACCTATATTCAAGCTGAAGGTGGCTATTCTGGAGAGCCTAGAAACATTCTTTATATTGTTGTAGAGCGTTTACAGCTTTCACAACTTAAAGAAATTGTCCACAGAGAAGATCCCTATGCTTTTATCGCTATTGAAAATCTTCATGAAGTAATCAATGGTAAACGTACCAATTAAGCTGGATTGGTCCAAACCTTTTCTAAATTGCTCTCTATATCTAGCAAAGAGAGAATTTTTCCAACGATATCGTTATTAATATCTTCAATAGTTTGTGGTTTGAAGTACCACATGGGCATTGGCAGTAAGATTATCGCTCCATTTTGCGATAATTTTAATAAGTTTTCTAAATGGATGGAGTGTAACGGACTCTCTCTAGGAACTAAGATCAGCTTCCTTCGTTCCTTTAAGGCTACATCTGCAACTCTTCGTAAAAGGTTATCTCCTAAGCCGATTGAAATAGCTGCTACTGTAGCCATACTACATGGCACGATAACAGTCCCATCGACATGATAGGATCCAGAGGCCAATTTGCTTTCTATAGACTTGATATTATGTTGGTGAATATACCGATGACTTTCTTCAGGGATTAAAGACAGCAAAGAAGAGGTATCTAATTCATAATAGAGCGTTTTCATTGCTGCTGTAGAAAGAATTACCTCAACATCATGTTGCATTTTAGATAGTTCTTGTATGAGTTTGACGGCTAATACTATTCCTGAAGCTCCTGAAATGCCTACGATATAACGTTTCATTCGTATCCATCTATTATGAAATTAATAAACTTACCATGACGATAAAAAAGGATAAAGCAAGGTAGATGTTTCCCCTAAAAAAACATCTCTCAAGATTAACATGATTCTTATCCAATGCGTAATAGATTTTGATGGTCTTCCCAATAACTAATACAGGTAATAGCGACAGTATAAGCCCTAATTTACTAAAAGATGCCAGCACGGCCATGGCTATATAAGATAGCAAACTTAGCAGTAAACATACTGAAGCAATACGAACAGCCTTTGCCTTCCCAAAACATGCAGGAATACTATAGAGCTTTTCTCTCCTATCAAACTCGAAATCTTGAATCGCATAGATAATGTCATTAGCAGCAATAATCATAGCAGCTGTTATTCCCCATAGGGAGGCTATGATAAACATTTTTAAAGAGAGAGGTTTTGAAGATAAAGCATAGAAATTCATAAGAATCGCAAGGTAATAAATAAGACCTAAGATCCAATGACACAAATAGGTAAAACGTTTTGCATAGGCATAAATAATCATAAGTAGAATAGCCAATAAGGCTAGCCAGGAGCATTCCTTACTTAAAAATGTACAGGGAACTAGAAAAAATAAGGATGCAAGTACCGTGGTTAAGAAAACAAAATGTATCGATAATTTTTTAGCGGGTAATACTCTAGAAGTTGTTCTAGGGTTTTTCTTATCAATGTCACGATCAATAATCTGGTTTACCAGTATGCCTACAGTTCTAGCACATAGAAAAGCACAGCCACCTATGAGTACAGTTGAAAATCCTTTCTCACTGAATCCTGAAGCTATCTCAGGGAAGGTTAGAGCGAATACCGTAGTTGCAGCAAGAAATACGGCCGAAAATACAGCGTATTTTATGTTTAATAATTGTTGGAAATACTTTATCTGAAAGGAAAACATTTTTAACTGCTCAAGTCTATAGATAACAAATGCATGTCTTAAAATGAGGATAGAGATACAAGCTAGCGTATAATTAAAATAGTGTAAAGTTTAAAAACTAAATTTCCCCTGCCCTATCTTTATAGTATTTGCTAATTAAAAATAGTTGAGATTGTGTATAATAATGCATTTATTGATAAAACTAGTTTTGTAGAATGCGATTTCTTTATTTTTATTTCACATTATTGATGTGTATTTCCCCCACTTTTGGTTCCTCTCAAAATTGGGAACCTCAGGATATACACGATTGTGAGCAGATTATTTCCGCTACACAATTTCATCAAGATCATGGCCCCTGGATAGTGGTGGCTGGCGGATTCTGTCCTACAGATGAACATTATAAAAAAGCTCAGAATATAGGATATCTATTAGTTAAGAATGGGTACGCTGTGGTTACTGGAGCAGGTCCAGGGATTATGGAAGCTGCTAATGCTGGTGCTGTACGAGCTGGGGGGGGGGGCATCTCTAGGATTTATCTTAAAGGGTGAGGAATTGAATGATCACATACCCAAAGAAAACTATTTACAGGTTTCCCATATCTCTCATCGTTTAGAAGGCATGGTTGGCAAAGCTTCTGGATGTGTAGTGTTTCCTGGAGGACTAGGTACCGTAAGTGAATGTTTTTTTGCCCTAGACCACTTTAGATACCTAGAAGTTCCTCATCCTGTCGTTCTTGTAGGCATGCAATTTTGGGGGCCTTTAGTAGAGTGGATGAAAAACTTACATTATACGCATACATGTCCGGGACATTTATACCTAGTAGACTCATCAGAGGAAGCTGTGGACATCATTTTTTCTCATCATAAGAGACAATCGTATAGTTTCTCCTCTAACTAAGTCCAAACATAGGTAATCGCAAAAAAGCTTTAGCTATCGTTTAAAAAAAAGAATATCATGTTAATTTGTTGTGTTTATTAGAATACTCAAACTAATCTTCATTTGTTTTGTAAATAAAATTAGATTTACATCATTTATAATAAGGTGGTAACATGATTGTTTTTCGTATTTTTTCTTAAACTTATGCTTGTTGCTCCTGAAATTCAATTTAAAAACTCAGATAATGAAGTTAAAACTATTTCCATATTAGCAAATAATGTTAACTTCATTAAAAACGAGCGACAAACTTTTCTCGCAGTTATTGTAGCTCTTGCCTTAGGAATCATTCTTCTTATAGTTGGCATTTGTGTATTGATTCTTCCTTTAGGACTGACCTCGGCCCTAAGTATCCCTTTAGGCGTAGCAGGAATAGTTATAGGTTCAGCAGCCATCGCGTACTGTCTTAAGGTAGTCTACTATCAAAACGCTGTCTGGAGGAAAAATTATCTAGAGATTAGAAATGTTCTCAGAGAACATGGATTACCTCGTCCCCAAGAAAAGAATACGGATCCCATTCTTTCCATTCTCTTCCCCTCTTCATTAGATATTTTAACATACAGTAGAGTACACTCTATGGGGAAAACAAGAACAGTCATCGCAATGGTGAAAATCGTTCTTGGTATAGGCTGTATAGTTGGCGCTGTAATTTCTCAACTTCTTTTAACTACGTGGTTCCGCCCCGGTATCAGTCTAGGTTTGGGCATTACAGGAGCCGCTTTATTTGTTGGAGGAATTCAGGATATACATGCCTTCAGCTTGAGTGCTCAATGGATCTCTCATTTCTATTTGATGCAGCATGAACAGATAGCACGAAAGTCCGAAAAAGAGCTTTCAGAACAAGTTGTAGAAAGTGCAAAATCTTGTTCAACTCTATTAGAGAGTCATTTAGAACAAGCAAATCAAAGGAATATGGATTTACAAACTCAGATTACTGCACAGAATCTCAAAATTAGTTATCTTCAAAATCGTATTTCTACTTTAGAAGCTATGCCAAGTTCTCAATCTAATGAAGAAGTAGCTTCGACCTGGTTCCCTACTATTGCTTCATCAATCTCTTCAATCTCACGATTTTTCACCACGCCTTCCACGACTTATGATCAGTTTGATTGCTTGCCACCGGCTGATTGCTTACCGGCTATTACCTTCCCTCAACCTATGAGTGAGAGGGCCGAACTTCAAAATGAAACGCATCCCTCTTCTTCTGGCAGCGATGAACATGAAGATTCATTTGAAGATGCCTCAGAAGAACTTGATTTTGTCGGATAAGTCTTACTTTTTAGTCAAATAAAAAGTTTTAACTCTTTTAATTGCGATTAACTCTATATTATATGCGTTTAGTTAGTCTTTTTATTATAAAGATTTATTTAATCTTCTTTTTTCTCTAAGAAAATAATAATGAATTTGTTAAAATCTTACTGATTTTTATTATTTTAAATAGTTTCAGATATGATACTTTCTATATTACGGTCCTCCTCTCAAGAAGAGGCATTGGAAAGGGTTTCTGTATTAAATCGGATATGTCAGCACTCTCATGTTAGTCGCAAGACTGTGAGTTTAACTCTTATTGCTGTGGGTATTATCTTAGTTATATCCGGTATTTTACTCTTAACCTTAACGATTACAAGTTTACCTTCGGCATTTTCTATTGCTTTAGGAGCAACTGTTCTTGCCCTTGGGACGAGTTTGGCTTCCTTTGGTGTGGCTCTCCGTATTCTTAAAAAGCCTCGGGTGAATAATGAGGGTGAAGTCGTTCTGGCTACTGAACTTATGAATATGAAACAAGTAGTCGAACAGAAAACAGAAGAAGTTAATCGATTGCAAGGAGAAGTGAGTGCTTCTCAAACACAACTTGCAGAAATTTCTGAAGCACTGACAACTACAAGAGAATTGGGAAATAATCTTCAAAGTCGTTTGGATGAATCTTCAGAGTTACTAACTCAATCTCGTGAAAACTTGGGTGCTGTTGAAGCACGTCTACAAACAACTGAAGAAACTCTTAGTCAAAAAGAAGAACAACTTGCAAGATCTCAAGGTGAGTTACAAGCTGAAGTAGCACAGCTAGAGGCTCAAGTTAGAGATTTAGAATCTCAACTGCAGGAAACATCCGCAAATCTTGATCGAGCTATTGCGAGTCAGCAAGATTTAATGGAACGGCTTACTACCGACCATGAGTCTGAAGTCACTAGATTAACACGAATGTTAACTACAAAAACGGAAGAATTAAACTCAGCTCACGAAACAATTAGTCAAATACAAAGGCACTTATCAGAACCTGGCTCTTTGTATGTAGGCGCTTCCTCTCCTAAACCTTTAAGAAAAAGTGCTTCTACATTTTCATTAAATGGGAATACTGGTAGCCCAACAGAACGTATCAATCGCTTTACTTCTATGCTCAATGCTGGTTTTAGCAGATTGAGAAGGTCACCTGGAGCTGTGACACCAACTCTTCTAGGAGTTCATCTTTAAGTGATCACAGTGATCAATCGGATCAAAGAGATCAAGATAGCGAAGATCAGGAACTTGAAACAGCTGAAGAGGCTAAAGAAGAAGAATCATAAGATTATTTCTTCTGTATAGAGTATCTCTTAATGGACCCGAGGCGCAATGCTTCGGGTTTTTTTATATATCTAAACAAATATGTCTTCGTTCTTTTTGAAGACTCACAGTCTGATTTAAGAATTGTTGAGCAGATTTCCAGAGTACTTTTTCTGTAGATTCCCTATGTAGATTATCGGATAAAATGCTAGAGATATTGGGATGATCTTCGGCTGTAGAACACTCAGGGAAAAACTTTTCTTGTGCATTAGAATAGAAGAAATCTGTTCCTAGGACAAGTTGATCTAGAATTCCCAATTTTTCAGCATGATGGATATGCTGTTTTAATCCTTGTAAAGAAGACCCAACAAAGTAACTTACGATATTTAAACCAATAACCCCTCCTCTAGATGCGATTTCTTTTGCATGGGCATCAGTAAGATTTCTGGGGATGTTTTGTACTGATCGAAAGTTAGAGTGGCTAGCAAGAACCTGCATGTTAGGAAGCTTGTCTACCGTATAGTCTAAAATATCATCGGAGAGTTTATCACAACAATGGCTAAGGTCTATAGGAATAGCCAATTGATTCATAATTTCTAATAAACGTTTCCCATCAGAGGTAAGTTTATAGGGGTCACAAACTCCTCCCCCAAAACGGTTTCTTCCGTTCCATACAATCCCTAAATAAGCAATAGGCCCCATAGAAAATAGATCTAGGAGTTTTGTGAATAGCTCACTGAGATGTTGGGAATCAGAACCTAATCCCGAAGCATTTTCTATACTACGAATAATAGAGAGGGTATTTTCCCCAGCATCATGATTCAGGTTATCAGAATCAAAAGTAATTAAACGGATACGATTATCCGAATCAGGAAGGTGAAAAAATAGTTGATTTTGTGTATCAGCGCTTGGAGAGCTCATGCTATGCTCAGTAAATATAGCACAAACTTGCTTTCTCACTCCTCCAGAGAGTAATTGACTTGGAGAGCAGCGCACGCAAGGATCTTCATAGGAAAAAGTTTTATGAGAAAGAAGGTCGCAGTGCATATCTATGATCATGACATTCACCGAGTGTATGTATAACTGTATGGAATTAGATAAGGTCTTAGCTCTGGATATGCTGATGTTTCCTGATCGTAGATAAATACCACAACAGGTTCGACAGATCTTAATGCTTGTCTTAAGGTAGGGTAAAAATCACATGGTTTAGGGTTGTGGCAAATTACACCTTGAAATCGAGCGTTCTGCTCAAGAAAATTCTTTAGAGCATCTTCATCTTTTACTGTATAAATTTTTACGTGTTGAGAAAACATGTGGCGCGTGTGTAAGCAAGCATCTATCTTTTCCCCTACAACGTCTTCGATAACTTGATGAGGAATCATTCCCTCACGATAGATCTTTAAAGGATCTGCAGAGATTACCGTAGATTCCAGTCCGTAGGAACAACAGCCTGGAATAACACAAATATCTTCCTGACAGAAGTCTTCAAGCACTTCTTTAGAGGTGATTGCTGGAGGGAAATTGGAAATGTTTGCAGACGTTCCAAGTAGCGGTCCTGCGAGATCGATGAGCTTATTCACTATAGGAATAGAAAGAATCCTAAATCCTAGTTTCTCTTGGTGAAATCTAGGGTTTTTATGGTCAACGAGCAAAGTCAACGGCCCGGGGAGGAACTTCTGTGATAACTTAAGTGCATGTGTTGATAATGTACATCCCGAGAATTTTTCAATATCCTCAATAGTATTTACATACACAACCAAAGATTTTCCCTGATCTCTATGCTTTAAATCATAGATTTTCTCTTCGGCATTTGGGTAATTTAATGCCACTCCCAAACCATAAACTGTATCTGTGGGGAAGGCTATAACCTTGCCTTGATCTAAATAATCTGCAGCTTGTCGTAAAAAAAAATCTGGATCTGTAACAGACATAAAAACTCCAGAATTCGCTATTCTCTAAAATATTTCTCTGCAAAAAACTAAATTCGAGAAGACTTTAACATAGGCATGTTTCTAAATCCAATTTTTTCAATATAGGATCTATTTCACGAGAAGTATTAAAGTTATTAAAATAAATGACATTAATTATCTTCCCTATAGAAGAACGAATTATAAATTTTTCTATGTCTTGTGGGTTCAAAGAAACCCTTGATCTCTAAAATCAATCCGACTAATTTGGTCTAAATTTTCACTATAAGTTACTTTTGAGAGCATTCATGGAGTATTCATTTTTTCGTCGTAAGTTTGCTGGATTAGATTCCATAGTATGTCCTGGGGATCCCGATGATCCTATTATTATCTTTTGTCATGGCTATGGAGCAAATGCTGACAATTTAGCATTTTTCCCTTCAGCATGTCCTTTCAAAGGTGTACGTCCTACATGGGTATTCCCTCATGGTATTGAACAACTTTCTTATGAATTTGGGGGTGGAAGAGCTTGGTTCCCCTTAGACGTTCCTCTATTTCAGAGCTTAATTTCTAATCCGGATATTACCCCAGCAACAGAAGAACAATACCAAAAATTATTCAATATAGATTTTGAGAAACCAAAAGCAGCTTTAGAAAACCTTATTGAAGAGTTGGATCGTCCGCGATACGACATTATCCTAGGAGGCTTTAGCCAAGGTGCTATGATCACCACTCATCTTATTTTATCTTCAAAAATCCCTTATCGAGGAGCTTTAATTTGTTCTGGAGCATTACTATTAGAGAAAGGCTGGGAAAATAATATAAATTTATGTGCTAAGGTTCCTTTTATTCAAAGTCACGGATATCAAGATACCATTTTGCCTTATTACCATGGGGAACGGCTAAATCAGCTCCTATCTTCACGTTTACATGGAGAGTTTATTTCTTTTAATGGTGGGCATGAAATTCCTGCTGTTGTTTTACAAAAAATGCAGGAAACCATTCCCCTATGGACAAGTACGTTCAATTAATACCGAAGAACGATGATTCAGTGATGCAAGTTGTAAGGCTACCCATTCCATGCAGCTTGTCGCTGATGAAGAGTTATCTAAAGCTTGATAGGCTTTTTCTATAATCACAAGCACCTTTTCAAGAGGAAGTATAGGCAGATTAAGAATACCTTTAGCGTATTGCGGATAAGTCATAGCACTCGCACTGATATTTAAAGAAAGCATAAATCTATCTCTAAATAATGTTAAAAGAACTTCTAAAAGGTATTTAGCTTTATCTCTGAGCACTTGTTTATCTGTATCTGCACTACCTTTAACTATTTTTCCTACTTCTGTAATACTCATTTCTCCTGAGGCATACTTGAGTAGATAGGCGATTTCCTCTTCATTAGGGTTTGTCTTTTCTTGTCCTTGAATATGTATGGATAAACTCCGTGAAAGAATCGTTGCTGGTATACGTTGAAGTTTTGCAGATGTCAGTATGATTACACTGTGAGACGGAGCTTCTTCGAGGACTTTTAAAAATACAGAGATCGCAGGTAAAGTCATACGATCTACTTCATGAATAATATAGATCTTATAGTAGCCCTCATAAGGAAGTATTGCGATCTGTTTTTTTATGTCCCTAGGGATCTCTATAGAATGCAATCTTCCCTTTCCAGAAGGCTGAAACTCTTGAATATCAGGATGTAGTTTTTGGGAAATCTTATACCGCGCTTCAGGAGTATCTTTTAGAAGAATATGAGAGGCCAAGTTATAAGCATATTGAGAAAGAATGGATAATGAACTGCCGTGCAATAAAATCGCATGGCATACCTTACCTTGACTAATGTTATCAAGTAAGGCCTCCCAAGGTTCATTAGCTATCTTTCCTTCTATTTGCATAAGGCTAATTCTGTATAAGCGGTCATAACTTTGTTGAGTGATTCTTCTATAGGTTGTCTAGCATCTAAAACAAGATAGCTGTCAGGACGTGACTCGGCAAGAGATAAAAAACCCTCACGAATTTTTGTGTGATATGCCAAAGACTTATTTTCAAACTTATCAAAGGACTTTTGTTGTTGTTTTCTTTTTAGTCCTTCGTCCGCAGGAATATCTAAAAGGCAGGTAAGATTTGGAAGAATTTTTTTTTCTCCTACAACACTGTGACAGAGATTTGTCACATATTCCTTCCCCAGCCCTCCAACTATTCCTTGATAGACAATTGTAGAATCATGGAATCTGTCACATACCACAATTTTCCCTAATTCTAAAGCGGGGAGTATTTTTTCAGTTATGTGTTGTGCACGTGCTGCAAGAAATAAAAAAAGCTCCGTATAAGGAGAAATCTCTGTTGTGGAGGGGTCTAAAATCCAATCACGCACTCGCTCACCTAAGGAAGATCCTCCAGGTTCTCTAGTCGCTACAACTTCTTTCCCCTCAGCCATAAGCTTATCTTTTAGAAGTTGTGTTAAAGAGCTTTTTCCTGACCCTTCACATCCTTCAATTACTATAAACATGGCTTTATTCCTTTATACTTGTGGTGAGGCACTCTCTTCTTCAATATTCGTTAGAGTCTCATCTTCATTTAACGAGAGTTTTTCCATTGCAACAAGGGTATCACCCTCTTTAACGTGAACTAAGCGTACACCTTGAGTAGACCTTCCCATCACACGTACATCTTGCATGTTAATACGAATAGCCTGTCCTTGTGCTGACATGAGTAAGATACTATCGTGATCTGTCACAGAAATAGCTCCAAGAACATCTCCATTTCTCTCGTTGATAAGAATAGAACGTACGCCTACCCCTCCTCGATTGGTTTCTCGGAAATCTTCTACTTGAGAGCGTTTCCCGAAGCCATTATCGCAGACAACAAGAACAGATTGATCATCTCTAACAATTTGACAAGCAACAACACGATCTTTTTCATTTTTCAATGAAACTCCACGTACTCCACGTGCTGTTCTTCCCATAGGTCGTACCTTATCATGAGGGAAACGTACAGCCATCCCCAATCTCGTGAATAGCATGACCTTTTCGTCTTCGCTAGTAATATGCACCGCAGCAATAAGCTCATCACCGTCATCTATTTCTAGAGCGCGAATACCTTTCTTTCTAGGATTGCTGAACGCATCAAGAGCTACTTTTTTGACTACCCCGTGTTTGGTTGCTAAGAATAAGAATCCTGCATTTTCAAAATTCTTAATATTAAGAACAGCGGCTAATTGTTCTCCAGGACGAATACCCTCAAGAAAGTTAATGATCGGTTTACCCTTAGCTCGTCTTTCCCCTTCAGGCAATTGCCAGACTTTCAACCAATAACATTGTCCAAAATTGGTGAAAATCAACAGGTAGTCTTTTGTTGATGCTGAATATACTGCTTTTAAAAAGTCCGAACCTTTCTTCATGTCAAATCCAGAAACACCATGACCACCGCGTTTCTGTTCTCTAAAGACTTTTACAGGCATTCTTTTTACGTAGTCATCTCCTGATATTGTAATAATCACAGGTTCGTTGGTGATAATATCTTCAATATCACGAATGTCATCGGCATCAAATTCTATCGTAGTTCTACGAGGAGTTTTATGAAGCTTTTGAAGCTCTTGAAGTTCATTTCTAATGATATCTTTTACTAAACCTTCATCAGCAAGAACACGTTTGTAGTAAGCAATTTTATTTACTAACTCATCGTATTCTTTTTGAATTTTCTCAGCTTCCAATCCGGTAAGTTGGTATAAACGCAACTCAAGAATAGCAATGGACTGATGTTCAGTAAATCCGAACTTTTCAATCAATTGATGCTTAGCGTGTTCTTTACTATCACTATTACGGATGGTATGTACAACATCATCTAAACAAGAAAGAGCTTTTAAGAAACCTTCAAGGATATGTGCACGTGCTTCAGCTTTATTTAACTCGTAACGAGTTCTTCTGCGAATTACCTCTGTACGGTGGCGTACCCATGCAGAAATCATTCTATGAATATTCATTGTCCTTGGAAGATTTTTATCCAAGGCGAGCATATTCGCTCCGAAAGTCACTTGAATATCAGTGAATTTATAGAGACGGTTGATAACAACTTCTGATGACTCTCCCTTCTTAAGCTCGAGAACAACACGGATACCATCTTTATCTGATTCATCTCGAACATCGGAAATACCTGACAAAGTCTTATCGTTAACAAGATCAGCAATTTGTTCAATTAATCGCGATTTGTTTACATTGTAGGGCATTTCTGTAAGAATGATATTCTCACGATGTTTATCTGCGTTCTCTTCTACATGAAGACGTGCACGAACTTTGATCTTTCCTCTTCCTGTATAGTAGGTAGAGCGTATACCCTCACTACCACAAATCAGTCCCCCTGTCGGGAAATCTGGTCCTGGCATGACTTCTAAGATTTCTTCTATAGAGACGTCAGGCTTACTTAATACCAATAGCGTGGCTTCTATTAACTCTCCGAGGTTATGAGGAGGTATATTTGTTGCCATACCTACAGCAATACCAGAGGAACCGTTACAAAGAAGATTAGGAAACTTCGAAGGAAAAACAACAGGCTCGTGCTTCGTTTCGTCATAGTTAGATACCATATCTACAGTATCTTTATCTAAATCTTCCATTAGGAAGATCGCACTATGGGTTAAACGAGCTTCCGTATAACGCATAGCAGCCGCAGGGTCCCCATCAATAGAGCCAAAGTTTCCTTGACCATCGACCAGTGGATAACGCATCGCCCAGTTTTGAGCCATACGCACTAACGTAGGATAAATAACGCTCTCTCCATGAGGATGGTAATCTCCGGAAGTATCACCGCAAATTTTAGCGCATTTACGATGCTTCGCACCAGGAGTGAGGTTTAATTGCTTCATTGCATAAAGAATACGCCTTTGCGAAGGTTTCAAACCATCCCTGACATCAGGAAGCGCTCGAGAAATAATTACCGACATAGAGTAACGAAGGTAACTTTCCTTCATCTCTTCTTCTAGATTTTTAGGGACAATGATTTCTTCTTTGTTCAACATAGTGATAACCGTCTCCTAAATATCCAAATTATTCATCTTAACTGATAGAGCGTGATTCTCAATAAATTCTCTTCTTGGAGGAACTTCTTCGCCCATAAGCATGGTGAAGATATGATCTGCCTCAACAGCATCTTTCAATGACACACGAACTAAAGTTCTCTGTTCGGGATTCATAGTTGTATCCCAAAGCTGATCAGCATTCATTTCTCCAAGACCTTTATAACGCTGAATTTCTATACCTTTTCTTCCAAGGGCTTTGAGATGATCGATAACTTCTTTTAAAGTATAACAAGTATAAGGTAACGTTTTTGAATCTTCATTGGTTATCACCATTTCAGAATCTTTGGGATTGAGATAATGGCGAATATCTAAACCATAGTCTCGCAATTCCTCTTGAATTTCTGCAAAGATCGACGTTTTATATAATTCAATAACCTTCATAGAATCCGCATCTTCTCTAGATGCCATCTCTTCTTCTTTTTCCTCGGAAGAATAGAAATAGCGTCCACCTTGCTTCCCGCTTTGCGGAGGGCTATAATATAAAGGATAGCCTAAGGTTTCCTTGCGCATTTCTAAAAATTCAGAAAAAGGAACAGCTTTTTTCTCTAAAGCAACGATAAAGTTTTCTATGTTCAAGATAAGCTTGACAAAGCTGTCCAAAGCTTCTCCACTGATCTCACGATCTCCGTTTTTAAACACCAGTTTACTGTCACAAACTCCTAAAGTTAATAGATAATCATCCATCTCCTTTTCTGAAAGAATGTAACGGAAATCTTTTTTCTTGCTTACTTTGTATAAAGGAGGCTGAGCTATATAGACACATTCATTTTCAATTAATGCTGTCATATGGCGGTAGAAGAACGTTAATAGCAGAGTACGAATATGAGAGCCATCAACATCCGCGTCTGTCATGATAATGATACGTCGATAGCGTAGCTTACCTAAATTAAAATTATCCGATCCAATACCGCAACCTAAAGCTGCAATGATGGTTCCTATTTCTTGGTTTTGGAAGATCTTTTGTAAACGTGCTTTCTCAACGTTTAAGATCTTACCTCGGATAGGTAAAATAGCCTGAAAACGACGGTCTCTACCTTGCTTAGCAGATCCTCCAGCGGAATCCCCCTCCACAATGTACATTTCACATTTTGCAGGATCTTTTTCCAAACAGTCAATAAGCTTTCCAGGTAGTCGTGCGCTATCCAAAGCACTTTTCCTTAACGTCAGCTCCCTAGCCTTCTTTGCTGCCTCTCTAGCCTGAGCGGCAATGAAAACCTTTTCAACGATCATCTTCGCAATTTGTGGGTTCTCATCAAAGAAGATTGTTAGCGCTTCTCCAGTGATCTGTTGTGATACGGAACCTACATCACTATTTCCTAGTTTCTGCTTAGTTTGCCCTTCAAACTGAGGATTAGGAACTTTAACAGAAACTACAGCAGTGAGTCCTTCACGAATATCTTCTCCCGTCAACGAGAGCTTATCGTTCTTAGCTAAATTATGAGCTTTAATATAGGCATTAAGTACACGAGTTAGTGCTGTAGAAAATCCTGTAAGGTGGGTTCCTCCTTGACGCGTAGGAATATTATTTGCATATGAATAAATTAATTCAGAATATCCAGAATTCCATTGGAGAGCTGCTTCAAATTCAATGTCACCATCATCTCCAGTTCGACTTCCTGAAATATAAATTGGTTCTGGGAAAAGACTTTCTTTATTTTGGTTTAAATAACTAACGAAGGATTGAATACCTCCTTCGTAGAAAAAGATGACTTTATCAAAACTGACGTCACGATCATCTTCAAAAATGATCGTTATACCACGATTCAAAAATGCAAGCTCTCGCAACCTTTTAATTAAGATAGAGCGATCAAAAACACATGAAGAAAAGATCTTATTATCTGGGTAGAAAGTGATTTCTGTTCCCTGCTTATCGGTAGCTCCTAACAACTGCAAACCAGTTACAGGAACTCCTCTGGAAAACTCCATCTGATAAGCTTGCTTATCTTTGTATACTGTGGCTACTAATTTTTCAGCCAGGGCGTTAACGCAAGAAACTCCGACACCGTGCAAACCTCCGGATACTTTATAGCTATCCTTATCAAATTTTCCTCCAGCATGCAGGACCGTGAGAACAACCTCTAATGCGGAAACATCTCTACCTTGTTTTTTCGATTCCTTTTCATGGGTCTGAATTGGAATACCTCGACCATTGTCAGAGATAGTAATTCCACCATCTTCTAAAATCCTTACATGGATTTCAGAACAATAACCCGCCATGGCTTCGTCGATACTGTTGTCTACAACCTCATACACTAAGTGATGAAGCCCTGTGATCCCAGTATCTCCTATATACATTCCAGGACGCTCACGAACGGCTTGAAGCCCTTCTAAAACAGTGATAGCTGAGGCGTCATAATTTTTTTCTTTTGCGTCCATACATTATCCTAACAAAAACTGTATTTCCTTGATCTTAGCGTGAGGAACTACTTGATGCAAACGAGCAATTAAACTACTTTGATGCATTTGCTTTAGCGAAGCGTATAAGGAAGAATTATAAATCTTTACTAATAGAATATGATCCTTAAATCCTAAAGCTTGGAACATCCCATTATACTTGGTTCCCAACATTTCATTCCATGCTTCTATTACTTCTTTAGGATTAGCAGCAACAATATGCTCTATTTTCTTCAGATATCCGTTCAAGTAATGCTTTGCATGCTTAATTGTAGAGGCTGTTTTTTTAGAGTTTTTTGCTCTGAGTGACTCTCGATTCTTAAGGAAAGGAAACATAAAACACCTAAAAGAAATACAACATAAATGTTTGATCATACGTTGCATTAAAAGAATGCCTTATATCCAGCAACATGAAAAAAGTCAATACGGCTTTACGAGTTCTTTTGGCCGTCTTTTATAAATAACAACATGACCTTACTCATGTCGTGTTCTTAATAAAAATGAAACAAGAATTCAATGCGATGTCTCAAAACAGCAAGAAACATTAGACGCATGCTGGCTCTTCAAGATCATTCTCTAATCTTATGGATCGAAATCTTAAACTATTTCCGTTAACAACTCAAATCTGTTTGATTTTTGTTGAAAACTCTCGTTATGTTGACGACATCGTCTGGAGACAAGCACGTGATCACTCCCAATTTCACGACAACTAAAGACAACAGGAGGATCAACATAACAGCAAATGAAATGACGACTTTAAACACGGCAATAGCAAATTCTAGAATTATCAAAACAACTCCTAGACCTAAGCACTCAACAATACCTCTAAAATAATGCCCTGTTTTATAAGATAACACATCCTGTACTTTGTAACTGCCATCACCGAAATCCTTAACAATAACCTGAGATACTCCGGTCTTCGATCCAAACATTTTATTGTATTGCGCAACTGCAGCTATCCGCTTCGCTCCAATGTATATGCCAACTATAGGAATTGAACCTAGCAAGTTGATTTCTAAGTTAGTTGAGTATAGAGAACATTCAAAAGGAGAGCTGAAAGGACCTTTAGGCCCTAAAACTGCAGTACTCGACATCAATCCACCTTGATTTTTACATAAATTTTTAACAATCAAAAGAAAAATGGTAAAAGTCTTTCAAAAAAAATCAAGAAATCGTTGCCAAGTATGCCTTAAACCTACTGGCAACGGGGTAGATCAACTCTTACTTGAGCCATTCTACATGTATTACTGAAGTAAAAAGATCCCTTGATATTTCGCATCGAAGAAATCCTTCACAGAACGACTTTGCAATAGCTGTTGTAGTTTTTGCATTCTTGAGTCTTCCATATCTTCAGCACGTATTACAACAACGTTGGTGTACTTGGAAGTATGGACATCCTCTAGGTATAGACTATTTTTATATGGATAGATTCCCCCCGCAATGGCGAAGTTTCCAGGAATAACTGCAGCATCAACATCTGGTAAAGAAGATACCAATAAAGGTGCGGCAATCTCTAGAATAGTTACCTTTTTCCCTCCACAACCAAAGACATCTTTTGCAGTGATATCTAGATGAGAAGCTTCTTTGTAACTAATCAAATTGCAGTCTTTCAATAAGTCTAGAGCGCGTTGTTCGTTTGTTCTATCTATAGGAACTGCTATACGCAACTGTTCCTTGACTTTAAGCTCTTCGAGAGACTGGGTTTTACTAGAATATAAACCCAGCGGTTCTAAATGTACTTTAGCCAAAACAACAAGTTTTCCTTCGCAATGGTACCGAGCACACTCATCCTTTAAGAAGTCTTCATGTTGAAAATAATTTGCATCTATTTGCTTATCTAAAAGCAAACGGTTAGGTACACGATAATCATCTATGGGAAGGATTTTAAATTGCAGTCCAAGGGATTGCGCCTCTTTTTCTAAACTATAAAGCAGCTCAGCATGTGGTGTAGGACTTGCAGCAATTCGTAGAACTCCTTCTGAATTCTTGTGACAACCTGTTAAAGAGATGGCTAAAGCAAGTAGCGAGAGTATTTTGATTTTTTTCATAAAATCCCTCGATGTTTTAGTATACGCCGACCTAAAGTGTCTCCCAAAATTCGAATACCTTCAATGAAAAATAAGGTGATAATCAAGACAGATAGAGTAATTGAAAAATCAAAACGATAATAACCATACTGCAATAAAATCTGTCCCAATCCTCCTCCTCCAACAAATCCTGCAAAAGTAGAGCAAGCAATCAAATGGACAACGAGGTTTTTTAAAGAAAAAATGAGCTGGGGGAGAATTTCTGGAAAAAGTATATCTTTTAGTATTTTTATTTTAGGTATTCCTAGAGCAATAGCAGGCTCAACACAAGTTAACGCCCCGGTACGCAATGCTTCGGAAACGAAAGAGGCAACTAAAGGTAGAGCGCCAAAAGTCAGAGGAACTATTGATGCTGTAGCCCCCAAAGAAGTCCCTACTATCCAACGTGTTAAAGGGAATAAAATAACGATTAAAATAGCAAAAGGGATGGCCGTAAGAAAACTTAAAATAATAGAAACAACGGAATGAAAACCCTTCATCGGCTTTAATCCATAGGAAGCCGTTATGAATAATCCTAACCCTAAAAGCCCACCTAATATTAAAGAGAAAAAGAAAGAAGCGCATACCATATATAAAGTACTGCCTGTTTCCTTAACTAACATATAAATCATGTCTATTTGCATATCTACAATACCGCTATCTTGACTTCTGGACTTGCTTTACTATAACCCCTTTCTCTCTAAGAGAACTTTTTGCCCAATCTCTTTGTTCTTTTTCTCCAGATAAAGCAACAATAAGGAAACCCAAAGGAGTTTTACGAAAGAGATTGATATCACCAGAGAGAATATTCATAGAGATCCCTCCACTCTGGATGAGTTGACTGATCATTCCTTGAACTGCCAACCCTTTCGGAAAGCCTAATCTTAAAATTTCTTCATTCTCACCATATTCATAAATTCCCTTTGCGATGGAATGCATATGGAAAAGTTCTTCTGTAATCGTGCTCTGAGGATTTAAGAAAAGTTTTTCCGTAGGACCTAATTCTTCTATGCTTCCCTGATGCATAACCAAAGTCTGGGAACAAAGTTTTTTCACGATTTCGATTTCATGAGATACGAATACTTGGGTGATCCCCCTTTCTTCATTCAACTGCAACAATTTATCCACAACATCCTCGGTTGATCTAGGATCCAAAGCGGAAGTGATTTCATCACAAAGCAAAACCATAGGGTCAGAGACAATAGCTGTGGCAATCGCGACTTTTTGTTTCTGTCCCCCACTTAATCTACTTGGATATGCATGTTTTCTCTCGTAAAGATTAAAAAAATGCAAAGCATCATCAACCTTCTCTTCGATGAGAGATTTTGTCATCTCTGGGCAACGAACCTTCAGGGGGTATGCAATATTTTCAAACACTGTTTTTGCTAAAAACAAGCCGCAGCTTTGAGAAACATAGGCAACCCGCTTAGCAAAGGCTGTGCGAGAAATTTTTTCTATTGGGTTAGAAGTATGGAAACCAGCTATCGAGATGGATCCAGAAGTTGGCTCCACAAGAAAATCAAGACAGCGTAACAAAGTGCTTTTCCCAGAGCCACTATGACCAATAATGCCAAAAATTTCACCAGGATACACAGAGAAAGAGATACAGTTTAGAATACGATGGTTCGCTATTTCCTTGTTTAATTCTTTTACAGAAATGATGGGAGAGTTTTGATTAAACACAAAGAAAACCTAAAAACAAGATATGCTGGTAAATCTATAATAGATCAGCCTTTATGTTTAAAGGATAAAAAGTAAATAGAGATTAATTTAATAAAACCCCCATTCCACAAACATCCTGTTAATAAAATAACAGAAATATGTTTTATGATAAAAGTTGAGGAAGAATAGCCCCCGCTATTTTTCTAGATTCAATGAGGCGCAGCAATTCGCGTTCAGAAATCCCTAAAGCCGAGCATAAACCACCTATTTGTTTATAGGTAAACAACCCTAGGGAATGTCCTCCTAAAATTAACGTAGAAACTGCAGAAGCTATAGCAGCCTTACCAGCATAGGGAAGATAATCTTTCAGACGAGTTTGTAATTTCGGTGCACTACGAATAGCTTGTAAAATACAGAAAATTTTAGATGTTGATGTAGGCGGATGCTGACGCAAGAACTCTACTGTCTCTGAAAATGATGAACTTAGTTGAGGATCAGGGCCAGTGCCTAAACTATAAGCTAATCCTGAAACACCTGATGGCAAGTGATCACCTAATCTCTCAAAAATTCTTTGAGACTCTCTTATAAGTGTAGTATCTTGTTCGGCTGGGTCTCTTTCAGCTAGATCTCCCATCACTGTGATTGCACGCAAATTATAAGGGTCGATACCTTCAAATGGTATATTAACAGCAGCCTGTGAAGCAGGCATAGCCCTGCCATGCGCATTTACATCATGGATCTGCATAATCGATTGGATGTCTGGATTGTTTCTCCCGTGTACAAACACTAAAGCCCCAATAATATTTCCAGAATTCAACATTTCTAAAACTAACATCTTATCTTCTTGAGGTAGAGAGAGTTTTTCTACTGACCCCACAATATTCGCAGCGAGACTCTGGTTGCAGAGACACCATCCTGAGAGCAACACGTTCAAACTTACCAAGGATGCTGTATAAGCTGATGGTTGGTTTAATGTTTTGATTAACCGAATAAGAGCAAAGAGGTTGTCTGCATGCTGTACATTTATGAGGGTATCGTGTAACCAGAAAGCTCCCCAAAGATCACTGGAGAATGCTGCTTTAGCATTACAAGTAATGGACAAAATAGAGTGATTATCCGCACCAAAAAATGGTATTGTAGACATGGTGAGCACGTCTCCAACGCTCACGGGCATTTCTCCCCGCTTTACCTTCTCCCAGATTTGCTTTATGCCTCTACAAAAAACAGAAAAGGATTTAGTAGCTTTACTATGTTCTCTTCTATACTTAGAGTGTTCTTCTATAGAAGGATGTTGCCCACCCGCTTGCGCAATGTCCAGGAGGCGCATAAGGTTGGATTGAAATAAAGCATCTACGTTCATTCTCTCCAAATCAGGAGCGGTAGCATCAGAAGTCGATGGTTGTTCCTCATCAACTGAAGCTGGAACTCTTTCGGGAGAAACCTCCTGTTCTTCACCTACTGTTGATGCAGGAATTCCTTCTTCAGGCTGATCTTCAGTTGCAAGATCCTCAAAAACGGAATCCTCAGTTTGTGTCGGGACAGGTAAAGGTTCTGAAAGAGACGGAGAGGGTGTGGGAGTAGAAGTTGATGATGTTTCATGAATCGCATTCGAGCTAGAAGTTGTGGATACTCGATTAGAAACTAGTCCAGAAGCTGGTTGTTGTGATCTTAATCCATATCTCGGAAGTTGTGTGATCCTTTGCGGCTCTACACTTTGTAAAAAGTCTAAAGAGAAATTACAGAAGGTAGTTCTTAACTCTTTAGAAGCTTCAGAAAGCTCAGAAAAGATTTTTCTAATTTTAAGGAAATAAATAGCTAAAGATGTCAAGGATACTGCTGTTGTACCCAAAAGAACCAACCCCAATATTACAGTAAAGGCAATAGGAGCCCCAGGAATTAGTTGAAGAATAAGAATAGTTAATAACAAGATAGCTGCAACTACAGAAGAAATTAAACCAATAATTTGGGACTGTCTTATTTTACATGCAGTATCCTTATCACTAGAAACAACAGAAACTAGTTCAGAAGAGACATCATGAATAGGTTCATTCGTAGTAGTGTTAGTTCGAAGATGAGGATTAATTGAAGGTTGTGACATTTAATTTTACTCTAAAATAAAGAAAGCGCTACTCCATTTTAAATGTTTAAAGATTTTAAAAAGTATAGTTTTTTCTCTTTTTAATGATTGCTTTTATAAAGATTCTTGACAAATCTTACTCATTAACCCCAAACTAACCTTTGTTACCACTTAAGGAGACTGTATTTGTATGTCGAAGATATATGATTTGCTAGGCGATGACGCAGAAGCTTTGTTAAAACACAAATGCAAACATATCCTCAAAGAAAATCTTACACTTCCCTCACTAGATTTTGTCGATAAAGTTTTTTCTTATTCTGATAGAAACAACCTTGTATTAAGATCTTTACAGTCAATGTTTTCCCACGGAAGGTTGGGTAATACAGGGTATCTCTCAATTCTTCCCGTAGACCAGGGAGTAGAACATACAGCGGGGGCATCTTTTTCTCCCAACCCCATCTATTTTGATCCCGAAAACATTATTCGCTTAGCGATTGAAGGAGGATGTTCTGCTGTGGCCTCTTCTTATGGAGTTTTAAGCTTACTCTCAAGAAAATACGCTCATAAAATTCCTTTTATGTTGAAGCTCAATCATAACGAGCTATTATCCTACCCAACAACCTACCACCAGATTTTCTTCAGCCAGGTAGAAAATGCGTACAATATGGGGGCTGTTGCAGTTGGAGCCACCGTGTATTTTGGTTCTGAGACATCTTCAGAAGAGATCATTGCAGTTTCTCGCGCTTTTGCACGAGCTAGAGAACTAGGATTGGCCACAGTATTGTGGTGTTATCTACGAAATCCCCACTTTATCACTAATGGTGTCGACTATCATACAGCTGCTGATTTGACCGGTCAGGCCGATCATTTAGGAGCAACTTTAGGTGCTGATATCGTAAAACAAAAACTACCTACATGCCAAGGTGGTTTTAAAGCTATTAAATTTAGTAAGACCGATGATAGAGTATATTCCGAACTCTCTTCAGATCATCCAATTGACCTGTGTCGTTATCAAGTGCTGAATAGCTACTGTGGTAAGGTAGGACTTATTAATTCTGGAGGTCCCTCCGGGAAGGATGACTTTGTAGAGGCAGCAAAAACTGCTGTGATTAACAAACGAGCTGGAGGTATGGGGCTCATTTTGGGAAGAAAGGCTTTCCAAAGACCTATGACCGAAGGCATACAATTACTAAACTTAATTCAAGATATTTACTTAGACCCGAGTATTACAATAGCGTAATCTAAAGAAGGCTCTTATGCACACCCATTCAAAACCCTCAAAACCTCTAGGAACTTTTACTGTTGGAATGTTATCTCTAGCAGTAGTAATCAGTTTAAGGAACCTACCTCTAACAGCAAAACACGGCTTATCCACTCTTTTCTTCTATGCATTAGCCGTATGTTGTTTTATGATCCCTTATGCACTTATCTCTGCAGAATTAGCATCATTTAAACCTCAAGGAATTTATATTTGGACTCGTGATGCCTTAGGAAAATGGTGGGGATTCTTCTCAATATGGATGCAATGGTTCCATAATATGACTTGGTACCCAGCGATGCTTGCATTTATTGCAAGTACCCTGGTGTATAAAATTAATCCAGATCTAGCTCACAATAAAATCTATCTGGCTACTGTTATCCTCGCTGGATTTTGGGGTTTAACCTTCTTTAATTTCTTCGGAATTAGTACATCAGCGTTGTTCAGTTCAATCTGTGTTATCATAGGAACTTTGATCCCAGGTGCCATTTTAGTCACTTTGGCTATTTTCTGGATTCTATCTGGTAATCCTATAGCCATTTCCCTTTCATGGGGGGATCTAATTCCTGATATTCACGGTATGTCTTCTTTTGTATTGTTAGCAGGGATGCTGTTAGCCCTATGCGGATTAGAAGCTAATGCTAACCTTGCCTCTGATATGATCAACCCTAGAAAGAATTACCCGAAAGCCGTGTTTATTGGAGCAATTTGTACATTAGCTATCTTGGTTTTAGGATCTCTTTCTATAGCCATTGTTATTCCAAAAGAAGAAATCAGTTTGGTTTCGGGGCTTGTTAAAGCATTTTCTTTATTCTTTGATAAATACAATCTTTCTTGGATGACAAGCATTGTTGTAGTTATGACCATCGCAGGATCTTTGGGAGAACTTAACGCATGGATGTTCGCAGGAACTAAAGGCTTATTCGTCTCCACACAAAATGACTGCCTTCCTAGAATGTTTAAAAAAGTAAACTCAAAGAATGTCCCTACAAACCTTATGTTATTTCAAGCTATTGTAGTCACTGTGTTTACTTTGATATTCCTGTGTCTAGACTCAGCAGATTTAGCGTACTGGATCCTTAGTGCTTTAAGTATACAAATGTATTTAGCAATGTACATTTGCCTATTTATTTCAGGTCCTATCTTACGTATTAAAGAGCCAAAAGCTCAGCGGCTCTATTCAGTTCCTGGGAAATTTTTTGGTATCTGCCTACTTTCATTCTTAGGAATACTTTCTTGTGTATTTGCTTTATGGATTAGCTTCTTACCTCCTCAAGAAGTCACACAATTATCTGGGGCTTATAAAATAGGATACTCCGCCTTTTTATTATTAGCCTTCTCAATAAATTGTATGATACCTTTTGGCATCTACTACGCTCATAAAAAATTCATTAAATAAATCTAAGAGAATGCACAAAAGTAGTACCTTAAATCCTTTTTAAGGACTGCTTTTTGTGTTTCTTAATCACAGACACTCCGTCTTTCCCAAAAGCCTGAGAATAAATTAAGACAGCTACTCAGTAAATAAATGTGGGAATAAAACTTCTAAAAAACGATTTGAAGAAATCACAGAGATCAAATCGTTAAAACTCAAGCCTAGGTGATTCGCCCTAACACTGAGTTCTCGTTCATTCGCTATTCCTACAGAAAACAAACCTGCAATTATAGGCTCTATTAAAGATTTCCAATAACCTATAGGCATTGCCTTAGTCAGTAATCCTTGGATGAAACTTTGATATTTAGAATGGCTATGGAGCAGTTCTATAAGCAAAAAGGGATTCGCTAGTAAACTGTAATAATTTTCCATAATAAACTGATTTAAATCGTATATACCCTTTAGATTCCTCGCCAAAGCAAATCTAAATTTCCAAGAAGAACATATAGGTAAATTCAAACAAAATGTCATTCTTAAATTAAGGTTATCTATCAGTTCACGTAATGAAGGATCATTTTGTGTATACTCATCAGAGTTCATACTATTTTGTATAGTATGACATTTTCTAGCAGCTAGAGCATGTACGGATGTGTTTAAAAAATCCGCAAATCGAACACGTAATTCTGGTTCGGCTCTAGAGAAAATGAGCTGAATGAAATTTCCCTCTTCTAAATAAGCACGGTCCTGCGAAGTAAGAAGTTGAGAGTTATAACCTTCAAGAATTTCTATGCAGGGCTCCCCCACATATAAACCGTAAAGCCAAAGATTGAACGTTTGTAAAGCTCTAGAAATATAAGTAGTATTACCGTGATTGGTATTCCAAGATTCAGCAACATCTATAAACTTCTTAAGGAGGAAATTATTGATCTCTGGTTTCTCAAGAATAAGGACAATAAAATCTACAAAAGAATGCTGCTTTAAAAGTTCGCTCCACATTTGCAAACAATAACACAAGGAAGTCTCTTGATTCCGAGAACGTAATGAGGGAATAAACAGATCATTGATTTCCCTAACGATGCCCTTTATTAAGTTTCCTGATTCCCTTCCACAATGCATAATAGCGTTAGTAAAGGTCATGGCAAAATTCATAAAAGAAACGTGCAGATTTTCTACTCGCTCAGAAATGTTGTCTCTATAAGAAGGATTGTTGCGATACAATGTTCCAGTAATAAATACCCGTTCAGGAGTGCCTACTGATAATGTTTGGATCTCTGTTTCTTGTACTTCCTCTGGAACGGTTAAGTTCAATAATGTTTGTAAAAAAGTTTGTTCATCGTCAGAAAATTCCATTTCGTTAGGAAGAGCAATCTTGGGAAAGATCCTCTGCTCCGCATTTAAAATAAAAACAAGAACCAAACCTATCAAACATACTGCTGTAATCGCACTAGAAAAACAGATAAGAGCTATTGAAGAGGTAAGAACATTAGAGCCAACAAGTACAATACCTAGAATAGTAAGGACAACAATAATAGAGAAAACGACAACCATAATGGCGGCATCTCTAGAAACACACCGCTGGTATCCTTGAGTATCTAAAAGTAGATCTGAGGAATCTTTTTTAGAGTGTAAGAGAAATACTGAAGAAATAAGAACCTTATGAAGTTGATCAAAAATATAGAAAAACTATTAACTGAAAAAACAAAAGTTCAAGAAACCTGTTATTAAGAAGAATATCACCATAGACATAATATCGTTTAATGCCGTGACAATAGGTCCTGAAGCTAAAGCTGGGTCTACACCTAATTTCACAAAGAAAAATGGGGAAAGAACGCCTAAAGTAGTCGCTGTTAATGATGCTCCTAAAACACCTGCTGCTACAGTAACCCCAAGCTGTAATCCTCCTCCTGAAAAAAGATTCATCCCTATGAATCCCATAAGATAAACAACAATCCCACAAAGAATTCCTAAAGCAACTCCAGTTAATAAACCAATACTCATCTCTTTAAATATGGTTTCTCTACGTCTTCCAAATGAAAGAGTCCCTGTAGCCATACTACGCACTAAAATCGTACTACATTGAACACCAACGTTCCCTGACATTCCATTAATTAAAGGAATAAAGAAAATCACGAGAGCTAGCAGTGATGGGGCAATCTTTTGAAAATAAGCCATCACTGAAGCACTGACTAGTCCAGCACAAAGAGTAACTAATAACCAAGGAGCTCTTAGTAAAAACCTCTGAACAACATGACAACTATGATACCCTACATCTTCTGTTGTTCCCGCCATGCGAGCTATAGTTTCATCGGCGATATCTTCAATAGCCTCTACAACATCTTCGTATGTAATCGCGCCTATTAAAAAATTCTCTTCGTCAACAACCGGTAAAGCAGCAATTTTATAACGTTCTACTAAATCAACAACTTCTTCTCGAGTCGCATCAGGTAAGACTTTATGCTCTACTTGGCTCATGATCTGCTTTAAAGAGATTTCAGGAGGATTAATGATTAGACTTCTATCGGTAACTACACCTTGAAGCTCTCCTTTAAAATCTAAAACAAACACCAGCCGGGTTAAATCTATTCCCGGATTATTTCTAATACAAGCGGAAACATCTTTTACGGTCGTTTCCATCAAAAAAGCAAAAAACTCATTCGTCATGAGCCGCCCTGCTGTATTCCGACCATGCTTTTGTAAATCACGAATTTTTAATGCTTTTTTAGAATCTATCAATTCTAAAATTCTACGGTACCGTCGATCAGGAATATCATCTAATACCCATACAGCCTCATCTGGAGGCATCTGATCAATCAATGCACATACTTCTATATCAGTCAATTTACGAAAAATAGCCCAACGAGAAGCAGAATCCGTATTAATAATAAAAGCAACTCGAGAAGCTATACATGAGAGATTTTTATAAAGAATAGCACGTGAATCTGGTGGCAAACAAGAAACAGCATAAGCTAAGTCTATAGGATTATATTCACTAACAATCTTGGAAAGATCGTGGGAATGTATATCAGTAGATAAACAGGTAAACGCTTTCTCTAACTTAAAACTTAGCTCATCATCCAAATGGCTAGTTTTTGAATCCATTAAGTTTCCTGAACCAAGAGCTGCGTCTAGTTTCTCTTCGCCTCTGTTTTGTTCGCCCACCATAGTTTACCTCTTTGATTAGCCACAACTTCATGAAACTCGTGCCCAGCTCGCAAATTTGCTAAACACGGATCATTTAACCACCGCGATTCTGTAATTTTAAAACCAAAATCAACAGAACGCATTACCATGGCCCAAGCCTGACCTATCTCTTTTTTAACAGCATAAAACTTACCTAAAGTGTAATAAGCTTCGCTACACCCTAAGGCAACTGCCTGTTCTAAATATAGCCTAACTAATTCCTCGGATTCCAAACAACGTCGTTTCCAAAATAAAAATAGCCACGCCTCTCCTAATAAGAGTAGTAAATCTTCTTGATCAGGACATTCATCTATTAACGAATTCAAAATAACTAAAGCCTGTTCAACCAAAGACTCATCTTCTAATAGTTTCCCTTTTCCTAAAAGAGTAGATGCGATAATGACCTTGGCTCTGAAGGACCGTTTATCTTCATCTATAGCGGATAATAAAGTATAAGCCTGATCATAATATTCTAGAGACTCTTGAAGATTTGCTAATAAATAACAAGAATGTCCCCACAATTCCAAAATTTCTATTCTACAGGTAAGATCCCAAGCTTTACGATAGTATAGTAAAGATTCTTCTAAATAAATTTCCTTATAAGCAAGATCTGTTGTTGCTTCAGCTAAACATTTTAAAGCTAAGCCTCTATCGCTCCAAAATAAAAATACTTCAGGACGTAAAGAACATAACCTCTTCATAATATCAACAGCTTTATGCAACAATCTCACACTTTTTTTTCTTACCCCCCAAGCAAAATATGCATCAAAAAGCTTCTGCCACCCGTTGATATTTTCTGCATCCCATTCAATACAAGATTTAAAACAAGATGCAGCAGCGGCAAAATTCGCATCGTCACCAAAATATAAAGCTGAGCAAAGCTGTACCACCCCTAACGCTTGAATTAAATGACTATTCCCAGGAAAAGCTCTCATTGCGGCAACTAACCGCGTACGGTTCTCTTTAAATAGATTGGGTTCGTCTAAATACAACCCAAGGACTGCTATTCCATTCGCGAGAAGCGATGATAAAATAATCGGGTCTGCTCCTTTTTTCTGAGCTGAAGCAAGCTTATCCAACCCCATTTCTATGTGCTTCATGCTGCTGTTAAGCCAACCGGAACGAATCAACAATTCCCCCCACAACACCCACAGCTCAGCAATATGAGGATATGCTTGCACCGTTTGATACAATACCTTATTCGCCTGATAGAAATGCTCTTTTTCATAAGTTAGATCAAATAATCTTACTACTGCTAAAGCATAGTTATAGCGATAATTCTCATGAGCTGCGCTATCAATATGACGATTAAAGCTCAGAAAAATAGCCTTAGACAAGTGATCTATAGCTTGTTCTATATAGGAAGACTTTCCCGATTCTAGCCCGAAAAATTGCAAACATTCGGCATAATCTGCGTGAGCACTTGCTCGATTTGGAACCAGGCTTAATACCTTAGAAAAACATTGAGAGCTTCGTATAAGAGCTGCCGTTTCTTTGCTTTTACAATATAATGTTAAGTAAGATTTTCCTACAGTTTCATATACATAAGCAGTTGCTAAATAAGAAACTTCCTCGTGTTTTTCTCCGCGACAAAAATGCTCCCAACCTAATCTATCATTCAAATGAGGATGAATCTTAAGTAACTGTTCTAGGACATGAAAATCTTTGAAGACCTGATCTAAGAATTTAGTGTCGCTAGTTAAAGAAAATAATTCAAAATTCGCACATACTTTAGCAGAACACAAAGAGAGTCTATCCGAAGAGCTAATGCCTAATTTTTTAAATAAGATATCTATGTAGGCTAAAACATCGACCAAGATTCGAGAATTTTTCTTATTCACCCCATACTTCATCCCGTAGAAAATGATGATTTTTAAAACCACGATATGATCTCGGGAAAGCATCAATAGGCTCTCTGATAAAGATAAATAGCCCTCAGCAATCTCTGAAGAACCTTCAAGGTCTACTAACTCGGAAATAAGAAAATTTATGAATGCTGATGGACAACCGAATTCGGGGATTATATCGGATTCTCCGTGAAAATTTTTAGAAGAAATGAAAGGTAAGGATGATCCCATCTTGTGACTGCTGTACTGTCATATTCTCTTCTTCATACAACTTAGAGGATACCATAAAAGATTGAGTTTCTATTCCTAGCGGATACAACCCTAAGTTATACTACTGTTGAAGGTTTTCTGAGACAAAAAGCTTAGAATTTCAAAACTAATATACCTAGATAGTAAACGTAAAAGTGTCTGACAGAAAAACTTTGAGGCTAGTTTAACGCATTTAAGTTTTTCATCAAAAATATTTTAGATGGGAGTTTAAAAGAAAACAGACTAGATCAATTCTTCTAACTCTACATTGTTAGCACTGTCCAATTCCTCATCATGATTACTTTCTTCAATTTCAGAAGCAGGAATAACAGCTATTCCTGGATAAATAGGTAGACTCTCTTGAGGATAGTATTGCACCGACGTATGAGCACCTGACACAATCTTTCCTTCTCTAAATAAAAACATACCAATAGGTTGAAAACATCCAATTAGGTAATAACTGAATTGTCCTAATCCTTGTCGTGTACCTCCTCCTTCAAATTTAAAATTATGCTGAGGAACTGCCAACCACACGCCACGAGAACGAATCACATCATTATTCCAATCTCTTTCAATACAACTATAAGCAACTCGCCCTCCTAAAGGGTTTAATAAACCATAAAAGACTGCCATCATTGAAGCTGTGCCATAAAAAGGAGCCTTCAGAAGGTTAACGAGAGATCTAGCCATTTCTCGAACTATATCCTTAAAAATAAAGCGATCTTCTTTAGAGATATCTGTTTTAGAAACACACTGTATGACCATTTGCAAAAGTATATAAAAAGGAATCACTATAAATCTGATCAAATTATAGACCATTTTAATCAGAACAACAAACGGAACTGCTATTAAAGGAAATACAAAGGTTGGGATTCTATAATCTATACCATCTGGATAAAAATAGACTAATGCTACTCCAGAACCATTTTTATCCAAAGTTGACAAGTCTATATGAGTTTCTTGAATTCTTTCTTGAATACGTTCTTTTTCTTCAGCTTTAGGCTTGTAATAGTGACATAGTGGCATCGGAGCCCAAACCCTATTCCCAAAAGGTTTGATTACTGAGCCCGCAAGAACATCTACTTTCCTGCTAATCCTATACAAGACATACATGCCCCCTGTGAGTAAAATCGTGGGAACAGCTACAGCTACAACAACCGCAACCCATGTCATGACAAAAGCTTGAATTTGTAAGGTTCCAAGAAGCATAGCTAATAACACTAAAGTTACCAGCACAGATAAAGCAATGACGGCAACACGTGTTTGACGATTTGCCTGATATTTCTCTAGTTCCAAATGACTGCGAGAGCTTTTCATAATCTTGGACTCAAACACATTTTTCCAATCTGTTTCGTCCGGAAAATGGTTAGGTCCAACAGGAGCTAATCTTTGGTTAACTGAGGATAGATTAAAACAAGACATGCTACACTTTAAAAAAGTTTTATTTTATTTTATTTCAAAGAAAAGAAATTCTCGAAACACTATACTCTTATTACACTTTTATTAAAATTTTTTTAGTGCCAATCATGAGAAAGAAAATCGCAAAATCGAATTACAACCTCTTATTATTAGGAAGTATGTTAGCAGGATTGGGTCTAGCTTCCTTTAATATCCCCTTGATATTTCAAAGCGCAGAGATTGTATCAGGAATTTTTTTAAAATTGTTAAAGTTTTTAAGTCTTCCTCTAGTGTTTTTTGCTATTGGCTCTACGATCACGTCAATTAAAAATTTTCAAATAATGTTGTCCCTGGGCAGCAAAGTACTCTACTACACGCTTCTTACTACTATCATAGCTGCTACAATTGGTTTGGGATTATTCCTCATTATCTACCCTGTTATGCCATTAGAAGAAGCTACGGCATCTGCTTCAGCCACATGCTCAACGGGATACCTAAAGGTCTTGGCAAATACAATTCCTGGAAACATTCTTGAGCCATTTTTAGAGAATAATGTTATCTCTGCGACATTTTTAGCTGCTTTATTAGGGATTTCCTCTCTTTTCCTCGCTGAAAAAGAAAAGCATTTCACTCAAACACTATTCTCAACGTTTTTTTCTATTCTTCTTAATATTGCTAAGGGGATACTAAAATTACTCATCCCAGCTACCATGGCTTTTTCCATTCTGTTCTACAAGGAAGTCACTCACAGCCAAGGAAACTTAGTAATTTTTAGTAAATATCTCCTTTGTGTAGTAGGAGCGAACTTAATTCAGGGGTGCATTGTCCTTCCATGGCTTTTGAAAGCCAATAAGCTTTCACCTATCAAAATAGCTAAAAGCATGTCTCCTGCATTAATTACGGCCTTCTTTTCAAAGTCCTCTGCATCTACATTACCTTTAACCATGGAACTAGCTGAGGAAGAACTCAAAATCAAACCATCATTATCACGACTTGCCTTTCCTCTATGTTCTGTGATTAACATGAATGGTTGTGCAGCCTTTATCTTAATTACCGTGCTCTTTGTTGCCACATCAAATGGTGTGAGTTTTTCTATTTTCTCTATGATTGGTTGGATCTTTATTGCGACGCTATGTGCTGTTGGCAATGCAGGGGTACCCATGGGATGCTTTTTCCTAGCTTCCTCTCTGATTACTTCAATGCAAATTCCCCTACATTTATTAGGATTAATTCTTCCTTTCTATACCGTCTTGGACATGATTGAAACATCTCTAAATGTCTGGTCTGATTGTTGTGTTGTAAGTATGACAAACAAACACTTTTCAGATAAGTTTATTGAATTAGAGTAAATGTAATGAGCAAAAATTCCACCCATTTTTCTTCTAGACTAGGCTTTATTTTCTCCATGATGGGAATAGCCGTTGGTGCTGGCAATATCTGGCGTTTTCCTAGAATTGCAGCACAAAATGGCAATGGGGCCTTTATTTTAATTTGGCTTCTTTTTTTATTTATCTGGTCTATTCCTCTTATTATCGTAGAGCTTTCTCTAGGAAAATTAACAAAGAAAGCTCCAATAGGCACCCTAATCAAAACAGCAGGTCCAAAATATGCCTGGTTAGGAGGCTTTATTACTTTAGTAACAACGTGTATTCTAGCTTATTACTCGAATATTGTTGGGTGGGGTCTCAGCTATTTCTATTACTCTATTTCCGGGAAAATTTATGCTGGAAATGACTTTTCTCAATTGTGGGAAACACACTATCAAAGCCTTTCCCCTCTATTCTTTCATTTCCTGTCCCTGTTTTTAGCTTATATGATCATTCGTAAAGGCATTGTACAAGGCATTGAGAAGTGCAATAAAATTCTTATCCCCTCATTCTTTGTGTGCACCCTAGTCTTACTCCTAAGAGCTATTACACTTCCTAACGCCATGCAAGGAATCAAACAGCTCTTTACTCTAGATTTCACCTCATTATCTAGCTACAAATTGTGGTTAGAAGCTCTAACCCAAAATGCCTGGGATACCGGAGCTGGTTGGGGATTACTCCTAGTATATTCAGGATTCGCCTCAAAAAAAACGGGTGTGGTGAGCAACGGAGCTCTTACAGCAATATCGAATAACCTCGTTTCCCTAATTATGGGGGTCATTGTATTTGCTACGTGCGCTTCATTAGATACTTTAGGCACAACGCAATTACAACAAGGCGCAGGCTCATCTAGTATAGGTATAGCTTTTATCTATCTTCCAGAATTGTTTACCCGAGTTCCAGGCTCTGCCTATCTACCCGGTATTTTCAGTTCTATATTCTTCCTGGCTTTTGCTATGGCCGCTCTTTCATCAATGATTTCCATGCTGTTTTTGTTTTCGCAAACACTCTCAGAGTTCGGCATCAAAAAACACATAGCGGAGTTATCCGCCACAATCATCGCCTTTATTCTTGGTGTGCCATCCTCTTTAAGTCTGTCTGTATTTGCGAACCAAGACACTGTCTGGGGAATAGGGTTAATTATCAATGGTCTTATTTTTATCTATGCAGCAATAAATTACGGGCTACCACATTTAAAAAAGAAAATTATTAACGCTGTTCCTGGGGATATACACCTCAACAAATCTTTTGATTATATAATAAAATATTTACTCCCAATCGAGGGAGCTACTTTACTGTGCTGGTATTTTTACGAAGGGCTTTTCCCTGAAGACGCCAATTGGTGGAACCCTATATCTGTTTACAGTCTTTCTAGTTTGATTTTACAATGGTCTATAGGGTTAGTTATTTTATGGTCCTTAAACAAAAAACTTTCTAAGTACTTTTCTTTGCATAACTTAGATAATTAAAAGCTTATGTCTTGATATATTCTGTTCTTTAAGATATTCTGTTTTAAGTTTTGTTATTTTTTCTCAAAGCAACGCAAGGAATCATATGTCAATAACAACGCCATCGTCGTCATCTGATCAAGTCGGTGATCAAGAAGCTTTAAATAGAGTCTTACTTAGCTTTGACGGAAGAATTAGCTCGTTAGATAGTCAAGTGAGGCAAATCGAAGAGAGAATCAGCTTATTAGATAGATCTGCTTCTCAATCCGTTGCCACAGGAAATAATGTGGCGAGTAATATGGCTCTTTTAAAAGACGAAGTAGACAGTCTAAAAGGGTGTTTAAATACAATCACAGAGCTATTATTCGAATCACGGGCAAATCACAATGCAGGATTTCCTCGTTCTGAAGGTAACTCCGCCTATATAGTAGGTTCCCGGCCTCCCTCCACTTGTTCGAAACTTGCAGCAGTAGTATTAACGCTTTTAGCTCTCATTGCTATCACCTTGCTTATTATGTGTATCGTTGCTGTTTGCGGAGGCTTCCCTCTATTTATTTCTCTACTTAACATGTATACAGTCGGTGCCTGTATATCTCTACCTATTATCTCATGTGCATCAGTTTCCATCATGATTCTCTGCACAATATCTATTACTTCTTTACTAAGAAGCAGACCTGCAATCTACATGGTAAACAATTCTCAAATAGAAGCTTGATTATTATAAAAGAATACTTAGGAGAAGTTAGACATTATGACCTCTGTAAGAACCGATTTAAATACAACCGAAACATCGCTACCTCCATTAAGTGCACATGAAATTTCAGCACAGTTATCTACTATTCAGGCGGCTGTATCAGGTCTACAGCAACAATATTCAGCGGGATGGACTCACGTTCCGGGCACAGCATCTGGAACAATAGATCAAAGCTACCTGATGCGTATAATGCAGTCGCACATGGCAAATACTTCTGCAGTCGTTTCTGAACTTAGAACGGAAGTTGCTGCAATCAAGACAAAACTACATGGGTTGTCTTCCCCAGCGGGCGTTTGCAGTGGTCCTATGGCTTTATCAGCATTCTTGCTAGCCATCTCTTTAGTTGCTATTATCATTATTGTTTTAGCTTCCTTAGGACTCGCTGGTGTACTGCCTCAAGTTGCTGCCATTTTAGTTAATACAGCAAACTCTATATGGGCTATTGTTAGTGCCTCAATAGTAACGGTGATCTGCTTAATTAGTGTGCTTTGCGTTTCATTAATTCGTCACAACAAACCCTTGCCTCTTGAAACTAGATTAACAGGAAATTAAAAAAATAAATTGTATAAAATTTATTATTGTTTAATCACCTAGACGCACCTTGAAATTAATTAATTTCATCAGTTAATATATTATTTTCTTAGGTGGGTTTGCCATGCAAAAAGCCCTTCGCTTGCTATTGAATCTGCATCATGGAGAAGAGAGAAGAGCCCTTCTATTTTTAGCTTTAGGGTTAATTTGGGGAATAGGTTGTTACGGTTCCTTAGCATTAAGTGAAGGGCTTTTTCTCGAAAATGTAGGAACAGAAGGCCTGCCCTCTATTTACTTGGGCTCATCATCAATTCTATGTCTTCTATCTTCACTGATTCTTTACAATTTATGTAAAAAAAGAGTTGCTCCAAAGACATTATTTCTATTGCCCATAACCAGTATCATTGTATGCAACCTCTACCTTTTTTGTTACGCAGTCACATGTAGTGAAATTCCCTCAACGCCACTACTGATTTATCGCATGCTCACATGGAGCTCTATAATATTAGCTTATACAAATTTCTGGGGATTTGTAGACCAATTCTTTAATATTCAAGATGCTAAAAGACATTTCAGCATATTCAATGCCATCATATTTTTAGGGGATGCTATTGGTTGCGGAATCGTTAACAGAATTCAATACATAGGGATTGAAAGAATTCTCGTACTCTTTGTCGTAATTCTGTTCAGTTGCTACCCTATCGTGCATTATGTATCTAAATCTCTAAAGGAATTATCCGAAGACCATGACCATTTTATAGACACTGGTCATCCTCCTTCTGCTTCAAAAGCTTTTAAACTCTGCTTAAAGGATAGCTATACCTTCTATTTACTATGTTTTTATTTCTTAATGCAGCTACTTGCTATCGCGACAGAGTTTAATTACTTAAAAATCTTCGAACATCACTTCGCAGAACGAGACACATACGAACTTACAGCACATATCACAAAGTGGTCATCCTGGATTTCTTTAACAAACATGTGCTTTGCTCTGTTTGCCTACAGCAGAATTGTAAAGAATATGGGGGTGAACAATATTATCCTTTTTGCCCCCCTATGCTTCACTAGCCTGTTTTTCTGTTGGTCATTTAAAACCTCACTTGGCATTGCAACCGTCGGTATGGTAGCTCGTGAAGGATTGACTTATGCTTTAGATGATAATAACCTGCAGTTGCTGATTTATGGGGTTCCTAACAGTATTCGAAACCAGATTAGAATTGCAATAGAGTGCTTTATTGAGCCGGTAGGCATGTTCGTGTGGGCTCTCCTATGTTTTGCTATTTCCTACCAATATACAGTCTGTCTTGTGATATCCCTTATCACAGTCGTCTTAGCTTGTTTATTACGGTCATACTACGCCAAAGCCATTTTAAGAAACTTATCTTCTCAAGCTATCTATCTGAAAAAAACCATGCTAGAATGGATAAAATCCATGACTTTAAAAGAGAAGAGACAAACAGAACTGTTACTACTCACTCATCTAAAGCATCAACATGAAAAACATCAAATCTTTGCCTTCCAGCATTTGCTAAATCTTGGTAGTCGTAGTGTCCTTCCTAGTTTATTAGCTCATATGAATAAGCTGAGCTTACCAAGTAAGCTAAAAACCATGGAAATGCTAAAGAATAGTCTCTGGGCTAGAGATTTTCTTACTCTAGAGCTCCTAAAACGATGGTCAATGACTACACCACACCCTTCAATTGCTGCCGGAATACATCTCTATTTTGCAGAACATGACTTATTAGGCATCTCTGATATTTCTGAAGACCTTTATGATGAACCCGGTGATAAATTACTCGCCGCAATTCTTACAGTTCGCCGGCAAGAAATCTGTGGACAATATCGTGATATTGCAGATGCACGTCTTAAAGAACTCCTCACCTCCGCAGATTCTCGAGTAGTATCCATTGGACTTTCTATTCTCACCCTAGAAAAAAATCCTGACAATTTCTCTACTTTGGTCGAATTCTTAGATAACACGAATAACAAGATTTTTATTCAAACATGTAAGGCTCTACACGCATCTGTGAAAACCTTACACAAGCCTTACTGCAAGAAATTACTACAAGTACTAAGACACCATCTTCATAACGAAGAAGCCTGTGACTATCTATTGAAAACAATTAGTGTTATTTTAGATGCTTCATTAGTGAAAGAATTCCTCATCACCACCTCATTATTAAAAAGCACCTCTAGGAAACAGGCTGAGTCGATTATTATAGGATTACCTAAAGAAACAGCAACCGCATTCCTTCAGATTCTTTCTGATAATAACATACACAACCGTTGTCGTATTCTTGCTGCCAAAGCACTTTGTAAAATTGATAACAAACTCTTTAGGAAACACGCTTATAAAATCGTAAAATCTAAAGCCTTAAAAGCTATCTTTTATGATTATCATAAGAATTATATTCAAAAATCCTATCCTAAATACAACCTCAGCCTATTAGTTAATACCTTAGAATCCAACTATCAATCTGAAGTGAACTTCATGTTTGAATTCCTAGGTATTTTAGGATCTGTAGAACACTCTGATATACTTATAAGAGCCCTAACAGGAAAAAATAAAAAAGCAAAAGCACAAGCACTTGAATCTCTAGAAAAAAATTGCGAAGATTATTTATTTGCTCTACTCGATCCCTTCATTAATAACCCAGGAAAGCGTAGTGAAAAATACTATCTAAAATGTGGTGTTATTCCTTTAACATTAAAAGAGTTATTGAATATGATGGAAAATTCTCCTTCATATTTAAGTAAACTTACAGCCAGACAGTTAAAGGAAGAATTAGCAAATTGCGACGCTGATTTTCAACCAGTACCGCCGTATTCGACTTTAGATGAAGAGCATACAAATCACAATAAAGATGACTCTGACAATCTAGCTACTTTCTTTACTATTTAGCCAGGAGTCTCTTGATGAATTTAATTGACCGCGCCTTCCTTCTAAAGAAAAATCCTATATTTAATTCTTTAGATATGGACATCCTCCTTGCGATTTCAGATAAAACTGAAATCATGATCTTTAAGCCTGGAGTAAAAATATTTTCTATAGAAGAACCCAGCTTCAGCTTATACATCATAGTAGAAGGTTACGTCAAAATTACCGATAACAGCTCATCTTTATCTGTTACAATTTCATCACAAGAGTGCTTTGGAGAAGAAAGTTTATTCAGCAACAAACCCAGAGAATATAATGCGGAAGCAATAACTCAAGTTCGTACCCTCACTTTAAGTAAGGGACAATTTCTGAGTATTGTTGAAGAATGCCCTTCAGTAGCTTTATCGCTCCTAGAGCTATACGCTAAGCAAATTACTTTTAGACATCCCATCTCATAAAAGATAATCTAAAATGCATTCCTGAATGCATTAAGAAAATAGTCATGTAAAGAAAAATAAAAGAAATGGTGCGCTATTTTAGTGGAAATGATGCACTAAGGATACAAACGCACCTCAAAAGGAGTAGTCCAACTACTGGCCCTGACGTGTTTTAATATATGTGAGAACGTCGCCTACAGTACGTAATTTTTCTGCATCTTGTTCTGAAATTTCAAAGTTAAACTTTTCTTCTAAAGTCATAATCAACTCTGTTAAGTCTAAACTATCAGCATTAAGATCCTCGATAAATGAAGAATTCTCATTTACCTCACTTGGATCTACCCCAAGTTGCTCAACAATAATTGCCTTTACATCATCTTCTAAACTCATTGCTATATCCTTATGTTTTATCTACACAATTACCTAAAATTTCCTAAAAAGAGAAAACAACCAGTATCACAAAAATCTAATTTTTCAATCTAGATTGTTTGCAACCTATTTAGTATGTCATACCTCCATCAACACTCAATACCTGAGAAGTTATATAAGAAGATAAGGGTGAAGCAAGAAATAGTGCTACGTTAGCAATTTCTTCAGGGAAACCCATTCTCCCCATAGGAACATTTTTTAACCATTCGCTTTTTAAATTATCATTTAACACTCTGGTCATATCAGTATCAATACACCCAGGAGCTATGCAGTTCACTCTAACGTTTCTTGCAGCAACTTCTTTAGCTAACGCTCGACTAAACCCTATAATACCAGCTTTGGCAGCTGCATAATTGGTCTGTCCTGGACTCCCCATTAAACCAACAACTGAACTAATGTTAATGATAGACCCAGAACGAGCTTTAATCATAGGACGAATTACACTAGAACATACATAGTATAGGGAATTTAAATTAGTGTTAATCACAGAAGACCACTCTTCTTCAGACATACGCATTAAAAGATTATCTCGAGTAATCCCCGCATTATTTACTAAAATATCAATATTACCATGTACTGTAATAAAATTCTGAACGGCCTCTTTTACAGATTCACTCTTACTAACATCAACTTTAGCAAAAGTCGCAGGTCTTCCTATTTTCGATAATTCTTGAGCAGCTTTCTTACCACCCTCGTCATTTATTCCCCAAATCTCAACGTCCGCACCTTGCTCTACAAAAAGCTTACTAATGGCAAATCCTATACCTCTAGATCCCCCGGTAACGATCGCTTTCTTTCCCAACAATATACCATTCATATATCTATAGCCCTGATAAAAAATTATTGATGCTTTCTACTGTACCTAAACTTTTAATAGGTTTATTTAATCCTATAGAACGATTCAATCCAGCAAGAACTTTACCTGGACCAAGTTCTAAAAATTCATCAACTTCTAAATCTATTTTAGAACAACTTTGATACCATAACGTGGGGGAAGTCATTTGCTTGACTAAACACTGAAGAATTTCATCATTATTCCTTAGAAAGTTGGCTGTAACATTAGATACAAAAGGGATTTCAGAACTATTCATATTCAAATCATATAAGTAAGGCGCTAACTCATCTTCAGCTGACTGCATCAGTGGAGTATGAAAAGCTCCAAATACTTTTAATAGTATCGCCCTTTTGGCTCCTAAATCTGTAAACAATTTAACAGCTTCTTCTATTTTTTCTCTTAGACCAGCAATAACTATCTGTTTAGGAGCATTGTAATTGGCAACCCAAATCCCCTCTCCTAAACTTTCTAAATTCTGCTCAATAACGTCGGCTGTCAAACCCAAAACTGCTGCCATGGCACCAGGACTTTGTTGACAAGCCTGATTCATAAATTGAGCACGTTTACTAATAATATTAAAGCCATCAACTGAAGAAATACGTCCAGAAGCCACTAGAGCTGTATACTCTCCCAGGCTTAAACCTGTAACCGCTGCAGGAGTTATAGAAGTTCTTGAAGATAAAATTTCAACTACAGCTAAACTATGCAAGTATATTGCTAGTTGGCTGTATGCAGTTTCAAGCAACTTCTCTTCAGGCCCGTTAAACATAATGGAGGATAAAGAAAATCCTAAAGTCTCATCAGCCAAAGCAAACACTTTCGCTGCTTCTGGATAGTTTTCTACTAAATCTTTACCCATACCAACGTATTGACTACCTTGACCTGGAAATAAAAATCCTATTTTTTTCGTCATTTAACTTTCTACCTGTTGTAAAACAACTGCTCCCCAGGATAACCCCCCTCCAAAAGCAACTAGAAGCAAGTATTCTCCAGAGTGAATTGTATGCGATTGTAATAACTCATCAAGAGCTATGCATACAGAAGAAGCAGCTGTATTTCCATACTTACACAACGTCTTAAATACTTTACCTTCGTCTATTTCAAAACGTTTAGCTATAGCGTCAATAATTCTTTCATTTGCTTGGTGAGGAACCAACCAGTCTATGTCACTCTCTTCAATTCCAGCGCCAGCAATACAAGTTTTAGCAGCGGACTCCATGCGTCTTACTGCATGTTTAAACACTTCTTTCCCTTCCATAGAAATAAAATGCTTACCCGCTTCTAGAGTCTCTTGGGAAGCAGGAACACGACTCCCTCCAGCAGGAAGACTCAATAGATCGGCTACACTTCCGTCTGCTCCTAAATTCACATTAGTGATTTCTAAAGCTCCAGGACGACTCTCTCCAATAATGCAGGCAGCACCTCCATCCCCAAAAAGAACACAGGTATTTCTATCCTTGTAATTTACAAAAGAAGAGAGTTTATCTGCGGCGATAAGCAAAACATTATTATACATCCCTGATTCGACATAGGCCTTAGCTACTGATAAACCGTATAAATAACCGGTACAAGCAGCCATACAATCAAATGCTGGAATGTCTTTTATCCCCAAATAAGCTTGAGCCAAGGCTGCACTTGAAGGGAAAATATAATCCGGGGCTGATGTAGAAAAAATAATACATTCTATTTGGTCTTTAGTTAGACCTGCTTTCTGTATTGCTCTTTCAGCAGCTTTAGCCCCCATTATGGATGTATATTCATTAGCTGCTGCAATACGCCTTTCTTTGATTCCGGTTCTTGTTACTATCCATTCATCCGAAGTATCAACCATCTGTTCAAGATCAGAATTAGATAGGATTTTTTCGGGCAAATAAGAACCTGTAGCCCATATAGATGCCTTTCTTGTTTTTTTCACGCACAACCATAAATAAAGAAAAAAGCTAGTATACTATTCAAAGAGTTTATACCCTAACTTTTATTTTAAGTATTTAAGCACTTTCTGTGACCCTGAGATACAATAAAAAATTATAGATTTCCAAAATGCTAAAGTATCCTGACTATTTATCCAAACTCATCTCCTTTCTTAGAAAACTCCCTGGGATAGGATTTAAAACAGCAGAAAAACTAGCTTTCGAACTATTAGATTGGGATAAGGATCAATTAGAATCCATGGGGAAAGCTTTTTCCGAACTCTCTGCTGCACGCAGCCATTGTCCCACTTGTTTTTGCTTGAAAAGTCACCCAGAAAGTCTTTGCTCATTTTGTCAAAACAATCGAGACACATCTATATTGTGTATCGTAGCAACTCCTAAAGATATTTTTGCTTTAGAGCGCTCCCAAATTTTCAAAGGTCACTATTATGTCTTAGGAGCCTTACTATCGCCAATAACGGGAAAACATATTGATGCAGAGAGAATGCATTTACTAAAACAACGTATAGAATTTTTAAAACCGAAAGAAATTATTCTAGCTCTAGACGCCACTCTAGAAGGAGATGCTACAGCCCTTTTCTTAAAACAAGAGCTTTCTCATTCCTCCATATCTATTTCTCGTTTGGCTCTAGGTTTGCCAATAGGATTGTCTTTTGATTATATAGACTCCGGAACGCTTGCTAGAGCCTTTTCTGGCCGAAACCCATATTAAACTTGAAATAAAACCTTTGCACTTTTAATTTTTTTGGTTATAAAAACATAAGTATCTCTAGAAGCACTTTCAATGTTTAAGATAGTAAGATCTTGTTAAAAAACATCCTAGTCCTTATTTTTGTGCTTACTTCAATAAACAAGTTTTTCTGCCTAGGGGAAATTCTTTCGAATGTTCATGATGCGAAATAAAGTTATTCTGCGGTTTACCGTTCTGGCGCTAATCCACGCCCCATTAGCTCTAGCGGCTACAGAAACGGTTAAAGAAGGATACACACTCGTTGAATCTATTACGATTACAACTGAAGGTGAAAATTCTTTAAACAAACATCCGCTACCGAAATTAAAAACGAAAAGTGGCTCTTTGTTTTCTCAAGCAGATTTTGATGAAGACCTACGCAATCTATCTAAAGATTACGATAGAGTAGAACCAAAAGTTGATTTTTCTAATGGCAAAACCACGATTTCTTTGCTTCTTGTTGCCAAGCCATGCATTCGAAAAATTTCTATTAAAGGGAACGAAGCCGTACCCTCTCATAAGATTCTTAAAACTCTACAAATCTACGAAAATGATGTATTTGATAGGGAAAAGTTCTTAAAAAATTTTGATGAGCTTAGAGTTTACTACCTTAAACGCGGTTTTTTTGAATCACAACTCTGTTATGAATTAGATCATAATGAACACAAGGGTTACATTGATGTCCTGATCCAGATTCAGGAAGGTCCTTGTGGTAAAATTAAAAAGTTAGAAATTTCAGGTCTCAATAGATGTGAAAAGGCAGATGTCAAAGAACTGATTCTGACTAAACAGTATTCAAAAACTACTAGTTGGTTTACAGGAAATGGTCTGTATCATCCTGACATTGTTGAGCAAGACTCGTTTGCTATCACCAACTATTTACATAATCTAGGCTATGCTGATGCAACAGTTACTCCAAGACGTGAAGTAGACGAATGTGGAAATATCGTACTCTACATGGATGTCGATAAAGGCCCTCTGTATACTTTAGGTCACGTACATGTTCAAGGATTCGATGTACTGCCTAAGCGCCTTGTAGAAAAACAATTATCTGCGGGTCCTGATGATATTTACTGCCCCGAAAACATATGGGAAGGCGCACAAAAAATTAAGAATACTTATGCAAAGTATGGTTACATTAACACGAATGTTGACGTAACATTTTCGCCTCATGCCTCACGTCCTGTTTACGACGTAACTTACCAGGTAAGTGAAGGATCTCCTTATAAAGTTGGTTTAATCAAAATCACGGGAAATACTCATACAAAACATGATGTGATTTTACACGAAAGCAGCCTATTCCCAGGGGATACTTTCAACAGATTAAAACTGGAAGATACTGAGCAACGCCTCAGAAATACGGGTTATTTCCAAAGTGTCAGTGTATATACTGCACGTTCTCAATTGGATCCATTAGACAATGCTGAAGAATATCGAGATATCTTCATAGAAGTTAAAGAAACTACAACAGGAAACTTAGGATTGTTTTTAGGTTTTAGCTCTTTAGACAATTTATTTGGAGGAATCGAGCTTTCTGAAAGCAATTTTGATCTTTTAGGTATCAGACATTTGTGCTCTAAAGGTTTTAGATGCCTAAGAGGTGGTGGAGAGTATTTATTCTTAAAAGCAAACTTCGGGGATAAAGTCACCGACTATACTCTTAAATGGACAAAGCCTCACTTTTTAAATACACCGTGGATTCTAGGTGTCGAACTTGATAAGTCTATTAATAGAGCTCTTTCTAAGGATTATTCCGTTGAGACTTATGGTGGAAATGTCAGTACCACGTATATCTTAAATCAACAATTAAAATACGGTATCTATTACCGGGGTACACAAACTAGCTTATATAAGAAGAAAAAAGATCAAGCCGGTCCTGATCTTGCTGCTAATAAAGGCTTTATATCTGCTGCCGGTGTAAATCTAAATTACGATTCCGTAAATAACCCTAGAAACCCTACTACAGGTATACGTAGTAGCGTAAATTTCGAAGTTTCTGGTCTTGGTGGTACCTACCACTTCACAAAACTCTCTTTAAACAGTTCGATTTATCGTAAGCTAACAAGGAAAGGGGTTTTGAAAATCAAAGGAGAAGCTCAGTTCCTTAAACCTTTTGGAGACACAACTATAGAAGGCATTCCTATTAGTGAACGCTTTTTCTTGGGTGGAGAAACTACTGTTCGGGGATATAAACCATTTATCATTGGTCCTAAGTTTTCTCCTACAGAACCTCAAGGTGGATTATCCTCTCTCCTACTTACGGAAGAGTTCCAGTATCCTTTAATCAATCAACCTAACGTGAGTGCTTTCGTCTTCCTAGATTCAGGATTTATTGGACTTAAAGAATACACTATCCGTTTGAAAGATCTTTGTGGAAGTGCTGGCTTTGGTTTACGCTTTGACGTAATGAACAACGTTCCAGTTATGTTAGGATTTGGTTGGCCATTCCGCCCAACAGAAATGTTTGAGGGAGAAAAAATTGATGTTTCACAACGGTTCTTCTTTGCTTTAGGAGGCGTCTTCTAAATATAGCTGTGAAAAAGTAGCAAAGCTCTAAATCTTTGGTTGTCTTCAGAGAGAGCTTTTGCTAATCTAAAGCTCTTCATCTCTTAGATCTTATAAAGGTTAATATGAAAAAATCATTAAGCTCTGTTTTTCTCACTTTTCTAACTTTAGCGGGTATGCAGCAAGTTTTTGCTGATGAAAGCTCTAGCGAGTGTCGCTTAGGCGTTGTCAGTTTGAAACGTTGTTTAGAGGAATCTGCTTTTGGGAAAAAAGAAACCGAAGAGCTAGAAAACATGAAACAACAGTTCTCAAAAAATTCTGAAAAAATGGAAGAAGAACTGTCGTCACTTTATAATAAATTACAAGACGAAGATTATATCGAGAGTCTCTCTACTTCAGCTGCTGAAGAATTAAGAAAAAAGTTTGAGGATCTTTCCGCAGAATATAATGCCTTACAATCGCAATACTACCAAATGTTGAACCAAACCAATATGAAAAGGGTTCAAAAGCTCATACAAGAAGTAAAAAAAGCTTCTGCAAAAGTAAGAGAAAAAACAGGTTTGTTCGCGATCTTGAACGACGAAGTGGTTCTATCCATTGATTCTAGTGCTGATAAAACTGATGAGATTATCAAAATTCTTGATGAATCTTTCAAAAATAACTAAGATACCTCAAGAACCAAGGAGTTTTGTATGCCTCAAGAGCTGGTCTATACTCTTCAACAGTTAGCAGACTTATTAAAAGTTGAAGTTCAAGGAAATACAGAAACTCCTATTTCTGGTGTTGAAGAGATAAGTGCAGCTAAAGCTCACCATGTCACTTTTCTTGATAATGAAAAATATGCTCGTTTTATAAAGATTACTGAAGCTGGAGCTATTATTTTATCAAAGGCTCAAGCTCAAAAGTACGGTCATTTAAATAAGAATTTCCTTATAGTTTCAGAATTCCCTTCTATAGCTTTCCAGAAATGTATCGAATTATTCATTTCTCCTGTTGACTCAGGATTCCCAGGAATTCACCCTACAGCTGTTATCCATCCAACAGCATCCATAGGCAAGGATGTTTGTATAGAGCCCTATGCTGTTATATGCCAACACGCATGTATTGGAGATTCTACCTACATTGGGACTGGTAGTGTTATAGGTGCGTATTCTACTCTTGGAGAACATTGCTTAATACATCCTAGAGTAGTAATTCGCGAACGTGTAGAGATGGGTAAGCGTGTGATCGTCCAACCTGGTGCTGTTATCGGTTCATGTGGTTTTGGTTACATTACCAATGCTTTTGGCCGGCATAAACATCTTAAGCATTTGGGGAAAGTGATTATCGAAGATGATGTTGAAATAGGAGCGAATACTACCATAGATAGGGGTCGTTTCAAAAATAGCATCATACGTGAAGGTACCAAAATCGACAATCAAGTGCAGATAGCTCACCATGTAGAAGTTGGGAAGCATAGCATGATTGTTGCACAAGCAGGAATCGCTGGTTCTACAAAAATTGGTAACCACGTGATTATTGGAGGGCAAACAGGAATTACAGGTCATATTTCAATCACAGACCATGTAATTATGATGGCTCAAACAGGAGTTACTAAATCTATAAGTTCTCCTGGTATCTATGGAGGAGCTCCTGCTCGTCCATATCAAGAAATTCATCGTCAAGTTGCTAAAATCCGTAGCCTACCTAAATTAGAAGAACGTTTAGGAATGTTAGAAGAAAAAGTTAAGGGATTATCTGCACAATCTGAAGAATTACAAATAACCCCTTCATAGAATTATAGATGTATAGATTTAAAGCGTCTTTTCAAGGTAAGAATTTTTATCACGCTTTTATTGACAATTGCTGGACTTACTTGACCCGTGGTAATTAATTGAGTTAGTACTTTAATTCCCTTCTTAAGCTCTTTAAGACTAGAAAAAGTAAAGCACTCGACTCCATGATTCAGTGCTTTTATTGTATTCTCAACATTCGTCAACATAGAACATCCCATAAATTTCAATCTTGAGAAGTCTACGTCAATAGCTAAACCTCGTATCGTGTTTGCTAAACTATAACGTAAAGCTATGGGACTTGGTGTGGTTGTCGTAGGAGAACAATCACAGTGATGTAATTTTCCTTGTATATTACCTGAATATTTTAGTCCCCTGAGCAACTCAGAATAGTTGGTCATATCCATACTGACTATTTCTTGAAAGATTAATGAAATCATAACCCCATAATCTTTAAGTAGCTCTCCTAAACCAATTCCTACCTCATAAAGATTTTTGCAGTCCATTAAAGATAAATCCCGCTCCAACAAATAAAATTCCAAGCTATGAGGAATAGTACATCCCAAAAGTAAATGAATTATCTGAGACTTATTGAAATCACGAACATACCTACATTGCTTTTCAAAAGAACCACAAGAAAATAATATTCCGCCTAAGCCATAGTTCTGTTCAATCTGTTCAACTGAACTTACAAAATCCTCCCACTCTATTCCACAAGAGGGAAGATAAAAAAATAATTGAGCTAACTTCTTATCCATGGAAGTAAGTAGAGAAAATAGCTCTTTTGTTTCCTCTAACTCCTCGTTTTTATAGGGCATCCATTGCGTTTTTTTTAAATAGTTACTAGCACCTTCTCTCCCATCTTGAAATTCTTGAGCAGAGGCAACAACCCGTTTAGTTATAGTTAATAATTTTTTCTTGAGTTCATTATCTTTCTTATTGTCGTTGTCACTGGGAGAATTTGGATCTCTCATGACACCATCTATCTGTTCCACATAAAAATGATTCTGACGATTTAGTCTGCTAAAAACGTCCATGTGTCCACGGTCCTTTACTTCTTGGTCAGAAATACACAAATGGGAAGATATTAAAGATTTTTCTTTTTTTAAAAAACTTAATTACTTTTTTGGTCTTGTCTTTTCAAATCCATGACTTTATAATAGAGTGAACTTAATCCTTGACGCAACTCTCGTATCAAGATATGCCCGACGCTTTTCATTACAATATCGCTTCTCAAGAATCTGATGAGGCAACTGTAAAAAATATTATCGATATATATGGCTCCTCTCGTTGTGTAGAACTCTTGAAATACATGCTACTCATTCGTGAGTTTGAAACACGAGGAGAAGAGGCTTATTTGGAAGGTTTAGTTGGTGGTTTTTACCACTCCTATAGTGGTCAAGAAGCGGTTGCGACCGCAGCATTGGCTAATACAGGATTAGATCAGTGGTTTTTCTCTTCCTACCGCTGTCACGCTCTTGCCATATTACTGAATATCCCCTTGCGCTCCCTTGCAGCAGAATTACTAGGTAAAGAAACCGGTTGCGCGTTAGGTCGAGGCGGGTCCATGCATATGTGTGGTCCGAATTTTCCAGGAGGATTTGGAATCGTAGGAGGTCAAATTCCCCTAGCCGCTGGAGCGGCATTCGCTATCAAATATCGGTGTGAAGATAAGATCTCCCTAGGATTCATTGGAGATGGAGCTGTTGCTCAAGGAGTATTTCACGAAACATTGAATTTTACTGCTCTACATAACCTCCCCTTAATGCTGATTATAGAAAATAATGGCTGGGGCATGGGGACCGCTCTCAATCGTGCTATTGCAAAACAACCGATAGGAGAATCCCAAGGGGCTTCTTACGGTATACGCTCATTCACGTTAAACGGCTTTGATCTTTTCAATTGTCTTTTAGGCTTTAAAGAAGCTTATGAGTACATGCAAAAAACGCGGCTTCCAGTCATTGTTGAATGCTTATGTTCTCGATTTAGAGGACACTCCATTTCTGATCCCAACTTGTATAGAAGTAAAGAAGAAATGCAATGCCTTATAAAAAAAGATCCTATCATGTTCGCTAAAAAATGGCTGATCAACTTGGGAGTAATCTCAGAAGAAAGTTTTCAAGCATTACGTGAAGAATGTAAGAACGAGGTTTTAAAAGCTTTTACTGAAGCAAAATCAGATCCAGAACCCACGATTGCCACATTAGAAGAGGGTGTGTATGCCTAAGTATGTTACATTAGAAATCCGAGAAGCTATTAGAGAAGCTATTGATGAAGAGATGGCGAGGGATCCTAATGTATGTATACTAGGAGAAGAAGTCGCTGAATATAACGGTGCTTATAAAGTTACAAAAGGCCTTTTAGATAAGTGGTCATCATCAAGAGTTATTGATACACCAATTAGTGAAGCGGCATTCGCTGGTATAGGGATTGGAGCGGCATTAACCGGTTTGCGTCCAATTATAGAATTTATGAGTTGGAATTTCTCTTTAGTAGCTGCAGATCAAATTATTTCACATGCTGCAAAAATGCATTATATGACTGGAGGAATCTTCTCAGTTCCCATCGTATTTCGTGGTCCTAATGGTGCTGCAGCACAAGTATCTTGTCAGCACTCTCATTGTGTTGAGGCCCTATATGCTAATATCCCGGGTTTAATTGTTATTGCCCCATCGAATTCTTATGATGCTAAAGGACTATTAAAATCTGCTATTAGAAATGACAATCCTGTTCTCTTCTTAGAAAATGAGTTAGAGTATAATCTCAAATGCGAAGTCCCCGTCGAAGAATACTTAATCCCTATTGGGAAGTCTCGAGTTGTAGAAGAGGGTAAGGATTTAACAATTATCACCTACGGTCGAATGGTTTCTATCGTAAAACAAGCTGTAAAGGTTGCTAAACAGCGTTATGGTCTTTCTATAGAAATTCTTGATCTACGCACAATTAAGCCACTAGATATCTCTGGAATATTTTCTTCAGTAAAGAAAACAGGAAATTGTATAGTTGTAGAAGAGGGTCATTACTTTGCAGGGATCTCTGCGGAAATCATTACGGAAATTACAGAACATATTTTTGATTACCTAGATAGCCCTCCTTTAAGAGTGTGCCAAAGAGAAACTCCTATGCCGTACAACAAGACATTAGAGCAAGCAACTCTGCCCAATGTGAATCGTATTTTAGACACTATCGAAAAAATCATGAGGTAAATTTGTGATTTCTCTATTAAAAATGCCGAAACTTTCTCCCACCATGGAAGTAGGAACTATCGTAAAATGGCATAAGAACAATGGCGATAAAATAGAGTTTGGTGATGTTCTCTTAGAAGTATCAACAGATAAGGCTGTACTCGAGCATACGGCAAATGAAGAAGGCTGGTTCCGGGATTGTCTTGTTAAAGAGGGAACAAAAGTACACATAGGCACACCTATAGCTGTCATATCTTCGGAAAAGGATGAGGATTTCAACTTAGACACTATCCTTCCTAAAACTCCCGAGCCAGAACTTCCTGTAGAAAATGTTCAACTAGTGGAAGAAGAAGTCACGAAAGTGCAACCATCCGTTGCCCCCATGCAGTTAGCCTTTCAATTTAAACCTGAACCTCCCCTGTCTAAACCTCTATCTTTAAAAGTAGATTCTTCAAAATCCCCCATTTCTCCCCTAGCTAAACGTGTAGCGAAGGAAAAAAACCTGGATATTTCTGGAATCAAAGGTAGCGGTCCTGGCGGACGTATTGTTGAAAAAGACCTGGATAAAGCTCCTACCAAAGGTATTGCAGGTTTTGGTTACCCTGAAGCTCCTGAAGTGCATCCTGGATCCTATCACGAGGAAACTCTTTCTCCTATTCGAGACATCATTGCACAGAGGTTACAAGCTGCGAAAGCCTCTATTCCACATTTTTATGTAACACAAAAAGTTTATGCTTCGCCGTTGCTCGCCCTGCTTAAGGAACTACAGGCCCAAGGAATTAAGCTGTCTATTAATGACTGTATTGTTCGTGCTTGCGCCCTAGCTTTAAAAGAGTTTCCTGAAGTAAATTCAGGCTTCAATAGCGTCGACAATAAAATTGTACGTTTTGAAACTATAGATATTTCGATAGCTGTGGCTATTCCTGATGGAGTGATTACTCCTATTGTACGCTGTGCTGATCGCAAGAACATAGGTATGATTTCTGCCGAGATTAAAAGCTTAGCTTCTAAAGCGAAATCTCAATCTTTAAAAGAGGAAGAGTATAAAGGTGGGTCTTTCTGCGTTTCCAATTTAGGCATGACAGGAATTACAGCATTCACAGCAATTATCAATCCCCCTCAAGCAGCTATTCTTGCTGTGGGTAGTGTTCAGGAAGAGCCGATAGTAATCAATGGAGAAATTCTAGTTGGTTCTACGTGTATATTGACATTGTCTATAGATCACCGTGTAATTGACGGATATCCAGCCGCAATGTTTATGAAGCGATTGCAGAAAATCTTAGAAGCTCCTTCTATCCTGTTATTAAATTAAAAGTTTCGCGTTTTTCGACAACAACAAGCGTTGCTAATAAAAGTCATTCATATTGGATTAGCAGCGCCTTTTTCTTAAGATTTATGATTTGTAGGAACGTTCCATATATCTCTGGCATAGTCAGCAATAGCTCTATCACTAGAGAAAAAGCCCATGCCGCCTACGTTATATATCGATTTCTTTACCCATTCATCTGTGTTGTGGAATAAGGTAGCCGCAGATTCATGAACTTTAATATACGATTCTAAATCCGCTAAAACAAAGAATGGATCACCTTCATGTAATAATCTATGTACTATAGGCTTGAATAGTTCTTTGTCTGAAGTGTTGAAAAATCCTTGATCTAGTAATTTTAACACATGAGCAATCTTGGGATTGTTATCACATATAGCCTGTGGGTAATACTCTCGCCTTATTTTGGCTATTTCTTCTTCTAACAAACCGAAAATGAACATATTGTCCCTACCAATATATTCCGACATTTCTATATTTGCTCCATCCATGGTTCCTATTGTTAGGGCACCGTTTAAAGCAAATTTCATATTTCCTGTTCCGGAAGCTTCCATACCTGCTGTAGAGATCTGCTCCGAGATATCAGAAGCAGGCATAATCATCTCAGACATCGTCACTCGATAATTTGGAAGGAAGAGAACTTTTAAGACTTCATTCACCTGAGGATCGTTATTTACACAATCGGCAACGCTATTGATAAGTTTAATGACTAACTTAGCAAACGCATATCCTGGAGCCGCTTTTCCAGCAAAAATTACTGTTGTTGGGACAATACTCGAAGATACATTCTCCTTAAGATCATTATACAGATAAATCACCCTAAGAATGTTCATTAACTGCCGTTTATATTCATGAATACGCTTTACATGAAAATCAAACATAGAGGAGGGATCTATGTTCTCCCCGGTTTCTTTTTTAAGTTTTAATGCAAAATCCTGCTTATTATTAAGCTTAATTTTATGCCACTGTTCTCGAAAACTCGCGTCATCAGCAAAAGGGATCACCTTGTGAATTTGAGAGAGATCCGTAATATGAGCACTCCCTATCGTTTGCTCTAATAATGCATCCAAGCGAGGATTACATAAGGCGAGCCAACGTCTTGGAGTAATCCCATTAGTTACGTTAATAAATTTATCGGGGAAAAACTCTACGAAATCTTTAAATAATGTGGTTTTTATAAGATGAGAGTGAAAAGCAGAGACGCCATTAACTTTAGACGAACCTACAACAGCTAAACTTGCCATATTGACATGTTTATCGCTACCCTCCTCAATAATAGACAATGCTCGACGCTTATCGTTATCTCCAGGAAATCTTTGAGAGACTTTCTCCAACCATCGAGAATTAATCTCATAGATAATCTCTAAATGTCTAGGCAATAGTCTTGAAAAGAGATCTATAGACCAACGCTCTAATGCTTCAGGCAAGATCGTATGGTTTGTATAATTGAATATGCGCGTAGTCATATCCCAAGCGGTATCCCAAGGGAGTTCTTCCCTATCAACCAAGATATGCATCATTTCAGCTATTCCTAATGCAGGATGGGTATCATTAAGCTGCACAGCTACCCTGTTAGGGAGATTATCCAAAGAAATATGTGTTTTCGTATATCGACGAAGAATATCTTGGATTGTTGCAGAAACTAAAAAGTACTCTTGCTTTAACCGCAGCTCTTGCCCCTCAGAAATAGAATCATTAGGGTATAACACTCTGGAAATGTTCTCTACTAATGCGATATCTTCTATGGCGCGAATATAATTCCCATGATTAAAGTAATTAAACTCAAATCCATGTGGAGATTGTGCTTGCCACAAACGCAAGGTATTTACAGTATCTCTACCGTATCCTGGGATAGGTACATCATAAGCCATGGCTAGCACTTCTTGAGTATCTACAAGATCAGCAACTTCTTTTCCTCGAGCATCTGTATAATGAATTACTCTACCGTAAAAGCGAACAGGATAGAGATATTCCCCTCTACATATTTCCCAAGGGTTACCATAACGCAACCATTCATCGGGGGCTTCTACTTGATAACCGTTGACAATTTTCTGATCAAAGATACCATAATCGTAGCGGATACCATATCCATAAGCAGGAATTCCCATGGTTGCCATGGAGTCTAAATAACACGCTGCAAGTCGTCCTAATCCCCCATTCCCTAATCCTGCATCTGCTTCCATTTGTATTAAAGTATCGAAATCATAATTCAATTCTTCTAATGCATTACGAACAAGATCCAGCATTCCTAAATTCAGAAGATTACTTTTTAAACTTCTACCAAGTAGAAATTCCATAGAAATATAGTAAACACGCTTAACATCTTGTTCGTAGTAACTATTCTGAGTTTTTAGCCAACCTTTAGCTAACCACTCCATTACAGTCTTTGAAACTGCTGTAAATATATCTCTTGCTGAAGCGGATTCCGGAGATTGTACTACACCAAAATACAGACGATTTAAAATCGCCTGCTTCATTGTTTCTACGTTTACCAAATTCTTATCAAAATTCATAAGTCTCCGAATCGAGGAATAAGCGGGAAGTGATTTTTGTATTTCCATAAGAAAAATCTAAAAAAAAAGAAAGAACTTAGAAGGAAGATATCTTGAAGCAAAGGGAGTATGAAACGAATCTCTATAAAAAATTAAAATCGGAATCAAAAGAAGGAAAATACTCTGAGGGTAAAAATCTGAGATCCCATAATTATGCGTATTCAAATTGATCTGAAAATAACAATCTGCTAAACATTTCTTACATTTTTTATAATTCAGTAACTTATGATCTCAGCACATGCATTTGGAGCGTTCTCTGGACGAGCAAATAGAAATGTCTTTACTCTGAGCAATTTTAAGAGCTCCGATTCTACTAGGGATCAAAGACCTAGAATCTCTCAAGACACAGTAAGCAGAACTAGCCCTCGTATGGATAGGCAGCCTAAATGTCGTATGATTCAGCATACAGCTCTTTGGGTAACTTTAGGAGTAGTCTCTATCTGTTCGATGAGCTTGTTATTAACAAGTGGCTATTACGCAACGCCTACAATTTTAGTAGCACTCATTTTACAGATTATTTTGACACTAGTGTCTATGGCATGTTTGATGATCAACTACGCTCTGAGGAAAAAGTTAGTTTAGGCTAGCAAGGGATTTCTTCTTCAGGGAAAAACTCAAGACTTTTATACGCTGAAGTTAAATACTTCATTAAGTCTTGCGTAGCAATACTAATGTCGTGCCCCCCTTCTTCTACTTTTTGCGAAATAGCACGTATTGATGAAATTACTGTTGAATGATCTCTAGAAAATACATCCCCTATCCTTACATAGGACAAAGACAATTTCTGCCGACATAAGTACATAGCAACCTGTCTAGGCAATACATATTCTCGAGATTGTGAACGCCCTAAAATACTCTCTGGAGACACTCCATAATACTTAGCAACAGCGCGCACAATTCCTGAAGGAGTTAAACGCACGCTTTCCGCAGCCTCTAAAACATCGTGTAAGAGAGATTGTATATCATCTTCATAGAGCAGTTGTTGAGACAATTTCTTATAAGCAACACGTTTTGAAAGCAGATTTAACGCATGTAATAACGCTTTCATATCTGAAGATAATGCATGAATTAAGAAGTCCAAAGCTGAGTCTTCTATGCGAATAGATAGTTGCTCTGTTTGTCGCATCAGAAAACTTCTTAATCCCTCTTTCGTTAAAGGATGAATAGGAACAGCTACTCCCCATTCAAAACGACTAATTAAGCGTTCTTCCATTGCTTTTAAGTCCGCAGGAGCATACGCCGACGAGATAACAATCAACTTACCTTCTGTTTGTAATGAATTAAAGGTATGGAAAAACTCTTCCTGAGTAGCTCCTTTACCTGAGAATACTTCTATGTCTTCTATAAATAAAGCATCGACATTACGGTAAAAAGAACGAAACCTCTGCATTTCTCCAGAACGTATTGCTGAAACTAAATGTTCAGTAAATAAATCTGAAGCAACGTAAAGAATCTTACCTCCAGATTCTCGGAGCACATTTACAGCAGCTTGCATTAAATGTGTTTTCCCAGACCCCTCTGGTCCAAAAAGATAAATCGGGTTAAAAGGAAAGCCTGTAGCATCTTCTGCAGGTTTTGTAAACTCCTGTAAAATACGAAACGGCAAGTCATTTTCAGGAGTCACAAGAAAATTAGCAAAAGTCATCTCAGGATTTACATTGCCATACTGCATAGTAAAGTAGGCAGTTTTTTCCTGCTGCATCTGCTTTTCTTTATAGAAAGGAGTAGTTTTATCAAGGGAAGTAACGTGAACGCGAATTAATTTCCCGTTATTATTCACTAAACTTGTTTTTACTTTGTGGCGTATATGCTCCTCAAACCAAGTCACTTGAAAAGAGTCTTTAGCTTCAAGATACAAATTACACGCATCAAAACATAGGACTTTTAACGACCTTAACCATTTGTCTACAGTACTCGTACCGATTTCTTTTTCTTGTAGCAAAAGAAAGTCTTCCCACGCCCGCAT